>NZ_JAQQEF010000012.1:0-256330 GCF_046027605.1 Paraburkholderia fungorum
GGCGAGTGCTTGATCGCGCTAACGAGCCAGCTCTGTGAGGCATCATCCAGTCGCGGGATATTCCCGTGGATACGAAGGCGCGCGAGCGCCTCAGGTCCGCCTCTTTCTATCAGGTCCTTGTATTTGCTCACAGTCGGAAGACTCAGCCGGGCCTTCCTCGACACCTCGCTAATACCTTCGCCCTTCAACAGAAGCTCAGTGGCGATCACCCTACGCCGCGCGAGCGGAATATCATCGATCTGTTTGCTCATCGTGCAGTGCGGAAAATGAACTGGTCGTTATGTCACCATGGCGGTCTCCGTATTTATACACGATCTTTAACAGATTTCATGGTGGGACGACGAGGCTGCCTCCCCTCAAATGCCAGCTGGCAGCTGGAGACGAACTCTGACTTCGGACCAGGCTGCGGCGCAGCCGCCGCACCGCCGGCCATTTGGGTGGCCGTCAATCGAAAGGCTCAGGTCGTTCGATTGCGCCGGCCCGATGTCCCCGGATGGCCTGTCACCATCTACCACCGATCGGCGGCACACGACCCACAACAGCCGATCCCTTTCGCCCGCTTCACCGGCTGACAAGTCACGGTCGCAACAGAAGCCCGAAGAAACAGAAAAAGGTCGTTACACACGTTGTGGGCCCTAGAATCCCATTTGATACTTCCCGTATTGTCTACTTGCTGAAAAATCAACTTGCGTTGCCGCTCGGATGTGCCCTGGAAAAGATCACGGAGAAGCCCATGAATGACAACCCGCAAGGCTCCGCGGATCGTGCTGGAAAATTGCTTCGGGGCGGCCTGAGGCCGGTGGCGGCAGTTGGCCGTTGGCTGGACCGGGTTGACCCCGGTACGCACCGTCGAATCAAGGGGTTGCGACTCGTGACGGCATACGGCATCGCGGCTGCACTGGGGACGTTGCAGGATATTGCCCACAGCGTGCCCAGCAGCGTCTCGCTGGGTTACCTTGCTGGAAACTTCGCACTCTGGGCGAGCGTATCGGAGGGGAAAACAACGCGCGCCGAGTCGAGCCGCGATCTCATGCTGCTGAGTTTTGCCGCAGCGTTAGGCGCAGGCCTGTTCGTGGTTTTTTCCCGGCCGTTGCAGGTTGCGGGTCGCGCGGGACCGGAACTGGTTCTTGTGACCGGCGCGTTTCTGGTCGGCTATCTCAAACGATTCGGCGTCCTGGGCGCCGGAGTCGGATCGCAAATCTATATTGGAGAATTGCTCGCATACGGCGCCCGTCTGACGAGCGACGATCTGTGGGCGATTGGGATTGCCACGCTTATCGCCGCCCTGGCGTCGGTCGTACCACGCGTGCTAAGCGGCCCCGCAGAGCGCCCCGTCGAGACAGCGGCGCTCGCTGCCGGACCAACACCTGTTGCTGGGAGGTGCTCACCGGAGTTCTTCATGGGACTGCAGGCGGCAATCGGCGCGTTGATCATCGTAGTCCTGAACGGCTGGATTGGCCTTGACGAGTCTGCCTGGGCGATCACCGCGTGCACCTACGTCGTCGCAGGTTCGGCGACCGGCACGATACAGCGCGTGCGACGCCGGATTCTCGGTACGGTGATTGGCGTTCCGATAGGTCTTGCCTGTCTGCCTGTCGCAGAGCATGCGCCGCTGCTGATCTGGGCTGCAGCCGCGCTCGCGATGGTCATATATGCGATGGCCTTGCCAGAGCGTTACGATATCGCCTGCGCGGCGTTCGCTTTTGCGTTGATCGTGACGCTTGCGGCAAGTGGCGTGCACTCAGTCCCCGTGCTTGCAGCCCGCGCCTGGGAGACGCTTCTCGGCGGGTCACTCGGCCTGGTTGCCGCCATGATCATTTTTCCGCTCCAATCTTCGGGCTCCGGAAAATAGGCTGCAACGACCACCAATTGCCGAGCACCGACCGTCAACGCTCGTAGCACGATGTCAAACGATACCTTCCACACTGGATACCGCCTAACAGCTCGATAGCAAATACCGGGCTTTGATCGATTCTCGACAGCCCCGGCGAGGGTCTGCAATGGGCTGAACTGCCGTCATCCAACGCGATCCCGCGAGTGTCGGTTCGTGGCCGAACGGGGAAGTCCGGCAGTTGCCAAATTAGCGGCGAGTCCAGCCTCGGCGCGATACGACTAGACGCTTCTTGCACATCGCAGCATTTGAAGCAGTCGCTTTTGTGCCGCACACACAGAACTTTAATCTCGGTAACAAATCAAGGGATATGTCGGTACGTGCAAAATCCGATACGAGTGCATGAACATGGTGAATCGTTGTCAGACTATCGGGCAGTATTGGGCCCCGCGCTCCATCGATCCACCGTTGCATGCATTTACGGGAGCAGCGAAAGTCGGCCAATTACGCGATGTGGGCTGCAGCCTTCGTAATGGTCGGATGGCTCACACCATACTCTTTCGCGAGTCCGCGTTTGGTTGCGCCCGCGGCGAGCTTCACCTTGATTTCGGCGCGTTGCATGGCCGTCAGCGACAAAGGCCGACCGGAAATCTTGCCTTCTGCCTTGGCCCGTGCCAGACCGGCATGCGTGCGTTCGACCAGCTGATCGCGTTCGAACTGAGCGAACGCCGCAAACATGCGCATTACGAGATCGCCGGCCGCACTCGTCACTTCCATGACCGGCAGGTCCAACACAATGACTGCGACCTTCATGTCTCGCAACATCGCAACCGTCGCATCTATGTCGCGCGCGTTCCGTCCAAGCCGATCCAGCTTTGTGACCACAAGCTTGTCGCCTTCGTCGAGTTTGCCGACCAGCTTGGCAAACATCGGCCGATCCATAGCCGCGACCGTACCGCTGATCGTCTCCGCATACACGTGACGATCTGCGACAGCGTAACCCGCCTTCTCGGCCAACAAAACCTGATTCGCAGTCGTCTGCTCATTGGTGCTGACGCGGGCGTAAAGAAAGGTCTTGGACATCGCGCGCTCGGTGGAAAGATAACGTGGAAATAATATCACGCGGAAACAAATCCAGAAACAAGGACTTTATTTCCACATTTTCGACGTGTTCTTACCCGGCAAGAAAACGGTCGATTAGTTACCGCAGCGAGCACAAGAAACCACCCGACCCACTGAAGCTGATCGAGGACAACCTTAAACACCTGACAAGAAGAGATTGAACCATGGGAAAAACTGTCTAATCAGGGCGGCCCGCGCCCCATGCGGCAAGGCTCGAAGCCACCGCGCGACGTCTGACGGACTAAGCCGCTTGCAGTTAGATATCTGCGTGCGCCTTGACCAGCAAGTTCTTACCGTTTTCTGAAAGCGTCCAGCGGATTTTCCGGTCATCTCTCGTCAAATTCACAGCCCCAAATCCGGCAAGCTTCATCTTCAGTTCTTGAAAGGAAGATTCCAGCACTTCAACGCTGTCGTACCCCTGACGGTCTTTAATCAACCGGTCAAGATACGCATGCACAGTGGCTTCGAACGGCTGGGTAAGAAGACTGGGGCCAATTATCGTTAAGATTTCGCGATATGTTGTCACCCACTGGTTGCGAGCGCCAATTGTGCCTTGGCTATAAATATCTACCTTCAACTGCAGATGAATCTCGGCATCTAAGCTCTTTTCGGAAAATTCGTCGGTGAGTCGCGGCAGTATGGTCAGTTCCGCTTTCGGCTTCTTCAACTCCTCCGTCAGCCGCGCGTTCTCAGCGCGAAGCGATGCCAGTTGGTCCATCAGAGGCGCCAAGCTTTCAACATTCGACGCCCGCATCCAGCCTTCTAACTTGTTCGCAGCGGCCAAACTCTTAATGGCCTTGGGCACTTGGATGTGTATGTCCTTGGTGTCGTTGATCTCCCGGCACATCTTGCTCTGAACCATTTCACGGAAGTTATTGAGCGCTTTCGAGTCCCCCTGCTCAAACACCGCGCGGCCACTAGCCCGCACCTTGTCATCAATGGCCTTGTCCGTTAGGTAAAGCGCGAAGAGCGGTTTCCCAGCGGAAACAGCGTACTCATACTCAAGATGGATGTAGCTCTTATCCGATTCCGGCTCGATACTTCCGTAACGGCCACCCAAAACGAGCATAAAGATGTCGCTTTCGTCAATCCAGCCCTCGATGACCTCCATCTGTTTCTTGTCAGAGGCCGCAAATAACTCCATCCCTGCTGGGATGTGTCCCGCGTCAAGAACCGCTTCCACCGCTGCCTGACGTTCCGCTTTCATGTCCGTAAAGGTGGACGATATAAATACCTGATATTTCTTATCCATTTTTCGCACCGGCCCCGAGTCACGATTAAGTGATCCGGAGTCTAGCACCGGGAAACATCATCCCGGAGCACGCGAAGAACACGGCGCTCTGGCCGTTAGCCGACATATTGCGAGCGCAGTCCTTTCGGCGTCCCATCGCACGCGCGGCAAGCCGCAGAGCCTTGAACCTCCAGCACCCGGCATCGTCTCTGTTAGGCAGTTGCGCACCGCCGCAAGCTCGTACAATATGCGCCGCTCTTCTCCCGTCCCGCTCGCGTCCTTTCGATCACTTCGCCCGCGCCGGTACACCGAGCGACCGCCTATATCAGGCAGTTGTGCCATCGTGGCAAGCCGTACAATGTCAACTCCTCTTAAAAAGACGGGGAAAACATGGCGGCATCTGCGGCAATAGCGACAAGCGCAGTTCACTGCGACACTTGCCGCATCGGCTAACGTCATCATAGCGACACAGCGGCGAACGCAGCCTCCTCCACGATTGGCGATGAAATCAGCAGCGGCCTATGGTCTTCGCAGGCGGGGTGCTTGGTGCCGTTGTCGCTGTATCGCTAGCGGTCTGGCAGCAGAAGGCACAGAGTTCTCGCGAACGCCTCAAGATGGCAGCAGATTCTGCCGGATCACACATGGCCAATGTCGCCTTCGACAAATACGTCCAATTCTGCGAAGAGTATGCCGAAGGATTTCACAAGGCTTTAGATACCCTCACCGAGTACGGCCCGACAGACAAACTTCTTGCAGACGCACACGCTTTGTATCAACTCAGACGGAAGTGGGCAGTTTGGATCACGACCGACACGGACGAAAAGCTGGATCACTTCGAACAGACACTTCGAGAAATCGGAGCAAGCGCTGGGTATGTGCAGGCAGCGCTTAGTGATCCGAATGTACATGACCGCCACGAACACATAAGTCGAATGTACATGCGCCTTGCCCAATTTTTGGGAGACAAGGAATCGGCTGGCGAGGAAGTTAGCGATAAGCTTACGCAATACGCGCTCGACGCGCTATTGCGGAGGATTCTCGGCACCGAACAGTTGGACGAGTTGCGCGCGGCAGTGATCTCTCGTGCCATTGAAGAGCTTGGCGGCAGCGCGCAATCGAACGCCCGCAAACATCATGGCGAGAAGGATCGGCGAGGAACGGCTAGTTCATAGCAATTGCCTAGCTTGGGCAGTCCGCGTCCCGCGCGGTAAGGCGCGAGCCCATCGCAAGACGGGACAGGGACTAACCTACTGCGCGCCACCTATCGGCGTGGTGTTCAGAAGTTCCAGCACTCGACTGTCGATACGTGCCTTCAAATCAGCGTCAGCTTGCGGGGCTCTCGTGAACCGTGCCACGGCATGACTGAAATCTCGAATCAACATGGCAGCGCTGATTAGCACGAGGTCTCCGCCATCGGTTTGATGAGGGCCGTTATCGAGATAGCCGAACTTCGTTGGCGGGTTATCGCGCCGGTGAAGTTCTGCGACCGTCGCGAACTGATGCAAAACCGCGCAGCGGGCGGCATAAACGTCCAGCCCCACGTACTGGTATGGCTGAGTTGCGTCAACTTTCAGATAGGCATCAACCCAATTGCAAAAGTCCGTTCGCGTCTGAGTGTTTTGACCTATCGGAAGCGCCAGCCATGCCATCGTGTCGATTCCGATGTAAACCATGGCAATTGCAGCAACAGTGGCACCAGCGTCGAGCGCTTTGTGTGCTTGTTCCAGCAAATTCAGGATCGGCCTGTAACCGTTGTTAGCTGCCGTTGCCATTTTCGCCTCCCGCTGCCGTGTCTACTTGCAAACCGTGGTCAAGACGCCCTTCGCGTGATCGAAAACGGTCGTGCAGTTGGTTGATGGCTCGTTCGCACCCGCGCTCGCATAGTGGATAAAGGCCCACACGAGCACTGCCAAGACAAGCGCTGCTATCACGCACTTTCTGATCGTTGCAGGCTGCTTCCAGTAAGATGCTTTCGCGTGTGCTTTGAGCCCTTTGATAAGTGGCTCGCCTCTTTTCTCCGCCCTTTCTATTGCATCGATTGACCCTTGAACCATCGCCGCCTGCCAATCGAAACCCATGGTCGTGTTGTGTTTAGTGAACAGATGGAATGTTCCACGGAAAGCCCGAATTTGCTCATAGACGTATGCAACCTCTTTCGCGTGATCAGGGTCTAGCAGTCCGATCTTATCCGTGTTTGCTTCGAATACCGGACTGCTGGGCACGGGCCATTCAGGGAGAACGACCCATATACCTGCGTCCAATCTCTCTTTGAGCTTCGGAAGATTTTTGGTGATGTCCGGTATGTGCTCACCGTGCGATTCGAGTTCGCCAGCGAGCGCACCGGCCAACGCTTGGCCATCCCGAAAGCGTTTGTAATCTTCGGCCAGAAAGTTGTTCAAGTACCCGCCAACCAACACACCGGCGAATGCGATGAGCGCAGCGTTTAGGTCAGCCATGAATTGTCCTTATTCGAATGGGCCACGGCTGAGCGTAATCGAACGGGGTCTCGAATACGTTGCCGGAAAGCCAGCGCGAAACGGCTAGTTCATGGCGACTGCCCTGACCGGGCAGTTGCAGCAGCACCGCGCTTGAGCGGAAGGATTAACGGGACGCGTAAGGGCGCGCGGCTGCGCCAAAATGGGCTGAGAGCCTTTCCACCGCGCCACCCTGCCGTACCCCTTCTACTATCACTCAACGCCTTAGAGCGCCTCAACTACTTAGCCAAAAAAAGCGGCAATTGCTGGCACATTCCTGCGCCCAACAGGCCGTGGATGCATAAGTTTGAACGCCACACGTTCGAACGACTTGAGGAAGTCAACTAGCGTCCGCGAGACGCGCGAAGTCAATAGCAACGCGCAGGACTGCATTACGAGTAATTTCGATAACTTGCGCGTGCGTCGGGTCAAACAGCGCCACATTTACCCCGTCACCGACCGAACTCCGGTACATCACGCCGTCAAACCCGCATGACTTTGCGAACTCGCATAGGTACTGACTCGGAATATAATCGAATGCGGCCGATCTTGGTATTACGGGCCTTGTCAACTCCTCGCCAAGTTTCTCTAAAAATCTAACATCACCCCTAAGCAAAGCTATCTCATCCTCGTCATCCAAAATGAATGGAGAAATAGTCTTTTTTGGATGACGTAAATCCGCGATTTTCAGTGACCTTAAAATCGAAAACTCTGCCACACTAGCCGTCTCGCCTGTATGCGGCCGAATTTCAGAAATTGCAGTAAGCGCTGTGGACGCCAAATAGAGATACGGAATTCCCGCAGGATTTGCTCGTCCATGAGATGCAAGTTGTTTCGGAGGCGCGCCCATTTCATCGGGCCGGAAGACCAGTTCACTACTCTGAATTCGGGCGCGAAACCATCGCTGCGGCAAATCGATTTCCTTCAAAAGCAAAAATCCAAATAATCGCCTAAGTCGGTCATGATTAATTTCTGTTTTCGGGAAATATCGATTGGAGTGCATTAATTCAGCACGCAAAGCTTCCCATTTTTCCAGCGCATCAGAAATACTTCGCTCAGACGGGAGAAAGCTCTTTCTTACAATATCACCGTCGTCTAGGATATCCGCCAACAATTCTTTCGCATGCGCGACATCCATTCGAGCATGCGAAAATAAAGCCCAATCATCCTTTAACCATTCCACGAGAAATCGACCATCTTCCTGCTGCAAGTAAATACTTGCAAGCAATTCAAAATACTCGCGTAGAAGTGCAGGCGCAACAAGGTCTTGCTCTTCGGATTCGCAATACGAACACACTCCTTTGGCGCTTGATAATCGAGGAATGACCTCATCTCTTAGATGCCCGTCACCAAAACAATTTGCGCAGCAAAACATACCTAACCCTGCCTGTCAAAATAGCTGGCAAGGACTTCGATATGATGCTGCATTGACAGTTTTTTGACGTAACCCAGCCCAGGGAAGTGTCCACTTCTATTGAACTCCAAAAACTCTTCAACTGCCTGCGTACGGGGAATTTTCGAGTTTTCCGCTATTACAGCGCCAGCTAGCTTTTTTACTGCTTCCGCGAATTTTCCAGCGGGATCGGTGGGCGTATCGAATCTATCTGATTTAAAGTGGCAAATATGCATTTCATCATCCTTCTCCGAGTCTATAAAGGTTAAATGAATTGCAACCGCATAGGCCGGGCCGCCAACCTCAGAATACTCCTCCCCAACAATGAGAAAATCCCCAAACCCATTCATCCCTTCATCTGCATAGGTCGCGTGCAAATCAGAGAAAAATTCCACAGGGGGATGCAGCCGATTCGCCCGACGCTGAAAGCCATCTCGAAGCAATACTCGCGGATGATTATAAAAATGTTTCCGATAAAGTTTCCCCGAATTTTCTTCAAAGAAAATATGAGTATATTCCCTAGGCCTTTCGTCAAGATTTGCGCGCAACACTCGCCCTTCCGCAAAACCAGCATGAATTATCGCTATAGGGCGACCGGCATTTTTATCGCATAACTGATTAATCTCCGCAATACTTGTATTTTCAGTTATGAATATTCCTGCCGCAATGTTTTTGCAATCCTTGTAATTTCCATCCAGAAAAATGACAATCGCGTCCGAATTCCCAGCGAGATCACCATTCCCTGGGTTTACTATCAATACCAATTCGCCACCAGCGTTGTTCACTTCGTCAATCGTTCGAATCAGTCCGCTAAACGTCTCCTTTACCGGCTCGATAATTGGGATAAATTTAGACTTAGCCAGCAGTTCAGCGTTCTCCCGAACGGCAACGAGGTCGAACTGTTTTCCACGAAAGTACGGATAGTACATGGCGCTCATGCCCAGCTAAGGGCCTCCCCGATTGGCGTTTCGACTGCATACAGTAATCTTTGATGGTCTTTTGGATGTAATTTAGCCGATAGTGCGGCTGTCCGCAATGAACTTGGGAGAGCAGAGATGAATTGAGTGGACGAAGACAAACTCCGGCACTCTTTCAAAACCGCTACCATGCAGGCATGGGTGTCTACCACTGGCAGAGAGCTAAAAATCGCGCGAAGCTCGCCATGAATGCGGGTATTCGGAACTGAAGGCACCGAAATGTTCAACATTTTCAAAATGAGAACAGCTTCACGACGCGTTATGGAATCAAAAATTACCGTCGCGTCTAGACGATTAATATCTGAACACGCTTCACGAATGGTCGAAATTCTGAAGCGTTCGGTTAAGACAAGTATTCCAACGTCCTCCGGAACCATGCATAGAATATCAGGCACATGCTTCTCTGCGGCAATGATATTTACATTTGCAAAAACGCTGCGATACGCTTCGATTTGCGCCGACAATCGATCCAAACGGTCACGTTCCGACTTAATCTCATAGACGCTTGAGGTTCCGTTTAGTATCGCAATGTCCGCTTTACAACTCCCCACCCTAAATTCAGTCAATAGAGACGCCGTGTGCAGGCTATGCACACCCAGCAATAATTTGTGCGTTATTGCTGCTTTATAAGCATATTCATGCCGATAGATTTTCTTGGTCAGGAAACTGAACGCCAATTCAAATAATTCTCTAATCGGAGCGTTTCCCACAATACGACCGGCAAGGGTAGACTCTTCCGCCAACCGGCAGAACAACGGGGACTTCCCCTTCCCGGCCAGCTCTTGAATCACTCTCGAAGAAAAAAGCTTCGCTGTCGCAGCCAACTGCGATGCGTCAAGAGATATAGAAACATCACCCATAAACAGATAACCTATTTAAACACGCGATGTCAAAGTTCGACGCTCGAAATCTCCTCTCACGCGAGCTTGCATTTAACGTGACACTGTACCGGACGCTGGTCGTCGCGTCGACAATCCCGCCATGGTCGAGCCACACGGCCTCTGGGCGCGCCCCACAGGTTAGTCGACTGTTGCACAGGGCCGCGGGACAACATTCCACACATCGCCCGTGCGCGCGTAAGCGCGGTGGGTTAGCACGAGACCAAGGCTGATTTGCCTCCACTTTACGCTGCCTGCCCTCTGAGATTCACGACATTAGCGGCTGCCGAGATTGCCGCTTGCCGATCTATCTCGTCCGCGAGGTATTGCAACGCACGCCGCCGGTCAGCCTCCAATTCGTGATGGTGGTAGCTCGCCGCCGTCTGACTTTTCTCCGTATGCGCAAGCAGCAGTTCCACTACATCCCGGCTAAAACCGTGTTCACGTAGCAGTGTGGCTGCGGTTCCGCGCGTTCCATGCGGTGAAAACTCCGGTACGCCAAAGTCCAACCGCTTGAAAAGATGGTTCAACGTTGCGTCGGCCATGGGCACATTGTTGCGAAATGCGGATGCGAACACGTACTCCCCTCGGCCCGTCAGCGCGCGCTGCACCTCCAGAATTTCCAGCGCCTGCCGCGACAAATACACTCGATGCGGGCGGCGCGACTTCATCCGCTCAGCCGGAATGTCCCATTGAGCCTTTTCCGCATCGATCTCGGTCCACTTCGCACGAAGCACTTCGACCTTTCGGCACATGCTGTACATCAACAGCTTCGTTGCCGCCGTTGTCGACGGGTGTGCGCCCTGCTTACCTACGGCACGCCAAAACGCGCCCAACTCCGACTCGCTAAGATGCCGATGATGCTCGGCTTGGGGAACCTCGATAACGCCCCGCAACGGCAACGCAGGATTCGTCTCTACCAATAACTTTTGGATCGCGTAGTTATAGACCTGCTGGATGATGACACGCACCCCCTCGGCGGTGTTTGGCGTCGCACGCAGCTTCTCAATGATCGACAACACGTCGGCTGGTTTCACATCCTCAAGAGCCTTGCGCCCGACGAATGGCCAGACGAACCGATCCAAGCGCGAGCGGATTTGCTTCTGATATCCGTCCGACTTACCCGATAGCCGCTCATCGATCCATTTGAGGGAAAAGGCCTTGAACTGGCCTTCGTCCTCCCTCAATAACTCCCTCGTTTTGCGCTCCGCTTCATCCGCTCGCTTCTTTGCCGCCGGATCATTGCCCTGCTCCACCATTGCGCGAAATTCACTGTGCCGGTCGCGTGCATCCTTAACTGCAATTTCGGGATACCGACCAATGGTCACCTCCCGACGCTTCCCCTCCAACGAGTACTGATAGCACCAAGTCTTCGAGCCTCCGGGCATCACCTGCACAAAGAGGCCGCCGCCGTCGGTTAGCTTGTATGGCTTTTCTTTCGGCCTAGCGTTGTTCAAGCGCGTTGGCGTCAATGTGTAGTTGAAGTGCCTTTTTCTGCCCATTCACCATCCCTCAATAGTGAGGGTAACGAGGGGAGATTGATCATCATTCCCCTCAGGATTGCCCTCAATAAACCCCGGATTCCCTCAGATTTTACCGGACGTCAAAAAACAAAAACCCCGGCCACAAGTAGTGTACACCGGGGTTCGCCGGATTTCTCCGGATGACGCTGGACGTAGTTACATGTTTTCGATCAACACCTGCCCAAAGCCCGAACAAGACACTTGTGTCGCGCCTTCCATCAAGCGCGCGAAGTCATACGTGACCCGCTTTTGCAGAATCGACTTTTCCATCGACCTGATGATCAGGTCAGCCGCTTCAGTCCAGCCCATGTGACGCAGCATCATCTCAGCCGAGAGAATCTCCGAGCCCGGGTTCACGTAATCTTTGCCAGCGTACTTCGGCGCCGTACCATGCGTAGCTTCGAACATGGCAACCGAGTCCGACATGTTCGCGCCCGGCGCGATACCGATACCGCCGACTTGCGCGGCCAGCGCGTCCGAAACATAGTCGCCGTTCAGATTCAGCGTGGCGATCACGTCGTATTCCGCCGGGCGCAACAGGATCTGCTGGAGGAACGCATCGGCAATCACGTCTTTCAGCACGATGTCGCCACCCGTCTTCGGGTTCTTGATCTTCATCCACGGGCCGCCGTCGATCAACTCCGCGGCGAATTCCTTCTGTGCGAGCGCATAACCGTAGTCACGGAATGCGCCTTCCGTGAACTTCATGATGTTGCCTTTGTGCACGAGCGTGACCGAGCGGCGATCGTTGTCGATCGCATACTGGATCGCCTTGCGCACCAGGCGCTCCGTGCCTTCGCGCGACACCGGCTTGATACCGATCCCCGAGGTTTCCGGGAAGCGGATCTTCTTCACACCCATTTCTTCCCGCAGGAACTTGATGACCTTCTTCGCCTGTTCCGACTCGGCCGGCCATTCGATGCCGGCATAAATGTCTTCCGAGTTCTCGCGGAAGATCACCATGTTGGTCTTCTCCGGCTCCCGAACGGGCGAAGGCACGCCCTTGAAGTACTGCACCGGGCGCAGGCAAACATACAGATCGAGTTCCTGACGCAGCGCGACATTCAGCGAACGGATACCGCCCCCGACCGGCGTGGTAAGCGGACCCTTGATCGAGACGACGTATTCCTTCAGCACCTGCAGCGTTTCTTCCGGCAGCCACACGTCCGGGCCGTACACCTTGGTCGACTTCTCGCCGGCGTAAATTTCCATCCAGTGGATTTTCCGCTTGCCCCCGTAGGCTTTTTCTACCGCAGCATCCACTACCTTCAACATCACCGGCGTAATGTCGAGGCCGGTTCCGTCGCCTTCGATATACGGAATGATGGGCTGGTCGGAAATGTTGAGCGAGAAATCCGCGTTGACAGTGATCTTGTCACCGCCGGTCGGAACCTTGATGTGCTGATACGGCATGATCGGACTCCAGTGAAGGCTGTGCTGAAAGCTGATGGGAGACTGCGGAAACGGGTGGCTCCTCGCTACGCGCAATGCCGGAAGCCCGCGAGCGACCTGGTGGCCTATTCTAGCCCACACCGACGCGGGCACGAGGCAGTAGCGGCTCGGGGTTTTCCAACATTGTCGAAAATCAGAACCAGGAAATCGTTCACTCTTATGTCTTATATAAGACAAAGAATTTAAGGTAGCGCGTTATGCATTATTATTCCGCCCTCTATTTACTATCCTATCGAAGCAGAAGCGGCGCCACTCCCGGCCTGCGTGAGCACATCCCGCTGCAATCGGCGGCGCTCGACCTTCATCGGTTTCCCTATGCGACTTCTCGCCCTGAACAAACCGTTCGGCACCATCTGTCAATTTTCGCCGCACGAGACGCGGGCGTCGCTGGCCGACTGGGTGAAAGTGCCCGGCGTCTATCCTGCGGGCCGGCTCGATTCCGACAGCGAAGGCCTGCTGCTCCTCACTGACGATGGCGCGCTGCAAGCGCGCATCGCCGAACCGCGTCACAAACTCGTCAAACGTTATTGGGCGCAGGTGGAAGGCGCGGCCGACGATGCCACGTTGAAGAAACTCGCGCGCGGCATCGATCTCGGCGATTACGTGACGCAGCCCTGCCGCGCTGAATACGTCGAGCCGACCGACTCGCTGTGGGCGCGCACACCGCCGATCCGCTATCGCGCCGCGATTCCGACCACGTGGATCGAGTTGTCGATCACCGAAGGCAAGAACCGTCAGGTGCGGCGCATGACTGCCGCAGTCGGTTTTCCGACGCTGCGTCTCGTGCGCGCCGGAGTCGGCGCCCTTGACATTTTTTCGCTCGGATTGCAGCCGGGAGAAAGTGTCGAATTACCGCTGAAGGCGCCGTGGGAAGGTATCGCCTGATCGCATTCACATGCGCGCCGTGTCTGCGCCGAATTCGCATCGGCCGTGTATTTCGATCTTCACAGAAAACGCTAACTCGTTGTATCCGCAAACAAAAGAGCACGTGAAACCAATATGGAAAACGCGTGAAACAAATCCATTTGTGAGCGCTGCACAGCCATTCATTTGCATCAGCACTTCGGCCTAAAAATTTTCCCCAAAAAATACGTCAACCGGCGCGCGAGCTCACGCGTTATTCGACGCAGATGCCGCCCGAAGCTATCCGGCATTCAGCCTTAAGGGCCTTTGCGCAAGCCGCGCTCGCGGTAAGTACAGGGAGTCTGAGCGCTAAGCAGACGTGTCGAAAATTTGTTCGATACGGCTGTCAACCGAAAGGTGGATGGCACGTTTACCGACATGACTCTACATATAACCGGGTCATTTGGTTAATTAACTCAAGCTGAGGATTTACAAAATGAACAAACTGATCGCCGCTCTGGTCGCAGGCCTCTTCGCAACGGCAGCATTCGCACAAGCTTCGGCACCGGCAGCAGCTTCGGCAGCTCCGGCAGCAGCAGCTTCGTCGGCAAAGAAGACCACGAAGCACGCTCACAAGAAGTCGCACAAGAAGGCAGCAGCAGCAGCTGCAGCTTCGGGCGCTTCGGAGTAAGTTTGTTGTAAAAACGCAGTCAAGAACTAGCTTCATTGCCGCTCTTACGGCGTTGAAAGGCAGATCACCGCAAGGCGATCTGCCTTTTTGTTTTTGACGCGCTCGCGTAACATTCGCGGATTAATTTCCAGCAAGGAGTCATGCCGTGCGATTTCCCATGCGCTCGTTGATTGCGCGTTTCGCTGTTGCCATTGCACTGCCGCTCGCCGCGATGTCGTTCGTCGCGACGACCGCCGCCCCCGCTCATGCACAAGACATGCCGGCCGGCGCGAAGCAGCCCGGCGACTTTCCGCGCGCGAAGCTGACCGCGGGCATGTTCGTGATCGACGCGGCCGTCGCCGCCAATGACGCCGACCGCGAACAAGGCTTGATGTATCGCACGACCCTCGCGCCGAATGAAGGCATGTTGTTCGTCTTCAACGAAAACGCGGTGCATTGCTTCTGGATGAAGAACACGTTGATCCCGCTGTCGATCGCGTTCATGCGCGCCGACGGCACGGTCACCGACATCGACGAAATGCAGGCCGAGACCACCAACAATCACTGCCCGAGGAACAACGGCGTGTATGCGTTGGAAATGAGCAAGGGCTGGTTCTCGTCGAAAGGCATCAAACCGGGGATGAAGATCCAGGGCTTGCCGGCCGCGCAATAACAGCGCGTCGACTCCCGCGACACCGCTCGATTCTTCAACTGCTTTTCAAAAAAAACCGGTGCCTTTCACGAGGCACCGGTTTTTTGCTTTCAGCGCAGCGCCAGCGACTCGCGACCCTGCGCGGCGCCGCGCGGCCACGACCCTTACAGCCCTTTGAGCCCATACCAGCAGGGCTTCACGGGCGGCTGGCAAGATTCCTGCAAAAGACAGGCCGACGCGCTATCCTAGTAATCTTAGTAAAGCAGCACCCAGGCTCCCCGGGCAGCACAGACTGCCGCCCGGCAAGCGTTTCAGGCGCGCCATTCCAAGGAGGTTCACGTGCCCCGCAAGACTCCCATCGAGCGCTACCGGAATATCGGCATTAGCGCTCACATCGACGCCGGCAAAACCACCACCACCGAGCGCATCCTGTTCTACACAGGCGTGACCCACAAGATCGGCGAGGTTCACGACGGTGCTGCGACGATGGACTGGATGGAACAGGAGCAGGAACGCGGCATCACCATCACGTCGGCGGCCACCACCGCCTTCTGGAAAGGCATGGCCGGCAACTATCCCGAACACCGGATCAACATCATCGACACCCCGGGCCACGTCGACTTCACGATTGAAGTGGAACGTTCGATGCGCGTGCTCGACGGCGCGTGCATGGTGTACGACTCGGTGGGCGGCGTGCAGCCGCAGTCCGAAACCGTGTGGCGTCAGGCGAACAAGTACAAGGTGCCGCGCATTGCGTTCGTCAACAAGATGGACCGGGTGGGCGCGGACTTCTTTCGCGTGCAGCGGCAGATCGGCGACCGCCTGAAGGGCGTCGCCGTGCCGATCCAGATTCCGGTCGGTGCGGAAGATCATTTCCAGGGCGTGGTCGACCTCGTCAAGATGAAGGCGATCTACTGGGACGAAGAGAACCAGGGCATCAAGTTCGAGTACCGTGACATCCCGGCGGAACTCGCGGATACCGCGAAGGAATGGCACGACAAGATGGTCGAAGCCGCCGCGGAAGCCAGCGAGGAACTGCTCGACAAATACCTGGGCGGCGAAACGCTGACCGAAGAGGAAATCAAGCACGGCATTCGGGTGCGCACCATCGCCAACGAGATCGTGCCGATGCTGTGCGGCAGCGCGTTCAAGAACAAGGGCGTGCAGGCCATGCTCGACGCCGTGATCGACTATCTGCCGTCGCCGCTCGACATCCCCGCGATCAGTGGTCACGACGAATACGACAACGAAATCGAGCGTCATCCGAAAGACGATGATCCGTTCTCCGCGCTCGCCTTCAAGATCATGACCGACCCGTTCGTCGGCCAGTTGATCTTCTTCCGCGTGTATTCGGGCGTGGTGAATTCGGGCGACACCGTCTACAACGCGACCAAGGAAAAGAAGGAACGTCTTGGCCGGATTCTGCAGATGCATGCGAACGAGCGCAAGGAAATCAAGGAAGTTTACTGTGGCGACATTGCCGCGGCAGTCGGCCTGAAAGAAGCGACCACGGGCGACACGCTGTGCGATCCGCAGCATGTGATCATCCTTGAAAAGATGATCTTCCCTGAGCCGGTGATTTCGCAGGCGGTCGAGCCGAAGACCAAGGTCGACCAGGAGAAGATGGGCATCGCGCTCAATCGTCTCGCACAGGAAGACCCGTCATTCCGCGTGCAGACGGATGAAGAATCCGGCCAGACCATCATCTCCGGGATGGGCGAGTTGCACCTGGAAATTCTGGTCGACCGGATGAGGCGCGAGTTCGGCGTCGAGGCCACCGTCGGCAAGCCGCAGGTGGCTTACCGCGAAACGGTGCGCAACAAGATCGAGGACGTCGAAGGCAAGTTCGTCAAGCAGTCGGGCGGCCGCGGCCAGTACGGCCATGCGGTGATCACGCTCGAACCGTCGGCGCAAGGCAAGGGCTACGAGTTCGTCGACGCGATCAAGGGCGGCGTGATTCCGCGCGAATACATTCCGGCAGTCGACAAGGGCATTCAGGAAACGCTGAAGGCCGGCGTGCTGGCGGGCTATCCGGTGGTCGACGTGAAAGTGACGCTGACCTTCGGTTCGTACCACGACGTCGACTCGAACGAAAACGCGTTCCGCATGGCCGGCTCGATGGCCTTCAAGGACGCGATGCGCAAGGCGAGGCCGGTGCTGCTCGAACCGATGATGGCCGTCGAGGTGGAAACGCCCGAGGACTTCATGGGCAATGTGATGGGCGATCTGTCGAGCCGGCGCGGCATGGTGCAAGGCATGGAAGACATCGCCGGGGGCGGCGGCAAGCTGGTGCGCGCCGAAGTACCGCTCGCGGAGATGTTCGGCTATTCGACCTCGCTGCGTTCGGCCACGCAAGGCCGCGCGACCTACACGATGGAGTTCAAGCACTACGCTGAAACGCCGAACAACGTCGCGGAAGCCGTGATCAACGCGAAGCACAAGTAAGCGACAAGGGTTGCAACACGCCATGTGCCGCGACCCTCGGCGAATCGACGGCTACGAAAGCAACGAAGCCAACGAAGGCAAGCAGCAAAAAGCCCGTCCCCCGTGGATGGGCTTTTTTTTCGTCCGCGACACCGCCCGGGGCCGCCGGCAACACACACGTTTTTGAACGTGCAAAAATGCCAAACGGCGCCGTGCCGATCGGCCGGACTCACGCCCACGAGGAGACACACCATGAGCCAGGATCACGAACACCCGCATTACAAGGACGAGCAGGCATCGGCGCCGATCGACTGGCGCGAGCACGGCGTCAAGGTCATCAAGGGCGACCAGCTCGACAGCAATACCGCGCAAACGCCCGGCATGAATCGCGCGGCGGCGATCAATGCCGCGCGCGTCGGTGCGCAGAAAATCTGGGCCGGCACCGTGACGATTCATCCGAACGCAAAGACCGGCGCGCATCACCACGGCGCGCTCGAAAGCGTGATCTACGTGGTCCGCGGCCACGCACGCATGCGCTGGGGCGAGCATCTGGAATTCACGGCCGAAGCCGGTCCGGGCGACTTCATCTTCGTGCCGCCCTATGTGCCGCATCAGGAAATCAACGCGAGCACCGACGATCCACTCGAATGCGTGCTGGTGCGCAGCGACAACGAAGCGGTGGTGGTGAACCTGAACATCGACGCAGTGGAAGCACCGGAAACCGTTTTCTGGGTCGATCCGATTCACAAACATCCGCACGATCACTAAATCTCTTTCACGCAACTCATGACGCCGACCGCCTCGCTGCGCCCTCGCCTCATCACGCTCTATGCCGTACTGATCGCAGCCAATCTCGGCGCATGGGCGTGGGCGCTGATCGCGTTTCGCCACTATCCATTACTGCTCGGCACCGCGCTGCTCGCGTATGGCTTCGGCCTGCGTCACGCGGTGGACGCGGACCACATCGCCGCGATCGACGCCGTCACGCGCAAGCTGATGCAGACCGGCAAGCGGCCGCTCGGCGTGGGCCTGTCGTTTTCGCTGGGCCATTCGACGATTGTGATCGTGGCGACGATCGGCATCGCGTGGACCGCGCATTCGCTGCACGGCCGCCTCGAGACCTTCAAGGCGGTAAGCGGCACGATCGGCACGCTCGTGTCGGCGGTGTTTCTGCTTGTGCTGGCGTGCGTGAATCTCGTGATTCTGCGCGACGTCTGGCGCCGCTATCGCCATGTCCAACGTGGCGGTGAACTCGCTGCGGAAACGACGGCAAACATCGCGCCCGCCGGTTTGCTGTCGCGCGCACTGCGGCCGATGTTCCGGCTCGTCACGAAAAGCTGGCACATGTACCCGGTCGGCGTGCTGTTCGGCCTCGGCTTCGACACCGCGACCGAGATCGGCCTGCTGGCGATTGCGGCGTCCGAAGCCAGCAAAGGCCTGCCGCTGTATTCGATCCTCGTGTTCCCGGCGCTCTTCACCGCCGGCATGACGCTGGTCGATTCGACCGACAACGTGCTGATGGTCCACGCCTACGGCTGGGCCATGGACGATCCGAAGCGCAAGCTCTACTACAACGCGAGCATCACGTTCGTCTCGGCGGTGGTGGCGATCGTCATTGGCGGCGTCGAAGCGCTGGGATTGCTATCGGACAAGCTCGGTTTGAATGGCGGCATATGGGACGCCGTGGCGAGCCTCAACGAACGCTTCGGCATGCTGGGTTATGGCATCGTCGCCATGTTCATGGCGTGCTGGATCGGCTCCGTACTGTTCCACCGCTGGCGCCGCCCGGCCGTCATCGCGCGGTAAATCCAACTTACCCTGCGCTTGAGATCGGTAAGGATTCCACGGCCGTAGCGGCGATTTCCGCGCTGCGGCATCCCGGGCTTTTACGTCGGCATCCGCGAGAGCCCGTCGAGCGTTGCCGTGACGACACACGCGGCCCCTTTTATCCGCCAAACGTGAACCGGACCGCGCAGCGGGCGCGCCGAACCCCTGGTCAATCGCTTACACTGAAACCGCTTTTTGCCACTGCGGCTGCCCTGCAGCTTTTCGTCATTGCAATCAAGTCGCCCTGTCGCGCGCATCCGGCGCGGCGCTTCAGAACCGGCAACAGAACGGACTGGACACTCCATCGATGAAGACTCCCGCGGACCGATTTCCCGAACTCGACCTGCCCCGCCACACCGCCGACGCCTACGGCAACCACGCCATCGACGAATTCATCGCTGGCCGCATCACGCGTCGCGATCTGCTGCGCTATGCGAGCGTGATCGGTTTGTCGCTGGTCGGCGGCGGCGTTCTACATGCGCCGCGCGCCCGCGCGCAAGGCGCGCCGGGTTCGGCTAACCAGACGATCCGCGTCGCTCATCTGACGCCGGCCGGCGCGGTCGACCCGCTCACCGTGACCGATGCCGCGAGCCTCGCGCTCCTGAATCAGACTGGCGAATTCCTGATCGACGACGACGGCGAAAAGCTCGTGCTGAAACCGGCGCTTGCCTTGTCGTGGAAGCCGAACGACAAGGGCGACGTGTGGACCTTCAAGCTGCGCCCCAACGTCAAGTTCCACGACGGCCAGACCTTCACCGCCAGGGACGTGGTCGCCACCTTCGATCGCCTCGCCGACCCGGCGAGCGGTTCGGCGGCGCTCTCGGTGCTCAAGGGCGTGTTGTCGAAAGGCGGCGCGAAGGTGGTCGATGAGCACACGGTCGCCTTCCATCTCGATGCGCCGAACGGCAACTTCCCGTACTACGTTTCCTCGGACAATTACAACGCCGTGATCCTGCCCGCGAACTATGCGGGCGGTTATGAAAAGAGCTTCATCGGCACCGGTCCGTTCAAGCTCGAAAAGTATCAGGCGAAGGTCGGCGCATCGTTCGTGCGCAATCCCGATTACTGGGGCGACAAAGCGCTACCGCAACGCGTTCAATTCTCCTTCTACGCCGACGAACAGGCGCAGTTGCTCGCCTTGCAAGGTCACCAGGCCGACGTGATGGGCACCTTCACCGTGCAGGGCGGCGCAGGCATTCTGAACAATCCGGACTACAAGGCAGTCGGCGTGAAGTCGAGCGCGCATCGGCAGATTCATATGCGCAACGACAATCCGTTGTTCAAGGACAAGCGCGTGCGCCAGGCGCTGGCGTTGTCGCTCGATCGCGACGTCCTCGTGCGGGGTTTGTTCAAGGGCCGCGCGCAGCTCGGCAACGACAGCCCGTTCGCACCGGTATTTCCGTCATCGGATGCAGGCGTCGCGCAACGCAGGATCGACCTCGCGAAAGCGAAGCAGCTGCTCGCGCAAGCCGGCGTGCCGAACGGATTCGACGTCACACTCACCACCGAGAAGTACATGGAGATTCCCGATCTCGCGGTGGTCGTGCAGAACGCAGCGAAGGCGATCGGTGTGCGCGTGAATCTGAAAGTGGAGAGCCAGTCGCTGTACTACGGCGCGGGCACCCCCGGCAAATCGGATTGGCTCGATTCGCCGCTCGGCATCACCGATTATGGTCATCGCGGCGTGCCGAACGTGTTCCTGAACGCGCCGCTCACCAGCACCGGCACGTGGAACGCCGCGCACTTCAAGAACCCGCAATACGATCAACTGGTCGCGCAGTTCGTCGCGGCGATCGACCTGAGCTCGCAAAAGAAAATCTCCGGACAGATTCAGACGTTGCTGCTCGACGAGACGCCTGTGATCATCCCGTTCTTCTATGATCAGCTGATCGCCATGCGCAAGGGTGTGAACGGCGTGCGGTTCACCGCGCTCGCGCAACTCTATTTCGATCGCGCGGTGTTGAGCGCGTGATTTGAACGCAAACCCGTGAACGCAAACCCGTAACCGCCAACCCGGTGAACGCAAAATCCGTTGAATGCAAAGCTGTTGAACGCAAACGCCCTTGAACGCATGAGCGCACGGCGCTTCTTTGGCAGGAGATCACGATGTCGACCACGGTGACCCCTTCCGCGTCCCCGGCCTCGAGCGGCAACGCCGGCCGCGTCGTGCGATTTCTGGCGACGCGGGTCGGCTTGTCGTTGATCACACTGTGGCTGTTGTCGGTGATCGTCTTCGCCGGCGGTCAGTTGCTGCCCGGCGATATCGGCCGTGCGGTACTCGGGCCGCTCGCCGATGCGCGCGCGGTCGCGGCGCTCAATCATCAGCTTGGCGCGGACCGGCCGCTCATGACTCAGTACGTCGAGTGGATCTCGCATTTCGTGCGCGGCGATATGGGGCTGTCCTATGCGTATCGCGAACCGGTCGGGCCGTTTATCGCCGACGCTCTGGCGCATTCGGCCAAGCTCGGTTTGCTTGCGTTTATCGTCGTCGTGCCGCTCGGCATTGCGGGCGGCGTGTGGTCGGCCATGCACGCAGGGCGCTGGCTCGATCGCACCATCAGCATCGCCGGCTTGTCGGCAACCGTGGTGCCGGAATTCGTCTCGTCGATCGTGCTGATCCTGGTGTTCGGTGTGTGGCTGCGTTGGCTGCCGATCGAAGCGTCGTATCCGCCCGAAGCGGGCGCGCTCGAACAACTGCGGCATCTGATCCTGCCGGTGCTGCCGTTGGTGCTGGTGTTCTTCGGCTACATCGCGCGCATGGCGCGCGCGGGCACCGTCGAGGCGCTCGATGCGGACTACACGCGCACGGCGATCCTCAAAGGCTTGCCGCGCCACACTGTGATCTGGCGTCACGTGTTGCGCAATGCGCTGCTGCCGACCATCACCGTCGCCGCGACGCAGCTCGGTTACATGATCGGCGGCCTCGTGGTGGTGGAGACGCTGTTCCACTATCAAGGTATCGGCTCATTGATCTACAACGCCGCCAAAGCCAAGGACTTTCCGATGCTTGAAGCAGGCGTGCTGACGATCGGCGTCGTGTACACCGTCGCCAATCTCGTCGCCGATGCGCTGCATGTTCTACTGAATCCGCGACTGCGAGTGAGGAGCGCCGAATGAGCACCATCGTTCCGCCGGCCACGCCGCCTGCCGCACGTCCGGCTGCAGAACCGCGCTTCGACCAGCTGCGCGTGCTGCTGCGCTCGCCCACCTTTGTGATCGGCGTGTTGATCGTTGGATGGTGGATCGTCTGCGCGCTCGCCGGGCAATGGATCGTGCGGATCGACCCGTATGCGTCCGATCCGCTCAACTCGCTGATGCCGCCCGACAGCACGCATTGGTTCGGCACCGATCAGCTCGGCCGCGACGTGTTCTCGCGAGTGATCGTCGGCGCGCGCGACATCCTGACCATCGCGCCTTTGGCGACCTTGCTCGGCACGGTCGCGGGAACGGCGCTCGGGTTGATCGTCGGCTACTTCGAGGGCTGGGTCGACAACGTAGTGGGCCGCGCGATCGACGCTGTGCTCGCGCTGCCGCTCGTGATCGTCGCGTTGCTCGCACTGGCCGCGGTCGGGGCATCGAACTTGACCGTGATCCTCGTGATCGGCATCACCTTCATGCCGATCACCGCGCGTACCGTACGCGCCGCCGTGTTCGCCGAACGGCATCTGGACTACGTCGCCGCCGCGCAACTGCGCGGCGAACGCGCGCTGTACATCATGTTCGCGGAGATTCTGCCGAACGTGCTGCCGCCGATCATCGTCGAAGCGACCGTGCGGCTCGGCTATGCGATTTTCGCGGTCGCGACGCTGTCGTTTCTCGGCTTCGGCATCCAGCCGCCTTCCGCCGACTGGGGACTCGCGTTGTCCGAGTCGTACACGCTGATGGCAGGCGGTGCGTGGTGGACGGTCGTCTTCGCCGCCGGCGCCATCGCCTCACTGGTGGTCGGCGTGAATCTGATCGCCGATAGCGTGCAAGGAGTGCTCGACCGATGAACGGCCCGCCGCCCGCCTCGTTCCCCGCCTTCGATGTTTCGAAGAGCGATCGCACGGATGCGCTGACCGTGGTCGGGCTGACGGTCACGTACCGGATGCGCGGACGCGATCGCGAAGTGCTGCAGGACATATCGTTCCGTGTGCGGCGTGGCGAAGCGTATGGCCTCGTCGGCGAATCGGGTTGCGGCAAATCGACGGTCGCGATGGCGGCGCTGCGTTATCTGCCGCGCAACGGCAAGGTGAAGGCCGGCAAGATCATCATCGCCGGTCAGGACGTGCAGAAGCTCGATGCGGATGCGTTGCGCTCGATGCGCGCGAACGCGATCTCGATGGTCTATCAGGACCCCGGGCGCGCATTGAATCCGTCACTGACGATCTCGCGGCAAGTCACGGAAGCATTCGAAGCAGCCGGTGCCTCGCGTGACGAAGCGCTGCGGCGCACAGTCGAGATATTGGAACGCGTGCGCATCGCGTCGCCCGAGCGCGTGATGGCGAGCTACCCGCATCAGCTGTCGGGTGGCATGCAGCAGCGCGTGGTCATTGCAATGGCGCTCGCCTCGAACCCCGCCCTGCTGATTCTCGACGAACCGACCACCGGACTCGACGCCACCGTCGAAGCCGAAGTGCTCGACCTCGTGGCACAACTGCGTGAAGAACTCGGCACGGCCGTGCTGTTCATCAGCCACAACCTCGCGGTGATCGGGCGGATGTGCGAGCGCATCGGCGTGTTGTATGCCGGCAAGCTGGTCGAGGAAGGCGCGACCCAGGACGTGTTCGCGCGGCCACGTCATCCCTATACGGTTGGACTGCTGCGCTGCTTGCCGGGCACGGGACGCAACAAGGACACCGAGAGGCTCGACACCATTGCGGGCAATCTGCCCTTGCCAGGTTCGGTCACGCAAGGCTGCATTTACGCGGACCGCTGCCGCCTCGCCGACGACCGCTGCCGCCGTGAAGCACCGCCGCCGTATCGCGTGAGCGCCGCGCACGGCGATCAGATGTCGCGCTGCCATTACCACGAACGCGCCATCGACCTGCCGCGTGCGACCGCGGAAGCGCTACCCCGGCACGACGATGCGTTACGTGACAGCGCGCGCCCTGCCATCGTGCTGCGCGCGGAGAAACTCTCGAAGACATTCCACGTGTCCGGCGTCCCGCTGCGCGCCGTGGATAACGTCTCGATCGATCTCGCCAGCGGCGAAACGCTCGGCCTCGTCGGCGAATCCGGCAGCGGCAAGACGACGCTCGCGAAACTGATGCTCGGGCTGCTCACCCCGGACGCGGGCAGCGTGCTCGAACTCGACGGCACGCCACTCGCCGCGCGCGTCACGCGACGCAACGACGAGCAGGTCAAGTCGATGCAGATCGTGTTCCAGAATCCAGACTCGGCGCTCAATCGCGCGCATTCGGTGAAGCGGCTGATCGGCCGTGCGTTGTCGCGCCTTACCGCGTTGCGGGGCGCCGCGATCGACGAAAGGCTCGCCACCTTGACGGCCGCCGTGCGTTTGCCCGAGCGCTATCTCGGCTCGCGCACGCGTCAGCTGTCCGGCGGACTCAAGCAGCGTGTGGCGATCGCGCGCGCGTTTGCCGGTGAGCCGCGCGTGGTGGTCTGCGACGAACCCACGTCCGCACTCGACGTCTCCGTGCAGGCCGCGATTCTCAACCTGCTCGCCGACCTGCAACGCGAGCGTGGCGTGAGCTACGTATTCATCTCGCACGATCTGCACGTGGTGCGCTATCTGTCGGATCGCATCGCGGTGCTGTACCTCGGCCGGTTGCTGGAGATCGGACCGGCGGCCGCGGTGTTCGACGGTCCGCACCATCCTTACACCGAAGCGCTGCTGTCTTCGGTGCCGACGCTCGACGCCCACGAGAACAGAGCGCGCATACGCCTCTCCGGCGATCTGCCGAGCGCGGCGTCGCCGCCATCCGGCTGCGTGTTCCATACGCGTTGCCCGCGCAAACTCGGGGCAATCTGCGAGCAGCAGGACCCACCCTTCCTCGAAGCCGGCGGCGATTCTGCCCAGCCGTCCGCGCATCGCATCCGCTGCCACATCCCCGTCGACGAATTGCGTGCGCTGCAAGCCGCCCCGCGCAATCACGTCGATGACACCGGCAAGGCCTCCGGCAGCGGCTCGGAAAACGCACCGGAAAATGCCGCGCGCAACGAATAGCGTGCGATAAAAACGGCTTTCCGCCCACGCGTTTCATCGCCGAAACGTTTTCATGCGTTTTTCCCTCGCGGGCATCGCACATCCCTATTCGGCATCTGTCGCCACAAGGCTTTGCAGGCAATGGCATGGATATCGCTAATTACTGTCCAGAGATTCGAAGCCGAACAGACCGGAGCAGAGTCGGAAGCGCCGCTCGTGCGAATCGCCCTGGCAAGAAGCGATAGACCACGAAGCGCGCCCGGACGGTGCCTGCGCAAGCCCGGGCAGGCGCTTGTCAGCGCACTGGCTGCAAAGCCGGGAAGACAGTGAGGGCGTTTGACTCGCATCCGCAATGCAGATCCGGGGGACGACGAGGCCCGCGTTCAGACAGGCACACCGCTGGCGAATCAGCGTGAGAGATGGCAGCACGAGGTGTCGACCTTCCCTCGGGAGAGATGCGATGAAGACCAGAAGATTCAATCAGTACTACTGTGGGGTCATACGGAGTGCGGCAATCGCGGCGGGCGTGGCGTTGCTGGCGACCCAGGTCGCCTACCCGGCGTCGACCGATGTGATTCCCAAATGGATCGTGCTTGCCGATGCGCCGTTGCCTGCGAGCGGCACGCACGGCGCGACGCAGCTCGCGCAGGACGAAGGTTCCGCGGCAGGCGCGGTGGCCACCGGCACCGCGCCCGGCGAACCGACGGCCGCCGACGATGCGGCCGTGGTGTTTCAGCCGCATGACTGCACCACCAGCAATGTCGGCGGGTGCGTGCAGCGTGGTGGCGGCAGCGGCAACGGTGCGGCGAGCGCGGGCAACAATGGTGCGAGTGGCAACGGTGCCGGTGGAGGCACGGGCGGCGGCGCCGGTAAGGGTAACGGTGGTGGAAGCGGTGGTGGCGGAAGCAGTGGCAATGGAAGCAGCGGCGGCGGTAGCAGTGGTGGCGGAAGCAGCGGCGGCGGCAGCAGTGGTGGCGGAAGCAGCGGCGGTGGAAGCAGTGGCGGCGGCAGCAGCGGCGGCGGCAGCAGCGGCGGTGGAAGCAGTGGCGGCGGCAGCAGCGGCGGCGGCAGCAGCGGCGGTGGAAGCAGCGGCGGTGGAAGCAGTGGCGGCGGCAGCAGCGGCGGTGGAAGCAGTGGCGGCGGCAGCAGCGGGAGCGGCGGCTGCGGTTGCGGTGGTGGCTCCAGCGGCGGCCCTGGCGGTGGAAAAGGAGGCGGCCCTGGCAGCGGTGGTGGCTTCGGTGGCGGTTTTGGCGGCGGCTTCGGTGGCGGGTTCGGCGGTGGCTTTGGCGGAGGCTTCGGCGGCGGTCACGGAGGCAAGGGTAGCGGCGGTAACGGTGGTGGCAATGGCGGAGGGAACGGGCATTAACAGTCGCCTGCTTCTCGGGTAGGGGGCCCCCGCGCCCTACCCGTCGCTAACGGCAGATTCCCGGATCCCGTCCGCAGTCCGCCGGCATCGGCGGTGATGTCTCGATCCCCCGGTCGAACGTCACCGCCCGAGGCCGGTCACCTGGGTGTAGGCGTATGGGGCGGTTAAAACCAAAACAATCGATCGCCTCGTACGTGACCGGAACCAAACCGGAGCGATTGCCTCATATCAAATTCAACGTTCGATATGAGGGCAACACAACATGCGACGAAACGTCCCCCACTTCATGGCGCGCACGGCCACCGGCCTGCTGATGGTCACCGCGCTCGGCCTCGCGTCGCTCGCTCATGCGCAAACCCCGGCGCAAACCCCTCCTCAAACCCCGGCCACGTCGACCCAACCGCAGCCACAAACCCTGTCGCAAGCCGCCCCGCCTGTCGATCCCACCTTCTCCGCCTATTCGCTCGCGCAGACCTGCAAACAGAAAACCGACAACGTCGCGCAAGGCCAATGCGTCGGAGCGATCCGCGGCATCATCCACGGTTATCAGTACGGCGTGCTGTTCCTCGGTCAGCGCGCGTCGCTGCCGCCCAACGAAACGCAGCGGGTGTCGCTATGTCTGCGCAATATCCAGGTGTCGTCGATCGTCGACGAATTCGTCGCCGACGCCGCCCAGGTCAACGAAGATTCGCTCAAACACACGCCCGCGGAAGTCGCCGTTCTAGGCTCCGTCCACATGCACCATAGCTGCAATTGACGATGCTGGCGCAGGCCGCCGCAGCGGCGCGCGCGCCGATTGCAAAGGCGGCTGCAGAGCGGTTGCCATTCGCTAACCGCCGCCACTGCGCTCACAGCATTTCGAGTGGCCGCTTGCTGCGCGGCGGTTTGAAATACGTGTCGATGGCAGCGAGTTCAGGCGCACCGAGTTGCAGTTGCGCGGCCCGATGGTTGTCGCGCACGTGCTCGACGCGGCCCGCCTTCGGAATTGCGAACACGCCCGGCCGTTGCAACACCCACGCGAGCGCCACCTGGAACACCGAAACGCCGCGTGCGTCGGCGATGTCGTCGAGTGGCGAGCGCTTCGGCAAACGCGCGTGATCGACCGGGCTGTACGCCATCGTCGGCATGTTGCGCGCGGCAAGCCATGGCAACAGGTCGAATTCCGAACCGCGGCGCGCGACGTTGTAGAGAATCTGATTGGTCGCGCATGCCTCGCCGCCAGGTGTGGCGACGAGTTCCTCCATATCGTCGGTATCGAAGTTGCTGACGCCCCAATGGCGAATCTTGCCCGCGCGGCGTAATGCCTCGAATGCCTCGACGGTTTCCGCGAGCGGCACCGAGCCGCGCCAGTGCAGCAGATACAGATCGAGCCGATCGGTTTTCAGACGCTTGAGGCTCTGTTCGCACGCCGCGACCACGCCGCGCCGGCCGGCGTTATGCGGATACACCTTGCTGACCAGAAAGACCTGATCGCGCAGCCCCGCCAGCGCTTCCCCGACGAGCGATTCGGTGGCGCCGTCGCCGTACATTTCCGCGGTATCGATCACCGTCATGCCGAGTTCGATGCCGCATCGCAGCGCGGCGATTTCCGCCGCGCGACGCGACGGGTGTTCACCCATCTCCCAGGTGCCCTGTCCCAGTTTCGGAATGCGTTCGCCGTCGGGCAGGCTTACGCTCGCGATATCGGTCGTCATGTTTCTCCTCGAAATGGCTGAATTGGCTAAGCGGCGCGCCACGCGCATACGGCAACGCGTGCAGGTCGATGCGCGCACATCGATCGACGCTGCAGCGCATGCTACGGAAATCATAGGGACGAGTTTAGCGGTTGCGCGGATATTGGATCGGGCACCAGGCAAAAGCCCGCTATAACGGAGCGCGCCGATGTCTTAGAATTGCTCCTTGCCCTTCTTGCGTGAGCCCCATGACCTCTGCCTCGGAAGACCGCTGGCGCGACCTGCGCCCGGACCCGGAAAACGACACGCCGCTTTATCTGCAACTTGCTCGCAAGCTCGGCACGGCGATTCACGAAAATCGCTGGAACGCGGGCGAGGCCCTGCCCTCCGAGCGCGTGCTGTCCGAAGCGCTCGGCGTATCGCGGATCACCTCGCGCAAAGCCATTGCCCTGCTGGTCGAACAGGGATTGATCCGCCGCACTCAGGGCGCGGGCAGCTTTATCACGCCGCGCTACGACGATCCGCTGTCGCGTCTGTCGAGTTTCAGCGAGATGCTGCGGCGGCGCGGTTTTACGCCAAGCTCGAAGTGGTTGTCGCGGGAGATTTCGCCGGCTAATCGCGACGAGGTGATTCAACTGGGCTTGTCGCCCGCGGCTGCCGTGACGCGCTTGAGGCGCCTGCGCCTCGCCGACGGGATCGTAATGGCCGTGGAGAACTCGACGTTCCCCGCCGCGGTGATTCCTGATCCTCAGGCGATTGGCGATTCCTTATACACGTACCTGGAAAATCGCGGACTGGGGATTGTGCGCGCGCTACAGCATTTTCGCGCGGTGAATGCAACCGAAGAGATCGCGCAGCAGATGAGCATTGCCCCCAACGAGGCACTGCTGCTGATCACGCGCGTCGGGTATACGGCGGATCAGCGAGCGATCGAACTGACCGATACCTATTGCCGGAACGACTACTACGATTTCGTAGCGGAGTTGAGGAAATAGGCGGGCATCCCTACCGTTGCGCCCATTTCGCCTCATGCGCCCCGATCCGGGCCGGCGGCAACGCAAAATAGGCGGGCGTCTCATCCAGACGCTCGGCCGGCAGCACCCCGAGAACACGCCCGAACTCGGACTGAACAGTCGCAAGGCAATCCCGTACATCGTCGATCGAGACATCGGGCGCCTTCCAGCCGTCGGGAAGTAATCCAAACGACTGCAACCACCGCCCCGTCTGCGCGAGCGATACTCTTACGTGCCAGCTCCCGCCTTCGGTGGCTCGCCGCGCCAACGCGGCCATCGCGCCGAACGCGGCCAGATACCCGGTAGCATGATCCAATGCCTGACACGGCAAATGCTTCGGCTCATCCCATCCCGCCGCCTCGCGTTCGGTGAAGGCAATTCCACTCGCCGACTGCACCAGACTATCGAAGCCGCGCCGCACTGCCCACGGCCCCTTGTGTCCATAAGCGCAAACGGAGACATACACGATCCCAGGCCGTATCCGCGCCACTTCCTCGGGACCAAACCCATGAGCGGTGAGCGCCCCCGGCCGGTACGCCTGCAGGAACACATCGGCGTCGCCGGCGAGGCCACGTAACGTTTCCCGCCCCGCTGCGTCGCGCAGATCGACGACCGCCGAGCGCTTGCCGCGCCCGTTGTCGATCACCAGCGGCGCAATGTTCGGCAAGTGCGGACCGGTGATCATCAGCACGTCGGCGCCATGCTGTGCGAGCGCGCGCCCCGCCACCGGTCCCGCAATGATGCGCGACAGATCGAGCACCCGCACACCCGCCAGCGGCCGCTCCGCAGCGCCTCGCCGCGGCGGTTCGACCGGCGCGTCGCCAATGCGCTCGATCTCGAACAAGGGCAAACTCGCAATCGCTTTCGCCTGATCGAGCGCGGCCCACTCGTCGGGCGTGCGAATCAGTGCGGCGCATAAGCCGGCGTCGGCGAGCGTCTGGTCGAGCGTCGCGCCATCCCAGCCGCGAATCGCGTCGGCCACCGCCGCGCGATCGTTCGCGCAGCCGAGTACCTTCAGCACCCCTGCGAGATGATGCGGAAAGTTCGTGTGCAGTTGAATCCAGCGGCCGTCTCGCGTCGCGTAGAAACCCATCACCGGATCGCGCAAGGCGGGCGGCGGCCCATCGTCGATGCGCAGATAGCGCTCGCTGCGAAAAGAGGCCAGCGCGCGCCGCATCTCCACCGTGACGTGCTGCCGATGCCCCGTGCGCAAGCGCTGGTACTCGGCAGCCGCAAGACCGTTTGCGGCGATCGTCGCCGAGGCCAGCGTGCCGACCCGATAGACCGACGGCAAGCCCGGATCGGTACCGGCAAGCGAAACGGACCTCAGCGCGGTCGGGTCGCATTCCGCAACCGTCCAGATATGTTTGAGAGCGAGTTCAGGCGTCATGGCGTTCAGATGGGAACAGGAACAAAGTGAACCGAGTCTAGAATTCCGCCACGTTGCAATCAATCTTGATTATGATAATCAATATATATTGATTTCTTCGGTTTCTCTCCGTTTCCATGCCTGCCTCCCCTTCCCTGACCGCTGCCGAAGCCGCCGCCACGCTCGGCATCAGCCTGGCTACGCTGTATGCCTATGTCAGTCGCGGCATGCTGAGCTCGTCGCCGGATGCGCAAGGCAAGCACCGTCTCTACGACCCCGGCGAAGTGCGGCGGCTTGCGCGGCGCAAGGAGGACGGCAAGCGCGCCGGCAAGGTCGCGCAGAAAGTGCTGGACTGGGGCGTGCCGGTGCTCGAATCGTCGATCACGCTGGTGGCCGACGGCCGCCTGCTGTACCGCGGGCATGACGCCATGGAGCTGGCGCGCACCGCCTCGCTGGAAGATGTCGCGGCGTTGCTGTGGGAATGCAGTGTCAGACGTATCGCCGACGCACCGGCCGTGCCTTTCGCCGCTGCCCAGTGGGCGGCGTGGCTCAAGCTCTGGAGCGACAGCACGCCGCTCGACCGCGCGCTCGTGCTGCTGCCGGCCGCCGCGGCGCAAATGCCGCGAGTCTGGGCGCTCGGTCGCGATGCGCAACTCGATACCGCTTGCACGGTCATGCGGCTGCTGGCCGCCGCGATGGTCTCGGCGGCGCCGTCGAACGAGCCGCTGCACAGGCAGCTGGCTTCGGCGTGGAGCGTGCGCAACCGGCAACAGGCCGGGCTGCTGCGCGCGGCGCTGGTGGCATGCGCGGATCATGAACTGAACGCGTCCACCTTCACGGTTCGCTGCATCACGTCGACGGGAACGCATCTGTTCGGCGCCGTGGCGGGTGGTCTGGCCGCGTTGGCCGGGCCTCGGCACGGCGGCGAGACCGTGCGGATTGCCGCGCTGCTCGATGAAGCGTCGCGCGCGCCCGATCTCGATCGCTATCTCGCGAACCGGCTTGCGCGCCACGAACACGGCGCGCATGGGCCGGTGCTATCAGGCTTCGGCCATCCGCTTTATCCCGACGGTGACCCGCGTGCGCGCCTGCTGCTCGGCATGCTCGCCGACTGCGCGCCGACCCGCTCGCCGCTGGGCGAAGTGCAGGCGCTCGCGCGCGCGGTGCGCGACACGACCGGCGCGGAACCGACCGTCGACTTTGCGCTCGCCGCCATCGAACGGGTCCTCGGCTTGCCGGTTGGCGCCGCGTTCACCCTGTTCGCGGTCGGCCGGGTGGTCGGCTGGATCGCTCATGCAATGGAACAGACGCGCGACGGCCGGTTGATCCGGCCGCGCGCGCGTTATATCGGGGAGTATGAGGTGGAGAGTTGAGCCGCAGCGATCCTTGCGGCCAGGGCAGCCACGTTACGCAGTTGCCGCGCTTGCTTGCCGCGTCACGCCACGCCCAACCAGCGGGGCAACCAGTTCAATATCGGCAAACCGCGCAGTGGCCGTGTTGGAGCGCGTTCTGAGCCGCTCGCCAGCGCGAAACGCGCGCCGGCATGCCCTGCGCTGATCCACGCCACCGCCCCGCGCGGTAACTCCGTCGATTGTCCGGTTGCCAGCCAGTGATCCACGCTGTCGCCTTCGACGGTCAGCCAGATCTCGCCCGAGATCACCTTGAAGATCGACGGACGCGCGACACGCCAGGCCGCCGTGGGCTCGCCATGTTCCAGTTCAAAAATACGGACTTCACGCATCGCTGTTCTCCTTCAAAGAACTTTTCTGTTGTACCGATTATTGACGTGCGATCATCGGATACCCATACACAGTTCCGAACACTTATATCGGAACTGTTCAGTCGAAAAACCTGACAGTTGGTGGCGGTTGCGCTTCGTTTTTGCGTGAAGGAGGAAGAACCACATGAAACTCGAAATCCAGCTCGATCGGGATAATCGCGTACCGCTCACCGAGCAGATCGTCAGGGGCGTTACCGCATGGATTCGTTCACGCACTGCCCACCCTGGCGCAAAGCTGCCGTCGATCCGTCAGTTCGCAGCCGACTACGGCGTGAGCCGTTTCCCCGTGATCGAGGCCTACGACCGATTGGTGTCGCTCGGCTATGTCGACTCGCGTCACGGCTCTGGCTTCTATGTCGCCGACCGTCTGCCAGTGAGCACGCAATGCCAGGGCACCTCGGACCCGCGTCGCGCCGAGGACGAATCGGGGCACATCCTCCAGCAGTTCAACCACCCGGGCGAGACGCTCAAACTCGGCAGCGGCTTCATTCCCGATGCGTGGCGCGACACCGACAGCCTCGCGCAGGCGATCCGCCATGTGTCGCGCACCGACACCGCAAGCATGATCGATTACGCGACCCCGCTCGGCAATCTGACCTTGCGCGAACACCTGCAAGGCCGCATCGGACAGTTGGGGATTCAAGCGGACGCTTCGCAGATTCTGATCACCAACGGCGCGAGCCAGGCGCTCGATCTGCTGATGCGCTACATGCTCAAAGCCGGCGACACGATGTTCGTCGAGGACCCCGGCTACTACAACCTGTACGGTCTGCTGAAGCTGCACGGCGTCAAGCTGATCGGCATTCCGCGTACTCGCAACGGCCCCGATCTCGATGTGTTGCAGGCGCAGTTGCAACTGCATCGGCCGAAGCTGATGTTCATCAACACGGTGTTCCACAACCCGACCGGCACCACGGTCGCGCCGCCGGTGGCATTCCGGCTGCTGCAACTGGCGCGTGAGCACGGCTTCACCATCATCGAAGACGACATCTACGCCGACTTCCAGACCGACCTCACCGACCGTCTCGCGACCCTCGACCAACTCGAACACGTGATCTACGTTGGCGGTTTGTCGAAGACGCTGTCGTCCTCGCTGCGAATCGGCTGCGTGGTGGCGAGCCACTCGATCATCAAGGATCTGGTCGACATCAAGATGCTGACGAGCCTCGGCGCTTCGCGCTTTGCCGAAGCGGTCGCCGTATCGCTGCTGGAGCGCGGCGCGTATCGCAAGTATCTGGAGCGCCTGCGCCGCCGCATGCGCGACGCGCTCGGCTCGACCATTCAGATACTCGAAGACGCTGGCTGGGAGCTGTTCGAAAAGCCCGTCGGCGGCAAGTTCGTGTGGGCACGCGTGCCGCACGTCGACAATGCCGAACGGCTGGTGGCATGCGGCGCGCCGCTCGGCGTGACAGTGCTGCCCGGCAGCTATTTCCGGCCAAACATGGAAGTGAGCCCGTGGATCCGGATTCACGCGGCATTCGGCAACGAGCCGCGTGCGCAGGCGTTTTTCCGTGCTGCCGCGGCGTTGCCCGCGGTGGGGTGATCTGCTTGGCGGTTCGTCGCTTGCGCTGCTTGCGTTGGGGCGATCCAAGCGGAATATCCGCTGCGCCGGGCCACGCTTTTCCCTAGAATAGCGAGTCCAGCCCGTCCCCGCGCGCCCAGCCGCCCTTCATGCCCACGCCGCCGACCCAGCCCGCCTCCGCCCCCGCCGCATCACTCCCCTCGGCCCGCTCGCTGACCGTGATGCTGTGGCTCGTCGCCACCGGCTTCTTCATGCAGACGCTCGATTCGACCATCGTCAACACCGCGCTCCCCGCGATGGCGACGAGCCTCGGCGAGTTGCCATTGCGCATGCAATCGGTTGTGATCGCCTATTCGCTGACAATGGCGGTGATGATTCCGGTATCCGGCTGGCTCGCCGACAAACTCGGCACGCGGCGCGTGTTTTTCAGCGCGATCCTCGTGTTCGGAGTTGGCTCACTGCTGTGCGCCAACGCGCATACCCTGAATCAACTGGTGGTCTACCGCATCATGCAAGGCGTGGGCGGGGCAATGCTGCTGCCGGTCGGACGCTTGGCGGTGCTGCGCACCTTTCCGGCGGAACGCTATTTGTCCGCCCTGTCGTTCGTGGCGATTCCAGGGCTCATCGGGCCGCTGATCGGCCCGACGCTCGGCGGCTGGCTCGTGAAGATCGCGTCATGGCATTGGATCTTTCTGATCAACGTGCCGGTGGGGATCGTAGGCTGCATCGCCACGTTTATCTTTATGCCGGATAGCCGTAACGAGCACACCGGCAAGTTCGATCTGAAAGGCTATTTGCTGCTGATCGTCGGCATGGTGGCGATTTCGTTTGCGCTCGACGGCCGCACCGAGTTTGGCATTCAGCACGCTACCGTGCTGGTGCTGCTGATCCTGAGCCTCGCCAGCTTCGTCGCCTATGGTTTGCACGCCGTGCGCGAGCCCGCGCCGATCTTCCCGCTCGATCTGTTCAAAATCCACACCTTCAGCGTCGGACTGCTCGGCAATCTGTTCGCGCGAATCGGCAGCGGCGCGATGCCGTATCTGATCCCTCTGCTCTTGCAGGTGAGTCTGGGCTATAGCGCCTTCGAAGCCGGCATGATGATGCTGCCGGTGGCCGCAGCAGGCATGGTCGCCAAACGCGTTGTCACGACGCTAATCGTCAAATACAGCTACCGGCGCGTGCTGATCATCAACACGGTGCTGGTGGGCCTGACCATGGCGAGCTTCGCGCTCACCACCGCCGGCCAGCCGATGTGGTTGAGGCTTGTGCAACTCGCGTTCTTCGGTGGCGTCAATTCGATGCAGTTCACCGCGATGAACACGCTGACGCTCAAGGACCTGGGCACCGGGGGCGCGAGCAGCGGCAACAGCCTGTTCTCGCTGGTGCAGATGCTGTCGATGAGTCTCGGCGTGACGGTGGCAGGTGCATTACTCGCCACTTTCACCGGCCTCCTGCCGCGCGTGACGGCCGCCAATTCGCTGCCCGCGTTCCATGCGACGTTCCTGTGTGTCGGCATCATCACCGCGGGCACCTCGTGGATCTTCGCGCAACTGTCGCCGGACATCCGCACGCTGGGGAGAAAGACAGATCCTTCGGAGCGGACCTGAGCTTCGCGGTTATTCACCACGCCCCTCGTCGCCGACCCGCAACGGGGCGTGAGTCGCACCACCGAAGTGCGAGTCATCGCTTTCGCACCTGCGCTGGCGCACAATCGTCCGACTGACCGGGGCAACCCGGCGCGTGCAGTATGTTTCCGCTCGCGCATAGTTCTTGCTCGCCTATCCTGTAAACTCACATTTTGCGCGTGCCGGCTCATATCGAGCATGCGAGCGCGCCGCAACCTCCACACGACTGACATGATGAGCATGATCGAACTCGATCCTCCCGGCTTCCAGCCGCCGCGCCCGATGGCCGGCGACGAGGGTTCCCGGCGCACCGTTCTGTACGGCGGCTACACCGTTTTCAGCGTGTTCCAGCCGGTTTTCTCCGTGTCGCACCGGCGCGCGATCGGTTATCACGCTTCGCTGCGCGCACACGACGAACATGCGCTGCAAGTGCCGTCGCACGAAGTGTTCACGCAGGCGGCACGGCGCGGCGACTTGCTGGAACTCGGGCGTCTCGCCGAATCGCTCCATCTGGGCAATTTCAATGCATTCGACAGCCACGACGAATGGCTTTTCCTGAGCCTGCACCCGGCGGCGCTGATGGACACCAGTTACGGCGACGCACTGCTCGCCGGCCTCAAGGCGCTCGGCCTGCCGCCCCAACGAGTGGTGCTGGAAGTGTCCGAACAGGCAGGTGGTGAAACCACGCGCTTCGCCGAAATCGTCGACGCGTTGCGCAAGTCCGGCTTCCTGATCGCGCTGGACGGCTTCGGCGCGAAGCATTCGAACATCGACCGGGTCTGGAATCTGCGTCCGGACATCGTCACGCTCGACCGCTGCATCCTCGCGCAAGCGAGCGAGCACTCGCACATCGAACGCGTGTTGCCGGGCCTTGTCTCGCTGCTGCACGAATCCGGCCAACTGGTGCTGATGGGCGGCCTGAGCACCGAGCGCGATGCGCTGATCGCGCTCGAATGCAACGTCGACTTCGTGCAGGGTGCGTTCTTCGCAGGTCCCAGCGTCGAACCGGTGAAACCGCAGGCGGCGGCCGGTTTGATGGACTCGCTCTCGGCCGCGCTACGCGAACGGGTCGCGACGCGCGAACGCGTACAGTCCGCGCGGCTTGCGCCCTATGTCACGGCGCTGGAAACGGCGGCTGCCCAACTCGTGGCCGGGGAATCGGTTACCCAGGCGACGGCGCCGCTGCTCACGCTCGGCGAAACGGCACGTTGCTTCGTACTCGACGGTTCGGGGCGGCAGATCGGCGACAACGTGCTACCACCGGGGCGTGCTTCGCAACGCGCCAAGCGCTTCCGGCCGTTGCTGCATTCGGAAGGCGCGAGCTGGGAACGCCGCCCGTACTTCATTCAGGCGATGCGCATGCCCGGCCACGTGCACCTCACCCCGCCCTACCTGTCGATCAACGAGGCGCACCTGTGCGTGACGGCCTCGATCGCCGCGCATACGCCGCACGGTACACAGGTACTATGCGTCGACATCAACTGGGAAGTCGCTGCGCATCGTAATTGAGGCAACGGTGTTCTGCTGGATCTGCGCGAGCAGCTTCATGACGGCCGCGCGACCCAGCAAGCGGTTGGCCGCCTGCAAACGCACCGCGCTGGTGACGGCGCGCAACGCGACGATCTTCACCGAACCGTCCGCAAGACTTTGCGTGGACACGTCGATGACGCCGACAACCTCGCCTTCGGAGAGCAACGCAATACACATTGCGCCTTCGACCGACACCACCTCTGCATGGCTCGCCTGATGCGCGAGCGCGGTCACCGTCTCCATCCAGGCCACCGGCGCCAGTTCCTGCGTGCACACTGGCACGTCGCTGACAACTTCAGGCGCATCGCTAAACAAATGCAGCAAGCCCACTCGATCCTGCGCCTCCAGCGCTGTGCGCAGGCGCTCCACGATCCGCGCATGCGCGGCTGGATCGGGCCGTTCCAGAGGCGCACCCGCGCGCTGCAGACGCGCCTTCGCCCGGTGAACGATCTGACGGCAACTGGCGGGCGTACGGTCGAGGATTTTTGCAATCTCCGCGTAGTCACAATCGAAAGCTTCATGCAGTACGAATGCCGCGCGCTCATCCGGTTTCAGACGCTCGAGCAGGAGCATCACGCCATACGACATCTCCGCCGCGCGCAAGACCAGTTCTTCCGCCGATGGCGCCACCTCGTCGAGCCAGGGCTCCGGCAGCCAACCCGCGGCCTGTGATGCGCGTTCACGCTGTACGTGGCGCAGCCGGTCGATCGCCACGCGCGTGGTGAGCGTGGTAAGCCATGCGGCCGGTGTCCGCACCTCTTGTGCCTCGCCGAGATGCCATTTGAGCCAGACGTCCTGTACCACGTCTTCCGCTTCGGCCCGGCTGCCGAGCATCCGGTACGCGAGCGCGAGCAGGCGGGCACGCACAGCCTCGAAGCTGGATGCCTTGTCGATTTCTTGTTCCGTCATGCGTAGACCTCCAGATCGTGGATGGTGAAAAAGCGCGCGACGCCATGCGTGCTTGTCTAGTTAGCAGCCTGCCTCGCTTGCGTGCCTGCGTGCAACATTGTCCGGGCGCACTGCTGCATCGGCATCCTTTTTCAGCTTGACGGCCCAGCATGGGTGAATGTGACAGTCCGACGCAAAAATATTCCTGTCACGCTACCTCGGGCTCCTCCGTCATATGGGCAACGAACGGCGCAACGGATGCGCGGCTGTTCGAAACACCCACCCTCCCGGCTAATCGGCACGGCGCCACCTAAAACGAGGCAAACATGTATTCCAGCTATCCCTCTGTCACCGACCTCGGCCTTGTGCCCACCGTGATCGAGCAGTCCGGCCGCGGCGAGCGCGCTTACGACATTTATTCGCGTCTGCTGCGCGAGCGGATCGTTTTTCTGGTCGGACCGGTGAACGAGCAGTCGGCCAGTCTGATCGTCGCGCAGCTGCTGTTTCTGGAATCCGAGAATCCCGACAAGGATATTTCTTTTTACATCAACTCGCCGGGCGGCTCAGTGTATGACGGCCTCGCCATCTACGACACGATGCAGTTCATCAAGCCCGAGGTGTCGACCTTATGCACCGGCTTTGCCGCCAGCATGGGGACGTTTTTGCTGACGGCCGGTCAGCGCGGCAAGCGGTACGCTCTGCCGAACGCGCGCATCATGATCCATCAACCGTCGGGCGGCAGTCAGGGCACCGCTGCCGACGTCGAAATCCAGGCCAAAGAGGTGCTCTACCTACGCGAACGCCTCAACACGATGATGGCCGAGCGCACCGGGCGCAGCATCGAGGAGATCGTGCGCGACACCGACCGCGACAACTTCATGTCAGCCCACGGCGCAAAGGCGTATGGCCTCGTCGACGAGGTGCTGGAAACCCGCGCGGCGCTACACGATCCAGCTCGTCATCGTGACATGTAGCGCGCCAGGTCGGGCGGTCGTCCTCGTCATTGAAGACAGCCCAAGGCGTTGCCGCTAAAGTCCTCCATTCCGAACGTTTTTCACCTGCCCTATCGGTGTGCCAGGAACACAAAAGCTGATCACCTCCGCCGGAGCCGCTATCATGGTCGCGATTCGTCGAATTTGACGATCGCTTCAATGGAGATATTCATGGCGTCATCCAATGAAACCGTCAGCATGGCGCTATTCTGCGACTTCGAAAACGTTGCGCTCGGCGTGCGCGATGCGAAGTACGACAAGTTCGACATCAAGCTGGTGCTCGAACGTCTGCTGCTCAAGGGCAGCATTGTCGTGAAGAAGGCGTATTGCGACTGGGACCGCTACAAGAGTTTCAAAGGCGCGATGCACGAGGCCAATTTCGAGTTGATCGAGATTCCGCACGTGCGCCAATCGGGCAAGAATTCCGCTGACATCCGGCTTGTGGTCGACGCACTCGACCTGTGCTACACGAAATCGCACGTCAATACCTTCGTCATCATCAGTGGCGACTCGGACTTCTCGCCGCTAGTGTCAAAGCTGCGCGAGAACGCCAAGCAGGTGATCGGCGTCGGCGTGCAGCAATCCACCTCTGATCTGCTGATCGCAAACTGCGACGAATTCTTCTTTTACGACGACCTCGTGCGCGAAAGTCAGCGCACGGTAGCCAAACGCGAATCGTCCCGCCCGCAACAGGCCGCGCAGCAGACGGCCAAGCGTGCGCCCGACGAAGAAAAGTCGCGCAATAAGGAAGACCTCGAAAAGCGCCGTACCAAAGCGGTCGAGATCGCGGTGCAAACGTTCGATGCGCTCGCATCCGAACGTGGCGACAGTGGCAAGATCTGGGCGTCGGTGTTGAAGAACGCGATCAAGCGTCGTAAGCCGGATTTCAACGAGACGTACTACGGTTTTCGCGCGTTCGGCAATCTGCTGGAAGAGGCGCAGGCGCGCGGGCTGCTCGAGTTCGGCCGCGACGAGAAGTCAGGCGCTTATGTTTATCGGGACACGGCTGTCAATGTGGGCGTCGAGAACGTGAGCGAGCCCGTCGAAGCTGGTGAATCGGCGGAACAGATGTATGAGGCACAGGTTGCCGAGACCGTGGTCGCCGAGTCGGGCGGCAAGCACGAGTCACGCCGCCGTGGCCGGGGCAATCGCAAGACCGGCCGTGGTGGACAGCAGGAAGCCTCTCACGAAGAGCGCGCTGCGACGGGGCGCAGCGGTCACGCCCAAGTTCACACGGAAGACGTGCAGCCGCAATCGCCGTCAACCGGCGAGCCCAACTTCGAACAGCCAGAAGCGGCTTGGGCGGAACCGGAAACCTTTGCAGCTCAACCGCCGTTCGCGGTAGGCAACGAAGAGGCGCAGGAAGAGAGCGTTGCCCAACCCAAACGCCGCAAGGAACGCGCACCACGCAAGACGGCGGCGAAGAAGGCGAAAAAGGCTACCCCGCGAACCATCGATGACATTCCGGAGATCGCGGCGCCTGCCGAAGCACCGGAGCCGTCCGTCAGCGCGGAAGAGGCGCCCGTGGCGGCAAAAAAGGCCGCGCGCAAAACCGCGCCGCGCAGCCGTCGTCCGCGTAAGACAGCGGCAACGAGCGACGCGGAGTAAGCGCCGCCGTATAAACGCAGCAACAACAAAAAGCCCCTGCTCGTGATGAACAGGGGCTTTTCCCATTTCCGCCCGCAAGCGCGGCGATCGGCCTGAAACCGCGACGGCGCCAGCAGAGCACACAGTCACCAGCTAGCGGCGCTGCGACCGTGAGTACACCTGCACCCGCTACCCGCAACCAAACCCGCAACGCTCAAAGCAACCCAAACACAGCCACCCCATTAGTCGCGCCCACATACACTTTCCCTCGCGCGATCATCGGCGTGATGAACTTATTGCCCGCGCCCCATTGATCGCGTGCACCGGCCTGATTGCTGTTGTACAACTCATTCCCAAGATTACCCGCGTCGTACGCATGCAACGCGCCCGTCGCGCCGTTTTCCGCCGCCCAGACAATGCCGTTGCTCGCGCCGTTGGCCGACACGGCCGGTGTCGCGCCGGGATAAACAAAGGTGATTGCACTCCTTGATGAAGCAGTAGTCGCGAGAAATGCACCCGAGACCGGCAGCGCCTTCAGGCTGTCGCCCATGCCGCCGTAGTACACCACCCCGTTGTAGTAAGCCGGCGAACCCCAGATGCCGCCCGCGAGCGTACCGGTCAACACCTGCCAGTTATTGTTCGCAGTCGGACTGAATTTGCCCATCGAGTCGCGATCGACCACGTAGATCAGGTTGTCCTTGCCGGCCGCCACCGCCAGGTGCTTGACAACGCCAGCCGTGGTCGTCTGATCCGGCAACAGCATCACGCCGCCCGAGCCGAAATCGTTGTCCGTGTTTGCCTCGGACACGACGTTGTCCATCGCGAAGTAATCGGTGACCTGCAGGTTTGCTAACGACAGCTTCATCAGCGAGTTGCCGAAGTCGCCGTCGGCCGGAAAGCCCTGCGCGTTCAGCGTGGCGCCGAATGTGCCGTTGCCGTCCACCACGTAAATCGACGTGCCGTCCGACGCCATCCCCGAACCGGCCATCCAGATCGAACCCTGGCTGCCGTTCGGCGCGACGTCGAACACGCCGGTCTGCTTGAGCGTAGCGGCGTTATAGGCCATCAACCAGCCGGTGTAGGCGCCCGACATGCAGTGCGCAGTCCAGCCCATATAGACGTTGCCGCCGACCAGCGTAAGGGCCGCGCGTACGGTGTGCAGCGACGGAGGAAACGTGATGACGCCGTTGACGCTCCCCGCGCCGTTGCCGGGGAACGTCGCCGCGATCTCCGTCGGGCCGCCGAGCACCTCGGCCCCCGTGGTCAGATCGAGCGCGTGCAAACGATGGTGGTACGCACCGCTGCCGTCCCTGGTCATCGCCACCGCATACAGCACGCCATTCGTGCCGCGATTGCGATCGATCACCGGCGTCGACGTAATGCCGATTTCCGGCGTGATGTCCTGGCAACCGTGATCGTCACTGGGTGTCTCGCCATTGCCGACCAGGGAGACCTTCCACAACTGGGCGAAGCTGGTGGCGTCATAGGCGTACACACTGTCGTGTTCGGTCGCGACGTAGACCACGTCATGCGGCGTGCCGCCAATCGGCAAACTGGTCACAAACAGCGGTTGCGCATCGACCTTGCCGTCCGCGGCGAGAAACGCCACCTTGCCGAAGCCGGATGATTTAACGTTAGCGGGTGTAAGCGTCGTCTCGGCAAGCATCTGCCCGGTGCGGGCGAGATCGTTGTGATGCATCAGCACGTCGGTGGCGAAGGCCGTTGTCGTTCCAGTGGGTGTGGTGCCCGGCCCGCTTGAACCGGTGCCGCCCGTGCTGCCGGTGCTGCCCGTGCTGCCGGTGCTGCCCGTGCTCCCCGCGCCGCTGCCGGTCGAGCCACCGGTACTGCCGCTGCCGCTGCCGCCCGCCGGAACCAAGGCGGTACCTGATGTTCCGCCCGAGCCCCCGCCGCAAGAAAGGAAGCAGGCGCAGACGAATGCAACGCCCAGCCACCCGCACACGCGGGACCACACTCTCGGATTGAACTGCCCGGTTTGTGGTCGCTGCATAGTCGCCTCGCTTGCACGATGCCCGGCCACATCCGTACGCCGGGCTACGTCGAACGGCGAAGTCAGAAACGGCGTTGGCCGGCAGGGATAGAGTGGAGTTTGCGGGCTGCACAGGAGCGCCAGTCACCCGGCAACCCTAGCCCTTGTCCCCAACCTACGCCCTTTGCCGGACCGCTTGCCGCCATCGTTTCGTGTCTTTCCGCCAGACATGACGAAAGCTTTACAGCAACAAACTTGCCTGCTCCGTCGCGCAAGCGGTGAGTTTCTGTGATGCGCGTCGGCGAATCGACCTCAGTACGGGTAAGGCGCGTACATCACCGGGGGCGGGGCGACATACCTCGGCGGCGGCGCATAGTAATACGGCTGCGGTGCGTAATAGGCCGGTTGCGGTGCATAGTAGGCCGGCGCCTGCGGCTGCGAAATGGTGTTGCCCTTCGAGGTCATGCACTGCGCGTAGGCGGCGTCGTAGCGCGCTTGCAGGCCGGCGGCGGAATACTGCGCGCCATTCGCCCCATTCGCGCCGCCGATCAACAAGCCACTGCCCGCCCCAATCGCCGCACCCGCGCCGGGATTGCCCGCCGCCGCGCCGATCAATGCGCCGACGGCGGCGCCCCCGAGCGTGCCGAGCGCCGCACTATTCACACTGTTCGTGGTTGCCGCCTGGGCGGCCGCGTTCGGGTCGGTCGAACGGTTCGCGTAGTCGCGACATGCATAGTCGTCCTGCTGGAACTGCCCGAGCGGCTCGCCGCTGCGCGGCAGGGCCACCACACTCGGACCGCCCGGCGGCATGACCGCGCAACCGCCGAGCGCGAGCGCAACGACCGCGGCCGGAATGGCGATGCTTATCGATTTGGTGCTGGAGTTCATGTTGGTGCGCTTCTAAGACATTGGAATTCAAACGTTAGGCCAAACGGCGCCCTTCCTGGTTACACGATCGTTACAGAAAGTTTTTCGCTTACATTTCCCGCCCTCGTCCGCGCGGACGGCATCGCGGCCGCCAGCCGCACTCAGTCACGTCATATCGGGTAACGCTTGTAAGTGAGGCCGCAATCTGTTTTCGCAGCGCGCGGCCTAAACTGGCTCGCGCCAACATTGCGCAATTCGCTCGTCGAACGGCACGGTCCCTGGCATGCCAAGGCAGTCCGACTGGGCGAGCTGGCATATTGCCCTCCCGCTCAATGGCCACAGTCTATAAAACAGAGGATGACTCGATGAACCGGCTTGTTTTCGTAGCGGCGACGGCTTACGCCGCCTGCATGTCGCCCGTTTTCGCGCAGTCGAATACGACAGTCCAGAGCAGTGTGCTCGAACCGTCCACCACGACATTTCCCAGTGCGTCGATCGCGCAGAATTTCCAGTACATCAATCACCCGCTGCCGCCCGCGCCGGCGAGTTCGGTTTCGCCTGGCAGCGGCGGGCGCGGCGGCCGTCACCACCGGCAAATGTCGGGTGATTCCGATACGACCGGGGCCGCGTCGGCACAGCCCTGAACGAACGCGCGCAAGGTCTGAATCAATGCGGTGCAATGGTCCGCTGACCTCGCCGCAGTTACCAACTGTGACAAAGCTTTCACTCGCTGTGGATAGACCACCCGGTGTCAACCACCGGCAGGCAGCACCCACTCTCCAGGCGCTAAAAAGCAAAAAGCCCTCGCGAAGGAGGGCTCTCTGTTTTACTACCTGTTCCAGACTTCATTGCCGCGATCCGTTCGGCTTGCCAATTTAGTTGGAAATCCGAACTATCCTGCCACGCTACGGCAACTAGCCGGCAACCAGCAATCTCACGCGAAGTTCTTCGACGCGAATTCCCAGTTGGCGATGTTCCAGTACGCTTCAACGAACTTCGGACGCGCATTGCGGTAGTCGATGTAGTACGCGTGTTCCCACACGTCGATCGTCAGCAGAGCCTTTGCATCGGTGGTCAGCGGCGTGGCAGCGTTGCTCGTCGACACCAGGTCGAGCGAACCGTCAGCCTTCTTCACCAGCCATGCCCAGCCCGAGCCGAACGTGCCGATTGCCGTCTTGGCGAATTCTTCCTTGAACTTGTCGAACGAACCCCACTTGGCGTTGATCGCGTCGGCCAATGCGCCGGTCGGAGCACCGCCACCTTGCGGCGACAGGCTGTTCCAGAAGAACGTGTGGTTCCACACTTGCGCTGCATTGTTGAAGATACCGCCCGATGCCTTTTTGACGATCTCTTCGAGCGACAGATTTTCGAACTCGGTGCCCTTGATCAGATTGTTCAGGTTGGTCACATAGGTCTGATGGTGCTTGCCGTAGTGATACTCGAGCGTCTCTTCCGACATGTTCGGAGCGAGTGCGTTTTTCGCGAACGGCAGCGGCGGGAGCGTATGTTCCATGGTGCTTTCCTTGTGTCTGTATCTGTTGTGGGGGGAGTCTGCGGATAACGCTTTAGAGCACTCGATTGTAGGCGACTTGGAATAACCCCGCAAACGAACGGACTTTATGTCCGGCATCGGCAAACATGCCGGACATATAGCGTAATTAGTGCTTTCGCAGGGGTCGTGGCCGGCCTTTGCGGAGGTCAAAAGTACGCCTTGGCGTGCTGTCGGCGAAGTGTCAGAAACCGTCGGTCAAGCGCGGTTGCACATCGGCGAGCGCGATGTCGGCCGCGCCTTCGGCAAGATGCACCGTGAGGCGCCGCCCGGGCTTCAGCGACGACGGCGCGCGCACCGCGCGACCACTCTGCGCGTCGAGCACGGCCGCATAACCACGCTCCAGCGTGCGCTGCGGACTCAGCACCTCGAGCCGCGCGGCCAGCGTGTCGATCCGCGCTGTCTGACGTTCATGCTGGCGTAGCAAAGCAGCGTCCAGGCGCTGCGTGAGATTGCCGAGCTTCGCCTGATGCGCGGCGAGATCAGGGCGCCAGCGCTGCCAGCGCATCTGCAACAGAGAAAACCGCGCTCGGGCGTCACGTACGGGACGCGCGCCCGCCGATGCCAGCCGCACGCTCAATTGCTGCAGGTGCGTGCGCTGCCGCGCGAGCCGCTCCGCTGGCGACACGAGCCGGCGCGCGAGCCAGTCGAGTTGTTGGGCGCGCCGCTCCATCATGCGGCCGAAGCCGCGGGCGAGCGTCGCATGCCGCTGATCGAGTTCGCGCAGCAATAGCACGCGCTGCGGACTGACGAGTTCGGCAGCGCCGGTGGGCGTCGGTGCGCGCACGTCAGCGGCAAAGTCGGCGATCGTGAAATCGGTTTCGTGACCCACGCCGCTCACCACCGGTATCGCGCTTTCGGCAATCGCGCGCGCCAGCACTTCTTCGTTGAACGCCCACAAGTCTTCGATCGAGCCCCCGCCGCGGCACACGATCAGCACGTCGACTTCGCGCCGCGCGTTGGCCGCATCGACCATCGCGGCCAGTTTGGCGCTCACGCCCACGCCCTGCACCGGCGCCGGGTAAACGATCACCGGAATATGCGGCGCGCGACGCGACAAGGTGGTCAGAACATCACGCAATGCCGCGGCCTGTAGCGATGTCACGATGCCGATCGCGCGCGGATGGACCGGCAAAGCACGTTTGCGTTCGGCAGCAAAGAGGCCTTCGGCTTCGAGTTGCGCCTTCAGCCTGAGAAACGCTTCGTAAAGACGCCCTTGCCCGGTGCGGCGCACCGCTTCGACGTTCAGTTGCAGTTCGCCACGCGGCTCGTACATCGTGACCAGCGCGCGCACTTCGATGCGATCGCCTTCGCGCGGCGTGAACTCGGCGTACTGCGCGCGACCGCGGAACATCACGCAGCGCATCTGCGCCTGCGCGTCCTTGATCGAGAAATACCAATGGCCGCTCGCGGCGCGCGTGAAGTTCGACACCTCCCCGGCCACCCAGACAAGCGGAAACGAGCGTTCGAGCATCGTGCCAATGGCACGATTGAGGGCGGAAACGGGGACGACGACTTCACCGCCGGGCGTAGCCGACGAGGCAAATTGGCTTTCGGGATTCATGCGAGGGGTATCTGTGACTGGCCGGACAGACGATAGACCGAGTGGCCATCGGCGTCTAGCGCAGCAGATGAATTGTTAAAAGTGTCCACATGTCGGGACCTATTGCTCAAATGCCGTCAAATCGCCCGCCAGGCCGCACGACTTGGAAGCATGTCTTTGATTTATATGGTGTTTATATCTCGCTAATAGGAACGATTGCCGATACGGAGCGCTCGGCGCGGCCTTCTCCGCCCGTGGACTGGCAGGTTCTCCACAAAGTTATCCACAGGCAGTGGATGCCGCTCGAAACGCTATGTCGCCGCGCCGCGCGGGGCGCCCGACTTGCCGGGCGGGACGCACGCGCGCTAGAGTGGCGGGTTCGACGGCATGCCGAACGCCCCACGGCGCCCACCCTTGCGGCACACTGCACCACACTGCGTGAGCGCGTCGGCTGCTGCCGCTGCTTTAGCTGTCCACTTCACCTTTCGATCGTCCGGAGAACCGCGTTGATGCTTGCCCCGCGTCTTGCGCCTAGCGCTTCCACGCCGCCGTCCCGGCTCTATTGGGCATGCGGTGCATCGCCCGTCCTTGCGGCTCGCCGATGAGCGAACTGAACAACCGTCTCGAAGCACGCCTTGCGCGCGAATGGCAGCAGCGTGGCCCACTGGCGTGGGCGCTGACGCCCTTCGCGTGCGTGTTCGGCGCGATTGCCGCCGCGCGTCGCGCCGCTTTCTCGTTCGGCTGGCTGAAGTCCGTGCGCATTGGCGTGCCGGTGGTGGTGGTCGGCAACGTGACCGTCGGCGGCACCGGCAAGACGCCGACCGTCATCGCACTGGTCGAGGCCTTGCGCGCAGCCGGCTTCACGCCTGGCGTGGTGTCGCGTGGTTACGGCGCACGCGTCAAGGGACCGACGCAGGTCCTCGCGACGTCGGCGGCAAGCGTTGGCGGCGACGAACCGCTGCTGATCGCGCGCCGCACCGGCGCACCGGTGTGGGTCTGCCCGGATCGCGTCGCGGCCGCGCAGGCGCTGTGCACCGCGCATCGCGAAGTCGACGTGATCGTCAGCGACGACGGCTTGCAGCATTACCGCCTCGCGCGCGACGCCGAACTGGTGGTGTTCGATCACCGGCTCGGCGGCAACGGTTTTCTGCTGCCGGCGGGTCCGCTGCGCGAGCCGTTGTCGCGCCGCCGCGATGCGACGCTGATCAACGATCCGTACGCTCGCACGCTGCCCGCGTGGCCCAACACGTTCGCATTGAAACTGGCGCCAGCCGATGCGTGGCATCTCGACAATCCGGGCCTGCGCCGCCCGCTCGCCCAGTTCAGCGGCGATCGCGTGCTGGCCGCAGCCGGCATTGGCGCGCCGGAACGTTTTTTTGCGACGCTGCGCGCGGCCGGCCTCACGCCCGCCACCCGCGCGTTGCCGGACCACTATGCGTTCGAGCGCAATCCTTTTACGGATGTCGACGCGGACGCCATCCTGATAACGGAAAAGGATGCGGTAAAATTAGGGTCCTGGCACGACGCGCGCATCTGGGTTGTCCCAGTCGAAGCCGCGCTCGATCATCGCCTCATTGCACTCGTTGTGGAGAAAGTCCGTGGACGCTCGCCTGCTTGAAATCCTCGTCTGCCCGATCTGCAAGGGCCCGCTCAGCTACGACCGTTCCGCGCAGGAACTGACCTGCAACGCGGACAAGCTGGCCTATCCGATCCGCGACGGCATTCCCGTCATGCTGGTCGACGAAGCCCGCCAGACCGTGGAAGGTACGCCGGTCGATCTGAATCCGGGCTCCGTCGCCTGAATCGGCTTTGCCCCGACGCGGGGCGGGTGCGTTCTGCGTGCCCAGCGCTTCTGACCGGCATCGGTGATCAGCCTCCGCGATCCGGATTTGCCGTCTTTCCCGTCAGCGCCCGCGGTGTGCCCGCGAGCGCTTTTTTCCGGTTTCATCGCCGCTCGTCCTTCCGATGACCCAAGCCAACGCCACTACTCCCCCCTTCATCGCCGTCGTGCCGGCCCGCCTCGCCTCGACGCGTCTGCCCAACAAGCCGCTCGCCGACATCGGCGGCAAGCCGATGGTGGTGCGGGTCGCCGAACGAGCACGCGAATCGGGCGCGCAACAGGTGCTGATCGCCTCCGACGCGCAAGCGGTGCTGGATGTGGCCCGCGAGCACGGCTTCGAAGCCGTGCTGACGCGCGCCGATCATCCGTCGGGCACCGACCGTCTCGCGGAAGTGGCGGCGCAGTTCGGCTGGAGCGACGAGACAATCGTGGTGAACGTGCAGGGCGACGAGCCGCTGATCGACCCGGCGCTCGTGTGCGGCGTGGCGTCGCACCTGGCTTCGAGCGAGAGATGTGCAATCGCCACCGCCGCGCATCCGATCACCGACCCAGCGGAAATTTTCAATCCGAACGTCGTCAAGGTCGTGCTCGACGCGCACGGCGTCGCGCTGTACTTCTCGCGCGCGCCGATTCCGTGGGCGCGCGACGCGTATCAACCGCATTGGCCCGACGTGGCGTCGATGCCTGCACCGCCGGCACCCGCGGTGGTCCACCGGCACATCGGCCTGTACGCCTATCGCGCCCAATTCCTGCGCACCTATCCGAGTCTCGCGATCTCGCCAATCGAGCAGGTCGAAGCGCTCGAACAACTGCGCGCGATGTGGCACGGTGAACGGATCGCCGTGCTCGTCACTGAGAATGCGCCGCTGCCCGGCGTCGACACACCCGCCGATCTCGCCCGCGTGCAGGCTTTATTCGGGTCTTGAGCGTAAAAACCCATGGCATAATCGGACGGTTGTACGCGCCTCCCGTTAAACGCGAGAGTCAGGGTTTGCCCCGGTCGCGCCGTGTTCGTCTTGCCGCGCCGTCGTTTTCGACGTGCAGCGCGAGACTCGAACCGGTAGCCGATGCGGGTCCCCCGGCGAATCGTGGGATGGCTGCAGCGCCAACAAAGAATTCACACAGATCTGGAGATATCACATGCGTTTGATCCTTTTGGGTGCGCCCGGCGCGGGTAAGGGCACTCAGGCAAACTTCATCAAGGAAAAGTTCGGGATTCCGCAGATTTCCACCGGCGACATGCTGCGCGCAGCCGTCAAGGCAGGCACGCCGCTCGGCCTCGAAGCCAAGCGCTTCATGGACGCAGGCGAACTGGTCACGGACGAGCTGATCATCAATCTGGTGAAGGAACGCCTGCAGCAGCCGGATTGCGCGAACGGATATCTGTTCGACGGTTTTCCGCGCACCATTCCGCAAGCCGAAGCCATGAAGCATGCGGGCGTCGCGATTGATTACGTGCTGGAAATCGACGTGCCGTTCGACGAGATCATCCTGCGTATGAGCGGGCGCCGCTCGCACGCCGCGTCGGGCCGCACGTATCACGTCAAGTTCAACCCGCCGAAGGTCGAAGGTGTTGACGACGTGACGGGCGAACCGCTGATCCAGCGCGAAGACGACAAGGAAGAAACGGTCAAGAAGCGCCTAGACGTGTACGTGGCGCAAACCAAGCCGCTGATCGAGTACTACAACAGCTGGGCGCAAAACGGCGATTCGTCGACCTCGCTGAAGGCGCCGCAATATCGCCGAATTTCGGGTCTCGGCACGGTCGACGAAATTCGCGACCGCGCGTTCGATGCGTTGAAGTAAGTTCGCGTCCGCGTTTGCGGCTCGAAGAAAACCCGCCCATGCAGGCGGGTTTTTTATTTCGTGTCGCATGGCGTTGGCGAGCGTCTTCCGGCAATCTCCGTGGTTCGCCACGCCTTGGCATTCATTAGCCATCCGTATCAGTTCAGAACGGCCATGAATCTCCGACGTACCTGACGCGCCAGTTCGCTTTCCGCGCTGCAGCATAGCCGTTACAATCGATCATCGAAAAGATATTCGATCGAGACATTATTGAACCGAAGCAAGGAGAAGACATGGAGATTCGTGACAACGTATTCCTGATCACCGGCGGTGCATCGGGCCTCGGCGCGGCCACAGCGCGCCTTCTCGTCGAGAACGGCGGCAAGGTGGTGCTCGCGGATCTGAACCAGGATGCCGGCGAGGCGCTGGCGAAGGAACTCGGCGGCGTGTTCGTCAAATGCGACGTGAGCCGCGAAGACGACGCCACGCAGGCCGTCGAAGCCGCCACGAAGCTCGGCACGCTGCGCGGCCTCGTCAATTGCGCGGGCGTTGCGCCCGCCGTCAAGACGGTCGGCAAAGACGGTCCGCATCCGCTCGAATCGTTCGCGCGCACCATCTCCATCAATCTGATCGGCACCTTTAACATGATCCGGCTGGCCGCCGCGGCCATGTCGAAGAACGAACCGAATGCGAATGGCGAGCGTGGCGTGATCATCAACACCGCATCGGTCGCGGCGTATGACGGTCAGATCGGCCAGGCCGCTTATGCGGCGTCCAAGGGCGGCGTGGTCGGCATGACGTTGCCGATCGCACGCGATCTGTCGCGCAACGCGATTCGCGTGATGACGATTGCACCGGGCATCTTCGAAACGCCGATGCTGCTCGGCATGCCACAGGAAGTGCAGGACGCGCTCGGTGCGATGGTGCCGTTCCCGCCGCGCCTCGGCAAACCGGCAGAGTACGCAATGCTGGCCAAGCAGATCTTCGACAATCCGATGCTCAATGGCGAAGTGATTCGCCTGGACGGCGCGATCCGCATGCAGCCGAAGTAGGGCTGAATCCAGCGTGCCGCTTGATGCGGCCGCGCCAATGAAAAACGCCTGCACATGAGTCATGTGCAGGCGTTTTGATTTGACCGGTGTTTGCTCGTCAACCGTAACGGGCTGCAGCCGCTAATTCCTTGCCTTCGCTGCTTGAGCTACGAGCCTGATCCGAGGGCGGGCAAAGCAGCACCTCTAATCGCGGTCGTCGTACTGGGTGCGTTGGCGCAGTTCATGTAACTGCGACTCCACCACGGTCGCGTCTTCCGCATCCGGCCGGTCGCCGAGATAACGCTCGAGATCCTCGAGCGCCGGACGCAGGTAATCGAGCCGCGCATAGGCGAAACCGCGGTCGCGCACTTCCTCGATGCTTTCCGGCAACAGGATCACGAGACGCTGCTGCACGGCCAACAGACGCTGCCAGCGTTCCGTCTGAAGATAAGTCGACTTCAGATTGCGCAGCATTCGGGCGATGATCTCGCGGCGCGTGGCCGGCTGCAGCAACATGCGCAGCGCCCTGCTCACCGACTCGCCCGCCGACGCCACATACGGCTCCAGCATGTCCACCATCTGCGATTCGGACAGCGAATGCCCGCTGGTCGGATCGAGCATCACGTCGCCATCCGGCGTCGTCACGCGCAACAGGAAGTGGCCTGGAAACGACACGCCGCGCGCCGGAATGCCAATCTGTTCGGCCATTTCCAGATACAGCACGGCCAGCGAAATCGGAATGCCTCGACGCCGCTTGAGCACCGCGTTCAGATGGCTGTTGTCGGGATCGTAATAATCGTTGAGGTTGCTGGCGAAACCCAGCTCGCGGAAGAAGAACCGGTTCAGAATGCCGACCTTCTGCCGGATGTCGGCATCGTCCGGCATGCGGCGCTGCAGGCGCACGACCAACTCGTCGATCTCGGCGAGCGTGCCTTGCAAATCGAGATCGGGATAAGCGTCCTGCGCGAGCGAGAGCGCCGCCTCGGTCAGCGGCAGGCTGTCATCTTCGGCAACCAGCGTGCTGAAATAGTCGAGAACTCGCGTCATCGTGATCACTTCACTCGCCTTTTGAAATACGCGTACTTGAAGCCCATCAGCCAAAGCATACCGAAATATAGCGCGGCAAACAGAATGAGGCACGCACCCAGCAACACGATGCGGTCGACTGGACGGCTATGCATGCCGATCCAGTCGAAGCTGATTGCGAGCCAATGCATCGTACCGGCCAGCACCAGACAGGCGCCGAGCAACTGCACGAAGAACTTCAGCCAGCCATTCGACGGCGTATAGATGCCGCGTTTGCGCAGGCCGAGGAATAGGAACAATGCATTGACGCAAGCGCCGAGCCCGACGCTCAGCGTCAGGCCTGCATGCGAAAAAATCGGCACGAACACATAGTTGCTCAGCTGCGTGACGATCAGCACACCGATGCCGATCTTCACCGGCGTCTTGATGTCCTGCTTCGCGTAGAAACCGGGCGCGAGGATCTTGATCAGAATCAGGCCAATCAGGCCGATGCCGTACGCCGACAGCGCACGGGCGACCATCACCACCGAGTTGCCGTCGAACTTGCCGTAGTGGAACAGCGTGGCGGTGAGCGGCTGGGCGAAGAAAAACAACGCGACGGCGCTCGGCGCGGCCAGCAGGAAGGTGACGCGCAGGCCCCAGTCGAGCAGCGACGAATACTCGTGCGGATCGGCGTCCACGTGCGCCTTCGAGAGGCTCGGCAGCAGGATCGTGCCGAGCGCGACGCCGAGCAGCGCGGTCGGAAACTCCATCAGCCGGTCGGCGTAGTTGATCCAGGAGACCGCACCCGGACCGATGCGCGACGCGATATTGGTGTTGATGATCAGGCTGATCTGCGCGACCGACACGGCGAACATCGCCGGCACCATCTTCGACAGCACCCGTTTCACGCCGCGGTGCGCGAGCGCCTTCACCGGGTTCAACCCGATGCGCGGAATCATGTCGATTTTCTTCAGGCCCGGCAGCTGCACGAGAAATTGCAGCACACCGCCGGCGATCACCGCCCACGCGAGCGCATAAACCGGCGTTTGCAGGCGCGGCGCGACGAACACCGCCGCGACGATGAAGGCGACGTTCAGCAGGACCGGCGCGAACGCGGGCAGCGAAAAGTTCTTGTACGTATTCAGCACGCCGGACGCCAGCGACGTCAGCGAGATAAAAATGATGTACGGGAACATGATGCGCGTCATGGTGACCGCGAGCGCATACGCCTGGCCCTCATGCGCGAGACCCGAGGCGACGATGAACACCACGCCCGACGCCCCAACCACCCCGATCAGCGAGAGGATCGCAAGCGCCCAGGCAAGCACCGTCGACGTGGCGTCGACTAGCGCCTTGGTGGCGTCGTGCCCTTGCTGGTTCTTGAACTCGGCGAGGATCGGCACGAAGGCCTGCGAGAACGCGCCCTCGGCGGAAATGCGCCGCAGCAGATTCGGAATACGGAAGGCGACGTAAAACGCGTCAGTGAATTGACTGGCGCCGAACGCGCGAGCGATCAGCGTTTCGCGGGCCAGTCCGGTCACGCGCGACAGCAGCGTGAAGCCGCTGACCGTCAGCAGGGCTCGGAATAGATTCATGGGGCGCTTATTATACGGGTGCCGCAGGTGCGGACGACGAGCCAGAACGCGAATCGGACCGATTTGCGCCGCAGACGTTCGCTCGGATGCGCGGATCGGGTTGTTTTTAATCGTTTGTCGCACGCGTTGCGCGCTGGGATAACCGAAGTGGGCCCACTGATTTGGCGCTGCGAGGTGCGGCGTGAAAGTGGCGGCTAACTGCCCGCTCGCCCGTTGCGCTGACGATTGCATGCTCGCAACCCGCCCTTTTCCCTGCCCCCTCGCATCAGGGCTTACAGAATCAAGTGGCCTTGCGGGGCAGCGCCCGCACATCGAATTGGCGATTCTCCGTTGCCACGTGCCTGATTTTGTTGCTATAATCGCCGGTTTCGAAGCTCGCTCAATTTTCGGACGGGGTTCAGGCACGCAGTACGCGAGCATCGCTCAAGCCGTATTGAGGCGCCGACCAAACCTCGAAACACACCGGAACACGGGCCCGCCTTCGCGTAGTCCGATCGAGTTTTTCGACTCATTTCGACACTTTTGCGCTCTTGGGCAATCGCTTCCAGGAGTTCGATCTAAAAGCAGCACCTACCACTTGAAGGTCAGGTACTGGAAACAGGAACAGGATAAGGAACCGTCATGGCTAACACCGCACAAGCACGCAAGCGCGCCCGCCAGGCCGCCAAGGCAAACTCGCACAACTCGGCACTGCGCTCGAAGTTCCGCACGGCTATCAAGGCTGTTCGCAAGGCAATCGAAGCCGGCGACAAGGCTAAGGCCGCTGAGATCTTCCAGGCATCGTCGAAGACCATCGACATCATTGCCGACAAGAGAATCGTTCACAAGAACAAGGCAGCTCGTAACAAGAGCCGTCTGGCTGCAGCCCTGAAGGGTCTGCAAGCACCCGCAGCGCAGTAAATTCGGTCAGCCCGCTTCGGTGGGCTACCTCCTGTTTCCGCTGCAACGGAAAGGCTCGCTTCGGCGGGCTTTTTTGCTTTGAACTGACAGATCCGTACCGCACGCTGCGACTTGTCGCGTCGCGCTCGTAGTTGACGGACTACCCGCCGAGTCCACGACCTCAACCATAAAAAAACCCGCTGCTTGCGGGTTTTTTCTTTTGCCGTTCCGGCTGACTGCGCTATATCACGTGCCTTTTGGCTAGCGGCGTGGCGTGCTCAAGCTGCAATTCGCACGCCTCGGTCACGAGAAGGTCATTGTCTTTCGCAAAGTTCAGCACGAAATCGAAGGCCATCGGCTCGACGTCGCGCAAGCGCGAATCGAGAATCACGCATTTCAGGTCGCCGATCATGGTGGGCCGGACATACAACGAGTATTGCAGGTAGGCATTCGGCCCCTTGCCGCGCGGGCTAGGACCAAAGCACGCCATCACACCTGCGAGGCGCTCCGACCAGTCGCTCGGTCGAAACTTTTTCCCGGTCGACGTGATGCCCTGAATGAAATATTCGGTTGGAGCTGCTTCGGCCATGTAGGAATACCTGTGTGACTGCCCAGCGGGATGACGGCAAAGCTGACTGCAACGCGGCTTTGGGATGCCTGGACACGTGGACCACGCCTGAATGGCGAGCTGTGCCGCCAGAAACCGCGAAGGGCCGGACAAACCGCCTCGGCGCTCATCATGACGGCGCACCGCGAGGAAACTTTCCGGAGCGCGCGAGCCGTGTCCCACAAGCTCAATACCGGCCTGCTGGGCTTAGGGATAACCGGTAGATTATAGCGCAGCGGACCTTTTTCCGCAGCGCACACAAGCTCCGCCGTAAGGTTACGAGAGGCCTTCAAAGCGCTTTCCCGGCCTTTTGGCCGACTCGTCAAACGGGGCGAAATCCTTTATGCTGCATTGAGTTACCACAAACGACGGCGGCGCCGTCCGGCAATCCTGCCGGGTGAGACCGCCGTATTTGTTTCATGACCGCCAAGAAAATTCGCCACTACCTGCAGTTCAAGGATTTCTCGCTGGAAGACTACGAGTACGTGCTGGAACGCGCGCGCATTCTGAAACGCAAGTTCAAGAACTACGAGACTTACCACCCGCTGCACGACCGCACGCTCGCGATGATCTTCGAGAAAAACTCGACTCGCACGCGCCTTTCGTTCGAAGCCGGCATCTTCCAGCTAGGCGGCCACGCCGTCTTCATGAGCACGCGCGACACGCAGCTCGGCCGCGGTGAACCGATTGAAGACGCAGCGCAAGTGATCACGCGCATGGTCGACATCATCATGATCCGCACGTTCGGCCAGGACATTCTCACGCGCTTTGCCGAGAATTCGCGCGTGCCGGTGATCAACGGGCTGACCAACGAATACCATCCGTGCCAGGTGCTGGCGGACATCTTCACGTACTTCGAGCATCGCGGTCCGATTCGCGACAAGACGGTCGCGTGGGTCGGTGACGCGAACAATATGCTGTACACGTGGATCGAAGCCGCCCAGATTCTCGGTTTCAAGCTGCGCCTGTCCACGCCGCCGGGCTACAAGCTCGACCGCGCCATGGTCGCGGCTGAAAGCGCACCGTTTTATCAGGAATTCGACGATCCGAACGAAGCCTGCACAGGCGCCGATCTGGTCACTACGGACGTCTGGACCAGCATGGGCTTCGAGGCCGAAAACGAAGCCCGCAAGAAAGCCTTCGCAGACTGGTGCGTGGACGCCGAGATGATGGCGCGCGCCAATTCCGATGCATTGTTCATGCACTGCCTGCCCGCCCACCGCGGCGAGGAAGTCAGCGCGGAAGTGATCGACGGCCCGCAAAGCGTCGTGTGGGACGAAGCGGAAAACCGTCTGCACGTGCAGAAGGCATTGATGGAATATCTGCTGCTCGGCAAGCTGAATCATTAAGCGAGCCGCACGCAGCACCTGCGTGAAGCGCGACGGGGCCTTGAATACGAGGCAAGGCAGCCACGTTTAGCGCCACGCAGCGGGCCGAGATCCACAGTTGCAAGTGGACCCGGCCATGTCACCGCGCTGCCCCAAAAACGCGGGCACGCGGTGGTTTAGTGTCAAAATAGTGATTTTCCGCGCTCCGGAACCGCCGGCGCGCCTTGTTTTCCCGCTTTCTCCAGCTACGAGTTCACCATGAGCGATATCAAGAAAGTCGTGCTCGCCTATTCGGGCGGCCTCGACACCTCCGTCATCCTGAAGTGGTTGCAGGACAATTACGACGCCGAAGTCGTCACGTTTACGGCCGACATCGGCCAGGGCGAAGAGCTGGAACCGGCGCGCAAGAAAGCCCTGCAACTCGGCATCAAGCAGGAAAACATCTTCATTGAAGACCTGCGCGAAGAATTCGTGCGCGACTACGTGTTCCCGATGTTCCGCGCCAACACGATCTATGAAGGCGAGTATTTGCTGGGCACGTCGATCGCACGTCCGTTGATCGCCAAGCGTCAGATCGAAATCGCCCGCGCCGCCGGCGCGCAAGCGGTCTCGCACGGTGCGACCGGCAAGGGCAACGACCAGGTTCGCTTCGAACTCGGTTACTACGCGCTGGAACCGGGCATCAAGGTGATCGCACCGTGGCGTGAATGGGATCTGCTGTCGCGCGAAAAGCTGCTCAATTACGCCGAAAAAGCCGGCATTCCGATCGAAATGAAGCACAAGCAAGGCGGCGCGCCGTATTCGATGGACGCGAACCTGCTGCACATCTCGTTCGAAGGCCGTCACCTGGAAGACCCGAAAGCCGAAGCCGAAGCTGATATGTGGCGTTGGACGGTCTCGCCGGAACAGGCGCCCGACCAGGCTGAATACCTCGACATCGAGTACGAGCACGGCGATCCGGTCGCGATCAACGGCAAGCGTCTGTCGGCGGCTGAAATGCTGACCGAATTGAACCGTTTGGGCGGCAAGCATGGCATCGGCCGTCTGGATCTGGTCGAAAACCGTTACGTCGGCATGAAGTCGCGCGGCTGCTATGAAACGCCGGGCGGCACGATCATGCTGAAGGCGCACCGCGGCATCGAGTCGATCACGCTCGACCGTGAAGTGGCCCACCTGAAAGACGACCTGATGGCGCGTTACGCTGCGCTGATTTACAACGGTTACTGGTGGAGCCCGGAGCGCCGCGCAATCCAGGTACTGATCGACCATACGCAAGAGAAGGTCAACGGCTGGGTGCGCGTGAAGCTGTATAAGGGCAGCGTGTCGGTTGTCGCGCGCGATTCGAAGGAAACGCTGTTCGACAAGACCATCGCCACGTTCGACGACGACGGCGGCGCTTACAATCAAGCCGACGCTGGCGGGTTCATCAAGCTGAACGCACTGCGTATGCGGATTGCTGAAAACGCACGTCGTCAGCGTAGCTGAGGACGTGCGTTTCGGTGCAGGCTAACTTCGCGTGAGCGAAGTTAAGCGCCGCGAGGCGCGAGCCGAAACTGAACCGCAGATGTAAAAAAGGCGCCTGGAGTCCCTTCCGGCGCCTTTTTTCATTGCAGCAAGCCGCTCACGCAATCACAAGCAAACCGGCTCAGCCTCCAGGTCCACTCCAAACCGCGCCAACACATCCCGCTGAACCGCTTTCGCCAGCGCCAACACCTCAGCGCCGCTCGCTCCGCCAAGATTCACCAGTACCAGCGCCTGCCGCTCATGCACGGCTGCGGCGCCCATTGCGCGGCCCTTCCAGCCACATCGATCGATCAACCAGCCCGCCGCGAGCTTCACCCGACCGTCCGCTTGCAGGTAAGACACGATCTCGGGCTCCTGAACCTTCAGCGCCGCGAACTGCGTTGCCTCCACGACCGGATTCTTGAAGAAACTTCCAGCGTTACCCAAACGAAGCGGATCAGGCAGCTTGGCGCTCCGTACCGCGACTACCGCATCGAAAATCGCTTGCGCGCTCGGCGCTGCATCAGCGTGGCCACCCGCAGCCAGTTCACGCGCGATATCCGCATACCCAGCCCGCGGCTGCCAAACCTTCGGCAAGCGGAAAGTGACTGACGTAATCACAAAACGGTCACGCCCTTCCCGCTTGAAAAAACTGTCGCGATAGCCGAATCGGCAAGCGTCGGCATCGAGTTCGACTACCGCGCCCGTTTCCAGCTCAACCGCCCGCAACGACGCAAACCGCTCGCACATCTCCAGGCCATACGCGCCGATGTTCTGAATCGGCGCCGCCCCCACGGTGCCCGGAATCAGCGCGAGATTTTCCAGGCCAGGCAGCCCATGCGACAAAGTCCATGCGACAAAGTCATGCCACGGCTCGCCGGCCGCCGCCTCGACGTACCATGCGTCGCCGTCCTCGCGCACGACGCGGCGGCCTCGCAGCGCCACCAGCAGCACCAGGCCGGCGAAGTCTCCCGTCAGCACGACATTGCTGCCGCCACCCAGCACCAGCCGCGGCAAGCCGGCGGCCCGCGGATCGCGCACGGCGTCCATCAGTTGCGTTTCGTGCTCGATCCGGCACGCAAACTGCGCGCGAACATCGAAGCCGAAGGTGTTATGCGCTTTTAGCGGATAGCCGGCCATGAACGCGGCGGAGTCGGATTGGGACATCGGAATGAGAACAATGGGACGACGAACGGAACGACATCTGGCCTCCGGCCGCGCGACAATGCGCGGCGGCCTTAGGCAAAAGGGAGTGCCGTCGGTAAAATGACAGCCGGTCCGTGATTATAGCGAGTGCCCCGTGAGCAGCCGACCGGCCGCACCACGCACCGCAGCACTATTGGGAGAAAACAATGCCATCGTTTGACGTCGTCTGCGAAGCAGACATGATCGAAGTCAAGAACGCGATCGAGCAGTCCAACAAGGAAATTTCAACCCGCTTCGACTTCAAGGGGTCGGACGCACGCGTCGAGCACAAGGAAAGCGAAATCACCGCCTACGCCGACGACGACTTCAAGCTCGGTCAGGTCAAGGACGTCCTGCTGTCGAAAATGGCCAAGCGCAATGTGGATGTGCGCTTTCTCGACTACGGCAAGATCGAGAAGATCGGCGGCGACAAGGTCAAGCAGGTCATCAAGATCAAGAAAGGCGTGTCCGGCGATCTGTCAAAGAAAATCGTGCGCCTCGTGAAGGACAGCAAGATCAAAGTCCAGGCGAGTATTCAGGGCGACGCGGTGCGCATCACGGGCGGCAAGCGCGACGATCTGCAAAGCGTGATCGCGATGCTCCGCAAGGACGTGACCGATACGCCGCTCGACTTCAACAACTTCCGCGACTGACCGCGAAATACGCTGCTGCCGGGCGCGCGTTGAGGCTCAGCAATGGGTGTGTCGCGGTTCGGGAGCGGACGCATGTTGAACGCTCGCTCGGCAACCAGCCGCGTTTAAGGGCTCGCCACGGAACGTCTGACTACGCTGAATCTCGGCACGGAACGGCAGGCCACATCGAGCCTCGCCACAGAACGCCAAGCTACATTGAGACTCGGCCCGGTGCATGTTGAACGCTCGGCGACGGACCACGCAAAGATTCAGCACCGGGCGCTCAACTGAGCTCACGCGCAGCACCCGGTGTGTGCCGAACGCTCACCACACAGGTAGTGCGCTTTTAGTGCGCACTCCGCAGGCCAACCGTGACACGCGCCAGCAAACACCCGGACATCCGGTCGGACGCGCCCTGCTCACCCTCAAGACTCGTTCCCACCCGCCGCCCTCGCCGCGGCATCGGTTTTCTTCTTGGCGCCAATGCGGCTTTCCTGGCCGCGCATCAGCTTGGCGATGTTGCCTCGGTGGCGCCACACCAGCAGCGAACTCATCACGACAATCGCCAGCGCGATGATATGCGGCCCGAACAGAAAGCCGTCGAAGATCGGCGCGAATACCGCCGCAGCCAGCGCCGCCAGCGACGAATAGCGCGTGAAGAATGCCACGATCAGCCACGTCAGCAAGGTGGCGACACCGAGAATAGGGTTGATCGCGAGCAGCACGCCTGCCGCGGTCGCCACACCCTTGCCGCCTTTGAAGCGGAAGAAGATCGGATACAGGTGGCCGAGAAACACGGCGACGGACGCAATCGCGACCGACGTATCGTCAAGACCGTAGCGCGCGCCGAAGTGCACCACGAACCACACCGGCAACCATCCTTTGAATGCATCGCCGATCAGGGTGAGAATCGCGGCCTTCTTGCTGCCGCTGCGCAGCACGTTGGTGGCGCCCGGGTTGCCCGAGCCGTACGAGCGCGGGTCGTCCAGCCCCATCGCGGCGCTCACGATCACGGCAAACGACACCGAGCCGATCAGGTAGGCAACGACAGCAACGATCAGGTTTTGCATCTGGGACTCTTATAAGGATCGGCGGTCTGAAACTCGATACTCCAACCGCAACAAGGAACAAAGCGGCGCACATTCTACCGAACCCACCTGCCCGGAAAACATTCAGGCAAACATCAATCGACGCTCGCGCACTGGACCGGTTTCGCGGCCAGCAAGCCGGTCAATATTCCAGGCTCGATGCTGACCAGAAAACCACGCCGGCCGCCGTTCAGCCAGATCTTGTCCATCTCGAGAATGCTCGACTCGACGTACACCGGCATCTGCTTACGCGTGCCGAACGGCGAGGTACCGCCGATCAGATAGCCCGAATGTCGGTTCGCCACCTCGGGCTTGCACGGTTCGACGCGTTTGGCGCCAATCTGCCGCGCCAGATTCTTGGTGCTGACGGTGCGGTCGCCGTGCATCAGCACGATCAGCGGCTTGGCGTGCTCGTCTTCCATCACCAGGGTCTTCACGACATGGTGTTCGTCCACGCCGAGCTGGCGCGCGGATTCCTCGGTGCCGCCGTGCTCGACGTAATCGTAAGGATGTTCGCCGAAAATGACGCCATGGCGGCGCAGAAACTGCGTCGCGGGCGTTTCGGAGACGTGTCTGGATTTGCTCATCGGCGCATTGTAATGGCGACTTTGCACAACGGCTATTTGCCGAACGGCCAATTGTGCGGGTCCGGCGATTGTGGCACGATCGTTCGCAAATCTTCCGGCGCACGGCATGCCGGACATAGAACCGTCCATTGGAGACAGCGTTGAGCCTCGATTCACCCACCCGTTCCACGATCGACATCCCCGCGCTACTGGCCGCCCTGCCCGCGCGTATCGCCGACATTCCGGCGCTGGCCGCCGCGCGCGATCCGCAGCACGTCGCGTTGATTGAGGATGCGCGCCGCCTCACCAATGCGCAACTTCTGGAAGCCGTCGATGCCGCCGCCGCGCTGCTGCGCGAATGGGGCGTGCGTGGCGGCGATCGCGTGATGATCGTGGCCGAGAACAGCATCGTGCAGATCGTGCTGCTATTCGCAACCGCGAAACTCGACGCGTGGGCGCTCGTGTCGAACGCCCGCCTGTCCGCCGCCGAACTCGACGCGATCCGTGCGCACGCGCAGCCTCGCGTGGTCGCCTATGCGGTCGAAAGCTCCGTGGATGCCCAACAGCATGCAGCGCGGCATCAGGCCGTCACAGCGACCGTCATCGGGCCGGATATCGGCGCCTGGTCGTACACGATCGACGCCACCGCGAAAGCCGAACCGGTCGAAGCCGACAATCACCGCCAATGCGCCGCGCTGATCTACACCACAGGAACCACCGGCGCACCGAAAGGCGTGATGCTGTCGCACCGCAATCTGCTCTTCATCGCCGCCGTGTCGAGCCGTTTGCGCAAAGTCGGCCCGGACGATGTCGTGTACGCCGTTCTGCCGATCTCGCACGTGTATGGCTTCGCCTCGGTTTGTCTCGGCAGCCTGCACGCCGGCGCAACCTTGCGCCTCGCACCGCGCTTCGCGCCTGAAGCGGTGCGGCGGGCGCTCGGAGAAGAGCGGGTGTCGATCTTCCAGGGCGTGCCGGCCATGCACGCCAAACTGCTCGAACATGTGCAGACGCACGGACACGCGTGGTCGGCGCCGCATCTGCGCTTTGCCTATTCGGGCGGCTCGCCGCTCGACGCCGCGCTGAAAGCGCAGGTCGAAAACGTCTACGGCCTCCCACTGCACAACGGCTACGGGATGACGGAGAGCAGCCCGACTGTCTCCCACACCATGCTCGACGCGCCGCGCAGCGATTGCTCGGTCGGCGAAGTCATTCCGGGCGTGGACGTGCGGTTCGTCCAGCTCGACGGCGTGGATGCCGCGCCTGGCGAAATCGGTGAACTATGGGTGCGTGGCCCGAACGTGATGCTGGGTTACTACCGCAGCCCGGAGCAGACCCGCGCCGCCGTTACCGAAGACGGCTGGCTCAAGACCGGCGATCTCGCACGGCAGGACACGGATGGTGCGTTGCACATCGTCGGGCGTAGCAAGGAACTGATCATCCGTTCGGGCTTCAACGTGTACCCGGCGGAAGTCGAGCACGTGTTGAACGCGCATCCGCAAGTGGTGCAATCAGCGGTGATCGGGCGTGCAGTAGAGGGTAATGAGGAAGTGATCGCGTTCGTCGAACTGATCGCGGGCGCGAAGGTGTCGCCGGGTGAACTCATCGCGTGGTGCGCAGAGCGACTCGCGCCGTACAAGCGACCTGCCGAAGTGAGGGTGCTCGCCGCGTTGCCGGCGGCGTCGACTGGCAAAATTCTCAAGCACCGGCTGCGCGAGTTCGTCTAAGCGGCAGCCGCAGTGGCTTTGGCTTTGGCTTTGGCTTTGGCTTTGGCTCGGACTGGGCCCAGGCTTCGGCTGGAGTGCACAAAAACTACTGCATGGCCACTCGCGCCCCACGCGAATGCCAATGCCAATCACCCTCGCGGATGATGCTGCGCATGCAGCGACTTCAACCGTTCGCGGGCCACGTGTGTATAAATTTGCGTGGTCGAGATATCCGTATGACCGAGCAGCAATTGCACGACGCGCAAATCGGCGCCATGGTTCAGCAAGTGCGTCGCGAACGCGTGCCGCAGCGTATGCGGCGAGAGTGGCGCATGAACATCGGCCGCCGCCGCGTGACGCTTGATGATGTTCCAGAACTGCTGGCGGGTCATGCCCTCCGCGCGGCTCGTGACGAACAGCGCATCCGTTGCGCGCGCACCCAGCAATGCAGGGCGCGCTTCGCGCAGATAGCGTTCGATCCAGCCGTGCGCCTCTTCGCCGAACGGAATCAGGCGCTCTTTGGAGCCCTTGCCCATCACGCGCACCACGCCGTCGTTCAGGCCCACTTCCACCGTCTTCAACGTGACGAGTTCGGTGACCCGCAAACCGCTCGCGTACATCAACTCCAGCATGGTGCGGTCGCGCAGGCCCAAGGGCGTGTCGATATCCGGCGCACCGAGCAGTGCTTCGACTTGCGCTTCGCTAAGCGTCGACGGAAAACGCGGCGGCTGTTTGGCCGAACGGATGCGCACCGTCGGATCGACCTTCGCGCGATGCTCGCGCACCGCCCAGCCGTAGTAGCGGCGAAACACCGAGAGCCGCCGGTTCGCCGAGGTGGATTTGTCTTTCTGACGCGCCGCGCTATAGGCGTTGAGATCGGCCTCGCTGGCGGTGTCGAGCGACGTGTTGCGGGCGTGCGCGAGCCATTCGCAGAACAGCCGCAGATCGCGCCGGTACGCATCGAGCGTGTTGCGCGACAAGCCGTGCTCGAGCCACAACGCGTCGCAGAACGCATCGATCGAGACCGAGCTGGCCACAAACAAAGGTGACGCGATGGGCGTGCCTTCAGTCAGGGTATCGCTCATGCGTAGGGAATGCCTTCATGCGCCAGCAGCCAGCGCTTGACGTTACGAAAAAAGCCATCGTCGGCGTGATGCGCGAATCCGCCAATGCCGCTCGAACTGACCACCCGATGGCACGGAATCACGATCGGAAAGTAATTGGCGCCGCACGCCTGGCCAACCGCGCGCGGGGCGCTGCCGAGTTGCCTCGCGAGTTGTCCATAGGTCCGTACAACGCCCGGCGGGATGTCGCTAATCGCTTGCCAGACGCGCTGCTGAAACGCGGTGCCGACCGCCACGAGCGGCAATTCGAACTTCGCGGAGGCACGCTCGAAATAACGCTCGATCTGTTCGACGGCCAGCTTCGCGAGAGGCGTGTCCGGCGCGACGTTCTGCATCGACTCCGGCAGATAGACGATCTCGCGCACGGCCTCGCCTTCGAGGCGGATGCCGACCTTGCCGAACGGTGCATCGATCACTGCGTTGAACATGGTACTTGCTCCGTGATTGGCGAGGCACTTTTCGAATTGCGCGGCGGCGTATTTCGATAAGCGCGCAGCGCGCTACGCGCCGTTACATGGCGCGTCTTCCTGCCACGTGCCCGCCGGAATGCCGCTACTTTACGCCGCTTCCAACGCCCATTCCACATGCTCGCGCACCACGGCCGAAGGGTGTTCGACGCGTAACTTCAGTGCGTCAACAATCGCCTTGCGCGCGTGCGCACTCAAACTTTCGGAAGAAGCACGCAGCGCATTACCCATCCCCACCGCCAGATTGCGCAACCAGCTTTCATAGCCAATGCGACGAATCGCACTCCCCTGCATGCGCGTATCGAACTCCTCCGCGCTCCACGCAAAGAGTTCGACCAGCGTCGCGCGATCGAGTCCATGCCGCACATCGAAATCGTCGACCGGCGCGGCCTGCGCAAACTTGTTCCACGGACATACGAGTTGGCAATCGTCGCAGCCGTACACACGATTACCGATCAGCGGCCGCATTTCCAGGGGAATATTCCCCTTCAATTCGATTGTCAGATATGAAATGCACAGACGTGCATCGACCTTATAAGGCGCCACGATCGCACCCGTCGGGCACGCGCCAATGCAACGCGTGCAATTGCCGCAGTGCGAGCCCGGCGTTTCGGGTGCCTCTTCCGGCGACGTCTCGGCATCGGTGGGCAACGGCACATCCACATAGATTTCGCCGAGGAAAAACAGCGAACCGGCATCGCGTTGCAGCAACAGTGTGTGCTTGCCCCGCCAACCGATGCCGGCCTTCTGCGCAAGTTCTACCTCGAGCACCGGCGCCGAATCGGTAAATACGCGGTAGCCGAAGGCACCGATCTCCGCCTCGATTTTCTCGGCCAGATGTTGCAAACGATTACGCATGACCTTGTGATAATCGCGGCCCCGCGCATAGATCGACACCACCGCCGCCGACGGGTCCAGGAGCCGCGCATGCTCGGCTGCACGCCAGTCTTGCGCTGCAAGCGGCGAGTCCTGCAACGCGCTTTCGTGCGCCTTTCCACTCAACGTCTGCGCGGGCAAATAGGCGATGCGCGCTGTAATCACACGTCGCGTGCCGGCCACAAGCTCGGCGGGACGCGCGCGTTTCATACCGTGTTTCGCCATATAATCCATCTCGCCGTGGCAACCCGCGTCCAGCCATGCTGCAAGCGGCGCTTCGGCAGCGGAGAGATCGGTGTCGCTAATGCCGATCGCTCCGAAACCCAGTTCACGGCCCCATGTTTTGATGTTGAGCGCGAGCGCATGCAACGCCGCTTCATCGAAATGGCGCTCGGCACGCACATCGTCGTTAGACGCAGGCGTGCAGGGAACAGGGGACTCCGGACTTCGGTTCATCACGCCATTTTACGAGAATGCCCGTCAATCCCGATCTCGCGATCCAACCGCCCGCCCAGATCCTGCTCGAACGCTCCTTCGCGCTCGCGGACGAGGCCGCCACGAATGCCTTCGGCGCGCGCTTCGCGCAGGCGATCGAAAGCGTGCGCGAGTTGCAGCGCAAGCCACGGCACAACCCGCAGCAAACCACACAGCGGGAAGCGCAACAACCCGCCCCGCTCGCTGCGAATGAGCAAACATCCCACGGACTGCAAGTGCAACTCGTCGGCGACCTCGGGGCCGGCAAAACCACCCTCGTGCGCGCAACCCTGCGCGGCCTCGGCCACACCGGCCGCGTGCGCAGTCCTACTTACACACTCGTCGAACCCTACGTGCTCGAACGTCCCGCTGGGGAACTCGCGCTCTATCACTTCGATCTGTACAGATTCACCGATCCGGCCGAGTGGGCCGATGCGGGCTTTCGCGAGTACTTCGACAGCGGCGCGATCTGCCTCGTCGAATGGCCGCAACGCGCGGGCCGCCTGCTGGGCGTGCCGGATCTCGTCTTCTCGCTCGACCTGGACCACGAAGGCAACGGCCGCGTACTCGTCGCACGGGCATATAGCGAATCAGGAAAGGCATGTCTCGAAAGATGTTGATCAAACCATTCCGCTCGATCGAATCGGCAGCGACCGCCACGCATAACTGGCGGCGCCGGCAGATTCTGTGCGCGGGCGCGTCCACGCTGATGCTCGGTCTGGTCGCTCCGCGTCTCGCGTGGGCGAGCTCGGTGCTTGGCGTGCGGGTCTGGCCGGCGCGCGACTACACGCGCGTGACGATCGAGTCGGATCAGCCATTGCAGAACGCACAGCAGTTGCTGCAGAGTCCGGACCGGCTGGTGGTCGACCTGAGCGGACTCGATCTGGATCAGGCGTTAAAGGACCTGGTGTCACAGATCACGCCGAACGATCCGCAGATCCAGTCGGTGCGCGTTGGGCAATATCAGCCGCACGTCGTGCGCATGGTGTTCGATCTGAAGGGCTCGGTGAAGCCGCAAGTCTTTACGCTGCCGCCGGTCGGCGCGTACAAGTACCGGTTGGTGTTCGACCTGTATCCCGCCGTTGCGCCTGACCCGCTCATGGATCTGCTCGCGCAGACCGAGCACAAGCAGCAAACGCTGGACGAAAGCAACGCGCCGCCTGCCACGTTAAGTGGCCCGGGCACCACGCCGCCCGCCGCCGACAACAGCGAAGCTTTCTTCGAGCGTTACGCGCAGAACGGCGGCGGCAGCGGTGGAACGGCGCCGGGCGTGCCGCGCCCATCCGTGCATGGCGCACCGCCGGTCCCGCCCATCCTCGGCAAGTCTGCGCCCACGGCGCCGGCGGCTCCCACCGCACCGCCCGTCGCGATCGCCCGCAACAAGGGCGGCACCAGCGGCAGCAACCTGGGTGGCGACGATACCAACAGCAACGGCGACGACAACTACGCCTTCACCAACCCGAAAACCGGCAAAAGCAACACGGTGCGTCTGTTGACCGTCGCGATCGATCCGGGTCACGGCGGCGAAGACCCGGGCGCGATCGGCGGCTCGGGCACGTACGAGAAGCACGTCGCACTCGACATTGCAAAGAAGCTGCGCGCCAAGATCGACGGCCAGCCGAACATGCGCGCCATGATGACGCGCGACGCCGACTTCTTCGTGCCGCTGAACGTGCGCGTGCAGAAGGCTCGGCGCGTGGGCGCGGACCTGTTCGTCTCGATCCACGCGGATGCGTTCACCACGCCGGATGCCAAGGGCTCGTCGGTGTTCGCGTTGTCGGAACACGGCGCGTCGAGCGCCGCGGCGCGCTGGATGGCGAACAAGGAGAACTCGTCGGATCAGATCGGCGGGATCAACATCAAGTCCGCCGACGCCACCGTCAACCGCGCGCTGTTCGATATGTCGACCACCGCGCAGATCCGCGATTCGATGCGCTACGGCAACTTCGTGCTGAACGAAATCGGCGGCATCAACAAGCTGCACAAAGGTTCGGTGGAACAGGCGGGGTTTGCCGTGCTGAAGGCGCCGGATATTCCCTCGATCCTCGTGGAAACGGCATTCATCAGCAACCCGGACGAGGAGCGCCGCCTGAACGACGACGCGTATCGGGAGAAAATGGCCGATGCGATCATGACCGGCATCAAGCGCTATTTCGCGGCGAATCCGCCGCTGGCGAAGAGCCGCATGACCTGACGTTCAGTGGCATGACACGGCGTCATGCCTGCAACAAAACGAAACGGCCGCTCGATGCGGCCGTTTTTTCTGCTTCACGCTTGCGCGGCGTTCAACGCGCCATTGAAATCCGCTGCATGACCCATCCACCGAACACATTCACCGCCAATCCCGCCATCACGAGCAGGGCGCCCGCGATCTGCGCCGCGGACAACTGCTCGTCGAGAAACAGGGACGCCGAAGCCAGCCCGACAATCGGCACCAGCAGCGAGAACGGCGCCACCTGGCTCGCCGGATAGCGCGACAACAGCCGGCTCCACAAGCCATAGCCGATCAGCGTTGCGATAAACGCCAGGTAGACGATGGCGAAAATCGACGTCGCGCTAATGCCGGACAGCGCCGCGACGATCCGCTGCGGCCCTTCGAACGCGTACGACAGCGCGAAGAACGGCAACGGCGGGATCAGGCTGCCCCACACCACCAGCCCGACCAGATCGACCTTGCCGACCTTCTTCGTGACGATGTTGCCGAGCGCCCACGAACCCGCGGCGCACAGCGTGAGGACGAAACCGGCGAGCGTCATTGCATGGCCGCCCTGCATGCCGATGATCGCGAGGCCGCCCGCCGCGATCAGCAAGCCGACGACGTTCGGCATGCGAAAGCGCTCATGCAGAAACAGCGCCGCGAAGATCAGCGTGAAGAAAGCCTGCGCCTGCAAGACGAGCGACGCGAGTCCCGCCGGCATGCCGACATACATGGCTGAGAATAGAAAAGCGAACTGCCCTAACGAAATCGTCGCGCCATAAGCGAACAGCCAGCGCCATGGCATCTGCGGCCGCTTGACGAAAAACACCGCCGGCACGGCGGCGAGCGCGAAACGCAGCGCGCCAAGCAGCATTGGCGGCACGCCATGCAGACCCACCTTGATCACGACGAAATTGACCCCCCACGCCACGACGACGACGAGCGCGAGCAGTAAGTCCCTGGGTGACATCCCGGTCTCCATTTGATTGTTAGATCCGGAATTTTAGCGGAGCCAGCAGCGTCAGGGGACAGCACGCGTTACGGAATCCCGGAGGGGACGTGCGACGCAAACCGTCAGCGTTCCGGCCTCCGCAGTAGAATCGACTATTAAGCAAAAATCCGATTCCCCTTCCAGCCGAGCCTGCCCATGTCTTCCTCGATCAAAGCAGTCCTCAAACCGCATCTGCGCGACGTCGGCAGCCTCACCGTGCGGCGCGTGCTGCCGGCCATGGCCGCGCGCCTGATCGGCCCGTTCATCTTTTTCGATCACATGGGCCCTGCCACGCTGGAACCCGGCGTCGGGCTCGACGTGCGTCCGCATCCGCATATCGGCCTCGCCACCGTCACGTATCTGTTCGAAGGCTCGATCATGCATCGCGACAGTCTCGGCTCGGAGCAGAAGATCGTGCCGGGCGACGTCAACTGGATGACGGCGGGCCGCGGCATCGTCCATTCGGAGCGCACGCCAGCCGAAGACCGCGCGAGCGGCCTCGCCATGCACGGCATCCAGACCTGGGTCGCGCTGCCGCTCGACGACGAAGACATCGAACCATCGTTCTCGCATCACGCGGCCGCGACGCTGCCGGTGGTCGAGCGCAACGGCGTCATGCTGCGCGTGATCGCGGGCACCGCGTTCGGCGAAACCTCGCCCGTCGAGACCTTTTCCGGCACGCTGTATGTGGCCGCGGAGTTCGCCCCGGGGGGCGCCTTCGCGCTCGAACCGGAGCACGAGGAGCGCGGTGTCTATCTGGTGGACGGCGATCTGGAGATCGACGGCACACCGCTCGAAGCAGGTCAGATGGCCGTGCTCGCGCTCGATGAAACCGTCACGCTTGCCAGCACCCACGGCGCGCGCGTCATGCTGCTCGGCGGCGAGAAGCTGGATGGCGAGCGCTTTATCGAATGGAATTTCGTCGCCAGTTCGCGCGAGAAGATCGAAGCCGCGAAGCTGGCGTGGACTAATCAGGAGATGGGCAAGGTACCGGGGGAAACCGAATGGATTCCGCTGCCGGTAAGAAAATGAGCGCGTATCGATCAGTGCCGTGTATCAGCGCAAACAGCAGCGGGCGCAACGCGCATTGAATTTGCCGCACTCGGCCCCACTTAGCCAACAAACCGTTTTATCACGAGGACGCAATGGACACCACTCTGGCCACTTTTGAACAGGACGTCATCACGGCGTCGACCTTGGCCCCTGTGCTGGTCGATTTCTGGGCGCCCTGGTGCGGCCCCTGCAAGACGCTTGGCCCGATGCTCGAGAAGCTCGAAGCTGAAGGCGCCGGCAAATGGAAGCTGGTGAAGGTGAACGTCGACGAGAACCAGGAACTGGCCGGGCACTTCCAGGTGCGCAGCATTCCGCATGTCATGGCATTCGCGGACGGCCAGCCGGTCGATCAATTCGTCGGCGTGCTGCCGGAAGGGCAGTTGCGCGAGTTTATCGAGCGCCTCGTGCCGCAAGGCGCGGACGCGGCACGTGTGGAAGCGCAAACCGCGTTGGCCGAAGGCCGTCGTGAGGATGCGTATGACGCGCTGCAGGCCGCCCTCGCCTACGATCCCGGTTTCGACGAAGCGCGCATGGACCGCATTGAAATGCTGCTCGAAGACAACCGCATCGACGAAGCGCGTAATGAAGTCGATCTGCTGTCGCCGAAAACCACGCAAGGAATCGACGCCCGCTTCAACGCGATCAAGACCCGGCTCGACGCAGTGGACGCGGCTGCTGATCTGCCGCCTACAGATGCACTCGAAGCCACAGTCGCAGCGAATCCGGACGATCTCGAAGCACGCTTCGATCTGGCTAGCGCACTGATCGCTCGCCGCAAATACGAAGACGCGCTCGAGCATCTGTTGGCGATCGTGCAACGCGACCGCACGTTCCGCGACGACATTGGCCGTAAGACCATGCTGTCGGTGTTCGACCTCGCTGCACATCAGCCGGAACTGGTGTCGCAATGGCGGCGCAAGCTGAGTGCGTTGTTGTTCTAATGTGTACTGCATCAGGTGCGGCGTGGTGCCGCGCCTGAATGCGATATGGCATACCTTGCTCCAACCCGCCTGACCGCCTCAACGCTCTAACGCGGCGACGCTGTAACGCCCTACTGCCTCAACCCGCTGCTTGCTTCGCCAACGCCCGCAACACATGCGCGGCCGCGGCAAAACCGAAGCTCGCCGTCACACACACGCTCGAGCCAAATCCCGCGCAGTTCAAACCGACCGGTCCCGTATGACCCGGCGACGTCGTGACGTGCTCCGCTTCCTCGTCGATATCGCACACGGCGGCTTCTGGATAGATCAGCGGCTCATCGGAATACACCGCGCTTACCTTGAACTTCGCCTTTGGACCACGCGGAAAACCATGTTGTTTGCGCAGTTGCCCGCGTACTTTCGATAGCAACGGATCCTGGATGGTCAACGCGAGATCATCGATACGAATGCGCGTCGGATCCAGTTGACCACCCGCACCGCCCACCGTTATCAGCGGCTGCTTCTTCTCGACGCACCACGCGATCAACGCGGTCTTGGTGCGCACACTGTCGATCGCATCGATCACATAATCGAACCCACCGCCGAGCGTCGCCGCGAAATTGTCCGGCTCGACGAAGTCTTCGATCAGCCTCACGTCGCAGAACGGATTGATCGCCGCGATGCGTTCGGCCATCGCCTCGACCTTCGGTTTTCCGTAGTTGCCGTCCAGTGCGTGGATCTGGCGGTTCGTGTTGCTCTCGGCGACGTTGTCGAGATCGATCAAGGTCAGCGTGCCGACCGCGCTGCGCGCCAACGCCTCCGCGACCCACGAGCCCACCCCGCCGATACCGATCACCGCGACGTGCGCCCCTTCGAACGCGGCGAGCGCCGGCACGCCGTACAAGCGGGCAATGCCGCCAAAGCGCCGCGCGCGGTCGGCGGTTTCATTCCCGTCGAGGCTGGTAGTAAGATCGGAATGCGCGGTAGTGCTGGACATGGTGGGAGGCTCGTTCAAAGCAGGCAACACAAAGTGGTCACGCTGAAGCGTTCGTAGCCCGTATTTTGCCTGATCGCGCTAATCCGCATGGCCGTACCAACCTTGAGGCACGAATCACCGCACACGGGGTGGCCTGGATGTCCACACAGCGCGGCGGGCCTTGACCTGGTCGCGCGCAAAAAATTCAAGCCTTGGCTATACTAATTGGACTGTAGCGTTCGCATAAGAACATGACCTCACTCGCCGAACTTCGAAAAAACTATTCGCTGGGTTCTTTGGACGTTGCCGATATCGACCGCAACCCGTTTCGTCAATTCGACACGTGGTTTCAACAAGCGGTAGACGCCCAACTGCCCGAGCCGAATACGATGACGCTGGCCACGGTGGACTCGCGCGGCCGGCCGTCGGCGCGCATCGTGTTGATCAAAGGGGTCGACGAGCGCGGCTTTGTGTTCTTCACCAACTACGAGAGCCGCAAGGGTCTCGAACTGGCCGGCAATCCCTATGCGAGCCTGCTCTTCTTCTGGATCGAGCTCGAACGCCAGGTGCGCATCGAAGGCCGGATCGTCAAAACGAGCCCTGAAGAAAGCGATACGTATTACCAGTCGCGCCCGCTTGGTTCACGCATCGGCGCGTGGGCATCCAATCAGAGTCAGGTAATTGAAAGCCGCTCGCAGCTCGAAACACGCGAACGCGAAATCAGCCTGCAATACGGTGACCAACCGCCGCGCCCACCGCACTGGGGCGGTTATCGTTTGGTACCCGAAGCAATTGAATTCTGGCAGGGCCGGCCGTCGCGTCTGCACGACCGTTTGCTCTACACACGTTCAAGCGAAAACAGCGACTGGCAAATCTCCCGCCTATCGCCTTGAAACGAAATACAACGCCGTATGCGCGTTGCCAACGCAGCAGCGCGACGGCTGGATTGCGCCTCGCGGCATAGGAGTTGCGTCGCAGTGAGCAGCGATCCACACAGGCTTTGCTTTAGTTCAACGGACACGGAGAAATCACATGTTCTGGGAGAAGAAGCTGGCGCAGTGGGTGGAAGACGTCAAAATCAGGGCTAACCTGCCAGCACGCCTTGTGCTGTGGGACGGCCAGCAACATGACTTCGGGCAGTTCGCCGCGCCGCAGGTCACGCTACACGTCAAAAGCGCCACGGCGCTGCCGTATCTGCTCGAACCGAGCCTCGACAATCTCGGCGAGGCGTACGTGAAGGGCAAGATCGACATCGAAGGCAAACTGTCGGACATCATCAACATCAGCTATCAGCTGGCGCGCAACACGGTCACCAGCGCGAGCAAGCTGGCGCGCGTGCGGCGCTACTTCAATCATTCGAAGTCGTCGGACAAGAAGGCCATTCAGTACCACTACGATGTCTCGAACGAGTTCTACAAGCTGTGGCTCGACGAGAATATGGTGTACTCGTGTGCGTACTTCGAGAATGGCGATGAAGACCTCGCCACCGCGCAGATCAAGAAGATCGACCACATTCTCACCAAGATCCAGTTGCAACCGGGGCAGCGTCTGCTCGATATCGGCTGCGGCTGGGGCGCGCTCGTTCTGCGCGCGGCGCAGAAGTTCGGCGCGAAGTGCGTCGGCGTGACGCTGTCGCAGAACCAGTTCGATCTCGCCACCGCGCGCGTGAAAGCCGCGGGCCTGGAAAACCAGATCGAGATTCGTCTGCAGGATTACCGCGACGTCGAAGGACAGTTCGACCGCATCACCAGCGTCGGCATGTTCGAGCATGTGGGCCGCAAAAATCTGCCGGGCTACTTCGAAAAGATTCGCGATCTGCTCGTCGATGACGGCGTCGCCATGAATCACGGCATCACGTCGAGCGATTCGGACAGTGGCGAAACCGCGCTCGGCGGCGGTGAATTCATCGACCGCTATGTGTTTCCCGATGGTGAGCTGCCGCATATCAGCCTCGCGCTAGAAGCCATGCAGCGTGGCGGGCTTGAAGCGGTTGACGTCGAAAGCCTGCGCCGTCACTATGCGCACACGCTGGACCTCTGGGCAGAAAACTTCGAGGCGCATGCGGACGAAGCCCGCAAGCTGGTCGACGACGAAAAATTCCGCATCTGGCGCGTGTACCTCGCCGGCTGCGCGTACGCGTTCGAAACCGACGACGTCTCGATCTACCAGGTGGTGTGCCGCAAAGCCGGGCGCAGCGCAAAAACCTTGCCGTGGTCGCGCCGCTATATGTACGACAAAACGTTGTGATACGGTTGCGCCGCGGCGATTCGCCGTCGCCGCGTGCCCGGTGCATGCATTGCATGAGCGGGCCGACGCGGCGCAAACCTTAAACAGCGGGTCGGACATCGATGGACCAGAGCGGGACAAGCGAAGTTGAACAGCCGGTGACTGGCGAGCATGAGGCGCAGGCGGACGCCGTGCAGTACGATCTATTCGGGATGCCGGTGGAAGCGCCGGCGACATCGGCGAAGGCGGATGGGGGTGCAAAGGCGCGGCGCGGGACTGCTGGAGCGGGCGCCACTACCGACGTAGCAGCGGCAAGCGCGGCTGCGACGCAGGCGCTCGCTGACGTGGTGCAGGTTGAACGGCGGCGTGAACCACGCACAATGGCAAGCGATGCCATCCTGCTCTGGCAGGAAGACGATGCGCCGATACCGCCTCAAACCGAGACTGAAACCGAAAGCGAAAGCGAATGCGCGGCCAACGCCGCGACCAACAATACGCCAAAGAAACGCCGTACCCGCGACGTTCTCGCCGCCCCGCCCTCTCCCGAACTCCTGGCGCTCGCCGCCGACCTGCCACCGCAGGTGCACCTCGGTACGTCGACATGGTCGTTTCCAGGCTGGAACGGCATCGTCTACGGCGACGACTACAGCAATAGCAAACTCTCGCGCGAAGGTCTGACGGCTTATGGCGCACATCCGCTGCTCAGAACGGTCAGCATCGACCGGTCGTTTTACCAGGCGCTCACCGTCACCGAATACTTGCGCTACGCGCAGCAGGTGCCGACGCACTTCCGCTTCATCGTCAAAGCGCCGATGACGATCACCGACGCCACCGTGCGCGCCGAACGCGGCGAGCCGGTCTCGCTGAACCCCTGCTTTCTGAACACGCAAATGGCGATCGACGAATTCGTCACGCCATGCCTCGACGGCCTCGGCGCGAAAGCCGGCGCGCTCGTGTTCCAGCTCTCGCCGTTGCCCGACCAGATGCTCGCGCAACCGGCGGCGTTCATCGAACGCCTAGCGGGGTTTCTGACGGCGTTGCCCAAGCTGCCTGACGGCACGTGCTACGCGATCGAAATCCGCGATGCGAGCTTGCTCACGCCGCGTTTCATCCGCACGCTGAAAACGGCGGGCGTGCGCTATTGCGTGGGGATTCATGCGCGGATGCCGGACCCGCTGCGTCAGGCGGCGGCGCTCGCGCTGCTGGACGGCGAACCGGCCGGTCCGCTGATCGTACGGTGGAGTTTGCACGGCGGCTTCAAATACGAACAGGCAAAGGCCAAGTACGAACCGTTCAACCAGCTGATCGATCAAGACCCGACGACCCGCGCCGCGCTCGCCGAGCTGGCCGCGCGCTACGCGCTGGCCGGCCAGCCGGTGGTGATCGCAATCAACAACAAGGCGGAAGGCTCGGCGCCGTTAAGCTGCGTGGAACTGGCAAGGGCGATTATCGAAGCGTATGCGCGCCTTGCTCATGAACACGAACAAGAGCACGAACATGAGCCGCAGTTGCCAGATGACGGCGAGCAGCAGCAAGACGGCGAACGCGGCGAGCCGGCCTAGGCCTCGCCGCCGCAAAACTACTCAGCTCGCCTTGATACGATGCGCAAACTTCTGACGAAACTTCGCGACCTTCGGCGCCACCACGAACGAGCAGTACCCTTGATTCGGATGCTGCGCGAAATAATTCTGGTGATACGCTTCGGCCGGCCAGTAGTTGCTGTCGAGCGGCAGCACCTCGGTGACGATCTGGCCGTCGTAAATCTGCTGTTCGCCGATCTCGCGAATCGCCTGTAACGCCGTTTCATGCTGCGCATCGGAATGCGTGAAAATCACCGAACGGTATTGCGTGCCCACGTCGTTGCCCTGCCGGTTCAACTGGGTCGGATCGTGGATCGCGAAGAAAATATCGAGAATCTCGCGATAGCTGATCTTCGAAGGATCGAAGTCGACATTCACGACTTCCGCATGCCCCGTCACACCATCGCACACCTGTTCATAGGTCGGCCGTTCGGTCTGGCCACCCGCATAGCCCGACTCCACCGAGTTCACGCCTTCGACGCCCAGATACACCGCTTCGAGGCACCAGAAACACCCGCCACCGAGGGTGGCGACTTCGCCTGTCTGACTCATGCTGCTTGCTCCTTGATACTGATAGTCGGCGGACGCCGGTTCCGCTAAACAGCAACACTCATTCCACAACCGGGACTTTGCAGCTTAGCGGTTTTTCCACTAACCGGCAGGGGTCGCGGCCAGTCCACCGCGATTGCAGTTAAAATTGGGACAAATCGACGATTTTCACTATGACTTTCGAATCATTTGTTTTCAACCGCGCGCGCGATGGGTTCAGCCTGGGGTTCAGCCGGCTCGGCTCCGGGACTTCCGCCCGATGAAGCGCGCCAGCCCACCCAATTTCGACCAGCCCGCCTTCAAACAGGCGCTTAGCCAATTCGCCACTGGCGTCACTGTCATTACAACGCGTGCAGCGTCCGGCCAATTGATCGGCATCACGGCCAGTTCGTTCAATTCGGTTTCGCTCAATCCGCCGCTGGTGCTGTGGAGCCTCGCCAGCCGCTCGGCGTCGATGTCGGTGTTCCGGGCGAATAGCCACTACGTGGTCAACGTGCTGGCCGCCTCGCAACTCGATCTGTGCAAACGCTTTGCCACTGTGAAGGGCGACCGTTTCGAAGGTGTGTCGCACGCCGAAGGCGACACCGGCATGCCGGTGCTCGACGGTGCGCTTGCCTGGTTCGAATGCCATAACCGCAGTCGCTACGAAGAAGGCGACCACGTGATATTCGTCGGCGAAGTGGAGCGCTGCGGCGTTCACGAGAATGCCGCGGAAATCGCGCCGCTGGTCTTTCAGAACGGTCTGTTCCACGGACTCAAGCCGCTCTGAACGCGGCGCGGCGGTGGCGTTTTGACCGCGCCTGCAACCACGGCCAGAAACTGCACTGCGCAACGCGCCAAGGCACAAGCCGGCGCAAGCCGACCCGCCGCTCGCAGTCAGTTATGCGATGCGCTGTGTCCGCTGGCTTTCGTCACTAGCGCAACCGGCACGCCGGAATCTTCCTTCAGCGTTTGCAGCACGATATTCGAACGAATATCCATCACGCCTGGCGCCTTATAGAGGCGTTGCAGCACGAAATCCGAATAGTGTTTGAGATTGTGGGCGAGCACCCGCAGCAGATAATGGGTCTCGCCGGTCACGACAAATGCGCCGACCACTTCCGGCCAATCCCGCACCGCCTCCGCAAAGCGCTCGTGCCAGTTCTCCTGGTCGTTGCGCATGGACACCTGCACGAACGCTTCCAGTTCGAAACCCAGCACTTCGCGGTTCAGACACGCACGGTAATGTTCGATGACGCCCTGCTCTTCGAGCAGGCGCAGGCGTCGTAGACAGGCCGACGGCGAAAGCGAAATACGCTCCGCCAGGTCGAGATTGCTGATCCGTCCTTCTTGCTGAAGCACCGTCAAGATACGGCAATCGGTGGCGTCGAGCGAGATCGCGTTCATATTCGGTCTCCCTTTCCCATTTGAATCAAATTATGTTCCAAGACAGGGCTTAGAAGGAGATTTTTTCGCAATCACATTTCGCCGCAGGCCACCTATCATTCCCGGATAGAGACAATCCGCCGATGGAGACATGGACACACTCTGGGACATCACCCCCGCCGTCGATACCTCGACGCCCGTCTGGCCCGGCGATACGCCGGTCGGCATAGAACGCGTGTGGCGCATGGAGGCGGGCTCGCCCGTCAACGTCGCGCGGCTGACGCTATCGCCCCACACCGGTGCCCACACCGATGCCCCGCTTCACTATGACGCCGACGGCGCGGCGATCGGTCTGGTGCCGCTCGAAGCGTACCTCGGACGCTGCCGCGTAATTTATTGCATCGGCGCGTCGCCTGTTGTGACGCCACAACACCTGACCGGCTCGCTCGACGACCTGCCGCCCCGAGTCTTACTACGGACTTACAAAAACGCGCCGACTGCGGCGTGGGACAGCGCGTTCTGTGCAGTGGCGCCCGAGACGATCGATCTGCTCGCGGCCAACGGTGTGAAACTGATCGGCATCGACACGCCCTCCCTCGACCCGCAGGAATCGAAGACGATGGACGCGCACCATCGGATTCGTGCGCACCGCATGGCGATCCTCGAGGGCATCGTGCTGGACGCCGTCGCGCCCGGCGACTACGAACTGATTGCGCTGCCGCTCAAGCTGACCACGCTCGACGCAAGCCCCGTGCGCGCCGTGTTGCGCGCGCTGCCCGAATCTCGCTGACGGCCGATGACCGACGCTCAGCAAACTGCATCACGCATTCATCGCATCCACCGAATTCCTTGATCTGACTGACAGGACCATCATGAACACCCGTGAAGAAGCCTTGGCGTTGGATAGCACCGACCCGCTCGCGCCGCTGCGCGACCAGTTCGCGCTCTCATCGACCACCATTTACCTCGACGGCAATTCACTCGGCGCGCCGCCGGCTGCCGCCGCGCAACGCGCGCAAACCGTCATCGCCGCCGAGTGGGGCGAAGGCCTGATCCGCAGCTGGAACACTGCCGGCTGGTTCGAACTGCCGCGCCGTCTCGGCAACAAGCTCGCGCCGCTGATCGGCGCGGCGGACAACGAAGTGGTTGTCACCGATACGATTTCGATCAACCTGTTCAAGCTGCTCTCGGCCGCTGTGCGGGTGGCGAATGCGCGCGATCCAAAGCGTCGCGTGATCGTCTCCGAGCGTTCGAATTTCCCGACCGATCTGTACATCGCGCAAGGGCTGATCGAACAACTCGACCGTGGGTATGAATTGCGGCTCGTCGACGATCCGTCCGAGCTGCCTGCCGCGATCGGCGACGACACCGCGATCGTAATGATCACGCATGTGAACTACCGCACCGGCTATATGCACGATATGGCCGCGCTGACCAGGCTGATCCACGACAAGGGCGCGCTCGCGCTGTGGGACCTCGCGCATTCAGCCGGTGCAGTGCCGGTCGATCTCAACGGGGTTGGCGCGGATTACGCGGTAGGTTGCACTTATAAGTATCTGAATGGCGGTCCGGGTTCGCCCGCGTTCGTGTGGGTGCCCCAGCGCCATCAAAACGATTTCGCGCAACCATTGTCCGGATGGTGGGGTCATCGCGCGCCGTTCAAAATGGACCCGGCGTATCAGCCCGATGACGGCATTGGCCGCTTTTTGTGCGGCACGCAGCCGATGGTGTCGATGTCGATGGTCGAATGCGGGCTCGATGTGTTCCTGCAAACCGATATGCAGACGATCCGCACGAAGTCGCTTGCACTGACCGACCTGTTTATCGAACTGGTCGAGGCGCGTTGCAGCGAGTTTCCGCTGACGCTCGTGACGCCGCGCGAGCATGCGCAGCGTGGTTCGCATGCGAGCTTCGAGCATCCGCATGGTTATGAAGTCATGCAGGCGTTGATCGCGCGTGGCGTGATTGGTGATTATCGCGAGCCGCGGGTGTTGCGGTTTGGCTTCACGCCGCTGTACACGCGTTTTGTCGATGTGTGGGATGCGGTGGAGACGTTGCGCGAGGTGCTTGCGCAAGAGACCTGGCGAGCACCTGAGTTTGCCGCTCGCAGCGCTGTGACCTGAGGAGCGCGCGATGACCGATCACATGCAAACCCCGGGACTGCCGGAAGAGAAATTGGTGCAAGGGTGTCCGTTTGGGTATGGGAGTGGGGCTGCTTCGGCAGGGTCGCCTGCTTCCCCTGCTCCCTCGGTTCCCGATTCCGGCGATGGCTGGCACGACGCGCAACTCGATTTTTCGGAGTCGATGAGTTACGGCGATTATCTGTCGTTGGGGACGGTGCTGGATGCGCAGCATCCTTTGTCGCCGGATCACAACGAGATGCTGTTCATCATTCAGCATCAGACGAGCGAGTTGTGGATGAAACTCGCGTTGTACGAGTTGCGCGCGGCGCTGAAGGCGGTGCATCGCGATGAATTGCCGCCGGCGTTCAAGATGCTCGCTCGCGTGTCGCGAATCATGGAGCAACTCGTGCAGGCATGGAGCGTTCTCGCGACGATGACGCCGTCTGAGTACACGGCAATGCGGCCTTATCTGGGTAGCTCTTCGGGATTCCAGTCTTATCAGTATCGGCAGATCGAGTTTCTGCTTGGCAATAAGAATGAACAGATGCTGAAGCCGCATGCGCATCGGGCGGATGTGCTTGCCGAGGTGACGGCTTCGCTGCAAGCACCTTCCTTCTACGACGAAGTTGTTCGATTGCTCGCGCGGCGTGGGTTTGAGATTTCACCGTCGAGGTTGGAGCGGGATTGGACGCAGCCGACTACTCACGATGCTTCGGTTGAGGCTGCATGGTTGGAGGTGTATCGGAACCCTTCGCAGCATTGGGAGTTGTATGAGATGGCGGAGGAGCTGGTCGATCTCGAGGATGCGTTTCGGCAGTGGCGCTTCCGGCATGTGACGACGGTTGAACGGATTATTGGGTTCAAGCAAGGTACGGGTGGCACGAGTGGCGCGCCTTATCTGCGGAAGATGCTGGATGTCGTTTTGTTTCCTGAGCTTTGGCATGTGAGGACGATGCTTTAGATGCCTTTGTGTCGACGCCGGTGTGCGATGCGTTCATCTTATTTGGGTGGTGACTCGGTGACGCATTGGCTCGAATGTAAAGATTGGTCATAGCTCGCGCATTTAGCCTATGTGGTTGATCGTCTCGAAAAACGGGTGGGTTAGATTTCTGTTTGCCGTGAGAGAAAGCGGCCGGGTGTGAGAGCCCGAACGGTAGTTCGCACGATCCACATTCGTGGGTTGTGTGCTTGCTTCAGCACGTCCATTCAGAGGGCGGGCCGCAGTGAGTGGGTCGAAAGGCCCGCCGGTTTGAACTACCGCCGGTCTCTCAAACTCGCTACGTGCCCGCTCACCCCATCTGTTTGTTGGCGAGTGTTCGGGAAGTTCAGGAACCCACCGGAAATCGCACCATGAGCAAACCCATTAAGAAGAATCAAACAGCACCACGGCCGCCTGTTGATGCGCTTCAGTATGAAAAACTCGCCCTGTCGGCGTTTGGCGCATGCGACCGGCAAATCCGGCAGCTTGAAACGCTGATTAACCTTGCGGCAAGCATCACCCGATGCCCTGCTACGACGGTTGAAGAGAGACGCCGTGAGCGCAATCTGCTGGAACACCTGCTTTATACCGTCGAGCAATATCAGCAGGAAGTTGAAGGCGACCGCGACTTGTACCAGGTGATTGCGCTCGATGCGAAGGGCGTTGCGCACAGTCGTATCACGGCCAAGCTTGCGGCGGAGCTTCTTTCGGAAGCGGCGCAAGCGGGACGAGAAGCGGGGGAAGCTGCCGCGGAAGTTGAAGCCTCGGTTGCTAACAAGGCTGGGACGCAAAAGCAGGAGCGCGTTAAAACTGCGGCGCGGACGCGCGCCGATGCGCAGCAGGCCGTGATGAAGCATTAAGAGAAGGTAGCGGCCACCGTGCTGCTTGAAAGAATAAGGCGCGCATTGTTCGCGCCTTTTCTTTTTTAGCGGCGGCTCTTGAGACGTCAGCGGCGCAGTGGGCTGGTCAACTATTGCGCTTTCCCGCGAGGCTCAGGCTGCATCTCTGGCGGAACAATTTCAGGATGCCGCGAACAAAGGCATGCTTTGGCGCTCGTCCTGTCGCACGCTGTCGGGACACTGGCGGAACCGCTGAGCAGCATTAAAGAGGCGCAATTTCTCGCGCCTTTTTTTGTTACCGCTTGTTCTTTTTCTTTGGTGGAATCATGACCAGACCTTCGGGAGCAAGGTCTGGATATGCTCTCCACAGTGGTTCAAGCAAGAGGTATAACCCCCCCACGATTCTGCCGGCCTCAGAGCGAAACCCCTCAAACTCATCTTTCGAGCACTTTTCCTGGATTATTTTTGTGGCATTTTCGACCGACAAATATGCGTCCAATAACTGCTTGCTCACTTCTGACGCCACACCCTTGTCCATTTCCTTGTTCACCATACTCTCCCTAGCAACCTTGATCCGATTTACATTGATTCATACATCTGCCACCAGACGGAATAACTTGCCTCCAGGCCCGCAAGATGGGGCTTTTGTTTTCATACATCTCCCTTTTGGAATTTATTGTTAGAAATGCGTAACAATGCAACGTCGCACCACGGAGAACTGAAACCAGAATAGGAACACTCCGAAAACGCCGCTCGCGCGACAGATCTTCACAAACCGGCTGAAATCATAAGCATCAAAACAGGAGTGGCTAAACGGGAGCACCAACATCAAACGGCCATTTGCACCTACGCAAAGAGATTAAAGGAGCGCGCCTAATCCGGAATAAGCGGCTGCTCCCCCGTGCGGCGATTTTGATCAAAACCAGCCGGAAAATCGAAACCCCATTCTCTTCCCGCGTAACAGCTCGCTTGATGGAATGGGGTGCAAGTAGAAAGTTTTGCCTCGCGTACGCGAGACTTAGAACGGCGTCATCACTGGGCTACCTTTCGTTGAAGTGAAATAGGTATCGACGACCTGATAAAAGCCCATCTGCGAATTGGCAACTTCCCATACGGCGAGAATCACGTGATAGCCGCTGCGATCTGGCAGGCGACATTGGTGAATCGTCGGCTCAGGTGGCTGAAGATTGGCCTGCCAATAAGGTTGTCCGTTGTTCTGGACCATACAGAACGGCTTTTCCTCGAACTGCGCTCGCGTGAGCGGTTTGGCGGGATTCCAGTCGGAACGCGTGATGAAGTAATTCCATCGCCGGGTCGCGTGCACCGCAGCATATTCCCACTTGAAGGTCTGAAGTGAATTGGCCCGCATCGGAATCTTGGTCCATCGGTCTTCAGACTGCTCATTCAGTACCGGAACCGGTGTATTGACGCTCGAACCGGCGATCTCGCCATCCTTCGGCGGCAATGCGTTACGAACGTCCTGGGGTGCGAAAGAGTCTGGTAGACCGGCCTGCGTGGCGGGAAAGAATTTACCATTCTCCATAGCGTTTTCCTCCCACGCGTCGACCTTGCAATTTGCATTCTTTTGCTCCGCACACAACACGATACGGGATGCCGGTTCGGTCAAGCGCCCGTGAGCGTGAGCGACGGTGGCACCGAATAGCGCAACTAAAGCAAGAGCCAGATGGCGCCTGGTGAATGAGCGATGCGTGCTTTTGTACATTGTTGATTCCCCATAACATCCCTCGCCTATCACGCAATGCGGTTTGCAAAACGCGACATGGAGAAGACTTGGTCACTATCGAACAGGATTGGCAGCGATGCCCTGCCAAGGCGAACGCGCCCGTGATCCCTCTGAAGATCCTTCGGTGATGCGAGATGCGACATGGGTGCGCCAGTTGCAAAACGCTAACTTGTTCGCCCATCTGCCGACCTCAAGTCAAAGCTAACGCAGCCAGCAAAATGTGAGTCTGAGAAACGTCTCAAAATTTGATGCAGCGTCGGCGGCACGATCTAGCTCACACGTCACGAACGGTCAACTGCTTATGCGTCGCAATTCGACGAATGGTCGCACGCGACATTCAGAGGCAGCCGATCGCGAATACCGGCTGCAGAATGAACTAGTGCGCGGCGAGCCGCATTCAAGTGAGGGAAAGCTGTGCAGTTGGAGAAGCTACGCATTGTGCTGGCCGATGACCATCCGTTGTTCGTACTCGGCGTAAAAGGGATGATTACCCAGCGCCGCATCGGCACCGTGATTCAGGTGGCATCGGATTCCGATGCCTTGATCAATGTACTGGGCACGATACCGTGCGATTTACTGGTGACCGAATACGTGATGCCGGGTCTGAGGCACGGCGACGGAATGCGTCTGCTCGGCTATTTGCGCCGGACTTTTCCCGAATTGCGGGTGATCGTGCTGACGATGGTCAACAACATCGGTGTGCGCGGTTCGATCTGGCGAATTGGGGTAGCGGGCCTGATGAGCAAGGCGGACCTGACGGAAGCGCTCCCTATTGCAATTCAAGCGGTCGCGGGCGGTCGCCGCTATCTGTCGCCCATGATGCGAGCGAGCGTGATCGCGGACAACACGATAGAAGACGGATCGGCCGTGCATCTGTCACCACGCGAAGCCGAGGTATTGAGATTATTTGCATCGGGATTGTCGGCAGCGGAAGTAGCCGATCGCCTGCAGCGCAGCCGGAAGACAATCAGCCGCCACAAACGCTCGGGCATGGCGCGCCTCGGCATTACGACAGACTGTGCGTTGTTCCAGTACATGAGCGAATACGATGCTAGTCAGATTGGGAGGCGGCGCGATCTGACCTGATACAGTCCTGACGACTGGGAGTTCCGTGCTCCTTGTCCGATCGTGCAACTACGTCGACGGATACGCAGCCGCAGCACCGCGCGGCAAACCCGTCGCAAGCACGATCGCAGGCGTGTCGTCGTTCCCCACATCTTGCGTTGACGCCCCAGCTGAAGCACCGCGACTCGCCTCATTCAACTGCTGATACCGTCGAAACTTCGAAGGCGCCATGCCCTTCATCGCGAGGAACTGCCGATTGAAATTCGACAGGTTATTAAACCCCGCCTTGAAGCAGATATCGGTCACACTCAACTCATCATCCGCAAGCAATTGGCAAGCGAGGTTAATCCGCATGCGATTCACGTACTGCACAAACGGCAATCCTGTATGCCGACGAAAGTACCGCGAGAACGCACTAACACTCTGCCCAGCAAGCTGCGCCAGATCCGACTCACGCAGATCGTTGGCCAGGTTCTTACCAATGTACGACAGCGCATGATTAATCCGACTCGACGCAAACCCACTCGGATCGACCTGATAAGCAGGACTAGCAAGCGTCTCACGATCCTCAGCGTTCATCAGGCTCTCAATCATCGACATGAACAGCACGAGCCGCCGCAATCCGCGCGCGCCTAGCAACTCGAGAAACAGCGGCTGAATCGCCGCACTCGTTTCTGCGCCGAACATCACACCACGGCGCGAATCAGCAAGCAACGCCTCCACTTGCCGCCACTCCGGAAAACTGCCCATGCAACTCGACACGAACTCCTGCCCAAACTGAAGAACCAGATTGCGCTGCGCAATCGTCTCGCCTTCCGGCACGTCGCTGACCCAGTTGTGCGGCAGGTTCGGCCCCAGCAACACAAGATTGCCCGGCACAAAGCTGCTGATATGGTCGCCGACAAACATCTTGCCGATCGTCGCCACGATCAGGTGGATTTCGTATTCCGGGTGAAAGTGCCAGCGCACCGTGCGATACGGATAACCGTGCGACCACACTTTGAACGATTCGTCGCGTCGTACGGCGACGAGTTCGAGATCGGGTTGCATTCGCGTCTTCCTCCATGAAGCGGCGCGCTGCGGATGCCGCTGATCTTCGTCTTATATAGCGAAAAGTAGCCCTCAAACGCCTTATCCACCACTAAAAATGAAACCGCGAACCGATACTTTTTTGCATTCGGGTTAGTCCTAGCGCGGCGAAAGTCAAATTTGACGCAATGCAATACGCACCGCGACAGGCGTCCCATAACGCACGGACGTCTTGCGAGCCCTGTCGAAAGTCCCGCCACGCCGCGCTGCGCCACGAAAAGCCGCTGAGCTCGCCTTGACATTCGTTTCACTGGGTACGATCATTCGCTCACATACAGAGCAAATGCTCCACACCAGAAAAAACGCACGCTCCGAGCCGTGCGCTCAAAGACATTCAGGAGACGCACATGAACAGCGGACAAGGCAGCGGCACGGCCGCACACGTGATCCTGCACATTGGCGCGGGATCGTTTCATCGCGCGCATCAGGCCTGGTATCTCCATCGGTTGAACGAGGCGAAACTGGCGGGCGAGCCGCACTGGTCGCTGGCGGTCGGCAATATCCGCAGCGACATGAATGCGGTGCTCGAAGCACTCGCCGCGCAAAACGGCGTCTATACGCTCGAGACCGTCACGCCGCAGGGCGAACGCGCGTACGAGACGATTCGTTCGATCGAGCGCGTGGTGCCATGGACCGAGAGTCTCGATATGCTGATCGAGGCCGGAGCCGATCCGGCCTGCAAGATCATCGCGTTCACGGTCACCGAAGGCGGCTATTACCTCGACGAACAGGACGAGCTCGACACGGCCAACGCCGATCTCGCGGCCGACCTGAACGGCGGCCACACCACCATCTACGGCGCGCTCGCGGCGATTCTCGACGCGCGCATGAAGCGCGGCGCCGGTCCAGTCACGCTGCAGACCTGCGACAACCTGCGCAGCAACGGCGAGCGTTTTCATGCGGGCATGAGCGAGTTTCTCGAGCGACGTGGCGCGGACGATCTGGCGCAATGGTTCGACGACAACACCGAGTGCCCGAGTTCGATGGTCGACCGCATCACGCCGCGTCCGACACCCGACGTGCGCGAACGGGTGAAGGCCGCCACCGGCGTCGACGATACTTGTCCGGTGATGGGCGAAGCCTTCATCCAATGGGTGATCGAAGACCGCTTCGTGGCGGGGCGCCCAGCGTGGGAAAAGGTCGGCGCGGAACTGGTCGACTCCGTGCTGCCCTACGAGGAAGCGAAGATCCGCATTCTCAACGCCACGCATAGCTGCATCGCGTGGGCGGGCACGCTGGTGGGACTGAACTACATCCACGAAGGCACGCTCGATCCGGACATCAATAAATTTGCCTTCGATTACGTGACCGAAGACGTGATCCCCTGCCTCACACCGAGCCCGCTCGATCTCGAGCGATATCGCGACGTGGTGCTCGAGCGCTTCGGCAATCCGTATATCCAGGACACCAATCAGCGCGTCGCGGCCGACGGCTTTTCGAAGCTGCCCGGCTTTATCGCGCCGACGCTCGCGGAATGCTTCGAACGTGGCGTCACACCCGCGGCGACGGCAATGTTGCCGGCGCTGTTCTTCCGTTTCCTCGAACGCTGGAACGCCGGCGCGCTGCCGTATGCGTATCAGGACGGCGTGATGGACGAGAAAATCGCACGCGGCTTCTTTGCCGCGCCCGATCCGCTGCAGGCGTTCGCAGCGGACCGGCTGCTGTGGGGCAGTATGGCCGGCACGCCGCAGTTGGAATCGGCGTTGGCGGGGGCGTTAGCGCGGGTCGACGTGTGGCTGGCCAAACGCGGCGCGGTTTGATTCCAGCGAAGTGCCAGGCTTAATGCGCATGGCACTGCTCGCCATGTGCGGCTAAAGTAGCGCATCCCTAACGACGAAGGTTCCGCGCCCATGTATCTCGGCATCGACCTCGGCACGTCCGAAGTGAAAGTCCTGCTGCTCGCCTCCGATGGACGCGTGATCGGCACCGCGGGCTCACCCTTTACCGTTTCGCGTCCGCATCAGCGCTGGGCCGAACAGAATCCCGAAGACTGGTGGGCCGGCACGCGCACGGCGCTGGCCGCGTTGCGCGCCAAATATCCCGACGAGTTCGCGCAGATTCGCGGCATTGGCCTCTCGGGGCAGATGCACGGCGCCGTGCTGCTCGACGCGCAAGACCGCGTATTGCGACCCGCGATCCTGTGGAACGACATGCGCAGCGACAAGGAATGCGCGGAGCTGACCGAGCGAGCGCCGGAACTGCACACCGTGGCCGGCAATCTCGCGATGCCCGGTTTCACCGCGCCGAAGCTGCTGTGGGTCGCGCGTCACGAGCCGGACATCTTCGCCCGGACGGCCTGCGTGCTGTTGCCGAAAGACTATCTGCGCCTGCAACTGACCGGCGGCAAGGTATCCGACCCATCGGATGCAGCCGGCACGCTCTGGCTCGACGTCGCCAAACGCGACTGGTCCGATTCGCTGCTCGCCGCCTGCAACATGACCCGCGCACAGATGCCGAGCTTGTGCGAAGGCAGCGAGCCCTCAGGCACACTGCTTCCCGAAGTCGCTCGCGAATTCGGTTTGAGCGACGGCGTGATCGTCGCGGCCGGCGGCGGCGACAACGCCACGAGTGCGATCGGCATCGGCGCGACGCAGCCGGGCGACGGCTTCGTCTCGCTCGGCACGTCCGGCGTGTTGTGCGTAGTCGGCGACAGTTTCCGGCCGAACCCCGCGTCCGCGGTGCACGCGTTCTGTCACGCGATTCCGGATCGCTGGCATCAGATGAGCGTGGTGCTGTCGGCGGCAAGCTGTTTGCGCTGGGTCTGCAAGCTCACCTCGACCGACGAGCCGACGCTGCTCGCCGAAATCGAGGCGCTCCCAGCGGACGCATTGAACACCGCCCCGCTCTTTCTGCCCTATCTGTCCGGTGAACGCACGCCGCACAACGACCCGTACGCGCAGGGCGTGTTCTTCGGGATGAATCACGCGACCGATCGTGCGTTGCTCGGCTACGCGGTACTCGAAGGCGTGACGCTCGCGCTCACCGACGGCCTTGACGCCTTGCGCGCGGCCGGCACCGAAGCGAAGGCGCTGTCCCTGCTCGGCGGCGGCGCCCGCAGCGACTACTGGGCACAGCTGCTCGCCGATGCGCTCAACACCGCCACCCGCAAGCACGGGGGCGGCGAGACCGGCGCGGCGCTCGGTGCGGCACGTCTGGGCTGGCTGGCCGCAGGCGGCGAGCCGGCCAAGGTGCTGTCCAAGCCGCCGATCGAAAAGGAATTCACGCCGAATCCGCGGCGCCACGCCGAACTGCGCAACCGGCTCGAAGCGTATCGCGCACTCTACCGCCACGTGCGGCCGCTGTTCGACCCCGCCCGCCAGCCGCTCGCCTGACCGGCAACCCCAGCCGGTTCCCGTTGAGACGCGCGGACCGGCTGCTATCATCGGCGCACTTCAAGCGAACCGTCACCGTGCCCAAGTCCACAGAAAAATTAGATCTTGCTACCCGCGCGGCGTGGCTCTACTACGTCGCCGGCAACACCCAGAACGAGATCGCCGAGAAGCTGCAGGTGTCGCGCCCGGTTGCGCAGCGGCTGGTCGCCTTCGCTGTGGAAAAGAACCTGATTCGTGTGCGCGTCGATCACAAACTGGCCGATTGCCTCGCGCTCGCCGATCAACTCTCGAAGCGCTACGGCCTGAGCATGTGCGAAGTCGTACCGATCGACAGCGATACCTCGGAAGAAGTCGACCGCAAGCTGGCCGTGGCCGGCGCGCAGGTCATGGAACGCTATCTCAGCGAAGAAAAGCCGATGGTGGTCGCCGTGAGCAGTGGCCGTACGCTGAAGGCCGCGGTCGATCAGATCGCGCAGCTGGAGCGTCCGCAGCACCGGTTGGTATCGATGGTCGGGGCGATCGCCCAGGACGGCTCCTCGAACCGCTATGACGTCGCGCTGCACATTTCAGAGAAGACCGGCGGCAAGTATTTTCTGCTGCCCGCGCCCTTACTCGCCGATAGCGAAGCCGAGCGCGCGCAGTGGTGCAATCACCGGCTGTACCGGATCGTCGAATCGCTGTCGGCCAAGGCGGATGTCGCATTCGTCGGCATCGGCAATATTGGGCCGAAATGCCCGCTGCACGAAGACGGCTTTATCACGTCAGCGGAAGTGAAGGAGCTGATGCAGAACGGCGCGGTGGCCGAAATGCTCGGCCTGCCGATCGATTCGGCCGGCGCGCACGTCGAATCGCCGACCGGCCGGCGCGTGACCAGCATCGCGCTCGACTTCCCGCCGCGGCGCCCCACCATCGGGTTTGCCGGCGGCGAGCGCAAGCACGAAGCGCTGATCGCAGTGCTTAAAGGTGGCTGGCTGTCGGGTTTGGTGACCGATGAGTTGTGCGCGCGGGCAGCGCTCGAAGCTTGAGCGCGGCAATGACGCGTAAAGACTGCGATGATTGGCCAAGACCTGTCGGCAGTTGGCACCACATTTTCTACGCCGCGGCGTGCCGCTTGTAGCGTCAAAGGTGACTTGAGCGGAAAGCGGCGCACCCGCCGCTTTCCGCATTACACACCTATCTAAGCAGCCAGCACTTCGACGATCTTGCGCTGGAATGCCTTTCCTTCGCTATCGAACAGATGGCAGTGATCCGGCGTGGCGCCGAGCTTTTGCGTTTCGCCCTTGGCATGCCGCTCGAGCGGCGGAATCCGCGCGATCAGGCCATCCGGCGAAACGCTCGATTCCGCATACAGATAGGCGGCGTCGCCGAGCGATTCGAGCGCCATGGTGCGCGCCGAGATGCCGTCTTCCGCCGAGCCTACATGCAAATGCTCGGGGCGAATCCCGACCGTCACCTTGTCGCCCTGCTTCACCGCACCCGGTTCCACCGCGACACGCTGGGTCTCGCCGGTTTCGTAGCGCACCGTGACACCGTCGTGCGTGACCGACTGCACCACGCCTTCCATGAAGTTCATCTTCGGCGAGCCGATAAAACCCGCGACGAAGCGATTGGCCGGCGCGTGATACAGCATGGTCGGACTGCCGACCTGCTCCACGTTGCCCGCCGACAGCACCACGATCTTGTCGGCCAGCGTCATGGCTTCGACCTGATCGTGCGTCACGTAGATCATGGTGGTCTTCAGCTCGTCGTGCAGACGCGCGAATTCGAGGCGCATCTTCACCCGTAGCGCGGCGTCGAGATTCGATAGCGGTTCATCGAACAGGAACACCTTCGGCTTGCGCGTAATCGCGCGGCCGATCGCCACGCGCTGGCGCTGGCCGCCCGAGAGTTGCTTCGGCTTGCGATCGAGCAGATGGTCGATATGCAGGATCTTCGCAGCGTTGCGCACGGCGGCGTCGATCTCGGGCTTCTTGGTTCCGGCGAGTTTCAGGCCGAACGCCATGTTGTCGTACAGCGTCATGTGCGGATACAGCGCGTACGACTGGAACACCATCGCGATGCCGCGCTTGGCCGGCGGCACGTCGTTCACGCGCGTGCCGTCGATGGTCAGGTCGCCGCCGCTGATGTCTTCGAGGCCGGCGATCATCCGCATCAGCGTCGATTTACCGCAACCGCTCGGGCCCACGAACACGACGAATTCGCCGTCCAGGATGTCGAGGTTGATGTCGCGCATCACTTCGTTGTCGTCGTAGGCTTTTCTGATGTTACGCAGAGTTACGCTTGCCATGATGTGTCTCCGTGTATTGCTGTGTGTTGCTGTCTATTGCTATGTGTTGCTATCCAGTGCTTCAGCTGTGTCGGTTGCTTGAGGTCTTTGAACTGCCGCGCTTACGGCGCCGCTGCCGTCGCGCTCAGCGTCCATTGCGCGACCAGTTCCGGCAACTGCAACATGTCGTCGAATACATGACGCGCGCCCGCTGCATGCAACGCGTCGATCTGCGCGTCACTCGCATGACCGCCGCCGATGAAGCCCAGCACCGTCATGCCCGCCGCGGTCGCGGCCGTCACGCCGGTCACGCTGTCTTCCACCACGAGGCACGCGGACGGCGCGAGGCCGAAGGCTTGCGCCGCGGCGAGATAGACATCGGGCGCGGGCTTCGGATTCGGCACCGCATCGGCACAAAACAGCCGGTCGCCGAAAAACTTCACCAGGCCCGTGCGCGCCAGCACCGTCTCCACATACGGCCGGAAACTGTTGCTCGCGCATGCTTTGGTGAGCGGCACCTGCGCGAGCGCGGTCTCGATGCCTTCGACCGTCGGGGCTTGCATCGCTGCCGCTTCCACCGCCCGACGAATCGCGTCGATATCCTCGGCGCTCAGGCGCTTGCCAAGTTGCGCCGCCGTGCCTTGCAGGACCTTTTCGATGCGCAGGCCGAGCAAAGGCAGCACCACAGGTTCAACATCGGCATCGGGCCAGCGCGCTTCGAGTTCGTGCACCAGCATGCGCGCCGCCACGGCCTCGCTGTCGATCAGCACGCCGTCGCAATCGCAGATCAGCGCAAAATTTCCGACGCTCGTGCCGGCAATCGTGCCTGCCGTCATTTGACCGCCCCGAACGTAAGGCCGCGCACCAGTTGCTTCTGCGACAGCCAGCCGACGATGAGAATCGGCGCCACCGCGAGCAGCGAGGCCGCGGAGAGCTTGGCCCAGAACAACCCTTCAGGACTGGAATACGACGCGATGAACACGGTCAGCGGCGCGGCGTTCGAACTCGACAGATTGATACTCCAGAACGCTTCGTTCCACGACAGGATCACCAGCAGCAACGCAGTGGACGCGAGCCCCGGTAGCGACATCGGCATCAGCAGATAGACGATTTCCTGCCACGTCACCGCGCCGTCGATCCGTCCTGCTTCGAGAATGTCGCGCGGAATTTCCGCGAAGTAAGTGAACGACATCCATACCGCAATCGGCAGGTTGATCAGCGTGTAGACGATCACCAGACCCGACACCGTATCGAGCAGTCCACTGTTTTTCCACAGCAGATAGATCGGCACCAGTACGCCGACCGACGGCATCATCTTGGTCGACAGCATCCACAGCAGCACTTTCTGCGTGCGGCGCGTCGGAAAGAAGGCCATCGCGTACGCGGCCGGCACCGCAAGAATCAGGCACAACACCGTGACGCCCACCGAGATCAGGATCGAATTCAACGCAAACGAAAAGTAGTTGCTGCGGGCGAACACCTCGCGGAAGCTATCGAGCGTCGGAACGAAGAACAGCGACGACGAATAGGCCTGCTGCTCCGTCTTGAACGCGGTGATCGTCATCCAGAAGATCGGGAAGAACAGCAGCAGCGCGACCAGCCACGCAATCAGGCCAGGAATGCCGCGACGAATCGCGGCGAATGGCGACTTCGCCGGCACGGTCATGGGCGTCGTGCTCGACGCCGGGTTAGAGGCAACGTGGCTCATTTTTCGTACTCCCCTTTCAGGTTCTTCGCGAGCATCCGCACAAGGAAGAACGACACGATATTGGCCAGCACGACAGCGAGAATGCCGCCCGCCGAAGCGAGACCGACGTCGAACTGTTGCAGACCCAGCGAATAGATCAGGTACGACAGATTGGTGGTCGCGGTGCCCGGACCGCCGCCCGTGGTCGTATAAATTTCGGCGAAGATCGACAGCAGGAAAATCGTCTCCATCATCACCACCACGGCGATCGCCCGTTTCAGGTGAGGCAGCGTGATGTAGAAGAACATCGAGAACGGACCCGCACCGTCGATGCGCGCCGCCTCCTTCTGTTCCTGATCGAGCGACTGGATCGCGGTGAACAGAATCAGGAACGCGAACGGCAGCCACTGCCACGCGACGATCATGATCACCGCCGTGAGCGGATACTCGGCGAACCAGTCGATCGGCTGCATGCCCATCGCACGCATGCCCTGAGCGATCAGGCCATACACCGGATGCAGGATCATGTTCTTCCAGATCAACGCGCCCACGGTCGGCATCACGAAGAACGGGGCGATGGCAAGTAGCCGCGCGATGCCCTGGCCGTAAAACTTGCGGTCGAACAGAATCGCCATCAGCACGCCGCCGACCACCGTAATGACCAGCACGGAGATGATCAATTCGAGCGTGTGCCCGATCGATGGGCCAAACGATGGATCGGTGGCGAGATATTTGTAGTTGTCGAAACCGGCGAAGCCTTTCAGATCCGGATTCAGCAGGTTGTAGCGCGAGAACGAAAACCAGATCGTCATCGCCAGCGGAATCGCCATCCACAGCACGAGTACCGCGACCGAGGGCGAGACTAGCCAGCGGGCGGAATTGGCTTTGCGGACTTCGCGTTCTTTTTCTGTCTGGGGATGGGCATGCATGAGAGGTAGGCGCAAAGGACGCATGATTGACCACCTGTTCGCTAATGCGCGGGCTGTCCGGCTCAAGCCGGAGCCGGAACCGCGGGAGCCGTCACGGCATCGTTCGATGCCGTGAGGCAGGCGCGGCGGGGACGGCCCGCTGTGCTGCGTGAGCCGGCTGACGGGCGTCAGCCGGCGCGTTTCACGTTACGTTCCAGTGTTGCGGTGCAGCTTACTTCTGATAACCCGCCTGCTTCACCGCGCGGTCCGCGGTGGCGTTGCCGGCTGCCAGCGCCTGATCGACCGTCATCTGACCGGCAATCGCGCCGGAGATGCTCTGGCCGACCACCGTGCCGAACGACTGGAACTCAGGAATCCCGACGAACTGCACACCGGTGTACGGCACCGGCTTGAGCGTCGGATGGTCCGGATCAGCCGTTTCGATCGCCTTCAGCACGAAGTCGCCGAACGGTGCGGCCTGCTTGTACTCAGGACGCGCGTACGTGGACTGGCGCGTTCCCGGCGGCACCGAGGCCCAGCCTTCATCCTTCGCGACCAGTTCGATGTACTGCTTCGACGTAGCCCACGCGATGAATTTCTTGGCCGAGTCCGCCTGCTTCGACGACTTCGGAATCGCCAGCGCCCAGGCCCACAACCAGTGCGAACCCTTCGGCGTGACGGCAATCGGCGCCGCGGCGAAACCGACCTTCTCGGCGATCTGCGACTGCTGCTTGTTATAGAGCATGCCGGCCGCCACCGTCGCGTCGATCCACATCGCGCACTTGCCCGACGACATCAACGTGAGGTTTTCGTTGAAACCGTTCGAGCTGGCTCCCGGAGGACCGTCTTTCTTCAGCAGGTCGACGTAGAAGGTCATCGCCTTCTTCCATTCCGGCGACGTGAGCTGCGCCTGCCACTTCTCGTCGAACCAGCGGCCGCCGAAGGTATTCACCACCGTCGTGCCATACGCCATGTTTTCGCCCCAGCCCGCCTTGCCGCGCAGGCAGATGCCGTACATGCCGTTGGCTTTGTCGGTGAGCTTGTCGGCGAATTGCGCGATCTGGTCGTAGGTGGGCTGATCCGGCATCTTCAGGCCCTTCGCCGCGAACAGGTCTTTGCGGTAATACGTCATCGAGCTTTCGACGTAGAACGGCAAGGCATACAACTGGCCGCCGCTCGAGAGGCCGTCGCGGGCCGTCTTGACGACGTCGTTCAGATCGTAATCGGCGGGCAGATTGGTGATCGGCGTGAGCCAGCCACGCTTGCCCCACTGCGGCGTTTCATAGGCGCCGATCGTCATCACGTCGAACTGGCCGCTGCCGGTGGTGATGTCGGTGGTAGCGCGTTGACGCAGCACGTTTTCTTCGAGAATCACCCAGTTGAGCTTGATGTCCGGATTCGCCTTCTCGAAAGCGGGCGAGAGCTTCTTCAGCTCGATCATGTCCGGGTTGTTCAACGTGGCGATGGTCACCGTGGCCGCCTGAGCCTGCAGCGCGAAGCACGCGACTGCGCCGGCACTGACCGCCTTGAGTGCGGATTTGAGGGCTGGTTTCATGTGTTGTCTCCTTTCTCGTACGTTATGTGGTGCTGCGTTTGTTCTACGAAAATGACGATGGGTAACACGGGTACGGCTCATCCACGCGGTGAGCCGCTCAGCTCATCCAGTTCCCGCCGTCCACGTTCAGGGTTTGCGCGGTGATGTAGTCGGCATCCGCCGACGCGAGAAACAGGGCAGCGCCGGTCAGATCGTCCGGCACACCCATGCGGCCGAGCGGCACCGCTTCACCCACCAGGCGCTTCTTCTCGCCGAGCGGACGGTTTTCATAACGGGCGAAGAGCGCGTCGACCTCGTTCCACATCGGCGTATCGACGACACCCGGCGCAATGCCGTTCACGTTGATCTTGTGCGGCGCGAGCGCGAGCGCGGCGGATTGCGTATAGCTGAGTACGGCGGCTTTGGTTGCGCAGTAATGCGACACCAGCGCCTCGCCGCGCCGCCCGGCTTGCGACGACATATTGATGATCTTGCCGCCGTGGCCCTGCTCGACCATTTTGCGGGCGACGGTTTGCATCAGGAAGAACATGCCCTTCACATTGACCGCGAAGAGGCGGTCAAACACGTCCCAGGATTCATCGAGGATCGGGCGCATATCGAAGAGCGCCGCGTTGTTGAACAGAATGTCGACCTGGCCGAAGCGCTCCAGCGTGCTGGCAAGAATACGTTCGATATCCTCGCGGCGCGTGACGTCGGCGCTGACGGTCAGCACGCGGTCGCCGTAAGCGGCAAGCAACGAAGCGCCGAAACTGTCCGCCGGCTTCACATCGACCAGCACGCAGCGCGCGCCTTCGTCCAGATAGCGCCGGGCCACGGCTTCACCGATTCCGCTTGCCGCGCCCGTCAGAATGGCCACCTTGTCTTGCAATCGTGCCGCCACCGCTTGTCTCCGGTTCGTTTCGCATCTTGAGGCGCAGTGAGCGAACGCTCATTGCGCGAACAATTGCTCTGTTTGTGATCGAATGATCGGATACGGACCGGGTCATGTCAAGGCGCTCGGCCAGATTTCGATGGTGCAGCGCGTCAGGCCCAAGCGCAGCGGCGGCGGCCCCGGGTCAACACTAATACGAGAAATCGAACAGGGCCACGCTGCTTTCTGTGCAAGCCGCTGACAAAAATTCGAGATACGTTATATCATTTCGGCCGTGCTTCGCTTTGAAGCCCTGCCCGTTCGTTAGCAGGTCCACTGATGGCTACATCGATTGCAGAACACCATGTCGTGCCGCTCGCTCATGCGGTGGCGCATGCCGCCCTGCATGGCCCGGCCGGTGAGCCAGCATGAAGACATGTATGACCGCAAAAGACGCGCCGCTCCCAGGATTTGTAGTTCATTCAACTTTCACGCAGCAGGGAAAACGATGAAGAAATTCGGCTCGATGTTGAACGGGGCGCGCCGTGCGCTGAAGCTGTCGAAGGCCATGGCCATGGGCGCGGCTGCCGCTGCTGCTGTCACGCTCAGTCAGGGCGCGTTGGCCGCGGATGCGAAAATCCCGGTGGTGGCGGCGGAAAACTTTTACGGCGACGTCGTGCAGCAACTGGGCGGCGAGCGCGTCGACGTGACGAGCATTCTCAGCAATCCGGATCAGGATCCGCATCTGTTCGAAGCCAGCCCGAAGACGGCGCGCGCATTACAGCATGCGAGCCTTGTGGTCTACAACGGCGCCGACTACGATCCGTGGATGGCAAAACTGCTGGCCGCCTCGAAGGGTGCCAAGCGCACCACGATCGTCGCGGCGGACCTGGCCGGCAAGAAAGGCGGCGATAATCCGCACCTCTGGTACGACCCGGCGACCATGCCGAAAGTGGCGCGCGCGGTGAGCGAGGCGCTTGTCGCGGCTGACCCGGCGCACAAGTCGGCGTACGATGCGAACCTCGCGAAGTTTCTCGATTCGCTGAAACCGATCGACGCCAAAGTCGCCGATCTGCATGGCCGCTACGCCGGCGTGCCGGTGACGGCAACCGAGCCGGTGTTCGGCTATATGTCGGACGCGGTGGGCCTGACGATGCGTAATCTGCGTTTCCAGCTCGCCACCATGAACGACACTGAAGCAAGCGCGGCCGATATCGCCGCGTTCGAACGCGATCTGCGCGAAAAGCGCGTGCGCGTTCTGATCTATAACAGCCAGGCAACCGAGGCCCTGACCCAACGCATGTTGAAGCTCGCGCAGCAATCGAAGGTGCCGACCATGAGCGTCACCGAAACCGAACCGGCCGGCAAGACCTATCAGACGTGGATGCTGACGCAGCTCGACGCGCTCGGCAAGGCGCTGGGCGCGGGCGACGCGAACGGAGCGAATGCAGCGGCCCCATCCGCCAAAGGAAAGTCCCAATGAACGAAACTGGCCGCGGCACGCCAGCTGATGCACCCACCAGCGCGCCGACCCGCGCACGCGCCAATGCGCCCGTGCTCGAACTCGAGCACGTGACGCTCGAACTCGGCGGCCGCACGATTTTGCGCGACACCGGCTTCGTGGTGAACCAGGGCGAATTCATCGGCGTGCTAGGGCCGAACGGCGCGGGCAAAACCACGTTGATGCGCGCGGTGCTCGGCCTCGTGCCGGCGGCGAGCGGCACGATCCGCGTGCTGGGACAGCCGGTCGAGCGTGGCAACGCCTCGATCGGCTATATGCCGCAGACGCGCAGTGCGCTGGCCGGGCGCCGCGTGCGCGGCCGCGATTTCGTCGCCATGGCAGCCGACGGCCACCGCTGGGGCCTGCCCCACGCGGACAGCAAGACCCGCGCGGATGTCGAACGGGTGCTCGATCTGGTGGGCGGCCGCCAGTTGGCCGAGCGGCCGTTATCGGAGCTGTCGGGGGGTGAGCGTCAGCGGCTGCTGCTCGCGCAATGCCTGCTCGGCAATCCCAAGCTGCTGCTTCTCGATGAGCCGTTGATCAGTCTCGATCCGCATCATCAGAAAAGCGTGGTTGAACTGGTGCGGCGCGTGCAGCAGGAACTCGACATTGCCGTCTTGTTCTCGGCGCATGAACTGAATCCGCTTCTGCACGCGCTCGATCGCGTGCTGTATCTCGGGAGCGGCGTCGCCGCGCTCGGCACCGTCGATGAGGTGATTACGCGGCCGGTGCTGTCGCGTCTGTATGGCTCGCCGATCGATGTGATGCGCGTGAACGGCCGCATCTTCGTGATGTCGGGAGACGTCGAAGTCGAAAAACACGATCACGAGCACGAACACGACGAAAACGGCGGCCACGCACACTCGCACGGGCATTCGCACGACCACGGTGGCGCCCACGGCCACTCACACCAGCACGACTCACGCGACGGACACACGCACGATGTTTGAATACGATTTCATGGTGAACGCGTTCGCGGCGTCGGGGATCGTCGCGGTGCTGGCAGGGATAGTGGGATATTTTCTGGTGATGCGTGGCCAGACCTTCGCCGGCCACGCGCTCTCGCACGTCGGTTTCACCGGGGCGACCGGTGCGGTCCTGATCGGCATCTCGCCGATCTGGGGGATGATCGGCTTCACACTGGCGGCCGGCGTCGGCATGGGCGCGCTCGGCGAGCGGCTCGCCGGACGCGACGTGGCGATCGGCGTGATCCTGTCGCTGTCGCTCGGCTTCGGCTTGCTGTTTCTGCACTTCTTCACCGCGTACGCGACCCAGGTCACCGCGCTGCTGTTCGGCAACGTGCTCGGCGTGAATGCATCGACGCTCGGCGTGCTGGCGGCATTGGGCGTTGTCAGTTTGCTGGCGCTTGCGGCGATCATGCGGCCGCTGCTGTTTGCTTCGTTACAGCCGGAATTGGCCGAGGCCAAGGGTGTGTCGTTGCGTCTGGTGTCGGTGCTGTTTCTATCGATTGCCGCACTGGCGGTGGCGGCGTGCACGCAGATCGTCGGCGTGTTGCTGGTGTTCACGCTGATGGTCGGGCCGGCGGCGGCCGCGCAGAATATGACGACGCGGCTTTCCACCGGGCTCGTGCTCGCCGCCGTATTTGCACTGGTGCAGGCGTGGCTGGGATTGACGCTGGCGTTCTATACGGATTGGCCGACGAGCTTCTGGATCACCGTGCTGTCGGCGGTAGTGTATGGCGGGAGTTTGTTGAGGCGGCGTTGAAACGGGAGCGGCCAAACTCAGCGGTAGCGGCGGCACGCCTGCATGCCGCCGCTGCCAGGATCAGGCTATCGCCACTTCAAAGCAGCACCTTCGCGTGATGCGCGATGTGGTCTTCGATGAAAGTCGAGATGAAATAATACCCGTGGTCGTAGCCTTCGTGACGACGCAAGGTCAACGGCTGTCCCGCGGCCTTGCAAGCGGCTTCGAACACGTCCGGATTCAGCTGCTCGGCGAGGAACTGATCCGCCAGCCCCTGATCGACCAGAATCCCTGCCGCGAATTTGCTCGATGCGTGAGCCACCAGCTCGCTCGAGTCATACTGCTTCCACGCTGCCCGGTCTTCGCCGAGATACCCGCTGAAGGCCTTCACACCCCACGGACACTGCGAAGGCGCGGCAATCGGCGCGAACGCCGACACCGAACGATAAATCTCCGGGTTACGCAGCGCCAGCATCAACGCGCCATGTCCCCCCATCGAATGCCCGAAGATGCCCAGACGCGCACCGTCCACCGGCAGATTCGCGAGTACCGTTTCGCGCAGTTCATCGCGCACGTACGAGTACATTCGATAGTGCTTCGCCCACGGCTGCTGCGTTGCGTCGACGTAGAAGCCCGCGCCCACGCCGAAGTCCCACGCCGCGCTTTCGCCCGGCACGCCCGCACCGCGCGGACTGGTGTCCGGTGCAATCAGCGCGACGCCGTGTTGCGCGGCGAAGCGCTGCGCGCCCCCTTTGATCGGAAAGGTTTCTTCCGTGCAGGTCAGACCGGCGAGGTAAAACAGCGCGGGCACGTTTGCATTGGCCTGCAAGGCCTGCGGCGGCAGATAGACCGAGAAACGCATCGGCAAACCAATGGTCTGCGAATCGTGCCGGTAGATCCGCTGCTCGCCGCCGTGGCAGGCATGCGACGACAATAGTTCAAGCATCCACATGCTCCTTTCTGTGCTGGGTCGGTTCCGTACAAGTGCTGTATTGGCGCCGCATTGATGCGGCGCTAGTGCCGCCTTAGTACAGCACGACCGAGCGGATCGACTCACCCTTCTTCATCAGATCGAAGCCTTCGTTGATGCGTTCGAGCGGCAAGCGATGCGTGATCAGATCGTCGATGTTGATCTTCCCTTCCATGTACCAGTCGACGATCTTCGGCACGTCGGTGCGGCCACGTGCGCCGCCGAACGCTGAACCTTTCCACTCGCGACCCGTCACCAGCTGGAACGGACGCGTGCTGATTTCCTCGCCCGCCGCCGCCACGCCGATGATGAACGACTGGCCCCAGCCCTTGTGCGTGCACTCCAGCGCCTGACGCATCACCTTCGTGTTGCCGATGCATTCGAACGAATAGTCCGCGCCGCCATCGGTGAGTTGCACGATGTGATCGACCACGTTCTCGACTTCGTTCGGGTTGATGAAGTGGGTCATGCCAAACTTCTTCGCCAGTTCGACGCGGCCTGGATTCAGATCGACGCCGATGATCTTGTCCGCGCCGACCATCTTCGCGCCCTGAATCACGTTCAGGCCAATCCCGCCAAGACCGAACACCACCACGTTCGCGCCCGCTTCAACCTTCGCCGAATACACGACAGCACCGACGCCCGTCGTCACGCCGCAGCCGATGTAGCAGATCTTGTCGAACGGTGCGTCTTCACGCACCTTCGCGACCGCGATCTCCGGCACGACGATATAGTTCGAAAACGTGGACGTGCCCATGTAGTGAAACAGCGGCTTGCCGTCCAGCGAGAAACGCGAGGTCGCGTCGGGCATCAGGCCTTTGCCTTGCGTCGAGCGGATCGCCTGGCAGAGATTGGTCTTGCGCGACAGACAGAATTTGCACTGCCGGCATTCCGGCGTGTAGAGAGGAATGACGTGATCGCCCTTCTTCAACGTGCCGACGCCAGGACCGACATCGACAATCACGCCCGCGCCTTCGTGGCCGAGAATCGCCGGGAAGATGCCTTCGGGGTCGGCGCCCGAGAGCGTGTAGTAGTCGGTGTGACAGATGCCGGTCGCTTTCACTTCGATCAGCACTTCTCCGGCGCGCGGCCCTTCGAGATCGACTTCTTCGATCGTCAACGGGGCGCCTGCTTTCCATGCGATTGCTGCTTTGGTTTTCATCGTGAATGCTCCTATGAGTCTGTGAATGCGTGGCGCGTCGCGCTGCGATATTGCGCGGCGCGCCGTTGACGGGTTCGACCGATGCGGTCCGCTTGCCGAGATTCGAACGCAGCGCCTGATTCGCGGGCCGGGCAGCGGACCCACTCTGCCGCTGCTGCATGGCCCAAAATTCCGACCCACGATGTAGCGCGCGAAAACCGCCATGGTATTGCAAAGTGCGCCGCGGCATTGTCCCTCTGTACCATCGGTTCGCCTACGGATGCGCAGCCGCGCCGAACCATGATTCGACGCGGCCATACAAATCGAGAAAGCGTGCATAACGTTCGGCGAGCGCCGCATCGCCTTGCGGCCCGGCAACGCGCGTCGCGCCCGGCGCAAGCGCGGCGAGATCGCTCGCATGCCAATATCCGCTCGCCAAGCCGCCGAGAATTGCAGCACCGCGTGGCGCCGCGTTCGGACAATCGACCGCGTGGAGCTCAACGTTCAGCGCATCGGCGAGCAATTGCCGCCAGCGCGCATCGACTGAACCACCGCCCGCGAGTTTCAATGACGTCACCGTCGCGCCGCTCGCGCGAATCGCGTCGAGCCCGGCACGTAGCGAGAACGCGACGCCCTCGAATGCGGCGCGCATCATCGTGCCGCGCGTGTGATCGAGCGCCAGGCCGAGCCAGCCACCACGCGCGGCCGGGTTGAGCCAAGGGGTACGCTCGCCGGTGAGGTAGGGCAGGAAGGTGAGGCCGGTTGCAGCGCCGGGAGCGCCGCCCGATAGACTGCCTGTGGTAGCGCCCGACACACGGCCAATCGCGCCGCTGGACACACCACCCAACGCGCCGCCCGCGACGTCGCCCGCAACATTGCCGGACGCATTTCCCGCCACATCGCCAAACGCATCACGATAAGCATCAGCCCATTCATACCCCAGCCAGCCGCGCACACGTTCAAGCGCGACGCCGACGTTTTGCATCGCCGCCATCCGATACCAGTGATCGCTCGCTGCTCGATAGCGATGCAGGCCCCTGATCGCTTGCGGCGCCTGTTCGGCGAGCACCACGATTTGTCCGCCGGTGCCTGTCGTGAGCATCGCGTCGCCATCGCGCGCGAGACCGCTGCCGAGTGCCGCGCATGGCGTATCGGCAGCGCCGGTCGCGAGCACGATGCCAGCGCGCAGACCCAGTTCCTGCGCGGCTTTCCGCGACAAAATGCCACCCGCCGCATAGGACGGCGCGAGCGGTGCAAACCATTCATGCGGCAATTCGAGCCGCTCGAGCAGCGCGCGATCCCACACACCGGCGGGATCGGCAAGCGCGGTCGCGCAGGCGTCGGAAGGATCGGTTGCGATCGCGCCGCCCAGCGCGACGCGCAGCCAATCTTTCGGTTGCAGCGCCCAACGCGTCTTCTGCGCGGACTGCGGTTCGTTCTGCACGATCCAGCGCAGCAAAGGGCCAGCCATGCCGGGCGCAACGGGATTCGGCTGCGGCTCGGGCCACTGCTCAAGCACGGCCAATGCGCGCGTGTCGGGCCAGAGCATGGCGGGGCGCACGGCTTCGCCCTCGGCGTCGATCAGCACGACACCGTGCATCTGTCCAGAGAACCCGATGGCCTGCACGTTGCCGCGCAGACCGGCAGGCAAGCGCGCCGCCGCTTCGCATAGCGCGCGCCACCAGGTTTGCACCGACGTTTCCGCCCAGCCCGGATGCGGCGTTTCGAGCGCGTAAGCGACACTCGCCGCGGCCAGCTCGCGGCCGTTTTCATCGATGATTGCTGCTTTGAGGGAGCCGGTGCCGAGGTCGATGCCAAGAAAACTCATGGGCGATAGAACGTCAATTTGAGGCTGGGGATAAGCACGCAAAAGGTGCCTGGAACAGCGTGCTTTCCGTCACCGCTGCGTCGCTTCGGAAGCGCGCCCGAATGCACACTGAAAACCCGGAATCGCGGGTTAACCCCGCCGCGCCGCGCGTTGCATGAAAACAGCACTATGCGTCGAGCGAGATACACCTCATTGATTCTCACACATATCTCGTTAAGGCGGGCGCGCCCGGTTCATGGCCCGCAGCGCCGCTGCGCGGGACTTACCGCCGATTTACGCGGGGTGCGCATTTCTTTTAGCTTTCAAATCGGCCTCATGCATATCGTCACCGGGAATGCCGGAATAGGCCCCAGTGGTCTTGTTGCACTTTTTCGTTCCGCATACCTTGGAGCCATCCCAAAACGAGATGGTGGAGAGAGACAAAATGCAATCGAACACGGTTCACCCGTGCGACGAGCGACTGCCCACAGGCCAGTTGCTCACGCTCGGCATTCAGCACGTTTTGGTGATGTACGCAGGCGCAGTTGCTGTGCCGCTGATCATCGGCGCGGCGCTCAAATTGCCGAAAGACCAGATCGCGTTTCTGATCAGCGCCGATCTGTTTTCCTGTGGCATCGCCACGCTGATTCAGACCCTGGGTCTGTGGATCTTCGGCATCCGTCTGCCGGTCATCATGGGCTGCACCTTCGCGGCCGTCGGTCCGATGGTCGCGATCGGCACCAATCCCTCGCTCGGCATTCTCGATATCTTCGGCTCGACGATCGCGGCCGGGGTCATCGGCATTCTTCTCGCGCCGGCGGTCGGCAAGTTACTGCGATTCTTCCCGCCGGTGGTGATCGGCGTGGTGATCTCGGTGATCGGTCTGTCGCTGATGGAAGTGGGCATCAACTGGGCGGCCGGCGGCGTGGGCAATCCCGATTACGGCAACCCGATCTACCTCGGGCTGTCGCTGGTCGTGCTGATGCTGATTCTGCTCATCAACAAGTTCGCCAAGGGCTTCGTCGCCAATATCTCGGTGCTGCTCGGCATCGTGGCGGGTTTCGTGATCGCGCTGGCGCTTGGCCGCGTCAACATGGAAGGCGTCACGCACGCACCATGGGTCGGCTTCGTGATGCCGTTCCATTTCGGCCTGCCGCATTTCGATCCGCTCGCGATCGCGACGATGGTCACCGTGATGTTCGTCACCTTCATCGAATCGACCGGCATGTTCCTCGCCGTCGGCGATATGGTCGATCGTCCGGTGGATCAGAAGACGCTGGTGCGCGGCCTGCGCGTCGATGGTCTGGGCACGTTGATCGGTGGCATCTTCAACTCGTTTCCGCATACCTCGTTCTCGCAGAACGTCGGACTGATCGGCGTGACGGGTGTGAAGAGCCGCTTTGTCTGCGCGATGGGCGGTGTGATCCTGGTGCTGCTGGGTCTGTTTCCGAAGATGGCGCAGGTGGTGGCCTCGGTGCCGGCCTTCGTGCTGGGCGGCGCGGGCATTGTGATGTTCGGCATGGTCGCGGCGAACGGTATCAAGGTGCTGGCCAAGGTCGACTTCGTGAAGAACCATCACAACCTGTTCATCGTCGCGGTGAGTATCGGCATGGGTCTGGTGCCGGTGGTGTCGCCGCAATTTTTCTCGAAGCTGCCGCCGGCGCTGTCGCCGCTGCTGCATAGCGGGATCCTGCTGGCTTCGGTATCGGCGGTGGTGCTGAACCTGATCTTCAACGGTGTGAAGAGCGAGAAGAAGGCGCAGTGCGAAATTCGCAAGGCCGGGCATGATTTCGACGGACGCGGCGGTAATGAGCCGCCACGCGATGAAATGCTGCGGGCGGTGGATTTGCAGTGAATTTTTTTTGGGGACCGGCGTCACGCGACTGGCGTCAGTGAGGTGCTTGAGGTGCGCGAGGTGCTTGAGGGTTGCTGAAGTCACACGCATTCAGCGCAGCAAACAAAAACGCCACGGCATGCCGTGGCGTTTTTTTTGTCACCGGTTGGACAGAGCAGCCTTTCTGAAACCGTGAAAATCTGCCTGTCACACCCGTTGCATAGCGCGGCTTCCGAGGAAACGAAACGCGCCTTGCGCCCCGCCAGACTCAACCCGCCGTCGCTGCCGAAGCTGCAACCGGCGCACTGGCCGCGCCGTAATCGACCGGCGCGTCGGCCGGACGCGGCTGTTCACCGCTCCGCTCGATCCAGCCACCGCCAAGCGCCTGATACAGCGTGACCAGGTTCTGCAGACGCTCCATGCGCGCAGTAGTCAATAACAGTTGCGCCGCATACAGATCGGTCTGCGCGGTCAGCACCGACAGGTAGCTGTCAACGCCGTTCGTATAACGCAGATTCGACAGATCCAGCCGGCGTTGTTCCGCAAAGGTATCGCGCTCCAGCGCCTGGATTTGCTGATCGTACGTGCCGCGTGCCGCCAGCCCGTCCGCCACTTCGCGGAAGGCCGTCTGGATCGCCTTTTCGTACGTGGCAATCTGGACTTTCTTCTGGATGTTGGCGAGATCGAGATTGGCCAGGTTCTGACCGCCCTCGAAGATCGGCAGCGTGATCGACGGCGCGAAGCTCCATGCCGCCGAACCGGGTTTGAACAGACCGCCGAGCGTCGGGCTCAGTGTTCCGAAACTGCCGGTCAGCGAGACCTTCGGGAAGAACGCCGCGCGCGCCGCGCCGATATTCGCGTTGGCCGCGAGCAGATTCTCCTCGGCCTCCATGATGTCCGGACGACGCGTTAGCAGATCGGACGGCAAACCAGCCGGAATATCCGTCAGGAGATTCTGGTCGTTCAACGTTAGACCCGGCGGCAAATCGGCGGGCAGCGGTTCGCCGACCAGCAGCACCAGCGCGTTTTCAGCCTGCGCCCGCAGACGTTCCTGCGACTGCAGATTCGCGCTGGCCGTCTCGACCACTGTTTGCGACTGGCGCAGATCTAGCTCGGAGCCAGTGCCGTTGTCGAACTGCAACTCGGCGATCCGATACGATTCCTCCGAGGTCTTCAACGTGTTCTGCGTGACCTTCAGAAGATCGTCCAGTTGCAGCACCGTCAGATACTGATTCGCCACCTGCGAGACCAGCGAGATTTCCGCCGCCTTGCGCGCCTGAGCAGTTGCCAGGTACTGCGCCAACGCCTGGTCCTTCAGGCTTTGAATCCGCCCGAAGAAGTCGATTTCCCACGAGGCGTTCAGGCCGACCGAGTACGAGTTGGTAATCGTCTGGTTAAAGAACGACAGGTCTTTCGGCGTGCGCTGTTTGCTTTGCGAAACCGCGGCGTCGAGCGTCGGGAACAGCCCCGCACGCACGATGCGGAACTGCGCCGCCGACGCCTGCATGTTCAGCACCGACACACGCAGATCGCGGTTGTTCTTCAGCGCGATCTCGATGATCCGTTGCATGCGCGGATCGACGAAGAAATCACGCCAGCCGATATCGGCCGCGGCCTGGCCGCCAGCGCTGCGCGCCGCGATCGACGTGCCCGCTGACCCCGGGCCCGGTTGGTTCGCGCCCGGCTGCGTTTCATACACGCCGCCGGTCGGGAAGGTGCTCGTCACGGGTTCGGCCGGGCGCTGATACTTCGGCGCCATCGTGCAACCCGCGGCGAACAGCGCAACCGCCACTGCAATCAAAGAGTGTTTTTGCATCTCAATGTCCGTCCTTGCCCGAGCCTTGATCAGTCGACCCGCCGGCCGACCCGCCGCCTTGGCCGTCATGCGGATGGTGCTGGTTATAGTGTTCGAGCGCCTCATCCGGGTCTTCCTTCTCACCGCCAAACTTCGCGCGGATCACGACGAAGAACATCGGGATCATGAAAATCGCGAGGAAGGTCGCGGTCAACATCCCGCCGATCACGCCGGTACCGATTGCGTGCTGGCTGGCCGAGCCCGCGCCGTTACTGATCGCGAGCGGCATCACGCCGAGAATGAACGCGAGCGAGGTCATCAGAATCGGACGCAACCGCAGACGCGCGGCTTCGAGCGCGGCCTCGACCGGCCCCATCCCTTCACCCTGCTGCAACTCGCGGGCGAATTCCACGATCAGAATCGCGTTCTTCGCCGACAGCCCCACCGTGGTCAACAGACCCACCTGGAAGAACACGTCGTTCTCGAGCCCGCGCAGCGTAGCGGCCAGCAGTGCGCCGATCACGCCGAGCGGCACCACCATGATCACCGAGAACGGGATCGACCAGCTTTCATACAGCGCCGCGAGACAGAGGAACACGACGAGGATCGAGATGCCGTACAGAATCGGCGCCTGCGAACCCGACTGGCGTTCCTGCAACGACAGACCCGTCCATTCGTAGCCAACCCCCGCCGGCAGTTTCGCCACGAGTGCTTCCATGGCCGTCATGGCCTGACCGGTCGACTTGCCCGGTGCTGCCGCACCCTGGATTTCCACGGCCGAAATACCGTTGTAGCGCTCGAGCTTCGGCGAACCGTAGGTCCACGTGCCGCTGGCGAACGACGAGAACGGCACCATGCCGCCGGCCGTATTACGCACGTACCAGGCATTCAGGTCTTCCGGCTTCATGCGGAACGGTGCGTCGCCCTGCAGATACACCTTCTTGATCCGGCCATCGGTATCGAGGAAGTTGTTCACGTACTGCGACGCCCACGCGATCGAGAACGTCTGGTCGATCGCCGACAACGAGACGCCGAGCGCCGAAGCCTTCTCGTGGTCGATGTTGACCGTGAACTGCGGCGTATCGTTCAGGCCGTTCGGACGCACCTGAGCCAGCGTCGGGTCTTTCGCCGCCATGCCCAACAGCATGTTGCGTGCTTCCATCAGCTTTTCGTGGCCGATACCCGCGCGATCCTGCAGTTCGAAGTCGAAGCCGGCGGCCGTACCGAGTTCAGGAATCGACGGCGGATTCACCGGATACACCAGCGCGTTCTTGTAGCCCGAGAAGTGCATGAAGAGGCGGCCAACCAGCGCCTGCACCTTCTGATCCGAGTGCTGACGCTCCGCGTAGTCCTTCATCCGCACGAACACGAGACCCGCGTTCTGGCCGCGGCCGGCGAAGCTGAAGCCGTTCACCGTGAAGGTCGATTCGACAATGCTCTTTTCGGTGTTGAGCAGATAGTCGGAGACGTCCTTCAGCGCGCGCGCCGTGGTTTCCTGTGTCGAGCCTGACGGCGTTTGCACCAGCACGAACATCGTGCCCTGGTCTTCGTCAGGCAGGAACGACTTCGGCAATTTCACGAACAGCAGGCCGACCGCGAAGATCACCACCATGTAGATGATCAGCCAACGGCCCGAGCGCTTGATCACGTGGTGCACGCCCGAGTGATACTTGTCGCGGCTCTTGTTGAAGGTGCGATTGAACCAGCCGAAGAAACCGGTGGTTTTTTCCTCGTGGCCCTTTTCGATCGGCTTGAGAATCGTCGCGCACAACGCCGGCGTCAGAATCAACGCGACCAGCACGGACAGCACCATCGCCGCCACGATCGTCAGCGAGAACTGCCGGTAAATGGCCCCGACCGACCCGCCCGAGAACGCCACCGGCACGAACACCGCCGACAGCACGAGCGCCACGCCGACCAGCGCGCCGGTAATCTGGTCCATTGCCTTGCGGGTCGCATCTCGAGGCGATAAACCCTCCTCCTGCATCACCCGCTCGACGTTTTCCACCACCACGATCGCATCGTCCACCAGCAAGCCGATCGCCAGCACGAGCCCGAACATGGACAGCGTGTTGATCGAGAAGCCCACCAGACCCATGATCGCGAATGTACCCAACAGCACCACCGGCACGGCGATCGTCGGGATCAGCGTGGCGCGCAGGTTCTGCAGGAACAGGTACATGACCAGGAACACCAGCACGATACCTTCGAGCAGCGTCTTGACCACTTCTTCGATCGACAGGCGCACGAACGGCGTGGTGTCGTACGGATACTGAACGACGAGGCCGTGCGGGAAGTACTTCGACAGTTCCGCGACCTTCGCGCGCACCGCCTTGGCCGTGGCCAGTGCGTTAGCGCCCGTGGCGAGCTGAATACCGAAGCCTGCCGTCGGCTGACCGTTGTACTTGGTGTCGAAGTTGTAGTTTTCGCCACCGAGTTCGATTCGCGCCACGTCCTTGATGCGGACTTGCGAACCGTCCGGGTTCACCTTGAGCAGCACGTTGCCGAACTGTTCAGGCGTATTCAGCAGTGTGGCTTCCGTGATGGTTGCCTGCAGCACCTGACCCGGCACCGACGGCGTGCCGCCGAGCGAACCGCCCGCGACCTGCACGTTCTGGTTGGTCAGCGCCGTTTGCACATCCACCGGCGTGAGGCCGAAGTTGGTCAGCTTGTTCGCGTCCAGCCAGATCCGCATTGCATACTGCGAGCCGAACAGCGTCACCGTACCTACACCGTCGATCCGGCTGACCGGGTCTTCGACGTTCGACGCGACGTAGTTTGCCAGGTCGTACTTGCTCATGCTGCCGTCTTCGGACACGAACGCCATCACCAGCAAGAAGCTGCTGCTCGACTTCGTGACCTTGGTGCCCAGCTGCTGCACGGCTTGCGGCAACAGCGGCGTGGCGAGCTGCAGCTTGTTCTGCACCTGCACCTGCGCGATGTCAGGATTGGTGCCAGCTGCGAACGTCAGCGTGATGGTTGCCGTACCCGAGTCGTCCGACGTGGACGACAGATACAGCAAGTGGTCAAGACCACTCATCTGCTGCTCGATCACCTGCGTGACGGTGTTTTCCACCGTCTTCGCCGATGCGCCCGGGTACGTTGCGCTGATCTGCACGGCCGGCGGGGCGATGGTCGGGTATTGCGCGATCGGCAACGTAAACACCGACGCGATACCCGCGAGCATCAGAATAATGGCGATCACCCATGCAAAAATCGGGCGATCAATAAAGAACTTTGCCATGAGGCGGGCTCCCTGTTATTACGCGCCCGATGCAGCGGAGGCAGGTTGTGCCGTCTGCGCACCGCTGGCGGCCGGCGCATCCTGAGCGGATGCGTCGGAAGCGGGTGTGGCGGGAAGTTGCGCGGCGACGGTCTTGACCTGCATGCCGGGTTTCGCCTTGTCGGTGCCCTGGACAATCACGCGGTCACCGGCCTTCAGGCCGCTCTCGACCACCCAGTTCGACCCGTACGTGCCCGACGTCACCAGCTGACGCAACGCGACCTTGTCGTCCTGGCCTACGACCAGCGCGGTCGGCTGACCCTTCTGGTCATGCGTGATGCCCACTTGCGGCACGACGAGCGCGTTTTCGTTGATGCCCTCTTCGATCCTGGCGCGCACGAACATACCCGGCAGCAGGACCTTGTCCGCGTTCTTGAAGATCGCGCGAACCGTGACGGAACCAGTACCCTGGTCGACCGTCACGTCGGTGAACTGCAGCTTGCCCTTTTCCGAATAGGTGCGGCCGTCTTCGAGGACCAGCGAGACCTTGGCGGCGTCCGGGCCGCTCGTCTTCAGACGGCCTTCCTGGACGTCGCGGCGCAGCTTCAGACCGTCGAGGCTCGATTGCACCAGGTCCACGTAGGTCGGATCGAGTTGCTGGACCGTGGCCATCAGCGTGGCGGCGCTCGCCTGCACATAGGCGCCCGGCGTGACTTGCGAGATGCCGATCTGGCCCGACACCGGCGACGTCACGTCGGTATAGCCGAGGTTGATCTGCGCCGTGTCGACCGCGGCCTTGCCGGCGGCCACGTCAGCCGCGGCCTGGCCTGCTGAGGCCACCGCGTTGTCGTAGTCCTGCTTGCTGACTGCGTTGGCGGCAACCAGCACCTTGAAGCGGTTGGCTTGCGCGGTGGTCGACGCGAGGTTCGCCTGGGCCTTCGCCAACGTTGCCTTCGCGTTGTTCAATGTCGCGATATAGGGCGCCGGATCGATCTTGTACAGACGCTGGCCGGCCTTGACCTGGTCGCCCTCGGTGAATTCACGGCGCAGCACGATGCCGTCGACCCGTGCGCGGACTTGCGCGACGAGGAAGGCACTGGTGCGGCCCGGCAATTCGGTAATAACGGGCACAGCTGTCGGTTGGACGGTGACAACGCCAACTTCAGGCGTTTGCGGCGGCGGCGCAGATTGTTTTGGTCCGCACGCTGCCAGCAATACGGCAGCCGTCGCGGCACTGATTAAGCGGAATGGAACCCGTTCGACGCGCATGGAGCGACCTCTGTCTAAGACTGAGAATGAAAAAGTGCGCGCATCCCTACCCCGGGGACGACAGCGCACACATGCGTCTTGCGACGCGTGACCGGAAGCCCGTGGGTGCAAACCGAAGCTGCAGGGGCACCCGAGCAAAATGCGCCAAACCCGGGAAATGCCGCACGGCGCGGCCCTTTGGGCACGGCGCAATAGCGTTTTGAAAGGCAACAGTGACGGATATTAACCGGTCGTCACGGCTTGGGCTATCCGATCCTGGGATGCTATTATATATACATCCACGAATGCATGTAAAAGTGCATTTACTTCTCAGGTGCCTAGGGGGCCCGCAAGATCGATTCGCAATTTGCTTAACTGTAGACAGATTGTCATCGAGCGTACTTAAAACCGCTCGGGAAAACCCCACACTCAGGGCAGCTCACACCAGGTATGGTCAGAAGAACCAAAGAAGAGGCGCAGGAGACGCGGAATAGCATTCTCGACGCGGCCGAACGGGTTTTCTTCGAGAAAGGCGTGTCGCGCACGTCTCTCGCCGACATTGCGCAGGCGGCCGGTGTCACGCGCGGCGCCATCTATTGGCATTTCGCCCACAAAAGCGATCTGTTTACTGAAATGTTCGACCGCGTGCTGTTGCCGCTGGATGAACTCAAGGCCGCGTCGCTAGATCCCAATGAGCCCGACCCGCTCGGGCGCCTGATGGAAATCTGCACGGTTTGCCTGCGCGACACGGCCAACGACCCGCGCCGCCGGCGCGTATTCGACATCCTGTTTCTGAAGTGCGAGTTGGTCGAGGAAATGGGACCGGTGATGGTTCGCTATCAGACCAATATGCGCGAAGGGCTGAAGAAGGTCGAAGGCGGTCTGCGCAATGCCATCTCCAAAGGGCAAATGCCGGCCGATCTCGACACCAGCATCGCGGCGGCAATGGTGCACGCGTTCGTCAGCGGATCGCTGCGCGACATGCTGTTTCTGCCGGAGGCGACCGATTTCGGCAAGCATGCGGAGCAAATGGTTGCGGGGATGTTCGATGCGCTGCGGCTGAGTCCAGCGTTGCGCCAGGGGAAGGCGGCGGGGTCCGCTAGCTGAATACTTAGCGCGGCTACGAAACAGCGGGCGGGCTGCGCATTCACGCACTCCGCCCGCTTTTGTTTTGCTCATGCAAGCCATTGCGATAGGGCTCTGCAGCGGGTCTTAACAGTGGATCCTTACCGCAGGCCTTCCGCAGGCTTTTTGCAGCAGATTTTCCCAGCAGGCCTTTGCAGCAGATCGTTGCAGCAGGCCTTTGCGTAAACCTTTTACCAAGCCCATGCAACTACCTCAGGCGGCCGCCTGACTCGCCCGCGCCTTCTGGTTCGACGCGTAGATGTTGCTGCGTTCGAGCGGCGCTCCGCTCTTCACCGCTGCAATCCATTGTTCCGTGCTCGCCACGGCCGCGAAGCGCGACTGCAACACCACGCTGAACACCCGGTGAATCTCCTGCGCACTCGCAAAACCCGCGCTGTTCTCGTAGGGCACCGAGCCTGTCGCATCGTCCAGGAATTCGACCGTAAGCCCGTCGTGCACCGCGTGGAAGATGGTCGACGCATCGCAGTTATGGGTCATGTAGCCGATCACCGTCAGCGTGTCGATCTCGCGCGCGGCAAGCCAGGCACCCAGATCGGTGCCGGCATAAGCGCTCGGCAGCGACTTCTCCACATAGTGATCGTGCGGGCGCGAGGCCACCACCGGGTGCAGTTCCGCGCCGACGCTGCCGCGCGCGAACAACGGCGAGGTGGCCGGCGCGACATTCTGCACGACTACCACCGGCACGCCGGTTGCGCGGGCCGCATCCATCGCCCGGCCGATGTTGGCGAGCGAGGTTTGCACATCCGGATATTCGATCGGCAGATCGCCTGTGACGTATTCGTTCTGCACATCGATGACGATCAGCGCGCGGCGGGGTGCGGTCATGGCAAGACTCCTTGTCGGTTCAACGGTTAGGGCTCGCACTGCGCGGCATGGGACTTGAGCAGGCAGCGGCGATGACAGCATTGTTGGCCACACGCCGCTTTCCCGACAGCGACCCGAACGACAATATTCGCTAGAATCGGGCCATCGTTGGATCATCGTTGGATCATCGTTGGATTTCACAGGACGATCGCGCCTGATGGCTACTCCCACCTCCCCCACCGCCGCGCGCGACGACGCGCCCCGCCACGTCGTCGCGGTGGTCGCGTTCGACCGCATCAACCCGTTCCATCTTTCGGTGCCGTGCGTGGTGTTCGGCGAGGACCGCCGTGCCGGCGGCTTGCCCAACTTCGACTTTCGTGTCTGCGCTGCCGAGAGCGGCATCCTGACCACGACCGCCGGGTTCTCGATCGCCGTCACGCATGGGCTCGAAGCACTCGCCGATGCGGACACGATCATCGTGCCGAGCTGGCGCGACCCGGACGAAACACCACCCACCGCGCTGCTGGAAGCACTGCGTGCCGCCCATGCGCGCGGCGCCCAGCTGGTGGGGCTGTGCCTGGGCGCGTTCGTGCTGGCCGCCACCGGCATTCTGGACGAGCGGCCGGCGTCAACCCACTGGGCATGGGCGGACGACTTCGCGCGCCGCTATCCGCGCGTGCGGCTCGATCCGGACGTGCTGTATGTCGACGACGGCAACGTGCTGACCTCCGCCGGCACCGCCGCCGGTCTCGACTGTTGCCTGCATGTGCTGCGCAAGATGTGCGGCGCGCAGGCGGCGAACTATGTCGCGCGCCGGCTGGTGGTGCCGCCGCATCGGCAGGGTGGCCAGGCGCAGTACATTCAGCAACCGGTGGCGCCGAACGTGCGCGGCGACCGCCTGTCCTGCCTGCTCGAGTGGGTGAGCGGGAATCTGGACGCGCCGCATACGCTCGACACGCTCGCCGAACGCGCGCTGATGAGCCGCCGCACGTTTACCCGGCGCTTCCGGCTGGCCACCGGCACGACCGTCGGCGCATGGCTGTTGGCGCAGCGGCTCGCGCGCGCGCAGCAGTTGCTGGAAAGCACGGATGAGTCAGTGGAAGCGATCGCCGGGATTGCGGGCTTCGGCTCGACCGCTTCGCTCCGGCAGCATTTCACCGAGGCGTTCCGCACTTCGCCGTCTGCATGGCGGCGGGAGTTCCGCGGCGTGTGAGCACATGAAACATGAAGGCACTCGATAACTTTGGTTTGAGAGCGCGGGGATGGCAAGCATCGGAAAAACAAGGGAACCCGATAAACCATTCGAGGGCCACAAACGCAATCTGGTCAACGATGTTTCGTAGCGCTCCACCGGGAATTCGTAGTCGCGTCAGCGCGACAGCGGCGCGCCTGGCTGTGCGGTGCAGCCAACCCGACTCGTCAGTGTTCGCTAATCCAGCGCGCCACATACAACAGCAGCGCCACCAGAAAAATCATCGCCGCCCACGCCCAGTTCGGAACGGCGTGCGCACCGGACTCGCGATGCGAGACGCCATGCGACACACCATGGGCCGCCCCATGCGACGCGCTCGCCGCCCGCCCGCTCAACGCGTTGCCATGATCCGTACGAGTCCGCCGAGCCATACCGCCGAGCGTGATCGGTCGCAGAAACACATGCTGCCGGCGCGACGACGTCCCCCGCGCGCGGTTCGGCCCTTGCCCATGCTTGGCACGAACGACCGCACCGAACTCGTCGAAAAAATCATCAGCCAGCTGGTGCAGCGCGTTTTCAAGCTGACGCGTGGGCAATTCGGCGAGCGGCCCGGACGAGGTCGCCCAGATCGTGTAGTCGATCCGCGTGCCCCGCTCTCTGCCGATGCCATGCGAGCCGTCCTCCGCGCGCAATCTCACTTCGATCTGCCCGCGTAACGCGCCGATACCTTCGGCTCGCGCCTTGAAGTTGATGGTGCGGCGCTGCGCATCCGCCGGTCCGGAATCCTGACCGGCTACGTGAGCGCGCGCTTCGTAACGCGCGCGCAACGGCCCGAGCGGCACGGTCATGGCAAGCGCATATTCGCCGTGGCTAAGCCGGGTGAACGACTCGCAATTGTCGAGGCTGGCACGCAACAAGGCGAGGTCCTGCAACGCGTCCCAAACCTCGGACGGCGCAAGCGGAATCCGTAACGCGTCGTTCAATTCCATACCAGCCTCCCCGATGAACGCGCGACAACCGGTCAGGAAGTCTGATCGATACGGTCGACGCGCGATGCGTAAAACGCCAGATACCCTTTTATTTGTGCGGCCGCCTCGAACGGCGCCTCATAGCTCCAGACGGCGTTTTCGATCAGACCGTCTTCAGTGCGCAGATGGAAGTACGACGCGTCGCCCTTGAACGGGCAGTGCGAAGTATGCGTTGAGCGTTCGAGGCGCGCCATGTTCACGTCGCCACGCGGAAAATAGAACACGTCCGCGAGACCGGTTTCCGTGAGCGTCAGGCCCGCCTGGGTGTCGGCCATGGTCACACCGCCATGGATCACACGCACCCGGTGATTGTTGCCGGATATGCCGATGGTATGCCCGCCCGTGCTCGCGCCGGGGCTTCCGTGAGGTGTCAAGGCATCGCTCATGTCTCGGCTCCGTGGTGACGTCCTACTCGGTGTGCAACTCGTGTGCGACAGTGCAAACAGCAAAGCCACGGGGCGCGCCCGTGGCTTCATTATCGGCCAAACTTCCGCCGATTGCGCGGCCTTCCTGAGGGCCGACGAGGGGTCTCGCCCGACGCCACTCAAACAGGCGAGCCGCTTACTGCGTGTTCCAATAGAAGGCAGCCTTGGCGGTACCCTTGGCCGGGATCGTCACCGGCTTGGTCTGGTCGCGATCCTTGTATTGCGCATGCACGGTGTAACGGCCCGGCCGCAGCTTGACCAGCATGTACGGCCCGCGCGACGTGGTGCTCAAGACTTCGCCGCCGTGCGCGTCGACCACGCGCACGTGGATGTCGGCCAGAAAATCGGAGCCGGGTCCGGTGAAGCGCAGCGACAGCGGCCACTGGCTTTGTGCCTGCTGCAGTGCTTTCGATTCGTCAAGGCCGACGCCGCCCGATACGAACGAGACGTCGCCTTGCTGCTGGATTTGCGGCAGGCCGCCACCGTTTGCGTTGCCCGCGCTGCTTTCGTCGGCGGTGCTGCCGCCCGTTACGTCACTCGCCTGTGCATAAGCGCCACTTGCCAGACCGAGCGTGAGCGCTGCGCATACCGCGGCGGCTACGATCCTTCGCTGATTGCGTTGGGTTTTCATCGGTTCGCTCCTTATTAAGGTCCTTGTCGTCCGTGTCCGTCGATGGACCCGGACCAAGGCAGACGCAACCTGCGTGCCAACCGGCCAGTCGCGTCGTCAGGAAACCGCTGCTGCACCGCGCCACGCGGCACAGCGCGACCTTCTTCATGACATTGGCCAGGCGAAAAAAATGCCGGTCCATCCGCAGTAAATGCAAGGACCGGCAAGCGTTGCTTCAATTTCCAGGCAAGATCGGCCAGCGCGTCAGCCAGAGAATGGCGACCAAACGATCAGCTGTATCAGTCAACCAGTCAACATGCCAGCCAAACGATCGACCACGCGACCATTCAAGCCGCCAACACGCTGACCGACTCACCGATCCGCCGATCCTCAGCCGAGATCCACCGGCACGAAGATCTGCGCGTTATCACGCTGGATCAGCAAGGCGATGCTGTTGCCCGCGCCGGCGATCATCTGCTTCAGCTGATCCACGCTCGTGACCGGCCGGCCATTCACCGCCAGAATCACGTCGCCGGGCTGGATGCCGGCGCTTTCAGCCGCGCCGCCCGATTGCTGCACCAACAGGCCGTGCGACACCGATGCGCTGCTCTTTTCTTCGGGCGTCAGCGGCCGCACCGCCACGCCGAGCCGGCCTTGCAACTGAGCCGGCTGATCGGCCTTATCCGAAGCCACCTTGGCATCCGACAACGAGCCGATCGTCACCTTCAGGTCCTTGGTGGCCTTGTCGCGCCACACCTGCACAGTGGCGGAGCTGCCCGGCGCCAGACCCGCGACCTGCGACGGCAGATCCGACGAATCGCCAACCGGTTCACCATTCACCGACAGAATCACGTCGCCCGGTTGCAAACCGGCCTTGGCGGCCGGGCCGCTCGGATCGACCGAGCTGACGAGCGCGCCTTGCGGCTTTTGCATGCCGAACGAATTGGCCAGCGTCTGGTTCATGCCCTGCACCGCGACGCCGAGACGTCCGCGGCTCACATGGCCGGTCTTGACGATGTCGTCCTTGACCTTGATCGCTTCATTGATCGGAATCGCGAACGAAAGGCCCTGGAAGCCGCCCGTGCGCGAATAGATCATCGAGTTGATACCAATCACCTCGCCCTGCAAGTTGAACAACGGTCCACCCGAGTTACCCGGATTCACCGGCACGTCGGTCTGGATGAACGGCGTGTAGTTCTCGTTCGGCAGTGAACGCGACTTCGCGCTGATGATGCCCGAGGTCACCGTGTTGTCGAAACCGTAAGGCGAGCCGATCGCGACCACCCACTGGCCGACCTTGCTCTGACGCGGATCGCCGATCTTCACGGTCGGCAGACTGCTCGCGTCGATCTTCAGCACGGCAATGTCGGACTGCTTGTCGGCACCCACCACTTTCGCCCTGAACTCACGCTTGTCGGTCAGCTTCACGGTAACGACGTTCGCGCCGTCCACCACATGGGCGTTGGTCAGGATGTAACCGTCACTGCTGACGATGAACCCCGAACCCAGACTCGCGCTCGGTTGATCGGGCGCATCGCCGCCGTCGCTACCGTCGCCGCCTTGCATGCCCGGCACGCCGCCGAAGAAGCGCTTGTAGAACTGATAGAAGGGATCGCTCGGATCGATCGGCAACTGGTTGCCGCTGTTGGCGCCATTACCGCCGTTGCCGCGCAAGGCAGCCTGCTTGACCACATGCTTCGCGCTGATGTTGACGACAGCCGGGCCGTATGTTTCGACCAGGCCCGAGAAATCGGGGATGCCGGTTTTCGCGGCAGCTTCAGCAGGCATCATCGCGGCCTGCGCCGGCGTGATCACCTGCGGCGCGGGCACGTCGCGATGCCCCGCCACATAGCCGGCGGAAAGCGCCACGGCGACAGCCACTGCAACAGCGCTGCGGGACAAGGTTTTCGCGTTCATCGTGTACTCCTGACTGGGAGAAAGAGGCTTTGGAATGAGATGAAGCGTACGTGGCATCGCTTAAAAGAGTCTTAAGCAGCGTCAGATCGCCTCAGCGCAGTTTTTTAGGCGCGTTTAAGCCTCGCTTAAGCCTGGTTCGAATCACTTTCCGAACAGAACGCCTCACGCTCAGAAACGTATCTCGACCTGCAAACCACCCGTCGGCGATTCGTCGAGCCGGACCGCGGCATGGTGTTGTGTAGCGATGCGCCGCACGATCGCGAGGCCGAGGCCGGTGCCCGCCACATCGGTGCGCGCGCGGTTCGCGCCGGCGCCGGCCCGGTAGAAGCGATCGAATACGCGGTCGCGTTCGGCCGGCTCGATGCCCGGCCCGCTGTCGGCGATCCGTACCACCGGATGCCCTTCTTCGACCTGCAGGCCAACGTCGACGCGCCCGCCTCGCGGCGTGTATTTGGTTGCGTTATCAACGAGGTTGTTGAACATCACACGCAGCGCGTCGGCGTCGCCGATCACCGTGGCGGATTCGCTCGCCTCGATGCCGAGATCGACGCCGCGATTCTGCGCAAGCGGCGCGTACGCCACCACACAGTCCTGCAGCAGAGCGCGCAGATCGATCGCGTTGGTCGCGGCGAGGCCGTCCGGTTCCGAGCGTGCGAGCGCCAGCAATTGTTCGGCAAGCCGCGTGGCGCGCGTGACACCCGCTTGCAGATCGGCCAGCGCTTCGCTGCGCGCTACGTCGTCTTTCGCGCGGGCGACCAGTTGCGACTGAATCTGCACCGCGGCGAGCGGCGTGCGCAATTCGTGCGCGGCGTCTGCAACGAATGCTTTCTGAATGTCGAGCGCGGTGGCGAGACGTTCGAGCAGGCCGTTCAACGCGCGCACGAGCGGCTGCACTTCAAGCGGCAGGCGCTGGTCGGGCAACGGATCGAGCGCCTCGGGGTGGCGCGCGTCGAGCGCGCTGGTCACGCGCCGCAATGGCCGCAGTCCGCGTCCGACGATCACCCACACCGCCAGGCCCAATAGCGGCAGCAGTACGATCAATGGCCATAGGGTGCGCAACGCGACGTTCGCCGCGAGCCGGTTGCGCACCGAAACCGGCTGCGCCAGCTGCACGACGTTATCGCCGACAATCGCGCCATACACACGCCAGTCGCCGCGCTCCGTATGCTCGGTGGAAAAGCCGAGTTCGGCGCGTGGCGCGAGCGGCGCACGCGGTCGCGAGTAGTACATCAACACACCGTTGCGATTCCAGATTTGCAGCACGATGCCTTCGTCGCCCGTGTCGCGCGAACCGAGCACTTGCGAAAACGGTTCCGACGGCAGCGCGGCGGCGATCTGCTCCAACTGGTAATCGAACAGTTCGTTGGCTTCAGCCAGCGCTTGCCGGTAGATCAGCCAACCCGCAATGCCGACGCCGAGCAACACCAGCGCCAGCAGCCAGAACAGCAATTGACGGCGAATCGAACGCATCGGCTCAGGCGTCCTTCGCGATCATGTAGCCAAGACCGCGCACGTTGCGGATCAGGTCCGCGCCGAGCTTCTTGCGCAGCGCGTGAATGTAGACCTCGACAGTATTGCTGCCGATCTCCTCGCCCCAGCCGTACATTTTTTCCTCGAGCTGGCTCTTCGAGAGCACCGCGCCGGGACGCGCGATCAGTGCTTCGAGCAGCGCGAATTCACGCGCCGACAACGCGACCGGCGCGCCGTCGAGCGTGACCTGATGGGAGGCCGGATCGAGCGTCAGGCTGCCGTGGCGAATCGTCGAATCACTGCGGCCCGATTGGCGGCGGATCAGCGCGCGCATGCGGGCGCCGAGTTCGTCGAGATCGAAAGGTTTGACAAGGTAATCGTCGGCGCCGGCGTCGAGACCTTTGACGCGGTCGGCGACCGCGTCGCGCGCCGTGAGGATCAGCACCGGCGTGGCGTGGCCTTTGGCGCGCAGCGTACGCAGCACCTCGAGGCCGTCGCGTTTGGGCAGGCCGAGGTCGAGTAACACGAGATCGTAAGGTTGGCCGGTTGCCGCGCTGAGCGCCGCGTCACCGTCTTCCACCCAATCGACCGCGAAGCCTTCGCCGCGTAGCGCCTTGCGCACGCCTTCGGCGATCATCCGGTCGTCTTCGACTAGCAATATGCGCATGTTGGTACGGTCCCGAAACATTCGATGATGCCGCATTCTAGCGCCCAGCCCGGCCTGCGCGCCGCACGACGCTTTTTCACCGCAGCCTCGCGGCATGTCTCTACAATGAGCGCTTTGCGTCGCGCGGCTCGATTCATCAGCATGCCCCGCTCCTTATGCGGGGTGCGTGAATTCGCCGGCGCGCCTGCATGATTTGCACGACCGACCGATGCCACCCTCGCGAACGCGCAGCGAAACCGCTGCCCGCACGCGTCGCGCGATGCATCGACACACCCTGGATTGCCGCGTACCACGCGCCCCGAAATCTTGCTTCCTCGCCTGTCCATGACGCACGCTTTTTTGTCTTCTCTCGCACGCTCTGTGGCGCTGCGTCCGCTCTCTTCTGCTTGCGCCCGTCCCCTGCCGCGCCGCTTCGCACCGCGCACGGCGGGCTTGTTGCTCGCCTGTGCCGCGCTCGGTTGCGGCACGATGCTGCCGCTCACCGCACAGGCTCGCGTCAAGGCCACGCATCCGAGCGTCAACGTCACGACCGTCTTGCCGCAACCGGTGATGGTCGGCCTGCAGCGCGCCCATGTGCCTTTGTCGTCGATCAGCGTGGTGGTCGAAAAGGTCGGCGACCGCACGCCGATCGTCGCGCTGAACGCCGGCAAGCCGATGATGCCCGCCTCGACGATGAAGCTCGTCACCACTTACGCCGGCCTGTCGATCCTCGGCCCGGATTATCGCTGGCGCACGAGCGCGTATGCGGACGGCACGGTGGATGCCAACGGCGTGCTGCACGGCAATCTGTACATCCAGGGCACGGGCGACCCGAAGCTCGTGCCCGAAGAACTGATCGACCTCGTGCAGAAGATCCACAAGGCGGGCATCAGCGGCATCGACGGCGCGCTGGTGCTCGACAAGCGTTACTTCGATGCCTCGACGCGCGACCTGCCGCCGTTCGACGACGACGCTACCGCGCCGTACAACGTCGGCCCCGATCCGCTGCTGTATGCCTTCAAATCGCTGTCGTTCACGCTGACGCCTTCGCCTGACGGCAGCGTCGCCGTCGACGTGCTGCCCGCGCTCTCGCAGTTGCAGATCGACAATCAGATGCGCGCCGTGAACGGCCCATGCCGTGGCGACGCCGCCTCCGTCACACCCACCGTGACGCCGCAACCCAACGGCACCGTGGTGGCGTCGTTCGACGGCGACTACTCGGTGCGCTGCGGCCCGCGCACGATCAACGTCGCGGTGCTCGATCACTCCGCGTTCTTCGCGGGCGGCTTCCTCGCGCTGTGGCAGCAAACTGGCGGCACGTTCAGCGGCGCGACCCGCGAAGGCGCGGTGCCGGTCGGCGCGCGCCTCGTCGCCAGCCACCAGGGGCCGGTGCTGTCCGACATCGTTCGCGACATCAACAAGTTCAGCAACAACACGATGGCGCGTAACCTGTTCCTGACGATCGGCGCGACGGAAGAAAAACCGCCCGCCACGCCCGCCAAATCGGCGCGCGCGATCGAGGCGTTTCTGCGTCGCGACAGCATCGACATGGAATACCTGTCGCTCGACAACGGCTCGGGCCTCTCGCGCGACGAGCACGTCACGGCGCTCTCGCTCGCCGATCTGCTGCAGCGGGCCAACGCGAGCCCGGTCGCTCAGGTGTTCGTGGAGTCGTTGCCGATCGCGGGCGTGGACGGCACGATGCGCAACCGCTTGACCAACCAGGGCGCGGGCGGCAACGCGCACATCAAGACCGGCACGTTGCGCGACGTGCGGGCGATCGCCGGCTATGTGGCCTCGGCGGACGGCAACAGTTATGTGGTGGTGAGCCTGATCAACGACCCGCATTCCGAAGCTGCGCGCGCCGCCCACGACGCCTTGCTCGAATGGGTATACCAGGGACCGTCCCAGGGATTCACGAAGGTCTCCGACCCGGTCACCGAACCGCGCGGCAGCAAGCCCAGGAAAAACCCGCACAAGCGCGGCGCCCATTGAGGATTCCTTCTATAGAAGCCGCGCGCCGCAACGCGCCCAAGCGTGTACGCTGTCGGGCAGTGTTTGAGGCGCGCGTAAAACGCAACGCGTAGCGCACGAGCCGCGCAATCATTGGGGTGGCGTGGCCTGATCAAACGAAAACGACAATGGCCGTTGCGGCAAACGCGGCGGCCCGGGACCACGGAGGAAGACACAATGCAATTCGATGCCGAATTGCTGCTGCTCGCCATGGCGCCAGTCTTTCTCGCATGTATTGGCTGGGAGGCGTGGCACCTGCGGCGCACACGCCCCGGCGCACAGCTTTATAGCTGGCGCGACACCCTCTGCAACGCCGCGCTCGCGTTGATGCAGCAGGCCGCCGACAAGCTCGCGTGGCTCGCGATCATCCCCGTGTATGCCTTCTTCTACGATCACTATCGCGTCGTCACGTGGCAGGCGAGTTGGGTGTCGTTCGTCGTGCTGTTCGTCGCTCAGGATCTGCTCTATTACGTGTTCCACCGTTGCAGCCATCGCGTGCGCTGGCTGTGGGCCGCGCATGTCGTGCATCACTCGTCGGAGCGGATGAATTTTTCGACCGCATTTCGCCAGAGCCTGATGTATCCGATTGCCGGCATGTGGCTGTTCTGGATTCCGCTCGCCGTGCTCGGCTTTCCGCCGAAGCAGATCGTCGCGATCGTGCTGATCAACCTCGGCTTCCAGTTTTTCGTGCATACCCAGGCGATCGGCAAACTCGGCTGGCTCGAATACGTGTTCAACACGCCGTCGATTCACCGCGTGCACCACGCGCGCAACGACCGCTATATCGACCGCAACTATGCCGGCGTGCTGGTGATCTGGGATCGCCTGTTCGGCAGCCATGTCGAGGAAGATCCACGCGATGCGCCGGTGTACGGCATTGTCGAGCCTCTCCACACGTATAACCCGCTGAGGGCGACGTTTCATGAATGGGCGTCGATGGCCGCCGATTTCGTGAGCGTGCGAGGCTGGCGCAACAAGTTGCGCGCGCTGTTCGCACCGCCCGCGTGGGCCGCGGATTATCATGCGCACCGCGCCGCCGGTGCGAGTGCGAGTGCCGATACCGCGTTATCCAGCGGCGCTGCGAGCGTCGAAGAAAACCACACGGCCGCGTTTCAAACACCGCGCAGGCCTTAGAAGATTCTGTAAGCTGGCGTCACGCCGCCGAAGCGGTGGGCGCCGCCTGCAATATATGGCACAAGGGCCACACATACGAGGAGATGAAGTCAACATGAAGCAAACAGCATCGAACAAGCGCAATTTCGTCCGCGTCACGCAGCTCGCCATCGCCAGTACGGCGTTTGCACTGCTCGCGGCTTGCGGTGGCGGCAACGATAACAACAATGCGAGCAGCACGCCTCCAGGCGGCGTCAAATTGCAGGTCGTGTCGTTCGGCGACAGCCTGTCGGACGTCGGCACGTATGCGCCGGTGATCCAGTCGAGTTTCGGCGGTGGCCGCTTCACCACCAACCCGGGCGAAGTGTGGACGCAGAAGATTGCCGAATACTATGGCGGCACGTTGACCGCCGCGTATCTGGGCGGCTTCGGTCAACCGCTGGTGGCAGCGGGCGGGTTTGGCTACGCGCAAGGCGGTTCGCGCGTGGATCAGCCGCAAGGCGAAGGCTTCGCGCCGAACTTCATGGCCGCCACGACGGTTCCGGTCACGCAGCAGATCACACAGTATCTGGGCGCGCACGGCAGCTTCAATGCGAACCAGCTGGTGCTGATGAACGGCGGCGCGAACGACATTTTCATTCAGGCGCAAGCCGTGTCGGATGCCGGCACCGCGGCGGCGACGGCGGTCCTGCAGAGCGGCGGAACGCCCGCAGCGGCGCAGCAGGCGGGCGCTGCCGCGTCAAATGCGGCGATCCCCGCAGCGCTTCAGCAGATCGGCATAGCGGCGGGCAAGTTCGTCGGCGCGGTTCAGCAGGTCGTCGGGGCGGGCGCGACGCACGTGGTCGTGTCGGACGTGCCGGATATCGCGCGAACACCGCAAGGTGTGCAAAGCGGTGCGACAGGCCAGGCGCTGTTCAATGCGCTGACCCAGACGTACAACGGCGTGCTTCAGCAGGCGTTTGCTTCGAACAAGCAGGTCATTTATGTGAGCGCGTTCAATTGGCTGGACACCACGCTGGCGTCCTACCAAACGCTGGGTTTCACGGTGTCGAACACGGACACGGCGTGTAACCTGAACGCGATGGGGCAAGCGGCCACGACCTTTGCCACGCAGAATCCGGCCGTGCTCCAACCTGGCCAGACGGCTGCGTCTTACGGCAGCCAGTTCCAGTCGTCGCTGTTCTGCTCGCCGCAAACGCTTACCGTGGCCGGCGCGGATCAGACGTACATGTTCGCGGATCTGGTGCACCCGAGCACGCATTTGCACGCGTTGTTCGCGCAGACGGTCGAGAAGGCGATCGCTGCGAGCGGGCTGGGGAAATAAGTTGATGGTTGCCGCGTAGCGGCAGCAGGATGCGAGTTCTGCGAACGCCTGGCTTGCTGGTCGAGCCAGGCGTTTTTTTATTTCCGACACTAACGCGGCGTATTGGGCGCAGCGAGTGTAGCGATCTGTCTAGCCACGCGCGCAGGCGCAAACGCAGTTCCTAAGCTTGCGCTTCAAATGCCGCCGCGGCTCGGCCCAGGCGATCGTTGACCGCAATCCATTCGATCGTGTCAGGCAACTTCTCGATCAGAATCCGCGTTACGTTCGCGCGATCCAACGCCCTGAGCAAGCCATACAACTCACGCGCGTACACATGCGGATCTTCAGGTGCGGCAATGAAATGCACCCCTTCCGCGTCCGCCCAATGCCCGGCACGCGATGCCCGCGCGACCAGAGCCACACGCTCGCCCGCTTCGCGCGCGGCAAGCAAAGGTTCGAGCGCGCCAAAAGGCAATAACGCCAACGGCGTGCGCGGTGCATAGTGCGCCTTCAGCGTGCCCGAAGCGCGCGGTGCCGTCGCATCCGATCCGTCCGGCAACCTTGGCGCTTCACCGAGCACATCCGCGATATCCTGCGGCGTGACGCGGCCGGGCCTCAACAGCGCCGGAAACCCACGCGACAAATCCAGAATCGTCGATTCGATCCCGACGTCCGATGCGCCGCCGTCCAGCACATGAATCGCGCCGCCGAACTCGTCGCGCACATGCTGCGCCGTTGTGGGGCTCACATGACCAAAACGATTCGCCGACGGCGCCGCCACGCCACCATGTCCGCCACGCAATGCGCTGAACGCTTCCAGCAACGCCTGGGCAACCGGATGTGACGGACAGCGCAACCCCACCGAATCCTGGCCACCGCTAACCGCTGCATCAATTCGCGCCGCGCGCTTCAGGATCAACGTGAGCGGCCCAGGCCAGAACGCATCGATCAAGCGCTGCGCGTCTGCGGGCAGATAGTCGACCCAATAATTCGGATCGCCCTGCGGCGCCAGATGCACGATCACCGGATGATTCGCCGGCCTGCCCTTCGCCACGTAAATACGCGTGACCGCGTCCGGACTCTCGGCATCGCCGCCGAGCCCGTAGACGGTCTCCGTCGGGAACGCGACGAGCTCGCCCGCGTCGAGCAGCGCGGCGGCGTGCTCGATCTGCGCGGTGCTCACAGACAAGGCGCTCGCGGCGCCTCCTTCGGCAGGTTTGCTTTGATCCGGCATGGCGCTCGCGTCAGCTCGTGATGATGTGCAGGAGCCGCGCGCAATCCCGGCCAGCCGTGCGCGCTTCTTCAAGCGTCGCGGCGGTGAAGTTCACGTGGCCCATCTTGCGGCCGCAACGCGCCTCTTCCTTGCCGTACAGATGCAGACGCGCCGCCGGCATCGCGGCGACTTCGTGCCACGGCGGCGTGACCGCCGCGCGCTTCGGGCCGTCCGGGAACCACACGTCGCCGAGAATGTTCAGCATCACGGCCGGCGAATGCTGGCGGGTGTCGCCGAGCGGCATACCGGTCATCGCGCGCACCTGCTGTTCGAACTGACTGGTGGCACAGGCATCGACGGTGTAGTGGCCGGAGTTGTGCGGGCGCGGCGCCATTTCGTTGGCGACGAGCGATCCGTCTTCAAGGATGAAGAACTCGACGCACAGCACGCCCACATAGCCGAGCTTGTCGGCGATTTGCAGCGCGGCCTGTTGTGCCTGCCCGACCAGCGTCGAGCTTGCATCCGGCGCGGGGACGATGGTGTGCGACAGCACGCCGTCGCGATGCGTGTTCTGCGCCAGCGGATACACCACCGACGCGCCGCTCGCCGCGCGCGCAATCAGCGCGGACACCTCGAACTTCAGCGGCAAGCGCTTTTCCAGCACGCACGGCACACCGGCGAGCGATGCATGCGCCTCGCGCACTTCCTCCGCGTTGCGCACGCGAATCTGGCCTTTACCGTCATAGCCCATGCGAGCAGTCTTAAGAATGCCCGGCAATACCGCTTCGAGCTTCGCATCGTCGAGCGCGGCCAACGCATTCGACGACTCGATCACGACGTGCGGCGCCACCGTCACGCCCGACGACGCGATAAAACGCTTCTCGGCGATCCGGTCCTGCGCCACGGCGACGCAACGGCCCGCCGGACTGACGAACGTGGTTTTCGCGAGGAAATCGAGGCTCGCCGCCGGCACATTCTCGAATTCGGTCGACACCGCCGCGCACAGGCGCGCGAGTTCGGTGAGCGACGCTTCGTCGTCGTAAGCCGCTCGGATATGGCGGTCCGCAACCGCGCCCGCGGGACTGGTCTCGTCCGGGTCGAGCACAGCGACGCGATAGCCCATCGCCTGCGCGGCAAAACAGAACATGCGGCCGAGCTGGCCGCCACCGACCATGCCAAGCCATGCGCCGGGCAGAATCGGTGAAACCGGTGTGTTGTCTGGATTCATCTTAGTGGTCGGTCGCGGCCGGATGCGCATGCAAAAGGTGCAATAGCGGCATCCGGCCGGGGGTCAGACATGGGGAAGTCTAAAAGCAATCGGCCTTGGCGCTTACAGCGCCGGCAGCACCATTGCGTGAGCCGCTTCGTTCTGGCGCACTCGGAACGCCGCCAGTTTTTCCGCATACTCGACGCTCGTGCCGCTCAGAATGGAGACAGCGAACAGCGCCGCATTCGCCGCGCCCGCCTCGCCGATTGCAAACGTGGCGACCGGCACGCCCTTGGGCATCTGCACGATCGAATGCAACGAATCGACGCCCTTCAAATACTTGCTCGCCACCGGCACGCCAAGCACCGGCACCGTGGTCTTGGCGGCCAGCATGCCCGGCAGATGCGCCGCGCCGCCCGCCCCCGCGATGATCGCGCGAAGGCCGCGCTCGCGTGCGCGCTCAGCATATGCAAACATCTCGTCGGGCATGCGGTGCGCGGACACGACCTTCGCTTCGTACGGCACGCCGAATTCCTGCAGAATCGCCACGGCGTTCTTCATCACTTCCCAGTCGGAACTGGAGCCCATCAGCACGCCGACAATGGGCGCGCCATGCGTATGGGCGGTTTGTGCTTCACTCATCTTACGGCTTCCTTGGTTCTTGAGAGCGCCCCCGGGCCCGGCGTTTTTCGCGTTGCGGATCGACCAGGCGCGCGTGCTTAGGCGAGCTTGTGTCCGGTCAGGCGTTCGAGCGCTTCCTGGTACTTCTCGCCCGTCTTCGTGACCACGTCGTCCGGCAGCTTCGGTGCGGGCGGTTCTTTCTTCCACGGCTGGGTTTCGAGCCAGTCACGCACGAACTGCTTGTCGAACGACGGCGGGTTCGTGCCGACCTGATACTGGTCAGCCGGCCAGAAACGCGAAGAATCGGCGGTCAACGCCTCGTCCATCAAATACAGTTGGCCGTGGTTGTCCAGGCCGAACTCGAATTTCGTGTCCGCGATGATGATGCCGCGCGTGGCAGCATAGTCAGCGGCTTCCTTGTACAGCTTGATCGAGATGTCGCGGATCGTGGCCGACAGTTCGGTGCCGATGCGGCGCTCCATCTCGTTGTACGTGATGTTTTCGTCGTGGTGGCCCATTTCGGCCTTGGCTGCCGGCGTGAAAATCGGCGCGGGCAGCTTTTGCGCGTTCTGCAGGCCAGGCGGCAGTTCCACGCCGCACACCGAACCGGTGGCCTGGTAGTCTTTCCAGCCGCTGCCGGCCAGATAGCCGCGCACCACGGCTTCGACGAGAATCGGCTCGAGGCGCTTCACGACGACCGCGCGCCCCTTCACCTGCTCGACTTCGTCTGCCGCTACCACGGATTCGGGCGCCACGCCCGTGAGGTGATTCGGCACCACATGCTTCAGTTTCTCGAACCAGAAGTTCGCCATTTCGTTGAGCACGCGGCCCTTATTCGGAATCGGCTCGCCCATGATGACGTCGAACGCCGACAGACGGTCGGTGGTGACGATCAGCAACTGGTCGTTGCCCACCGCATAATTGTCGCGGACTTTACCGCGGCCGAGCAGCGGCAGCGAGCGGAGCGTGGATTCGTAAAGGGTAGACATCGTCGTGGTTCGCTAAAAGTGGGGCAAAAAGTGTGACCGGAACAAAAGGGAAACGCCGTTCCCCGGATGATGCGGGAACGGCGATCTACCGACAACCTGGCCAATCGGCCAAGCCTGATGCTTAGTTATAGCTTAGCGGACAACCTGTGCGAGCTCGCCCGACTTGTACTTTTCCGCGATTTTATCAAGCGAAACCGGCTTGATCTTGCCGGCCTGACCTTCGCAGCCGAATTGCGTGAAGCGCTCGAGGCAGATTTTCATCGCCGCTTCGCGCGCGGGCTTCAGGTAGTCGCGCGGATCGAACTTGCCCGGATTGGTCGCCATGTAGCGGCGGATCGCGCCGGTGATCGCCAGACGCAGGTCGGTGTCGATATTGACCTTGCGCACGCCGTTTTTGATGCCTTCCTGGATTTCCTCGACCGGCACGCCGTAGGTTTCCTTCATGTCACCGCCGAATTCGCGGATTTCCGCGAGCAGCTCCTGCGGCACCGACGACGAACCGTGCATCACCAGGTGCGTATTCGGAATGCGTTGGTGGATTTCCTTGATGCGCTGGATCGACAGGATGTCGCCCGTGGGCTTTTTGCTGAACTTGTACGCGCCGTGCGACGTACCGATCGCGATCGCCAATGCGTCGCACTGCGTCAGCTTGACGAAGTCGGCAGCCTGCTCCGGGTCGGTCAGCAACTGTTCGCGGGTCATCGTGCCTTCCGCGCCGTGGCCGTCTTCCTTGTCGCCCTTCATGGTTTCCAGCGAACCGAGCACGCCCAGTTCTGCTTCCACCGTGATGCCGATCGAGTGCGCCGCTTCAACCACCTTACGCGAGACTTCGACGTTGTACTCGTACGAGGCGACCGTCTTGCCATCGGCTTCGAGCGAACCGTCCATCATCACGCTGGTGAAACCGCTGCGGATCGCTGCCATACAGACCGCAGGCGACTGGCCGTGGTCCTGGTGCATCACGACCGGAAGGTGCGGGTACGACTCGACCGCTGCTTCGATCAGGTGGCGCAGGAACGGCTCGCCCGCGTACTTACGCGCACCGGCCGATGCCTGCATGATGACAGGGGCGTTGACCTTGTCGGCCGCCGCCATGATCGCCTGCACCTGCTCCAGGTTGTTCACGTTGAATGCCGGAATGCCATAACCGTTTTCCGCGGCATGGTCCAGCAGTTGACGCATTGATACGAGAGGCATGCTGTAACTCCTTAGATTGAAACGAATTCTGTGCCGTCGGCATCTTTTTGGGCGATTTTATCGCGAAGCAAGCTGCATACCCGTCACCCATTCCCTAAAGCGCATTTTCCTTTACGCGCGATTGGAGTCTGTGCGCCGCCTCTCGCGGGGCATGACAAGCTGCTTCACTCAATCAAATCTGTGTCGACCAGAGTTGGCGCTTTAGCGCTTACTCTGGTCCCATGCAACGCGCGTCGACCAGAGTTGGCGCTTTAGCGCTTACTCTGGTCCCACGCAGCCCGCGCCGATCGAGCAGTCTGCTACTTACCCAGCCGAATCAATACGGCTCGCCGACGCGCACGATTTTCAGCGTGTTCGTACCGCCCGCCTGGCCCATCGGCTCGCCGACGGTCAGCACCACCATGTCGCCACGCGACGCATAGCCCTTGCCGACCACGGTTTCCAGAGCCTGTTGCAACGCGGTGTCGCGGTCGGTGCTGGTGTCCAGATGCAGCGACGTGACGTTGCGATAGATTGCCATGGCCCGTTCGCTGCCCACGCGCGGCGTGAGCGCGAAAATCGGCACGTGGGTCCAATGACGCGACATCCACAGCGCGGTCGAACCCGATTCGGTCAACGCGACGATCGCCTTCGCGCCCAGGTGGAATGCCGTAAACAACGCGCCCATGGCGATGGACTGGTCGATTCGCGTGAACGTGCGGTCGAGGAAATCCTTGTCCAGCTCCGACTGTTCCGACTTCTCCGCTTCCACGCAGATCGCCGCCATCGTTTCGATGGTCTGCACCGGGTACTTGCCCGCGGCCGATTCGGCCGACAGCATCACCGCATCGGTACCGTCCAGCACGGCGTTGGCGACGTCCGACACTTCGGCGCGGGTCGGCACCGGCGCGTAGATCATCGACTCCATCATCTGCGTGGCGGTGATCACGAACTTGTTCGATTCGCGCGCCATCCGAATCATGCGCTTTTGCAGCGCCGGAACTGCGGCATTCCCCACTTCCACGGCCAGGTCGCCACGCGCGACCATGATGCCGTCCGATGCGTCGAGGATGCCTTGCAGCGCCGGAATCGCTTCCGCGCGCTCGATCTTCGCGATCATCTTCGGCTTGATGCCGTATGGCGCCCCCGCGATGTTCGCGAGCTGACGGGCCATTTCCATGTCGGTGGAGTTCTTGGGGAACGACACCGCCACGTAATCCACGCCGAGCGACATGGCCGTGCGGATGTCTTCCATGTCTTTGGCCGTCAGTGCCGGCGCCGTGAGGCCGCCGCCCTGGCGGTTGATACCCTTGTTGTTCGACAGTTCGCCGCCGACCTTCACGGTGGTGTGAATCTCGCTGCCGAGCACGCGCACGACGTCGAGCACGATCAGGCCGTCGTTGAGCAACAGAACGTCGCCCGGTTTCAGGTCGCGCGGCAGATCTTTGTAGTCGAGACCGGCGCGTTGTTCATTACCGAGTTCGCACTCGGCGTCAAGAATGAACGACTCGCCGGCGACCAGCGTGATCTTGCCGTTTTCGAATTTGCCGACCCGAATCTTCGGACCTTGCAGGTCAGCCATGATGGCAACTTCACGGCCGGCCTGGCGGGCCGCCTCGCGCACGAATTCGGCGCGCTGGCGGTGGTCGTCGGCAGTGCCGTGCGAGAAATTGAGCCGCACCACGTCGAGACCTGCCTGAATCATTTTCAGCAGGATTTCCGGCGTACTGGAAGCCGGTCCGATGGTGGCGACAATCTTGGTGGCGCGATGCATGAGTCTCCTCGTCTGGATGGGATCGCTGGAAAGAGCGCTGCGAGTCGGATGCGGAGGCTGCGCACCGAAGGATGCTGCCAGGGGTTGCGCGCCAGTTGAAACCAGCGTCGCTTTATGGGGTGAAGCGGTGTTCGACACCAGCACGGGGGGTGCCGGTGGGGGGGCGAGCGCGACCTCTTCGTCTGGGAGTTCTGCGGGCGAGTGGGCGGCTGGTGCAGCGTCTGCGCTGGACAATGCCGCTGTCTCGCTGGCAGTGGTCAACTCCACGAGCGTGAGGGGCGACCCGGATTCATCATGTTGCTGGCTAGCTGACCCGACCGCGGACTCGGCCGCTGCCGGATTGGCAGAGCGCGCTTCGCGCTCCCCTGCCGGTACTGCTGCGGTATTACGCGGCTTGCCAGCTGGCTTGCCACCGCGCGCTTTTGCAGACTTCGCTGAGGGGGAGCGCGTCGCCACGTTAAGCCCGCGATTCCAGAACTTCGACCGCAGGCAGTTTCTTGCCTTCGAGGAACTCGAGGAAGGCGCCGCCGCCCGTCGAGATGTAGCTAACCTTGTCGTGGATGCCATACTTGGCAATCGCCGCGAGCGTGTCGCCGCCGCCGGCAATTGAGAACGCCGACGATTTGGCGATCGCGTCAGCAAGCGTCCTGGTGCCGTTGCCGAACTGGTCGAACTCGAACACGCCGACCGGGCCGTTCCACACAATCGTGCCGGCTTTTTCCAGTTGTGCCGCGAGCACCTTGGCGGTTTCCGGTCCGATGTCGAGGATCATGTCGTCGTCTTGAACGTCGGCGACGGCTTTGATTTCGGCCTTGGCCGTCGGCGAAAACTCTTTGGCCGTGACCACGTCGGTCGGAATCGGCACCGAAGCGCCGCGCGCTTTCGCGGCGTCGATGATGGCTTTCGCTTCATTGACCAGATCGGCTTCCGCAAGCGACTTGCCGATCTTCAGACCCGCGGCCAGCATGAACGTATTGGCGATACCGCCGCCCACGATCAGCTGGTCGACCTTGTCCGCCAGCGACTTCAGAATGGTCAGCTTGGTGGACACCTTCGAGCCGGCGACGATCGCCACCAGCGGCCGCTTCGGCGCGCCCAGCGCCTTGCCGAGCGCTTCGAGTTCGGCGGCCAGCAGCGGGCCGGCGCAGGCAACCGGCGCGTACTTCGCAATGCCGTGCGTGGTGGCTTCAGCGCGGTGCGCGGTGCCGAATGCGTCGTTCACGTAGACGTCGCAGAGCTTCGCCATTTTCTGCGCGAGCTCGTCGGAATCCTTCTTTTCGCCCTTGTTGACGCGGCAGTTTTCCAGCAGCACAACCTGGCCCGGCGCCACATTCACGCCGTTTTCGACCCAGTTCGCGACCAGCGGAACCTCACGGCCGAGCAGTTCGGCGAGGCGCTTCGCCACGGGCGCGAGCGAGTCTTCCGGTTTGAAATCGCCTTCGGTCGGACGGCCCAGGTGCGACGTGACCATCACGGCGGCGCCTGCGTCCAGCGCAGCCTTGATAGCCGGCACGGAGGCGCGGATCCGGGTGTCTTCGGTGATGTTGCCTTGATCGTCCTGCGGCACGTTCAGATCGGCGCGGATGAACACGCGTTTGCCGGATAGCTTGCCTTCGGCGATCAGATCGGAGAGACGCAATACCTTGTTCATGGGCGTGTGTGTGCGAGTTGATGGGAAGGCGGTGGCGGACGACGCGCGGCCATTGAGGCGCGGCAAACTCCAGCGCTTCGGCACGGCAGCGGTTCCACTGAATTGGGCGCCCGCGGCTCGGCCGCGGCTGACGCGCCATGCAGCGGCGCGCTTATCCCGGAAACACTCATTTTAACTGATCCCCACTGCCTTCTGACCCGCAACCAGGCGAATGTCCCGTATTTGGAGGATGCGCCACGCATTCCGCAATGCAGCATTCCCGCCTCGATCAATTACATGAAGAGGCGCAGAAGAGTGAACACGGCCATTCCCACCACAATTGTGCCGAGCATGGTGCGCCGCCATAAAAACCACGCGAGACCGGACAGCGTCGCGTAAAACTCATGGTTCGACGGCGCGAATGAGAGTCCGTCCGGCGTCGCCAGCACATCGGGTAGCACCACGGCGGCAAGCGCCGCGGCCGGCGCATAGCGCAGCATCCGCTGCACGCGCGCCGGCAGCACCGTGCGCTCGCCGCCGATTAGAAACATCGCGCGTGTCAGGGCGGTGACGAAGGTCATGCCGATAATGGCGAGCCAGATCTGCGTGGATGTCATTGGGAATCTCCGGCGCTGTTACGGATGCGGCGCAAGTCGGCGCGCTCGACCATCAGGTCGGCGGCACTCCCGGCGATGATCGCGGCGATCACCGCCAGCGGCAGCGCGAGCCGGTACGGCAAATCGAACGCCAGCAGCGACACCACGCCGGCGATGCTGACGGCAACCAGCGTAGAACGCGTGGCGATCGCCGACACCATGATGGGCAGCAAAGCCAGCGTGCCCGCCAGCGCGAGCCCCCAGTTATCCGGAATCAGGCTCGCCAGCAGAATGCCGACGATCGAGGAGACCTGCCACGACAGCCAGCTGCACACCGCCATGCCCCAGAAGTACGCCTCCTTGCCGGGCACGTAACCGGTCTGGAAGCTCTTCTTCTGGAACAGCAGATAGATCACGTCGCCGTTGAAGTAGCCGAGGACGATGCGCCGCCACATCGGCAGATACGAAAAATGTGGCGCGAGGCCGGCGCTGAAAATCACGAAACGCGTATTGACCATCGCGGCTGTCAGCAGTGCGGTCCAGATCGGCAATTTGGCGGCGAGCAACGGCAGCACGGCCAGCTGCGACGAACCGGCGTAGCACAGCAACGACATGGTGAGCGACTGCGGCAGCGTGAGCACGGACTTGCTCATCGCAATACCCGTGACCAGACCCCAGGAGAAAATCGCCATCAGCGTCGGCGAATAGTCGCGCACGCCCGCACGGAAGGCACGGCGATCGGTATCTGATAGACGAGCGAGCATGAGGTGAAACGCGGGCGCCAAGGGGCGCCGCAATCAAGGGAGGTCGACGCCAGGTCGTCAGGCACCCGCTGGCGCATCCGGATTTGAATTATGCGTGCGCAGAAGTATAGCGTCCGCGATGCGGCCAAATGCCCGTTCCTTGTGCAAAAGACGCTAAAATAGCGCTCCTCGACCTCACACCAAAAGAAAACGCCGGACCGCCCCGCGTTTTCCGCCCCGAAGGAAGTCCCCTTGGGAGATTTCCCCCTCGGGGGGCCTGACGCGCAGCGACAGGTTTGGGGCACTCACACATTCCCGCTGGAGAATCGTATGTCAATGGCCGACCGCGACGGCAAGATCTGGATGGATGGCAAGCTCATCGACTGGCGCGACGCCAAGATCCACGTGCTCACCCACACGCTGCATTACGGCATGGGCGTTTTCGAAGGCGTACGCGCCTACAAGACGGCAGACGGCGGCACCGCGATTTTCCGCCTCCAGGAACACACCAAGCGCCTCCTGAACTCGGCCAAGATCTTCCAGATGGACGTGCCGTTCGACCACGAAACGCTAGCCGCCGCACAGTGCGAAGTGGTCCGCGAAAACAAGCTGGAATCCTGCTACCTGCGCCCGATCATCTGGGTCGGCTCCGAGAAGCTCGGTGTGTCGGCCAAGGGCAACACGATTCACGTGGCGATCGCCGCGTGGCCGTGGGGCGCTTACCTCGGTGAAGACGGTATCGCCAAGGGCATCCGCGTGAAGACTTCGTCGTTCACGCGCCATCACGTGAACGTGTCGATGGTCCGCGCCAAGGCGTCGGGCTGGTACGTGAACTCGATCCTCGCGAATCAGGAAGCCATCGCCGACGGTTACGACGAAGCACTGCTGCTCGACGTGGACGGTTATGTGTCGGAAGGCTCGGGTGAGAACTTCTTCCTCGTGAACAACGGCAAGCTGTACACGCCGGATCTGTCGTCGTGTCTCGACGGCATCACGCGCGACACGGTCATCACACTGGCGCGCGACGCGGGCATCCAGGTGATCGAAAAGCGCATCACGCGTGACGAGGTCTATACCTGCGACGAAGCGTTCTTCACCGGCACCGCCGCCGAAGTCACGCCAATCCGCGAACTCGACAACCGCACGATCGGCTCGGGCGCACGCGGCCCGATCACCGAGAAGCTGCAATCGGGCTTCTTCGATATCGTGAACGGCAAGAGCGAGAAGTACGCGCACTGGCTGACCAAGATCTAACGCGCGGCGCGCCGCCACCAGGACCTCGGCCCCTCGGCCATCGGCCTTTTGACGGCGCAACGCACGCACCCTGCCTACAACGAGAAAGTCCCCATGAGCGAAATCAAGGAAATGCCGCTGGTCGAATTGTCGGCAAAAGATCTGCCGGCATACTGCCCGAATCCGGCAATGCCGCGCTGGAGCGCGCATCCGCGCGTCTTCATCGACGTCACCCACGGCGAAGCGAAATGCCCGTATTGCAGCACCCGCTACAAGCTGCGCGACGGCGAAGTGGTCAAGGGTCATTAAACCGGCTGACCACTGCTTATTGATCGCTTGCGGGGCTTTTTGCCTGCGTGCCTGCTGCCCGCTCCGTTGCGTGACGGGTCGGTTCTGGTTTTGCAGCAGAGCGTAGCAAGCCAGGCGCTTCGCAACCAAGCCGCAGCCGCGGCGGGGCCGGCCATGCTGGAACCGCGCCGCAAAGCTCGCGGCTTTTTCCTCTTTAAACAATCGAACGCCACGCGCATGGTTCGCGCGGCGCTTCGTTTCGACACCGGACACTCACTCTGATGCGTCGCGCGTTGGTTATCGCACCGAACTGGATCGGTGACGCATTGATGGCGCAGCCGCTGTTTGCGCGCCTCGTGAAATTGCATCCGCGCATCGTGATCGATGCGGTCGCGCCTTCGTGGGTTGCGCCCGTGCTCGAGCGCATGCCCGAGATTCGCGACGTCTACGCTACGGATCTGGCGCACGGCAAGCTGCAGATGCTGCGCCGCTGGCAGTTGGCGAGCGACTTGCGCGATGTCGGCTACGACGCGGCCTATGTCCTGCCGAATTCGTTCAAGTCGGCGCTGATTCCGTGGATGGCGGGCATTCCCCTGCGCATCGGCTACACCGGCGAAAGCCGCTACGGCTTGCTGAACGTGCGTCACGCGAACCCGCGCAAGGACGAGCGCCCGCCCATGGTCGGCCAGTACGCAGCCCTCGCCTACGCGCCCGGCGCCAAGATCCCTGGCGACCTGCCGATGCCACGGCTCGACGCGGACCTGAACGAAGCGTCGCGCGTGTCGGCGCGCTTCAATCTGGACACGCGCGTACCGCTGCTGGTGTTTTGCCCGGGCGCCGAGTACGGTCCGGCAAAACGCTGGCCGCCCGAGTATTTCGCGGCGCTCGCGCAGATGGTGGGCCAGTCGTTCCCGTATACACAGATCGTCGCGCTCGGTTCACCGAAAGACGCGCCGCTCGCGCAGGCAATCGCCGAGAAAGCGCCGAACGTGCGCAACCTGTGCGGCCAAACGGCACTGGGCGAGGCTTGCGCGCTGATCTCGCGAGCCAACGCAGTGGTCACCAACGATTCCGGCCTGATGCATGTGGCCGCCGCGCTGCGCCGGCCACTGGTGGCCGTGTACGGTTCGACCGATCCGCGCCACACGCCGCCCTTGTCCGAGCTTGCGAAGGTACAATGGCTTCATCTCGAATGCAGCCCCTGTTTTCAGCGCGAGTGTCCGCTCGGCCATCTGAACTGCCTGAAGCAGCTGAGCGCCGAGCAGGTATTCGGCGATTTGCGCGGCATGTTGCTTGCGCAACGTTGAACCCAGCTAATTCGACTGATACTTGCACGCAACACCGCACGCCCTGAGCGCGTCGCGTCATGTTCGCGCCTTGCGGCACGGGCATTCTCGCGCTTGGGTGCGATTGTCCGGTGAGCCGGACTGTCCCGCTGACCGCTGCCCCGCAACCGCGCGCCGCGCACAAGAGACTGACGAGCCATGCCACGTTTTGCCCATATCTTCGAAGCCGCCGCCGATACGCTGAACGCCTATTACCAGGCCGTCGCCGAAGTGAATATCGACAGCTTGATGGGCTTGTGGATCGATGAGGAGTTCGTGAGCTGCATCTGTGCCGACGGCTCCCACCTGCACGGTCTCGACAGCATTCGCGCCGGCTTGCAGCTCCAGCTCGAAGCCGCGCGCGTTTCGATCGAACCGCTCGATATTCGCGTCTACGACAGCCTCGGCACCGTCGTCTATGCCATTGCCGAAGCACATCGCCCGGCTGATCCGAAGGCGACGCCCGCGATGGTGTTCACTACGTATGTGATGGTCCACGAGCGCGGCGAGTGGAAGATTGCCCATATTCACGCGAGTCCGATGCCGAATGAGGCCGCCAGCCAGTTCGCCACGAAGATGCGGCATGGCCAGGGCTCGCTGCACTGATGCCTGACGGGCGTTTCGTCTGATCAGACCGTTTCACCGGTTTTACTTTTTTGCTTCGACGCTGGCATGAGCACGCCCCGCAGGAAGTCGCCCGCCCCAAACGAGATCCCCATGGGGGATTCTTGGGGAACGACGCACGATGAATCCGCTGCTACCGGCACAGCACGCGCCGCGGCAGCTGTCGAGGCTGCGGTGGATCTGCTCTACCGCGCACCGCTCTGGCTGCCGAACCGGCATGTGCAGACCATTGTCCCGTCGCTGTTCGGGCGCCGTCCGGCCATCGCGTTCCGGCGCGAACGCTGGGATACGCCGGACGGGGATTTCATCGATCTCGATTGGGTCGTGCATGACGGTCGACCCGCCGCTGCGCTCGCCCCGGCCTCCCCGCCTCACGTTCCCGCCGACGACGCTCCGCTGTTCGTCCTGTTTCACGGGCTCGAAGGCAGTTCCACGTCGCACTATGCCGCCACGTTGATGGCGGCCGCGCGCGAGTACGGCTGGCACGGCGTCGTACCGCACTTTCGCAGTTGCAGCGGACCGCTGAATCTGCTGCCGCGCTTCTACCATCTCGCCGATAGCAACGAAGTCGACTGGATTCTGCGGCGCTTGCGCGCCACACATCGCGGGCCGATCGTGGCAGCGGGCGTGTCGCTCGGCGGCAACGTGCTGCTGCGTTGGCTCGGCGAGCGACGCGACGAGGCGGCGCCGGTGCTCTCGGCCGCCGCGGCGATTTCGACGCCGATCGACGTGCACGCCGGCGGCCGCGCGTTATCGCAGGGCTTCGGCATGGTCTACACGCGCAGTTTCCTGAAGACGCTGAAGCAGAAGGCCGAACAGAAGCTCGTGCAGTTTCCCGGGCTGTTCGACCGCGACGCGATGCTGGCGAGCCGCACGATGTACGACTTCGACAACGTGGTGACGGCGCCGCTGCACGGCTTTCGCAATACCGACGAATACTGGAGCAGCGCGACCACGCGGCCTTTGCTGCCTGGCATCGCCGTGCCGACACTCGTGCTGAACGCACGCAACGACCCGTTCTTACCGGCCGAAGCGTTGCCGGCGCGGCACGAGGTGTCGGCCGCGGTGGAACTCGATCAACCCAGGCACGGCGGCCACGCCGGCTTTATGACCGGGCCCTTCCCCGGGCGCATCGACTGGTTGTCGCGGCGCGTGCTCGGTTATCTGGAGCGGCACATCGATCATGGATGACATCGTCAAACAGGCCCTGGCCAAATGGCCGAATGTGCCGAGTTGCACCGGCTGGTTGATGCTGGACCGACGCGGCAACTGGCGCATGCGGGACGACGCCGCTCAGGCCGGCGGCGAGCCAGGCACGCCGATCCGGCACGAGGCGTTGCTCGGGTTTATCAACCGGAATTACGACGCCGACGAACGCGGACAGTGGTTTTTCCAGAACGGGCCGCAGCGGGTGTATGTCGAGTTGGGCTATACGCCGTGGGTGGTCAGATTGTCAGCGGATGCCGCTGGCGCGCTTGCTTTGACTGACCAGGCCGGCGGGGCTTTCGAACCTTCGGTTGTGTTCGTCGACGATGAAGGCGGGATTCTGTTTGTCGATAGCTCGGTGCCACCGAGGGTCGCCGTTTTGCACGATCACGATCTCGAGGTTTTTTCCGATCACGCGGCGTTGGGCGATGACTCGATGAGCGGGGAGTTTCGGTGGAACAACGCGGTTGTTTTGCCGTTGCAGGGCGTGCGGCGAAATGAGGTTGCCGCGCGGTTCGGGTTTATCGATAGTCCGGCCGCTGCGGCGAGTGCTTAGGTCGTTTGGCGACTACCCGCTGGGATTCGCCGCATAGTCCGCGTCCTGCTCAGATCGCGAAGGCGGGCAACGACTAACTCTTCTCGTCAAGCCGCTCCTCTTGGTATCGGCTCTCCATTTCATGTAACCGGGCATCGACGGTGGCGAGATCGTAGTAGCCGATCGCCTTCAGATCACGCGCCTCCTTCAGTTGCCGGATAGCCGAAGGCCAGGCCCCATCGAGGGCGAATTTTTCGGCCAGCGCCCGATGCTGCGTCAACGCATCTCCACTGCCCGCACTCGCCTGCGCCAGATACAACCACCAGGCAGGCTGATCGGGCTGCGCGCGCGTCTCTTTCAAAGCCAAAGCCTGCGCATCGGCAAATCGCTTCAACGTCAGCAAGGTCTGGATATGCATGTCGATCGCGGCGTTCGACTGCGGCCAGCGCTTCTGTGCGAAGTCGGCCAGACGAGCCGCCTCGTCGTTACGCCCGGCGCGGCGTGCGATGTCGGCCGCCAGCACGTCGAGACTCGGCGAACTGCGCATGGGCTCACCTTCACTACGCTCGCCGGTTGCGAACGCGGCACGCGACACCGCCAGCGACGCCGCTGCATCGTCGTATCGCTCGAGCAGCATCTGCCCGTACGCGATCCCGTACCAGTTCGCGGCGACGTTCACCGCGGTACGGTCCTCGATTTCGGAGCGCAGGCGCGAAATCTCATCCGCGTATTCACTGCGCGAGCGGTCCTGCAGCAAGCGCGCCCGTGCTCGCACAAAACCATATTCGGATGTCTGATGCGGTTGCCGGTAAGGCGCGCGGCGCGCACGGTCCTCCATGTCGGCAATCCGTTCTCCAGTCAGCGGATGGGTGCGCGCATAGGCCGGTATGCCCGTGTCGCTCATCGCCGCGCGATCGAGGCGGCCGAAAAACGTCGTCATCGCGTAGGGGTCGTAGCCGGCGCCGGCCAGCAGCAGAAAGCCGACGCGGTCCGCTTCCTGTTCGGCGGAGCGCGAAAAACGCAGCTGGTTGTCGACCGCATAAGCCTGGCCGCCAATCGCAATCGCGCTGCCGAGGTCGCCACTGTGCGCGAGCACGCCCGCCAGCACGCCGAACAACAGGCCGGCGAGCGCGGCATAGGAGCTGCGCTCGCCGGTCGTGATCATGCGCGAAATGTGCCGCTGCAACACGTGGCCCATCTCGTGACCGAGCACGGAGGCAAGTTCGGACTCGGTTTGCGTCGTCACGATCAACCCGGTGTTCACGCCGATAAAGCCGCCTGGCAGCGAGAAGGCGTTAATTTGCGCATCGCGGACTGCGAACAGCTCGAAGTCCGGACGATAGCCACCGATGTATAGCGCGTTCGCCGCCGCGGCGAGTTTCGCGGCGACCGAGTTCAGGTAGTCCCGCACCAGCCAGTCGTCGAGATAGTCCGGGTCGCGGCGCACTTCACGCATCACGCGCTCGCCGAGCTTGCGCTCGGCTTGCGGCGTCAGCGAGCCGGAGCCGCCATTGCCGAGGTCGGGTAATTGCTGCGTGACGATCGGGGTGCGCCAGTTGGTGGTTACGCCCGTGTTGCCGGAAAAACGGCTCTGGGCGCCCCCATACACGCCGAAGACGCCTTGGGCGATGTCGGGTGGAACGATGGGGTCGGCGAACGTGTCGGCTGGGCCGCTTTCCAACGGCGGTTGCGCGGACTGCATGTTGAGGGCGAGGCTTGCGCTTGTGCTTATATTCGCGCTCGTGCTCGTGCTCGATACGCCGCGCGATTGCGCGTACGCGCCCGGCGGAATCGCGAGCGCAAAAGACAACACCGCAGCAAGAAACCGTTTCGAACGCATCGCGAGGTCGGTTGACGAAGTCGAAAAGCGACGCCCGCCGCTCGGACTAAGATAGCGGGCATGGGGCAATTGTAATCATCTTGGCCCGCCCGGCCACACTGCTATGATAGGCGCCCTCTGAAGGAGCCCAACCATGCCTGAACTCACTCATTTCGACGCCGCCGGCCAGGCGCATATGGTGGACGTCGGCAGCAAGCAGGAGACCAAGCGCATCGCCGTCGCGCGTGGCTCGATCCGCATGCTGCCGGACACTTTCGCGCTGATTCGTGACGGCAACGCCAGGAAGGGCGACGTAATCGGTATCGCGCGCATCGCCGCAATTCAAGGCTCGAAGCGCACCGCCGATCTGATTCCGCTATGTCATCCGCTCGCGCTGACGCGCGTCAAAGTGGACTTCGAACTCGATGAAACGCTGCCTGGCGTGCATTGCACGGTTCAGGTCGAAACGCTGGGACGCACGGGCGTGGAGATGGAAGCGCTAACCGCCGTGCAAGTCGGGCTGCTGACGGTGTACGACATGTGCAAGGCGGTGGATCGCGGGATGACGATTACCGATGTGAAAGTGCTGGAGAAGCACGGCGGGAAATCGGGGGATTGGGTGGCGGGTTGATGATGGACAACGTCATCGCCCCGCTCCACCTCTAAAGCTCAGGCCTCAAAACGACAGCGGCTCACTCGTCGTCGCTGTCGTCGTCCTGATTGACGTCGCCCGGCGGCGTGCCGTAGCGCTTGACCAGTTCCGCCTTGAAACCGGTCAGCGTCTTCTGCTCATCGCATAGCTCATACAGGTAGGCCAGCTGCGACGGCCAGTCGTGCAGCTCCTGAGCAAAGATCTTCAGGCGCTCGACGGTGTCGAATGCCCCCGCCGTGTCACCGCTCAATGCCTGCAGCACCGCGTACCGGCGCAGCACGGTTTCACCCGGCAGCAGCGCGATCGCCTGCTTGTGCATGGCGAGCTTGTGCTGCAGATCCATCGAATTCATCGGCAGCAAGGTCGCGAGGCCGTACTCGCCCCACGCCTGGAACAGGAACGACGGATCCGCGCGATATTGCTCGGCAGGACGTGAACCGTAGTACAGCACCTCGGCGCGCGCATAGTCGCGATACACCGGATACAGCGCGGCCAGGCCGCCGAACACGACCACGGCAAACACACCGAACGACAGGCGGCCAGGCACAAGGCGCAGCGGCCGTGTCTCGAGCAAGCCGAACACGAACATCGCCGGCAGCAGGAAAAACATGTACTGCTGCGGATACTCGACCAATGCATGCATGACGAGCACGCCGATCAGCGCGATGCCGAACACGCGTGCGGCGCTCTGCGGCGCGCGGACCACGCGCACCAGCCACGTGATGAGGCCGAACAGCACGATCGCGAGGCCGATCAAACCGGTTTTCGCGAGCAGGTCGATAAAGATGTCGTGCGAGTTATTGGCAATCTCGACGGCGCCCAGCGACTTCACGTATTCGAACTGGTAGCTCGGAAATTCGCCCCAGCCGACACCCAGCAGCGGATGCGCCTTGAACATCGTCCAGCCGTACTTCCACAGGGCAAGGCGCGGCGCGATCTGGCCAGCGTCCTGGAAGCGCTCGGCCGCGGACTGAGCAAGCTCCAGGTGATAGTGCACATTGGCCCAGCGGATCAATGCATTGACGACAAAGAACAGCACCGCCAACGCGATCGGGGTCAGCCATTCGCGATTGCTGCGGCGAAGCTGCGGCTGACTGCGCATCTGCGCGAAAGCCATCCAGAAGCCCGCCACCACGATCACGCCCATCTGCAACCAGGGTCCGCGCGACACGGTCAGCGCGAGTCCAACGGCGAAAATTGTCGACACGAGCAACCAGATGCTGACGGCAAGCCGGCGTGTCTGCACGAGGTACAGCGCACCCGCCATCGCGAACGCTATGTACGTGGCCAGGTGATTCGCCTGCGCCATATTGCCGAACGGCCGGCGATCAACGGTATTGTTATAGGCGACGACCAGCGGCGACACGCGCACCTCGAGGTGAAACAGCTGGATCACCTGGCAGAACACCGCAAACAGGCCGCCGACGATCAACGCCCCCGCAACCCAGCGCAGCGCTGTTTCGTTCAGCTTGACGCGTGTGAACCCGTAGCCGGCGTGCGTGGCCATGAATGCGGCGAGCAGATAACCGCCGCCGAGCCAGTTCATCGACGGCTGGGAGACCGGCAGCAGCACGAATTGCGCCACCAACAACAGCCCGAACAGCAACGGCACCAGCGCGACAACCGGCGACGCAAACGTCACGCGCGGCCGCGCCGTCCACACCAGCAGCACGACACCCGCGCTCATCAGCAGATACAGTACGAGCGCCGTGAATTCAGCGTAGAAAGTCGGAATCGGATACGTATGGTTGACGACTGCATAGGGCAACACCAACGCGAGAGCCAGCAGAATGAGAGACAGGTAGCGTGCAAATGGGGTGGGCATCGAGTAACCGGTGGGCGTCAGCAACCGGCGCACTATACAAAAAAATTCTCCTGCTGTGCGCCGGCTGGGCTGAAATATCCCGAAAATCAGCGCTTTACGATCGGATAACGACTCTCCGATCGTGCACCCCGCTGCTCAGGCACGGCACTCCGGCGGCGCAAGATTCGACGCCAACGACGGCGCATCGGCAGGTGTGGGACCGGCTCCCGGCGCAGGCAACGAGGAAGCCGTTTTGCCGCCGGCGAAACATTCCCACGTGACCGCGCCCGCCTGCACTGCGCCCTTGCTCAACGCGATTCGTGCAGTGGGCGCGTCGGCATTGTCGGGCACCGACGGCACCATGGTCAGTGTGTTCAACCCAGCGGGCGCGACGCGCGTGGTGAACGCGATGGTGATCTGGCCGGTGTCGTCGTCGACGTGAATGGACTCCACGTTGCGGGTAGCCGGCGGCGATGCATAACCGCCGCCGAACGCATTGCCGCTAGCGGCGTTTTCGGACACCGATAGCCGCGCGGACGCAGCCAGCGAGAGCCCTTCGCCCACGCGGCTGCGGGCCAGATAGTCCTGATACGCGGGAATCGCATAGGCCGCGATCACGCCGACAATCGCCAGCACGATCATCAGCTCGATCAGCGTGAAGCCACGCCCAAAACAGCGGCAGGCACGGATGAGGGGCGCGGTCCAGCGCGCTCGCTCGAACGCGCTCCGGGGGGAAACCCCAGACAGTGAAAAAGGGGAATACGGCAAGGTAACGATCATCGGCAGGCTCCTGAAACGAAAAACGCCTGCCCCTCGAATCGGGGACAGGCGTTTCAATCGTAGCCAGCGGCGCTCGTTCCACACAGTCAGCCGGATGGCTAACGCTGCGATGACGCGGCGGTGCTCTCTGCGTCAAGCCGCCGCGCGATTGGCGTTGCGACGCTTGAGCAGATACCCGAGGATCACGACGAACAGCGCACCGCCAATACTCATGCCGTACTCCGCCGCCGGCGTGTCAAGGATCGGCCAGCGGTCGCCGGCCGGGTCGTTGATGATCAGGCCGCCCGCGATCCAGCCGAGCAGCGCGGCGCCGAGCGTGATGACGATCGGAAAGCGGTCGAGCAGCTTCAGCACCAGCTGGCTGCCCCACACGATCAGCGGAATGCTCACCAGCAGGCCGAAAATCACCAGCGCGAGGCGATGCTCGGGGTCGGCGGCCTCGGCCGCACCGGCAATGGCGATCACGTTGTCGAGGCTCATCACCGCATCCGCGATGATGATCGTCTTGATCGCCGCCATCAGCTTGTCCGCCGGTTTGACGTTCTCGTGCGCGTCGTGCGCCGGCGCCATCAGGCGCACGCCGATCCACAGCAGCAACAGTCCGCCGGCAAACTTCAGCAACGGCACGTCGAGCAGCACAACCGCGAAGGCGATCAGCGCCACGCGCAGCACAATGGCGCCGGCCGTGCCCCACAACACGCCCTTCGTGCGCTGCGCGGGCGGCAGGTTGCGGCACGCGAGCGCGATTACCACGGCATTGTCGCCACCCAGCAGGATGTCGATGACGATGATCTGAATGACTGCGCCCCAATGGAGCGTGGCGAAGAACTCGAGCATGGCTAAAAGAATAAGAAGAAATCTGACGCACAGCCAATAAAAAAGCGGGGGAGTCGAAACTCCCCCGCTTTTTAAGACTGCCCGCTCACGAAAGGATTTCGTAAGCGTATCAAAAAACGCGCCGTGACTGCGCGCGAATTTCGATTTACAGCATCGCCTTCAGAAGACGCGCCATTTCCGACGGGTTCTTCGTGACCGTGATGCCGCAAGCTTCCATGATTTCCAGCTTGGCTTCAGCGGTATCCGCACCGCCCGAGATCAGCGCGCCGGCGTGGCCCATGCGCTTGCCCGGAGGCGCCGTGACACCGGCGATAAAGCCAACCACCGGCTTCTTCATGTTGTCCTTGATCCACTCAGCAGCGTTTGCTTCGTCCGGACCACCGATCTCGCCGATCATGATGACGGCGTCCGTTTCCGGATCGTCGTTGAACATCTTCATCACGTCGATGTGCTTCAGACCGTTGATCGGGTCGCCGCCGATACCGACTGCCGACGATTGGCCGAGGCCGATCGCCGTCAATTGGCCGACTGCTTCATACGTCAGCGTGCCCGAACGCGACACGACGCCGATGCGGCCCTTGCGGTGGATGTGACCCGGCATGATGCCGATCTTCAGCTCGTCCGGCGTGATCGTGCCCGGGCAGTTCGGTCCGAGCAGCAGCGTCTTGCGGTTTTCCGCACGCATACGAGCCTTGAGCTCGATCATGTCGCGCACGGGAATGCCTTCCGTGATGCAGATCGCGAGATCCAGATCGGCTTCGACGGCTTCCCAGATCGCAGCAGCAGCGCCTGCCGGCGGCACGTAGATCACCGACACGGTCGCGCCCGTTTCAGCCTTGGCTTCAGCGACGCTAGCGTAGATAGGAATGCCTTCGAAATCTTCGCCGGCACGCTTCGGGTTCACACCCGCGACGTACGCTTCGCGGCCGTTTGCATATTCACGGCAAGCACGCGTGTGGAACTGACCGGTCTTGCCGGTGATGCCCTGCGTGATGACCTTGGTGTCTTTGTTAATCAGAATCGACATGTATTGACCTCTGTTCGTTTGGCGTCGCGCCGGTACGCCACGCGGCGGGATGTTCTCCGCCCGCGTCGCTCACGCGCCGCCATTCGTAATCCTGGTTGTCCTGGTTGAGCCTGGCTCAATGGCTAACCGAGCGCTCTTTACTTGCCTTGAGCGGCCGCGACGACCTTCTGGGCCGCTTCTTCCATGCTGTCCGCCGCAATGATCGGCAGGCCGGATTCAGCGAGCATCTTCTTGCCCAGGTCTTCGTTCGTGCCCTTCATGCGGACCACCAGCGGCACCTTCAGCGACACGGCCTTCGACGCCGCAATCACGCCTTCCGCGATCACGTCGCAGCGCATGATGCCACCGAAAATGTTGACCAGGATCGCGGTCAGGTTCGGGTTCTTCAGCATGATCTTGAACGCTTCCGTGACCTTCTCGGTCGTGGCGCCACCGCCCACGTCGAGGAAGTTCGCCGGTTCGCCGCCGAACAGCTTGATGGTGTCCATCGTTGCCATTGCGAGGCCAGCGCCGTTCACGAGGCAGCCGATGTTGCCGTCGAGCGAGATGTACGCGAGGTCGAACTTCGATGCTTCGACTTCAGCCGGATCTTCTTCGTCCAGATCGCGATACGCGACGATTTCCGGATGACGGAACAGTGCGTTCGAATCGAAGTTGAATTTCGCGTCCAACGCGATGACCTTGCCGTCGCCGGTCAGGATCAGCGGGTTGATCTCGGCGAGCGATGCGTCGGTTTCCCAGAATGCCTTGTACAGGCCTTGCAGGATCGAGCGTGCTTGCGGCAGCGAAGCGGCGGGCACGCCGATCTTCGTGGCGAGCTCGTCGGCTTCGGCGTCTTTCAGACCGGTCGACGGATCAACCGCGATCTTGTGGATCAGCTCAGGCGTCTTTTCCGCGACTTCTTCGACGTCCATGCCGCCTTCGCTCGATGCCATCACGACGATCTTCTGCGAAACGCGATCGATCACGAGGCCGACATACAGTTCCTTCTTGATGTCAGCGCCTTCTTCGATCAGCAGACGATTCACCTTCTGGCCTTCCGGACCGGTCTGGTGCGTGACGAGCTGCATGCCGAGGATCTGGTTCGAGTATTCACGAACCTGTTCCAGCGACTTGGCGACCTTCACGCCGCCGCCCTTGCCACGGCCACCCGCATGGATCTGAGCCTTCACGACCCATACCGGGCCGCCGAGCTCTTCCGCGGCCTTGACCGCATCATCCACCGAGAAGACCGGCTTGCCGCGCGGTACCGCGACGCCGAATTTCCGCAGGATTTCCTTACCCTGGTACTCGTGAATCTTCATGCGTGATTCCCTTCAGTCTGAGAGTTGGATTGAACTTCGTTTCCGCTGCCGTCGTTCATGCCGGACGTGCTGCCGCCCTCACCTGTCTGGCGGGCTGCCCCGTTGCCTGACGAAGCCGCGCGATCCGCTGTATACGGAGCGCGGCCATACCAGCGCGGATAAAACTGCTGCACCGCCTCGCCGTCGAAACGCAGCGCGTGGCAGCGTCCCAACTGGAATGGCGGTTTATCGTTGGCATGCTCGCCGGTGGTGTTGGACGATCCGTCTCCTGAGCCACCGCTCGCGCCCGGCGCGCCTTTATCGGTATTCCACACGTCGCCGGCGAACGCCTGGATGGCGGCGGTCGGCAGGATCGCGCACAACTCGGTGAGATGCGTGCAGCCAGCCGTGCCGGCCAGCAAACGGGCAGCATCGCGACGGAAGTTGTTGAACAGATTGAGCCCGATAAGGGCACGGTAGGCGGGATTACTGGCTTGGCACAACCCTGGATAGGGCACCCAGTCGGACGACGCTTCGGCGTCGACGACGTTGAGCTTGCGATCGATGGTGATGCGAAGCCAGAGTTCATGGATCGGCTGACCATTGGGCCGGACGCCCGACGCAAGCACCACATCGCGCGGTTTTTCGTCGGTCAAGCATGCTTCCACATCCCACAGGCCATCGGCTCGCTCATAGGCTTCCGCTCGGATTGCGCGACGGTGGCGCAACTGACGGGATACTGGCGGGGAGAGCGGCATGCGGGAAGGAAAGGCCGAATTGGAAAACCCATGAATTTTAGCATACTGGGTATTTGAGACAGGTCGGAATGCGCAGGGCCGCGCGGCGGGCCGGGGAGCGCGGCAGACGCTATCTCAAAGTAAGGGCTGTACTGGCGAAGCACGGAGGTTTTCGCGCGGGGGCCTGTACGGTGCCCATGCGCGGTACCCCGCTAGTCGCCGCTCCACTCCTCGTCGATACCTTTGAGAATTTTGCCGATCGTGGCGCCCGAGAAACCGCGCGATGCCAGAAAGCGCGCCTGCTTGCCCCGCTCGGCAGCCGTTTCGGGAAGCCGGCCGAATTTCTTCTGCCAGACGGCCTGTGCGCGCGCGAGTTCGGTTTCACGCAGTTGCGCACTGGCTTCTTCGACTAACGTCTGGTCGACCGCGTGCTGCTTCAATTCGCCGACGATCCGGCTCGCACCCAAGCGCGACGAGCGCCGATGGACCAGGCTTTCGGCAAAGCGAGAGTCGGACAGCCAGTTTTCAGCTTCCAGCGTGTCGAGCAAGGTGTCGAGCGAATCGGTTTCTTCGACGAATGGTTTCAGCTTGCGCGCCAGTTCGGAGCGGCTGTATTCACGCCGGGACAAATAGCCGAGCGCCCGTCCTTTTAGCGAACGGCCCGGGCGTTGGGATTTTTTTGCATCGTCCTGCCCGGGCTTCGCCTCGCCGGGTGTGCGGCGCGAGCGGGTATAGGTGGTTTCGGACGGGTCTGTTGCGTCTTGCGCGGAATCTTGCGCGGAAGAGTCGGATTGTGGCCGACGACCTGCAGCGCGATCGTGCGCGTCGAACGATTCGAATGGCTCGAACGGATCGGCGTCGCCGGCTGCGACAAAGGGATCGGGGGCGGATGCGGATGAGCGCTGGGACGCGGCGTTGCTGCCCGGATAGCGCGGCGCACGCGAGGTGGAGCGCCCGAAAGAGCTTCCAGAAGACTTGCCGAACGAACTATTAGACGAACTGCCAGACGAGCCGCCGAACGAACTGTTCGAAGAACGCCCGGAGGAACTGCCAAACGAGCTGTTCGAGGAACGCCCGAACGAACTGCCTGAGGAACGACCAGACGAACCGCCAAATGAGCTTCCCGACGATCGCCCAAACGACCGGGTGGACCTGGAAGTCGACGAGGAAGTTGAGGAGGAAGGTTCGGAGGAAGAGGATGACGACGATTCGAACGAATCGTCGTCACCGTCACACGGGCCGTCCGCGTTGCGTCCATCTTTGGCAGCGTTGGACAGCGGCCGGCCCTTGCGTATCACGTGCGGGTTACTCTTCTTCGCCCGCGACTTCGGCGCTGACGCCCGTCGCCGCTTCAGCCATGGCATTCACGCCCAGCGATTCGCGGATACGATTTTCGATCTCACGGGCGATGTCCGGATTTTCACGCAAAAATTCGCGCGCGTTGTCCTTGCCCTGACCAATCCGTTCGCCGTTGTAGCTATACCAGGCGCCGGCTTTGTCCACGATCTTCGCCTGTACGCCGAGGTCGATGACTTCACCCTGACGCGAAATGCCTTCGCCGTACAGGATGTCGAAAATCGCTTCCCGGAACGGTGGCGACACCTTGTTCTTCACGACCTTCACGCGCGTTTCATTGCCGATCACTTCGTCGTTCTTCTTGATCGAGCCGATCCGGCGAATGTCCAGACGCACCGACGCGTAGAACTTCAGCGCGTTACCACCCGTGGTGGTTTCCGGGTTGCCGAACATCACACCGATCTTCATACGGATCTGGTTGATGAAGATCACGAGGCAGTTCGTGCGCTTGATCGTACCGGTGAGCTTGCGCAGCGCTTGCGACATCAGACGCGCTTGCAGACCCGGCAGCGAGTCGCCCATTTCGCCTTCGATTTCAGCCTTCGGCACAAGTGCCGCGACCGAGTCGATCACGATCATGTCGATCGAGCCCGAGCGCACCAGTGCGTCGGCGATTTCAAGCGCCTGTTCACCGGTATCCGGCTGCGAAACCAGCAGGTCGTTCACGTTCACACCGAGCTTGCCCGCGTACTGGATGTCCAGTGCGTGTTCCGCGTCGATAAACGCTGCCGTGCCACCGATCTTCTGCATTTCGGCGATGACTTGCAGCGTCAGCGTGGTTTTACCGGACGATTCCGGACCATAAATTTCGACCACACGGCCACGCGGCAAACCGCCGACGCCCAGCGCGATGTCGAGGCCAAGTGATCCGGTTGAGACCACCTGGATGTCTTCGACTACCTCACCTGCGCCGAGCCGCATGACCGACCCTTTGCCGAACTGCTTTTCGATCTGCGCAAGCGCGGCAGCGAGTGCCTTGCTCTTTTCAGCAGTCAGTCCAGCCGAGCCTTTCTTGCTTTCTTCCATGAATCGTCCTTTGCTATGATGAACGGCGTCTGAGGCAGATGTGCAGCCCACGAGTTCAACCTCTCGGAAAGGACAGCACACGAAACTCAGACACTGTATAAAAAAACAGTAGTTTTGGCAAGCGCGATTCTCATGCGAACGCGCATTTTTACCGTCGCGCCGCCCAACTACCCACAATAATTTTCGGAGACCGCTGTGCGCCATGGAAACCCACGGTGCCGGCAAGGCCAGGTTGGCGCACCATGCGAATTCTGATTGCCGAAGACGACAGCATACTCGCGGACGGTCTGGTTCGATCACTCCGCCAATCGGCCTATGCCGTCGATCATGTGAAGAGCGGCGTCGAGGCTGATACCGCCCTTTCGATGCAAACTTTCGACCTGCTGATCCTCGATCTGGGCCTGCCGCGCATGTCGGGGCTCGAGGTGCTGCGCCGCCTGCGCGCCCGTAACTCGACCGTGCCGGTGTTGATTCTCACGGCGGCGGACAGCGTCGATGAACGCGTCAAGGGTCTCGATCTCGGCGCCGACGATTACATGGCCAAGCCCTTCGCGCTCAATGAACTCGAGGCACGCGTGCGCGCGCTGACCCGGCGCGGCGCGGGCGGCGGCCCGACCGTGGTGCGGCACGGCTCGCTGTCGTTCGATCAGGTCGGCCGGATCGCCTATGTCAACGAGCAGGTGATCGACCTGTCGGCACGCGAACTCGGTTTGCTTGAAGTCCTGTTGCAACGGATTGGCCGGCTGGTGTCGAAGGAGCAACTCGTCGACCATTTGTGCGAATGGGGCGAGGAAGTCAGCAATAACGCGATCGAAGTTTATGTGCACCGGCTACGCAAGAAGATCGAGCCGAGCGGCGTGCGTATCATCACCGTGCGGGGGCTCGGGTATTGCCTTGAAAAAGCCGCCCTGCCCGCGAACATGAACGCGAACCCAAACACGAGCGCCAGCATGAGCGCAAGCAGCCCCACCGAGCCAGAGCCGCCCTCGTCGGCAGCGATGCCGGCGAGCCATCACTACAAATAGAGCACGCCCATGTCCGCACGCGCAGACCGCGCTACGGCGCACGCGGCGGACCTCGACGAGGCGCGCGACGAGCGCTACGCCAATCCGTTCGCCCCGCCCGACGAGACCGAAGCCGCCGCCGAAGCGCGCCCGCGCTCGCTGTTCGGCGAGATTCTCGACTGGATGCTGGCGCCGCTGCTGCTGCTCTGGCCGATGAGCCTCGCGGTCACCTACCTGGTCGCCAAGTCGATCGCCAACGGTCCGTTCGACCGCGCGCTCGAAACCGACGCCTATGTGCTCGCCCGCCAGATCCATCCGGTCAACGGCGTGGCGGAGCTCTCGCTGCCCGACTCCACCCGCGACTTTCTGCGCGCCGATAACGTGGACAGCGTGTTCTATCAGGTGCTCGGCACGCGCGGCGAGCTGGTGGGCGGTGAGCGCGACATGCCGCTGCCGCACGAGGAAGACCGGCCGCCGCCGGGTCTCGTCGAATTCCGTGACGATATGCTGCGCGGCAACGATATCCGCGTCGCCTATACGACCGTCGAGTTTCCGCAGACACCCGGCGCGCAGCCGGTGCTGGTGCAGGTTGCCGAGACGCTCGACAAACGCAGCCAGCTTGCCAACGACATCATCAAAGGCGTCATCCTGCCGCAGTTCGTGATCCTGCCGCTGGCGATCCTGCTGGTCTGGTTCGGCCTGTCGCGCGGGCTCGCGCCGCTGCATGCCCTGCAGGCGCATATTCGCGCGCGGCGCCCTGACGATCTGTCGCCGCTCGAAGCCCGCCGCGCGCCGCCGGAAATCGAGCCGCTGGTGACGTCGTTCAACGATCTGCTGACGCGTCTCGAACAGAACATGGAATTGCAGAAGCGCTTTATCGCCGACGCCGCGCATCAGATGAAAACGCCGCTTGCCGGCCTGCGCACCCAGGCTGAACTGGCGCTGCGCCAGGACGCCTCCGCGGAAGTCCACCGCTCGCTCGAACAGATCGCCACCAGTTCGGAGCACGCGGCGCGTCTGGTCACCCAGCTGCTGGCCTTGGCGCGCGCGGAAAACCGCATGTCGGGCCAGATCTTCACCCCGGTCGAGGTGACGGAAGTCGCGCGTAGCGCCGTGCGCGACTGGGTTCAAGCCGCCCTCGCCAAACAGATGGACCTCGGCTACGAAGCGCCCGAAGAGCCGGTCGAAGTCGACGGCAATCCGGTCATGCTGCGGGAGATGCTGTCGAATCTGATCGACAACGCGATCCGCTACACGCCGGCTGGCGGCCGGATCACCGTGCGGGTCAGACATGACGCGACGGCGCGGCGCGTGCATCTCGAAGTGGAAGACACGGGGCTTGGCATTCCGGTGGCCGAGCGCTCGCGGGTAGTCGAGCGTTTTTACCGGATTCTCGGCCGCGAAGGCGATGGCAGCGGCCTTGGGCTCGCGATCGTCCGCGAGATCGCGACGATGCACGGCGGGGCGATGACAATCGACGATAACGTCTATCAAACTTCCCCGCGACTTGTCGGAACGCTCGTGCGTGTCAGCTTGCAGGTGCTCGAACGGGTACGGGACTTACCCTAAGCGCGCGAGCATCCGCGTCTTGGTCGCCGCGATATTGAGATACGTTATCGTGCGTTAGAAGAATTTGTGCGCGGGTTGACGTTTTTTATCGAAATTCCCCACTGCGACTGGAACTGCCATTTCACCCCGCCACGTCAGTACGCCGTAAGTTTCCACTCCAATAATCGGTTTCACGGGAACGCCTTTGCCGGCGGACCGCGTGTACATATCAATATTGGAGACGACATATGGCTACAGTTGGCGGGCAAATCTCGCACGTGCCGATGACGCGCGATGAGAAGCGGGTGATCTTCGCATCGTCGCTAGGCACGGTTTTCGAGTGGTACGACTTCTTTCTGGCCGGTTCGCTCGCGGCCTTCATCAGCAAAAGCTTCTTCTCCGGCGTCAATCCGACGGCGGCCTTCATCTTCACGCTCCTCAGCTTCGCCGCGGGTTTTGCGGTGCGGCCGTTCGGCGCGATCGTGTTTGGGCGCCTTGGCGATATGGTCGGGCGCAAGTACACCTTCCTCGTCACGATCCTGATCATGGGCTTCTCGACCTTCCTGGTGGGTTTCCTGCCGGGCTATGCGTCGATCGGCATAGCATCGCCGGTGCTCTTCATCGCGATGCGGATGCTGCAGGGCCTCGCGCTCGGCGGCGAGTACGGCGGCGCTGCCACCTATGTGGCCGAACACGCGCCAGCGGGACGCCGCGGCTTCTATACCTCGTGGATCCAGGCAACCGCAACGCTCGGTCTGTTCCTGTCGCTCCTGATTATTCTCGGCGTGCGCACGGCCATGGGCGAAGACGCGTTCGGCGACTGGGGATGGCGCATTCCGTTCGTCGCGTCGATCATCCTGCTGGCCGTGTCCGTGTGGATTCGTCTGCAACTGCATGAATCGCCGGTGTTCGAGCGCATCAAGGCTGAAGGCAAGACCTCCAAGAAGCCGCTGACGGAAGCGTTCGCCGAGTGGAAGAACCTGAAGATCGTCATTCTCGCGCTGGTCGGCCTGACCGCCGGTCAGGCCGTGGTCTGGTACACGGGCCAGTTCTACACGCTGTTCTTCCTGACGCAGACGCTGAAGGTCGACGGCGCGACGGCCAACATCCTGATCGCGATCGCGCTTCTGATCGGCACGCCGTTCTTCCTTTTCTTCGGCTCGCTGTCGGATCGTATCGGCCGCAAGCCGATCATCATGGCCGGCCTGCTGATCGCCGCGTGCACGTATTTCCCGCTGTTCAAGGCACTGACTCACTACGCCAACCCGGCGCTGGAAGCCGCGAGCGCGAAGGCGCCGATCGTCGTGATCGCCAATCCGGACGAGTGCTCGTTCCAGTTCAATCCAGTCGGCACCTCGAAGTTCACGAGTTCCTGCGACATCGCCAAGAGCGCGCTCTCGAAAGCCGGCTTGAACTACGAGAACGTCGCGGCGCCGGCAGGCACGCTGGCGGAGATCAAGGTCGGCGATACGGTGATCAACACGTATGACGGCAAGGCCGCCGACGCGAAAGACCAGGGCAAGGTGTTCGACAAGACCCTGGCCACGACGCTGAAGACTGCCGGCTATCCGCCGAAGGCCGATCCGTCGCAGATCAACTGGCCGATGAGCGTGGTGATCCTGACGATCATGATGATCTACGTGACGATGGTCTATGGGCCGATTGCGGCAATGCTGGTGGAGATGTTCCCGACTCGCATCCGCTATACGTCGATGTCGCTGCCGTATCACATCGGTAATGGCTGGTTCGGCGGCTTCCTGCCGGCCACTGCGTTCGCGATCGTGGCGGCCAAGGGCAACATCTACTCGGGACTGTGGTATCCAATCGTGATCGCGGTCGCCACCTTCGTGATCGGCATGCTGTTCGTCAAGGAAACCAAGGACTCGGATATTTACGCGAAGGACTGAAACGCCTGACGGATGGGCAATTTAAAAAAGTTGTGCAACGGGGGTTGACAGCCCCCGGCCCTATCCTCATAATCTCGCTTCTTTCGGCGAATTAGCTCAGTTGGTTAGAGCGACGGAATCATAATCCGCAGGTCCGGGGTTCGAGTCCCTGATTCGCCACCAGTTGCAAGAAAAAGCCGCTGCCCCCACAAGGTCAGCGGCTTTTTTGTTTTCTGCGTGGTGAGAGTGCTTGTGGGTCCGTCGCCCACACGCAACGTGCTGCGCCTGCATCGCAACCACTTCGGCCGCGCAATCCCTCCGCCAGTCCGTTGCCGCGAGAACAAAGAATCGATGCCCACCGAGCGCTTCCGACAGGCTCGAACCCTTAGGCCCTCGCGTTCGTCCTTATATCGCCTTCACCCTTGTAAATTGCGCACCACTGCCTCGTATTTCGCCACAAGCGCCTCGGCGGAATCGTCCTTGGAAGCTGCAGCCGGCGCCTCGGCTTCGCCGCGCGCTTCGGACGGTGAACAACCAAACCGCTCGCGAAACGCCCGATTGAACGTCGATTCGCTCGAAAAGCCCACGGCATAGGCAATTTCGCCGATCCGTTCGCGCGCTCGCCGTGGATCGCTGAGGCGGCGCATCGCCTCGTCGAGGCGTTTTCCCCGAACCAGACGCGCGACGCCACCGACATCGCTAAACAACCCATAAAGGACCGTCCGCGACACTTTGAGCGTTTTGCAAAGGCTGTCAGCGTCGAGAGCCGGATCGAGCAAGTGACGCTCGATGTGCGAAAGCGCGTGCGTCCTGAGCATGGGCGCGAGGCGCGGATCGTCTTTCGTCGAGTCCGTCCTGGCCTGGGGCAACAGGCAAGCGGCCAGCAAGCCGAGCGTCGCCTCAGCCGCAACGCGTGAATGTTCAACGCTCATGTCGGTCAGGACGCCCGCGAGCGACACCATGTGCGACGCGACGAGCGTACCCACCGGATCTCCCGCTTCGAACGTCACGCCATGCAACCGCGCGCCCGCCGGCATGAGCCTGTCCAGCGCCGCGCGCGGAATGCTGAGCGTCAGCATGGGCGCATCCCTCGCGAATCCGATGTTCTCCACGGACATGTCGCGCACCGCTATCGAGTTGACCGCCACGCGCTGCTGGCCGTCCGCGGACTCGGACAGGAGCTGGCCGCCAAGAAGACAATGGATGAGATATTGATCGACGCCCGACGTCGCGATGCGCCGGCGCGTTCTCTGAAACTGGACCTCGTCTCGCGCGCAATGCCGGGTTAAAAGCATCGCCCCACCCAGGTCCCACGTTTCAATCCTGGCGCTGAATTCGCTCTTCGAGCGCTCCAGTTCATACATGGGCCGCAACGCCTCCCGCCATAGCTCCTCGCCATCGCGTCGGTTCATCTGGACGCTGTCAAATTTCAACGGCTTCGGCATCTCGTGGTCTCTCTTGCGTTTTGCCGAAATATTAATCGCGAACCGGTCCTTCAGATTAATTCAATAGACAAAAATGCAGCATCGGACAAAATGATTGAAAAACGCGGACAGAATGAGAGGCAACAAAAACCGCCGTGCCGGATGATTCGGCTGTGCCGGGCGCCACACTGAATGGGCGCCGGAATAAACATAAAACAGATACATCGGGGTTCAACATGAAGATCAAAACACCGGCAAAAGCAACCGCGATCGTCGCTTCGTCCATGATCGCCGCAGCATTGACGGCGTGCGGCGGCGGAGGCTCTTCGTCCAACCCGGCAGCGCAGCCCAACACGTCGCAACAGTCAACGCCGCCGATCTCGCTTGTTGCCGCAACCGGCACGGCCGCAGGATCGCCGACCTTGACCGGCGACGTAATTGCCGACTCGTTCGCCTACACCAACAACAAGCGCGCGCAGCTTGGACTTCCGCCGCTCAAAAGCATCACCGCCGTCAACACGGCAGCGCAAAACCACGCGATCTACATGCAGGACAACATGGACGTCGGCCACTATGAAACGGCCGGCCTGCCCGGTTACACGGGCAACGCCCCAACGGACCGCGTCAAGGCGGCCGGCTACACGACCAACGCCGTCGGTGAAATCGCCGCAGGCATCGGAGGCCCGTTCGTCTCATCCACCCAGGCGATCGACGCGCTGTTCGATGCGCCATTTCACCGCGCGATCTTCCTGTTCGATACGTCAGGCGTGGGCATCGGCCAAGGCGCGACGAACACCGACCCGACGAAATATTCGACCCTCGTGGCCGACTTTGTGGATTACGTCGCCTCGACGCCTGACTACAAGCTCGTCGCCTATCCGTATCAGGGACAAACCAACGTCAAGCCGTCGTGGATCGCCAACGAGTCGCCGAATCCCATGGCGAGCGCGCCGTCGTATATCGGCCAGACCGTCGGCTATCCGGTCACGCTGAGCGCGTCGGGCAACGGCGCGTTCTCGAACATCAATTTCCTGATCGCGGACGCGTCTGGCAATGCAGTGCCGTGCCTGGAACTGGACAACACGAACAACGCCGAAGCGACGCGCCTCGCGATGTGCGTGCCGTTCAAGCCGCTGGCCGCCAACGCGACGTATAAGGTGACGGTTACAGGCTCGCTGACCAACACTAGCATCCCGACGGCGACGCCGTTCTCGGTCAACTGGTCGTTCACGACCGCTTCGTCGGCGGCGGTGCAGGCGCGGCAATTGCCCGCCGGGACCGGCAGCAGCCTGCCCACCATCCTCCATTGATTGGCCGGGGCCCCGATGCCGCTCTCGACCCTTGCCGCGTCTGCCGTGATCGCAGCATCCGCCGCGTCGGCCGGTGGCGCATCCCTTCCCGTGCCTGTCGCCGTGCCGTTGACACAGGTGCAGGCCCCGTCATTCCAGGTCGGGCAAGAGTGGGAGTTCTCATTCGTCAACGAGCTCGACCCCTCGAAAACCGGTGGATACACGCAGCGGGTGGTGAGCGTAGCGGACGGCCTCGCTGAATTGGGCGTGGTCGTCAAGGGCTCCGTGGGCCGAGGCGAGCTCGATGCCAACGCGAACGTTGTCCGGGCGCCGCAAGCCGTGTATTCGCCCAGCAACGAGATGTTGCGCTTCCCGCTCTACGTGGGCAAAAGCTGGGAGGCTCAGTACACCTACACCAGCGGCAATTGGACCGCCAACGACGATCGCAGCGCCAAGGTCGTCGCGATCGAGCGCGTCCAGACCGCTGCTGGGACGTTTGACGCGTTTCGCATCGAGAGCACGATCGCATGGGCCGGTGCGTCGGTATCGACAGGCGCCGGCCACGCTCACGAAACGGATTGGTATGCGCCAGCCGTGGGGCGCGTCGTCAAGCAGGAGTATGAAGACGTCCCCAACAACAAGAACGAGGCCCCGACAGCGACCCGCTACGAACTCGTTCGATATTCGCCTGCGCGCGCCGCGGGCGCGCAGTGAGCCACGACCGAAGCATTCTTGCTGCTCTACGAACCAGACGGAGGGCCGTGATAACATAGGTCTCGGCTTCGCCATCCGATTGCAAAAAAAGCCGCTGATCCACAAGGTCAGCGGCTTTTTTGTTTTGGCTTTCCAAACAGCAACTTCAAGGAGGTTTCTTGATGACGTTCCGCACTGCCACGCTTGCCGTAGCCACCGCATCCATCGTCCTTCTGGTTGGCGCATCACCGCTCACCGCCGCCGCCCAAACGCCTCCCGACAGTCAGTGGCGCACCAGTCCAATTACGCTTTCGACCTTGCTGCAGGACGGCTACAAGATCGTTGCTGTCGTGAATGAGGCTCACGGCAACGCCGGCGCGGCCGATACGATCTTTGTTCAACGCGATCAGAGCGCGTTCAAATGCATCGACCCGCAGCAACCCGATTCCAAATCAAAACCGTCGGCCGCCTGCTTCGAGCTGGTCCAGCCGTCCGGTGCGGTTGCGGCCTCCGAGGCCAAGTAGCCGCTCGCTCGCGATAACCGGCGGCGGCCCGCTCACTCGCGAGCGCGCCCGGTTCAATGGACAGTAACCGTCAACAGATTCAGCCACTTGCGCTGCTCACGCCCGTGCAACACGGCTGTCGGTCAGACCGGCTCCAACTCGTTCCCGGCATCGAGCCATAGCTGCCTGATGTTCTCGCAGTCCACACGGCGAGGCGGCAGTGTGCCGGTCAGCAAGTAGCGTGTAACCGGCTCGTCCACACACGGGTTGCCGGACGGATAACCGCGATGTGAATGCTCGCCTTTCATGTAGAGCAAGCTCGCATTCGGGAGTCTGTCGAACATGCGCAGCGCGCCCTCGTCAGCCGTGAAGCCGTCGAATTGCGCCTGGATCATAAGGATCGATGGCGCGCGCGCCACCGCATCAATGCCCGGCTTGATCACCGCCGCTTGCGATGGTTTCCAGAACAGGCAACTGAAATTGAGCACGCTACCACCCAGCTGGCCACTGCCCAGCGGATATCGCTGCGCATATTCCCGGTGCTTGTCGATCCATAGTTGCCTGCTCGTGCTCAACGCAGGCGTGTCGTTACACATGACCGCCAGATCCACGGCCGCCTCGGGCGTCATATGCAGCGCGTCGTCTTCGAAAAGGGCCGGGTGGGCAGCTTCAAAGTACTTCGGGATGACAGTCGTCGTTGCGATCTCGAGTGCCATCTGGTTTGCGAGCCCATGGCGCGAAAACACGTGACTCCTGGCAAGTGCGAGAACCTGATCCTGCGTACTACCGGGGTTCTGCTCGAGTATCTGCTGGACACCTTTCGCCGCGACGAACACAGACGCCCCCTCATCGATGTAGCCCGAGGCGGAAAATACTCGCGATTGATCGAGTGCGAACGAAGCCGCTGCCCGCAGCTTGGGCGGCAACGCCGCAAATAGCTGCAGTGTCGCCGCCGGGTTACTGCCAAGATTGAAATGCGCATCATGGCGTGCTGCGTAGGGCCCAATTATCTCGTCAGCGATTCGCTGGATCGCTGGCGGCTGCTGCAAGGTACCGGCCTCGGCCATGGTATGCGCGGAGAAATCCAGATTGGCGCTCAACACCATTCTTCCGGTGCGCTCGGGAAATAGTCCTGCATACCACGCGCCGAGCCATGTGCCATACGAGTGGCCCATGTAATTGAGTTTGGCGTCACCGGATATTGCCCGAATCAGATCCATGTCCCGGGCAATCTGATCGGTATTGATATAGGGGGTGAGCGGGTTGTTCTGGCACGCCTTCGATTTGAGTTCGGCATTGCGCAGCAACGCGTCGACCGTCGATGCAGTGGCATCGCCGCCCCACCAAGTCGTACTGAGACGCTCGTTCGAACCGCAGGTCAATTGCGTGCTTGAACCGATTCCCCGCGGTGAAAAACCAATCAGATCGTACGCGTCGAGCAGTTGTCGTTCAGATTCGGAAACAGTCGGATCCGCGCCAACCAGTTCGCCATAGAACGTGAGGTTTGCCAGGCGGCCGTCTCCGCCCGGCCCGCCAGGATTGAAAAGCAGCGAACCAATGTGCATCGCCGGATCCTTCACGGCAAGCCGCGTGACTGCGATCGTTATCTCGCCTTTGGCAGGGTCTCGCCAGTCCATCGGCGCGCGAAGATCCGCGCACCGAAAGCGCGGCGACTCCGCGATTTTCTCGTAAGCCGAAGGCAAGCCGGTCTTGTCACACGCGTGCCAACCCACCCGTTGGTCAAAGTACGGTTTCAGTGCCGAAGCGCGTTTCTGGTCCGGTGTCAGGTCATCTTCCCCACTACCGCCACCGCAGCCGGCCAAGGCAGCGGCGAAGATGATCGACGTCGTTTTTGTCGAGATTGTTTTCATTCGTGCCTCTCCCCCGACCTGGTCGGTCGGCTTGCAGCCGTCCGCATCGCGCACGACAGCTTCGGGTGACTGAACGTCCCGGCTGAGCGGCAATAACACCTGATCAAGAGGAACGGCAGAGTGAACGATCGACAGACACGCTGCCTATGGATCCTGGCAGGTCAAGGACGGACTTCAGCGTGGTACAACGCCGCAACCACGGGTAAGCACTGACATCAGCGGGAGTTCGGCGGCTTCAGCGGTCCACGAGGCGGCTGAGATTACCGCGCACCCTTTGCAGCAGCGCGATCAGTTGCTTCGCTTCTTCGTCGGTAAAACCGTTCAGCGCTTCGAGCGCGACTTCGTCGCCCACTCTGCGGGCCTTGCCGAGCGTGCGCTCGGCCTTTGGCGTCATACGTACCTGCCGCTCTCGGCGATCCTGCGGATTGGCCGTGCGCTCAATCCAGCCGCCCTCCTCCATCCGGTCCAGCAGACGTCCCGCCGAAATCGGCGCGACTTCGAGCAGATCCGCGAGCCGCGCCTGATTGATGTCGCCGTAATGGGCGAGATTGGCCAGCACGCGGCACTGCGCGCGCGTCAGATCGACCGATGACTTCGCGAGATCGTCGAAACGCTTGCCTGTCAGGCGGCCGACGTCGGAAATCAGAAAGCCGAAGCGTTCTTCGAGTTGGGTGTTCATGCGCGGATTATACGAAAGGCTTTCGTTTGTCATCATCGGGGCGGGCGCGGGATGGGTGCCGAATGGGTTCGGGATGCGCGCAATTCAGGCTCCGCATAATTCCTGGTGGGCGCGTGCGCTTGCAGCCGATATACTAAGCATGCTTACTATATCGAAGATCCGCTTCCACATGTCCTCCGACTCCCCGCCGACGAGCGCCGCCGCCCCGCTCAACCGGCCGATGATCACCGTCTCGATCATGCTCGCGACGCTGATCCAGACGCTCGACAGCACCATTGCCAACGTCGCGTTGCCGCACATGCAGGGTACGCTGTCCGCGTCGCAGGATGAGATCACCTGGGTGCTGACTTCGTATATTGTCGCGGCGGCGATCGCCACGCCGCTGACCGGCTGGCTGTCCGACCGGCTGAGCGTCAAGCGGCTGCTGATCTTCTCGATCGGTGGCTTCACGGTGGCCTCGGCGCTGTGCGGATTGTCGGAGACGCTGACGCAGATCGTTGCGTCACGTTTGCTGCAGGGAATTTTCGGAGCCTCGCTGGTGCCGCTGTCGCAGTCGATCCTGCTCGACATCAATCCGCGCGAAAAGCAGGGCCAGGCGATGGCGGTGTGGGGTATGGGCGTGATGGTCGGGCCGATTCTCGGGCCGACGCTTGGCGGCTGGCTCACCGATAGCTACAACTGGCGCTGGGTGTTTTTCATCAACGTGCCGATCGGTGCGTTCGCACTGTTCGGCGTGGCAACCTTCCTGCCCGCGCGCGAACCGAAGCACGACGCGAAATTCGACGCGTTTGGCTTTGCCACGCTGGGTCTCGCCATCGGCGCACTGCAGGCCATGCTCGACCGCGGCGAGCAGCTCGACTGGTTCGGCTCGCATGAGATTGTGATCGAGGCGCTCGTCGCGGCAATCAGCTTCGCGTTCTTCCTCGTGCATACCGCGACGGTCGGCAAGAAATCGTTCTTCAAATACGAATTGCTGAAGGACCCGAACTTCGCCACCGGCACGTTCTTTATCTTCGTGATCGGCGCGGTGATGTATGCGACGCGCGCGTTGCTGCCGCCGATGCTGCAAAACCTGATGAACTATCCGGTCGCGACCACGGGCCTCGTCACGGCGCCGAGCGGCGCGGGAACCATGGTCGCGATGCTGTTCGCCGGGCGGTTATTGAAGCGGGTCGATGCGCGGCTTCTACTGCTCGCCGGCTTTCTGATCTCCGCATTCGCGCTATGGCAGATGATGCATTACACGATCGTGCTGTCGGCGTCGGACATTGTCTGGCCCGGCGTGATCCAGGGCTTTGGTCTCGGCCTCGTGTTCGTGCCGCTGAGCGCGTTGACCTTCTCGACGCTCACGCCCGAGTTGCGCGCGGACGGCACCGCCACGTACAGCCTGATGCGCAATATCGGCAGCAGTATCGGCATTTCGATCGTGCAGACGCTGATGACGCGCAATACGCAGGTCTCACATGCGGACCTCGTTGCGAATATCACGCCGTTCAATCCGGCGATCCAGCCGATGCTCAACAGCGGCTCGAATTACGACATGGCGGCGCTGAACGCGTCGATTACACAGCAGGCGTCGATGATCGCCTATCTGAACGACTTCAAGTTGATGTTCATGGCGACGCTGCTCGTGATTCCGTTGCTGCTGTTGATCCGTCCGGCGCGCCACGCGCCGGATGCGTCGGTTGCGCATGCGGCGATGGATTGAGCACGATGACTGGGATCAAACGGGAGCGCCGGCGCATTCGCGCCACGCTCACCCTTCGATCCTGCCGCGCGTCACGCCCAGCAACCCCGCCATCGCCTCTCGCGCCGCCGCCGCATCGCGCTCGCGGATCGCTTCGAATACCGCCGTGTGCTCGGCCAGCGACGCGTTGAACACATCCGCGCGTTTTGCATTCAGACGTAGTTGCGCTTCGAGCGTGCGCTCGATCAGCGTGCCGAGCGGAATCAGCAATTCGTTGCTGCATGCCGTCAGCACGCTCAAATGAAACTGCAGATCGGCCCGCACCCATTCATCGACGTTGCGTGCCCCGACCATCGACGCATGCGCGGCCTCCAACGCGTTGAAGGTGTCGTCCGTGTGCGAGGCCGCCGCCAGACCCGCCGCGTACGGCTCGATCATCTCGCGCATCTCTTGCAGCTTGAGCGCGAACGCCATCGGCTCGGCAACGCGCGAGTACCAGTCGAGCACATCGACATCGAGCAGATTCCACGCGATTTTTGGCCGCACCCGCGTGCCTATGCGCGGACGCGATTCGATCAGCCCTTTCGACGTCAGCGTGCGCAGCGCCTCGCGCAACACCGTGCGGCTTACGCCGAAGGTGTCCATCAACTCCGCCTCGCGCGGCAGGATCGAGTCGGGCGCGTAGTCGCCGCGCAGAATCGCGGTCGCCAGTAGACGGGTAACGCGCCCATGCAGATCGTGCTGAATAGTTTTCTCCCGACAGCCTTGCGGCACTGTTGATATCGGACCTGAGCCCGCAACGCGACCGCGATTATCCAGCATCTCAACCGGCGGACCCACTGGTTCGGCGCTGTTTCAGCGCTTGTCTCGGCGCTGCCTCGGCCACGATTCGCCGCCTCTGGCCTTCCGACGAACGCGGGCCACTATTTGGCCAATAGTACTATTAATACTACTTAACTGCGCTTTTGTTGTAGCATGTGAATCCTCGAAATATTTCGCATGGAACCACCATGAAAATCACCAAGCTCGAAACCTTCATCGTTCCGCCACGTTGGTGCTTCCTCAAGATCGAAACGGACGAAGGCATCGTCGGCTGGGGCGAGCCGGTAGTGGAAGGCCGTGCGCATACCGTGGCGGCCGCCGTCGAGGAACTGTCCGACTATCTGATCGGCAAAGACCCGCTGCTGATCGAAGACCACTGGCAGGTGATGTATCGCTCAGGCTTCTACCGCGGCGGCCCGATCACCATGAGCGCGATCGCCGGCGTCGACCAGGCGCTGTGGGACATCAAGGGCAAGCATCATGGCGTGCCGATTCATGCGCTGCTGGGCGGCCAGGTGCGCGACAGGATCAAGGTGTATTCGTGGATCGGCGGCGACCGTCCGAGCGACGTCGCGAACAACGCACGCGCCGTGGTCGAACGCGGCTTCAAGGCCGTGAAGATGAACGGCTCGGAAGAATTGCAGATCATCGATACCTTCGACAAGGTGCAAGGCGTCATCAACAACGTCGCCGCTGTGCGCGAAGCGGTCGGGCCGAACATCGGCATCGGCGTGGACTTTCACGGCCGCGTGCACAAGCCCATGGCAAAGGTGCTGGCCAAAGAACTCGACCCGTACAAGCTGCTCTTTATCGAAGAGCCGGTGCTGTCGGAAAACGCGGAAGCCTTGCGCGACATCGTCAATCAGACCAATACGCCGATCGCTTTGGGCGAACGTCTGTATTCGCGCTGGGACTTCAAGCACATCCTGTCGGGCGGCTATGTCGATATCATCCAGCCGGACGCGTCGCACGCGGGTGGGATTACCGAGTGCCGCAAGATCGCGTCGATGGCCGAAGCGTACGACGTCGCGCTCGCGCTGCACTGCCCGCTCGGTCCGATCGCGCTAGCCACCTGTCTGCAGATCGATGCGGTCAGCTACAACGCGTTCATCCAGGAACAGAGCCTGGGCATTCACTACAACCAAGGCAATGACCTGCTCGATTACATCAAGAACCCCGAAGTCTTCAAATACGAAGACGGTTTCGTGTCGATTCCGCAAGGCCCGGGCCTCGGTATCGAAGTGAATGAAGAGAAGGTCCGCGAGATGGCGAAGGTCGGCCATCGCTGGCGCAATCCCGTCTGGCGCCACGAGGATGGCAGCGTCGCCGAATGGTAATGACGTAGTTGAACGCCGCCTGCGGGCGGCGTTTCTGTTTTTGCACGGCCCGTGGCGCCGGCAGAAGACCGGCAAGAGGGTACGCACGTTACGGGAGCGTGACGCCACGCCGTCGCAGTTACGTAACATCACGGACCGGAACGGCCTGAAAGCGCGCTTTCCGGGCCTCGAAGCGTTCGCACCGCATCGCGCAAAGCCTTATCCATAAAGGCTTTCACGCTATTTGTTCGGCACCCGACATACGCATGGCCCACTCCTTGCTCAAATGCATTCAAACGACCAATGCATCAGGGAAACATCATGGGCGAGTTCCTTCCAGACTATCTGCTTCGCGAACAGGCCGCCGTCGGCGCGCTGGTGGTGTTCGGCGTGCTTCGCATCATCGGCGCGATGCTGGCTTATGAACGCGGCTGGCGCATCTCGGTAGTCGAAAAATGCTTTATCGCCGCCGCGGTGCTGTACTGCGTGCCGCAGCTCTTCGACCTGTTGACGCATATGTACGGCGCACGCGCCGCGGGCGCGGAGCTGGAAGGCAAGGCAGCGGGCTGCGCGATCGCGCTGTTCTGTGCGCCGATTCTCGGACATCGGCTCGGCCTCGAATAATCGGTTTCACTCAGCGGAAGCACGCCATGCGACTGGGAAAGAGATCTGCGAGCGCTTCAAAACCTGCCTACCGCGCCGGCGACGTCGTGACGCTCAGGTCCGGCGGACGCCCGATGACCGTCAGCTGGACCGGGCCCGTGCTGTTTGCGCCTGGCTACTGGTTGATCTGCCAGTGGTTTGGCGACGACGGCGAACCGCAGCAGGAGATGTTTCCGGAAGAGACGCTTGAACGGGCGGACAACGCGCTCGCCGCCTAGAGGGCAGTAACGGATCAGCCGGCCACCGCCGGGCGACCGTGTGTATTGCGCCGCACGCTTTTGCTGTGCGGCGCTTTTTTATGTTGCATGGATGAAGCAACGGCGGCGCGCACTGTGATCCGCGCGCCCGACCTTTCCTGACGCCAGCTCAACCCAGCGCGGCGAACGCCGGCACACTGTGCGATAACACGGCAGCCGCGACGAACACGCCGATCATCGCCAGTGCTTCCAGATACAGCACGTTGACGAAGGTGTGCGCGTCCATCGTCGAGGCCGTGCGGCGCAAACGCGGCAGCGCCGAGAAGCGGTTGAGCCCGCCGAGCACCAGCGCAAGCGCGACCAGCGCAAGCTTCAGCGTCAGCACATGGCCCCAGGTGCTCATCTCGATCGCTTCGAACGAGCCGCCCGAGCCGCGCACGGCATTGAAGACGCCAGTGAGCAGCACCAGCCCGACCGCCACCATCGATACGTGCGACACCTGCGTCGCCGTGCGGATCAGCATCCCACGCGCGGTCGACGTGCCGAGCGCGGGCAATACCGAGAGCCCCGCTGCCATGGCCAGCCCGCCCCACACGCTCGTGACCAGCACATGCAGCGTCTGCATGCCGATCGCCGCCGAGGTCGGGCCGGCATCGGCCGCATGCCCGAGCGACGCCTTGCCCGCTGCGATCGCGATCACCGCGAGCCACAGCAGCGCATTGCGCAGCATGCCCGTATGACTCGCCATGGCCGTGCCCAGCAACACCAGCGCGCCGGCGAAGGCCACGCTCCAGCCGTAGCCGACATGGGTTTGCGTCAATACAGTCGGCACCACGCCGATCGCGGACGGCAACGCGACGCCGCTCATCGACGCTGCCTGGTACAGCAGCCAGCCGAGGTCCGCGAGCACCAGCACGACAGTGGCCGTCAGCATCGACCGTTGCGCGCGCAACCAGGCGGGCCGCGCCGGTGCGATCTTGGCCTTCGCGTCCTTGGCAAGCCACGCGCCGAGCAACGCCGAACCGACGGCAAACGCAAACGCGACGTTCATGAGCGCGGCCATGGCGACCTGCCCGATCCACAGTCCGTCGATGTTCATTGGACGACGAACGCGAAGTTGCCTTGAGTACGGTGGCCGTCAGTGGCAACCGCGATCCAGTGCACGCCGTAGCGGCCGGCCGTCAACTGCGGCAACGCCAGGTGCATCACCTTCGCATCACTTTTGTCGACTTGCGACGCTGCCGGCGCGGCGGGCTTGCCGCTTGCGTCGTTCAGTTCGATCCTGCTGAAAGCCGGCTCGAGCGGCTCGGTGAAATGGATCGTCACTTCCGTGGGAGCGCTCACTTCGGCGTTCGCCGCCGGCTCGCTCGACACCAGATGCGCATGCGCGAAAGCCGTGGACGTCATGAACAGGGCCGCGGCGCCGAACGTCAACGCATGCAGCGCCGAACGGGAAAAATTGAATAGCTTCATGTAAGACCGATAGCTTATGGAAAGTAAAACGGTAGGCGTTGAGCCGGGGGCGTCCGCGTCGGACCGATGCCGGCGCGCCCGGAAGTGTACGCTTCGATGGTCCGCGCGCGCGTCGGTTCAACCTGGTTTGTTATACAAGCCGGCAAGAACGATACTTGCGCCAGTGACCGCGCACACAAATTGGAGACGGCAGACCAGCCTGCACTCGCGGTTGTACGCGGCAAACTGTCGCATTAGCGTGACAAAGGGAACCTTCTCCTACCTGACAAATAGTCGCCATCAGCCTTCAATGATAGAATGCTGCGTCGCCGCAGCGCCGGCTGCCTTTCACACCGAGCCGCTCGAAGTTCGGTCAGGTCCCCGATTTTGATGGAGTTACGCGTGTCTTCAAGACGCATTTTCCGCCCGCTGCTCGCCCTTCTGCTGATCGGCTCCGCGGGTGTCTATAGCGCTGCGAAAGCGCAGACTCAACCGAAGGCCCCCGATACGATGGAAGCGCGCGTGCAAGGTTGCACGGCCTGTCACGGCTCGCATGGCCAAGGTACCGACAACGACTACTTCCCGCGTCTGGCGGGCAAGCCGGCAGACTATCTGTACAACCAGTTGCAGAACTTCCGCGAAGGGCGCCGCAAGTATCCGCCCATGAACTACCTCGTCACGTATCTCTCGGACGACTACCTTCATCAGATCGCCACGTACTTCTCGCAGCAACGGCCGCCGTACCCCACGCCGGCCAAGCCGACCGTGTCGGCGGCTATCGTTGCGCGCGGCCAGCAGATCGTGCTGAACGGCGACGCATCCAAACAGATTCCGGCCTGCGCGGCTTGCCACGGCAAGGCGCTGACCGGCATGGAACCCGCTATCCCGGGTCTGGTCGGTCTGCATTCGGACTACATCAGCGCGCAGTTGGGCGCATGGCGTTCGGGCTCACGTCATGCCATCGCACCTGATTGCATGCACACCATCGCCACCCGTCTGACCGATGACGACGTGAACGCCGTCGCTTCATGGCTTGCCACGCAAACGGCCCCACAAAACCCCGTGCCGGCTCCGGCCCGCTCGATGAAGACTCCGCTTGCCTGCGGCAGCGAACCGCAATAAGGCACCGGGAGAGACACTCAAATGAAACGCAAGTCTTTGTTCGCCCTCTCGGCAGTCGTCGTCGTTGCGGCTGCCGCACTCGTTCCCGTCCTGTGGTCGGGTGGCGACAATCTGCATAACGGCACGGCCATGGCGGCAACGCCCGCCGACCAGGCCGCACTGATCAAGAAGGGCGAATACCTCGCCCGCGCCGGCGACTGTATCGCCTGCCACACGGTCCGCGGCGGCAAGCAGTTCGCCGGCGGCCTGCCCATGGCCACGCCGTTCGGCACGATGTTCACGCCGAACATCACGCCTGACGACCAGTACGGTATCGGCAAGTGGACGCAGGACGACTTCTACCGCGCGATGCACACGGGCCGTTCGAAAGACGGCAGCCTGCTGTACCCGGGTTTCCCGTTCACGAGCTACACGAAGGTCACCCGCGCCGACTCGGACGCGATCTACGCGTATATGCGCTCGGTCACGCCGGTCAATGTGCCGAGCCGTCCGCACGAACTGAAATTCCCGTTCAACCAGCGCAACATGCTGATCGGCTGGCGTACGCTGTTCTTCCGCGAAGGCGAGTACAAGGCTGATCCGACCAAGTCGGTCGAATGGAACCGTGGCGCGTATCTGATCGAAGGCCTCGGCCACTGCGGCATGTGCCACACGTCGATCAACGCAATGGGCGGCCCGGTCAGCTCGGCGGCGTTCGCCGGCGGCCTGATCCCGCTGCAGAACTGGTACGCACCGTCACTGACGTCGAACAAGGAAGCCGGTCTCGGCGACTGGGAAACCAAAGACATCGCCGATCTGCTGAAGACCGGTGTGTCGAACCGCGGCGCGGTGTTCGGTCCGATGGCTGAAGTGGTTCACAACAGCCTGCAGTACATGTCGGACGAAGACATCAACGCGATGGCCACGTACCTGAAGACCATTCCGCAGAAGAGCGAAGCACCGGAACCGCTGCAGCTCGAAACTTCGGAAAAGTTCGGTGGCGAACTGTTGAAGCAAGGCCAAAAGATCTACGCTGACAATTGCGCGAAGTGCCACGCGGAGAACGGCCTCGGCATGCCGCCGTCCTTCCCGCCGCTCGCCAACAATCAGTCGATCCAGATGCCGTCGGCAGTCAACCCGATCCGTATGGTGTTGAACGGCGGTTATCCGCCGAGCACGGACGGCAACCCGCATCCGTACGGCATGCCGCCGTTCGCGCAAGCGCTGTCGAACACGGAAGTGGCTGCCGTCGTGACGTACATTCGTATGTCCTGGGGCAACCACGGTACGGCTGTGTCGCCGCAGCAAGTGTCTGATCTGCGTTCGGCGCCGCTCGACTAAGCAGCGTTAGAAGCACCTGGGGCGCGGCCTGCTAATAACGCGGCCGCGCCCTTCGTTTTTTCAGGACCGGTATCATGTGGGGATTAACCCTGATGAAACCGCGTAGGAGGAAAGAGTCGTGCATGTCGGAGAGCGTTTCAATAGCATCACCCACCTCGTCGGCGCCGTGCTGTCGGTGGCGGGGCTTGCTGCGCTCGTGACGATGGGCGCGCTCGACGGGGACGCGTACAAGGTGGTGAGTTTCAGTGTCTACGGTGGAATGCTGTTCGTGCTGTATGCTATCTCGACGCTTTACCACAGCGTGCGCAACCCGCGCGTCAAGGCGGTTCTGCAAAAATGCGATCATTCGGCGATCTACCTGCTGATCGCCGGCAGCTATACGCCGTTCACGCTTGTTACATTGCGCGGGCCGTGGGGCTGGTCGCTGTTCGGCGTAAGCTGGGGGCTTGCCGCTCTCGGCATCGTGCAGGAACTGACGCTCGGGCGACGCACCCGCAGCGTTTCGATGGTGCTGTATGTCCTGATGGGATGGCTCGCGCTCGTTGCCGTCCGCCCGCTGGTTCAAGCCTTACCGGCAGCGGGTACCGCCTGGCTCGTGGCCGGCGGGGTCATTTACAGCGCCGGCATCTACTTCTTCATCAACGACGAGCGCATCCGGCACGGACATGGTATCTGGCACCTGTTCGTACTGGCGGGCAGTCTGTGTCAATTCGTCAGTGTTGCGCGCTACGTCGCGTGACATCCCACGGCGGCGAAATGCAACTTAAGGCCAGTCAACGTGTCTGCATAGCGCGTTGAAGCATTCGGCACGCGTTTCCCGCGTGCCGCCGATTTCTCTGCGACCGGAACTGGGCTTTGGCCTCGAACGCGCCAACTGGGCGTGTTCATGCCGTGCTTGTGCCCGCTTTGGCCTGATTCGGGCCACCTGGGCCCTTCTGGTGCCGTCTGGTGCCGTTCGCGAAACTGCATTGCAAAGAGCATTTATGTCTTTTGATTCCCTCGGCTTGTCCGAACCGCTGGTCCGCGCTGTACACGAACTCGGCTACACCACCCCGACTCCGATCCAGACCCAGGCAATCCCCGCCGTGCTCAACGGCGGCGATCTGCTGGCCGGCGCGCAGACCGGCACCGGCAAGACCGCCGGCTTCACGCTGCCAATCCTCCAGCGTCTGAACACCATGCCCGCTGTCACCACGGCCTCGGGCAAGCGCGTGGTGCGCGCGCTGATCCTCACGCCGACGCGTGAACTGGCCGCACAGGTCGAAGAAAGCGTGCGCGCCTATGGCAAGTACCTGAAACTGAAGTCGACCGTGATGTTCGGCGGCGTCGGCATCAATCCGCAGATCGGCGCGCTGCGCAGCGGCGTGGACATCGTCGTCGCCACACCGGGCCGCTTGCTCGACCACATGCAGCAGAAGACCATCGATCTGTCGCATCTCGAGATTCTCGTGCTCGACGAAGCCGACCGCATGCTCGACATGGGCTTCATCCATGACATCAAGCGCGTGCTCGCGAAGTTGCCGCCGAAGCGTCAGAACCTGCTGTTCTCGGCCACCTTTTCCGACGAGATCAAGACGCTCGCCGACAACCTGCTCGACTCGCCGGCATTGATCGAAGTCGCCCGGCGCAACACGACGGCCGAGACGATCGCGCAGAAGATTCACCCGGTCGACCGCGACAAGAAGCGCGAGCTGCTCACGCACCTCATCAAGCAACACAACTGGTTCCAGGTGCTGGTGTTCACGCGCACCAAGCACGGCGCGAACCGCCTTGCCGAACAGCTGGCCAAAGACAGCATCAGCGCACTGGCGATTCACGGCAATAAGAGCCAGTCGGCTCGTACGCGCGCGCTCGCCGAGTTCAAGGACGGCACGCTGCAAGTGTTGGTCGCCACGGATATCGCCGCACGCGGCATCGATATCGATCAGCTGCCGCACGTGGTCAACTACGATCTACCGAACGTGCCGGAAGATTACGTGCACCGCATCGGCCGCACGGGTCGTGCTGGCGCGACGGGTGAAGCGATCTCGCTGGTGTGCGTCGACGAACTGCAGCTGCTCAAGGACATCGAGAAGCTGATCAAGCGTCCGGTGCCGCAGGAAGTGATTGCCGGTTTCGAACCGGATCCGACTGCCAAGCCGGAGCCGATTCTGCGCCGTGGTCAAGGTGGTGGTGGAGGCGGCGGTGGACGTGCGCCGCGTCAGAGTCAAGGTGCGCCGAAGCGCGAGGGTGGCCAGCGGGAAAGCGGCCGCCGCGATGGTGCGCCGTCTTCCGCGAAACCGGCACAACGTTCGGGTCAGCGTCCGGCGAATGGTCAGCAGCAGCCGAAGCCACAAGGCGCGAAGCCGGCCGGCAACGGCGGCCAGCCGCGTCGCGACGGCCAGCGTCATGACGGTCAGCCGCGTGCAGCCGCGCACGAAGGCAGCGCTGCGCAACATGCACCGCGCAAGCCACAGGCCGCAAAGCCGCAAGGCGGCAATCCGGGTGCTTTGCTGGGTGGCGCAAAGCCGCGCAACGATGCGCCGCGTGGCGGCCAACCGACGCGCAGCGGCCAACGCGGCCGTTGAGCTTTAAGCGCTGCCTGCCCGCTAGCTGTAGTCTCAGCAGACTAACGGCTAGCCCCGGCGGCAGCTTGCTTCAGGTGCTCGATCTGCCGTTCCCATCGATCGAGCACCGCCTTCCCTTCCCTTTCCAGTTCAAACGTAATGCCGCTTGTCAGGCGCGCATAACGCACGCTTTGCGCCTCCCCCGTGTCGATCGAGCCGATGAGGTAGACGAGGCCGCTGTCATCGCCTGTCACGGCTGTTAGTGGCGTCAAACGCAATTGCACCTGATAGAACGCCTCGTCGCAGACGAACGTCAGTGCGGCCCGGCCGCTTTGCGCGATCACGCGCGCCGCCCGAGCCTGCGGCCACAACGCAATGCATAGCGCGCGCGAATCGGGCGCGTACAACTCGCCGACGCCGAGCAGCGACGTGCGCAGATGGCCGTTCGCATCGACGGTGAGCAGCGACGCCGTGAACCCCGTCTTGCTCGCCAACGACGACCCGTCGAATAGCGCCCGGACGGCGTCGGGCCATTCGTCAAACACGTGTTGTTCAAGCGGGCGTTCGGGTGCAGGGGCGTTACTCATCGTCTCGATCCGGTCAGTAGCTGATTGCGATAGCCGCAAACATCAATCATGCCTCGCAAGACGAATGGCCCGCACAAGCGGGCCATTCGTTTTCGTCTCCCTACGCGCCGCGGACTCAGTAGAAAAACATCAGCGAAAGAACACGTGCTGTGTGATCTTGGCGAGCGGGTAATGCACGCCCGGCTGAATCTTGGCCGGCAGATCGAGCGGCTTGAGCAGCATCTTCACACACATATCCGCCGACAGGTTGCGCCGCACCAGCGCATTGATGCGCGCTGCACGCTCGCGGTTATAAGCCGAATCGTGCACGCGCTCCGGATAACGAATCGCGAAGACATGGCGCAACGCGATCTCCGAGTCTTCGTTCTTGATTTCAATCACGCGGCGCATCAACGCGCCGAGAACCGCAAGGCGGCCATTGCCTTCGATCTTGTTGTACTTCTTGAAGAACTTGAAAAAGTGCTTGTAGTGACGGACTTCGTCGGTGCGGATGTTGTCGGTGATCTGCTTGAGCACCGGCTCGTCCGAACATTCGCCGATCGCGCGATACAGCGTGGCGGTGCCCGTTTCCACCACACAGCGGGCGACCATCTCGAGCGCGCGGGTCTTTTCGAAGTCTTCGACCGAACAGGTCAGCGAATACTCTTCCATGAAATCGCGGAACGCGGTGTCCCAATCGAACTCAGGCCAGACATAGGCGATATATGTCTTGAGCGCCCGGCCGTGCTGCATTTCTTCCGGCTCCCATTCCTGGTTGAGCCAGGCCGAGACTTCCGGGTCGCCGTCGAAGAAGGTGCTCAGATTGCTGGTGTACAGATCGGTACCGCTTTCGATAAACGAAGCGGCGCACAACAGAAGCAGCAGGTCTTCGTTAGCGACGGCCTTCTGGCGATCTATGCGGGTGAGGTCGATATCCTCGATCCGCCAGGGCATCACATGGTTCAGCTCAGTGTGCATTGTGTCTTTGCTCCGAAAGCTGTATCGACTCGTGGAGCGCGCTCGAAACCGCCCGCTATCGCAAGGACGGTCCGCCGTGTCAGATACAGCGCCTTGAATTAGAGTTAACCCCGTGTATCTTGCATCTTAGCCGGTGTTTCACAACTCTGCAGGTACCCCAGCACAGACCATGCCGCCCTGTCGCAGTTCCAGATTCGCGATAGTCGAATCCTTCGATTGATTACAAGTGGGGTACGCAAGGCATAAAAAAAGCCAGCTCGATGAGCTGGCTTTCGCTTGAACAGAGGGGTGAAGGTCAAGCGCAGCAGGGTTCGCTGCGGGGCACAACGGCCACCCGCAACGCCGTCATGCGGGTTGAACGCCTTCGAGATGCCGGACGCGCCGCATCCGCCACGCGACCACGACAAGCGACAACCCGGACAACACTGCGGCAATCAGGACGTAGTAACTTGGCGCGAGCTTGTCGCCGGTCAGGTGAATGAAGGTCTCCACAATCGTCGGCGCAAAGCCGCCAAAGATCGTCACGCCGATGCTGTAGCCGATTGAAAGACCCGTGGAGCGCACTTGTGTCGGGAAGATCTCGGACATCAGCGCGGGCATCGGTCCAGAGTACGCGGCCTTGAAAATACCGGCCGTGCCCTGCAACAACAAGAGCCAGCCAATGGTCGGATGGGACTGCAACCACGCGAACATCGGATAGATCAGCGCGCCCATCAGAATCGACGTGGTCAGCATGATGCGAATCCGGCCGATGCGGTCGGACAACGCGCCCATCACCGGCGAGAGCAAAAACTGCAAGCCGCCATTGAGCACCACCACGCCGAACGACGCCGCCGCCGGCATGTGCAACTGCTTGACCGCGTACATCGGCATATAGAGTTGCAGCACGTACACGCCGACCGTCGATTGCGCGACGATGCCCACGGCCAGCAGCAGATTCACCCACTGGTTGGAGAAAGACGCGCCCTTGTCCTCCGACGTCTCCTTGCGGGTGCCGGCGGCCTCGCGCGCTTCGCGCATCGCGAGAAACTCCGGCGTTTCGTCGAGATGCGAACGGATGTAATAGCCGACTGGCCCAACCAGCAGACCAAACACGAACGGCAGGCGCCAGCCCCAGCTGCTGAGTTGCTCCGGCGGCATCCACGCGGTCAGCAGCGAGCCGAAGGCCGCCGCGGTGATCGCAGCCAGGCCCTGGCTCGCGAATTGCCAGCTCGCGTAATAGCCGCGCCGCGATGCGCTGTGCTCGACCATGAACGCTGTCGCGCTGCCGAACTCGCCGCCCACCGCGAAGCCTTGCACGAGCCGCGCCAGCAGGATCAGAACGGGCGCCGCAATGCCGATCGACGCATACGGCGGCATCACCGCCATCGTGAAGGTACCGACCATCATCAGCGCGATGGCGAGCGTGAGCGCCGCCTTACGACCCTTGCGATCGCCATAGATGCCGAGCACCACGGCGCCCAGCGGCCGCATCAGGAACGAGATGCCGAAGGTAGCGATGGCGAGCAGCGTCGAGAGCCACTCGTCGTGCATCGGGAAAAATTCTTTCGCGATGATGGTCGCGAAGTAGCCGTAGACCAGAAAGTCGAACCACTCGAGCGCATTGCCGACTGACGACGAAAACACGATCCGCCGCACCATCGCTTTGGAAAGCGGTGCGGACGTGGAATGGGGGGAAGCTGTCACGGATTGCGACGCGGGGGTGTTCATGATGTCTCCTGCCCTGCCTGATGCTAGTTATGCTGAATTCGCTGAATACGCACGAGGCGCGAGATGCGTGGTGCGGGGCTGTCGCGCGCAGTTCTATCGGCTGCGCGCGATGCCTGGCTTTAATTGCGTTACGGGGATGCCGGCCTTGGAGGTGTCGAGTTGTCGTCGCCGAATGCCGGCATATCCGGATGCCGCGATGCCCGGATACCGGCCCGCCACGCCGCACGATGCCTCGCCGATGACGCAGCACGAAGCGCGGCAGCCACCTGGGCGCCGCCGCGCGCACCTCGTCCGAGTCGTTTAAAACCCTGCTGCCAATCCGTCGCGGCGGCTGTCGCTCGCCGCCACATAGCCGCGGTCCGGATCGTTACGGTCGAGCTTCCAGATGTACTGGCCGGAGCCGAAGTCCATGTACGGATCGTCGACTGACTTGATCGTGTGTCCCAGCTTCTGCAGCGCCGCAGCGGTCTTCGGATCGAGCGTCGCTTCGATATCGATCGTGAAGTCGCGATTGACCTTCCAGCGCGGCGCATCGCAGGCGGCCTGCGGTTGCTGACCGTAGTCGAGCATCCGCACGATCGATTGCAGATGGCCTTGCGGTTGCATATCGCCGCCCATCACGCCGAAGCTCATCACCGCTTCCTGCTTGCCGTCCACCTGCTGCGTGAGGAACGACGGGATGATGGTGTGGAACGGCCGCTTGCCGCCTTCCACCACGTTCGGCGACTTCGGGTCCATCGAGAAGCCGCAGCCGCGGTTCTGCATCGCGATGCCGCTGTCCGGCACCACGATGCCCGAGCCGAAGCCCATGTAGTTCGACTGGATGAAGCTGACCATCATGCCGCGCTCGTCCGCCACCGACATGTAGATCGTGCCGCCGGCCTTCGGCATGCCGAAGTCGAACTGCGTGGCGCGCTTGTGGTCGATCAGCTTCGCGCGCGACGTGAGGTACGCGTCGTCGAGCATCTGCTCGGGCGTGACTTCCATCGAACGCGGATCGGCGACGTAGCGGTAGACGTCGGCGAACGCCAGCTTCATGGCTTCGATCTGCAAATGCTGCGACTCGACGTTGTCGACGGCGAGTTCCTTCACGTCGAACTTTTCGAGGATGCCCAGCGCGATCAACGCCGCGATGCCCTGACCGTTCGGCGGAATTTCGTGCACGGTATAGCCGCGATAATCCTTGCCGATCGGCTCGACCCAATCCGCGCGGTAGTTGCGCAGGTCGTCGAGCGTCAATGCGCCGCCGCCTTCGCGCGCAAACGCCGCGATCTGTTCGGCGATCTCCCCTTCGTAGTACGCACGCGGGCCTTGTTCAGCGAGCTTGCGCAGCGTCTTCGCGTGACCGGGAAAGCGCACCAGCTCGCTGACTTCCGGCGCGCGGCCGCGCGGCATGAAGGTTTGCGCGAAGCCCGGCAGATCTTTCAATTCCGGCACGGCCGCGGCCCATTTGTAAGCGACGATGCTGGCCACCGCGTGACCGCGTTCGGCGATTTCGATCGCCGGCTCCATCAGATCGGCGAACGGCAGCGAGCCGAACTTCTGATGCAGCGCTTCCCAACCGGCGATCACGCCCGGCACGGTCACGGCATCCCAGCCGCGCTTGGGTTGCCTCGCGAGACCGTTTTCCTCGCCATACTTGCGCTTGAAGTAATCGACGTTCCAGGCCGCCGGCGATACGCCGGAAGCATTCAGGCCATGCAGCTTCTTGCCGTCCCACACCAGCGCGAAGGCATCACCGCCAAGACCGCACGAGACCGGTTCGACGACCGTGATGGCGGCGGCGGCGGCGATCGCCGCGTCGACGGCATTGCCGCCCTTCCACAGCATCCGCAGGCCGGCTTGCGCGGCGAGCGGATGGGACGTCGAAACGATGTTGCGCGCGAATACAGGCAGACGCGGCGTCGGGTAGGGGTTTTGCCAGTTGAAGCCAGTCATGTGGAACACTCTCGAAAGCGTGGTCCGGCGTATTCGAAAACGCCGGAAACCATGGGAAACGGGGTGAAAACGGGGTAAAACGCGGAACCTTGGATTGCAGCGCGATCCGGCCCAAAAAACAAATTCATTTATCTAATGAATAAATGCGCAAATGATCTGAATGGATCGCCGCACGGTCGTTCGGGATTCGAACCATGACGCATGAGTCGACAGACAAGACGTGCGATGGTCTTACAATACGGTCACCCTCGTTCACGCCGTACCCGTTCGCCGGCCCAGCCTGCCGCGCCGGCACTGGGCAGCGCCGATAAAAACCCACGACCCGAGACACATGACCCGAGACCCCCGCCTGACTCTCAATGCCCGGCAACAGGAACTGCTGGAGTGGGTGCAACGCGACGGCTTCGTGACCGTGGACGACCTCGCAGCCCACTTCGACGTGACGCCGCAGACAATCCGCCGCGACGTCAACTGGCTCGCCGACATGAACCTGTTGCGCCGCTATCACGGTGGTGCCAGTCTGCCGACCAGCTCCGAGAACGTCTCGTATACGGCGCGTCAGCGCATGTTCCACGACGAGAAGCGGCGCATTGCGACGCTAGTGGCCACTCACATTCCCGACCAGGCCTCCCTCTTCATCAACCTCGGCACGACCACCGAGGAAGTGGCACGGGCGCTCAACCGGCATCGCGGCCTGCGCGTGATCACCAACAATCTGAACGTCGCCAGCATGATGAGCGGCTATCCGGATTGCGAAGTGCTGGTGACGGGCGGCATCGTGCGGCCGTGGGACAAGGGCATTGTCGGCGAACTGGCGATCGACTTCATCCGGCAGTTCAGGGTGGACTTCGCGATCATCGGTACCTCGAGCATTGAAACGGACGGCACGCTGCGCGATTTCGATACCCGCGAAGTGCGTGTGGCCGAGGCGATCATTCAACATGCGCGCACGGTGTTTCTCGCCGCCGACAACTCCAAATTCGGCCGCCCGGCGCTCGTCCGCCAAGGTCATCTCGACCAGATCGACGCCCTTTTCACCGACGCCGCGCCGCCCGCCGAGATGAACGAAACGCTCGCTGCCGCCAACTGCCAGGTGTATGTCGCCGAATAATTCCAGCCGCATCCAGGCCACTCAGGCCATGTTGCAGCGCACGCGAAACTTCGAGTGAAATCAAGGATCTTGCCGCGGCTTCAAACCGCCTCTGCGGGCGTCAATTGTCAAAGGGAAAATTTACTGGGGCCCATTTGGTGTTTAACGGGCGTTTGACTACACTCCAGTTCCCCGGCGTCGTTCCGCGTTACGCGGAGTGCCGGTAGCGTGAACCTGTCGTGATAGCCGTACCTCCCGCCTGATCCTTTAGCGGACTTCACTGGCATCTGGCCAGTCGCCGGCAAGGCCGTCCGCGTTTGCTTGACATGGAGAGAACGATGCTGAGTCCGCATGAATTCGCCACGTTGTTGCTCGTCAAGGACGCCCCCAATCAAGTCGACATGGAGCGACAAGAACTCGACGCACTGCTGGAACGCCAGCTCGTGCAACTCGAACGGCTTGCGTCGGGCAACGAACAATGGCGCGTGACCGAAACCGGCGACAGCGCACTCCGGGCTATCAAGCGTCTCTCCTAGCAGTACGGGTACGCCGGGCTTTGAAGCCGACGACCGGCAGCATGATGGCGCGTTGCGCAGCGGTACCGTTGCACGCGCCGATGTCTTTCAAGCTGCCGCATATTTTTTGATCAAGCCAGGCGGCCGCGCAAAACGGCCGCTTTATTGTGCCCGACTGATTTACACAGTAAATTGACGCGATGGACTTTTAGCCCTCGCGCATGCCAAAGACACTCTCCTCCGACGACATCCAGCAATTTCGCGAAGCCATGCGGCGCGTGGCCGAAAACGCGTTCGCCACGCGCGGCGCACAAGGCGTGACGATGCGGGAACTGGCAAAGGAGCTGGGTTGCAGCGCGATGACGCCCTATCGCTACTTCCGCGACAAAGACGAAATCCTTGCGATGGTCCGCGCCGCGGCGTTCAACCGCTTTGCGGCGCGGCTCGAAGCAGCGGCCAGACTGGCGCCCGCGACCGATCGCTCGGTCGTCAGCGACGCCTACGTGGCGTTCGCGCTCGACGAGCCGCACGCCTACCGCCTGATGTTCGATCTGACGCAGCCGGACGCCGCCTACCCGGAACTCACGACCGCCTCGCGACGTGCGTGGCAACTGCTCGGGGTGCACTTCGAGCAACTCGTTGCCGCGGGCATTCTGGAAGGCGATCCGCAATTGATCGGCTATGCGTACTGGGCAAGCCTGCACGGCTTCACCATGCTGGCGCTCGCCAATCAGTTACCGTTGCCCGAGGCGCAACAAGCCGCCGCGAACAACGCGCCGACGCGCGAGGCAGTGTTCGCGCAGATTCGCCGGATGTTATGGCGCGGAGCCCAACCGCAGCGCGGCTAGCACCGGGTTAGCCCGTCAGTCCACTCAACGCGACTAACCCGCCGGAAAATACCGGCCAAACGGACCCAGGCGCGAAGCTCAGCCCGCGCGCAAGGTAGGATCGGCCGCCGCACGCCAGCTCAAAGCCTTGGCTCGCTGATCGGTGAAAAACGTCACCCACTGATTACGCACCTGCGGATCGGTACTCACCCCCTGGCTCGCATAGCGCTGCGCAAGCGACGCCTGGAACGCGCAGTAATCGTCCTTCGACAGCTTGCCGCGCCGGTTCGCCACGTACGCATCGAACAGCGTCGCGTAGACGCCTTGCGCGTCATTGCCGTAGTCGACCGTTTGAGCACTGCACATCTGCTGCAACGACGCGAACGAGGGCGCGCCCATCGTCCCGTTCAAACTCGGCGAGCTGACACATCCCGTCAGGAGCGCAGCGGCGCCGATCATCCAAAGTCCACGCATGAATTCACCTCGAGTTGGCTGCTGCCGAGAGTATCGTCCGTGGCCGCGCGTTACGCCACCACTTAGCCAACTGCTAGAGGAACGCTAAGAAAACCGAACTTTACTTTTTCGAATATGTTCATTAAAGTTCGAAAACGAACACTATCCGTTCGATAGATTTTCCAGACGGTTTTCCGAATTTCCGGACATGGCGCAGGGGACACGGCAGGTGACGCAAGGCTCGAGATACGATTTGCTCGTCGTGGGCGGCGGGATCAACGGCGCAGGCATCGCACGCGATGCGGCGGGCCGCGGCCTGTCGGTGCTGCTCTGCGAACAGGACGATCTGGCGGCGCATACGTCGTCGGCCAGTACCAAGCTGATTCACGGCGGCCTGCGCTACCTCGAATACCGCGAATTCGGGCTGGTGCGCAAAGCGCTGCAGGAGCGCGAAACGCTGCTGCGCGCGGCGCCGCACATCATGTGGCCGCTGCGTTTCGTGATGCCGCACATGCCCGATCTGCGCCCGGCCTGGCTGATCCGCGCCGGCCTGTTTCTTTACGACCACCTCGCCCGGCGTGAACTGCTGCCGGGTTCGCGCGGCATCGTGATGCGCGACCATCCTGCCGGCGCGCCGCTCGTCGATTCGATCAAACGTGGTTTCGTGTATTCGGACGGTTGGGTGAACGATGCGCGCCTGGTCGTGCTGAATGCGCTGGACGCGCAGGAACGCGGCGCGAAGATTCTCACGCGCACCAAACTGCTGAGCGCGGTGCGCGCCGGCGGCGAATGGCGCGCGCAACTCAAGCGCGCGGACGGCACGATCCTCGACGTGCGCGCGGGCTCGATTGCGAATGCGGCCGGGCCGTGGGTCGGCGAATTGCTGCATGGCGCGCTCGGCCGCGAGGCCACCCACAGCGTGCGCCTCGTGAAAGGCAGCCATATCGTCACGCGCCGTCTGTTCGAACACGATCACGCGTACATCTTTCAGAATCCGGACAAGCGGATCATCTTCGCGATTCCATACGAACACGATTACACGCTGATCGGCACGACCGACCTCGAATATCGCGGCGATCCGTCGCTGGTCGCCATCAGCGCCGATGAAACGCAATACCTGTGCGACTCGATCAACCGCTACTTCAAGCAGAAGATCTCGCCACAAGACGTACGCTGGACCTATTCGGGCGTGCGTCCGCTGCTCGAGGAAGAAGGCGCGGACAACCCCTCGGCGGTCACACGCGATTACTCGCTTGAACTCGACGCGCCGGCAGGCGAAGCGCCGCTGCTGTCGGTGTTCGGCGGCAAGATCACGACCTTCCGCAAGCTGGCGGAAGAAGCCGTCGACAAACTCGCGCACGCGTTGTACAACGACGCGCCGTCGTGGACGGCCGGTGTGCCGTTGCCCGGTGGCGATATTCCGCAAGCCAACTTCGAGCGCTTCCTTGCCGGCTTCAAGCAGCAGAATGCGTGGCTGCCCGCGGATCTGGCCCACCGCCTCGCCCGCGCATACGGCACGCGTGTGAAGCACGTGCTTGGCAACGCGCGCTCGGTGACTGACCTCGGCCGGGCATTCGCGCCGGGTCTCTACGAAGCCGAGCTGACTTATTTGCGCGACACTGAATGGGCGCGCAGCGCGCAGGACGTGTTGTGGCGCCGCTCGAAACTCGGCCTGCACGTCGAACCGGGCACGCTCGATTCGATCACACACAACATCGACACATGGTTCGCCCGTGATCCGGTCCGGCAGAGCGCCTAGTTGGCGCCGTTGCACGAACCCGCATGAACCCGATCGATTTTCACCCCTCGGCGACTGACCAGGCCGGGACGCATAAGCTCAAACTGTTGCAGCCCGCTTAAAACTACAAGCCGTTCCCGTCGCCGGTTAGCAGTCCGGCGATTCATAAAACGCATGGAGAAGAGACAATGCAGGATCAGTACATCCTCGCGCTTGACCAGGGCACCACGAGCTCGCGCGCGATGCTGTTCGACCGGCTCGGCAATATCGTGTCGACCGCTCAGAAAGAATTCCAGCAAATCTATCCGCATCCGGGTTGGGTTGAGCACGATCCGCAGGAAATCTGGTCGACGCAGGCCGGCGTTGCCGCCGAAGCCGTCACACGCGCCGGCATGAACGGCACCTCGATCGCCGCGATCGGCATTACCAATCAGCGTGAGACCACCATCGTGTGGGACCGCGAAACCGGCCATCCCATCTACAACGCGATCGTCTGGCAAGACCGCCGCACCGCCGATTTCTGCGATCAGCTCAAAGAACAAGGTCTCGAAGAGAAAGTCCGCGCGAAAACCGGTCTGCCGATCGACTCGTACTTCTCGGCGACCAAGATCCGCTGGATTCTCGACAATGTCGAAGGGGCGCGCGAAAAAGCGCAGCAAGGCCGCCTCGCGTTCGGCACGGTGGATAGCTGGCTGGTGTGGAATTTCACTAAAGGCGGCCTGCACGTCACCGACGTGACCAACGCGTCGCGCACGATGCTGTTCAACATCCACACGCTGCAGTGGGACGACGAACTGCTCGAAGCGCTCGAGATTCCGCGCAACATGTTGCCGGAAGTGCGGGCGTCGTCGGAAGTGTACGGACCCACCAAGACCACCGTGTTCGCCTCCAGGATTCCGCTCGCGGGCATTGCCGGCGACCAGCACGCGGCCTTGTTCGGCCAGATGTGCACGGAGTCGGGCATGGTGAAGAACACCTACGGTACCGGCTGCTTCCTCGTGATGAACACCGGCGACAAGCCGATCGAGTCGAAGAACAATCTCGTCACCACGATCGCCTGGCAGATTGGCGATCAGATCAACTACGCACTCGAAGGCAGCATCTTCATTGGCGGCGCCGTGGTGCAATGGCTGCGCGACGGCCTCGGCATCATCAAGAACGCCGCTGAAATCGAAACGCTGGCGCGCGGCGTGCCGCATTGCGACGGGGTGTATCTGGTGCCCGCCTTCGCCGGCCTCGGCGCGCCGCACTGGAACGCCCGCGCGCGCGGCACCCTGTTCGGCGTGACGCGCGGCACGAGCTCGGCGCACATCGCCCGCGCCGCGTTGGACTCGATCGCCTACCAATCGCTCGACGTGCTGAAAGCGATGGAAGCCGATTCCGGCATTCGCATCGGCGAATTGCGCGTGGACGGCGGCGCTTGCGCGAACAACCTGTTGATGCAATTCCAGGCGGACATTCTCGGCGTCGATGCAGTGCGACCAAAGGTATCGGAGACGACCGCATTGGGCGCGGCGTATCTGGCCGGACTCGCGGTCGGCTACTGGAAAGACGTGGACGAACTGAAAAGCCAGTGGGCGCTCGATCGCCGTTTCACGCCTGCCCTGCCGCACGCCGACGTCAAGGAATGTCTCGACGGCTGGAAGCGCGCGATCCGCGCCGCGAAGGCCTGGGCCGACACGCCCTGATTGCCGCTCTCACACACTCACACTCTCTTTCGACACAACGAAGCCGCTTATCCCGCGGCTTCCGTAACAACTATATTTCGGATAACCAAGGATGTCTCCTTACATTGCGGAATTCATCGGCACAGCACTCGTAGTGCTGCTCGGCGACGGCGCGGTCGCCAACGTGCTGCTTGCGCGCACCAAGGGTAAAGGCGCGGACCTGATTGTGATCGTGATGGGCTGGGCGATGGCCGTGTTCATCGCCGTGTACGTCACTGCATCGTTCAGCGGCGCGCATCTGAATCCTGTCGTGACGATCAGCCTCGCGCTGGCGGGCAAATTCGCGTGGGCCAAAGTGCCTGGCTATGTCGCCGCGCAGATGCTCGGCGGAATGGCGGGCGCCCTGCTCGTGTGGATCGCGTATCGTCAGCACTTCAACAAGGAAGGCGATGCAGACGTGAAGCTCGGCGTGTTCTGCACCTCGCCCGCGATTCGCAGCGTGCCGCATAACCTGCTCACCGAAATGATCGCGACCTTCGTGTTGATTCTCGGCGTGCTGTATCTGGCTTCGCCGCAAGTCGGCCTGGGTGCGCTCGACGCGCTGCCGGTCGGCCTGCTCGTGCTCGGCATCGGTATTTCGCTTGGCGGCCCGACCGGTTACGCGATGAGCCCGGCGCGCGATCTCTCGCCGCGTCTGATGCACGCGCTGCTGCCGATCCCGGGCAAGCGTGACAGTGACTGGCGTTATTCGTGGATTCCAGTGTGCGGTCCGCTGCTGGGCGGCGCGGTGGCTGCGGCGCTGTATCTGTACCTGCACGCGCACTGATTTCGCGGTGCCTTGATGACGCACCTAGGGCGCCCCGTTCAGGGGTTACTTAAGGCGTATCCAAGGCCCCCGCGATGCGCACCAAACGCATACTCGATGCGCAATCTGGCGCCGACGGAAAGCTTTGGCGCCGCGCATGCGGCGCCAAAGCACGTATCATGGCGCTTTCAATCTTCGCGCATGAGCTTGCAACTGTCTTGCTCGCGTGCCCCTCGCTTTCCGTCTTAAAGCATGATCGACCACCTCATCTGTGACTGCGACGGCGTACTCGTCGACAGTGAAATCATTGCTGACCGCGTGATGCTCGAAACGCTGTCCGCCACCTTCCCCGGCCTCGACTTCGAACCCGTCGTCAAAACGGCGTTCGGCCAGCAAACCTCGCGCTTCCTCGAAGGCATTGAGAAGTCGTTCGATATCACACTGCCTGCCGATTTCTTCAATACGATCGAACACAACGTCGAACTCGAGCTCGCAGCATCGCTCAGCCCGATCAACGGCGTACGCGACGCATTGCAACGCGTGACCCTGCCGGCCGCGGTCGTGTCGAACAGCCGGCTGGCGCGTGTGAATGCGTCGGTGCGGCGCGCGGGCTTGCAGCAGATTTTCGGCGAGCGGATCTTCAGCGCCGAACAGGTCGCGCGGCCGAAGCCCTATCCGGACGTGTATCTGTTCGCGGCGAAGACGCTAGGTGTCGAGCCGGCGCGATGCATCGTCGTGGAAGACAGCGTGGCCGGTTTGAATGCGGCACGGGCGGCGGGCATGAAGACGATTGCCTTCGTGGGTGCGAGCCATATCCCCGATGGTTATGCGGATGCACTGCGCAAGATGGGGATGACACGCATCATGAAGCATATGGATGAACTGCCGGGGCTGGTCGAGGCCGGCGTGCGCGGCGAGTTTGGCGACGTGCAATCGTAGCGGGTAGTGCAATAAAAAAACCGGCTGCAGTAGCCGGTTTCGGACTTCAGGCTTTACCACACGCGGCACGCGGCACGCGCGTGCTGCATCAAACCTCGTCGGCCACGCATTCGCGCGCCGTCGCCAGCGCCTGACGGAATTCCACCAGCTCGGCGATCGTCAGCATCGGCAGATTGTGTTGCGCGGCGAAGCGCTCCACGTCCGCGCCGCGCGTCATCGTGCCATCCGCGTTCATCAGCTCGCACAGCACGCCGGCCGGCTTCAAACCCGCAAGAATCGCCAGGTCGACCGTGCCTTCGGTGTGGCCGCGGCGCGCGAGCACGCCGCCGGGCTGCGCACGCAGCGGGAACACATGGCCCGGGCGCACGATATCGGCAGGCTTCGCCGTATCGCTGATGGCGGCGCGAATCGTCGTTACGCGATCGAGTGCCGACACACCGGTGGTCACGCCATCGCGTGCTTCGATCGAGACCGTGAACGCGGTGCCATGACGGCTTTCGTTGTTGACGGCCATCGGCGGCAGTTCAAGCGCGCGGATTTTGTCATCGGGCAGGCACAGGCAGACGATGCCGCTGCATTCGCGGATCAGCAAGGCCATGGTTTCGACGGAAAGACGCTCGGCGGAAACGATCAGATCGGCTTCGTTCTCGCGGTCGTGATCGTCTTGCAGGACGACGGCGCGGCCATCGCGCATGGCTTGCAAGGCGGCGGCGATACGCGGCGGAACGGGCTCGGTAGCGAGCAACGGGAGATCAAGTGATGCGCTATCCGCAATCACCGACGGAGCAGGAAAAGTAGCAAAGGACATAGTTGAAACGCTCATCGCAAAAGTTGGGCGAAAAACGTTTCAGGGCATTGCAAACAGACAAAGACGCGCCGTTGAGCGCCGCGCAAAGCGACGCTCGCGCACCGCTCCAATCTCAAGCGGCGCCACGGAAACGAACATGACTATCTGCACATCTTCTTCCATCCGGACTCTAACCGTCGGCTCTGGCTTCTTACCAGATCTGCTGACCCCGTGTCGACATGCAAGTGCGGTCGACCCAAGTTAGCGCTTTAGCGCTTACTTGGGTCCCATGCAACGTAGTTGCACAGATCCAAACACAATGACGACACAGGCGCTCGCGGGCTCGCCGGCTCACGCTTTCGCGTTGCCGGCATACCGCCGGTGGGGAATTTCACCCCGCCCTGAAGACGCACTGATTGCCGGATCGACCGGCTGGCGAAGCATACAACAGTCGCGCGGACGCTGCAGCGCAACCCCTACTGTTCACACGGACATCGCCGCTTCACGGCACATCCGCCTGACAAACCTCATTCGTCAAACCGGCGCGGCCTGGCGCGTCAAATCATGCGGAGCGGGCACGTCCCAGCGCGGCGGCGTTTCCGCCTTCAGCGTCACACGAAACGCGCGCGCCTCGGTGTCGCCGGGATTGCGCAGGCTGTGCGGCTGATCGGCGTCGAACACGATCGCGTCGCCGGTGGCCAGCAATTGGCGTTGATCGTGCACGCTGACTTCCAGCGTGCCTTCGCTCACCACCAGATTCACCGTGGTACCCGGCGCGCGCCGCGTGCCGGCTTCGGTATGCAACGGCGCGATACGCAACTCGTGAAACTCCGCAGCGGTCGGCTCGGCGTCGGGATAAAGCGGCCGGGCCGAGTAGCGGCCGTTCGAACTGACGAGCCGCGACGAACGCTCGGCCGGCAAATGCTCGAAGCCATTGGTCGCATGACGCCGCAGGAACGCCGCCACCGACACCTTCAACGCCGCTGCCACCTTGCACAGCACCTTGATCGACGGCACGCTGCGCGCCGATTCGATTTGCGCGAGCATCGCTCGCGAGACGCCCGAGGCGCGGGCCAAAGCGTCGAGCGACAGTTGGCGCTCGGCGCGCAAACGGGCGAGATTCACGCCGACCAGATGCTCAAGAGCATCGAAGGGTTCACCGGCACGCGACGACGCCTCGGTGTCAGCCGTGGGATCGCGAACCAGCGCAAGCGGGGAATGCATGATTGCCTCCAGAAGCGCCGCCGGACGGCGGGCAAGCGGTTAGTGGAAGCAAGATAGCATCGCGCCTCGCCGCGCCCAACGAAGTTATCTTCACACTGTTATCAGCATTGCGGAGGACGATTCTCGCAAAGCTTGTGCGAATTTTTCATATGGGCGCAATGGGGTTGGAATCCGCACACTCAGGCGCGCTGCGCGACGGTCGAGGCCGACGCATCCGTCCGCGCGGCAAACCACGTCAGCACCAAAGCCACAACACTCACCGCCGCCGCAACCCAAGGCAGCGTATCGAGCGAATGACCGTGATTGATCACCAGACCGCCGAGCCACGCGCCGCCCGCATTGCCCACATTGAACGCCCCGATATTCAGCGTGGAAGCCAGATTCGGCGCCGCAGCGGCCTTCTCGACCACGCGCATCTGCAACGGCGGCACGGTCGCAAAAGCCGCAATGCCCCACACGAAAATGGTGATCGCCGCGGCCACCTGCGAATGACTGGTCCGCGCGAAGATCGCCATCACTACCGCGAGCGCCACCAGAATGCCCATCAGCGAAGGCATCAGCGCACGGTCGGCGAGCTTGCCGCCCACGGTATTGCCGATTGTGAGACCCACGCCGAACAACACCAGAATCAGCGTCACGCCACGCGGCGAGAAGCCGCTGATCTGCTCGAGAATCGGTGCGATATAGGTGAACACGACAAATACGCCGCCGAAGCCGAGCACCGTCATCGCCAGCGCGGTCCAGACTTGCGGGTCCTTCAGCACGCGCACTTCGTGGCCCAGGTTGGCCGGACCGGAATCGTGACGATTCGGCACCAGCGCAGTCACGCCTGCGAGCGACAGCACGCCGAACGCGCTAATGATCCAGAATGCCGCGCGCCAGCCGAACTGCTGGCCGACGAACGTACCGAACGGCACGCCGAGCACATTCGCCAGCGTCAGGCCGGTGAACATCATCGCAATCGCGCTCGCGCGCTTTTCAGCCGGGACCAGCGAAGCCGCCACCACTGCGCCGATGCCGAAGAACGAGCCATGCGCGAACGACGTCACCACGCGCGCGATCATCAGCACGGAATAGCCGGACGCGATCGCGCACAGCGTATTGCCGACGATGAACACCCCCATCAGCAACTGCAATGCGAGCTTGCGCGGCATCCTGCTGGTGATCACCGCGAGCAGCGGTGCGCCGACCGCCACGCCGAGCGCATAGCCGCTCACCAGCAAACCGGCCGACGGAATCGACACGGCCAGATCGCGGGCGACTTCGGGCAGCAAGCCCATGATCACGAACTCGGTCGTGCCGATCGCGAAAGCGCTGATCGCCAGCGCCAGTAAGGGAATGGGCATTTTTCTACTCCAGGTTCTAAAGTTGAGCGTGTCAGTTGCGTTGAGCGTGGCGCAGCGCGGTCACGAATTCGATGACCACACCAGGCGCGAGCGCCACGAACAGTTGCAGTTCGGCTTGCTGCGGCCCCATCGGTGGCACTTCCGCGAGCTGATAAGGCGTGTCCGCCACCTGCAAGCGCTGCAATAGCGCCCGCCATTCGTCCGTGCTCTCCAGCCGGAAAGCGATGTGGTCGATGCGCGGTGCCGCCCTGCCCGCAATGGCGGGTACCGTCGCGTCGATCAGATGAATCAGCGGGCGGCCGTTCGCATACAGCCAGTAGCCATCGATCGAAAACGGCGGCCGGGCACCCACCGTCAACCCGGCGACGTCGACGAAAAAACGCCGGGCGGTATCGAGTTCGGCGGTGACGATCGTTGCGTGATCGAGTTGCATGGTGTGGGTTGCCTAAAGCACAAGGGCACAAAAGGCACAAAGGCACAAAGGCACAAAGGGTTTACGAGGATCGCATTGTGAGGCCGACGTATTAATTTGATAATTGGCGTAGCATTTGAAGCATTTTCAAATTATTTGGAAAGATCGAGATGGATAACCTTGGTGACATTCGCCTTTTCGTCGAAGCCGCGCAGCAGGGCAGCCTCTCCGCTGCGGGCCGCAAGATGGGCCTGACGCCGGCCGCCGCCAGCGCGCGGCTGGCCAAACTCGAAGCCGGCCTGAAAGCGCGCCTGTTCGAACGCACCACCCGTCAGTTGCGGCTCACGGACGAAGGCCGCCTTTACCTGAACTGCTGCCGCCAGGCGCTGCAATCGCTCGACGACGCCGAAGCCGCGCTGCAAGCCGGCCAGGGCGTGGTGCGCGGCAAAGTCCGAATCTCGGCAACGTCGGACTTTGGCCGCAACCTGCTGATGCACTGGCTCGACGAGTTCAACGCGCTTTACCCGGAGGTGACCTTCGCGCTGACGCTGTCGGACTCGCTATCGAATCTGGTGCAGCAGGACATCGATCTGGCGATCCGCTTCGGCGTCCCGCAGGACAGCTCGCTGATTGCCCGCATGCTGGCGCCGAACCGGCGCGTGCTGTGCGCGTCGCCGGAATACATCGCCCGCAAGGGTGAGCCGAAAGATCCGCAAGATCTGGCCAATTTCGACTGCATCGTGCTCGGCACCGCGTCGGGGCCGGTCAACGAGTGGCGCTTCACGCGCGGCGACGAAGTGCAGCACTACACGGTGCCGCTCGAGACCTCCCGGGAAACCAACGACGGCGCCGTGGCCCGCGAATGGGCGCGGCGCGGCTACGGGATCGTCATCAAGTCGATGTGGGACGTGGAAGCGGACTTGCGCTCCGATTGCCTGAAAATCCTGCTGCCCGAATGGCGCTATCCGGATGCGCCATTGCATGCGCTTTACCACCGCAACCGTTTCATGGCGCCGCGCGTGCGGGTCCTGCTGGATTTTCTGGGCGAGCGCTTCGCGCAGGTGTCGGACGAACTGGAAGGCCTGCTGGGCTTGCCGCCGGAGCAGCCGCGTGCAAAGGTCGCGGCGGAAACCGCAGCCGATCAAGGGCTATAATATTGAGTTACGCAGCAAACGTGCGTTGAACCTGGAGCCTGAATGGCTCAGACCGGGCCCTAATGGTGCCCAAGCGGTGCCCAGGCGGCTTGCCAGAGCAGGCGTTCACGCGGCTGCCCAAGCGCCGCGCCGCGCCGCGCCGCGGCCCGTCGGCACGTTTTCATCCCTCTTCACCTTTTAAACGACGCCCCCAGGTTAACCACTGCGACCGGCGAAATTCGATGACCAAGAAAGTTTATGTAAAGACCTTTGGCTGCCAGATGAACGAGTACGACTCCGACAAGATGGTCGACGTACTCGGCGCGGCCGACGGACTCGTCAAGACCGACACGCCGGAAGATGCGGACGTCATTCTCTTCAACACCTGCTCGGTGCGCGAAAAAGCGCAGGAAAAGGTTTTCTCCGATCTCGGCCGCGTGCGCGAGTTGAAAGAAGCGAATCCGGATCTGATCATCGGCGTGGGCGGCTGCGTGGCGAGCCAGGAAGGCGCGTCGATCGTGGCGCGCGCACCGTATGTCGACCTGGTGTTCGGTCCGCAAACGCTGCACCGTCTACCGCAAATGATCGACAAGCGCCGTGAAAGCGGCCGCGCCCAGGTCGATATCTCGTTCCCGGAAATCGAAAAGTTCGACCACCTGCCGCCGGCGCGCGTCGACGGTCCCACGGCCTTCGTGTCGATCATGGAAGGCTGCAGCAAGTACTGCAGCTACTGCGTCGTGCCGTACACGCGTGGCGAAGAAGTGTCGCGGCCGCTCGACGACGTGTTGACCGAAATCGCCGGCCTCGCCGATCAGGGCGTGCGTGAAGTCACGCTGCTCGGCCAGAACGTGAACGCTTACCGTGCCGGTATCACGCTCGGTTCGAACGAAATCGCCGACTTCGCGCAGCTGATCGAATACGTCGCCGATATTCCGGGCATCGAACGGATTCGCTACACCACGTCGCATCCGAAGGAATTCACGCAGCGCCTGATCGACACCTACGCCAAGGTGCCGAAGCTCGTCAGCCACCTGCACCTGCCAGTGCAGCACGGCTCCGACCGCATCCTGATGGCAATGAAGCGCGGCTACACCGTGCTCGAATACAAGTCGGTAATCCGCAAACTGCGCGCGATCCGTCCGGACCTGTCCTTGTCGACCGATATGATCGTCGGCTTTCCCGGCGAGACGGAGGAAGACTTCGACAAGATGATGGCGTTGATCCACGAGATGAAGTACGACACCAGCTTCTCGTTCATCTACAGTCCGCGTCCCGGCACGCCGGCCGCGAATCTGCACGACGACACGCCGCGTGAAGTGAAGCTCAAGCGCTTGCAACATCTGCAGGCCACGATCGAAGAAAACGTCCAGCGCATCAGCGATTCGATGGTCGGCAAAATCGAGCGGATTCTGGTCGAACGCCCGGCGCGCAAGGATCCGAACGAACTCGCTGGCCGCACCGAGAACAACCGCGTGGTGAATTTCCCGGCGCCGGTCGCGTCGCACGCACGGCTGATCGGTCAGATGGTGGACGTGAAAATCGTCCATGCGTACCCACATTCGTTACGTGGCGAGCTCGTGCTGGTGCACGACGACACGCCCGCGACCACCCACTGAGCGACGCCCGCCCGGCGTCACGAACCCGACAGGATCGATCCACCGCCTTGAAGACCACTCAGCAGCATCTGGAATTCACCGCACCGCGCGACGACAACGCGCGGCTCGCCAACCTCTGCGGACCGCTCGACGAAAATCTGCGGCAGATCGAGCAGGCGCTCGACGTCACGCTGCAACGCCGTGGCCACCGCATCACGATTCGCGGGCGCGGCGCGAAACTCGCGCTCACCGCGCTCGAAAAGTTCTACAACAACTCGCAGGAGCCGCTGTCGGTGGACGACATCCAGCTCGCACTCGTTGAAGTGCGCCACCCGGCGCGCCATCGCGCGAACGGCAATGGTAATGGCGACGAAGCCGGCGATCCGCGCTTTCCGGGCAATCCGGATCATCCGTTCGACCAGCCCGCCGACAACGGCGACGACGACCTCGAAGAACTCGGCCCGAAGCTGTACACGCGGCGCGCCGATCTGCGTGGCCGGACGCCAGCGCAGCGCGAATATCTGAAACAGATCATCGCGCACGACGTGACCTTCGGCGTCGGTCCGGCGGGTACGGGCAAGACCTATCTCGCGGTGGCCTGCGCGGTGGACGCGCTGGAACGCGATCAGGTCAAACGCATCGTGCTGACGCGGCCGGCCGTCGAAGCGGGCGAACGGCTCGGCTTCCTGCCGGGCGATCTGGCGCAGAAGGTCGATCCGTATCTGCGACCACTGTACGACGCGCTGTACGACCTGCTCGGCTTCGACAAGACCGCCAAGATGTTCGAGCGGCAGATGATCGAAATCGCGCCGCTCGCCTATATGCGGGGCCGCACGCTGAATCACGCGTTCATCATCCTCGACGAGGCGCAGAACACCACGCCCGAACAGATGAAGATGTTCCTCACGCGGATCGGCTTCGGCTCGAAAGCGGTCGTCACCGGCGATACGACGCAGGTCGACTTGCCGCGTGGCGCGAAGAGCGGGCTGATCGAAGCGCAGCAGGTGTTGTCGGACGTGCGCGGGATCGCGCTGACACGCTTCACCAGTGCCGACGTGGTGCGGCATCCGCTGGTCGCGCGAATTGTGGAGGCGTACGATGCGCATTCGCTGAAAACCGCCGGTCCGGCGGATTCTCGCTGATTTGCGGCGCCGATTTGTGGCGCTGATTGCGCGGCGCCGATTTGCGGTGCCGCGCAATCAGTGTTGAATTCCACGGGATATGCTGCAGCAAACCTGGCAACACATCGATTACGCATGAGCCGCGCTCCCAAACTAACGTTGAACCTGCAATTCCCCGCCGCCAAAGCCTGGCCGGAACACAAGGCGCTGCTGCCGCGCGCCACCGTGGCCGGCTGGATCAAGGCAGCACTGTTTGCAGACGGCGAACTGACCGTGCGTTTCGTCGACGCCGAAGAAGGCCGCACGCTGAACCGCACCTATCGCGGCAAGGATTATTCGACCAACGTGCTGACTTTCGCGTACGCCGAATCGGAAGACGATCCGGTGACGGGCGACCTGATTCTGTGCTGTCCGGTGGTGGAGAAAGAAGCCGCCGAACAGGGCAAGCCGCTCCTCGCGCACTATGCGCATCTGCTGGTGCACGGTACGCTCCACGCCCAAGGCTACGACCACGAAGTCGAGGAAGAAGCCGAGGAAATGGAAGCGATCGAAACCGAAATCCTCGGCAAGCTCGGCTTTCCCGATCCTTATCAATAGTCGTTGCCCTCACCGTTAGAAGCCATTGTGAGCACTTCCTCCCCTGAAGCCGATACTCAAAAAATGCCCTGCCCGGACTACCCGCCCGCGCTCGGCGAATCGCGGCTGCTGACGGACGAGGAGTTGCGCGCGTCGCTTGAATGCACATTGCGCGACTGGGACCGCCAGCGCGATCTCTGGTTATTCGGCTACGGTTCGCTGATCTGGAATCCTGGCCTGCCGACGGTCGAAGCCGCCCGCTCCAGGGTGCATGGCTACCATCGCGGCCTGTATCTGTGGTCGCGCGTGAACCGCGGCACGCCCGAACAGCCGGGCCTCGTGCTCGCGCTCGATCGCGGCGGCTCGTGCTCCGGCATCGCCTTCCGCCTTGCCGCCGAAGGTGCGATGCCGCATCTGGAAGCGCTCTGGCGCCGCGAAATGCCGATGGGTTCGTATCGTCCGGCATGGCTGCCCTGCGTGCTCGCCGACGGCCGGCGCGTCGACGCGCTCGCGTTCGTGATGCGCCGCGACGTGCCGACCTACACCGGCAAGCTGCGCGACGAAGTCTTCAAAACCGTGTTCGGCTGTGCGTGCGGCCGCTACGGCACCACGCTCGACTACGTCAGCCGCACGGTGCATGCGCTGCGCGAAAGCGGCATGCCCGACCGCGCGCTCGAAGCGCTGCTCGAGCGTTGCCGGGAAGCTGGCGATGCGGAGGGCGCAGCGTCCGCGTCCTCGCAGCCCCGGGCCGAAGACAGCAAATAAACGCCGCTGCCGCGTGCACACGCGCCATGAGTCATGCTTTTTTGCTCGAAAACGCTTTTCCCCGCGTAATCAGTTAGGATTGACCCACGCCCACCGTCCGCGGCCGGGCGGTTTCATCCAGCTGCACTCATCGCCCAGCCCGGCGGGACACGGTCCTGCCATGTGCCTGGTGTATCCTTAATGCTCTGCAACAGCGCGCCCAGTCTCGCCGGGCGCACTACCATGAACGACACGTATCCCAGTCGACACCGAACTAGCGACAAACCACAGGAAAAGCGCTCACTCCTCGAGCGCCTGACCGACTTCATCTCGCCTGAGCCCGACACACGCGCCGAACTTCTGGAAATCCTGCAGGACGCGCACGAGCGCAACCTGATCGACGCCGACTCGCTGTCGATGATCGAAGGAGTGTTCCAGGTGTCCGAGCTCAGCGCGCGCGACATCATGGTGCCGCGCGCACAAATGGACGCGATCAACATCGCGGACAACCCCGCCGAATTCATCCCCTATGTGCTGGAGAAAGCGCACTCCCGCTATCCGGTCTACGAGGGCAATCGCGACAACATCATCGGTGTACTGCTCGCGAAAGACCTGCTGCGCTACTACGCCGAAGAAGAATTCGACGTGCGCGGCATGCTGCGTCCCGCTGTCTTCATCCCGGAGTCGAAGCGCCTGAACGTGCTGCTGCATGACTTCCGCGTGAATCGCAATCACCTCGCGGTGGTAGTCGACGAATACGGCGGCGTGGCCGGCCTGATCACGATCGAAGACGTGCTGGAACAGATCGTCGGCGATATCGAAGACGAATACGATTTCGACGAGGAAAGCGGCAACATCATCGCCTCGCCGGACGGCCGCTTCCGAGTGCGCGCGCTCACCGAGATCGAGCAGTTCAACGAAGCGTTCGGTACCCATTACTCGGACGATGAAGTCGATACGATCGGCGGCCTCGTCACCCATCATTTCGGACGGGTGCCGCATCGCGGCGAAAAAGTCCGCCTCGACGATCTGATCTTCGAGATTCTGCGCGGCGACGCCCGCCAGATTCACATGCTGCTGGTCCGCCGCGATCCGCTCGCCGGCCAGCGCGAGCGCGAAGCACAGCACGTGCAGACCTGATCCGCTTCTTTTCCTCGCTTTTTCAACTCCTCACGCCGACCGCGCAACAATGGCCGACCCGATTACATCCCGTTCGCGCCGCGGCGTGAGTCCCTCTGCCGCTCAGGAATCGCGCGGCCGTGCACTGCCCCGCTGGCATTACCTCGTCGCGCTGGTCGCCGGTGCGGCCAATACGCTGTCGTTCGCGCCGACGCCGCACGGCGGCTGGCTCGAACTCGTGATCTTCGTGTTCTTCTTTGCGTGGCTCACGCGGTCGACCGGCTGGAAAAGCGCGGCGCTGACTGGCGGCGCGTTCGGCTTCGGCAACTATGTCACCGGCGTCTGGTGGCTGTACGTCAGCATGCACTACTACGGCGGCATGGCCGCGCCGCTGGCAGGCGCGGCGGTCGTGCTGTTTTCGCTGTATCTGGCGGTGTATCCGGCGCTGGCCGCGGGCGTCTGGTCGTTCTGCGCGGGGCACGCGCGCAACGGCGCGGCAGACGCCGACAGGCCTTTCTCGCCGACCTGGCACGGCGCGCTGGCTTTTGCGAGCGCGTGGGCGATTGGTGAATGGTTGCGCGGCACCGTGTTCACCGGCTTTCCGTGGCTCGCCAGCGGTTATGCGCAGGTGGACGGGCCGTTTGCCGGGTTTGCGCCGGTGGCGGGTGTGTACGGCGTCGGCTGGATGATGGCGTTGACGGCGGCGTTGGTCGTGCAGGCGCTGGTGGCGTTGCTGCCCGCGCGCGGGCAGCGCGATACCGTTGACGCCAGCCATGCTGGAAATGCCGGCAATCAGGCCAAACGCAGTGTCGCGCGGGTCGCGGTGCCGGGCGGAATCGCGGTTGCGCTGATCGCGGCCGGCCTGCTGCTGCCGCTCGCGCAATGGACCTTGCCCGCCAATGCGCCGCTGACGGTGCGTCTGCTGCAAGGCAACGTCAAACAGGACATGAAGTTCGAAGAAGCCGGCATGCGCGCCGCGATCGATCAGTATCAGCAAATGATCACGTCGAAGCCGGCTGACCTGATCGTCACACCGGAAACCGCGATTCCAGTGCTCGCGCAGCAATTGCCGCCGCAGTTCGCATCGGCGGTGCGCAGCTTCTCGGACACGACCGGCACCGCGATTCTGTTCGGCGCGATCGGCGGCACCATCACACCGGAAGGCCAGGTGATCGACTATACGAACAGCCTGTTCGGCGTCACACCGGGCACGCGCGACGTGTATCGCTACGACAAACACCATCTCGTACCATTCGGCGAATTCGTGCCGTGGGGCTTTCGCTGGTTCGTGAATCTGATGAGCATTCCGCTCGGCGATTTCGCGCGCGGTGCGCCGGTACAGAAGCCGTTTATCGTGCATAACCAGCCAGTCGCTGTTGATATCTGCTACGAGGATATTTTCGGCGAAGAGATTGCGCGGACTATTCGCGAGAGCGATACGCCGGCGGGCGTGCTGGTCAACTCGACCAATCTCGCCTGGTTCGGCGACACGATCGCGTTGGATCAGCATCTGCAGATTGCGCGCATGCGCTCATTGGAAACCGGCCGGCCGATGCTGCGCGCCACCAACACCGGCATGACCGCCGCGATCGATGCGCATGGCAAGGTGATCGGGCGATTAAAGCCGTACACGATCGGCTCGCTCGATGTGACGGTGCAAGGCACGTCGGGCAGCACGCCGTATGTGACGAGCGGGAATAACACCGTGCTGGCGGTTTCGGTGTTGCTGCTGGCTTTTGGGTTTGCGTTCGGGCCGGGGATTACGCGGCGTCAAAACGGCAAGAAATAAGCCACCAATGAGCACTGGCTCAGTGAGCTGGCCGGTTCTACACGGAACGGTAGCCCTGCTCAATCGCGGTTGACGAACAACCATAAAAAACGCGCGCTTCGGGGAAAACCGAGCGCGCGTTTTTGTTCGAAAGCAACGCGGCAAATCGATGTCGATTGGACGACACAAGCGGCCACGGCACTCAATGGTCTTCGCTCAATCCGCCGGCACCGTATCAATAAACGACTGACGCAACGAAAGCTTCTGGAAATGCTTATCCAGATTCGGATACGTCTCGCGCCAATTCAACTCAGGCATGCGGAAATCGAGGTAGCCCAACGCGCAACCCACGGCGATGTCCGCGAGCGTGTAGTGATTGCCCGTGCACCACGGCTTGCTGCCCAAGCCCTGCGACATCGCGATCAGACCTTCGTCGATCTTGCGTTGCTGCCGCGCGACCCACGTGTCCACGCGCTGCTCGGGTGTACGCTGGGTGCCTTCGAGGCGAATCAGCACCGCGGCGTCCAGCATGCCGTCGGCGAGCGCTTCCCAGCACCGCACTTCAACACGCTCACGGCCCGACGGCGGAATCAGCTTGCCGACCGGCGAGAGCGTATCCACGTATTCGCAGATCACCCGCGAGTCGAACACTGCTTCGCCGTCTTCCATCACGAGGCACGGCACCTTGCCGAGCGGATTGAAGGTGTGAATCGTGGTGTCCGCCGCCCAGACGTTCTCGGGCACGAGTTGATAATCGATCTTCTTGTCGGCCAGAACGATCCGCGCTTTACGCACGAACGGACTGGCGAGCGAACCGATGAGTTTCATCATGACCATCTGCCTTTTCTTGAATTCGGCGAAAGTATAAGTGGTCGGGGGCTTTCCCGAGCGCAGCGAAGGTGCTTCGCAAGCCGCATGAATGCACGCTGTGGATGGATTGCAACATTGCCGCAACACTCGCGCGCCGTCTACCCGGCCGAACGGCTAACGCTGCCGGCGCGGGCGGCACGCGTCATTGCACGCGCCCCTGAAATGGCCGGCCGGCATGCGGCGCCGGACGCCCACGGCAGGCAAACGGTCTGGCGCGGCCCAAACCGGTCAGCGCTGCGGCCCTTCTCCCGCCAGTATCCACGCAAAATAAGTCGCCGCATTGGGCGCTACAATCGCAACATGAACCAGCCGACTGAACCCACCATCGCCATCGACGTCTACCGCACGCGCCGCGAGCGCGTACTCGCCGCGCTGCGCGCAGCGGGCGGCGGCGTCGCCATCGTGCCCACCGCGCCGGAAAAGCTGCGCAACCGGGACGCCGACTACCCCTACCGGCACGATAGCTACTTCTACTATCTGACGGGTTTCACCGAACCCGAGGCGTTGCTGGTGCTCGACGCAAGCGCCGCGACGGGCGAGCCGGCTTCGATCCTGTTCTGCCGTGAGAAGAACGTTGAGCGCGAGACGTGGGAAGGTTTCCGTTTCGGGCCAGAGGGCGCACGCGAGGCGTTCGGCTTCGACGCCGCCTTCGCCGTCAGCGAAGTCGATACGCAACTGCCACGCATTCTTGCCGACAAGCCATCGCTGCATTACGCGCTCGGCAGCTCCGTGGAACTGGACGAGCGGGTGCGCGGCTGGCTCGACGCCGTACGCGCACAAGGCCGCAGCGGCGTCGCCGCGCCCACCGTCGCGCGTGATCTGATTCCGCTGCTCGACGACATGCGGCTCATCAAGGACCACCACGAACTCGCCATCATGCGTCGCGCGGGACAGATTTCGGCGCAGGCGCACCGGCGTGCGATGGCCGCCTGCCACCCCGGCGTGCGCGAGTACGAACTCGAAGCCGAGCTGCTCTACACGTTCCGCAAATTCGGTGCGCAGGCGCCGGCTTATACGTCGATCGTCGCCGCGGGCGCGAATGCCTGCGTGCTGCACTATCCGGCCGGCAACGCGATTGCAGAGGACGGCGACCTGATCCTGATCGACGCCGCCTGCGAACTCGACGGCTACGCGTCCGACATCACCCGCACCTTCCCGGCGAGCGGCCGCTTCACGCCGGCGCAGCGCGAGCTGTACGACATCGTGCTGGCCGCGCAGCAGGCTGCCGTCGACGCCACCCGCGCCGGCGCCACGTTTGACGATCCGCACCAGGCCGCCATGCGCGTGCTGGCGCAAGGTCTGCTCGACACTGGCATCGTCGACCGAACGAAGTTCGCCTCGGTCGACGAGGTGATCGCCGAGCGCGCCTATGCGCCGTTCTATATGCACCGTACCGGCCACTGGCTCGGCATGGATGTGCACGATGTCGGCGACTACCGCGAACGCGGCGCAGCGCGCGACGAAGCCGGCGCGCTGCCGTGGCGCACGCTGCAGGCGGGGATGACACTGACCATCGAGCCCGGTCTGTATATCCGTCCGGGCGAAGGCGTGCCCGAGCGCTACTGGAACATCGGCATCCGTATCGAGGACGACGCGATCGTCACGCAAGCCGGCTGCGAGCTGATTACACGCGACGTGCCGGTGGCGGCCGACGAGATCGAGGCGCTGATGCAGCAAGCCCGCCCGGCCCAGGAAGCAAAGCGGTAAACCAGGCAGCAACCCAAGGAAGCAACCCGCAATGAACGACGTTCCCCAGTCGACGGTAATTCTAAAACCGGCCGTATCCGATCATCCCTTCGATTTCGACGTGACGATCGTCGGCGCCGGGCCGGTCGGGCTGGCCCTTGCCGGCTGGCTGGCACGCCGCAGCGCGACGCAGGCGCTAAAGATCGCGCTGATCGACGCGCGCGAGCCGGAAGATTCGATTGCCGATCCGCGCGCGATTGCTGTGTCGCAGGGCAGCCGGATGATTCTCGAACCGCTGCGCTGGCCCGCGGACTCAACCGCGATCCAGCGTATTCACGTATCGCAGCGCGGTCATTTCGGCCGCACGCTGATCGACCACAGCGAGCACGGACTGCCGGCGCTCGGCTACGTGCTGCGTTATGGCTCGATCGTCCATGGTCTCGCCGAAGCGGTTCACGCAACCTCGGTGCACTGGTTCCGCTTGACATCCGCGTCGGCGCCGACTCAGGAACTCGACGGCGTCACGCTGCCGATCGAAACCGCGGGCGTCACGCGTCATTTGCGTACGCGAATTCTGGTGAATGCCGAAGGCGGTCTGTTCGGCGACCAGAAGTCAGGCAAGCGCGCCGGTGGCAAGCCGGGCAGCCTCGCCGGCGAAGGCGACACACGCGATTACGGGCAAACCGCGTTGGTCGGCACGGTCAGCGTGTCCGCGCCGCAACCGCATGTGGCATGGGAGCGCTTCACGTCGCAAGGGCCGATCGCGCTGCTGCCGATGAGCGGCGTGCGCGGCGCCGATTACGCGCTGGTCTGGTGCTGCGCGCCCGACGAAGCTGCGCGCCGCTCGCAACTCTCCGACGACGAATTCCTGCATGAACTCGGAGCCGCATTCGGCAATCGCATGGGCCGCTTCACGCAGATCAAAGGGCGCGCGTCTTTTCCGTTGGGACTGAACGCGGTCGATACACTCGTGAACGGCCATGTAGTGGCGATCGGAAATGCGGCACAGACGCTGCATCCGGTGGCCGGTCAGGGTCTGAACCTCGGTCTGCGCGACGCGCATGCGCTCGCCGATGCCTTGTCGGCGGAAGGTCCCACTCCGCTCGCCCTGGCTACGTTCGCGCAGCGCCGCGCGCTGGACCGGCGCCTGACGATCGGCGCCACCGACACACTCGCGCGCCTCTTCACCGTCGACTTCCCGCCGCTTGCCGCGTTGCGCGGTCTCGCCCTCACTGCGCTCGAATTCGTGCCGCCGGTAAAAACCGCACTGGCGCGACAAATGATGTTCGGTCAGCGTCGCTGAACGCGCCGCCCGCACGCGTCTCACAGCCGTTGCAGCTTTTTGCGGACACGCACGCTGAGCCGCGCGAGGGCGGCCGGTTTTATGAATCCGGCCACTTTCATAGAAGATTTAATGAGTTACGACTGACGCAAGTCGGGTGTCGGCTACCTGTTAACGCTAAAATAGCGGTTTTCCCTCGCATTTCGCGAATGCTCCGATTGACAGAATCTGAAAAGAAACTGAAGCAATCGGTCGCAGACGCGTCCACGTCATGCCCACTCTCGGCTCCCACAATCTGCGTAATAACCTGTTCGTCGCGCCCATGGCCGGCGTGACCGACCGGCCGTTCCGGCAATTGTGCAAACGACTGGGCGCGGGCTATGCGGTGTCGGAAATGGTCGCCTCGAACGCGCAGTTGTGGAAAAGCGAAAAGACCATGCGCCGCGCCAACCACACGGGCGAGGTCGAGCCGATCGCCGTGCAGATCGCCGGCGCGGATCCCGCCATGATGGCCGAAGCCGCCCGCTACAACGTGGCGAACGGCGCGCAGATCATCGACATCAACATGGGTTGCCCCGCCAAGAAGGTGTGCAACGTGGCGGCGGGTTCCGCCTTGCTGCAGAACGAGCCGCTGGTGCAGCGCATCGTCGAGGCGGTGGTGAGCGCGGTGGGCGTCGGGCCCGACGCGGTGCCCGTCACGCTGAAGATCCGCACCGGCTGGAATCGCGACAACAAGAATGCGTTGTCCGTCGCGCGGCTGGCCGAGGCCGCCGGCATTGCCATGCTGACCGTGCACGGCCGCACCCGCGCCGACCTGTATCACGGCGACGCCGAATACGAGACCATCGCGGCCGTCAAAGCGGCGGTGCGCATTCCGGTGGTCGCCAATGGCGACATTACGTCGCCGCAAAAAGCCCGCGAGGTGCTCGCCGCCACCGGCGCCGACGCCATCATGATCGGCCGCGCCGCGCAGGGGCGCCCGTGGCTGTTCCGCGAGATCGAGCATTTCCTGCAAACGGGCGAGTTGCTGCCGCCGCCGCGCATCGACGAAATCCAGCAGGTAATGAACGAGCATCTCGAAGATCACTACGCGTTCTACGGCGAATTTACGGGTGTCCGCACCGCGCGTAAGCATATCGGCTGGTACACTCGCGGCCTTTCTGGCGCCAACGTGTTCCGGCACCGCATGAATACGCTGGACACCACGCGCGAACAACTCCTCGCCGTCAACGAATTCTTCGACGCCCAAAAGGCGATCTCCGACCGCCTCGTCTACGTCGACGAGACGCTCAGCAAGAACGACGGCGAGCCGGACCATCCCGACCAACTAGCAGCATGAGCAAGAACAATATCGAACAATCTGTCCGCGACAGCCTGGGGATGTATTTCCAGGATCTCGACGGCTCCAATCCGCACGACGTCTACGACATGGTTATTTCATGCGTGGAAAAACCCCTGCTCGAAGTGGTGCTCGAGCAGGCCGGCGGCAATCAGTCGCTGGCCGCCGAGTATCTCGGCATCAACCGCAATACGCTGCGCAAGAAGCTGCAACAGCACGGTTTGTTGTAGTTTCAGGCGCCCTGCCACGTTTCCCTTCGGCTTTTCGTCTTCATCATGATCAAGCAAGCGCTCATCTCCGTTTCCGACAAGTCCGGCATCGTCGACTTCGCCAAGTCGCTGTCGGACCTCGGTGTCAAGATCCTGTCGACCGGCGGCACCGCGAAACTGCTCGCGGACGCGGGTCTGTCCGTCACCGAGGTCGCCGACTACACGGGCTTCCCGGAAATGCTGGACGGGCGCGTGAAAACGCTGCATCCGAAGGTGCACGGCGGCATTCTGGCGCGCCGCGACCTGCCGGAACACATGGCTGCGCTTGAAAAGCACGACATCCCGACGATCGATCTGCTGGTCGTGAATCTGTATCCGTTCGTGCAGACCGTGTCGAAAGAAGAGTGCTCGCTGGAAGACGCGATCGAGAACATCGACATCGGCGGCCCGACCATGCTGCGTTCGGCCGCGAAGAATCATCGCGACGTGACGGTGGTGGTCGATCCGGCGGATTACGCGGTCGTGCTCGATGAAATGCGCGCGAACAACAATACGCTCGCCTATAAGACCAACTTCCGTCTGGCCACCAAGGTGTTCGCGCACACCGCGCAATACGACGGTGCGATCACGAACTACCTGACGAGCCTGACCGACGAGCTGCAACATACGTCGCGCAATGCTTACCCGGCAACGTTCAATCTGGCGTTCAACAAGGTGCAGGACCTGCGCTACGGCGAAAACCCGCATCAGAGCGCCGCGTTCTATCGCGACCTCGTCGTGCCGGCAGGCGCACTGGCGAACTACAACCAGTTGCAAGGCAAGGAACTGTCATACAACAACATCGCCGATTCCGATGCGGCGTGGGAATGCGTGAAGACGTTCGACGTGCCGGCTTGCGTGATCGTCAAGCACGCGAATCCATGCGGCGTGGCAGTGGGCGCGGACGCCAACGAAGCGTATGCGAAGGCGTTCCAGACCGACCCGACCTCGGCGTTCGGCGGCATCATCGCGTTCAACCGCGAAGTGGACGAAACCGCTGCGCAAGCGGTCGCCAGGCAGTTTGTCGAAGTACTGATCGCGCCGTCGTTCAGCGCTGAAGCCCGCCAGGTGTTCGCCGCCAAGCAGAACGTGCGTTTGCTGGAAATCGCTTTGGGCGAAGGCCATAACACGTTCGATCTGAAGCGCGTCGGCGGCGGTTTGCTGGTCCAGTCGCTCGATTCCAGGAACGTGCAGCCGCGCGAATTGCGCGTGGTCACCAAGCGTCATCCGACGCCGAAGGAAATGAACGATCTGCTGTTCGCATGGCGCGTTGCGAAGTATGTGAAATCGAACGCGATCGTGTTCTGCGGCAACGGCATGACGCTCGGCGTCGGCGCGGGTCAGATGAGCCGCGTGGACTCGGCGCGGATTGCGAGTATCAAGGCGCAAAACGCCGGTCTCACGCTGACCGGTTCGGCGGTGGCGTCGGATGCGTTCTTCCCGTTCCGTGACGGTCTCGATGTGGTGGTCGCGGCAGGCGCGACCTGCGTGATCCAGCCGGGCGGCTCAATGCGCGACGACGAAGTGGTCAGCGCGGCGGATGAGCACAACATCGCGATGGTTTTGACCGGGGTGCGTCACTTCCGCCATTGATGCGGGTAGTTTGGCGAGTGCTGCGTGCTGGTTTGTGAGGTGACGCTTGCCGGACTGGGTTGAGCGAACGGCCCGGGGGAGTTTCCGCCGGGCCGTTATTTTTTGGGCGCGTCCGGGTCCTTTCTCGCGTAGCCTTCCTTCACCTCAACATGTTGGCTGATATAGGTGCTTAGCCCCTGCCCTCGCCGCGCGAGTCGCTTGAGCGTGGCGACGTGCTTCGCGCCGACGCTCGCCTTCGTGTACCAATACACGACGCCCGGTTTAAAGCGGACCGCGACGAAGTCGTCGCCGATTTCGTATGCATCAACGCCTGAGTCGCCGCTCAGATTCTGGTAGCGCTCCATACGCGATCACTCCCTTTTCAACGTGTGCGGCAGCAGTTTTTATTCCACTGACATCGCCGCACATCGACCGTCGCACGGCGCGTTCGTTGTAGTATCGCAGGCACCTGGTTTTCACCGCACATGCGGCATCTCATGAGAATTCTCGGCATCGACCCCGGCTTGCGTGTGACTGGTTTCGGCGTAATCGATCAAAGCGGACACACGCTCAGCTACGTCGCAAGCGGCGTCATCAAGACCGCCGACGCCGACCTGCCGTCGCGTCTCGGCACCATTTTCGAGGGCATTTCCACGCTGATCCGTCAGCATTCTCCGGATCAGTCGGCGATCGAAAAGGTGTTCGTCAACGTCAACCCGCAATCCACCCTCCTGCTCGGCCAGGCACGCGGCGCGGCAATCTGCGGATTGGTGGCAGGCGGCGTGCCGGTCGCCGAATATACGGCGTTGCAATTGAAGCAGGCGGTAGTCGGCTACGGTCGCGCGACCAAGGAGCAGATGCAGCAGATGGTGGTGCGTCTGCTCAACCTCTCCGGCGTGCCCAGCACCGACGCCGCCGACGCCCTCGGTATGGCGATCTGCCATGCACACGGCGGCACGACGCTCAGTACGCTGGGCGCCATCGCGCCTTCGCTGGCGAAGAAGGGTCTGCGCGTCAGGCGTGGGCGGTTGGTGGGGTAAAGGCGCCAAGACAGCGTCTGGTACAAATCGCCGCTCGGGGACATCGATCGAAAGCGTCAACCATGTCCTCGTACACCACGCCCGCCACGCACTCGCTGCGCTACACTCGCCCTTTCTCTCAAGATTGAATCCGCCATGATCGGTCGCATTGCCGGCGTTCTGCTGGAAAAAAACCCGCCGCATCTGCTCGTCGACTGCAACGGCGTCGGTTACGAAGTCGACGTGCCGATGAGCACGTTCTACAACCTGCCGTCGAACGGTGAACGCGTCGTGCTGCTCACGCAAATGATCGTGCGCGAAGACGCACATCTGCTGTACGGCTTCGCCACCGCCGAGGAGCGCTCCACCTTCCGCGAGTTGCTGAAGATCACCGGCATCGGCGCACGCATGGCGCTTGCGGTGCTGTCGGGCATGAGTGTGGGAGAACTGGCGCAAACCGTCACGATGCAGGACGCAGCGCGTCTGACGCGCGTGCCCGGCATCGGCAAGAAGACGGCCGAGCGGCTGCTCCTCGAACTGAAGGGCAAGATCGGCGCCGACCTTGGCGCGCTGGCGGGCGCCGCGTCGGCCTCCGACCACGCCTCCGATATCCTGAACGCACTGATTGCATTGGGTTACTCCGAAAAAGAAGGGCTGGCGGCCATCAAGAATGTGCCGGCCGGCACCGGCGTTTCCGAAGGCATCAAGCTTGCGTTGAAGGCGTTGTCGAAGGGCTAAAAGCTCCTGAGGCCGCAAACCTTGGCCGTTCGGCCAAGTTTCGCAACCGGGCGCGCGCGGTACAATAACCGCATGATCGAAACCGACAAACTCGCCGCCGAGCGCATCATCGCGGCCACGCCCGTCTCGCCGAACGAAGAAGCGTTCGAACGCGCGTTGCGCCCGCGCCAGCTCGAAGAATATGTCGGGCAGGAAAAAGTGCGCGGTCAGCTGGAAATCTTCATCGAGGCCGCCAAGCGCCGTTCCGAATCGCTCGACCACGTGCTGCTGTTCGGGCCGCCGGGTCTCGGCAAGACCACCCTCGCACACATCATCGCGCGGGAAATGGGCGTCAATCTGCGGCAGACCTCCGGTCCGGTGCTCGAACGCGCCGGCGACCTCGCCGCGCTGCTCACCAATCTCGAAGCCAACGACGTCTTATTCATCGACGAAATCCACCGGCTCTCGCCGGTCGTCGAAGAAATTCTGTACCCGGCGTTGGAGGACTATCAGATCGACATCATGATCGGCGAGGGGCCGGCCGCGCGCAGCGTCAAGCTGGACCTGCAGCCGTTCACGCTGGTCGGCGCAACCACCCGCGCGGGCATGCTGACCAATCCGCTGCGGGACCGCTTCGGTATCGTCGCGCGGCTCGAGTTTTACAACGCCGAAGAGCTTGCCCGCATCGTCACGCGTTCGGCGTCGCTGCTGAATGCGCAGATTCATCCGGACGGCGCGTTCGAAATCGCCAAGCGCGCGCGCGGCACGCCGCGGATCGCGAACCGACTGTTGCGCCGCGTGCGCGATTTCGCCGAGGTCAAAGCGGACGGCAACATCACCGCGCAAGTCGCTGACGCCGCGCTCAAAATGCTCGACGTGGACGCGGTGGGCTTCGATCTGATGGACCGCAAGCTCCTCGAAGCGATCCTCCACAAGTTCGACGGCGGCCCGGTCGGCGTCGACAATCTGGCGGCCGCCATCGGCGAAGAGCGCGACACGATTGAAGACGTGCTCGAACCGTATCTGATCCAGCAAGGCTTCCTGCAGCGCACGCCGCGTGGCCGAGTCGCCACGCTGCTCACGTACCGGCACTTCGGTCTCGCCGCGCCGGACTCCTCCAGTCCCATATCCGGGCTGTGGGATGCGGCCGCAACCTGAGCCGGACACCCGTCGCGTGAGATCGATCTAGAGATGTCCGATCAAGTCAAGCAGCCCGCTTCACGCGGCGCCCTCTCGCAGTTACTCATGGGCAGGATCCGCGCGAAGCTGGCCGCAGGCGTCACGCACCTGACCACCGGCAGCGGCCCCACACTCGACTACTCATCGCCGCCGGGAGACCCCGGGCTCTTCGGCCCCGACTCCGTGTGCTGGAATGTCCACGCCGACTTCACATCGATGATGACGGGCGGCGTCAGCGCACTGCTGCTCCAGGCATTGCACCCGCTGGCGCTCGCCGGCGTATGGGACCATTCGACATTTCGCACCGATATTCTTGGGCGCCTGCGCCGAACCGCAACGTTCATCGCCGGCACCACGTATGGCAACCGGCACGATGCGCTAGCGCTGATCGAGCGCGTGAAGCGTATTCACCTCGACGTCACAGGTGTTGGACCCGATGGCCAGCCTTATCGCGCAAGCGACCCGGCCTTGCTGACGTGGGTGCACGTGGCCGAGGTATCGAGTTTCATGACTGCGCACTTACGGTACGTGAACCCGTTGCTGCCCGTTGCCGCGCAGGATCAGTACTTCGCGGAAACCGGGCGCATCGCCGAGATGCTCGGTGCGTCCGCTATTCCGCGCTCACGCGCCGAGATTGACGCTTATCTGCTCGCCATGCAGTCTGAACTGGTGGCCAGCGAGCGCACTCAGCAAGTCGTGAGGATTCTCATGAACGCGCCGGCACCCACTGCGGCGATGCGGCCCGCACGGCTGCTGATGTTGAATGCGGGTGTGGATCTGCTGCCCGACTGGGCGCAAGGGATGCTCGGCTTCGGCCGCTTTGCCGGCGTTCGCCGCGCGATCGCGAGGCCAGGCGTAAAGCTGGTCGCGCCGGTGATCCGCTGGGCCCTGGTGAACGGAGTATCGAAGCGGGCACGCCGCCGTGTTGCCGCCGCGCGCGAATCGACGTGAGTCACGCGAAATAGCACTGCGAAATGCGCGGGACAAGGCGTGCCCGGCACAAACCCATTCCACGCAAGCGGAAGCCGAGCCGCTTAACGCCCCGCTTCCGGCTCTCTCTTCTTGAAGCTATCGTCTTCGCTCGGCGCGTCGAGATGCGACACGTCTGCCCACGAGACGATCGTCGCCGTACGGGCGTCGTGGGCGAAATCCACCACGTTGACGCTCGTGTTCAGCAACGCGTAATCGCGCGGCGCATCGAGCGACAAACGGGCCGCAAAACGGCGCACACAATCGAGCACACCGCCGTGCGCGACGACAGCGACCCGTCCGCCCGGATGCGCAGCGACGATCGGCTCGACCGCATGCAGCACGCGGTGGTAAAACGCGCGCTGCGATTCGCCTTCAGGCGGCGCGAAACCCGGATCGCGGGTTTGCCAGTGCGCATATTCATCCGGGAAACGGACGGCGATCTCGTCGCTGTCATGCCCCTGAAACGCGCCGTATGAGCGCTCGCGCAAACCCTCACTCAGTTGCAAAGGCAGCCCGAGCGCGTCGCCGATCGGCTGCGCGGTTTGCTGGGCGCGAAGCAGATCGCTTGAATAGATCGCGTCGAGCCGCGCGCCCTCTTTCACCTCATTCGCGATGCGGCTTGCAAGGCTTTGCGCCTGCGCGAAGCCGGTCGTTGCAAGCGGAATGTCGATGTGGCCTTGAATGCGCTTGATGCGGTTCCAGTCGGTTTCGCCGTGGCGGATGAACAGAATCTGCGTTGTCATGGGATGAGCGTGGGCGCCAGTAGCCGGTTATGCCGAGCCGCTATTGTCGCAAAAAGCGGCTGGATGAGTCGATGCGTACCGCCGCGGACACGACGCGGCGGCAGTTGAAACGGCAGTTGAAATTCAGGCGTTGGTCTGCAACCAGAACGTGACCGGCCCGTCATTGACGAGCGACACCTGCATATCGGCGCCGAACTCGCCTGTCTCGACAATCGGATGCTTTGTACGCGCGGCCGAGACGAAGTAATCGAACAGCCGCTTGCCCTCATCGGGCGGGGCGGCAGGCGTGAAGCTGGGACGCAAGCCGCTGTTGGTGTCGGCGGCCAAGGTGAATTGCGAAACCAGCAGCAAACCGCCTGCGCGCCCCGCGCCGTCGAGATTCTGCACGGAAAGATTCATCTTGCCGGCCGCGTCGCTGAAGACGCGGTAGCCGAGCACCTTGGCGAGCAGCCGGTCAGCGGCGCCTTCGGTGTCGCCGCGTTCGGCGCACACGAGCGCGAGCAGGCCCGCCTCGATCGCGCCGGTGACGCGGTCACCCACGCGCACTTCCGCGCGCCGCACGCGCTGGATCAGCGCGATCATCGGCGCGACTCCGGATGCAACACCTGAGTCGACATTACGTTGGTGCTGAGCATCAAGCCTTCAACGTGACACGCGCAAAGCGGCGCTTGCCGACCTGCACGACGTACTCGCCGGCTTCGACCTTCAGGCCCTTGTCGGACACTGTCGTGCCGTCGATCTTCACGCCGCCCTGCTCGATGTTGCGCAGCGCCTCACTGGTGGACGGCACGAGGTTCGCCTGCTTGAGCAACTGGCCGATTGCGAGCGGGGCGCCCGCGAGCGTTACCGCCGGGATATCGTCCGGCACGCCGCCCTTCGCGCGATGATTGAAGTCTTCGAGCGCGCGCTCGGCATCGGCTTGCGAGTGGAAGCGCGCGACGATTTCCTGGCCAAGCATCACCTTGAAATCGCGCGGGTTGCGGCCTGCTTCGATCTCTTTCTGGAAACCGGCGATCTCGTCCATCGGACGGAACGACAGCAATTCGAAATAACGCCACATCATCACGTCGGAGATGCTCATCAGCTTGCCGAACATGTCCGTCGGCTTTTCGCTGATGCCGATGTAGTTGTTCTTCGACTTTGACATCTTCTCGACGCCATCCAGGCCTTCGAGCAGCGGCATGGTCAGGATGCACTGCTGCTCCTGACCGTATTGCTTCTGCAGTTCGCGACCCACCAGCAGGTTGAATTTCTGGTCCGTGCCGCCGAGTTCGAGATCGGCATTCAGCGCGACCGAGTCGTAGCCTTGCATCAACGGGTACAGGAATTCGTGGATCGAGATCGGCACGCCGCCCTGGAACCGCTTGGTGAAATCTTCGCGCTCGAGAATACGCGCCACCGTGTAGCGCGATGCAAGCTTGATCATGCCGTCGGCGCCGAGCGGCATCGACCATTCGCTGTTGTAGCGGATTTCGGTCTTGTCGCGGTCGAGCACGAGCGCGGCCTGCTCGAAGTACGTCTTCGCGTTCGATTCGATCTGCTCGCGCGTAAGCGGCGGGCGCGTGGCGTTACGGCCAGACGGATCGCCAATCAGCGACGTGAAGTCGCCGATCAGGAAAATCACCGTGTGACCGAGGTCCTGCAACTGGCGCATCTTGTTCAGCACGACCGTATGGCCGATGTGGATGTCAGGCGCGGTCGGATCGAGACCGAGCTTGATGCGCAGCGGCTTGCCGGTAGCTTGGCTCTTCGCGAGCTTTTGCGCGAATTCGTCTTCGATCAGCAATTCGTCGACACCACGTTTGGTGACGGCGAGCGCGTGACGGACTTCGTCGGTGATCGGGAAGGCGGGGCTGGGCTTGGTGGACTCGGTGCTCATGCTGGAAACGTGAAGTCGCAAAAAAAGGAGATTGTCCCATAGATGCGCGCCGCCGCGCCCATCGACACAGGCTCACGCGAGCTTAAGTGGCGCTCAGGGACCTTTAGTGGTCACAAGCGGCCGCAAGGGGGCGCCTGCAGATCCTTCGGCATGGGGTTTCCGCGCACCGGGGCGCGCCGCTGGCATTGCGGTGCTTTATATTCGGGCGCGCTTGCGTCGATAATCTGCTACAACGGATCGCAACGAACCCTCGAGAGGAGCAGCAACGTGGCGCAAGACCCCGCAGATGGCGTCTACTTCGGACTGATGTCCGGCACGAGCATGGACGGCGTGGACGGCGTGGCCGTCAGATTCGCCGAAGGCAAACCGCCGCAAGTGCTGGCCGAGGCGTTCGTCGGCTTCGCAGCAGGCTTGCGCGAGGCCTTGTTCGCGCTGCAACAACCGGGCGACAACGAGATCGAACGCGAAGCGCTAGCCGCCAATGCGCTCGCCACGCGCTACACGGTGTGCTGCCACGAATTGCTCCAGAGCAGCCGCGTGGCAGCCGCGGAAGTCCGCGCAATCGGCGTCCACGGTCAGACGGTGCGGCATCGGCCGGAAAAGGGTTACACGCGGCAGATCAACAACCCGGCGCTGCTCGCGGAAATGATGCACATCGACGTCGTCGCGGATTTTCGTAGCCGCGATGTCGCGGCCGGCGGTCAGGGCGCGCCGCTTGTGCCGGCGTTTCACGCTACCGTATTCGGCGCGAAAGACGAAACGCGGGTGGTCTGCAATCTTGGCGGCATCAGCAATATCACGATCCTGAACGCGACCGGCAGCGTGCGCGGCTTCGACTGCGGTCCGGCAAACGCGCTGCTCGACGAGTGGGCGCAGCGCCATCTCGGCAAGCCTTTTGACGAGAACGGCCACTTCGCGGCCGGCGGCCAGGTGGATCGTCCGCTACTGAACGCGTTGCTAGACGAGCCCTTCTTCTCGCAACAGCCACCGAAAAGCACGGGCCGCGACCTGTTCAACGCCGAATGGCTCGATGCGAAACTCCAGCCGTTCGCCGCAGTTGCCCCTGCGGATGTTCAAGCGACGCTGGTTGCGCTGACCGCAGTGACGGTTGCTCGTGAGATCGAACGGCATGCATCGGATGCCAAGGCGGTGTATGTGTGTGGCGGCGGTGCGCGCAATCCGGAGATTCTGAAAGCGCTGCAACAGGCGCTGGAGGACAGCGGCGTCAGTGGCGTGCCGGTGATGACAACCGACGCGCTCGGCGTACCGCCGAGCCAGGTTGAGCCGCTGGCGTTCGCATGGCTGGCCATGCGCTGCATGGCGCGGCTGCCGGGCAATTTGCCGGCGGTCACCGGCGCCGCTGCCGAGCGCGTGCTGGGGGCGATCTACCCGCGCTAATCGAACCGCATGGGTTTAGCGCAAGCAATAAAAAACGGGGCCGAAGCCCCGTTTCCTTTACAACCTTTACCAGAACGGTTTGCCATCAAACCGAGAACGACGAGCCGCAACCACACGTGGTGGTTGCGTTCGGATTCTTGATGACGAACTGCGCGCCGTTGATGTCGTCCTTGTAGTCGATCTCCGCGCCGACCAGATACTGGTAGCTCATCGAATCGATCAGCAGCTGGACGCCGCTCTTGTTCATGACGGTGTCGTCTTCGTTGACGGCTTCGTCAAACGTAAAACCGTATTGAAAGCCCGAGCAGCCGCCGCCCTGCACGAAAACGCGCAGTTTGAGGTCCGCATTGCCTTCTTCTTCGATCAGTTGCTTGACCTTGTCAGCCGCTGCGTCGGTAAAAACGAAGGGGGCGGGCATCTCGGTCACGGGTGTATCGGTGACTGCGTTCATTCGAACTCTCCAAAAAGCTTCTAACCGCTATTGTAGGGCTGATCTCGATATCGTGCCGAAGCCCACAAAATCAATGGGTTCTTACGGGAAATTCAGTGGACGGCGCCGAGGCCGCAGCCAGCCTGCCTGAGCGGATCAAATTGCCCCTCGGCAATAAAATCGTTACCGCGACGCGAGGCCACAAACCCATAAAAAAAGCCGCCTTCGCGAAAGCGTTGGCGGCTTTTGCAGCGTTCCAGCCCGAAAGCCGGATCGCACACGAAGCGATTAACGCTTCGAGAATTGCTTCCTGCGACGTGCCTTGTGGAAACCGACCTTCTTACGTTCCACTTCACGAGCATCACGCGTCACGAAGCCAGCCTTCGACAGTTCCGGCTTCAGCGTTGCGTCGTAGTCCATCAGCGCGCGGGTGATGCCGTGGCGAACCGCACCGGCTTGACCCGTTTCACCGCCACCCGTCACGTTGACTTTGATGTCGAACGTAACGCCGTGGTTCGTGAGTTCCAGCGGCTGACGCACGATCATCAGCGACGTTTCGCGCGAAAAGTAATCGGCGATAGGCTTGCCGTTCACAACGATATCGCCCTTGCCAGCCTTGATGAAGACGCGTGCGACGGCGCTCTTGCGGCGGCCCGTGCCGTAATTCCAGTTACCGATCATGTGGGCTCCCCTTAGATCTCGAGCGCTTTCGGCTGTTGTGCCGAATGCGGATGCGTTGCTTCAGCGTAGACCTTCAGCTTCTTGATCATCGCGTAGCCGAGCGGGCCCTTCGGCAGCATGCCCTTGACCGCTTTCTCGAGCGCACGGCCCGGGAAGCGTTCTTGCATCTTGCCGAACGTCGTTTCATAGATACCGCCCGGGTAACCCGAGTGACGGTAGTACTTCTTGTCAGTAGCCTTGTTGCCCGTGACGCGCAACTTGCCGGCGTTGATAACGATGATGAAATCACCGGTGTCGACGTGCGGAGTGAATTCAGGCTTGTGCTTGCCGCGAAGACGGTGTGCCACTTCGCTGGCGACACGCCCGAGAACCTTATCCGTCGCGTCAATCACGTACCATTCACGCGTAACCTCATGGGCTTTTGCGGAAAACGTCTTCATGATCGATCCAAAAAAATTGCTGCGCCCAATGTATTTTTTCCTGCTTGTAGTGTGCGCATCGAGGCGCGTGCAGGCTCTCCCTGGTTCTTCCTCCGCGGGCGCGAATGCGGAAAAGCCCTGAATTATAAAGGAATTTGTCACGCCTAGTCAAAACTTGCGACGCGTGCGGCGAGAAATCGTTCGATTTCTCAACCGGCAAGGGTCATTTGACCGTCTGGTTAGCCCTGAACACGACATCGAAGAGGGCCAAGTCGCAGGCGAAAAAAAACCCGAACTAGTGGTTCGGGTTTAATCCACCAAAGGAGGAGGTGGAGGAGACAGCGGAGGTTGCAGAACTGCTGCAACCGATGGGATCGATTATATGAGGTGGCCTTGTGCGACGCAAGAACATTTGCATTGCGAAATTCAATTTCATAATGCGGCAAATAACCGCGCGCCGTAGAATTCGAATAATTCTCTTTAAAATCAACCGTTAATGCACTTTTGAGCCCCTGCCAAAGCAGACATCAGCTAGAGTAAAACCCCTAAACCCGTCAGGGCATTCCCGAATCAGCGGAACATGCCGCACCGCAACATGCAAACCGTCATCGCGCATAAGTTCCGGCGAAAAGTCACACCGGGCGGACACGCAAACGCCGGGCTACAATGCCGTTTCGATATAAGCGCAGCGCGGTGGAGCACAGCATGGAATGCAAAGTTAGCTGGATGGGACAGGACGGAATGGCATTTGCGGCCGAGACCGGCAGCGGCCATCTGGTCACGATGGACGGCGCGCCGGAAGGCGGCGGCCGCAATCTTTCGCCGCGTCCAATGGAAATGGTTCTGCTCGGCACGGGTGGTTGCACCGCCTATGACGTGGTGATGATCCTGAAGAAAAGCCGCCAGGAAATCGCCGCCTGCTCAGTCACGCTGAAGGCCGAGCGCGCCAGCGAAGATCCGAAAGTGTTCACCAAAATCCACTTTCATTTCACCGTGACGGGCAAGAATCTGAACCCGGCTACCGTGGAACGCGCGATCAATCTGTCGCATGACAAATACTGCTCGGCGTCGATCATGATCGCGAAGACCGCTGAGCTCACGCACTCGTTCGATATCGTCGCGGCTTGAGTAGGGTGCTTCGGCACAGGTCGCCGCGTATTTAAGCAAACCAGAGCGGCAAAATAAAAATGCCGGCGTCCGCAAGGACGCCGGCATTTTTTGTTGGGTGGCAAAGCAAGCCGATAAGCCGGATTCTGTGCACGCACCACGTCCGAAAACGCGCGCGCGTAGCAGTCATTCCTCTAGGCGCGCCATTACTGACGCGCTCAAGCTTCCTACCCGCAGACGTGACGGGGGCCCCGTCCTGCACCTCGAAGATGCTAGCCTGCCTACTTGGAATTGCTCCGGGTGGAGGTTACCGTGCCGGTCTGCCTTGCAGCAGCCGCGGTGCGCTCTTACCGCACCGTTTCACCCTTACCTGATCCCGACTTGCGCCGGGCCATCGGCGGTTTGCTTTCTGTTGCCCTGTTCCGCGTGTCACCACGGATGGCCGTTAGCCATCACCCTGCCCTATGGAGTCCGGACTTTCCTCGCCCTCTTTGGCCGAAACCGCGGAGGCCGCGACTGCCTGGCCTGCTTTGCTGGGGCGCATTTTACCATCTGCAGGAAGGGGGAGCCGCGTCGGGGGGAGAAATAGCCGAATGGCGGCTGGCCCTAGCGCGTACGGCGGCCTGCTCGAAACACCGAGACATCCTCGTAAAACGCCGGCACTTCGTTCTCAGGCCACCACCCTGGAATGCCAAGCACAGGGAGCGGCGCGAACATACGGCTCGTCAATGCCTCCGTGCCGAGCAGCGTTGCGCTCACCGCCTCGTCGAGCCAGGCATCGCGCGCCGCGGCGTCCCATCCGAAATACCCGGAAGGCACGTCGACAATCCACGCGTGCCCTGTGCACGCCTTGAATGGCGCGACCAGCTTTTCCAGCAGCGCATGACCAAAGCAGCGCACTTCGCAGCGCCTCCCCCAGGCGTCACGATGAGCGACCAGCAACGTCTGCCAGTCAAATCCGCGCAACGCGGTGCTCAACATTGGATCGGCACAGGCGAACAGCAACGCGTTTTCGTCGAACAAGGTCAGCGTATCGCGCATGCCGCCGCGAGTCGGGCCGACGCCTAACGCGTCGATCGCCGCCGACTGCCGCGCGTTCAGTGCCGCCTTGATACGGGGAAACGCAAACCACATCGACCCGTTGAAGAAGTCATGCAGGTTATGGCGCGTCGGCACGCAGCCCGTCGACGCGATGTGTGCCTCATAAGCCGCGCCCGGCGGTAGATCGTCTTGCGCAATGAACGCGAGGCGCTGACCGCGCCCCGTGACCTGCCGCATCTCGCCGGCATCGGCGTTCATTTCCGCGAGCAAGGCGGCGTAGCTCGTCAGCGCACGCTGCTGCCAGCGCTCGCCGCGCGCCGCGAACTGCGCGAACCACGGCTTCGACCAGTCAATCCCGGCGAAACCGAAGTCCACGCGCGCCGCCTCTTGCCCGGGCATCTAAAGCAGCCTCAGACGAGGCGCCACCCAATCGACTCACCGCCACGCAGCGGCACAACAGGTGTGTCACCCACCGGCAATTCAGCCGGCAGCGTCCATTCTTCGCGACGCAGCGTGACCTTCTCCGCGCTGCGCGGCAGACCATAGAAGTCCGCACCGAAGAAGCTGGCGAAGCCCTCAAGTTTATCCAGCGCACCGGCTTTGTCGAATGCTTCCGTATAGAGTTCGAGCGCATGCAGCGCCGTGTAGCAACCCGCGCAGCCGCATGCGTGCTCTTTCAAACCCTTCGGATGCGGCGCGCTATCGGTGCCGAGGAAGAAGCGTGGATTGCCCGAGGTCGCCGCCTCGACCAGCGCCACGCGATGCGTCTCGCGCTTCAACACCGGCAGGCAGTAGTAATGCGGGCGAATACCGCCCTGGAAGATCGCGTTGCGGTTGTACAGCAGATGGTGCGCGGTAATGGTCGCACCGAGCAGCCCCGGCGCCACGCCGGCTTCGCGGATGTAGTCGACGGCATCTTTCGTGGTGATGTGCTCGAACACCACCTTCAGCGCCGGAAACGCGCGGCGCAGCGGCGTCATCACACGGTCGATGAACACTTTCTCGCGATCGAACAGGTCGATCGACGAATCCGTCACTTCGCCGTGTACCAACAGCGGCATACCGGTTTCCTGCATCACTTCGAGCGTTTTGGCGCATTTCATGATGTCGGTGACGCCTGCGTCCGAGTTGGTCGTCGCGCCCGCGGGGTAAAGCTTCACGCCATGCACGAAACCGCTTTCGCGCGCGCGGCGGATTTCGTCGGGCGGCGTGTTGTCGGTCAGGTATAGCGTCATCAGCGGTTCGAACTTCGCGCCGGCCGGAATCGCGGCGACGATGCGCTCGCGATACGCCTCAGCCATCGCGGTCGTGGTGACCGGCGGCTTCAGGTTAGGCATGATGATCGCGCGGCCGAACTGGCGCGCGGTGTCCGGCAGGACGGCCGCGAGCATCTCGCCGTCGCGAACGTGCAGGTGCCAGTCGTCGGGGCGGGCGAGCGTAACGGTGTCGATGGAATCGGGAGAGGCGTTGGAAGCGGTCATGGCGAGAGGGGAACGAGATTCTGCGGGAAAAGTCCGATCGACGCGAGCATACGACGGCAATTCGTACCGTTGCGGCCTGAACACACGTCAATTTTGCTATTTGGCGCTTCTGGCTCGGTGATATGCTTGGAAAATCATCATTGTAACGGCTCGCCCCGTTCCCAGGCTTACCCGCAACATGTGCCAACTTCTCGGAATGAACTGCGCCGCGCCGACGGACGTCACGTTCTCGTTCACCGGCTTTGCGGCGCGCGGCGGCGTCACCGATCACCACGCGGACGGTTGGGGCATCGCCTTCTTCGAAGACAAAGCGTGCCGCCTGTTCATCGATCATCAGTCATCGGCTACCTCGCCGATCGCCGAGATGGTCAAGCGCTACCCGATTAAATCGAAGAACACGATCGCGCATATTCGCAAGGCAACGCAAGGGCACATCCTGCTCGAGAACTGCCACCCGTTCATGCGCGAACTGTGGGGACGTCACTGGATCTTCGCGCACAACGGCGACCTGAAGGATTATTCGCCGGCGCTCAACGGCGTATATCAGCCAGTCGGCACGACTGATAGCGAGCTCGCGTTCTGCGCGCTGCTGCAAGGTTTGCGCAAAGCTTTTCCGGGTTGCCAGCCGCCGCTGGAAGAACTGTTCGAGGCACTCGAAACGCTTACGCGCGAGATCACGCAATTCGGCGTGTTCAATTTCCTGATGTCGAACGGCCAGGCGCTGTTCGCCCATTGCTCGACGCATCTGCATTTCATCGTGCGGCGCTGGCCCTTCTCGACCGCTCACCTGGTCGATGCGGACGTGTCGATCGATTTCGCCAAATACACGACGCCGGAAGATCGCGTCGCCGTGATCGCGACCAAGCCGCTCACCGATAACGAAGTGTGGACCGCCTTCCAGCCAGGCGACCTGATGATGTTCCAGCATGGCGACGTGATCGGCCACGTCAACGTGCCGGTGCCGTCTTCGGTGCTGGAGAAGCTGCGCAATCCGGCGTTGGACGCATCGGCTTCGGCAACTACGATTGCGGCTTCGGTCGACGCGGTGGCCACGGCCGACCCCGAGGTCGACCTCGAAGCCGCGGACGACACCGCCGCTTTCGAATCCTGATCCGCGCGCTCGCCAACGTCAAAAACAAAAAGCCGCTTCATCCAACGAAGCGGCTTTTTTCTACAAGGGCCACGCCACATAAGCAGCGTGCCCCGACCAAAACCTCAGTGCAGAATCTTCGCGAGGAAATCCTTCGCACGATCCGACTTCGGATTCGCGAAGAAGTCTTCCTTGCGGTCGTCTTCCACGATCAAGCCCTTGTCCATGAAGATCACGCGGTGCGCGACCTTCTTGGCAAAGCCCATTTCGTGCGTGACGCACATCATGGTCATGCCTTCCTGCGCAAGTTCGACCATCACGTCGAGCACTTCATTGATCATTTCCGGATCGAGCGCGGACGTCGGTTCGTCGAACAGCATCGCGATCGGGTCCATCGACAGCGCGCGCGCAATCGCCACACGCTGCTGCTGACCGCCCGACAACTGCCCCGGGAATTTGTCCGCATGCGCACGCAGACCGACGCGGTCGAGCAGCTTGTAGCCCTTGGTGGTGGCTTCGTCTTTCGAGCGGCCGAGCACCTTGATCTGCGCGAGCGTCAGGTTCTGCACGATCGACAGATGCGGGAACAGCTCGAAGTGCTGGAACACCATGCCGACCTTCGCACGCAACTTGGACAAGTTGGTTTTCTTGTCCGTCAGCGATTGGCCGTTGATGACGATCTCGCCCTTCTGGAACGGCTCGAGGCCGTTGACGGTTTTGATCAGCGTGGACTTGCCCGAGCCCGACGGCCCGCACACCACCACCACTTCACCCTTTTTGACTTCCGTCGTGCAGTCGGTCAGCACTTGAAACTGACCGTACCACTTCGAAACATTCTTGATAGAGATCATCTTGCGACCTTTTTCTGAAGACCTTTGACGAGGCTCGACGCGATCACGCAGATCACGAAATAACACGCGCCCGCGAACAGTACCATTTCGACATTCGTACCGTCACGGTCGCCAATATTCGTGGCGGTGCGGAAGAAGTCGGCGAGGCTGATCACGTAGACGAGCGACGTATCCTGAAACAGCACGATACCTTGCGTAAGCAGCAGCGGCACCATCGCGCGGAACGCCTGCGGCAGCACGATGAGGCGCATGGCCTGCGGGTAACTCATGCCGAGCGCAAACGCGGCATTGACCTGCCCGCGTGGCACCGCCTGAATACCGGCGCGGATGATTTCCGAATAGTACGCTGCCTCGAACAACGAGAAAGCGACCATCGCCGAAGCGAGCCGGATGTCGATATCCGGCGACAAGCCCAGCACGTTCTGCAGCACCTGCGGCACGATCAGGAAGAACCACAGCAGCACCATCACCAGCGGGATCGAACGGAAGATCGTGACATAAGCCTTCGCGAACCATGCCAAGGGCTTGATTGGCGAGAGCCGCATCATGGCGAGAATCGTGCCCCAGATGATGCCGAACACGATCGCGATCAGCGTGATCTTGATCGTGACGATCGCGCCGGTCCACAGCGTAGGCAGTGCGCCCGGAATACCACTCCAGTCGAAATGATGCATCACTTACCTCCGATATAGCCGGGCAACCGGGTCCTGGCTTCGACCCAGCGCATCAGTTGCATCACGACCAGATTGATCAGCATGTACGCGAGCGTGACCGCGATGAACGACTCATACGTCTGCGACGTGTAGTCGACCAATTGGCGCGCCTGAGCGGACAGATCCAGCAGACCGATGGTCGACGCGACCGCCGAGTTCTTGAAGATGTTCAGGAACTCGGACGTGAGCGGCGGCACGATGATCCGATACGCAACCGGCAGCAGCACATAGCGATACGTCTGCCACTGCGTGAAACCCATTGCCAGACCCGCGGCGCGCTGGCCGCGCGGCAACGCGTTGATGCCCGAGCGCACCTGCTCGCACACGCGCGCGGCGGTGAACAGCCCGAGACAGATGATCGATGACGAGAAGAACTGCGCGCCTGGCGGCAGTTGCTTGAACCAGTTGCCGATCGACGGCGGCAGCAACTCTGGTATCACCAGATACCAGATGAAGAACTGCACGATCAGCGGGATGTTGCGGAAAATCGCAACGTAGAGCGTGCCGATGCCCGACGCCCATTTATTCGGCAGCGTGCGCAGCACACCGAAAAACGAGCCGACGATCAGCGCGATCACCCATGCCGCCAGCGACACGGTAATCGTCACCCAGAAGCCGGACATCAGCCAGCCCAGATAGGTGGTCGGCTCGCCGGTGGAGACCGGACTCAGCAGAATGCCCCAGTTCCAGTGATATGACATGACCAAGACTCCAGCAAAAAGAAACGGAAGAAGCGCGTAGCCCCTTCCGTTTCGTTCAGCGTTTCAAAAAAACAGCTACGGTTTAATCGATAGCCTTGTCATTCGGGCTCTTGAAGAGCGCCTTGATGTCGTCGCTTTCCGGGAAGTTCAGGTTGAGGCCCTTCGGCGGAATCGGCGATTCGAACCACTTCTTGTAGATCTGATCGGCCTCGCCCGAGGTTTCGACCTTCGCGATCGCGTCGTCGACCACCTTCTTGAATTCTGGATCGTTCTTGCGAATCATGCAGCCGTACGCTTCATGCGATTGCGGCGCGCCGACGATCACGAAGTCGCCCGGATTGTTCGACTTGGCGCGCTCGCCTGCCAGCAGGGCGTCGTCCATCATGAACGCGGCAGCGCGGCCGGTGGAGAGCGTCAGGAACGACTCGCCATGGTCCTTCGCGCTGATGATGTTCATGCCCATGCTCTTGTCCTGGTTCATCTTGCGAAGCAGGCGCTCAGAGGTGGTGCCGGCCGTCGTGACGACGGTCTTGCCCTTCAGGTCCGGGAAGTCCTTGATGCCCGAGTCTTTCTTGGTCATCAGACGCGTGCCGATCACGAAGATCGTGTTCGAGAACGCAGCCTGTTGCTGACGCTCGGCGTTGTTGGTAGTGGAGCCGCATTCCATATCGACGGTGCCGTTCTGCACCAGCGGAATACGGTTTTGCGACGTGACCGGCGTGAGCTTGACCTTCAGGTTAGGCATGTTCAGCTTTACCTTGACCGCCTCCACCACCTTCAGCGCGAATTCCTGCGAATAACCGATGACGTTCTGTTTGTCGTCGTAATACGAAAACGGGATCGACGATTCGCGATGACCCAGCGAGATGACGCCCGTGTCCTTGATCTTTTTCAGCGTACCAGCGTCTTGCGCATGCGCGCCAACCGTAAACAGTCCGAGAGTCGCGAGCAGCAGCGCAGCTTTTTTAACCTTCATGTGTGATCTCCTTGGCAAGAACCGGCGCCAGTTTAGCAAAGTAATTATTCTGAAAGTATCGCTATAAACCATGTTTGTTGCGTGTTTCCCCAATCCCCCCAGTCCTCAAAGGGACTTCCTTCGGGGCGGGAGACTTCCTCCGGAGCGCGCGCCGCCATGGGATTACGGCGCCTTAGCCATTGATCCAAACGCCGCGCGCCAGGCGAAAGCCCCTTTGGGGCAGATACGCAAAGGCGGGCGGCATCGATCCGATGCCGCCCGCCGGGTCAAACACGCGGTCTTGTGAACCGCGTTGAAGCAAGGATTGGCAGCGGTCCGCGAATTGGCGGACCCACTGTTTCAGACCGGACAATCAGGGGTACAGGCCACGCAATTCGCGCGCTTCCAGAATCCGCTTACACGCGACGATAAACGCCGCGGTCCGCACGGACACCTTCTGCTCGCTCGACACTTGCCACACTGCGGCAAATGCCTCGCGCATCACGCGCTCGAGGCGCTGGTTGATCTCGTCTTCGGTCCAGAAGAAGCTCGAGAAGTCCTGCACCCACTCGAAGTACGACACCGTCACGCCGCCGGCATTCGCCACCACGTCCGGGATCACGAGGATGCCGCGGTCGTGCAGAATGTCGTCCGCTGCCGTGGTGGTCGGGCCGTTGGCGCCTTCCACGACGATCTTCGTCTTGATCTTTCCCGCGTTCTTTTCGGTGATCTGGTTTTCCAGCGCAGCCGGAATCAGGATGTCGGATTCGACGCTCCAGAATTCCTCATTCGTCACCGCGTCGGCTTCCGGGAAACCGCCCACGCCGCCCGTCTTCGCGACGTGCTCGAGCAATGCGCGCGCATCGATACCGGTCGACTTGTACAGCGAACCGGTGTGATCCTGCACCGCGACCACCTTGGCACCCGCTTCCTGGAACAGACGCGCAGCAATGCCGCCCACGTTACCGAAGCCCTGCACGGCGATCCGCGCGCCTTCGATGTCGAAGCCGATGCGGCGTGCCGCTTCGCTACCGACCACGAACACGCCACGGCCCGTCGCTTCCCGGCGGCCCAGCGAACCGCCGAGCGTGATCGGCTTGCCGGTCACGACGCCCGTGGCCGTTTGGCCCTGGTTCATCGAGTACGTGTCCATCATCCACGCCATGATCTGCTCGTTCGTGTTCACGTCCGGCGCGGGGATGTCGGTGTTCGGTCCGATGATGATGCCGATTTCACTCGTGTAGCGGCGCGTCATGCGCTCCAGCTCGCCACGCGACAAGGTGCGCGGATCGACACGAATACCGCCCTTCGCGCCGCCGTATGGCACATTCACAGCCGCGTTCTTCACCGACATCCACGCCGACAGCGCCATCACTTCCGACAGCGTCACATCCTGGTGATAACGCACACCGCCCTTGCCCGGACCACGCGACACATTGTGCTGCACGCGATAGCCTTCGAAGTGCGCAACCGTGCCGTTATCGAGTTCGATAGGCACGTCGACGATCAGAATGCGCTTCGGGCGCTTCAGGGTTTCGAGCCAGCGGGACAGCGAGCCGAGGTACGGCGCGACGCGATCGACCTGACGCAGGTAGTTGCCCCACGGGCCGAGGTCTTCGCTATTGAGGTAGGAGGGAACCGACTGCAACGATGATGCGGATTGTGCGACTTGCTGCTGTGAAGACATGAACGCTCCGGCGTTGATCGAATAGCGTCATTGTCGAAAAACGCGCTTTTGAAATCCAATGCCGTTTCCTTATCCCATTATGTTTTTTTCGCATAACCATCGAGAAGCTGCAAATTCATGTCGTAGGTAGACAGATTTCAGGCAGCGCTCGCGCCTTGCTGCGCCAGTTCCTCCGACACCACGTCCCAAAGTTGCCGCACAAGGATCTGCCGCGCATCGTCGCTCTTCGCCGCGAGCTTGTCGCGATACAGGCGAATCTCCATCGTCAAGGTGAGCTGTCCTTCGGGCGTGCCGCGCATGGCTCGGTCGAGGCGGATCAGCTTGCCGTCGGCGACCGCGTCTTCCACCGCGCTGTGCGGCAGGAACGCGATGCCGTGGCCGGCCAGCGCCATCGCCTTGAGCCCCTCGGCCATGTCGGTTTCGTACAGCCGGTCGAGGTAGAGGCGCTCCGGTGCATTGGCCAGGATCACTTCGGTCATGCGACCCAGATATGCGTTCGGCGTGTACGTGAGATATGGCGCCGGTGCCTCGGCACTGCCCGGCAGGGTGTGACGCGGACGCCCGGCGCGGCCCGGCGCCGAGAACGGACTGATCGGCTCGTTGCCTAGTGTGAGCATGTCGTAGCGCGCCGGATCGAGCGCGACCGGATGGCTCGGATGGTGATAGCCCATCATCAGATCGCAGCCGCCTTCCACCAGCGCCAACGCCGCGTCGTGCACGTTCAACGCCCGCAGCCGGGTATGGATCGGGCCCATCTGCGCCTCGATGCGTTGCAGCCAGCGCGGAAAATACGTCAGCGACAGCGTGTGCGGCACCGCGAACTCGATGGTCGCTTGCGGCGTCGCCGTGTGCCCGCGCAGCAGCGCGCGCGCCTCGTGGAACTGCGACAGCATCGCGAGCGCCTGCTCGTAGAACACCTGGCCTGCCGCCGTCAGCCGCGTCGGGTAAACCGAACGGTCGATCAGTTCCGTGCCGAGCCACGCTTCCAGCGCCTGAATCCGCCGCGAAAACGCCGGCTGCGTGACGTGACGCAATTCGGCCGAGCGGCTGAAACTACGCGTTTCCGCGAGCGAAACGAAGTCTTCGAGCCATTTCAGTTCCATGCGAAAGCCTGCTGCCGGCGGGAGGGAAGGAGTCGCCATTCTAGCGGCGCGGCTGGCGAACCGGGTTTCCGTGCAGGCCAATGCGAGATGAAGAGAGACCGATCGCCGCCAACTTCGGGCAGAAAGCCGCACGATGGTAAAATTCGCGATTCCCTCCGTTCCCGAACTGGTCGCTGAGCGCTCGCCGAGCATTCAACGCCCCAACCCGCCGCCATCATGTCCGACACCCGCCCCGACACCCTGTTCGCGCTGAACGCGCTCTCCCCGCTCGACGGCCGTTACGCCTCGAAAACCGAAGCCCTGCGCGAGTGGCTCTCGGAAGCCGCTTTCATGCGCAATCGCGTGACGGTTGAAATCCACTGGCTGATCGCGCTCTCGCACGCCGGTTTCGCCGAGGTGCCGCGCTTTTCCGAAGCGTCCGAACAATTCCTGCTGCAGCTGGCCGAGCGCTTCACCGCGCACGACGCCGCGCGCATCAAGGACATTGAACGCGTCACGAATCACGACGTGAAAGCGGTCGAGTACTGGCTGAAGGAATCGGTGAAGGGTCAGGAAGAACTGGAACGCGCGAGCGAGTTCATTCATTTCGCCTGCACCTCGGAAGACATCAACAATACGTCACACGGCCTGATGCTGGCCGGCGCGCGCGAGCACGTGATTCTGCCGGCGCTGCGTTCGGTGCACCAACGCCTCGTGGCGCTGGCTCACGCTCACGCCGAACAGCCGATGCTGTCGCGCACGCACGGCCAGCCGGCCAGCCCCACCACGCTCGGCAAGGAAATCGCTAATGTCGCGGCGCGTCTGGAACGCGCAATCGACCGTATCGCGAAGGTCGAACTGCTGGGCAAGATGAACGGCGCGGTCGGCAACTTCAATGCGCACCTGTCCGCCTATCCGGAATTCGACTGGGAAGCGTTCTCGCGTGAAGTAGTCGAACAGCGTCTGAAGCTCACGTTCAATCCGTACACGATCCAGATCGAGCCGCACGATTACATGGCCGAACTGTTCGACGCCGTGTCGCGCGCCAACACGATCCTGCTGGATCTGGACCGCGACGTGTGGGGCTACATCTCGGTCGGCTACTTCAAGCAACGCACGAAGGCCGGCGAAATTGGCTCGTCGACCATGCCGCACAAGGTCAATCCGATCGACTTCGAAAATTCGGAAGGCAATCTCGGTCTGGCGAACGCAACCCTGCGCCACCTGGCCGACAAGCTGCCGATTTCGCGCTGGCAGCGCGACCTCACCGACTCGACGGTGCTGCGCAATATCGGCGTCGCGTTCGGCTACTCGCTGCTTGCGTACGACTCGCTGATCCGCGGTCTGGACAAGCTCGAAGTGAATGCGCAGCGTCTGAACGAAGACCTGGATAACTGCTGGGAAGTGCTGGCCGAACCGGTGCAAACGGTGATGCGCCGTTACGGCATCGAGAACCCGTACGAGCAATTGAAGGAACTGACGCGCGGCAAGGGCATCACGCGTGAAGCGCTGCAAACGTTCGTGACCGGTCTCGCGATTCCGCAAGATGCGAAGGATCGTTTGCTTGCCATGACGCCGGGTTCGTATATCGGCAAGGCGGTGGAGTTGGCCAGGCGGATCGCTTAAGCGATCAAGGCTCGCTGTTTGCCTGGCTGGCTTCAGCCAGGCATTGCGGCATAAAAATAGGCGCTCCTCGGAGCGCCTATTTTTTCATCCTGCACGCGTGAGCCAGAAACTCACCGGGCCTTCATCTGAATCAACACCTCATCCACGATTTGTTCCGGCGACAATTCGATGCTCACCGTGATCGCCTCGTCCGAACCAGGTTCTTCGAGCGTATCGAGCTGGCTTTGCAGCAGCGAAGGATCGAAGAAGTGACCGGTGCGTGTGGTCAGCCGCTCGCGTAGCACCTCGAACGAACCCTTCAGATAAACGAAGCACACGTCCTTATCGCCGTTGCCGCCGCGCAGAACGTCGCGGTACGAGCGCTTCAGCGACGAACACGTGAACACCGCCTCCTCGGCCGCCTTCTGTTTCTCTTCGATCGCCGCGCGGATGGTTTGCAGCCACGGCCAACGGTCTTCGTCGGTGAGCGGAATGCCTTTGTGCATTTTCTCCTTGTTGGCGGCGCTGTGAAATGCGTCGCCGTCGGTAAATGCGCAGTGCAGGCGTTCCGCCAGCATTTCGCCAATCCTCGTTTTGCCGGCGCCCGACACGCCCATTGCGATCAGAATCATCAAAAACTCCTTACACGACCGTCGCGAGCGCGAAAGTCAAACCCAAGCCCATCAGCGAAATGATGGTTTCGAGGAGCGACCATGTCTTGAAGGTCTGCCCCACCGTCATACCGAAGTATTCCTTGATCAGCCAGAAACCGCCGTCGTTCACATGCGAGAAAATCAGCGAACCCGAGCCGGTGGCGAGCACCAGCAACTCCGGCGTGACCTGCACGCCGCTGGCCGAGGCGATCGGCGCGACGATGCCGCAGGCGGTTGTCATTGCCACCGTCGCCGAACCTGTGGCGAGACGGATCAGCGCGGCCACCAGCCAGCCGAACAGCAGCGGCGACAGATGCATGGCCGTGGCCACGTTGACGATTTCCTTCGAGATGCCACTATCCATCAGCACGCGCCCGAACCCGCCGCCCGCCCCCACAATCAGCGTGATGCCCGCGATCGGCGCCAGACATTCGCCGCAGAACTTCTGGATCTGCTCACGATTGAAACCGCGGCTCGCGCCGAAGGTCCAGAAACTGACCAGCACGGCGATCAGCAGCGCGACGTCCGAATTGCCGACGAAACGCAGTAGATCATTCGCCAGGGTCTTCGGCGTAAACACGAGGTCAGCCCAACTGCCGATCAACATCAGAATCACCGGCAGCAGGATCGTAAACAGCGTGATGCCGAAGCTCGGCAGTTCGCGCTTCGGCGCCGCCTGCTTGCCGTCATTTTCCGCTTCGCCAGCGGAGCCGAGGAATTGCGAAGCGAGCGCGTTGTCTTTCGGCAGCTTGATGTAGCGGCTGATCAACAGAGCGAACAGCGGACCGGCGACGATCGCCGTCGGCACGCCCACGATCAGCCCATAAGCAATCGTCTTGCCGATGTCGGCGTGATACGCCTGCACCGCGAGCATCGCGGCCGGGTGCGGCGGAATCAAACCGTGCACGACGGACAGACCCGCGACCATCGGCAAGCCGACCAGCAGCAGCGACTTGTTGGTGCGTTTGGCGACGTTGAACGCGATCGGAATCAGCAGCACGAAGCCGACTTCAAAGAACACCGGCAAGCCGACGATGATCGCGACGACCATCATCGCCCAGTGAATGTGCTTCTCGCCGAACTTGTCGATCAACGTGGTCGCGATGCGCTCCGCCCCGCCCGATTCGGCCATCATTTTGCCGAGCATGGTGCCGAGGCCGACCACGATCGCAATGTGGCCGAGCGTATTGCCGTTGCCGGTTTCGAACGATTTGACGATGGTGCCGATCGGCATGCCGGATGCGAGACCCAGCAGCAGCGAAACGATGATCAGGACAAGGAACGGGTAAACCTTGTAGCGGGTGATCAGCAGGATCAGAAGTGCGATGGCGATCACCGCGAAGACCAGCAGCGTGCTGCCGTGGACAGCTTCCATGGAGCTCCTCCTTTGCGTTATTGATTGTAGGTGCGCAACGCAGCTGACACCTTGTCTCGTTGCTGCCCGCGGCGAGCCTCGAAACCCGGCCAACCGCACGGACGCTGAATTCTACTGTCTGTCGTCGTACAACGCGCGCGAAACCGGCACACATCTCGAAAAAAGAGCCCCGCCGCGACAGCCGGAAAGACTGTATCGACGGGGCTCCTGATATCGGACCCGGGTAGCCGGTTAAAAAGGGTGCCCGTTCAACTGTGAACTTAGTGCGCCGGCGCGGCCAACTGGCTCGCGGCACGTGCGAGACGCGTGACTTCTTCCCAGTTTTGCGCGGCCAATGCTGATTTCGGGGTGAGCCACGAGCCGCCCACGCACACCACGTTCGGCAGCGACAGGAAATGCGTCGCCGTCTCAGCCGTGATGCCGCCGGTCGGGCAAAACTTCAGGTTCGGGAACGGACCGTGAAAGGCTTGCAGCATTGGCACACCGCCGGCCTGCTGCGCCGGGAAAAACTTCACGATCTCGTAGCCGAGTTCCAGCGCGGTGATGATGTCGGACGGCGTCATCACGCCCGGCAGCAACGGCAAGCCGGCATCTTGCGCGGCCTTGTGCATGTCTCTCGTCAGACCCGGCGAGACGCCGAACTGCGCGCCCGCTTTCTTCGCCTGCGCGCAATGCTCGGGCCTCGTGATCGTGCCGACGCCAACCACGATGTCGTCGGCCAACTGGCTCGCCCGCTCAATCGCTTCCAGACCGGCTGCCGTGCGCAGCGTGATTTCGAGCACCTTGACGCCACCCGCGTGCAGCGCGCGCGACACGTGTTCGCCTTGTTCGGCCGAGTCGAATGCGAGCACCGGGATCACCGGGCCGAGGCGCACGATATCGCTTACTGTTTTCGCCGTCATAGTCAGACTCCTTGTTTCTGCAGCGTTTAGCTGGCTTGAGTAGTGCTTGGGTGTTGTTCGGTAGCTGCTTGGGCCTGTTCGCCTTGCTGCGCGCCCTGATGTGCGCCGCGCTCGCCCACCATCGGGCCGAACACCGATGCGCCCTGCTCCGCGGGCGCCGCCGCCGCACGGAACACGCCGAACAGTTCACGGCCAAAGCCGACTTCGTTTTCCGCCTGATGCTGCGGCAAGGCTTCCGGCCGCGCCGCCCATTCGGCAGCATCGATTTCGATGTCGAGCACGCCGGCGTCCGCGTCGATTACCAGCATATCGCCACTGCGAACCTTGCCGATCGGGCCTTGCAGCAACGCTTCCGGCGACAGATGGATCACCGCCGGCACCTTGCCCGACGCGCCCGACATGCGGCCATCGGTAACCAACGCGACGTGGAAACCTTGATCCTGCAACACACCGAGCAACGGCGTCAAACGATGCAACTCGGGCATGCCGTTTGCGCGGGCGCCCTGGAAGCGCACCACGGCGATGAAGTCGCGCTTCAGTTCACCCTTGTCGAACGCGGCCTGCACCGCTTCCTGCGAATCGAACACGATGGCCGGCGCCTTCACCTTGCGATGCTGCGCCCCCACCGCGGAAATCTTGATCACGCCGCGGCCGAGCTTGCCTTGCATCAGACGCAAGCCGCCGTCGGGCTGGAACGGCTGCGTGATATCACGCAGCACCGCCGTGTCTTCGCTCTTTGCCGCGCCCGGCACCCATTGCAGCTTGCCGTCGATCAGCTTCGGCTCTTCGGTGTAGTGATGCAGACCCTTGCCGGCGACCGTGTTCACGTCTTCGTGCAGCAAGCCGCCTTCCAGCAGATTGCGAACCAGGAACGCGACGCCGCCCGCGGCGTGGAAGTGGTTCACGTCGGCCTTGCCGTTCGGATAGATCTTCGCGAGCAGCGGCACGGCTTGCGACAGCGTGTCGAAATCGTCCCAGTCGATTACGATGCCGGCCGCGCGCGCGATCGCGACGAGATGCAGCGTGTGATTGGTCGAGCCGCCCGTGGCCAGCAATGCGACGATGCCATTGACGATCGCTTTTTCGTCGACCACGTGGCCGATCGGCATATAGTTGCCGCGATCCACCGTCAGATCGAGCACGCGGCGCGCGGCCTGCGCGGTCAACGCGTCGCGCAGCGGCGTATGCGGATGAACGAAGGCTGAACTCGGCAGATGCAGGCCCATCACTTCCATCAGCATCTGGTTGCTGTTGGCGGTGCCGTAGAACGTGCAGGTGCCGTGGCTGTGGTACGCAGCGGCTTCCGCTTCGAGCAGCGCGTCGCGGCCGCATTGACCGGTGGCGAACTGCTGACGGGTCTTGGCTTTATCGTCGTTCGAGAGGCCGCTGCCCATCGGGCCGGCCGGCACGAAAATGGTCGGCAGATGGCCGAATTGCAGTGCGCCGATCAACAGGCCCGGCACAATCTTGTCGCAGATGCCGAGGCACAACGCCGCGTCGAACATGTTGTGTGTGAGGGCCACGGCCGTGCTCATCGCGATTACTTCGCGCGAGAACAGCGACAGTTCCATGCCCGCGTTGCCTTGCGTGACGCCGTCGCACATGGCCGGCACGCCGCCCGCGAATTGCGCGACGCCGCCGTTTTCCCGCGCGGCCTCCTTGATGATGTCCGGGTAGTTTTTGTACGGTGCGTGCGCAGACAGCATTTCGTTATACGACGACACGATGCCGATGTTCGGCTCCCGGATCGCCTTGATTGCAAACTTGTCACGGCCTTCGAGGCCGGCAAAACCGTGGGCCAGATTGGCGCAGGAGAGCGCGCCGCGTGCCGGGAATTTGCCTTGAGCGTGATGGATGCGGGCCAGATACGCCTCGCGAGTGGGTTTGCTGCGCTCGACCACGCGTTGCGTGACCTTCAAGAGTTGCGAATGCGGGGAAACCATCGGAGCTCCTTCGTCGCTGGCCGTGCGCGTTTGAGTGGGACGTGCGCGCACTATGCCAGGCAGGTATCGCGGGGATGTCGAAATAGTCGACGTCGCAATGTTAGTAGAAAAACTACATGATCGCAATGACGAGTCCTGTTGCAATGCGGCATCTTTGAACGGCCGCATTGCCTTACTGGCTATGCCTTAACGACACAAACGTCAAAACCTAGGGAATACACCTAGCGCCCGATATGTAGTTTTTGTAGCTTTCTCAGCAATCAGATATAGTCCACGCATTCTTCAGCATAGTGCGAGTTTTCCGATGATGCTGTCCCAGGTGGAAGAGATGCGTGAGCAGTTGCGCCCGTCCGAGCGCAAGCTGGCCGATTACGTGATCGAGGCACCGCGCGAGGTGCTGGATCTGTCGATGACCGAAGTGGCCGCGCGCGCCGGTGTCAGTCAGCCGACCATTGCGCGGTTTTGCCATGCGCTGGGCTTTTCGGGCTTTCGCGAATTCAAGATCCGGCTGGCACAAGGAATCGCGGCGGAAGTGCCCGCGGTCTACCGCGACGTGCGGCCGGATGAGCCGGCGCCGGGCGTGGCGGCGAAGGTGCTCGACCGGACCATCGGCGCGCTGATCCAGGTGCGCAACAATCTGTCGTCGGATAGCGTGGCGGCAGCGATCGCGCTGCTGGCAGCGGCGCGGCGTATCGAGTTTTACGGCGCGGGCGGCTCGGGCATCGCTGCACTCGATGTCCAGCACAAGTTCTTTCGGTTGGGCATGCCGAGCGTTGCGTATTCGGACCCGCACACGTTTCTGATGTCGGCGGCTTTGCTGGGTGAAGGCGATGTGGTGGTGGCGATCTCGAACACCGGCCGCACGCGCGATATCGTCGATGCGGTGAAATCAGCGCTGGCGGCGGGCGCGAAGGTAATTGCGATCACGCACGGCAATTCGCCGTTGGCGCGGCTTGCCACGGTGGGCTTGTTCGCCAACGTCGATGAAGACACGGATATCTTTTCGCCGATGACCTCGCGCGTCTCGCATCTGGCGATCGGCGATATTCTGGCGGTCGGCGTGGCGCTGAGCCGCGGGCCGGAGTTGGTCGAGAAGATGGCGCAGGCGAAGGAAGTGATTACGCGCAGAAGGATCGGGCCGGACGGGTAAGGTGCCGCGGGGTATTGCCTGGCTTTCCAAGCTTGCATCGGCGCTACATGGAAGACCAAACGTCGATCAGTCTCACCAAGCTCTCGCGCAAAAAAAACGGGCTCTTTAAAGAGCCCGTTCTACTGGGTACGGCATGGCACGAAACAATAGGCGGGTCGACCTCGGTTTTAAAACGGCTTGATAACAACCAGTGCGACCGCCGCCAGCATCCCCAGCACCGGCAGTTCATTGAACATCCGATACCACTTGTCCGTGCGGCGGTTCTCACCACGCTCGAAAGTTCGCAGCAGCACGCCGCAATACGCGTGGTAGATGATCAACAGCACCACCACGCCGACCTTCGCGTGAATCCAGCCCTGCCCGCGACCGATGCCCACCGCGAGCCACAGCCATAACCCGCAGGCCAGCGCCGGCACGGCAATGAACGTCATGAAGCGGAACAGCTTGCGGGCCATCGTCAACAGTCGCGCGGTCGCGGCGGGTTCCGTCTCCATCGCCAGATTGACGAAGATGCGCGGCAGATAGAACAGGCCGGCAAACCAGGAAGCAACCAGAACGATGTGAAACGTTTTTACCCAAAGCATCAACTGTCCTTGCGACTTGTATCGTGGAAATCAGCGCTCGTGGCGGCGCGTTCGTAGTGAAAAGACAGAGCCGGCAGCATCTCGGCGGCGTTCGCGATTAAACGCACAGCGGACGGCACTTATTCCGGCGTTCGCAATGAACGCCCGGCCGACGGCGACTTATTGGCGGCCTTCGCCGTGCCCGAGCACGATGTACTTCAGCGACGTCAGCCCTTCCAGCCCGACCGGCCCGCGCGCGTGCAACTTGTCGTTCGAGATGCCGATTTCCGCGCCCAGACCGAACTCGAAGCCGTCCGCGAAACGCGTCGACGCGTTGACCATCACGCTCGCCGAATCCACTTCACGCAGGAAGCGCATTGCCCGATCGTGGTCTTCCGTGACGATCGCATCGGTGTGCTGCGAGCTATACGTATTGATGTGCTCGATCGCGGTGTCGAGATTGTCGACGACCTTGATCGCCAGCACCGGCGCGAGATATTCGGTGCGCCAGTCTTCTTCGGTGGCATCGACGAGCGGGCCGACGCCTGCGTCGGCGAGCACCGCGCGTGCCGCTGCGTCGACGCGCAATTCGACGTCCTTGTCGCGATACAGCTTGCCCAAAGGCGGCAGCAGTTCAGCGGCGATACCCCGCGCCACCAACAGCGTTTCCATCGTGTTGCAGGTGCCGTAGCGGTGCGTCTTCGCGTTGTCGCAGACGGTCAGCGCCTTGGTCAGATCCGCGCGGTCGTCGACATACACGTGGCAGATGCCGTCGAGGTGCTTGATCATCGGCACGCGCGCTTCGTTCATCAGGCGCTCGATCAGGCTCTTGCCGCCGCGCGGCACGATCACGTCGACGTATTCGGTCATCGTAATCAGCTTGCCGACCGCGGCGCGGTCCGAGGTGACGACCACTTGCACGGCGTCCTGCGGCAAACCCGCTGCCTCCAGTCCTTCGCCGATCAGCTTCGCCAGTGCAGTGTTGCATTCGAGCGCTTCCGACCCGCCGCGCAGAATCGTGGCGTTGCCGGACTTCAGGCACAACGCCGCGGCGTCGATCGTGACGTTCGGACGCGATTCGTAGATGATGCCGATCACGCCGAGCGGCACACGCATCTGCCCGACCTGAATACCGCTCGGTCGATACTTCAGATTGCTGATCTCGCCAATCGGATCGGCCAGCGCGGCGACTTGCCGCAAGCCTTCGACCATCGTCTTCAGCGCCTTGTCCGACAGCGTCAGACGGTCGACAAACGCAGCGTCGAGACCTTTGTCGCGGGCCCGGGCGACGTCACGCGCGTTGGCCTCTTTCAGCGACGCGGCGTCGCGCTCGATCGCCGCGGCCACCGCTGCGAGCGCGGCGTTCTTCGCCGCCGTCGACGCCCGCGCCATCGCACGCGAAGCGTGGCGGGCGCGGCGGCCGAGGTCGGTCATGTACTGGTCGATATCCATGTGATTCTCGTGGTGCCGCGCACATCGAGGTGCGGCGGACAGGCTAAGTTAGCGAAGGATCAAAAGATTGTAAGTCGGGTGGCGGAGCTTTGCTTTAGCCACATCGATCGCCCAGATCAGCCCGGTCTGCGTGTCGGCGCAACCGCCCCGGCCCGAGGTCGCGGCGGCGGCACAGGCGCAGCTTTTGGCGAAGCCACCGTCATCGCCAGTTCGAACAAACCGTCCCAAGGATCAGGCGGCGGATCGTTGCGATGATTGCCCGGCGTGCCGCCCGACAAGCCCTTAACCTGCCGATCCAGCCGCGCGGCCAGAGCCAGCGCCTTCTCCAGCGCGCTTTCAGTGACGCGCGACAACGCCGGCCCGATCAGCCGCTCACGCGGCCCCCACACGCGGTTCTCGCGCACCAGCATCGCGAGCGGCTTGCCCGCCGCGACACCGCGCTTGATCCGCAACAGCGTGCGCACTTCCTCGACCACTGCCCACAGCACCAGTACCGCGGCCTCGCCCTCTCCACGCAAGCCGTCGAGCATGCGTGAGAGCCGACCGACATCACCCGCCAGCATCGCTTCGTTCAGCTTGAAAACGTCATAGCGGGCGACGTTCAGCACCGCGTCCTGGATCTGTTCAAAGCTCAACGACCCAGCCGGATACAGCAGCCCGAGCTTCTGGATTTCCTGATGCGCAGCGAGCAGGTTGCCTTCCACGCGCTCGGCGATGAACGCCAGTGCGCGCCGCCCTTCTTCGCCGGCAACGACCCGCTGGCCCTGCGCGGCAAGCCGTTGACCCACCCAATTCGGCAACTGCGCACGCTCGACCGGATCGATCTTCAACGCAACGCCGGCATCGGACAGCGCAGTGAACCACGCCGACTTTTGCGTCGCGGCGTCGAGCCGCGGCAGCGTGATCATCGTCAGCACGTCGTCATTCACGGCAGCGGCGAGCGCTTTCAGCGTATCCGCGCCCTCCTTGCCGGGCTTACCCGATGGAATGCGCAATTCGACCAGTTGACGGTCGCCGAACAGCGACATCGATTGACTCGCGCCAAGCAGCGAACTCCAGTCGAAGCCGCGCTCAACCGTGAACACGGAACGATCGGTAAAGCCGGCCGCACGCGCCGTCGCACGAATCCGGTCGCTCGCTTCCTGCGCGAGCAGGTGCTCATCGCCGTACACGACGTACAGTCCGGCGAGTCCCTTCGCGAGATGCGCTTCGAGCGCGTCAAGTCGCAGTTGCATGGCTACTGATCGGCGAGGTTAACGGGCTGCATGAGGGGCTGCATGAGGGGCCGCATAAGCGAGTGCATGGGCAAATGCGGCAAGCGAAACAATGACACAGCGCGACGCTCACAGCGGCGGCGGCGGCAACGGCGCGCGCGGCGCCACCGACGGCACCTGCTGCCCTGGCGCCGGGTGCAGCGAGCGCACCAGCGACAGGCGGCGCGTAAGCTGGTCGATCGCGTCGTTTTCCATGTCCGCGAAGAGGATGTCGGACTCAGCGGCTTTGGCTTGCGAAAACTGGTCGCTGTAGGTCATCGCGCGGTTCAGCGCGATCACGCTCGACGGAATCAGCACCGTGCCGTCCTTGCCGACCAGCGTGTAGGTCATCGACAGATTCATTGCATATTCTTCGACCACACCCAGCGAGTTCAGCGTGAGCGTATTGACGCCGCGACCCTCGCTGATCTGCAGCGTTGCATCGGCATTCGCAACGGAAGTGACCACCACCGTGTCGCTGCCGCCCTGCACAATGCGGGCGAGCCGCGCGCCGGCCGCAGCCGAACCGCCGGAGATATAGAGTCGTTTGAATGCGTAGTCCTGCTGGCCGCGCAACTGGAAGCCGCAGGCGGACAACATCAACACGCTGCACGCCAGCGTCAATAACATTCTGCGAGTCACATTGGCTCCTGGTTCGCAGTGGATTCCGCAGCGAGAGACACGCGCCGCCGCACGCAGCGGCGCCTGTCTGCTGTCATGTTTCGGTGGGCTCTCAAACCACCACGTTCACAAGGCGCCCCGGCACCACGACAATCTTCTTCGGCGTCTTGCCTTCGCTGAACTTCTCGACCGCCTCATGAGCGGCAGCGAGCTTTTCGATCGTTTCCCGTGTCGCATCTTTCGCCACCGTGAGCGCGCCGCGCACCTTGCCGTTCACCTGCAGCACGAGTTCGATTTCGGCCTGTTCCAGCGCCTGTTCATCGACCTTCGGCCACGCAGCGTCGAGCAGCGAACCGAATTCCTCGGCGTAACCGAGTTCCTGCCACAACTGGAACGTCTGATGCGGCACGACCGGATACAGCACACGCAGCATCACGCTATACGTCTCGCGGAGCACCGCCGGCTGTGCGCCCTTCGCGCTGTCGAGCGCGTTGAGCATCTTCATCGCCGCCGACACCACCGTGTTGTACTGCAAACGCTGGTAGTCGAAGTCGGCCTGCTTCAGCACGCTGTAGATCTCGCGGCGCAGCACCTTGTCGGTATCGCTGAAACTCGCGGCGTCGAGCTTGCCGCCGGCGCGCAACGCGGCTTCGTTCGCGTGACCGAAGTTCCACACGCGGCGCAGGAAGCGGCTCGCGCCTTCCACACCGGAACCTGACCATTCGAGCTGCTGCTCGGGCGGTGCGGCGAACATCACGAACAGACGCGCGGTGTCCGCGCCGTGTTGATCGATCAGCAGTTGCGGATCGACGCCGTTGTTCTTCGACTTCGACATCTTTTCGACGCCGCCGAGCACCACCGGCTGGCCGTCCGAATTCAGCACGGCGCCGACCGGGCGGCCCTTGTCGTCGAACGAGACGGTGACGTCGGCCGGGTTGTACCAGGTCTTCTTGCCCGCCTCGCTTTCGCGGTAGTACGTTTCGTTGAGCACCATGCCCTGCGTGAGCAGGTTCTTGGCCGGCTCGCCGAACTTGACCAGACCCATGTCGCGCATGACCTTGGCCCAGAAGCGCGAATACAAGAGGTGAAGAATCGCGTGCTCGATGCCGCCGATGTACTGGTCCATCGGCGCCCAGTAATCGGTGCGTTCGTCGACCATGGTCTTCGCATCCGGCGACGCATAGCGATAGAAGTACCAGGACGAATCGACGAAGGTGTCCATCGTGTCGGTTTCGCGCTTCGCCGCGCCGCCGCAGCTCGGGCACGTGCAATTCACGAACGCCTCGGACTTGGCGAGCGGGTTGCCCGTGCCGTCCGGCACAAGGTCTTCCGGCAGCACGACCGGCAGATCTTTCTCCGGCACAGGCACGTCGCCGCATGTCGGGCAATGGATGATCGGAATCGGCGTGCCCCAGTAACGCTGGCGCGACACGCCCCAGTCACGCAGACGCCACGTGATCTGCTTGTCGCCGAGGCCGAGTTCCTTCAGATCGGCGGCGATCCGGTCGACCGCCTGCTCGTACGTGAGACCGTCGTACTTGCCGCTGTTGATCAGCGTGCCGGTTTTCTCGCCGTACCATTCCTGCCAGGCTTCGGTGGAGAACGCCTTGCCTTCAACGGCGACCACCTGTTTGATCGGCAGATCGTATTTCTTCACGAACGCGAAATCGCGCTCGTCGTGCGCGGGCACGCCCATCACGGCGCCTTCGCCGTAGCTCATCAGCACATAGTTGCCGATCCACACCTCGACCTGTTCCTGCGTCAGCGGATGCGTGACGTAGAAGCCGGTGCCCATGCCCTTCTTTTCCATCGTCGCGACGTCGGCTTCAGCCACGCCGCCGAGCTTGCACTCTTCGATGAAGGCCTGCAGTTCCGGCTTGTCTTGTGCGAGACGCGTGGCGAGCGGATGCTCGGCGGCGACCGCGCAGAACGTCACACCCATGATCGTGTCGGCACGCGTGGTGAACACGCGCAGCAGCTTCTGTTCGCCGTCGATTTGATACGGGAAACCGAAGTTCACGCCGAAGCTCTTGCCGATCCAGTTCTGCTGCATGATCTTGACGCGCTCGGGCCAGCCGAGGCCTTCGAGGTCGTTCAGCAGCTCATCCGCGTACTGCGTGATGCGCATGTAGTACATCGGGATTTCGCGCTTTTCGATCAGCGCGCCCGAGCGCCAGCCGCGGCCGTCGATCACCTGCTCGTTGGCGAGCACGGTCTGATCGACCGGATCCCAGTTGACGGTGCCGGTTTTCTTGTACGCAATGCCCTTTTCGAGCATCTTCAGGAACAGCCACTGGTTCCACTTGTAGTAATCCGGGCTGCAGGTCGCGACTTCGCGCGACCAGTCGATCGCGAGGCCCATGGACTGCATCTGCTTCTTCATGTAAGCGATGTTGTCGTAGGTCCACTTCGCGGGCGGCACGTTGTTGGCCATTGCCGCGTTTTCCGCCGGCATGCCGAACGCGTCCCACCCCATCGGCATCAGCACGTTGTAGCCGTTCATCCGCAGATAGCGGTACATCACGTCGTTGATCGTGTAGTTGCGCACGTGCCCCATGTGCAGCTTGCCCGACGGATACGGCAGCATCGAGACGCAATAGAACTTGGGCTTGTCGGTGGTTTCCGTCGTCTTGTACGCGTCGATGGCGCGCCATTGCCCTTGCGCGGCGGCTTCGACGTCGGAGGGAACGTATTTTTCGTGCATGGTGTGATGGGATCGCTGGGTTCGGTGCTTTCGCACCGGGCCTGGTGCTCTGCTGGATGAAATGGCGTCGTTTCCCCGTCTGCGGGGGAAAGGGCTGATTATACCGTTCGCGGACGGGTGCGCCGCGCGGCGAGGCGCAGGGTGAATCTCAGTGGCATGTGATGCGCGACGCTATCGCGAAGCGACCCGGCGGCCTCAGGCGCGACGGCGCGTTTAGCGGCGCGCGTCACCGGATAGTGCCGCTAGGGCTGCGTGCCCGGTGGTGGCGGGTCCGTTACGAAACCGATCCGCTCGAGCCCGGCTTGCTGCGCCGCGCCCATCACCTGCGCAATCACCTCGTAGCGCGTGGAGCGCTCGGCGCGCAGCTGGATTTCGGGCTGATCGGCCTGCGCTGCTTTACCCGCCGCCGCGAATTGCGCGCGCATCTGCTGCAGTGTGATGACTTTGCCGTTCCAGTACAGCTTGCCGGCGGCATCGATTGAAAGAGAAATGGTTTGCGGCGTTTGCCGCGCGGGCGCTGCCGCGACCTTGGGCAGATCGAGCCGGATCGCGTGCGTGAATAAAGGCGCCGTAATGATAAAAATCACCAGCAGCACGAGCATCACGTCGATCAACGGCGTCATGTTGATCTCGGCCATTGGCGCGGCTGTCTGCTTTTTCTCGAGTCCGCCGAATGCCATATCGCCTCCTTCAGTCTTCCAGACTCAGCGGTACGCTCAGTGGGTCCGCGCCTGGACTTGCTGCGGTTGCGGCCGGGTCTGATCCGCCGGCGCGCAGACGTAGGCATGCAGATCGTGCGCGAAGCCGTCGAGTTCTTCCGTCAACTGCCGCACGAGCCGCCCGAGCACGTTATAAGCGAGCACCGCCGGAATCGCGACCACGAGGCCGAAGGCCGTCATGATCAACGCCTCGCCGACCGGACCCGCGACGTTCTCGATCTGCGCCTGACCACTCGCCGCGATGCTGCCGAGCGCGTGATAGATACCCCAAACCGTGCCGAGCAGGCCAACAAACGGCGCGGTGCTGCCCACCGAGGCCAGCAGCACCTGGCCAAACTCGAGCCGCCGCTGCGATACGTTGAGCGCCTGACGCAGCGCTCTCAGCACCCGCTCGCCGCGCTCGACACGCGCGAGCAGCGCGCCGGGAATGTCCACTTCCGCGGCATGCAGCGCGGCCTCGGCGAGCGGCGTGAAGACGCGTTCGCGGTCCACGCGCCTCAATGCCGCGACGCCGTCCGACAAAGTGGACGCCTGCCAGAACTGCGCAATCGCCGGCGCGGCTTGGCGTTTGGCGCGCGTGAGCATCCAGCTTTTGACGATCAGAAAACACCAGCTCGCAATCGACATAGCCAGCAGCACATACGCGACGCCATGCGTGATCGCGTCGCTGGTTTGCAGGTAATGGAGGATGCCGCTGCTGCCTGCCATCTGACCTCGCCGTCGGAAAGTGATTACAGAGGAGCTACAAAAAGCGGGAGCCGCAACGGGCCCCGCAACACGCTCACCGCAGGCCGAGCACGTCCTGCATGTCGAAGAAACCGTTCTTGTGGCCTTCGAGGAAACGTACAGCACGAAGCGCGCCTTGCGCATACGACAGGCGGCTCGCCGATTTGTGCGTGATTTCAATGCGCTCGCCGATGCCGGCAAACAGCACCGTATGGTCGCCGACGATATCGCCGCCGCGAATCGCCGAGAAGCCGATCGTGGACGGATCGCGTTCGCCGGTCACGCCTTCGCGGCTGTAGACCGCGCAGTCATCCAGATTGCGGCCGAGCGCGTGGGCGATTACTTCGCCCATGGTTAGCGCGGTGCCGGACGGCGCGTCGACCTTGTGGCGGTGATGCGCCTCGATGATTTCGATGTCGTAGCCGGTGGCGAAATGCTTCGCCGCGTATTCGAGCAGCTTCAGCGTGACATTGACGCCCACGCTCATGTTCGACGAAAACATGATGGCGATCTTGTCCGCCGCCGCTCGCAGTTGCGCTTTCTGCTCATTGTCGAAGCCGGTCGTGCCGATCACCATTTTGACGTTATGACGCTGCGCGGCTTCCAGATGCATCAGCGTGCCTTCGGGGCGCGTGAAATCGATCAGGTAGTCGGATTCGGCGAACACGCGCTCGACGTCGTCCGTCAGCAGCACGCCCGTCTGTTTGCCGAGAAATGCGCCTGCGTCCTGACCGAGTTGCGGGGCGCCCGCACGGTCGAGCGCGCCGGACAGCGTCGCGCCGGATTCGTTGAGGACGGTTTCGATGAGCATCCGGCCCATACGGCCCGATGCGCCAGCAATGGCAATTTTCATGGCTAGGAGGGTTCGAAAAGGCAAAACCCGGCAAATGCGGGCAAAAGCCGCGGCGGGGGCAGCACACCCGGCGCCGCACTGACTCGACTACAGAAGCCTGACAGGCGCGGCGCGTTATCCCCGCGCCGCGCCTGCGAAGTGCCCTTAGTAAGGGCCCTTATCAAGACACGGACAACTCGATTAGCCGCCCGTTCCCGAAGTTGCGGGAGTGGCCGTCAACGGCGCGTTCAACGTGGGACCGCCATTGCTGCTTTGCGGACCCGTCGGTCCCACCGGATTGGACGGCGTGCCCGGCACTTGCGGCGGCGGCGGACGATGGAACTGGAACTGCGGCTGACCGGCGGACGTTGGGCCCTGCGACGGAATGCCGCCACCGTTGGCGGTCGGCGCGGTGGAGCGCACCGAAGACTGCGCGCCCGACGGCGTTTGCACCGCATTGGTCAGCCGATTGGCGGCTTGCGCGGCCTCGGCGTTGGCATCCGTGGACGGCACGGCCGCTGCCGTGGCGCCATCGACGGACGGCGAGGTGGTGTCCACGGCAGCCGGCGCCGCGGCAACCGGCGCGCTGGCGCCAGTTGCCGCGCTGGCCACGTTCGGCACGGCGGCCTTCTTGCCAAGCTTGTCGCCGTCGATTTCCGCCAGCAACTCGAGGTTGGACGGCAGATCTTCGCCCCCCGTCCAGCTCGCGAGGCGGTCGCCCGAGAACAGGATCACGAGATCGCGCTGTTGCACGACGTTAGTCGAGCCGCGCTTGAAATAGAACACGTAGTCCCAGCGGTCCGCGTGGAACATGTCGGTCAACAGCGGCGTGCCGAGCAACTGCTTCACCTGCGCGCGCGACATGCCGACCTGCAACTGTGCAGCTGCTTCTTTCGACACGAAGTTACCTTGCACCACCGTGATACGGTACGGCGTAATGCTTTGGGCAACGCGCTGCGTCAGGCTGTCGTAAGTGGAACATCCGGCAAGAACCGCGACAGTCGCAACAGCGATCAAGGTACCCCGCATGCGGCTCCCCCGGTAGATCAATTGAGATTTTGAAATCATTTCACTCACCGTGCGGGCCCGCTGACGAGCCGCGCGAGTTTCATTCCATCGAAGATGACCAGAACGGCAAAAACACATTACTATGAGAGCCCAGCATTGTACTCTAGGGATCCCTTGTCATGACCAATCCAACCGATCTCAAGAATATCGGGCTCAAGGCGACCCTTCCGCGCCTCAAAATCCTTGAGATTTTCCAGCATAGCCCGGTGCGCCATCTGACCGCAGAAGACGTCTACCGCAACCTGTTGCACGAGGAACTCGATATCGGTCTCGCAACCGTGTATCGGGTGCTGACGCAGTTCGAGCAGGCCGGCCTGCTCTCGCGCAGCAATTTCGAATCGGGCAAGGCGGTGTTCGAACTGAACGAAGGGTCGCATCACGACCACCTCGTCTGCCTCGATTGCGGGCTCGTCGAAGAGTTTTTTGACTCCGAGATCGAGAGCCGTCAGCAATCCATCGCGAAGGAACGCGGCTTCAAGCTGCAGGAACATGCGCTGGCGCTGTACGGCGTCTGTACCAAGGAGAATTGTCCGCATCGCAAGCATTAATGCGGAATTGATGCAATGCCGGCCGCGTCGGGGTGCGCGGTTCGGTGAGTGACAGAAAACCCGGACGACGAAAATCGGCCGGGTTTTTTTATGCGCGACGCTGCGGCCGCGCGGGAACGCTAGCCTCGGGGCCGATGCGGCGATTCTCGAGCTGGCCGATCGGTATCGAGTCTCGCGAGCCCGGGCAATCTGCTCAATCTGTCTGAACAGACTCGCATGTGCCGCGTTGCCCCTGCGCGGCGACTTCGGCCTCTCACGCCAACTCCACACTCGCTTCAAATTCGAGCCGCCACGGCTCGGCCAGCAATACTTCGTCACAATTAGGCTGCTCGCCGCCGCGATCCACCACGACAAAATCGCTCACCTGATCGAGCGCGAGCAGCGGATGGTGCCAAACACCTTTCGCGTAGTTGACGCCCTGCCAGCCGTCGCTCCAGAACGCCCGCATCCGCGCCGGATCGAACTCGCCCGCCGGCGCCACGACCACCAGATAGCGGCGCGCCGTCAAGGGAAGGAAAGCCTGACTGCCGAGCGCATGCCGTTCCATCATCGTGATTTCGATCGGCAGCGAGCGCGGCTGCGCCCGAAACAGATTGATCAGCGGGCGGCCGCCATTCTCCGTCACGTCGACGTTCGCGAGGTCGTGATAGCGCTCGGTCGTGCCGCCGTTGATCGGAAAATGACGCGCGCCGTCCAGTTCGATGAGCTCGCCGAATTGCGCGAAGGCCGCGCGCGTCAGACGTTCCATCTGCAAGATCTTCATCGACGTGGCTCCGTTATACGATCTCGCCCCACAAACGCAGGCGCGACACGCCACCGTCCGGGAAGATATTGAAACGCACGTGCGTCACCGGTCCGAGCGACGCGAGGTCGTTCGCGAAGCTGTGCACATGGTCCATCTGCAGCTTCTGTTCACCCAGCAGCACCGGCCAGAACATCGCCTGGGTGACGAGCGAATCGTCCGTGCCGCCCGTTACCGAGGCCGCCTGTAGCGAACAGCGGTCGGGGTAGTTGCCCTTGAAGTGCGCCGTATCCACTTCGATCTTGCGAATCACGCCCGGGCGGGCGAGCGCGACGATCGCCCAGTCGTTGCCCGGCTCCCGACGGCGCCGCGTTTCCCAGCCGTCGCCCATATTGACGCCACGGCCCGGCATCAGCATCTGCGAGGCCGGCCCGAAATGCTGGTTGTTCGCGGCGACAAGGTACGCGCCATTTTCGATCGCGGCGAGATCCAGCAGCGTGCCGCGCTCGACACGTTCCCAATCGCGCTTCGGCTGGCCGTACACGCGCAGGCGCGCGAGACCGCCATCCGGATACAGATTCACGCGCAGATGGGTGAACGCGCGGGCGTCGTTCACTTCGACGTAATGGTGGTGGTTGCCCTGCAGCGTGGTGGCGGGCACGAGCGTTTGCCAGTCGGCATTGTCGGGCGGCACGTCGCCGTCTACGTAGCACGCGTCGATCGACGCGGCCGGCGGAAAATTGCCTGTGAAGTGGCTCGTGTCCAGATCGACACCATGCACGACGCCCGGCCGCGCGAGCCGGATCACGCAATAGTCGTGGCCGGTGGTGCGCTTGCGGCGGGTCTCCCAGCCGTCCATCCATTTGCCGTGGTCGTCGTACTTGCCGGGGATGAACACCGCCGGCTGCGGCTCGAGCATGCGCTCTTTCGGCGCGAAGAATTCATCGCTCGCGTAGAGCGCCTGCGCACCCAGACGCGGGTCGGCGAGGTTCATGTAGCGACGGGTGAATACGGGAGCGTTGGGGTCGAGGATCGGATTAGCCATAGTGTTTCAGTCAGGCGACAAAAAGTGAGGAAGAGCCAGCGGAGTCAACGCATCCGCCGGGGCAAGGCGCGCGCCGCTTCGGCGCGCTGGATAGGACTGCCGATTCCGGAGCAGCGGCATCGGACTGTTGGTTACGGGGCGCCGGTTGCGAAGCGCCGGCATCTCGGTGCTGGTTCCGAAGCGCAGGCATCGGAGCGCTCGTTCTGGAGCACCGGTTGCAAAGCGCCGACATCAGCTCGCTGGGTTTCGGATTGCTCTCATCAAACGGCCGGCACGTGCTGGCCAGCGGCGGGCTCAGTGCTCGCGTCTTCGCCCGCGGGCACATAGCGCAGTGCTTCGTCGCGGTTCAACACGCGATGAGCGCGTGCCCGGTCGATATCGTTTTCCCACACGGCAACCACCACGGTCGCCACGCAATTGCCGATCAGGTTAGTCAGCGCGCGGGCAATGCCGACGAACCAGTCCACCGGCAGAATCAGCACGAGGCCGAGCACGGGGATCGCCGGAATCGCGGATAACGTTGCGGCGAGAATCACGATCGCCGAGCCGGGAATGCCGTGCGCGCCCTTCGAGGTCACCAGCGACACCAGCACCACCACGATCAGATCGTGGATCGACAGCGGCGTATTGGTAGCCTGCGCGATAAAGATCACCGCAAGCGTCAGATAGATGGAGAAGCCGTCCAGATTGAAGGAGTACCCGGTCGGAATCACCAGCCCGACAGTCGAGTCCTTGACGCCCATCCATTCGAGCTTGCGCATGATCTGCGGCAGGACGGCATCGGACGAAGCCGTTCCGAGAACGATCGACAGCTCTTCGCGCAGATAGCGGATCAGCTTGAAGATACTGAAGCCCGCCAGACGCATCACGATGCCAAGCACGACCGCCACGAACACAAAGCAGCTCGCGTAGAACACCAGCACCAGCATGCCGAGTTGCTTGAGCGACTCCACGCCGTACGTGCCGGTTGTGAAGGCGATCGCACCGAGCACACCGAGCGGCGCGAGCTTGATAATGAAACCCATCACGCGGAAAAATACCTGAGAGAGTTCGTCGATCAGACTGCTGACGCGCTGCGCCTTACTGCCCAGCAAGGAGAGCGCCGAGCCGAACAGCACGGAAAACACGAGAATTTGCAGGATGTCGCCGGTCGCGAATGCGTTGATCGCCGTGTCGGGAATGATCTTCAGCAGAAAGCCGGCTGTGTCCTTGAGGCTCTTCGCATTTTCCGTGTAGGTCGACAGCGAAGCGGGGTCGAGCGAATGCAGATCGATGTTCATGCCGACGCCCGGCCGCGTCGCATAGGCCAGCACCGCGCCGATCACGAGCGCGATCGTTGTCATGACCTCGAAGTAGACCACCGCCTTGAGACCCACGCGGCCGACCTTGCGCAGGTCGCCGGCATGCGCCATGCCGCTCACCACCACGCAGAAGACGATCGGGCCGATCACCATCTTGATCAGCTTGAGAAAGCCGTCGCCGAGCGGGCGCAGCGACTGCGCGAAATGCGGGAACACGGCGCCGATCACAATACCCGCCACCAGCGCTATGACGACCCGGCCAAACAGTGAATTGAAGAATTTCAACACGGCTTCCTCCTGGTTACGATTCACATCTGTTCAGACTGGTCCGACCAGTTCTGTTATCTCGAATAGTAGGAAGCCGATATACTGGCGTCAAGGATTCGTTAAATAGCGTTTACCCGCTGTTTTTTAATCGTTTTGAGACTGGATTGCACGGGCAAAACGGCTCCTCCCACGAGCGTCCAGAACGCGTATTACAATGCTGGTCAGACCGCGCATCCCTAGTGAGCCACAATGAAAAACGTTCCGCACACCGTCACTGATGCCGCCATCGCGACCATCCGCGAACGGATTGAAGCGGGCGTTTATCCGGTGGGCAGTTTGCTGCCGGCGCAGCGCCAGCTCTCCGAAGAACTGGCGATCAGCCGCGCGTCCTTGCGCGAGGCGCTCTCGACACTCGAAGCGCTCGGTCTGTTGATGATTCGCCCCGGCAAGGGTGTCTACGTGGAAAGTGCGCAGGCTGCCGCCGCGCAATCGTGGCGGTTCGCCGAGCAGTCGTCGCTGCCGGATACGTATCAGATGCGTTTCGCGCTGGAGGGCTTTATTGCGCGCATGGCGGCGCTGGCCGTCAGCGATTCCGACCTCGCCTGGTTCGAAGACAACATCGCGGCCATGCAAACAGCACTCGCTTGCGACGAACTCGACGAAGCTGCCCGCCTCGACTACGACTTCCACATGCGAATCGTGAACATTGCCGGCAACGCGGCGATCGAGTCGATCCTGAGCAGCAGCGCGGAAATCATGAAAGAAAGTCAACGGATGCCGTTTTACCGGCGTGAACTGGTGCTTTCAACGTACACCGAGCATCGCGCGATTCTCGACGCGCTCAGGGCGCGTGATTCCACTGCGGCGGGCAAGGCGATCGAAACCCATATCTCGAATGCCGCGCAGCGCGCGGGTGTCTATTTCCCGACGCCGCAGGCATAAAAAAACCGCTCCGAAGAGCGGCTTTTTGTTTGGCCGGGCACCGGCCCAAGGCCGGCAGCAGAGGCACACGAAGCGGAACCTGTTTACTTCGCGTTAGCCAGCGCCACAGCCGTGTCCAGCATGCGGTTCGAGAAGCCCCACTCGTTGTCGTACCAGCTCGACACCTTCACCAGACGGCCCGAGACCTTGGTCAGCGTTGCGTCGAACGTCGACGAAGCCGGGTTGTGGTTGAAGTCGATCGAGACCAGCGGCGCCGTGTTGTAGCCGAGGATGCCCTTGAGCGCGCCTTCCGATGCTTCCTTCATGATCGCGTTGACTTCCTCGACCGTCGTGTCGCGCGCGGCGATGAACGACAGGTCGACGATCGACACGTTGATCGTCGGGACGCGAATCGCGTAACCGTCCAGCTTGCCGTTCAGTTCCGGCAGCACGAGACCCACCGCCGATGCGGCACCGGTCTTGGTCGGGATCTGGCTATGCGTGGCCGAACGCGCGCGGCGCAGGTCTTCGTGATACACGTCCGTCAGAACCTGGTCGTTCGTGTATGCGTGAATCGTGGTCATCAAACCGTTCACGAGGCCAATCTTGTCGTTCAGCGGCTTGACCAGCGGTGCCAGGCAGTTGGTCGTGCACGATGCATTCGAGATCACCGTGTCCGATGCCTTGAGCACATTGTGGTTCACGCCGTAGACGATGGTTGCGTCGACGTCCTTACCGCCCGGCGCCGAAATAATGACCTTCTTTGCGCCGCCCTTGATGTGCGCGCTGGCCTTTTCCTTGGTCGTGAAAAAGCCCGTGCATTCCAGCACCACGTCGACGTTCAGCTCGCCCCACGGCAGTTCTGCCGGGTTGCGGTTAGCCAGCACGCGGATCTTGTCGCCATTGACGACGAGGTAGTCGCCGTCCACCGACACTTCGCCCGGGAACTTGCCGTGCGCCGTATCGTATTGCGTCAGGTGAGCGTTGGTCTTGGCATCGCCAAGATCGTTGATGGCGACGATTTCGATATCGTGCTTCTTGCCGTTTTCATAGAAGGCGCGCAGCGTGTTGCGGCCGATCCGGCCGTAGCCGTTGATTGCGACGCGAATCGTCATGGTCTATCTCCTGATGGCTGAAAAAAAATCGTCCATGTTGGCCTGCTCTTCGGGCGCAGCCGCGTGTGGGGCACACGCGGCCACGCTTGCCTGAAGATCAGCCGAGTGCGGCTTTCGCCGTCTCCACCACGTGCTCGACGGTGAAGCCGAAATGCTTGAACAGCACGCCAGCCGGGGCCGATTCGCCGAACGTGTCGATGCCGACCACGCCGCCTTCCAGACCCACGTACTTGCGCCAGAAATCCGTGACGCCCGCTTCGATCGCGACGCGGCGCACGCCGTGCGGCAACACGCGTTCGCGGTACTCGGCGTCCTGCTTGTCGAACACGGTGGTCGACGGCATCGACACGACACGTGCCGCGATGCCTTCGCGAGCCAGCGGCTCAACCGCGTTCAACGCCAGTTCGATTTCCGAACCGGTGGCGATCAGGATGATCTTGCGCGCGACGATCTCGTCGTTCCAGTCGCGCAGCACGTAACCGCCCTTCTCGATGTTGGCGATCTGCGCGTCTGTACGCTCCGAGAACGGCAGGTTCTGACGGCTGAAGATCAGGCACGACGGGCCGTGATGTTCGACCGCGTGCGTCCAGGCCACCGCCGTTTCGACCGTATCGGCCGGGCGCCACACTTGCAGGTTCGGAATCAGACGCAGGCTTGCGACCTGTTCGATCGACTGGTGGGTCGGGCCGTCTTCACCGAGGCCGATCGAGTCGTGCGTAAACACGAAGATCGACGGCGCTTTCATCAGCGCGGCCACGCGCAACGCGTTGCGGCTGTAGTCCGAGAACGTCAGGAACGTGCCGCCGAAGGCCTTGAAGCCGCCGTGCAGCGCGATGCCGTTGATCGCGGCGCTCATGCCGAACTCGCGCACGCCGTAGTTCACGTAGTTGCCGGCAGCCTTGCCTTCAGCGTTCACACGCACCGGCTTGGCGGCCTTCCAGTTGGTCAGGTTCGAACCGGTCAGATCGGCGGAGCCGCCGAGCAGTTCCGGCAGCACGGCCGACAAACCTTCGATCGCCTGTTGCGATGCCTTGCGTGTTGCGACGGTTTCCGCGCGTTCGTTTGCGCCGGCGATGATGGCCTTCGCCTTTTCCTTCCAGTCGGCGGGCAATTGCTTCGCGTCACGGCGCTTGAATTCAGCGGCTTCCTGCGGGTACTTGGCCGCGTACGCAGCGAACGCCTTATCCCATTCGGATTCGATGCGTGCACCGGCTTCCTTCGCGTCCCACGCTGCATAAACTTCTTGCGGGATCACGAACGGCTCCCACTTCCAGCCGATCTTTTCACGCGTCGCCGCGATTTCCTTGTCGCCGAGCGGCGAGCCGTGCGAGTCGTGGCTGCCGGCCTTGGTCGGCGCGCCTTCACCGATCACGGTCTTGCAGCAGATCAGCGTGGGCTTGTCCGATTGCTTCGCTTGCCTGATCGCCGCGTCGACAGCTTCGACGTCGTGGCCGACCACGTTCGGGATCACGTTCCAGCCGTAAGCTTCGAAGCGCTTCGGCGTGTTGTCGTGGAACCAGTGGACCACTTCGCCGTCGATCGAGATGCCGTTGTCGTCATAGAACGCGATCAGCTTGTTCAGCTTCAGCACGCCGGCGAGCGAGCAGGCTTCGTGCGAGATGCCTTCCATCAGGCAGCCATCGCCGACGAACACGTACGTGTGATGGTCGACGATCTTCGCGTCAGGTTTGTTGAATTCGGTGGCGAGCAGCGATTCGGCGAGCGCCATGCCGACTGCGTTTGCCAGACCCTGGCCGAGCGGGCCAGTGGTGGTTTCGACGCCCGGCGTGATGCCGTATTCCGGGTGACCCGGCGTCCTGGAATGCATCTGACGGAAGTTCTTCAGCTCTTCGATCGGCAGGTCGTAGCCGGTCAGGTGCAGCAGCGAGTACAGCAGCATCGAGCCATGGCCGTTCGACAGAATGAAACGGTCGCGATCGGCCCACTGCGGGTTCTTCGGATTGTGGCGCAGATGACGCGACCACAAAGCCACGCCGATTTCGGCCATGCCCATCGGCATGCCCGGGTGGCCGGAATTCGCTTTTTGAACGGCATCCATGGACAACGCGCGGATTGCGTTGGCCATCAAGGAAGTGGGTGCGGGAGACGGGGTCGTCATGTCGAGTCCGGAGACAGAGTCAGAAAGCGGTGCGCGCTTGAGGACCGGATGCTCGAATGCCAGTCCACTGCGGCGCACGGTGCGGCGCCACGAGACGCGAAACGGGCAGAGCAAACGGACAAGGCTGAAAGCGTGACATTCTAACAGAACGTTGACCGCGGCCCGCTCGGAAAGGCGCCTGGTATCGCAGTCCGGTCGTGCCGGCTGACAACGCGGTTCGACGCGACTGCCGCGGCGCGCGGTGCGTCGGCCCTTTACAATCGGGCAACCTCGATTCACTGTCTCAATGTGCCACTGCGCTCCGGAAGGAGCCCGCCTCTCATGAGCGCCTCCCTGTTGTTCCACCCGAGTCACGACGCCGTCTACGGCTTTGAGCACGCGCGCCGCCTTGCGAGCGTGACGTCACCGTACCAGCACATCGAGGTGTGGGACACGCCGCAGCTCGGCCGGCTATTCACGCTCGACGGCCGCCCGATGACCGCGGTCGGCGACGAATTCATTTATCACGAATGCATGGTGCATCCGGCCGCGCTGGTGCATCCCTCGCCAAAAGCGGCGCTGGTGCTGGGCGGCGGCGATGGCGGCGCCGCGCGGCAACTGCTCAGGCACCCCAGCATCGAGCGGATCGTGGTGGCGGAACTCGATGCCGAAGTCGTACGCCTGACCCGCGAGTATCTGCCCGAGGTCCACGGCGGCGCTTTCGCCGATCCGCGCGTCGAACTGGTGATTGGCGATGCTGCGCATTTCGTCGCGGGCGCCGCCCGGGCGGCGACGGAAGCGGCACGGGCTACGGTTACTGCAATGTCCGCGGCAAAACCGGCTGCGGGTGCGGCGACGACGACGGCCCCAGCCGAAGTCAAAACCGAAGCCTCCGCCTCCGCGCAGTTTGATCTCGTCATCTTCGACCTGACACCGCCGGATTCCCCCGCTGCGGGCCTATATACACCGGACTTCTACATGCAGCTCAAGCGCGTCATGAGGCCGACCGCCGCGCTCTCGTTGCATCTCGGTTCGCCCTATTTCCACCCGCGGCGCGTCGCCGGCCTGCTCGACGATCTACGCGACACATTCGCCTTCGTGCGCACGATGCACACCTTCGTTCCGCTCTACGGCTCGCTCTGGATGATGGCGACCGCCAGCGACACGCTGGACCCCGCGGCCCTTGGCGTCGAAGCGCTCGCCGAGCGTATTGCCGCGCGCCAGATCGACGCGTTGAAGCACTACGACCCGGCCCTGCATGCGGGACTGTTCTCGGCATCGCGCTCCGTGCGCGATAAACTAAGTCAATTCTTAAAGCCATCGAGCTAACGCGTGGGCAAAATGCACGGTTCGGTCGGCGCGCGCTATCGGTGTACCCATACGCGAGCGCCCGCCCGGCCTCGCAGCATGCATCCCGCAACCCCAATAGATCCGGAGAACCCCATGACCGCCTCCCGCCCAGCCGGTGTGCCCTGGTTGACCCCCTATCTGACGGTGCGCGACGCACGTGCCGCGACCGCGTTCTTCGAAGCGGCATTCGGTTTCGAGCTGCGTGACAGCGTCCAGGACGACGGTGTCGTCATGCACGTCGAGATGACTTACCAAGGGCAGCTGATCGTGATGTTCGCACCGGAAGGCGCGTTCGGCTCGGCGGCGAAAACACCGAAAAGCGCGGGCGCAATTGCGCCGCAATCGTTCTATGTCTATGTCGACGATGTCGACGCGGTTTACACGCGGGCGCTAGCCGCCGGCGCAAAATCGCTGAGCGAGCCACAGGATCAGTTCTGGGGCGACCGGTTTGCCCAGGTCGAAGATCTGGACGGCTACCGTTGGGCGCTCGCTCGCCACCTTTCCTGAACCAATGAGTATTTTTCTGATGCCTCGTTTCTTCGTCGGTACGCCTCTCAAGCCCGACGACATCATGCAGTTGCCCGATGACGTCATGCGCCACATCCTCGTGCTGCGTTTGCAGCCCGGCGATTCGATCGTGCTTTTCAACGGCGAAGGCGGCGAATACAGCGCCGAACTCGTCGAGGTCGAACGCCGCTCGGCCAAGGTGAGAATTCACGAATTCCGCAATATTGAAGTGGAAGCGCCGTATCACCTCACCCTCGCGCAGGGCATTGCCGGCGGGGACAAGATGGACTGGCTCATCGAGAAGGCGGTCGAACTGGGAGCGTCGTCGTTCGTGCCGTTGACCACCACGCGCAGCGTCGTGCGTCTTTCCGGCGAGCGCGCACAACGGCGTCACGTACACTGGCAGGGCATCGTGCGGGCGTCGTGCGAACAGTGCGGGCGCAATCGCCTGCCGGAAGTGATGCCGGTGCGCGAGATCGCCACATGGCTCGGCGCGCTGCCGCGCACACCTGAAGTCGGAGAAATGCGCATTCTGCTGTCGCCACGCGCCAGCATCAGCTTTTCGGCGCTGCCCGCCAATCCGCCGTTCGGGCGAGTGACCGTACTGGTCGGACCGGAAGGCGGTTTTTCCGCGGCGGAAGAAGCCGCGGCAACCGATCATGGATTTACCGCGGTCGGTCTCGGTCCGCGCGTGTTGCGCACGGAAACCGCGGGCATCGCCGTGCTCTCGGCGTTGGCGGCCCGCTGGGGCGGCTGGTAAGCCAGACTACGCGGCACTCGCAGCGCGCCCGCTTGTGTTTTGGATAAGCGAGACGGCAGTCGAGAGCCAAGCTGGTCGGCTGTCCGGCCTTGGAGCCAAGTCAAACCAAACCGGGCCAAACTAAATGAAGCTGTGGCTTCAAAACCCGGTGCCTGGTTCACATGCCAAAGCAAAGGCCCGCCAGTTGGCGGGCCTTTCTCTTTCCTGTGCGGTAGACGGCGCTGAGATAAATCCTCCCGCGCGAACCGTCCGGCAAATCTCAGGCAAACGAATAAAACACCCGGAACGCGACCTTACGTTCGGCCCAGAACTCGGCCGCTTCACGGAACACGTCGAGAAGCGTCTCGCGCCCTTCCTTGTCGAACTTTTGCGCAACCGGCAGTTGCTCGAGCACGATCACGAACCCCGGCTGTGCGCCTGCCTTCTGGACCAGATCGGTCAGGCAATCGTAGAGCGCGTCGTAATTCTTGCCGAAATGCTTCGGAAACAGGAACGACGTTGCGATGGTCTCCAGCACTTCCTGTTTGGACTGAGCGTTCGCACAGTACGCGTATAGAAAGTGCTGGCCGAGTTGATTGGCCTCGTCAGCTAGATCCTGCACGCGAAACGCGCGGATCGACTGTACGATGTTTGGTCGTACGGTCTTGAAAAGGCTCATGGGCTCCTCGTTCGATGAAACCACAGTGCTGCCTTCGCTCTGGTTATCCCTGCCCTGGTCGCCGGCACGCATCCGCATGACGCGCTGGAACAAATTGCCGTCGCCGGCCGCGAAAAGATCCGTCGCGACTCCGGAGTCGTGCGCGTAGACGTTGTCGCTCATGCCGTTCATCCCGATGTCATTCAACAATACGATTGAAACTGGTGTAATGGTCGTCCGAGTAGTAACAGTTGTCGATCCGCTGTTGCGGACCTCCGCAGACGATGCGACGCGCCCCGCGGTTTCGTGAACGAGGCGTGAGAACGGTGTATTCGTGGTAATAGCCGCGCCGATGCGGCGGTAGCAACCGTTCGCGATTGCCGAATACGATGCCGTCCTTCTCATACGGGTAAGGCCCGCCCGCGGCAATCAAGTTCAAAGTATTGACCGCTTCGCGTGGCAACTGCGCCGCCGCGATAGTGCCCTGCACCTGTGCTTGTGACTCGGCAGGTGCCGTGTAGTCGCGCGCAAACGCGCCAGGCACGGAGCCGCATAAAGCGCAGAGCGTCAAAGCACCGGTCAGCACGCCTTTAATGCGCCGCCACTTGCGTGCCATGAATCAAGGTTCCCCGCTGTTAGATCACGAGTTTGACGACCATGAAAGTCGTAAGGGTATCGCTAAAACCCAACAGAATCAACGTTCGCCGGACAGGCAAAAACGCCCGATCGCGCGAGAAAGAGCCACGGAACGGGCTTTGACGACTTTTGACAGAATATTTAGCTTGTAAAGGCTAAAATTAGCTGAATTGAGCGGATCAGGCGCGCCCAAGCCTACAGGCTACCGATTGCGCAACGATTCCGTGCAGGGAAAGCCTAGCTGTTCCTACAGTCTCTGGGAGGCAAAACAGCCTCGTCGGGCTCTTTTAGGGTGGCAATCCCCTGTTCACCCGCAGGCGTGCCCATTGCGGGCACGCCTTTTTTTTGCATGGCGCCCGCTTAGGCGACGCCACGCTTTTAGTCCCTGATCAAATCAGCGGGACGCGATTACATCCGCCACCAGCAGCGCCGTCATGTTGACGATCCGGCGCACCGTGGCCGAAGCCGTCAGCACGTGCACCGGTTTGGCCGCGCCCAGCAGCATCGGCCCAATCGCGATGTTGTTGCCCGCA
>NZ_JAQQEF010000013.1:0-228541 GCF_046027605.1 Paraburkholderia fungorum
TGAGAACAGCAAGTTCGAACGTTTTCTGACGACGCTGGGTTATCCGTACTGGGAAGAGACGAAAAACCCGGTGTACCGCTTATTCCTCGCGTAGCAGCAAACGGTCGGTGTAGTAGGTCGCCGCGAGGTCGCCGCGAGCGCCAGGGATGTGAACGACGCAGCGCAACGCCGCTACGACCACGGCGCCATAGCGGCGAGAAAGGCTCGGGGTTTACCTTAGGCTCATGCAAAGCGAGACGAACGGGCAGCTACTGGTCGAATCGCAGCAAACGCCGACTGGGCGCTGTTGGAACACGTTCGTGCCCAACGGCGTCGTTCAATCGGGCACACCCGTTATCTCAAAACTAGATACAGCCTATCCACCATATCGCGTTGCGCGATACGGCGCATGATTGTCAAACTGCGTGCATATCAAACGCCGCATTCAGGAGACAACTCATGCGCACCCAAGTTGGCATCATCGGTGCCGGGCCTGCGGGCCTGCTGCTTTCCCATCTTCTTCACTTGCGTGGCATCGAGTCCGTCGTGCTCGAATCGCGTACTCGCGAACAGATCGAATCCACGATCCGCGCCGGTGTGCTCGAACAGGGCACGATGGACCTGCTCACCGAAGCCGGCGTCGGCGCACGCATGAAGGCCGAGGGCGCGCTGCATCACGGTTTTGAACTGGCGTTCGAAGGCAAGCGGCGACGCATCGATCTGACGGGTCTCACCGGTCATTCGATCACCGTGTACGCGCAACACGAAGTCATCAAGGACCTGGTCGCCGCGCGCGTGGCGGCCGACGGGGCCCTGCGTTTCAGCGTGACGGAGACGTCCGTGCACGGTATCGATACCGATCGGCCTTCGATCCGCTATCGCCACGAAGGCGAAGCATGCGAACTGCAATGCGACTTCGTGATCGGCTGTGACGGCTCGCAAGGCGTCTCGCGCGCATCGATTCCGCAGGCTTTGCGCAAGGATTTCGAGCGCGTCTATCCATTCGGCTGGTTCGGCATTCTGTGCGAAGGGCCGCACTCGTCGGATGAACTGATCTACGCGCGGCACGAGCGCGGTTTCGCGCTGATCAGCACGCGCTCGCCGAACGTGCAGCGCATGTATTTCCAATGCGATCCCAAAGATTCCGTCGACAACTGGTCCGACGATCGAATCTGGGCCGAGTTGCACGCACGCGTCGATTCGCACGACGGCCAGAAAATCGTCGACGGCAAGATTTTCCAGAAGAACATTGTCGGCATGCGCAGTTTCGTGTCAGCCACCATGCAGCATGGCCGGCTCTTCCTCGCTGGGGACGCCGCGCATATCGTGCCGCCCACCGGCGCCAAGGGGATGAACCTCGCCGTTGCCGATGTGCGTGTGTTGACTAAGGCGCTGAGCGCGTTCTACGTCGAAAATCGTACCGATCTGCTCGACAGTTACAGTGAAACCGCGCTCAAACGCATCTGGCGTGCGGAACATTTCTCGTACTGGATGACGAGCATGATGCACCGCATTGAAGGCGCATCGCCGTTCGAGCAACAACTGCAAGTCGCCGAGCTCGAGTATGTGACCACGTCGCGCGCGGCAGCGACCGCGATGGCGGAGAACTATGTAGGCGTCGCGGTCGTATAACAGCGGTGTGGGCAATGCGTAGTTGGATGAAGCAAGCGATGTTCAGTCAAGCGACAAGTCCCGGTGCGCATTCGCCATTGTGGTGCCAACAGGAACAGTGAATTCAGCAATGTAGGATTTATCCGCATCTGGTCCACCCTTAGACTGTCTCTTACCGTACTCCGCGTTACATCCGCGGCGCGTATAAGCCAATCTCTGGAGGTGGTTTCATGAAATCGCTCATCAACGCTGTTGTGATTGCCGTAGTTCTCGGCGCTCCGATCGCTTCGTTTGCACAATCGAATCAGCCAGCGCCGCAAAACGCACAGGGCGCGCAGTCGCAGGTTTCAGGGCAGCAAAGTGCGCGTCAGGCCGATACCAGCGGTTATGGTTCGGCCAGTCGCGGCACATGGCAGGCCGGTCACGGCAGCGATACCACGGTAAGCTCGTATTCGCCACCGATCTACAACGCACGTTAAGGGTTCATTGCGCGCGCAACAGCGTCATCTCATTGCGCAGTAAGGCCTGAAGATCCTCGTCACTCGGCCGCGTACCCCAGTGCCGCGCGCCGGCGACCGACGCAATCGCGATCCACGAATGAGGTGGAAACCACTCGCGAAGCACGGCGCCATCCTGACGCAAACACAATTGGCCGGTCTGTTCGCTGTATTCGGCGGAAATGACTGTGCCGTTGATTTGCGCCGTTACTCGCCGTGGATCGCTGCGTATCAAATCGTCACTCCTGCAAAGGGTGTGGCGCGAATGCGTGTGGGGGCCGGTGGTCTGAGTGGCGCCGCCAGCGCCCATGCTTCATCAGTGATAGCCGCGGCCGTGGTCGTCGCCATGGCCGTGCCAATCGCCGTGTGGGCCGTCGCGGTAGCCGCGCGCATCATGCCATTCGCGCTCGTGATGGCGGCCTTCCCACTCGCGTCGTTCCCAGTAACGGTGGCCGTCGTAATAACGATCGCCGTGCCAGCCAGGACTCACCACCACCACGGGCGGCGGCGGAGCATAGACCGGCGCGGGCGCGTAGGCCACACCCGGCACGCCGATATTCACGCCCACATCGACGTGCGCCAGCGCGACAGAAGACACCCCAATCCCCAGACCTGCGACGATTGCAATGGACAGCCAGCGGTTTCGTGAATTGTTCATGTTTTATTTTCGATTTTCGATTTTCGATTGAGGGTGGAGCGCGCTCTGTGAACGGCGCTTAGTAATGGTCGTGATCGTGATAGTGGTCATGATTGTGATAACCGCCCTCTGGGACGACGATGCAACCACCCAATGCACTGCCGAGGGTGATAGCCAATAGAACCAGCGCGAAAATTCGTTTCATGAAATTGCTCTCCCGATTGCGTGTGATCGAACTCTACTGACCGGCGGGATTACCGGTGTGTTCGTGTGTAACAGGACGTGTCGATTCCTGCGCATGTCGGCTGTGTACACAGCACGGTGCGTGGAATGCGTTGCAGCGCTGCGATTGACCGTTCCGATGGCATGCAGTGAGTGGCCAAGCCGTTGAGCACGCTATGAAAAGCGTCGGACCGTCATGCATCCACCGGGCTCCGGCAAACCGGCGCGCATCCGTGTGAACAACAGGAACATGTACGACACGGCACATCTTCGGCCGTATGCCAAACGGATACATTCAGTTGCAGACCTGGAAGGTGCGGCCTCGATCATGACGATTTCGACGTCATGGCATCCGCTCGATGGTTATTCCCGAGTGCGTGATAAGCACAGAAAAAACAAGTCTTTTACGTGCGCCCTCAACGCTGGTTAGATCGGCAGAAGCGCTGACGAACTGATCTGGGTTCCACTGGCTCGAGCCACCGTCGAATTCAGATCAAGGTTGTCGCGCTGCGCGCCTCATGGCGCGCTGACTGTCCCGTCCTCAACCTCAGGAGTTGCATCGCATGTCGAATCTCAGTCTCGCGACGTCCAACGCACTGGACGTTCATCCCGTCACCGGCCGCATCGGCGCGGAAATTCGCGGCGTGCGCCTGTCGGAGCAGCTCGAACCGGCAACCGTCGAAGCGATTCGCGCCGCGCTGGTGCGCCATAAGGTGATCTTTTTCCGCGGCCAGACGCATCTGCAGGATGCCGATCAGGAAGCCTTCGCGAAGCTGCTCGGCGAGCCGGTCTCGCATCCGACGGTGCCGGTGATCGACGGTACCGACTACCTGCTCGAACTCGATTCGCATCGCGGCGGCCGCGCGAATTCGTGGCACACGGACGTGACTTTCGTCGATGCGTATCCTCAGGCATCGATTCTGCGCGGCGTGACGATTCCGGAGGTAGGGGGCGACACGGTATGGGCGAACACAGCCACCGCTTACGACGATCTGCCGCCGCCGCTCAAGGCCCTCGCGGAACAACTGTGGGCGGTGCACAGCAATGAATACGACTACGCGAACCACGCCAACGTCGGCGAGCGCGGACGCGACGTCGAAGCGTTCAAACGCCATCGCGAAGCATTTGTATCGACACGCTATGAGACTGAGCATCCGGTCGTGCGCGTTCATCCGGAAAGCGGCGAAAAGACGCTGATTCTCGGTCATTTCGTGAAGAGCTTCGTCGGTCTCACGCCGGGTGCATCGGCGCATCTGCTGGAACTGCTGCAAGCCTATGTGACGCGACCCGAGAACATCGTGCGCTGGCGCTGGCAGGCAGGCGACGTCGCGATCTGGGACAACCGCGCGACCCAGCACTACGCCGTCAACGATTACGGCGACGCGCACCGCGTGGTGCGTCGCGTGACGCTGAAGGGTGATGTGCCGGTGAGCGTCGACGGTCGCCGCAGCTTTACACGCAGCGTCGAACCGAAGCCGGCGGCGAAGGCCGCTTGAACCACGCGGGCCAGGGCGCCTGTGCCGCTAGCCTGGGCCGCTGATCGAGGCGGCTCTGGCGGCGCGTTCGTGTTTAAGGCGAACCCTGTTCGATGGCCAGATGCTCCGGCGCGCTCGCGTCGCGGTAACCGAGCCGCGTCGAGATCGCGAGCCCCGATTGCTTGAGAAGCGCGACGTAGTGCGATTTCGTGTCGGCGCCGCAGCGCATGGTCGGAAACGAAATCGACAGGCCGGCGATCACGCGGCCCAGGCGATCGAATACCGGCACCGCGAGACATTGCAGTCCTTCTTCCTGTTCCTCGTTATCCTCGCCGTAGCCTTGCTCGCGTACGCGCGGCAGGATGCTTGATACGGCGTCGGCGCTGGCGAGCGTCTTCTGCGTCGACTTGCGAAATTCCACGTGCGAGAGCACCTCGCGCGCTTCGGCCGGGTCCATCCACGCCAGCAGCACCTTGCCGATCGCCGTACTGTGCAACGGATTGCGGCGGCCGATTCGCGACTGCATGCGCAACCCGTAGTCGGCGTCGATCTTGTGGATGTAGATGATGGCGTCTTCGTCGAATGCGCCGAGGTGCACCGCCTCGCGCGTGATCTGGCCGATGCGGCGCATCTCGACGTCGGCCTCGCGCACCAGATCGACGCTCTCCAGCGCCTTCGCGCCGAGTTCGAACAGGCGGATCGTCAGCCGGTAACGCTCGGTTTCGATTTCCTGCGTGACATAGCCGAGCGCCTTCAGCGTCTGGATCACGCGATGCACGGTGGTCTTCGACATGCCGAGCTTCTGCGACAGTTCGCTGATGCCGATCTGTCCGCTGTCGCCGATCGCGCCGAGAATCGCGAAGACCCGACCGACCGATGACGCCGATTCGCCACGGTCGTTGGCCACGCAGCCCGTGCTGTCCGCGTCCGGCTCGTGTGCGATGTCGTCGTCCTTGCGCTGCTTGCCGATTGCCGCCATTTCTGTCATTCCCTGTTGATGCCTGTCTGCTCAAAACGCGCTGAGATCGCATTCAAAACCCGCTCACATCCCGCTGCCGACAGTGCCGACCCGCGTGCCGGCCGGACCTCAGCGCCGAGAGCATACCGCGTCTCGCGAGCCGCGTGACCTCTGCCGCCGCCACGCTAGCGCGCCAGCCAGCCGCCATCCACGGCAAGCGTATGACCGTGCACGTAGTCCGACGCGCACGAGGCGAGGAACACGACCGGTCCCGCGAGATCCTCCGGCGTGCCCCAGCGCCCGGCTGGAATGCGGCCGAGAATTTCGTCGTTACGCTGCGCGTCGCCGCGCAGTGCCGCCGTGTTCGCGGTCGCCATATAGCCCGGCGCGATCGCGTTCACGTTGATGCCGTGCCCGGCCCATTCATTCGCGAGCAGGCGCGTGAGACCGAGCACGCCGCTTTTCGACGCCGTATAGGACGCCACGCGTATGCCGCCCTGGAACGACAGCATCGACGCGACGTTGATGATCTTGCCGCCGCTTTGCTGCGTCACGAATTGTCGCGCCACGGCTTGCGAAAGAAAAAACACGCTCTTCAGGTTGACGTCCATGACGGCGTCCCAGTCGTCCTCGCTGAACTCGAGTGCGTCGTCGCGGCGGATGATGCCCGCGTTGTTCACGAGCACGTCGACGCGGCCGAACGCTTCGATTGCGGCGCGCACGATGTCGTCGACCGGGGCGATCGACGCAAGGTCGGCGCGCACGTCCGCGAAGCGGCGCCCGGCCGCTTTGACGAGCGCGGGCGTCGCGCCGGCGTCGACGCGGCTCACGCCGACGATGTCGCAGCCGGCCGTGGCGAGCGCGACGGCCATGCCGGCGCCGAGGCCCGTGTTACTGCCGGTGACGATGGCGACCTTGCCGGTCAGATCGAAGGTGTTCACGTTGCGTAGGTCCCTATGTCGTTCGCGGTGCCAGTGGTGTCACGGGTGCTTGTGTGTCTGGGTGCGTGCGGCTCTGGGGTCTCTGCGGTTCCGAGCCAGGCGCGAGTTCGCCTTCAACGCAGGTCGCGGACCGCGATGTGATCCATATCGCTGAACACCTGATTTTCGCCGACCATGCCCCAGATGAACGTGTAGGCGCGCGTGCCGACGCCGGAGTGAATCGACCAGCTCGGCGAGATCACGGCCTGTTCGTTGTGCACGAGGATGTGCCGCGTTTCGCCCGGTTCGCCCAGCATGTGGAAGACGGCCGCGTCGTCGGCGATGTTGAAATAGAAATACACCTCCATGCGCCGTTCGTGCGTGTGGCACGGCATCGTGTTCCAGAGGCTGCCGGGTTCGAGTTTGGTCATGCCCATCGAGAGCTGACAAGTGGGCAGGACCTCGGGGACGATGAACTTGTAGATGGTGCGGCGGTTGCTCGTGGCCGGATCGCCGAGCGTTTCGGGCGACGCCTGCGCTAGCGAGATCGTGCGGGTCGGATACGACTCATGCGCGGGCGCGCAGTTGAGGTAGAACTTCGCGGGGCGCGCGGCATCCTCGCTGCCGAACGCGACGGCTTGTGCGCCCTTGCCGATGTAGATTGCCTCTTCGTTGCGCACTGTGTAGCGCGTGCCGTTCACGTCGACCCAGCCGTCGCCGCCGATGTTGATCGCGCCGAGCTCGCGGCGCTCCAGCAGATAGTTGACGCCGATCGCCTTGCCGAGCGAGGCGGGCAGTTCGACCGCGCGCGTGGCCGGCCACACGCCGCCGACGATGATGCGATCGATATGACTATAGGTGAGCTGAAGCGCGTCGCGCGCGAACACCTGGTCGACCAGAAACTGTTTGCGCAGTCCCGCGGTGTCCAGTGTCTTCGCGTATTCGCTGTTGATGCTCTGTCTCACTTCCATTGTTTTCTTCTCCGGTCGGGATGGGTGTCTTGTTGCGCCGTCTTTGTGCCGTACTGGCGCCATCTTGCGGCGCCGTTCTGCTCTCGACTGTAGCGCAGAATATTGAATCTGGAACGTCGGTCCGAAAATATTGCGCTGCCACATCAAGCGTGGCAAGGCTTGCGGACGGGAAGAGGGTAAACGATGAGCCGGAAGTCTATCAAAATCGGAACGTTGTTCCTATCGTGATGCTATATTGCGCCGAAAGGGAGTCGCCCGGCGTAAGAACGGGACAATTACCCCCGGGTGACCCACCCGATAACTGGACGCAAAGTCCATGGAGGAGGCATGAAGCTCAAGAAGGCCATCGACCGCATTCCAGGCGGCCTGATGCTGGTGCCGTTGCTGCTCGGCGCCTGTGTTCACACGTTTGCGCCGGGCGCGGGAAAATATCTCGGCTCGTTCACCAATGGTTTGATTACCGGCACCGTGCCGATTCTGGCGGTGTGGTTTTTCTGCATGGGCGCGACGATCGACCTGCGGGCGACGGGCGTGGTGCTGCGCAAGTCGGGCACGCTGCTCGTGACCAAAATGGTGGTGGCCTGGATCGCGACGTTGATCGCTGCCCGCTTCATTCCGATCGACGGCGTCAAGGCAGGGCTGTTCGCCGGCCTCTCGGTGCTCGCGATCACGACGTCGATGGACATGACCAACGGCGGTCTCTATGCGGCTGTGATGCAGCAATACGGCAGCAAGGAGGAGGCGGGCGCGTTCGTGTTGATGTCGATCGAATCGGGGCCGCTCGTCAGCATGATCATTCTCGGGGCGACCGGTGTCGCGTTCTTCGAGCCGCGGCTTTTCGTCGGTGCGGTGCTGCCGTTTCTGATCGGCTTCGCGCTCGGGAATCTGGATGGCGAGTTGCGCGAATTCTTCGGCCGTTGCGTGCATCCGCTGATCCCGTTCTTCGGCTTTGCGCTCGGTAACGGCATCGACCTCAGCGTGATCGTCAAGAGCGGGTTGCCAGGGATCGTGCTGGGTCTTGGCGTGATCGTGGTGACGGGTATTCCGCTGATTTTCGCCGACCGCTGGATTGCGGGCGGCAATGGGGCGGCGGGCCTGGCGGCTTCGTCGACGGCGGGCGCCGCGGTGGCGAACCCGGCGATCATCGGCGAGATGATTCCGCGCTTCAAGCCACTGGTGCCGGCAGCGACCGCGATGGTGGCGACGGCATGTCTCGTGACCGCCATTCTCGTGCCGATTCTGACCGCGCTGTGGGTGCGCAGGCATCATGCGCGGGAAGCGTTGCGCGAGGAGTTTGCCGGGGTGGCGCAGCCGCCGCTCAAGGAGCAGGACGCGCACGTTTGAGAGCGCGTAGGAGGCTGGTCTGTGCGAGAACGCGGCGGCGCGAAGTGAGTCACGTGGGGCGGGGCTCACCGCCCCAGCTTCCCCTCCAGCATCGCCTTAACCTGCGCCCACTCTTCATCGATGATGCTAAAGCGCACCGAATTGCGCTTACGCCCGTCCGGCATGATCCGCTCGTGCCGGACAATCCCTTCCTGCTGCGCGCCGATCCGCAGAATTGCGGCTCTTGATTTCTCGTTGAGCTCGTCTGTCGTGAACTGCACGCGCACGCACTGCATCGCTTCGAACGCATGACTCAGCAACAGATACTTCGCCTCGGTATTCACCGCCGAGCGCTGCACCGATTCGCCCAACCACGTGTGGCCGATTTCCAGCTTCCGGTTCAGCCGGTCGATTTTCCAGAACCGCGTGCTGCCGACAATCGCGCCCGTATCGCGTCGCACGATCGCAAACGGCATCACCGTACCGGCCGCGCGTCCCTCGAGTGCGGTTGCAATATAGCCGCCGATGGTTTCGGGACCCGGCACGACGGTCAGCTTCATGTTCCACAACTGGCCGTCCGCAGCAGCGTCGAGCAGACCCTGCGCGTGCTCCTGCTGTAGCGGCTTGAGTTCAACCGTGTGTCCGGTCAGCGTGGGTTGCATAGGTTCAAGGGTGGGGTGGTTCATAACAAGAAAAAAGGCCCACGAACGTGCGTTCGCGGGCCTTTCGCAGTGAGCCGATAAAAGTCTGAAAGACCCGTCTTAAACGGCCATCACCGAAACCGCCTTGGTGACCAGATAGCCTTCCATCGCTTCCGGACCGCCTTCCGATCCGTAGCCCGAATCCTTCACGCCGCCAAACGGCATTTCCGGCGAAGGCGTGGCGGGCTGGTTGATCCACAACATGCCGACTTCCATCTGTTGCGACAGCAGATGCACGTTGCGGAACGACTTCGTGAACGCATAACCCGCCAGACCGTACGGCAGACGATTCGCCTCAGCGATCGCTTCTTCGAGCGTATCGAATCCGCGGATCGCGGCGATCGGGCCAAACGGTTCGTTGTTGAACACGTCCGACTCGAGCGACACGTTGGTCAGCACGGTCGGCGCGAAGAAGTTGCCTTCCGAGCCGACGCGTTCGCCGCCCGTCTCGACCTTGGCGCCGGCCTTGCGCGCGTCGTCGAGCACCTTGCTCATCGCGGTGAGGCGGCGTGCGTTGGCGAGCGGCCCCAAGGTGGTGCCTTCTGCCAGACCGTCGCCGAGCTTGAGGCCCTCAGCGTGCTTGACGAGGGCCGCGGCGAATTCTTCACGGATGCTGTTGTGCACCAGAAAACGCGTGGGCGAAATACAGACCTGGCCTGCATTGCGGAACTTCGCGCCGCCGGCGGCCTTGACGGCCAGTGCCACGTCGGCATCTTCGGCCACGATGACAGGCGCATGACCGCCCAATTCCATCGTTGCGCGCTTCATGTGTGCACCGGCCAGCGCGGCCAGCTGCTTGCCGACCGGCGTGGAACCGGTGAACGTGACCTTGCGGATCACCGGATGCGGAATCAGGTAGCTCGAAATCTCAGCCGGATCGCCGAACACGAGGCCGACCGTGCCAGCCGGCACGCCTGCTTCGACGAAGGCCTGCAGCAGCGCTGCCGGCGACGCCGGGGTTTCTTCCGGCGCCTTCACGAGGAACGAGCAGCCGCACGCGAGCGCCGCGCTCAGCTTGCGCACGACCTGGTTGACCGGGAAATTCCACGGCGTGAATGCGGCCACCGGGCCAATCGGTTCCTTGAGCACTGTTTGCTGCGCCGCCAGATTGCGCGACGGCACGATCCGGCCGTAGACGCGGCGGCCTTCGTCGGCGAACCACTCGATGATGTCCGCTGCGGCGAGCACTTCGACGCGCGCTTCGGCGAACGGCTTGCCCTGTTCCTGCGTCATCAGGCGGCCGATGTCGGAGGCGCGCTCGCGCACCAGCGCGGCGGCCTTGCGCATGGTCGTGGCGCGCTCATTGGCCGGAATCTTGCGCCATGCTTCAAAGCCGCGCTGAGCGGCGGCCAGTGCCCGATCCAGATCGGCAATACCGGCATGGGCCACCTTGCCGATGGCCTTGCCGGTGGCGGGATTGACGACGTCGAGGGTTTTGCCGCTGGCGGCGTCGCACCACTCGCCGTTAATCAGAAGTCGGGTGTCGGTATAGCTCGAGGTGGCCATGCTGGGTTCCTGTTAGTGGGAAAGCGATAGGTCGCGCGCTCGTGAGGCGGATCGCGGAGCGATAAGCTGGACTTGCGCGGCCATGGGTGGACTGCCGATAACAATCATCTTATCTGATTGCGCGCGATCGCACCCGCGGTGGGGTCACAGCGGGTGCGCGGCACGCGTCTTGCTGCCCCGGTTGCCGCGGCGGTGAAACGCTTGCTTGAGCGGCGCCGCTCAAACAGGCGTAAAGTCAAGCGGCAGTAGCAGGAACCGGCGGCAGCCGACAGCCTTCGATGATGCCACGGGTAGGCCAGGGCAGCACCCAGGCAGCACCCAGGGCAAGACTCGAAAGCGGCAGGCGAAAGACGGCGAATGCAACCCAATCAACCAAGGTGCACGAGGAATCGACATGCCAACCGGTACAGTGAAGTGGTTCAATGATGCGAAGGGCTTTGGCTTTATCACACCGGACGACGGTGGCGAGGATCTGTTTGCCCATTTCTCGGAAATTCGCAGCGAAGGTTTCAAATCGCTGCAGGAAAACCAGAAGGTCAGCTTCGAAATCAAGCAAGGACCGAAGGGCAAGCAGGCGGCGGATATCAAGCCGGTGTGAAAGGAGTGGCCGGTCCGCGCATGCAGATGCGTGGACCGGCGGATTTTTTTTGCGTGCGGGGCCAGCGCGATTCATTCGCCCGCTTCGCGTTAGAACGCGAACGCGAGTCGTCACACATTAAACGCCAAACGCCAAAGGCGTTAAGCGTAGACGCTCCGCGCCGCACTAATCCCATCGAGCAATTCGTTTCGCACCCCGGCGAGCGCGCCGTCGCGCCGGTCGCGCGGATGTGGCGCGGCCACCTCGATCTCGCGCACCAGCCGTCCGGCGCCAGGCCGGCCCACTGTATTGAGCAGCAGCACGCGATCGGACAGGTACAGCGCCTCATCCAGATCATGCGTAACGATCAGCGCGGCGGTGCCGTGCGCGCGCGTCAGCGACAACAGCAGGTCCTGCAGATGCATGCGCGTCATCGCGTCGACGGCGCTGAATGGCTCGTCGAGCAGCAACAGGTCGGGCTGGGCGAACAGGCCGCGCGCCAACGCCACGCGTTGCGCCATGCCACCCGAAAGTTGCTTGGGGAGCGCCGCGCCGGTGCCGGCCAGGCCGACTTCCTCGAGCAGTTGGCTTACACGCGGGTCCGTGCCTCGCCGTGGACCCGCGGAAAACGCGACGTTGTCGGCCACCGCCAGCCACGGCAGCAGGCGGGGCTCCTGAAAAATCACGCCGAGGCGCGGTGACGGGCCGGCTTGCGGCAACCCGTCGAGTGAAATCTCGCCCTCGAAGTCGCGATCAAGGCCGGCCAGCACGCGCAGCAATGTGCTCTTGCCGCATCCGCTCGGGCCGACCAGACTGACGATCTCACCGCGTCCAATCTCAAACGTGACGCGTTCGAGTACTGTGCGCGTTTCGTAGCGTTTGCTCACGGCACGCACCTGGAGCAGCGGCGGCTGGCGTAAGCGATCGGCCGCGTTCAACGCACACCTCGTGAAGACGGTTGGCCGCTCGCGGTATCGCGCCACGACAGCACGCGCGCTTCGATCGTTTTAAGGAGGCTATCGCTGAGCTTGCCCAGCAGCGCGAGCAACAGGATCGCGCCGAACACGAGATCGGGCCGGCCGGTTTCGCGGCCGTCGCTCAACAGATAACCCAGGCCACGGGTAGCCGCGATCAGTTCGGCGGCGACCATGAACATCCATGCGAGACTCAGGCCCGTGCGCAGCCCGGTGAAGATGTGCGGCAAGGACGCGGGCAACAGGATGCGCGTGAACAGCGCCCGCCGGCTCAAGCGGTTGACTTCGCCGAGTTCGACCAGTTTTCTGTCGACGCCGCGAATGCCGGCCACGACGCTCAACTGCACCGGGAAAAACGCGCCGATGGCGACGAGCGTGATTTTCGGCGCTTCGTCGATACCCATCCACAGCAGCAGAATCGGCACCCATGCGAGCGACGGAATCGCGCGCAGCGCCTGAAACGCGGGGTCGAGAAGTGCGTCGAGACGGCGGCTCAAGCCCATTGCCGCCCCGAGCAGAAGAGCAAGCGCGGAGCCGATCCCGAAACCCGCGAAGACGCGCATCGAGCTTGCACCGATGTGGCGGCCGAGCCGCGCGCCGCCCAGTTGCCACAGCGTTTCAGCAATCGTGCTCGGCGCCGGCACCAGGTGCTCCGGCAACACGGAAGCACGCACCAGCGCTTCGATTACCGCAAGGAAGGCAAGCGGCAGGATCAACCCGGCGATGCGCCAGCGCTTGAGCGGGTCACGCGGTCGCGGCGCGACGCGCGAGGCATCGGCGGCTTGCGGTCGATGATGAAGCGCGAGCGATTCCTCGGTAGCCATAGGCGTCAGTCAAATAGTCGTCAAGCGATCGGCACAGCGGCTCACTGGCCGCTGTTCGCGGCGATCACGGGCTGCGCCGCCTTCACATCGATCAAGGCGTCGATCACCTGATTCAGATCCGTACCCGGCTTCACCAGTTGCTCCTGCACGAGAATCGGCGCGGCCGCTTTGAGTGCGGCGAGTTGCTGCGCGCCCGGCTGCGGATGGCTGAAATCGTTGCGGCTCAGTTGCAGCTTCGCGACCGGCAATGACAGCTTCGATTCTTCCGCGACGATTTTCGCGGTTTCATCCGGATGCGCGGCGATCCACAGGCGCGCTTTCTCGTACACCTTCAGGACGCGCGCGAGCGTCTCGGGATGGTCGCGCACGAAGTCCTCGCGGGCGTCCAGCAAACCCCACGTGTTGAAGTCGACGTTGCGATACAGCAGTTTCGCGCCGTCGTCGATTTGCGCGGCCGCCATGTGCGGATCGAGGCCGGCCCAGGCGTCCACCTCACCGTTGGCGAGCGCGGTGCGCCCATCCGGGTGCTGGAGATTGACGATTTCGACGTCATCGCGCGAAAGGCCCGCCGTGTGCAGCGCGCGCAATGTGAAGAGGAACGGGTCGGTGCCCTTGGTCGCGGCGATTTTCTTGCCTTTCAGGTCCGCAAGCGTCTTGATCGGCGAGTCGCGGCGCACCACCAGTGCGGTCCATTCGGGGCGCGAGAAGACGTACACCGCACGAATCGGATTGCCGTTGGCTTTACCGAGCACGGCGGCCAGACCCGCCGTCGAGCCAATGTCGATCGCGCCGCTGTTCAGATATTCGAGCGCGCGATTGCTGCCGAGGCTCAGCACCCATTTCACCTGCGTGTGCTGCGGCGCGAGTTCCTGCTCGAGCCAGCCGTTACGCTTGATGACGAGGCTTTCCGGCGAGTAGTACGCATAGTCGAGCTTCAGTTCGGCGGGTGGCGCGGCGCGCGCGATACCCGGCGCAAGCACGGCGAGTGTGGCCGCCGCGGCCATCAGCAATGTGCTCAGGCCGGCTTGCAGACGTCTTGCATGCTGCCGGTGTGAGGAAATCGAAGAAAGCGAAAAGCGCGCCGTGCCCCGCGGAATTTTCATTGACTGGTCCTGTGATGGTCGTTTAGTTGTGACCGCTCAATGTAGTCAAGGCGCGTGCTGAACGGAACGAATAAAAACTCACAATCAAAGCAGATCGGACGCTATGGCGGAAGCGGGCCGTGTAGTCGCGCTGGATCCACGCGCCCACGCTGCGCGAGGTATTGGGCGACGCGGCGCGCCGCATTTTCCTTAAGGTTTCCTTCAGCTTTGCTCCGTAGTATTTGCGCGATTCTCTTTGCCCCGGGCGTGTCCCATCGGGCAATAGTTCCGATAGTTTTCCGACAGAAAACTGAAAGCGCCAATCAAAGGCTTGCTGGAGCATCTCCATGAAGACCCTGTTCTTACAGGCGCCGTCGTATGACGGCTTCGACGGTGGCGCGGGTTCGCGCTATCAGGCCAAGCGTGAAGTGCGTTCGTTCTGGTATCCGACGTGGCTCGCGCAGCCTGCCGCACTCGTGCCCGACAGCCGCGTCCTCGACGCCCCCGCCGACGGTCTGTCCGTCGACGCATCGCTCGATATTGCACAGCAATACGACCTGGTGGTCATTCACACCAGCACACCGTCGTTTCCCACCGATGCGCTGTTTGCCGAAGACCTGAAGAAACGCAAGCCAACGGTGCTGATCGGCATGGTCGGGGCGAAGGTCGCGGTCGATCCGCACAATTCGCTGAGCGCGAGCGAGGCGATCGATTTCGTCTGCCGCGAAGAATTCGACTTCACCTGCCAGGAAGTCGCCGAGGGTAAGCCGTTCGCCGGCATCAAAGGTCTCAGCTATCGCGAGCCCGACGGTTCGATCGAGCACAACGAAGCGCGTCCGATTCTCGAGAACATGGACGAGCTGCCGTTCGTCGCGCCCGTCTACAAGCGCGATCTGAAGATCGACAACTATTTCATCGGCTATCTGAAACACCCTTACGTGTCCATCTACACGGGCCGCGGCTGCCGTTCGAAGTGCACCTTCTGCCTGTGGCCGCAAACGGTGGGTGGGCATCGCTACCGCACCCGTTCGGTCGAGAACGTGCTCGAAGAAGTGAAGTGGATTCGCGACAACATGCCTGAAGTCAAGGAGATCATGTTCGACGACGACACCTTCACCGACTTCAAACCGCGCGTCGAGGAAATCGCCCGCGGTCTTGGGCAATTGGGCGTGACGTGGTCATGCAACGCGAAGGCGAACGTGCCGTACGCGACGTTGAAGATCATGAAAGAAAACGGCTTGCGTCTGCTGCTGGTCGGCTACGAGTCCGGCGACGATCAGATTCTGCTGAACATCAAGAAAGGTCTGCGTACCGACATTGCCCGGCGTTTCAGCGAAGATTGCCGCAAGCTCGGCATCAAGATTCACGGCACCTTCATTCTCGGGCTGCCAGGCGAGACCCAGGACACGATCCAGAAGACCATCGAGTACGCGAAGGAAATCAATCCGCACACGATCCAGGTGTCGCTCGCGGCGCCGTATCCCGGCACGACGCTCTACAACCAGGCGGTCGAGAACGGCTGGCTGGAAGAGAACAAGGTCATCAATCTCGTCAGCAAGTCCGGAGTGCAACTGGCGGCGATCGGCTATCCGCATCTGTCGCGCGATGAGATCTACCACCAGCTCGAAAACTTCTATAAGCGCTTCTATTTCCGTCCGTCGAAGATCTGGGAAATTCTGCGTGAGATGCTGACGAGCTGGGACATGATGAAACGGCGCTTGCGTGAAGGCGTCGAATTCTTCCGCTTCCTGCGCGCTCACGAGGCGTGAGCGCCCTGCATCTGGTCGCCGTCACGCTGGCCTATGCGTGTGCGGCGGGGGCGCTTTTCGGCATCGCCTACACGGTATTGGCCGGTGCGTTGATCGGCCGGTTCTTCGCGAGAGCGGTGTCCGAGCCGACCAGTTTCCCCCCCGTCACGATCGTCAAACCATTGCACGGCAATGAGTGGGCGCTGCTCACCAATCTGTCGAGCTTCTGTCGGCAGGATTATCCGGGGCCCATGCAATTCCTGTTCGGCGTGCACGATTCGGCCGACCCGGCGTTGCAAACCGTCGACGATCTGCGGCGGCTGCATCCCGAAGCGGATATCACCGTGGTCGCCGATCCGCGCCTGTACGGACCGAACCGCAAGATCAGCAATATCCTCAATATGCTGCCGCAGGCCCGGCACGACGTGCTGGTGTTCGCCGACAGCGACGTGAGCGTCGGGCCGGATTATCTGCGCAATGTGATTGGCGAATTGCAGAAGCCTGGCGTCGGTCTCGTGACCTGCATGTATCGCGGCGCGCCCGATCCCGGTTTCTGGCCGCGCATGTCGGCCAAGGCCACCAACTACCAATTCCTGCCCGGTGTGGTGACAGGGCTTGCGCTGGGTCTTGCCCGTCCATGCTTTGGGCAGACCATTGCGATGCGACGCGAAACCCTCGAAAAAATCGGTGGCTTCACGCCGTTCGTGAAGCATCTGGCCGAAGACCATGCAATCGGCGAGGCCGTGCGCATGATCGGCGAGAAGGTGGTGATTCCGCCCTTCACGATCTCGCATGCCTGCGTGGAATCGAGCGCGACGCAACTGATCGCGCACGAACTGCGCTGGAGCCGCACGATTCGCCGCATCGATCCGCTCGGCCATCTCGGTTCGGCGCTGATTCATCCGCTCGCTTTCGCGCTGCTCGCCATCGCCTTCTCGGACGGCGCGCTGTGGTCGTGGCCGCTCGCGCTGGTCGCCGTATGCGCGCGGCTCGTACTGAAACTGCTGTCCGATCGCGCGTTGCAGCAGGCGCATCGCGACCTGTGGCTGTTGCCGTTGTGGGATATCGTATCGTTTTCAATTTTCGTGGCGAGCTTCTGGTCGTCGCGCGTGGTCTGGCGCGGTTTCAGTTTCAAGGTGGATGGCGACGGCCTGTTGTCGGCCGCGCAGGATGGAATGACGGATGAACAGCAGGTTGGGTGAGGCATGAGGTGTGGCACCTTTGAAACGGCTAGTGACGGCAGGTTAGTGGGCACGACGGCCTTGATATGCGCGCGCGGGGTGGCCGCGTGATGAAGCATCTCGGCCGCATCGCCGCGCTTGCCGGCTTGCTGGTGTCGCTGTGGCTGGTCTGGCAGGACAACCCCGTCGCCGTGCTCGGTGCATTGCGCGCTGCGGGCGCCGGCCTTGTTCTGGCCGCGCTCGCACACGTTCTGCCGATGCTCGCCAATGCCTGCGACTGGCGCTCGTTGATTCGCGGCGCGCATCGGCCCGGTATTGCGACGATGCTGCATCTGGTCTGGGTACGCGAATCCGTCAATTGCATGTTGCCGGTGGCGCGCATCGGCGGCGAGGTGGTGTCGTTCCGGATGCTCAAGCGCTGGAGCGTGCCGCCGTCCATGGCGGTCGGCAGTATCGTCGTCGATATGCAGCTCACGGTGATCAGCCAGTTGCTGTTCACGATGGTCGGCATCGGTTTTCTATTCGCGCATGCGCACTCCGATACCTTGCGGCTCGCCGGGCAACTGGCGTGGGGCGTGGTGGTGCTGACACCACTGCTGGTGCTGTTCGCACTCGTGCAGCATGCCAGTCCGTTCGAGCGCATCACGCGGGTTCTCAATCGTCTGACGAGCGGCAAGCTCGCCGCGCTCGTCGGAGAGTCCGCGCAGATCGACGAGGCCATCAAGCTGATCTGGCGCCGGCGCGGCGCGGTGCTGCGCTATCTGTTCTTCTGGCAACCGCTGCAATGCTTCCTGACGTCGCTGGAGATCTGGCTCGCGCTGTACTTTCTCGGTGTGCACATAACGCTGGTCGAAGCGGTGGTGTTCGAATCGCTGATCCAGGCGATCAGCAGTGCGGCTTTCTTCGTACCGGGCGCCCTGGGTGTGCAGGAGGGTGGTTTTATTCTGATCGGCGGCGCGCTGGGTCTCGATCCTTCCATCTGCCTCGCGCTCGCCGGCGCGCGGCGCATTCGTGATCTGCTGATCTTCGTGCCCGGACTCATTGCGTGGCAGTTTGTCGAGTCGTCGAATCGCGAGCCGAGGCGAGCGGGACGCGCAGAGCGCACGGCCGTGGGTGAAACGAGCCGGCGCTAGTGCCGCGAAAGCGCGCCCCTCAATCCGCGCCCGCATAAGCGGGAAACGACACCTCCACCGCAAGGCCTTGCTCTGCGATCCCAGTGCCGAGATGCAGGCTCGCACCGAAATGCTCGGCGATGCGCGCGACGATCGAGAGGCCCAGGCCGCTGCCGGTGGCCTGAGTGCCGGTCGCGCGGAAGAACCGGTTCGTGAGGCGCGCGAGATCGCTGGGCGCGACGCCGGGGCCGTCGTCGCGCACGCAGAGCTGCACCCGGCCGACCTCATGCTGTATCGCCACTTCGATACAGCCGCCCGCGCGCCCGTATTTGATGGCGTTATCCAGCAGATTGTCGAGCAGGATGCCGATTAGCACGGGCTCCGCATTGATCTCGGCACGCATGTCGCCGGTGAGCGTGACGCGAATGTTCTTCTGCTGCGCGTTGCGTTCGTTGGCAAGCAATGCGTCTTTCGCCACCGCCGCGGGCCTGAGTGGCGCGGTGGAGAGTTTTTCGTGCACATCCAGACGTGCGAGCAGCAGCAACTGTTCGGCGAGCCGCGCGCTGCGATCGACGCCTTGCACCACGCGTTCCATCGCCAGCCGCTGTAACGCCGTGTCCGGCTCGGCCAGGGCGACCTGGGCCTGCACCTTGATGGCGGCAAGCGGCGTCTTCAGTTCATGAGCGGCGTCGGCGGTAAACGCGCGTTCGCGTTCGAGCGAGTGCCGCAAGCGCGACAGCACCAGATTGATCGCGTCGACGAGTGGCCGTACCTCGGTCGGCACCCGGCCGATGTCGACGGGTTCCAGGCGGTTGATGTCACGCGCGCGGATGGCGCCCGAGAGCGTCTTCAGCGGCGCCAGGCTCCAGCCGATGCTGAACCACACCAGCAGCGCCAGCACCGGCAGCGCGATGAGCGTGGGCCGGGCGATCCGGCTCGCGACCCCGCTCACCAGGTCGCTGCGCGTATTGGCCGGTTCGAACACGCGCACGGTGTGGCCGAGTGCGGCATCGCGCAAGGTGAACGAGTGCCACATCTGACCGCCCAGTGTGATGTCTTGCGCGCCGCTTGTGGGCGGCACCGGCAAATTCCACGCGTGCAATGCGTGCAATTGCGGGCTGCCGGCCAGTACGTCGCCATTCGCGCTCAGTACCTGGAAGAGCGCGTCGCGCGGCAAGGTGTCGTCGTCGTCGCTGTTGTTGGCGCCGGGTTCGCCGCCTTTTTCTTCTTCGCGCACGTCGATGCGCGCGTTGGCGAGCGTGGTCAGATTACGCTCGTCGAGCAGCGCGAGGATTTGCGCGAGTTCCGCGAGGCGCGCCTCTTCCCATTCGCCGACTTCGCGGGTGGCCTGACGATAGCTCGATATCAGCGCGATACCCCAGATCAGCACGATACTGGTCAGGACCAGCAGCACCAGGCGTCGGCGGATGGATGCCGACATTACGCTTTCTCCACCACGTAGCCGATATTGCGCACGGTCTTGATCAATTTGGCGCCGAGCTTTTTGCGCAGATTGGACACATGGACTTCGATCGCATTGCTTTCGATTTCTTCCTGCCATCCATACAAACTCTCTTCAAGACGCGAGCGCGACTGAGGAATGCCCTGGTGGGTCAGCAACTGCATCAGGATCGCCCATTCACGCGAAGTGAGGGGCACGCGCGCCTTGCCGAGCTCGACGGTTTGCGCGGCGGGATTGACCGTCAGATCCTGATAGCGGATCACTTCGACGCTGCGCCCTTGCGCGCGGCGCAGCAGCGCGCGGCAGCGGGCGATCAGCTCGGTCAGATCGAAGGGCTTGCCGAGGTAGTCGTCGGCGCCCGCTTCGAGGCCGCCGACGCGGTCCACCACCGTGCCTCTCGCGGTCAGCACCAGCACCGGCACGTCCTTGCCGGCGTCGCGCAGCCGTTTCAGCAGTTCCATACCCGGCACCCTGGGTAAGCCGAGGTCGAGCAGGACCAGTGCATAGGCGGTGGTGTCGAGGGCGAGGCCGGCCTTGTGGCCGTCACGTGCCCAGTCGACCGTGAAACCGGCTTGACGCAGTCCTGCTTCGATGCCGCAGCCGATCAGGTCATCGTCTTCTACGAGAAGTACACGCATGGGGAGCAATTCCGTTCGATGTCTATTTCGTTGCAGCAGTGGCGCTTACGCAAGCACCAGGCCGCCCACCCGCAGTGTAACGATCATGTTCACGACACGCTTTATACCTCGTTATTCTTTAAGGTTTCCTTCAGCTTGAATCGCTACTATCGCGCCTCAACAGGTCATTGTCGCGCGGCTCGACATGAGCACGCGAAACTACGCCGTGTTGTCAGATCATCGCAACGTGATCGTAAGCACTTCGACGGAATGGTCGGGCGGTTTTTTCCCGGTGCCTTTCGCCGATGTTTTTGCCAGTCATTCGCGCCACGCCACCTTGCCGTGCGTTCCTTCAGGCCACGAGACCAAGCCATGAAGCCAGTCACCGCCGACATGCTGCGAGCCCATCTGATGGCGGCTTCGCTCGCGGCCATGGGCACCGAAGTGCTCGCCTTGCTGGGGCTGCTGGTCTTGCCGGTTTCCCCGCAGGTCTTTAGTTCCACGACGTTCCAGTTCATTGCGCTTGCGCTGATCGTCTGTGGCGTCCTCGTGATGCGCCAATTCGCGCACGCTGCGTTCGACCTCGCTATTCAGAGCCACCATGCAACGCCCGCCGGCCGGCCCGTTTTGATCGAAGCGGATTGCCCGCGGCGCTGGTTCGTGATTCTTCATCTACGGTTTACCGGCAGGCCATTTGTGCTGGCCGGGCACTGACGGAAAGTGGCGATGGCGGTGCAGGTATTGACGGCATGCCAGTGCGTTCTGTTGTTCGGCTGCGTCGGAGGTTTGATTTGTTTGCCTACGGCGTTGGGCTTTTCCTTGATCTGGGTTTTTGGCCTTTCCTTGAATTTTTATTGGTCTATTAGTGTTGCCCCTGTGCGGGGCGGCACTTACTTTCTTTGCCGCCGCAAAGAAAGCTAAGCAAAGAAAGCGGCTCACACCGCCAGCGCATAAGCGGGTCCCCCGCACAGTCACGGTAGTGGTGCAACTGGAATCTGTGTTCCCGCACATTTGGCGTCAGTGACAAGGCAGTCATACTTCCCGCCTCGCACTGCGTGCTCGCCGGAAGGGGCCACCGGGAACAAGTGGCCTCGTTCGTGCACACAGGGGCCGCAGGGTCGCTGGTTTCGCTCAGGCAAGCCCTCATCAGCTGGCCCCGCACTGCGTGCGTCACGGATGGGTCTGCGTGGGAAATGAGGATTTTGCTGGTGCACGGTTTAGGAGCCATCAGCCCCGCCTCGGGCGAAGCTGATGGCGATGGCGTAGAGAGGCAGAGGCAGAGGCAGAGGAGAAGAGGAGAAGAGGCGAAGAGGCGATACACGCTGTGCCACGGCGTCAAACGAAGCATGAACGCGAAAGCGCAGCGATGGTTTTAAGAAGTACCTTTTGGTGGAAGGGTGAGGGCGAAAGCGCAGCGGACCGTTTTAAGAAGTAACCCTTGACGGCAGCGTGAGCGCAGACAGCGGTTGGTTTTGAGAAGTACCCTTCGGCGCGCGTAGCGCCGCTGGAAGTATGATGCCCTTGTCACTCACGTCGAATGTGCGGGAACACAGATTCCAGATGCACCACTACCGTGGCTGTGCGGGGGACCCGCTTAACAGTTAGCGGTGTGAGCCGCTTTCTTTTGCCTACTTTTCTTTGCGGCAGGCAAAGAAAAGTAGGTGCCGCCCCGCACAGGGGCAACGCTAATAATCCGATAACAAATCAAGGAAAGGCCACCGCCGCAGGCAGACAGCCAAAGCGCCCCGCAGGCAAACAAAACAGGAAAAGGCCACCGCCGCAGGCAGACAGCCAAAGCGCCCCGCAGGTAAACAAAACAGGAAAAGGCCACCACCGCAGGCAGACAGCCAAAGCGCCACGCAGGCAAACAAACCAAGGAAAGCAGGCGCTGCCCCGCACAAGCGCAACACTCCAAACGGAACGTTCACCGCCACCGGCGCGCCAGCCCATCCCCACATGTCACAAGCCTCTTCCAACACGCTGCTACAATCCTGTCTTTCTCGATTGATTGTGCGCTATGGGTTTCGAACAACTCGCTGAATTGAAGAAGCAACTGGCTGCGGCGCGCGCCGAAGCCGCACCTGCGGCCAAGCCCGGCGCGAAGCCTATCGCCAGGACCGGCGCGAAGCCTGTCGCCAAGCCTGGCGCGAATCCCGGCGCGAAGCCCGCCCGCAAGCCGGCGCCGCCGCGCCGTGCCGCGCCCGCTGCCAAGGTCGACGCGAAGCCTGTGGATCCGGTGGTGAAGTCGATCGGCAAGCTGCAAAAGCGCTTCCCGAACGCGTTCCCGAAGAATCCGGCACCCAAGCTCCCGCTCAAGGTCGGCATCTTCGAGGACCTCGTGGTTCACGCGAAGGAGCTATCGCTGAGCGAAGCCGAGTTACGCGATGCAATCAAGACCTGGTGCCGCGGCAGCCGCTACTGGAACTGTCTGGTCGAAGGCGCCGCGCGCGTGGATGTCACAGGCAGCGAAGCAGGCAAGGTGACGGCGCAGGAAGCGGCTGGCGCGCAGCGTCTGCAGGCGCATCGTGCGGGCCGGGGAGCGGCGAAAGCAGCAGCCGCGTCGGCGGATGCGTCCGCCAATGCCGCGGGCACCGCGCCAGCGTCGGGCGCTTCAGTGGATACAGCACCGCAAGCCGCGACCATCCCCCAAGGCGACGCGGACAGCCAGCCGCAACCTGCCTCGACGGACAACCCGGCCGTTGAATCGACAACGCCGCCGGCAGCACCGTCGGCCTCCCCCGAAGCATAAAAGACCAGTCCCAAGACCTGGCCCGCCGCCCCGCCTAGGGGTAGCGGCCTTGCGCCGCCGCCAGCCGGCTGCGCACGAAGCCGACGTGCTCACGCAGCACATAGAACGCGTCGGCGTATGCAAGCGGCATGCGCAAGAGGTTAAGCGACGCTTCGATCTGATCGAGTTCCGCGACCAATCGCTTGCGCTCTTCGTCAGTCGAGTCGGCGAGCGCGCCGCGTTCAATCGCAATCAGCGCACCGTAATAACGATAGATGCGCGAGCGTACGCGCCACCGGTACAGCGCCGGGATCAACCGCATCGCCGGAAAGAGCAGCACCGCCATCGGCAGTAATAGAACGAGCGTGCGGTCGCCGATGCTCGCGAGCCAGAACGGCAGCGCGCGGTATAAAAAACTCTTGCCGGTCTTGTAGTAGCGCTGCGCGTCTTCGCTGATCTGATATTCATGCGCGATCGGACTCGGGAATTCTCCCGCGCGCTGCAAGAGCCCAGGCATGCCGTGCACCTCCTGCGCGGCCTCGATCAATAAGTCGGAAATGGCGGGATGCAGGCTGGTTCGGGCCACTAGTTCAACCGTCGGACTGATCAGATGAATGGTCTCGGGCGGAATTCTGCGCTTCAGATCCAGCACGCCCGGTGGCAGATCGATTTCGTCGAGATAGGGAAAGAGGCGCGTATAGGCGCTGGCCTCGTCGAAATTCATCACGGAGATGCCAGGCACTTTCAAGAGCCGCAGCATCAAGCCGCGCGTGGCGGAGTCGCCGTTCAGAATCGCCGCGTCGACTTCGCCCGCCACCAGTTGCGTGGCGGCCTGCAAACCATCGCTTGGCACCAGCACGGTGTCGCCGCCCGATTCGATGCCATTCGCGTCCAGCAGTTTGAGCGAGAGCAGCCGCGTGCCGCTGCCTTCGCGGCCGATCGCAATCCGTTTGCCTTCCAGTTCCGACAACTCGCTTAAGCCCGTGCCGCGATAGAACACCACCACCGGGATATAGAAAACGCTGCCGAGCGACATCAGCGACGACGTATCGAGTCCATCGGCCACACCGCCTTGCACGAGTGCAAGATCGACATGCTGTTTCGGATCCAGCAGACGATGCAGGTTCTCCACCGAGCCATCGGATTCCAGCACCTTCAGCGTGATGCCGTTACGGGCGAGGATCTTCTTGTATTGATCCGCGGTGACGAGGAACGAACTGTCGTGCGGGCCCGCGCTTATCGTGATGGTTTTCGGTGGCGCCGGATCGACCACCCAGACGATCAGCGTGACCATCGCCACGACAAGCGCAGCCACGATGACGTAAGACAGCGTGTGATCGCGCCACTCCGCATGCGAATGATCGCCGGGAAAACGCGGAGGACGCGGGCGATGCGCTTTCATGGACACTCCGTGCCGGTAGCCGGGATGAGGCATTGTCCACTGTCCGCGGCGGAATTGCCGCTGGCAGTTTGCTCTATTGACCGCGGAGGGTCGTCAGGCCATTGGGCGGTGAATGTGTCTGCCTTTGACGCTGTGCAGCGGTGCGGTAGGGCGGTTGTGGGGCAGCGCGGGCGTGGAGCATTGGAGCAAGTGCAGCGGCGGGCAGTGCAACGGCACAAAGCCAAAACGACGGCCTGCGCGGCGCATAGGGAAAATCTCCGGCATAAGCGTCGCTTCATCGAACTCGATGAACGGTAGGCCGTGGCATAATTCGCGACAGCTTCTAATCGTGTCGCCGAGCGCATCTTGAGTCGTTTCCATCGGAAGATCGGCAGTTGGCTGGGATTGTTTGCGATCCTGATCGCCACGCTCGCGCCGACGATCTCGCATTCGCTTGCCGCACGCAATGTCGGCGACACCGGCATCGAAAGCGAGCATTGCTCGATGCCGGAGATGGCTTCGATGCCGTCCATGGACTCCATGCCGCCAATGGCCTCGATGCCAGATCAAGCATCGGACGACTCCGGCAGCAAACACAGTCAGCACCCGGCCATGTCCGACGGTGACGCCTGCGGCTATTGCAGCCTGCTCGCTCACATGCCCGTGATGCCGGGTGTCGAGGCGCTGTTCTCCGTTACCGTCCGCGCGACGCAGCACACCGTCGCCACCCGCTTCGAGAGCGTTCGCCGCGTCGAACCGCTTACCTTCGCGCAACCTCGCGCCCCTCCGCTCACATCCTGATCCGAGTCGCACCGGCGCGATGCATGACTGCATCGCGATGCCGCCGCACGTCCCCCGCTGGACGCGCGCGCCGACATAGTCACGACCCATGAACAGGATGAACCATGCAAACCCAAGTAACGCGCAGCGCGATACCGCTGCGCGCGAGGTCGCTCGTCGCGACTGCCGCCAGCGTATTGCTCCTCGCTCCTTCATTCGCCAGTGCCCACGCGATTGCGGGTGATCGCGTCTTTCCGTCGACGATGGCCGTCGACGACCCCGGCGTCGGCGACGAGGCCAACTTCGAGTACGGCCACCAGCGCGTACCGGGCGACAACGGCGACCAAAGCATCAATACCTTCGACTTCGAATACGACAAGCTGATCACGCCGCGGCTTGCGGTGTCGGTTGACGGCACGTATGCGATGCAGAGCAATCCGAAGGCACGCGGCTTCGACAATTTCGGCGTTGGTTTCAAGTACTTGCTGTACGTCAACGAGGAACACGAGTTCATGACTTCCGTTGGCGTGGACGCGGAACTCGGCGGCACGGGAAGCCGTGCGATCGCGGACAACTTTTCGACGATCTCACCGACGATCTATGCGGGCAAGGGCATGGGCGATCTTCCCGACTCGCTCGCCTATTTGCGGCCGATCGCGATCACGGGTGAGGCCGGGCCGGCGCTGACGACAGGAGCGGGGCAGCCGAACGCCTTCAACTATGGCTTCACGGTGCAGTACAGCTTGCCGTATTTGCAGCAGCACGTGCACGACATCGGCTTGCCGCAGCCGTTGGCGAACGTTATTCCGCTGGTGGAGATTCCGCTGTCGAGAAGCCAGGGGCAGACAACCGGCACAGTCAATCCGGGTTTCATCTGGATCAATCGCTATGGCCAGGTCGGCGTTGAAGCGCAGATCCCGATCAACCACGCCAGCGGCTCGCATGTGGGGATTCTGGTGCAGGCCCACATTTTCTTCGACGATGTCGCGCCGGCCACGATCGGCAAACCTCTCTTCCAGTAACGCAGCAACCTAGTAGGAGTAAGCGATGAAAAACGATCGACATGACTGGCTGCGGGCGGCAGCGAAGGTGCCGTTGATGATTGCCGGGCTGGTGTTTGCGGGTGCCGCTTTCGCTCATGTTTTTCCGGCGAAGCAGGAGCCGGGTGCGGGCACGACGGTGGCGTCGCCTTCTCAGGTCCGCGTGATGTTCGACGGGCCGCTTGAGCCGTCGTTCAGTTCGCTGACTGTGACCGATGCGAGCGGCAAGCAGGTTAATACAGAGAAGTCCGCGGTCGATGCGCGTCAGGCGGCACTCATCGTGGTGCCGTTGCCGCCGCTTGTGGCGGGGCGTTACACCGTGCATTGGGTGGCCGTGGCTTCTGATGGGCATCGGACGCATGGGGATTATGGGTTTGACGTGAAGTAGGAGGGCCTCCGGCGGTGGGTTTTGGTTGTGTGCCTGCGGCGTGGGGCTTTTGCTGGTTTGTTTGCCTGCTTGGCGGTTTGGCTGTGCTTTTATGGCGGTGGCCTTTTCCTGTTTTGTTTGCCTGTGTGGCGCTTTGGCTGTCTGCCTGCGGCGGTGGCCTTTCCTTGAATTCTTAGTGGTCTATTAGCGTTGCCCCTGTGCGGGGCGGCACTTACTTTCTTTGCCGCCGCAAAGAAAGCTAAGCAAAGAAAGCGGCTCACACCGCTAGCGCATAAGCGGGTCCCTCGCACAGTCACGGTAGTGGTGCAACTGGAATCTGTGTTCCCGCACATTTGGCGTCAGTGACAAGGCAGTCATACTTCCCGCCTCGCACTGCATGCTCGCCGGAAGGGGCCACCGGGAACAAGTGGCCTCGTTCGTGCATGCAGGGACTGCAGAGCCACTGGTTTCGCTCAGGCAAGCCCTCATCAGCTGGCCCCGCACTGCGTGCGTCACGGATGGGTCTGCGTGGGAAATGAGGATTTTGCTGGTGCACGGTTTAGGAGCCATCAGCCCCGCCTCGGGCGAAGCTGATGGCGATGGCGTAGAGAGGCAGAGGCAGAGGCAGAGGAGAAGAGGAGAAGAGGAGAAGAGGAGAAGGGGCGAAGAGGCGAAGAGGCGATACACGCTGTGCCACGGCGTCAAACGAAGCATGAACGCGAAAGCGCAGCGATGGTTTTAAGAAGTACCCCTCGGCGAAACCGTGAGCGCGAAAGCGCAGCGGACCGCTTTAAGAAGTACCCTTCGGCGGCAGCGTGAGCGCAGAAAAAACAGCGGATGGTTTTGAGAAATACCCTTCGGCGCGCGTAGCGCCGCTGGAAGTATGATGCCCTTGTCACTCACGTCGAATGTGCGGGAACACAGATTCCAGATGCACCACTACCGCGACTGTGCGGGGGCCCCGCTTAACAGTTAGCGGTGTGAGCCGCTTTCTTTTGCCTACTTTTCTTTGCGGCAGGCAAAGAAAAGTAGGTGCCGCCCCGCACAGGGGCAACGCTAATAATCCGATAACAAATCAAGGAAAGGCCAACGCCGCAGGCAGACAGCCAAAGCGCCACGCAGGCAAACAAACCAAGGAAAGGCCAACGCCATAAAAGCACAGAAAAACCGCCGCAGGCAAACAAATCAAGGAAAGGCCACCGCCGCAGGCAAACAGCCAAACCGCCAGGCAGGCAAACAAAACAAGAAAAAGCCCACCACCGCAGGCAGACAAACAAACAAACCGCCGCCAGGCAACCCCCTGCTACGATGCTGCCTTCATCAAGCAGAACGGTAACCCCGAGTGAAGCGCCTGATCCCCCAATTCCTACAGACCCTTGAAAAAGGGCTAACCCTCGCGAACCAGCCCATCGCCTGGGCTCTCTGGCACCTGCGCCATCCCACGCTGCGCGGCGTGGCCAAGGCCTGCGCCGCCATCCCGGCGCTCCTGCTCCTGTATGTGCTGATCCTGATCCCGTTCACGCCGGGCATCGGCGACATCCGTAAGGCGAAAATCGAGCAGCCGGCGCAGATTCTCTCAGCGGACGGCAAACTGCTCGCCGAATTCAAGCCCTCGAACCGCGAGTGGGTCAAACTCAAGGACATCTCGCCGAACGTCGTGAACGCGCTGATCGCCACCGAAGACCACCGCTTCTATCAGCATTTCGGGCTCGACTGGCGCCGCACGGCATCAGCCGCGCTGCACACGTTTTCCGGCGACCGCCAGGGCGGTTCGACCATCACCCAGCAACTCGCCCGCAATCTCTATCCGGACGAGATCGGCCGCGCGCCCACGCTGACCCGCAAGATCAAGGAGGCAATCACGGCCTTCAAGATCGAGGCGCTCTACACCAAGGACGAGATCCTCGAGACCTACCTCAACACGGTGCCGTTCCTCTACAACGCCTACGGCATCGAAATGGCGGCGCGAACCTATTTCGACAAATCGGCCGGCGACCTGACCGTGCTGGAAAGCGCGACGCTCACCGGCATGCTCAAGGGCAATAGCTACTACAACCCGGTGCTCAATCCGGAACGCGCGCTGCAACGGCGCAACACAGTGCTGGCGCAAATGGTCAAGTACGGCAAGCTCACGCCCGCGGCCTATGCGACGCTCGAACGCCGCCCCTTGCGCATCGATTTCGAACGGCAGACCGAGCCGCCCGGACCCGCGCCGCACTTCGCGCAGCAATTGCGCAAGTGGCTCGCGGCATGGGCCGATCGCAACGACTACAACCTCTATTCCGACGGACTGGTGGTGCGTACCACCATCGATTCGCGCTTGCAGACCATGGCCACTCAGGCCGTGACCCTGCAGGGTAACCAGTTGCAGGGCATCGCCAACTCGGCGTGGGGGACGCGCGCGGGTTGTGCTAACGGTCGGGACCTGCTGCAGACTTTCCTGCGCGAAACGCCCGACTATCGTGCCGCGAAAGACGCCGGTCTGTCGGACGACGACGCCATGAAACGCGTCTCGTCCGACCGCGACCTGGTGCAGTCGGTATGCGAATCCAAAACTCGCGTGCAGGCGGACTTTCTCGCCATGGATCCGCGCAATGGCCAGATCAAGGCATGGGTCGGCAGCCGCGACTTCAGCGAAGACCCGTTCGACCACGTGCAGCAGGCACGGCGTCAACCGGGCTCGACCTTCAAACCGTTCGTCTACGCCGCGGCCTTCGAAGACGGCGCGAAACCCAGCGACACGTTTATCGACAAGCCCGTCGAGATTCCGCTCGCCGGTGGCGAAGTCTGGCGTCCGAACGACGAGGATGAACCGAGCGAACGCGCCATCAGCCTGCGCGATGGTCTCGCTTATTCCCGCAACCGGATCACCGCCCAGTTGATGGAAACGGTCGGTCCGAACAAGGTCGCGAAACTGGCGCGTGCCATGGGCGTGCGCGACAGCGAACTCGACCCGGTGCCGTCGCTCGCGCTCGGCACGAGCCCGGTCACGCTGAAGGAAATGGTCTCGGCCTACGGCACGATCGCCAACCTTGGCGCTTACGTGGAGCCGGTGATGGTCACGCGGATAGAAGACCGCAACGGTGAAGTGCTGGCCGACTTCGCGCCCGTGTCGCCGAAACAGGAGTTGCCCGCCGACGCCGCCCGCACGCTCGTCGATGTGATGCGCGACGTGGTGAGCCGCGGCACGGGTTCGAGCATTCGCAGCCGTTTCGGCGTTCGCGGCGACGTCGCGGGCAAGACGGGCACGACGCAGGGCAATGCGGACGGCTGGTTCATCCTGATCCAACCGCAGCTCGTGGCAGGCGCGTGGGTCGGCTTCAACGACAGCCGGGTGACGTTGCGCAGCGACTATTGGGGCCAGGGGGCGCATAGCGCGTTGCCGATCGTCGGCGACTTTTTCCAGCGCGCGCAAAGATCGAAGCTGATCGATAGCCGCGTCAGGTTCGCGACCGAGCAGGAGCCGGGCTGGTTTGCCGAGCGGACCGGCAGGTTGCGCGAGTGGTTCCAGCAGCTGTTCGGGGCGTCGCCGGTGAAGACCGAGGCGCCGGTTGTCGCACGCAACACGACGCGGCGCGCGCCTGCTGCGCACACTGCGTCTGTACCTGCAGCGGCGTCGGCACCCGCATCGGCGTCCGCCGCGGCTGTTGAACCGAAGCCGTTGCCGCAGCCGCCGCTTCTTCAAGCGCCGTCAGCGCCTGTGCCAGCCAGCGGGGCAGTAGACGGTGCGGTGCATGGCAGCGGTGAACCGGCTCTCGCGCCCACGCCGACGCCAGACGACGTGATGCCACCGGACGCCGGCGGCGGCACGGCAAACTCATTCCCGAGCGCGCCGGCGAGCGCGAGCGCCTCGCCATGAGTTTTTACTAAGACTCTGCCACCTTCGGGCGGCCCGCCGCCCCCGCATTCGGCAGACTGCACGACGCCTCGAGCGAGGTATCGTGATGCAGCAGAAGCACGGCCGCCACCCCGACGAGCCCCGCTCCCGACAAGCAAAGCAGCCCGGCGCCGAAGCCGCCGGTGCTGTCCTTGATCCAGCCCATCGCGTAGGGCCCGAAGAATCCCGCCAGATTGCCGAGGGAATTGACCGCGGCGATGCCGCCCGCGGCCGCCGCGCCCGACAGGAACGCGGCCGGCAAGGTCCAGATCACCGGCAGGCAGCCGAAGATGCCGAAGCCGGCAATCGACAGCGCAATCATCTTCTGCACCGGGTTGTCGAGTCCGGCCGCCGCCGCAATACCGCCGGCCGCGACCAGCAGCGCGATCGCCACGTGCCATTTGCGTTCGAGCTTGCGGTCCGAATGGCGCCCCCAAAAAACCATGCTGATCACGCCGACGATATAAGGCAACGAGGTCACGAAGCCTGTCTGCAAGTTGCTCAGACCGAAAGACTTGACGATCTGCGGCAAAAAGAAACTCAGTCCGTAGTTGGTTGCGTTCGCACCGAAATAGATGAGCGCGACGGCGAGCACGCGCGGATTGAACAGCGCTTCCTTCACGCTGAACGTATGCACGGCCTCGCGATGCTCGCGCTCCTGAGCCTGGCGGGCGACCAGCCAGTCGCGTTCGTCATCGGCAAGCCAGCGGGCGTCGGCCGGTTTGTCGGTCAGATAGAACAGCACGGCGATCGAGAGCAGCAGGGCGGGCAGCGCCTCGATCAGATAGACCCACTGCCAGCCGGCCAGGCCGCCGCGTCCGTCCATCGACAGCAGGGCGCCGGATACCGGCCCGCCTATCACCGTGGAAAGCGGAATGGCCGCCATGAAATAGCCGACCACGCGGCCGCGGTACGCGGCGGGAAACCACAGCGTCAGCAGGAAAATAATGCCGGGGAAGAATCCCGCTTCAGCCACGCCCAGCAGGATCCGCAAGCCGTAAAACACGTGCGCGGGCGAGAACCCGGTGAAGCGGGCAATATCCGGGATATACGTCATCGCACCGGCGAGAATCCCCCATGTGAACATGATGCGGGCGATCCAGCGTCGCGCGCCGAATTTCTCGAGCAGCAGATTGGAGGGGACTTCGAAGAAAAAGTACGCGATAAAGAAAATCCCCGCGCCGAAGCCGAATGCACTCGCAGAAAGGCCAAGCGCCTTGTTCATCTGCAGTGCAGCAAAACCGACGTTGACCCGGTCAAGATAGGCAATGAAATAGCACAGGATCAGGAACGGCACGAGCCGAACCATCACGCGCTTCATGGTGCGTGCTTCGATCTCCATCGATGTCTCCTCCGGGTCAGTGTCCGGTCAGTTGATTGGTGTGGTTACAGACTAGTCGGTGAAGTGCGATTCCGAAAGTGTTTTGCCATGGCGGCGCCTGCCATGCTCACGTATTGGGATCACGTCCAGGGAATATGGACGCGGTCGAGATTCCGATCCAGCTGATAAGCCGCGCTGATCAGCGCCAGATGCGTCAACGCCTGCGGAAAGTTGCCGAGCGCCTCCCCGCTGGTCGCGACTTCCTCGGAGAACAGCCCAACATGGTTGGCGTACGCGAGCATCTTCTCGAACACGAGCCGGCCTTCGTCGACGCGTCCGGCCCGCGCCAGCGCTTCCGCGTACCAGAACGAACACGCGCTGAAGCCGCCTTCGATACCCGGTAGCCCGTCCAGCGTTTCGCCGCGCGTATAGCGGAAGATCAACGGGTCCACTTTCAATTCGCCGCCGATTGCATCGAGTGTGCCGATCCAGCGCGGATCGGTCGGACCGATAAAGCGCACGAGCGGCATCATCAGGGCCGATGCATCGAGGGTCTTCGAATCGGGCGTCTGGACGAACGCACCGAGTTCGCCGTTCCAGAAGTTGTCGTGGATATCGTTGTGAATCGCGTCGCGAGTCTCGAACCAGCGCTTGAGCGGCGCAGGGAGCGAGCGTTTTTCCGCGAGACGGAGTGCGCGATCTACCGTGACCCAGCACATCAGGCGCGAATGGAGCAGCGGCTTCACGCCGTTGCGAAACTCCCAGATGCCGTGATCCGGTTCGCGCCAGTGCTCGACCACGTAGTCCACGGTGCGTGTGACGTCGAGCCAGCCGGCGTGCGAAATCGCTGCGCCGTACTTGTTGTACAGGTAGATCGCGTCAAGCAGGGCCCCGTACACGTCGAGCTGGGTCTGATTGCGCGCCGCGTTGCCGATGAGCGGCGTACCTGCATTGCCCTTTTCCTTCGAGGCCAGTTCGGGGACCTCCGTTTCTTCCGGCGGGACCTTGCCATCGACGGTGTACATCACGCTCAACGAACCGTCCGAGTCGCAATGGCGGCTGCGCTCGGCGATCCACCTCATGAATTGACGGGCCTCGCCGGTGTAGCCGAGCCGCAGCAGTGCGTACACCGAGAACGCCGCATCGCGGATCCACGTGAAGCGATAGTCCCAGCGGCGCGAGCCGTGCAGGGCTTCGGCAAGGCCGAAAGTCGGCGCCGCCACGATGGCGCCGTGCTCGCTGGAACTCAGCAGTTTCAACGTCAACGCGGAGCGCATGACGACTTCACGGTAGCGGCCGCGGTAGGTGGATTGTGCCGACCAGTCCTGCCAATACCGGATCGTGTCGCGCAGTACCGTTTCGCATTCGAACGACTTCCCGCGCAATGCCTCGGCCTCGCCGAACACAAAGCCGACGGTTTCACCATCGTGCAATTCAAATTCCGCGTGCGCCGCGCCGTCGTCGACGGCGAGCGGCATGGTGGCGTTGAGCCGTAGCAGCAAGCTGGGGTCGACGGTGGAGAATTCCACGGCTTGAACTTCGACGGCTTGCGCGACGTGATCACTGCGCGCGTAGTCGAAGCGGGGCTCGCAACGCATCTTGAAAGCCATGCGTCCATGCACCTGGCGCAGCACGCGAATCACGCAGTTGGGTAGGGGGTGATCGGCGTCGGCGTCGGCGTCGTCCTGGGATACCGGCATGAAGTCGATGAGTTCGCACACGCCCTCAGTCGTCATGAAACGCGTCAGCAGGACATTGGTGTCCGGGAGGTACATCTGCTTGACATTGGCGGTGTCGAGTGCCGGCTCGATCGAAAAAGCACCGCCCCGCGACGGCTCGAGCAGACCGGCAAAAATAGTCGGCGAGTCGACGCGAGGGAAGCACATGAAGTCGATCGAACCGCGCAGCGACACCAGTGCCGTGGTTTTCATATTACCGACCATGCCGCGCGCGTCGGGCGGAAGCGCCGGTCTCGGTGGAATGGGTCGCTGATCGGGCATATCTGCACACTCCGCTAAAGACCTCGATGCGCTCCGGTCGGGAGACGCATCGGGTGGGTTACCGGCGGAGAGGAGACGGATGCGAACTCGCGCGAGTGTGCGTGCGCCGCGATCGTAGGCGGCAAGCCCATCGTGATCCCGGTTGCAAGGGATGAAAGCTTCTCGCGTCCGCCGATTGGATGGAAGGGAGATAGCAACGACTGTGCCGCGGTTTGCCCTAAAACCGATGCGACATCCCCACCGTCGCAAGAATCTGCTTCGTTCCTGGCGCGCTCACCGTCACGCCCGGCCAGCTCACCGTGGCGGTGCCGTTGTTCTTCAGATAGCCGGCCCGCATGTAGAAACTCGTGCGTTTAGAGATCGAATGGTCGACGCCCACTTCGATGCCCGGCGTATTGTCATGCGCGCCGCGCACATTGCGCTGGACGCCGGCAATCGCGATCACGTCGGCCGGCGTGGCCTGGATCGTCGCACCGAGCTCCGCGATACTGAGCGAATGGCCGGTGCCCAGATGCGCTGCCAGCGAACCTGGCGCCGGGTCCTTCGCGCGGTTGTAGGAATAGTTGAACTGCAAGTTCACGATGCCGATCCGGTAAGCGAGCGCACCGATGAAGTGTTCGGTTCCCAGCAGGCTCAGCGAAGCGGGCAGGCCGGCGATGGTTTCCTGTCCCGGATGCTGGTTCACATATGCAAGCCCCGCGTAGAAACCGTAGGCCGAGTAAGTGGCCGCGACGTTCAGCATGTTGCCCGTCGTGGCCGGCACGGGCTGGCTCACCGTGGCGGCGAACGCATACATGCCGTAAAACTGCAGCCCCTTCAGATTCGGCGACGCATACATGATCGAATTGCTGGCGCGGCCGGAATCGTATTGCGTCGATAGCGTATTCCGGTCCACTGCGAGGACGTTGGCCGAAAACGGCGACAACACTTCGTTCGCGCGAAACGGATCGGACGGATAGATGACCCGGAAGCTCGGCTCGTACTGACGCCCCATGGTCACCGAACCGTATCTGGCGTCGCTCAGGCCGACCCATGCCTGACGATAGAACAACGCCGTGGTATCGGCGAACAAGCCGCCGTTGTTCACGTTAAAACCCGTTTCGACATTGAACTGCGCCTTCAGTCCGCCGCCGAGGTCTTCGGTGCCCTTCAGGCCGAACAGGGAGCCCGTCGAGCCGCCGCTCTTTTCGGAAAAGGAATGGACGCCGCCGTTGTCCAGATACTGGATGTTCGCATCGACGACGCCGTACAAGGTCACGCTCGAATCGGCGGCCGCCGCGCCACCGGCGGCCAGAATCAATGTGGCTCCGCAAACGCCATGATTGATAAAACGCATGCATGTCTCCTCTTTTTATATCCGCCTGCCGCGGACTTGATTGCACAGCCTTGCTGCGGGGCCAGCGCGGTCCGGCTTAATCGACCGAGCCGCCGTCGAAAATCGAATGGCCGTGCTAATTTCAAGTCAACTGACGGGATAAAGCCAGTGCATTGTTTTTATGAGAAGAATGCAGATATTGCATGATGAAAAAGCGCGAGAAACCGGGCCAGCGCGGGCGAGGTCACATCGTTGAGTGGACACGGCGTGGGCTTGCGTGATGCCCATCCCTGGCACTCCCCGGTGGCAATTGTTCAGGCGGATGCAACAGTGTTTTCGGATGAAGAGGCTGATCTGGCGCGCCTGATTGCGGATAATTTCGAGATTGATAAAACGATCAGAAAACGCAGGCGAATCATGTTGAACACGGTTTTAGATTACTTGCCAGGACAGGAGCGGGCGCGCTCGGCGCTACAGCGCCGAAGCATGCTGTCAAACCAGACACGCAACCAGACACACAGCCGGGCACGCGCGTGGATCGCTGCAGTGGCCGCGTGCGCCAGCCTCATCGGATGTGCGTCGACCACCGATGTTGCCGCCACCGGCAAACCCGGCACCTACACGGTAGCGGCGAGCGCGACGGGCGGCCGGATGGCCTGGGCCCGCGCGCATGAACACGCAATCAGCGAGGCGCGCGACTATTGCGAGCGTCGCGGCATGCAGAGCAGTGTCACGACTGAAACGGTGAGTGGCGTGCAGATGATGACGGAGCACGCATCATCAGTGAGTTTCGAGTGTCATCCGAAGTTCTAGTGCTGCGGCTCGATGGCCTGTTGCACAGTCAGGTCCATGCGGGCACGCACATGGACGCTCATGCATCTCGAGCTATGCGCTCAAGGTTTGTCGAACGTGACGAGCTTTTTGTCCTTCGTGTCCGCTACGAAAATGGCCAGTAGTTTCGCCGGTTCCGTATCGCTCGCGTTTTCGCTGACGGTGTGATGCGCGCCGGGCTTCTCGGTCCAGTATTCCCCCGCATGAAACACGCGCTCCTCGCCATTGCCGACACGGCTGCGGATCGCGCCCGAGAGCACATAGCCGACCACAAAAGCCTGTCCATGCCGATGCGAGGGCGACTTGCCGCCAGGCGCATAGTCGACGACGAGCGCCGTCATCGTTTTGCCCGGCACGTTGGCGATTGCCTCGCGGAACGCGGGCGTGATCGTCTCCGGTGTCGCGGCCGGACCGGCGGCAAATACGGTTTGGGTGCTTGCCGCGATGGAAAGACCGGCGAGCGCCAGCGTCGCGATTAGTCTACGGATTTTCATGCGATTACTCCTGGTTCAATGCCATGGCATCGTGGTTCATTTCCAGAGCCGCGGACGGCGCCGGCTTTAGCTGGCTGGCCCAGTTTGCCGCCATTGCGTCGAGCTCAACGCGCGCGAGTTGGATCGCTCGCGTTTGACACTGGCGTCGACCTGCATGATTTTCATGACTTCTTTCCTTCAGGGTTCAGGCGGAAATGGCTCGCGCGGGCACGGCGGCAGTGCCCTCAAGTCGGCACTTTGCGAAACGCGATCGCAAAGCGGTTCCACGCGTTGATGGCGGAGACGAGGAGCGTCAGGTCGACCAGTTCTTCGTCGCTGAAATGCGGGCGCACGGCTTGCCATACAGCGTCGGGTACGTGTTCTTGCGACACCAGCGTGAGCGCTTCGGTCCATTCGAGCGCGGCGCGTTCACGGTCGGTGAAGAACGGCGTTTCACGCCACACCACGACGGTGGCCAGACGCCGTTCGGATTCGCCGCCTTTGCGGGCATCCGTGGTGTGCATGTCGACGCAGAAAGCGCAGCCGTTGATCTGGGACGCGCGCAGCCGGACCAGTTCAGCCAGCGATTTTTCGATGGCCGATTTGCCGATGCGTTCTTCGACGCCGAGTAGCGCCTTGATGGCAGCGGGACTGGCTTTGTAGAAGTCGAGACGTTGTTCCATGATTTACTCCTTGATGGTTTGGGGTCCACTCAGCAGTGGTGGGGTGAGTGCAGATTAGCGGTTCAACTGGCTCAGTGAAATGACCGATTTCTGGTAATTTTGGGTATCCACTTTTTTGAGGGAATGCGGTGTCGGGGGGGGGTATCCGGCGCAGAGGTTGCTGGCTCCGTCGTCGGTACGCGGCTAACCCGCCCGCGTCCCGGCAGCCTCGGGCGCTCCGAAGTGGCTATGGACTCGGTGCGTCGCGAAGCTGGCCCAGATACGCCGTGAGACTGCGCGGCCACTCGTCGGAATAGCCGTCGATCATTAGCCTGCGAGAAACACCGAGATGGCAGTTTTGTCATTTAAAACAGGGTGTGCCAAGCGCGTCTCGGTGTTTTCTCTAGTAGATATCATTAGGTCCCTAAGAATAAATTGTGGGTATCTGCTTGAGCCTCGCCATCGGCGAGCGCGGCCAGGTGTCCAACCAGAAAGGGGCATGCGTGGAATTGACAACCGATGTGGCAGCGGGTGCCGTCCGACGTAACCGGATTTCGAGCAAATGGTTCATCATCGGCAGCGCGGTTGTCGTCGTTTCGTTGCTCGCCCTGATTCCGCTGACCTTTCTCTTCTGGCAAAGCTTTTTCACGCCGCAGATCGCGGATTCGCCGGCCGTCGCCACCATCGGCAACTACGTCACGGCATTCGGCAGTTGGAATACGTTGCGCACCCTGGTGACGTCGCTGCGCTTTGCGTTCGGCGCGGCGCTCGTCTCGTTCGTGATCGGCACGGTGCTGGCGTGGATCATCGAGCGCACGAATACGCCTTTCCGCAAGCTGTTTTATGCGGTCACGATCGTACCGCTGATCATTCCCAGCATCCTCTTCACCATTTCGTGGATCTTTCTCGCGAGCCCGAAGATCGGTGTGCTGAATGTCGCGCTCACGGCGCTGTTCGGCATCACCAAACCGGTATTCAACATTTACAGCATTGGCGGCATGATCTGGGTCGACGGACTGCATTACTCGACCATGGCGTTCCTGCTGATGTCCGCCGCCTTTCGCGGCATGGACCCTTCGCTCGAGGAATCGTCGCTGATGTGCGGCGCGGGTCTCGGCCGGACGATGTGGCGCATCACCTTGCGGCTTGCGTTGCCGGCCGTCGCGTCGACGTTGCTGATCCTGTTCGTGCGGGCGCTCGAATCGTTCGAGGTGCCGGCGTTGATCGGTCTGCCGGTCAAGCTCCAGGTGTTCACTTCGTCGATCTATGAAGCGATCGAACAGTATCCGAGCCAGATCGGCCTCGCCTCGGCCTATTCGATGCTGCTCGTCGTGATTACGTCGGCATGCCTGTATCTGCAGGCGCGTGTGACCGGCCGCAACGACCGTTTTGCGACGATGACCGGCAAAGGCTTCCGGCCGCGCGTCGTCGATATTGGCCGCTGGCGCATTGTCACGGTGGGCATCTTCCTCGTCTACTTCCTGCTGCTCGTCGCGTTGCCGTTCGTCGTGCTGCTATGGTCGTCGCTGCAAAAATACTATCGTTCGCCGTCGCTCGACGCGCTGCATCATCTTTCGTTCGACGCGTACCGTTACATCCTTCATCTGTCCGTGCTGCGCAGCGCGGTCGTGAATAGCCTGGTGCTGTCGGTGGGTTGCGCGACGGCGGTCATGCTGCTGAGCGCGGTGGTCAGCTGGATCGTGATCAAGACGAAGCTGCCGGGCCGCGCATTGCTGAATCATCTGGCTTCGCTGCCGCTGGTGTTTCCGGGGCTCGTACTCGGTCTGTCGTTCATGATCGTGTCGTTGAAAGTCGACATCGGCATCTATGGCACGCTGTGGATTCTGCTGCTCGCGTACATCACGCGTTTCATGCCGTATGGCATGCGCTATACGTCGACCTCGATGACGCAGATTCACAAGGAACTGGAAGAGTCCGCCGCAATGAGTTGCGCGAGCTGGACCACCACGTTCTACCGCATCGTCTTGCCGCTGCTCAAACCCGGCCTGCTGGCGGGCTGGATCTACGTGATGATCGTATCGATTCGCGAACTGTCGAGTTCGGTGCTGCTGTATAGCCCGGGTTCGGAGACGGTCTCGATCGTGATCTGGGAGTTGTGGCAGAACGGGCAATACGTCGAACTCTCGGCGTTGAGCGTGATGCTCGTGATCGCGTTGCTGGCGCTCGTTTCGCTCGCACAGTATGTGGGCGGGAAGTTCGGCGTGAAAACCAGTCACCGTTAGAACGCTGCACCTTTTGTCTGACGCAGGAACGAATTTTCCGGAGAAAGACGTGCTGAGTGTACAAGCCCTGAACACCGAATATGTGGACGGCAACAACGTGCGGGTACGCGCGGCGCGTGACGTGTCGTTCGATGTGCCCGCCGGCAAGCTCTTTACGTTGCTGGGCCCGAGCGGCTGCGGCAAGACCACGACGTTGCGCTCGATCGCGGGCCTCGAAAAGCCTGTGGGCGGCGCGATTCTGGTGAACGGCGTGACGATGTATTCGTCGAGCAGCGATACCTTCGTGCCGCCGAATCGCCGGCAGTTCGGCATGGTATTCCAGTCGTACGCGATCTGGCCGCATATGACGGTGTTTCGCAACGCCAGTTTTCCATTGGAAGTCGGCGCGAAAAAGTATTCGAAGCGCGAGATCGAAGAGAAGGTGATGCGCGTACTCACGGCAGTCGGCCTCGATCATGTCGCCGATCGCGATGCGACGCGAATGTCGGGCGGTCAGCAGCAGCGGCTCGCGCTGGCGCGCGCACTCGTGATGGAACCCAAGCTGTTGCTGCTCGATGAGCCGCTGTCGAATCTCGATGCCAAACTGCGCGACAAGATGCGCTTTGAGCTCAAGCGGATGCAGCGCGAACTGCGCATCACGACGATCTACGTGACGCACGATCAGGAGGAGGCGCTGGCGCTGTCGCATGAAATCGCGGTCATGAAGGAAGGCCAGATCGTGCAGAAGGCGGCGCCGCGCGATATTTACGACCTGCCGAATAGCCGCTTCGTCGCGGACTTTGTCGGCTCGACGAATTTTATCGACGGCACCGTCCGCGATTGCGAAGACGATGGCGGCAACATCGTCATCGATTCCGCCATTGGCACGATGGCGGTGGCGAATGCGGTCGAATGCCGTGACGGCGAAGAAGTGGTGATTTCGCTGCGTCCGGAAAACGTGCTGGTGCACGAGACGCGTGAAGCCGCGCAAGGGCAGCGCAACGTTTTCGAGGGGACGGTCCACGCCAAGGTGTTTCTCGGCGAGACACTCGACTTCCAGATCAGCATCAACGACCAGATCGTGCTTGCGCGCGTGCATCCTTCGCACAAGACACCGGTCGGTCAACCGATCTGGTTTTCGGTCGATCCGGCGAGCTGCATTGCGCTGCGCAGCGAACGCGCCTGATCGGGATTGATCCTGGTGTGATCCTGACGTAGTGAATTAAAACGCTCGCAGTGTCCGTGAATCCAGCGGGCATCTGTGAGCGTTTTACGTTCTACGCTTCAAGCCGATTCAACCCACTTCAAGCCGAAGCGTGCAGGAAAATCTGATTGAAGGTTTTCGTCCACGCCATCTTTTCCTTCAGCGGCATCGCCGGATCCACCAGGGTTATCTTCGTGCCCTGCAACGGCGACGCCACCGTTCGGTTAGTCGGCACATAGTCGAGCGATGCAAGAACCCGCTGCGCGTCGACCGAAAGCAGATAGTCGTACATCAGCAAAGCGGCAGCGGGATGCGGCGCGTGATTCGTCACGGCGATGCCATTCGCGCGCGCGGCCGCGGGTTCCATCAGAAACCAGTCGATCGGCGCGCCTTTGCGTTTCGCCTGCGCGGGCATGTAGTTGTACACCTCGAGGCCGAGCGGCACTTCGCCGGCCGCGACGAGATTGGTCAGCAACGAATTGCCGACCCGGGCCGAGACGCCATTCCGGTCGACCAGCGTTCTGAAAAATTCGACGCCGTTGTCTCCCCCCATTTGCGTTGCAATCGTCGCAAACCAATCGGCGCTTTTGGCTTCAATGCCGAGCTTGCCTTTCCAGTGAGGTGCAAGCAGATCGTCGAAGGTCTTCGGCAGATCGCTGCGCTGAATCAGGCTCGTGTTGTACGCCTGCACCCAAACCGACAGCATTGTCGCCGCCCATTGGCGATGAGCGGGAATCGTCTCCGGCATCAACTGCTCGAGCACCGGCGACACAACCGGCTGCAACAACTTCTCGCGGCGCAAGGCGTCGAGAAACGAGGAGCCCGTATGCACGGCGTCGACGATATAGCGCCGGCCTTGTGCCTCGGCGACACACCGTTGCACGACCTGTTCATCCCCAGCGCGCCACACGTTGACCTTGATGCCGTAGCGGCTTTCGAATGGATCGATCAGCGGGGCAATATCCGACTGCGCGATCGAGGTATAAAACGTCAGTTCGCCTTCGTCTTTCGCCGCGCGCAGGACGCGATCAGCACGATCGGCGCCGGTGTATTGGGTGAGCGCCATGTTCGGCGAGATTTTCTCGGCGGCCAGCGCGAGATTCATTGAACTGGCGAGAGGCCAAAGCGCGCACAGCTTGATCAGCGAGCGTCGGGTAGTCATGTTGTCTCCATGTGTTTTTATAGTAGACGGTAGAGCGGGGTTCTTCTACGAGGGGACCTCGAAATTGCTGCGCCATACGGCATCGAGTCTGCTGAACGCATCCGCGTCGAACGGTGCCGCGCCGGACACATCGCACAGTTCTTCCAGCTGATGGCAGGCGGAAAACCCCCCGAGCACGGTCGTGACGCCAGGATGGGACAGGACGAATCGATAGGCCGCCTGCGCGAGCGTCAACCCCGCATGCTGTGCGAGGAAACCCAATTGGGCCGCCTTCTGCTGCGCGTCGAATGTTGCCTGCGAACTCAGGTCGATGCCGCGCGCAAGCGGATGGCGCTGCGCGCCCGACACGCTTTCGTCGGTCAGAAAGCCGCCTGCCAGAGCGCTAAATATAGCCGTGCCAGTGCCGCGCCGCGCCGCCGCGCCGATCACATCGCCACCGTCCCGGTCCACGATCAACCCAGGCGGACACGGCATCCCCGCAGTCGGATTGAGCAGCGTATAGGACACGTTGACCATGCTGAACAGGCCGGTATCCAGCAGCGTTTGAACTTCCGCCGCGTCGTTGCCGCGGCAGATGAAGCCGATATGGCGCGCCTTGCCGTCGCGCAGAATACGCTGCAAGCCGTCGAGCGCACCGTTGGGGCGCAGGAAATCGTCGAGGCTCAGCGTCTTGTAGCCGCGTCCTTCGAGTGCCGTCGGCCCGGCGCGCGGGCCATTGTGAATCTGCAGAATGTCGAGGCATTCGATCCCGAGGCGCCGCAGGCTCGCCTCGGTCGAGCGCACCACGTGCCCCGCAATATCGTCGAGATCGGTCACGCGGACCTCGACCTTCGAATTGATCAGCGGCCGCGCGCCAAGAGTCTTCAGCACGGCGCCGAGGTTTTCTTCAGCAGCGCCGTCACCGTAGTCCGGTGCGTTGTCGAAATAATTAATGCCGAGTTCGAGCGCGCGTTCGACGATCGCCCGCTGCTCGCTGAAGTTGCCGCGCACCATCAGGCCCGCGTTGCCGCCGCAGCCGAAGCCGATCTCCGAGACGTCGAGACCGGTCATGCCTATCGTTCTGTAGTGCATCGTTCGTTCCTCGTCCGTGATGGACGGCGCGCCGCACGCGCGATGACGTCATCGCACGCGCCGCGCGTGGGGAGTCAGTGTCCGGCCGTGTGAATCAAGGCAGCGTGAATCAACCAGCGTTCGCGTCGACACCTTCGCGTGCTTGCGCCCGTGCCGTTTCGAACTCCTCGATCCGTCGATGCAGATCCTTCACGAGTTCGAGCGCGGGGCCATAGCGATCGGCGTCGTCGTTGAAGAAGCCGCGGTGATACATCTTGCGGAAATTGTGCTTGAGAAGCGGTTGACTATAGTCGGGTGCACTGCCTGACCCGTAGATGATCTCCGGCGACTCGCGATAGAAGTTGATCGGCTCCAGGCCTTCTTCCACGCGGCCAATCTGCGCGTCGAGCTGACGGCGCAACAGCACGATCGGGATATCGGTGCGACCGAGCAATTCGGTGCTGCGATCGGTGATGGGGCCCTGTGCGTCCCACACCAGCGCGTCCTGCGCAAGCACGTAGTCGAGAATCGGCTTGCCGTTCTCGTCGAAGCGCGGCGGTTCGTACCACGGTACCGAATCCTGCTTCGGCGCATCGACCCCCGGCGGCGCCGCATAAACCTGATAGCAGATGTGATAGGTGTGGGTGTCGTCGACCGGCACGCGAATCTGATACTCGCTGCGCGGCGCGCCGGTCTTGCCGGTCTGCGTGAAGAATGGAAAGATCACGGCCGAGTGTTCGCGCGTGTAGTCGGAGTCGGCGCCGAGATCCTTCGCGTAGCGCACGCCCTTGGCGATGCCGGTTTCCGTTTCGCTGGCATACAGTTCCTTGATGCCGATGCCGGTCTTCAGCCGGGTGTGCAGCGTATGTTCGGCATGGGCGGTCGCTTCTTCAAAGCGGCCTTGCTGTTCGAGGACGTACTGGAACATGTGGCCATGCGCCCACGCACTGTGGGTCGGGTCGCCGGTGTTCTCATGGCACTGCAGCCAGTTGCAATTGATGTGCATGATGCCGATCTGGCGGATCGCATTCGGCCACACGAACAGGTCCCAGCGGGGTAGCGCGGGCGCCGGGGCGGGGCCCATGTAGGCGAACACGAGGCCGCCCAGTTCCTGCACCGGATACGCCTTCAGCTTCTGTTTGATTTCGCCGCGCGGCGTGGCTTCCATGGGCCGCTCGACACACTTTCCGCCTTCGTTGAAGAGCCAGCCGTGATACGGGCAGCGCAGGCCGCATTCGTCCGGAATGCCGAACTGCAGATCGACATTGCGATGCAGGCAACGGTCGCCGACGAGGCCGAGCGTGCCGCTCTTGTCCTTGTACAGCACGAGATCTTCACCCAGCACGCGGACCTTGCGCACCGGGTTGTCGTCGAGTTGCGAATAGGGGGCAATCGGAATCCAGTAGCGGCGCATCAGTTCACCGCCGGGCGTGCCCGGACCCACGCGCGTGAGGCGCTCGTTCATTGCTGCGGTCAGCATGTCGTCTCCAGATATTGGGGGGCGATAGCGGCGCTGGCGTGAGGCTGCCGCACCGTGTTTGCAGGTTCAGAATAGGTTTCACCTGGCGGTCCGTCAAGCGGCACAAATTCTGTTCGACAGAACGCGGACGGCGGCGTATAAAAGCGTCAATGAATGGCTCAGAAGGCGGATCACGGAGGCCCAGGATGGAGACCGAACTCGCAGTACCCAAAACCGAAGAGGACGAAGGCCGCACACGCGTCGAGGCCGTTGAACGGTCGCTGTCGCTGCTGCAATGTTTCAGGCAGCCAGGCGAGGCGTTATCGCTTGCGGTACTGGCGCAGCGCTCGTCGTTATACAAGAGCACGATTTTGCGGCTCACCGCATCGCTCGTGTACATGAAGTTTCTGGAGCGCGATGCGGCCGGCAAATACCGGCTCGGATCGGAATTGCGGCGGCTCGGCGCCTTGAGCGCGGCGCCGGTGAGCGTTGAATCGCTGGTGCGTCCGGCGTTGCAGAAGCTGTCCACGTTCACGCGCGAAACCGCGTCGTTCTACGTGCGCGACGGCGACGAGCGCATTTGCCTGTACCGCGTGAATTCGCAGCGCTCGGCGCGGCACCACCTGGACGAAGGTTCGCGTCATCCGCTCAAGGGCGGCGCGGCCGGCAAGATTCTCTGTGCCTACGATCCGCAATTCGCCAGCGAAGAAAGCTTCGAGGCGATTCGTACACGCGGCTGGGTCGTCTCGAAGGGCGAGCGCGATCCCGATCTTGCGGCCATCGCCGTGGGTCTGACCAATGAAAACCATGAATTGCTGGGCGCATTGACCGTGTCGGGTCTGCTCACGCGCTTCACGCCGGATCAGATCAAATCGTTTCGCAAGCTGCTGGTGGACACGGCGAACGAGCTGCGGCCGCGTTTGCCGCCGCTTTCCATCATCAATCAGGAGCACGGCGCATGACGTCCGGCGTGCCCCGTTTTTTCGAAGCAATCTGAGGTTTGCAATGGATACGACAGCGACAGAACCCGTCCGCACCGCGGACGCCGGCGCACCCGCCACGATCGAAATGCGCCTGACGTCGATCCGCTACGCGGCGGACGACATCAACCTGTACGAAATGCGCCGGCCCGATAACGCGGCGCTGCCGGCCGCCGGACCTGGCGCGCACATCGACGTGCATCTGCCGAACGGCATCATGCGGCAGTACTCGCTCGTGACGGCGGACGGCGATCCGCGCGCTTACGTGATTGGTATCAAACGGGATCGCGCGAGCCGCGGCGGTTCCATCTTCATTCACGACAGATTGCGCGTCGGGCAGAAATTGACCGTCGGCGGTCCGCGCAACAATTTTCCGCTGCTCGAAAGCGTCGAGCATACGGTGCTGGTGGCAGGCGGCATCGGCATCACGCCGATCTGGGCGATGGCGCAACGGCTGCTGAAACTCGGCCGCTCGTTCGAATTGCACTATGCGTGCCGTGAGCGGCGCGAGGCCGCGTTTCTCGAGCAACTGGTTGCGATGCCGCAAGCGCATCTGCATGTCGATTCAGAAAGCGGTGGACAGCCGCTCGATATCGCGGCGATCGTCGCACGTGCACCGCAACACTCGCATTACTACTGCTGCGGCCCGCTGCCCATGCTGAGCGCGTATGAAGCAGCGACGGCTTCGCTCGACGCAGCACAAGTGCACGCCGAATACTTCATGCCGAAAGCGGCGGCCGCCTGCGAGGGGGGATATGTCGTCGAGTTGCATCGAACCGGCCAGACGTTTGCGATCCCGGAAGGCAAGACGATTCTGCAGGTGTTGCGCGAAGGCGGCGTGGCCGCGCCGTATTCGTGCGAAGAGGGGATTTGCGGCGCGTGCCAGGTGAAGGTGGTGGCGGGTACGCCGGATCATCGCGACAGTGTGCTGTCGGAGCGCGAGAAGCAGGCGGGCGATACGATGCTGATCTGCTGTTCCGGTGCGAAGTCCGGGCGGCTTGTGATCGACTTCTGATCGCGTGAGATTGAAGCGAAGCATGTCTCGCAAGAGACATGCTTCACACGCTTGGCCAACCGAAATAAATCAGAAAATAAGCAAGCCAATCAGCCGGCCGTCGAGCCGGATTTCGCGTGTTCCGCCGCCATGCCGCCACGCTCGCGTGTGCCGGTCGCGGTATCGCGAGGGCTGCGCTGCTCCGGATAAACATACGGTCCCAACCGGCAGATCGACACGACCGACACCAGCACGAGCCCGACGAACACCCACAGTGCGACATGATAGGAATGCAACAGGTCGTAGCACAGCCCCGAGGCGAAAATCATAATGCCCGCGCCCCAGCCCCAGCAGGCCCACATGCCGCCACATACGCGGCCGAACAGCCGCAGGTCGAAATAGCGGCTGACGATAAAGGTGATGATGTCCGCTTCCGCGCCGATGCTCACGCCGATCAGTCCCGCCGACACCATCGCCGTCGCGCCGGTCGCGCCGGCCGCGAACATGATCACGCCGCACAGCGTCAAGCCGAACGACATGGCCGCGACATAGGGCGCGTGAACGCGATCCATCAGATAGCCGGCAAACAGGCGGCCGACCGCCGACGTGAGTCCGGCGATCGACAGCATGATCGCGGCGGTGCGGACCGTTTCGCCGCGATCGGTCATCATCGGTACGAGCTGTGAGAGCAGGGCGAGCAACACGCCCGACATGCAGAAGATTGCAATCCCGAGCAGCCGGAAGGTGCGGTCGTGCCTGAAGATGCTCCATAGCGAAGGCAGTTTGGCAGCCGGCTGGTGAGTCCGGCGCAGCAGTTTTGCATCGAGATCGGGCGGCATCTTGACGAGGAAATAGAGCGCCGGAATCGAGACGACCGCCATCAGCGCGGCCACGCCGAGATAGCCGGTGCGCCAGCCGAAGTGGCGCAGCAGATAGCCCGCGTATTGCGGCATTAACATCGCGCCGACCGCGGTGCCGCCCACCGCCAGCCCCAGCGCGAGGCCACGCCGATGATCGAAACGCGCGCAGACCACCTTCGCGTAAGGCAGCGCATTACTGCCGGGTGCAAAGAAGCCGACCATCACGAACACGAGGCAGAACAGCGGCAACGACACAGGGATGACGCCGACCAGGGCGATCGACAAGGCGAACATCCCCAGAAAGAACAACGTGGGCCGTCGCACGCCAAAGCGGTCGATCAGTGAACCGAGCACGATCGTGCCGGGCCCCATGGCGAATTCGAAGATCGTGAGGCCCAGCGATACCTGAGCACGGCTCCAGCCGTTCTGCGCGGCAATTGCCTTGATGAAGGTGCCGAACATGAACGCCGAGATGACGCCCGCGCCGACTGAAAGGCACAAGGCGCCGCCGACGACGGTCCACCATCGATTGATATCCTGCTTCAACTGTCTCTCTCCACATCGTATATCCGCGTCTGCGTCTTGCCGGCAGTTGGGTCGCGGTGCGAGGTTGACGCGCGGGCAGCCGGCGTTGTGCCGTTGCCGCGTGCGCGTTTCATGAATAATGCCGGAATTCAGGACGCGCCGAGCGCGTCGAGCAAATCTCCCAGATAGTCGCTACTGCTTGCGAGCACCACCATCGTGCACCAGGGGCGCAACAGATCGGCGGTATGAGTACGGCGTATGGCCGTTGCATGGCCTGCTTCGGCTGGATGCGCGGCCGCCGGCCGGAGCACGGCCGACACCGTCACGCCGAGCTTGCGCCAGGTTTGCGCGGCGAGCGCGGCGGCCGTTGCATCGTCGCCTTCGCGCCCGACGATGATCGCGAGATCCGGCGCGCCCAGCCATGTTGCGATCGCGCCCGACGCCGCATTCATTTCGCGCGGCCAGTCATGGCGCCGCATGCCGCCATTGCCGATATCGATACCGATGCCGAGCAGCGCAGCCAGTTCGCTTGCACTCGAGAACTGCACGTTCGAGCCGTAGGCGCAGAGAGCAGCGCGTGTTTCATCGTCATGCTCGCGGAGCGCGACGACCCGCACAAGACGTGGCGTCGAATTCGCCGCACGGACGCGAAAACGCGCTTCGGGCGCTTGCGCCGCGACAGAACCCGCGGATACGGCAGACGCCGACGAGGCGAGGTGAGGGCGGATTACTTCCATGGATCGATCGTCATATGAATGGCGTTCTCGACACCATCGCCTTGCAACGTGCGCAACGCGAGGTCTGTTTCCACGAGGCCGAACGTGTGCGTGCTCATGCGTGTGACCTGATGACGATCGGCGGCAATCAGCTGAAGCGCCAGTTCGACCGACTGATAACTATGCCCACGCATGCCCTTCACCGTCAGAAAGCGCGCGATGATCATGTCGCTGTTGAACTCGGGGATCGGCTTGCGCTTCTGGCCGCCGAGAATCACGGTGCCGCGTTTGCGCGCCAGCTGGATTGCGCTCGTGACCGTGGCGGTGCCGCCCGACGCGCAGTCGATGGTGAGGTCGGCCATCGCACCGCCGGTCAGATCGGCGACCCGTTCGAGCACGTCTTCGGTGTCCACCGTAATGGTGTGATCCGCGCCGAGTTGCTTCGCGAGTGCGAGACGCCGCTGATCGGTCGGCGTGGATAATCCCGTCACGATGATTTGCGCCGCACCGGCTTCACGGGCCGCGACGACACACGATAATCCTTGCTGGCCCGGCCCCTGAATCACCACCGTTTGACCTGGCCCCGCGCCACCCTGCAGATAGGCCCACTCGATACCGTTGCCAAGCGGCAGCGCGAGCGCCGCATGGTTGGGCGCCACCTTCGACGGCACGCGATGAAACACCGTATTCAGTTCAAGAAACTGATACTGGCTGAAGCCGCCCCAGAAGCCCGGCTCGGTGCGTAAGCCGGTTGCGCCATAACGCATGCCGCCGAGCCGCCAGTCGGTGGCATCGCAGAGACGGAATTCGTTGCTCAGGCAGTACTCGCAGTGACCGCACGGCAGGTACTCTTCGAGCGCGACGTAGTCGCCTTCCTTCAGGCCCCAGCGTTTGCGCGCGAGTTCGCCGGCTTCTTCAATGTGGCCGACGGATTCGTGTCCGAGAATCAGCGGCCCACGACTTTGCGGCAGTTGCTGATAGTAGGGGCCGTCGCTGCCGCACACACCCGTAATGGCGACGCGCAGCAGTCCCGTCGACGATGTGATGGCAGGCCGCGCGAAGCGCCGGATTTCAGTGCGGCCAGGTTCGACGGCCACCGCCGCGCTGAAGCTCGCCGACGAAGGCGAAACCGCAGGCGAGGATGAGGATGAAGGCACAGCGGTTTGCGATTGCATTGGGTTCATACCGTAATGCGCGCGCAACGCTCCGGGAAGGCTGCGCGCGCGTCCTCGCTAGATCGTGGTGTGGGCCTTGCCGGCTTCCGCGTGCAACGCGTCCCTGGCGCCTTCATTGAACGGCAGATCGCGTTGTAACACGATGGCCACCGAGCGCACCTGTTGCGATTGCGGATCGCGGCCGGGCGGTTGAACGCCTTTTTCCGCGAGCGCACGTGCGGCCTTCATCAAGCGATGACGCACCATGATGATGCCGTTGTCGGTCGAGACGAGATTTTCTCGCGTGCGGTCCTGGATCGGCCCCATGCTCTCCTGCAACGACGCGTCCTGCATGCCGATGCCCTCGACGCCGCTATACGACGTGCCGGCCTTCTGCGCCGCGCGATCCATCAGGTAGTTGTTCTCCTTGTTCTGCAACGGCCGATAGGTGCCCGGCACGTAGCGCACATGAATGCCCTTGCCGTCCTTCATCGCGTCCACTTCTTCGGTGGTCAGATCGCGCGTGGGATGGTAGTCGAAGCTCCACGCCCAGCAGTGCTCGTCGTCGATCGGTACCCAGAAATGGCCGTGTACCGGATGGTCTCCACGCGGCGGCACCATGGTGAAACACGGCATCACCCACGGCGTGATGCGCCAGTAGTACTTGTCGTCTTCCGCATTGCGGCGCGCGCCGATGTAGAGACCGCCGGTTGCGTCGACGACTTCGAACACCGGGCTGAAATCGCTCAGGTTGTACTGGTTGCCGCGTGCGCCCTTGAAAAGCGGATCGGAGTTGAGCGCGCCACGATGCAGGAACGACACGTGGCTCGAATCGACGCCGCCTTCGAGCGCCTGCAGCCAGTTGCTTTCCTGCAGGCGTTTGGTCATGAACGACTGGCTGGTGGGCACGGTCGAGAACTCGTACGCGGGCAGAGGCGGCTGGTGTTCAGGCGGCCCCATGTAGACCCAGATCACGCCGCCTTGCTCGACGAGCGGATACGACTTCAGCTTGATCTTCTTGCAATAGCCGCTTTCCGCCGGCTCCGACGGTACATCGACACATTGGCCGTTCACGTCGTATTTCCAGCCGTGATAGGGGCAACGGATCCCGCCTTCCTCATTGCGGCCGAACCACAGCGACACGCCGCGATGCGCACAGAACTCATCGATCAGGCCAAGCTTGCCCTCCGAATCGCGGAACGCCAGCATGCGCTCCGACAGCAGTTGCAGACGCACGGGCTCGCCGCCTGCTTGCGCCACTTCCTCCGACAACAGCGCCGGCAGCCAGAAGCGCCGGAACAGTTCGCCCATCGGCGTGCCGGGGCTCGTTTGGGTCAGCAGATCGTTGTCCTGTTTCTTCAGCATTCGGTTGCCTCTTTGATGTCCGTGGTGTTCGTGAGTTATTCTGAATTCATGTGTTCCGTATATAGGAACACTGTTCTTCCAATGAGAACAAAGTTATCATTCGGCTCACTGGCTGTCAAACAGAGAATGGAGAACGGAGATGCAGAAGACGTGTGCGCGGATAGCGTTGTGCAACAAGGGCGATGTCGGGCAAGGGCAGGCCATCAGGATCGAGAAGCACGGCCTCACGCTGGCGGTGTTCAATCTGGAAGGCGAATACTTCGTGACGGACGACGCGTGCACGCATGGTCCGGGGTCGTTGTCGGAAGGGTGTATCGAGGGGGACACCGTCGAGTGCGATTTCCATAACGGCGCGTTCAACATTCGCACCGGCGAAGTGGTCACGCCGCCTTGCATGATTCCGCTGAAGACGTACCCGGCGTCGGTGGAAGGGGATGAGATCACGATCGCTGTCGAGGACTGAGGCCGTCGTGTGGTGCTGAATGCGCGGTGCGCATTCAGCGTTGCTGAGGGAGTCTTTTACCGCGCGCGTGTGCCGCTATCCTCGTCGCTATCATCGGCGCAAGCGGAAGATCAGCGTTACACCGCCTGGCATGTTTTCGGTCGCTACGCGGGTCGCTTCGGATGCCACGCTCAACTGCGCGTCCCGATCACCACGGGTGAATTGCACGACGACCGTCGTGCCGTCCACCAGCCGCGCGAGCCCTTTCATTCGCAGCAGCGTTGCGCAGTGCTGCGCGATTAGCGCGTCGAGTGAGCGGCGTAGCGAATCGATATCGGGCGCCGCCGTGAGTGCTTCGAAGCGCGTGCTGGCGCCGTGCACAGGACGGCCCCGTCCGGCAAATCGTGAGCCTGTGTTGTGCCCGCCGACCGCGCGCCATGAGCGATGCATCGGCCTCGAGGAAGACGAATCGGGCAGCAGCCCGGACGTGCCGGCGAGCGGGGCGGCATGCCAGGCTTCTTCCGCGCTCAGGCTCCCATGTGCTGAGAGCAGCACGCGCGCGTCCGGATTCGAGCGCTGCAATGCCCGTCCAATCGCATCGAGTTCCCCGGCTCCGAGCAGATCCGTTTTCGTCACCACGATCGCGCCGGCCGCGTCCAGTTGCGCGCGCGCCTCGGCGAATTCCGCCATCGTCTGCAAGGCGGTGGGCGCGCCCAGCGTCGTTACGACACCGGCCAGACCATAGCGCTCGCGGACGAACTGCTGGCTTTGCAACGACGCGATCAACGGCCCTGGATCGGCAAGCCCGGTGGTCTCGATCACCACCGCGTCAAAGCGTGGCACGCTGCGATAGAGCCGCGCCCAGAACAGGTTTTCCAATGCTTCATGCAGGCCCGGCAGTCCTGTGCAGCACACGCACGCATCGGCAAGCAGCGCCGCTGCTTCGCTCGCATAGCCGAGCGTCGCGTGATCGAGGCCGACCGCGCCGATCTCGTTGACGATCAATGCCGAGTTCCGCAATAGCGGCTGCTGCAGCCAGGTTTTAAGCAGGGTGGTCTTGCCGCTGCCGAGAAAGCCCGTCAGCAGATAGATCGGAATGCGTTCGATCATCGGCTCGCCGGCGACTCGCGGGAGAGCTTGCCCGCGTGGTAATCCCAAACCTTCTGCAGCAGATTCGGCTTCCACAGATTGCGGCCGATCGTTTCGACCTGTTCCGCGGAGAGCACCATCGGCTCGCCAAGCTGGCTCGCCAGATACTGGCGTTGCGCGTTCTCTTCCAGATAGAACGCGAGCACGAAGGTTTCGAGAATGCCCTCGGCGGCGACCACCGCGCCGTGCGACTTCAGCATGATGACGCGGTGCGGGCCGAGCGCCTCGGCGAGTTCCTCGCCCAGCGGCTTGCGATTGATCGACGCAGTCTTGCCGAACCGGCGGATTTCGCCGAGCACGGCCGCCTGCATGATGACCGGTTCGACGGCGCGGCCCGTCATGCTGAAGAGCGTCGACCACAGCGGATGCGAATGGACGACCGAGTTGACATCCGCACGCCGCCTGTAGATCTCGGCGTGAATGTGGAACTCCATTGGCGGCACCGCATCGCCTTCGACGAGATTGCCGTCGAAATCGATCGTGACGATGTCACGGGCAGTCAGCGCGCTGCGCACTGATTTTCCCGAGTTGATCAGCATCTGATCCCGGTCTGGAATGCGCCAGCTGAAATGTCCGTTGAAGTCGATCACCTCGGCCCGTTCGAGCATCAGGATCGCGTCCGCCAGCAACTGTTTTTCTGTCTGATAGTTGTCCATGGTGGCTTGAGTGGAGTCGGTTAAACGCCGATGGAAAGAGGGCGACGGTCAGCGGCTTGCCTTCCAGGGAATCAGCTTGCGTTCGAGTTCGGTCAATAACAGTGAAATGCCGTAGCCGAGGAAGGCGATCACCAGCAGGCCCACGTACATCTGCTCCACCGATAGCAGTTCCCACGCATTCCAGATCATGTAACCCAAACCGCTTTTCGAGCCGATCATCTCGGCGATTGCGATCAGCATCAGACCGAGGCCTAGACCGAGCTTGATGCCGCTCATGATGTGCGGCACGGCGCCCGGCAACGCGATCGTGCGGAACACCTGCCAGCGGCTCGCGCGGAAGTTGCGTCCCACGTCCAGATAGATCTTGTTGATTTCCAGCACGCCGGTGGCGGTGTTGATGAGCACCGGATAAAACACGCCGATTGCGACCATGGCGATCTTCGACGCCTCGCCTAGTCCGCAGATCAGCAGCAGCAATGGGAAGATTGCGCTTTTCGGCACCGGATAGGTCGCGGCGATCAACGGGTCGAAGACCGCGCGCAACGGCCGCGATAATCCCGTTGCGACGCCGAGCAGCAGCGCTGGAATACCGCCGATCAGGCAGCCCCAGAACAGCCGCTGCAGGGTCGCCCAGGTGTTGTCCCAGAGTGAGCCGTCGTTGACGAGGGCGACGAAGGTCGCGAAAATTTTCGTCGGCGCGGGGAAGAAGCGCTCGTCGATCAAGGCGGTTTGTGCTGCGATCTGCCACAGAAGCAACAGCACGACGGGCGATGCGATGCTGATCAGCCGGTCGCGATGTCTGCCGGATATCAATGAGCGGCGCTTGCCGGTGTTTGCCGAACGGGCCGCCGTGGCCGGCAATGGCTGTGCTGTCTTTACGACCGTTTTCATGATTGTTTTCCGCCAAGATCGCGGGCTCGCGCGCGCTCGACTTCATCGCGCAACTGGCCCCAGATGGAATAAACGAATTCGCCGTATTCAGGCCGTGCGCGCAACTCCAGCACCGAGCGCGGCCGCTCGAACGGCACGTCGACGATCTGCTTCGTGCTGCCGGGCTGCGCGGTCATCACCATGATGCGATCGCCGAGCGTGACGGCTTCGTCGACGCTATGGGTAATGAACAGCACGGTCTTGCGCGTTTCTTCCCAGATGCGCAGCAGTTCTTCCTGAAGCAGCAACTTGTTCTGTTCGTCGAGTGCGGAGAACGGTTCGTCCATCAGCAGGATGTCCGGATCGTTCGCGAACGCCCGCACAATCGAAACGCGCTGCCGCATACCGCCCGACAGTTGGTGCGGATACGCTTTCGCAAAGCGCGTCAGACCGGTGCGGCTCAGATAGTGGCCCACGACGTCGCGAATCTCGGCTTTGGGCACGTGCCGCAGCGCGAGGCCATAGGCGGCGTTGTCGTAGACGGTCATCCACGGGAACAGCGAATCGCCCTGAAACACCATCGAGTTGCCGGGCCGGAATTCGGCGGGCGCGGTGATCTCGACGCTGCCCGAGCTCGGCGTTTCGAGGTTCGCGAGAATACGCAGCAGGGTTGTCTTGCCGCAGCCGCTCGGGCCGACGATCATGAAGAAGCAGCCGGACGGAATGTCGAGCGATACGTCATTGAGCGCGGTGACGAGGCCGCCTTGCGTCTGGAACGACTTGGTCAGATGACGCAGGCGAATCTTGGCGTCCGCGTCCGCATGCGCGGTTTCATGCGAGTGCGACGCGTGCGGCGCCAGATGGGCCGGCTCACCGGACGACGGCGATGAGACTAACGGTGTGGCCATAACGGTAATCCTCGGCTATTTGGTGCGTGGCTTATAGGGGCCGAGCGCGGCATCGGCGGCATCGACGAACGAGGTGTCCACCACCTGCGCGACCGTCACGTTGCCCTTGACGACACCCTCGCGCTTGAAGAATGCGAGGTCGTTTTCGAGGCTGGCGATGTTGAGCTTGCCGTCCGGGTTCGTGCCTTGCGGCACGATCGTGCGATAGACCGACGCATCCTTGATCGGCGTGTACTGCGTGAGTATCGCGATCACCTCGTCGGCGTTCGGCCCGGCGATCCTGCCGTTCGCGAGTGAGTCGTTGTAGTCGCGAACGGCGCGCAGATAGGCGCGCATGAAGGCCTTGGCCGTGTCCGGATGATCGTGGATGAAAACGCTCGAATACAGCACGACGGCCAGTTGATGATTCGGATAGATCTGGTCGTCGCCCATCACGCGCACCGCGGCGCCGCTGCGCACGGCTTCGGTGGCGGACGGCTCGGTTGTCAGCGCGGCGTCGACGGCCTTGTTCTCCAGCGCCATCACGTGTTGCGGAAAGCCGAGATAGATGCGCTCGACATCGCTCGTCTTCAGACCGGCCTTTTTCAACGCTTCATTCATCGTCGAGGTCGACGCACTGCCGGTCGCGCTGCCGGCCACCTTCATGCCCTTGAGGTCGGCCAGCGTCTTGTAGCGTCCGCTCGTCACGAGGTCCTTGCGCACCAGCAGCGGCTGATAGCCGTAACCGGGCGGCGTCGAACCTTTGTCCGCGACAACCTTGATGCCGATGCCACGCACCACCGCGTTATACAGTCCGGCCGACGGCGAGCCACCGGCCACGTCGAGTTGACCGGCGCCGAGCGGCGCAACCATCTTCGCGCCGGAATCAAACGGGACGAAACGCGCGTCGATGCCTTCCTGGCGGAAATAGCCTTTTTTGTCGGCGATGAAGAACGCGACATCGCTACTCGCGTTCGCTATGCCGACGTGAACGACGGTTGGGGCCGCCGCCGCGGTGGCCGCATGAGCGGCCGGCAAAACCAGCAGCGCGGCCGCGACGGCGCATGTCAGCGTAGCAACGCGCAACAAACCTGAACTCTTCACTCGTGCTCTCCTTAGAAACGGTGGCGCAACGAAAACTTGACGGCGATCTGCGTGGGCGTGGTGGATTGCCCGAGCGAGCCGATCGCGGCGACCGCGGCCTTGCCGGTCGAATCGATTCCTGACGCGTGCTGCCACACGCCGACCACCAGCACGTCGGTGCTCTTCGAGAGGAAGTAGTCCGGGCCGAAGTCGACCTGCTCATATTTCGCGGTTTCCGCGCGGGTGTAGTCGAACGACGCGCCGAGAATAAACGCCGGCGTGAAGTAGTAACGCGCGTTCGCTTCGTAGCTGTTGAACGTCGCGGAACCGCTGTTCGGCGTCGACGCGGTGTGCAGAATGTTGTGGAAGCGGGTATTCGTATAGACCAGCCCGAGCTTCGCCTGCCCGATGGTGTACGCGAGGCCAGCGCCGAAGATTTCCATCGTATTGGCGGACAGATAGCCGCTGAATACCGGGCTCTTGCCCGGCGACGTGAAGCCGGGCGAGCCGGGTTGCGCCGTCCCGTCGAACGCTGAAGTGGCCGGGTTGTTCAGGTGGTCATAGGCCACGGCGACCGTGAACGGTCCATGCTGATAGTTGGCGCCGAGCGTATAGATCCGATTGGTCGCGAAGTCGCCTGCCACGCCGCCCGGCGCAAAAATGCCGCTGATCTGCAAGCCCGCCATGTCGGGCGTGGTGTATTTCAGCGAGTTGTCCACGCGGAAGTTCGAGTTCAGATTGTCGAAGTCGCCGGGGTGGGTCGCGACCCACGCCCACATCGAAGTCGCGGCGATTTCGCCCACGTAGGCGGTCATCGGATCGTATTGGCGGCCGAGTGTCACCGCGCCGTACGGGCTTTGCAAGCCCACGTAGGATTGCCGTCCGAACAGCCGGCCGCCTTGCAGCAATTTGCCGTTCGACGGATCGAAGCCGTTTTCGAGCACGAAGATCGCTTTCATCCCACCGCCGAGATCCTCCACGCCACGAAAGCCGAAACGGCTGCCGTTGGTCTGGCCGGTAACCGATTCGATATTGGAATGACCCGATTGATTGTTGATATAAACGACGCCGGCATCGACCATGCCGTACAGGGTCACCGAGCTTTGGGCGTGAGCGACGCCTGCCATCATGGGCAAGGCGAGAAGCGCGACTGTCTTTTTCATGTTGTCTCCATCCCAGCGATTGATTGGGGTCCCGGTCGTATGCCGGGTTGTTCTGATAGCCGATGAGAGCAGGTGCTGCCAAACGATCCGAACGATCGTTCCGGATGCCTAAATTCATAACCTTGACGGCCAGGTACCTGGTTGTTGGTACCCGCTCGTCAGACCGATCCACGAATACGGTGCAACGCCTGGCCCATGATGCGGTGAGGCTGACACAGATGCCTGAGCTGAATTTCTGATATCGTTCTTGTATGTGGAACGTCGGTCCACGAAGAGCGATGTAAGGAGTTTGGCTTTGTTTAGGAACCTAAGTCAAGAAAAAGCCATCTAGGGTATTTACTCATGTTGTTTGCGGTGTTACGCCAGGCGGAACGAGAACGTCATATATGGAACGTAAGCGCGGCGCATGGTAGTAGTCCATGCTGACAGCGGCGCTTCTGTCCTGATCGCCATCAATCGCTAAATGCCTTGTCGCGTATAGGCTGGCGGTCCGGATATCATGTCGGTAGTGCAAGGCGGGAACGGGTGTCCATGGGCGGACGGTCAGAACCTCACACCCTTCTCCGCACACATTATCGTTCCTTTATAAGGAACGTTGTTCCAATTTGAAAGACTGGGATATAGTCCATGACAAGTGCCGAAACGCAAGCAATACCGGAAGAAAAAGGTGATGCGGGAGACGGGCGGTTGTCGTCGGTGGCGGCGGCGATTCGCGTACTGAAGGTGTTTTCCGAGCAGGAGCCGGAGATCGGCATCAGCAATCTGGCGAAGCGCATGGGCCTGGCAAAGAGCACGGTTCATCGTCTTGCCACCACGCTGGTTTCCGAGGGCCTGCTGGAGCAGAACGAGGAGAACGGCCGTTACCGGCTCGGCATCCAGCTGTTCACGCTGGGTGCGCTGGTGCGCCGCCGGATCGACGTGTCGAAGCAGGCCGTGCCTTTTCTGCACGTGCTGCGTGAACACACGGGCGAAACGGTGCACCTCGCGGTACTCGACGACACCAGCATCGTTTATCTGTTCAACCTGGAGAGCGATCAGGCGATCCGCATGCGCTCGTATATCGGTGTGCGCAAGCCGGCGTTCTGCACCGCCGAAGGCCAGGTGCTGGTCGCGTTCCGCACGCCCGACGTGGTCGCCCGGGTGCTGAAAGCCGGTCTGGTCGCGCGCACGCCGAATACGAACACCGATACGCAGGCGTTTCTGAAAACGCTTGAAAAAGTGCGTCGCGAGAACTACTCGATCGACGACGAAGAATCGGAGCTGGGCATGCGCGGCATCGCGGCGCCGGTGCGCGACCTGACCGGCGCGGTGGTGGCGGCGGTGGGGGTCGGTGGCCCGTCGCAGCGGTTGACCAAGAAGGCGCTGCGCGCATGCGTGCCGCACCTGTTGAATGCGGCTGAAGGTATCTCGTCCACGTTGGGGTACCGGCCGCCGATATGACGCCAATCTGATGAAGGGAACAGTATGTCCGACGTTGCGCATCGCATCACTCTCGCGGGTTCCGACCTCTCGTTCGACTGCGACCAGCAGGACACGCTGTTGCGCTCCGCATTGCGGGCGGGCATTGCGTTTCCCTATGAATGCAACGTCGGCGCATGCGGCAACTGCAAGTTCGAACTGCTCGAAGGCGCAGTCGACGTCAAATGGCAGCAGGCACCGGCATGGACCGATAAAGACCGCGCACGCAACCGCTATCTCGGCTGTCAATGCTCGCCGCGCGGCGACTGCATCATCAAGCTGCGCCCGGCCGCGCAGTACGCGCCGATTCACGCGCCGCGCCGCGTCACCGGCACGCTGACCGGGCGGCGTCCGGTCACGCACGACATCCACGAGTTCTGCTTCGAACTGTCCGCCGACATGCGGTTCGAACCGGGCCAGTACGCACTGCTCGAACTGCCGGGTGTCGCGGGCGTGCGCGCCTACTCGATGAGCAATATCGCCGAGCAGCCGCGCATCCTGCATTTCCAGGTGCGCCGTGTACCGAACGGGCAGGGCAGCGCCGTGCTGTTCGACACGCTCGAATCCGGCGCGCGGATCGACATCGATGGACCGTACGGCATGGCTTACCTCAGGCGCGATGTGCCGCGCGACATACTCTGCGTTGCTGGCGGCTCGGGCCTCGCGCCGATGATCTCGATTGCGCGTGGCGTGGCCGCGGATCCTTCACTCGCGAATCTCAAACTGCACTTCCTGTACGGCGGCAGAACAGCGCGCGATGTATGCGGCCGCGACATGCTCGCGCAACTGCCGGGCTTCGATGAGCGCCTGCACTTCGAGGCCGCGATCTCGGACGACACACAGGAACACGCCTGCGAACCGTGGACCGGCCACGTGGGCTACGTTCACGACCTCGCCGACTTGCTGTTCGGCGACCGTCTGCGCGACATGGAAATCTATTTCGCCGGGCCGCCCGCGATGGGCATGGCGATCCAGCGCACACTGCTGGCGCGAAAAGTACCGTTCGAACAGGTTCACTTCGACCAGTTCTATTGAGCGTTGCGCGGCCCGGCCCAACCTGAGAGATGGCAACCCACACTGACCTGGCCGGCGCGCAGCCGCATGGCGCGCACCGTCAGTCGATTTCAGATATCCAGCACGATCTCGTCGGAGCGCGCGCGCGACACGCAGATCATGATCGCGCTGTCGTATTCGTCTTCGTCGAGCACGAAGTCGCGGTGTTCGACCTCGCCGGCAATCAGCCGCGTGCGGCACGAACCGCAGGTACCCGCTTCACACGAACTCGGCGTCTCGATGCCATGGGCCCGCAGCGCGTCGAGAATCGTTTGTCCCGGCTGCACGTTGACACAGCCGCCGCTGCGCGCGAGCTTGACGGTGAACGTTTTTCCGCCCGAAGTCTCGCCGTCCGCGCCGGCGAATTCACTGGTGCCGAAATCTTCAAAGTGCACAGCCGACGACGGCCAGTGCGAAGCAGCCTCACGCACCGCCTGCATCAGCGGACGCGGTCCGCAGCAATAGAGATGCGTATTGCCTTCGCGTGCCGCGAGAAACGGCGCGAGCGCCACGGAGCGCTCGCGCTCGCCGTAGTCGTGATGCACGGTGACACGCGCGGCACGTTCGGGCGTGGCCAGCTCATCGAGAAACGCCGTGGACTCCGGCGTGCGTGTGCAATACAACAGGCGGTAATCGGCCTTGCGTGCGTCGAGTTCGGCGATCATCGCGCGCAACGGCGTAATGCCGATGCCGCCCGCGATCAGCAAATAACGCGACGCGTTGTCCGTCAACGGGAAGTAGTTTTCCGGCGGCGCCACCTCGAGCCGCGTGCCGACCCGCACTTCGCTCACCATGCTGGCCGAGCCACCGCGACCGCTTGCATCGAGCTTGACCGCGATCACATAGCGGTTGCGCTCAGCCGGCGCATTGCACAGCGAATAGCGGCGCTCGCTGCCTGCCGGCGTGCGGACCAGTACATGCGCGCCAGGCGAGAAGAGGGGCAGCGCGGCGCGATCCGGTGCCTGCAGCTCGAACAAGACAATGTCTTCGGCGATTTCGGTTCTCGCCGTGACATCGAGCGACAACCGGTTCGCCGCGTCGTGGCGAGCGGGTTCTACCGGCAAGGGGGCGCAAGCGTCGTTAGTCGCACGCTCAGCGGCGAAGAGGGGTTGCATCAAGGTAGCGGTCATCTTCAATCGGACAGTCGTTACTGCCGCCTTTGGGAAAATCCGGCACGTTTGCGGTCACACGCTGACGCTTCTGTTCAGCGCGACCTGGTGTTTGAGTTCGACATCGCGGCCGCTCGCCGACGACGCAATCGCCGCCTCGCAGACTTCGAGATTGGCGAGACCCCAGGCGCCGTCGTGCAGCGCCGCGCGGCGTCCGCTGATCGCATCGTGAAACTCGGCCATCACGCGCGAGCGCGGCGAGCCGCCCGCGGGCAACGGCAGATCGGCGCGGCCGTCATCGGTGTAGACGATCAGCCCGTGCGGCGACTGGCGGATTTCGCCGCGCTCACAACTGACGATCGTGAGACCGAAGAACGGTTGCCAGGGGGCGTCGCCTGGAATCGCGTGTTTCGCGCGGGCCTGCTTCGCGAGCAGTTCTTCTTCGGGCGTGCGGACCTGTTTGGCTGCGGTGCCGGTGCTGCGATCGGCAGCGGGGCGCCCCGCGCTCCTGAAGCCCCACTCACCGACGCCTTCGCACAGTTCGGTGCTGGAGAAGCGGCCGTAGCCGTTGTAGATCGCGGTGGCCGCGGCGCCGTCCACGAAATCGATGAACACCGTATGCGCGCCGATGGCGCTGCGCTGCGGATCCCAGTCGAAGGTTTTCGCGCGCACGCTGCGCGCGGCGCCGCCACACAGCAGCCGGATGATGTCGAATTGATGCGATCCCTGCCGCAGGGTGACGCCGCCGCCCTGGCGCGCGTCCAGTTCGTCGGCGCGCCGCGGCCGGTACAACCAGTCGGTAAAGCACCAGGTGTTGACCATTTGCACGCGGCCCAGCTCGCCTGCGTCGATCAGCTCACGCATTGCGTGGATCGGCAGATCGTAGCTGTGCGAATGACCGACGAGCAGCACGACCCTGGCACTTTCGGCGGCGGCGACCATGGCTTGCGCGTCGGCAAGATTGGCGGCCATCGGCTTTTCGACGAGCACGTGCTTGCCCGCTGCACACGCGAGCAGCACATGTTCGCGATGCAGCGTGGTCGGCGACGCGACGTAGATCGCGTCGACCTCGGCATGTTCGAGCAGCGCTTCGAGCGTGTCATACGCAGCGAAGCCGAATTCGTCGACGGCCGCGCGCCGCACCGCTTGCGCGGGATCCACGATGGCCGTCAGTTCGAAGCCGGGATGCGCGGCAATAGCGGGCACGAACGCACGGCCGGCCGTGCCGAAGCCCACGATCCCGATCCGGATCGGCCGCTTCACGTCAGCGTCTGCGTGAGTGCCTGGGGCCTTCATGGTGCGTCGCTCGCGGCGTCGTCGCCGATGCCCAGGCCGCTTTCGCCATTCAACGATTCGGCATTCGCGCGATTCGCAAAGAATGGATCGCCCGCGAGGTTTTCCATCATCGCGAGCAAGGTGCGGCGCGTGGCGGCAATGTCCTCGACCGAGATGCCCGACAGCGCGATGCGATTCACTTCCACGGCGGCGGGCACCAGCAGCGCGCGCAAGCTCGCGCCTTTAGGTGTCAGAAAGATACGCACCTGCTTGCGGTTATCGGGCAGCTTCTGGCGCGTCACATATCCGAGTGCTTCCATGGTCTTTAGCGCGGAGAACGTGGTGGGCTCGGCCACACCTGCCTGCTCGCTCAGTTGGCGTTGTGTGAGTCCGTCGGTTTGCCAGAGGATGCGCAGAAAGGTCCAGTGCCCGTATTGCACCGCGTGTTCGCGCAGCCGCGCCTGGAGCGAACGTGAGAAGCCGCGCGTGGTGTCCTTGACGAGGTGCGCCATCCGTTCTTCGGGCAGCGCTTCGCGCCAGTGCTGGAGGGTGCCCGGCAGTGGGTCGCGTGCGGATTTTTCACTCTTGCTCATGCATTCACCTTTGTCGTGGCATGTGTAGGACCATGCGTTTTTTAAATTAGCCAACTAAGTTTGTGTTGTCAACAACGTCCCGGTCTTCGAGCGCGCAACAACCGCGGGGCGGCCCGGAAAACACTTACATTCTAAGTCGTAAAACCTTTTGCCAGTGGACTTTGCGAGGAGTTGGCGAAGCGCGTGCGAGGGCGCATCGGTGTTTTCCATTATTTAAACTTAGATGACTAAGTATAAGATGATCTGGAAAGCGGACGTGCCAACCGGCGGGCTTCATCGCAGATCAGGGCCGGGCCGGCGCGCTGTCGAACCATCAACCGACGTCATTGAAAACCTGGGGACGCAAAAACCATGCTGACGGCTGAACAGAACGAGACCTTAACGCGAGTTGGACCGGGCACGCCAATGGGTAACCTGATGCGCCGCTATTGGCAGCCGATCGGCGCCGCGGTCGAACTCGAGAATCGCTGGACCAAACGCGTGCGCCTGCTCGGCGAAGACCTGGTGCTTTTCAGGAACCGTCAGGGGCAACTCGGCCTGATCGCGGAGCAATGTCCGCATCGGCGGGCGTCGTTCGCTCACGGTATCCCGACCGAAGAGGGCATTCGGTGCCCGTATCACGGCTGGGAATTCAGCGTGGAGGGCAAGTGCCTGAGCCAGCCGAACGAGCCGGACAACTGCGCGTTCCGCGACAAGGTCGCCACCGACGCCTATCCGGTCGAAGAACTGGGCGGTCTGCTGTTCGCGTACATGGGCCCGGAACCGCGCCCGCTGTTGCCGCGTTTCGACGGCTTCATCGCACCAGGCGCGATCCGGATGATGGGCCGCGCGCTGTTGCCGATCAACTGGCTGCAGATCATGGAGAACTCGCTCGATCCGATTCACACCGAGTGGCTGCATGGTCATCACTATGAATTCCAGAAGGAACAGGAAGGCATCAAGGTGGCGATCAGCGCGAAGCACGAAAAGATCGCGTTCAATGAGTTCGAGTTCGGCATCACGAAACATCGGCTGCTGGCCGGCCATTCGGAGGATTCCGACGACTGGCGCATCGGTCACCCGATCGTGTTTCCGAACATGCTGGCGGTGGGCAACGGCGACGAGGCGTCGCGCTATTACTCGTTCCAGATCCGCGTGCCGGTCGACGACGAACAGACGCTGCACCTTTGGTACAACGCGTATATCCCGCCGCAAGACGCCGAGGTGCCGAAACATCTCCAGGAACGCGTGCATATCTACGACGTGCCGTTCAGGGACGAGCACGGCGAATTCATCGTCGATAACGTCGACGGTCAGGACATGATGGCGTGGATCACGCAAGGCACGGTGGCCGATCGCACGCGTGAGAATCTCGGCGCGACCGACCAGGGTGTCGCGCTCTATCGGCGCGTGCTGCGCCGGGAAATGAAAAAGGTCGAGCAGGGCGAGGATCCGATGGGGATCGTGCGCGATGTATCGCGTAACGAACGCATCGATCTGCCCAACGAGCGCAAGAAACACCACAACAGCGACGGCTTCGCGAGTTTCATGCTGCGCACGCACGCGAAGTATTCGCCGATTGCCGACGATCTCGTGGCGATTTACGAGTAGCACGCGCGCACGCATTACCCCCAATACAGTCCGAGGACCCAAACGAGCCCCAACGGACGCGAACCGGAGACAACCCGTGGATACGAAACGTGGCTTGGTGGCGCGCAATCTGACTGACAGAAGGGTGGCCTGATGGGTGCGGCCGCGTTTCATGCGCTGACGATGATCCTCGATCCGCTGCGCCTCGCGATCATGCTGGGCGGCGTGGTTCTCGGACTCGCACTGGGTGTCGTGCCGGGTCTCGGCGGGATCGTCGGACTGGCTCTGCTGATTCCGTTTACCTATCACCTCGACGGCTATACCGCGTTCGCGCTGCTGCTCGGCATGGCCGCGGTGACGACGGTCTCCGACTTCATCCCCGCGGTGCTGTTCGGCGTGCCGGGCACGGTGGGGGCGGCCGCGACCGTGCTCGATGGGCATCCGCTGGCGCGACGCGGAGAGGCGCGGCGCGCGTTCGGCGCGGGCTATGCGTCGTCGCTCGCGGGCGGCGTGTTCGGCGCGCTGCTGCTGGCCGTGACGATTCCCGTGTTGCGCATTGTGGTGCTGTATATCGGCTCGGCGGAACTGCTCGCGTTGTGCATCTTCGGTCTGTCGATGGTGGCGGTGCTGAGCGGCAAGGCGCCGATCAAGGGGCTGGCGGTGGCGTCGTTCGGACTGATGCTTTCGCTGATCGGCTCGGACCCGCAGACCGGCACCTTGCGCTGGACCTTCGGCTCGCTCTACCTGTGGGATCACCTGCCGCTCGTGCCGGTCACGCTCGGCATTTTCGCGCTGCCCGAACTGGCCGAGATGGCGATCGAACGCACCGGCATCTCGCGCGCCGACGGCGCCGTGCACGGCAAGCCGAGCAGCCAGTGGGACGGGGTTCGCGATGCGGGGCGCAACTGGTGGCTGGTATTGCGTTGCAGCGGCCTTGGCGCACTGCTGGGCGCGGTGCCGGGGCTCGGCTCGGCGGTGATCGACTGGATGGCCTATGGCCACGCGATCCGCACCGAGAAGAATACCGAGAACTTCGGCAAGGGCGACATTCGTGGCGTCATCGCGTCGGAGAGTTCGAACAACGCCAAGGAAGGCGGCCATCTGATTCCGACGATCGCGTTCGGCATGCCGGCCGGCGCGTCGATGGCCTTACTGCTGAGCGCTTTCATCATGCATGGCTTCACGCCCGGCCCGGAGATGCTGACCAAGCATCTGGACGTGACCTACGCGATCATCTGGACGCTCACCATCTCGCACATCATGGGCGCGGTGATCTGCCTGTTCGGCAGCGGCCTGTTCTCCCGACTCGCCACGGTGCGGGTCGGCGTGCTGATTCCGCTCGTGCTCGGCATCATCTTTCTCGGTGCATTCAATGCGAGCCAGAGTTGGGGCGATCTCTGCTCGATGGTGCTGTTCGGTTTCATCGGCTGGGTGATGAAGCGGTTGAACTGGCCGCGGCCACCGCTGATTCTCGGGCTGGTGCTCGGCAGTATCTTCGAGCGCTATTACTTCATTTCGAGCGAGATTTACGGCATCAAACTGTTTACGCGGCCGATCGTGATCGGCGTGCTGCTCGCGGCGCTGTGGGTCGTGCTCGGACCGACTCTCAAGGGACTGCGGCGCGCCGTGAAGCAGGGGCGGCTCGGCGCGGGCCTGCATATCCGGATCAAACGGCTCGACCATCATTCGCTCTTCACGATTGCGTTGATCGTCGCGGTGGTCGCGGCCATCTGGACGGCGTCCGATTGGGCCTTCGGCGCGAAGCTGATGCCGATGACCGCCGCCTGCGCCGCGCTGTTTTTTTCCTGTCTGGTGCTGATCAATCAGGTCAGTGCGCATGACGCGCCGACGCACGAGTTCATGCCTGCGACGGCCGTGCCCGCGACGGCCGCCGCGATGCAAACGCATGCCCAGCCGTTGGCGCGGCGCCCGGCCGTCGAGCCGCGCCACGATCTCGCCTTGAACCGCATGGCAGCGGCAGCGTCCGTCGCCGTGCCGGGTCCGCTGGCGGCGCTCGACGACGATCGCTTCGGCGCACCCACGCTGCCGATGGCGACGGTTCGCGCGCGCGGCTTTCGCTTCTTCCTCGCGATTGGCGGCGCCCTGGGTCTCGCGTATCTGATCGGCCTGTTGCCCGCGCTGTTTCTGATGATGCTGCTGCTCGCACACTTCGAGTTCGGCGAACGCTGGCGCAATGCGTGGCTGTTGTCGGTCGCGATGACGGTGGCGCTATGGCTCGTGTTCGACCTGATCTTCGCGACGCCGTGGCCGCCGTCGTTGCTGGGCGATTTCGTGCCGGCGCTGCGCGGCCTCGGCGGCCTGATATGAGCAGAGCGGGCATGCCAACGAGCTTCACACAACCGTGCCGGCGCAGCGCATTCGCGGCGAAATCGGCCGATATCGACGGAGACACACCATGAAGATTTTTCTGCCACGGTCGTTTCGATCGCCACCGCAGCGCGGCTTGGGCTCGCGCTCGCGCTGGCCACGCCGTCAATTGCGCGCAGCAGGTGCAGCCGCTTTTGCGCTGTTGTCGGCCGCGTGTTACTTACCGGCCAGCGGCTATGCGGCGGAAACCGCGCAGAGTTTCTATAGCGGCCGCACTGTGAATATGACGATCGGCTATTCCGTTGGCGGCGGCTACGACATGTACGCGCGCTTGCTGGCCAAATACATCGGCAACTATCTGCCGGGCAAGCCGACCATCACGCCGCAAAGCATGCCCGGCGCCGGCAGCCTGAAAGCGATCAACTACCTGTATAGCGTAGCGCCGAAAGACGGCGCCACGTTCGGCACCTTCGGCCGCACGATGCCGGAGGAGCCGCTGCTCGGCGAAGCGAATTTCGACGCGCGCAAGCTGACATGGCTCGGCAGCATCAATAACGACGTGAGTCTGTGCCTCACGTGGAAGACCTCGAAGATCAAGACGTTTCAGGATCTGATCACGAAAGATTCACGCATGGGCGGGCAGGGCGCCGGCTCCGATCCCGACGTGATGGCCTCGACGATCAAGACGCTGTTCAACGCGAAAATCCAGCTGGTGACGGGCTATCCCGGCAGCAACGAAACCGCGCTTGCGATGGAGCGCGGCGAGATCGACGGCGAATGCGGTACCTCGTGGAGCACGATTCTGGTTCGTCATCCTGACTGGATCAAGGACAAGAAGATCAACATCCTCGTGCAGGTGGCGCTCGAAAAGCATCCTGATCTGCCGAACGTGCCGCTCCTGATTGACCTCGCGCCGAACGACGAAACCCGTCAGGTGCTCAAGGTGATCGTGGCGAGTCAGGCGTTCGCCCGTCCGTTTGCGGCGCCGCCGGGTCTGCCGCCTGAACGTGCAGCCGCGTTGCGCACCGCGTTCGCCCAGACCATGAAAGACCCCGCGTTCCTCGCCGAAGCGAAGAGCCTCGGTCTCGAAGTGCGGCCCGTGCCGCCCGAGCGGATCGACCAGTTACTCGACGAACTCTACAAAACCCCGCCGGCGCTGCTGTCGAAAGCCAAGGCCGCTGTGGGCGGGCGATTCTGATCTCCCGGCGGCGCCCGTCGATCGGTAATCGATCGGTAAGCGACGAGGCCGCCACCTTCCTTGAAAAGGCGCAAGCACACCATGAACGCAGACGAAGCCAAACAGAAACTGATCGACGCCGGCCGTATTCTCGAAGCCGAGGGCCAGGGCGACCTGACGCGTGGCCACGTGTCGATCCGCGTACCGGGCGACCCCACTCACTTCTTCATGAAGCCGCATAGCCACGGTTTCGACGAGATCACGCCGGAGAACATCGTCGTGTGTAATCTCGACGGCGAGAAAGTGGGCGGCGCGGGGCGGCGTCATAGCGAGGTGTTCATCCATTCGGAGATTTTCAGGGCACGTCCCGACGTGATGAGCGTGATCCACTCGCATCCCACGCATGCGGTCGCGCTGTCCGCGACCGGCCAGCCGCTGCGGATGATCAGCCAGCCGAGCTGCCATTTCGCTGACGGCGTGCCTTACTACACCGACACGATGAATCTGATCCGCACGCAGGACATGGGCTCCGGTGTCGCGCGTGCGCTCGGCCCATGCAAGGCGGTGCTGATGCGCAATCACGGTGTCGCCGTCACCGGGCGTTCGATCGAGGAGTCGGTCGTGCTCGCGTTGCTACTCGAAAGCGCCTGCCAGATCCAGTTGTTGACGCAAGCGGCGGGCGGCGTGGGCGAAGGCTTTTCGGATGAAGACATCAAGCGGCTGCACGAGACCGTGACGCGCCCTGAGCAGTTCGCCGTCAACTTCGAATTTCTGCGGCGCAAGGTTCATCGCACGCTCGTGCATTGAAGCGGGCGGCGCTTTTTGACTTCCGGCGCAGCGGGCGATCCGTATTGCGCCGGACTGCATTTTTTACTCTCTCATTTACCCACTTCTTTTACCCGTCAGCCAAGCCATCATGAACGGAAAACTCAATCTCTCCATTGCCACCGGCGACTACGACCGCACCCGACCGCTCATCTCCGGTCAGGTCCAGATGGACGGCGTCGATCCTGTCTTCATGACGCTCTCGCCCGAGGAAATGTTCTTTCGCGCGTTCCGCAATGAAGAGTTCGATATCAGCGAACTGTCGTTCTCCAGCTATACCGTGAAGTTCTCGGAAGGCACCTGCCCGTATATCGCGGTGCCGGTGTTCCTGTCGCGCGCGTTCCGTCATACGTCGATCTATGTGCGCACCGATCGGATCAAACGTCCGGAAGACCTGAGGGGCAAACGGATCGGCCTGCCCGAATATCAATTGACCGCGAACGTATGGGCGCGCGCGATCCTCGAAGACGATTTCGGCGTGAAGCCGGAAGACGTCACGTGGGTGCGCGGCGGCATCGACGAGCCGGGCCGGCCTGAGAAGATCAAGCTGCAATTGCCGCCCGACGTTCGTCTCGAGGCCGCGCCCGAGGACGACACGATTTCGGCGATGCTCGATCGCGGCGACATCGACGCGTTCATGGCGCCGCGCCCGCCCGCGTGTGCCGGCAAGAACCCGAATGTCGGCTGGCTGTTTCCCGATCCGACCGAGGCCGCGAAAGACTACTACCGCCGCACGCAGGTGTTTCCGATCATGCACGTGGTCGGCATTCGCAAGACACTTGCCGACGCGCATCCGTGGCTGCCGGCCGCCGTGCAGAAAGCGTTCGAGCAATCGAAACAGATTGCGCTCGACAAGCTGTCCGATACGTCGGCCACGAAGGTGACCCTGCCGTTCGTCGAAGAGCAGTTGAAGGCGGCACGCGAGTTGCTCGGCAACGATCACTGGCCGTATGGTGTGCCTGCCAACCGCAATACGCTCGAGACATTCCTGCGGCATCACCATTCGCAGGGTCTGTCGAAGCGCCTGTTGTCCGTTGAGGAAATCTTCCATCCGGCGACTTACGAAACGGCCAAGATCTGAAGAGACGGCACGCGGATCGGGACGGGCGAAAAGGTTGCGCTCCCGCTCCGCGCTGTCGCTGTCGTTCGGCGCATAGCCGACGAAGAGCCGACGCATAGCCAACGCATAGCCAACGAACAACCCCGAGCGGATTCGCTGATGACAGTCCCGATTCTTGACCTTGTCGGCAGCCCGCTTGCCGAGCCGCACGACAACCCGCATGGTGACCCACATGGTGACCCGGCGCTCACGCGGCCGCGGCCACCACTCAGCCATCTGTTCGGTGCGTTCTTCATGATTGGCCTGACCGGCTTTGGCGGTGTATTGCCGTGGGCGAGGCGCATGCTGGTTGAAAGGCGCCGCTGGCTCACCGATCGCGAGTTCACCGAGTTGCTGCCGCTCGCGCAACTGCTGCCGGGACCGAACGTATCGAACATCGCGACAATACTCGGACGCCAATACCACGGCGCGTTCGGCGCGGCAGTGGCGGTCGGCGGGTTGTATCTTGCGCCGACCGTCTTCACGATCGGCCTTGGCTACGCTTACGCGCGCTGGGGCACCGCGCCCGTCACCGCGCATCTGCTCGCGGGCTTGATGCCGGTCGCAACCGGTCTCGTGATCGCCACCGTGGCGAAGCTGATTGCAAGCTTGCCGCGCGACTGGCGAAATGCGGCGCTGGTGCTCGCCACGTTCATCGCGATCGCCGTGCTGAAGCTGCCGTTGCTGTTTGTGCTCGCCGTGCTGGGTCCGTTCGGCACGTGGCTGATGTTGCGTGTGATGCTGCGTGCCAAGCGGGCCGGCCGCGCGACGCGCCGAGGGGAGTGAGCATCATGTGGGTGACGCTCGGCGATCTGCTGCTGCATAGCGCGCTGTGGTCGCTGCTCGCGGTCGGCGGGATGAATGCGACGCTGGCCGATATGCAACGCTATGCGGTCGATACGCGGCATTGGGTGACCGATCAGCAGTTCGTCACGTTCTTTTCGATCACCCAGGCTTCGCCTGGGCCCAACGGCATGGCCGTTGCGTTGATCGGCTTCCAGGCGGCAGGCCTTGCCGGCGCGCTGGTCACGACGTTCGCCAAAATCATCCCGTCTGCGCTAGTCGCCTATTTTGTCAGCGACTGGGTCGAGCGCCGCGACCATTCACCGCTCATCACCGCGATCCGGCGCGGCCTGGCGCCAGTTACGGTGGGCCTGCTCGTTTGCGCCGCCTATGTGTTTGCCTGGCAAACCGACGTGAACGTGGGCCGTATCCTGCTGACGATCGTTACCGCCGTGCTCGCCTATCAGTCCCGCTTCAATCCGATCTGGCTGGTGGTGGCGGGAGCGGTGTTAGGGTTGGCTCAGGTCGTGTCGTGAAGTGAGCGGCTGGCGCAACGCGGTTGGAGCACCTCGCAGTGACTCCAAACGGGTCGATTCGTCAGTTCATTTCACCGCCCTAAATGCCCGCTGCGCGTTAAAGCAACGGGTTTATCACTCCAGCAGATATCTGTATCGGATTTGCTTCGTTGTCGGCGCGCGCCCGGGCCGGTAAATTCGTCTGACTGCGCCTTCGACGGCGTCCTCCGATCCGATTCGACGAAGAGTTTCCCGTGACGATTGCCTTTGCATCCCCCGCCGCCAGCGCTACTGGCCGTGCCGAGCCGGCCCAGCGCATCGAGATTCGCGCGTTCGACAGCCCCGTCGGCGCCGAAGTGCTGGGTCTCGATCTCAGTCAGCCGCTGAGCCACGACGATTTCGTGCGCATTCACCGTGCGCATCTGGACCATCACGTGCTGGTGTTCCGTGACCAGCGCATTACGCCGGATCAGCAGATCGCCTTCAGCCGCCGCTTCGGTCCGCTGCAGATCCACGTGCTGCATCAATTCCAGCTGCCGGACTATCCGGAGGTGCTGGTGGTCTCGAACATCGTCGAGAACGGCCAGCCGATCGGTCTCGGCGATGCCGGTCACTACTGGCATTCCGACCTCTCTTACAAGGAGAATCCGAGTCTCGGTTCGATGCTGCACGCGCAAGAACTGCCAGCGGAAGGCGGCGACACGCTGTTCGCCAACATGCATCTGGCGTGGGACACCTTGCCCGCGCATTTGCGCGCCGCTGTTGAAGGGCGTTCGGCGGAACACACGTATCTCGCGAAATATGCCGAGTTGCAAAAGCGCAGCCCGTGGCGCCCGAACCTCACCGCCGAGCAGATCGCTCAGGTGAAGCCGGTGGTGCAGCCGGTGGTACGCACGCATCCCGAGACCGGACGCCGCGCGCTCTTTGTCAGCGAGCATTTCACGACCCGCGTAATCGGCTTGCCGGAAGACGAGAGCAAGCAATTGCTCGAGGAAATTTTCGCGCATAGCGTGCGCCCCGAACATCTGTATCGACATCGGTGGGCCGAACACGACATGGTGTTCTGGGACAACCGCTCATTGATGCATCTTGCGGCCGGCACGCCGGATCATCTGCGCCGCAAAATGTATCGCACAACCATTGAAGGCGACGTGCCGTTCTGACGGCAACGTTCCTCGCTTTACACCACCACACGCTGACCGGAGTTCCAATGCTCGCCATGTCTCGCCCGACCGCTCCGCGGTCGTCTTTCGCTCGCCGTTTGACCGCGACGCTGCTAAGCCTGTCGATGGGCGTGGCCGGCCTCGGTGCCGCCTTGCCCGCGCATGCCGAAGGGCAGATCCGCGTGGCCGAACAGTTTGGCGTCGTCTATCTGTTGCTGAACGTGGCGCGCGACCAGCAGTTCGTCGAGAAAGAAGGGCGTAAGCAAGGGCTGGATATCAAGGTCGACTGGGTGAAGCTCTCGGGCGGCGCCGCCGTCAACGACGCACTGCTCTCCGGCGCGGTGGATATCGCCGGCGCGGGTGTCGGCCCCTTGCTGACGATCTGGGACCGCACGCATGGCAAGCAGAATGTGAAAGGTGTGGCGTCGCTCGGCAATCTGCCGTACTACCTCGTCAGCAACAATCCCAACGTCAAGACGATCGCCGACTTCACCGAGAAGGACCGCATCGCCGTGCCGGCCGTCACGGTGTCGGTGCAATCGCGCGTGCTGGAATACGCGGCGGCGAAGCGCTGGGGCGACAAGGATTACGACCGCCTCGACAAGTTCACGCAGGCGCTGCCGCATCCCGACGCGGCCGCGGCGATCATCGCGGGCGGCACGGAAATCACCGGCCACTTCGGCAATCCGCCGTTTCAGGAACAGGAACTCGCGGGTAATCCGAAGGCGCACATCGTGCTGAATTCGTACGACGTGCTGGGCGGCCCGAGTTCGTCGACCGTGCTGTATGCAACGGAAAAATTCCGCGACAACAATCCGAAGACCTATCGCGCTTTCGTCGACGCGCTGGCGGACGCCGCGCGCTTCGTCACGGCGAATCCCGATGCCGCGGCCGATATCTACATCCGCGTGAATCAGTCGAAGATCGACCGCAATCTGCTGCTGAAGGTGATCAAGGATCCGCAGGTGCAGTTCAAGGTTGCACCGCAGAACACGTTCGGACTCGCGCAGTTCATGCATCGCGTCGGCGTGATCAGGAATGAACCGAAGTCGTGGAAGGATTACTTCTTCGACGACCCGGCAACGGCGGCGGGGAGCTGAGCATGAATGCGTATCCGCGCTTCGTTGGATCTTTATCGGCCCAGGCGGCCGGCTTACCGGGAGCGATCTGATGGTGGCTAATCCTACCTTGCTGTTTCCGAACCGTACTGAGCAAGCCGCGCCGGCGACGAGCCAGAAACTGCTCGCGGTCGAACACGTCAACCTCGAATACCGCACCCGCGAGCGGATCGTTCGCGCGACTCATGACGTGAGCTTCGACGTCTACGGTGGCGACCGTTTCGTGCTGCTGGGACCGTCGGGTTGCGGCAAGTCGACCCTGCTCAAAGCCGTGGCCGGCTTTATCGAACCCACCTCCGGCAGCATCTCGCTCGACGGTCAGACCGTGCGAGGTCCCGGCGCGGATCGCATTGTCGTGTTTCAGGAGTTCGATCAGTTGCCGCCGTGGAAGACGGTGCTGCAGAACGTCGCCTTCCCGCTGCGCGTCGCGAAGAAGCTCTCGCGTGTGGAAGCCAACGAACGGGCGCTGCATTATCTGGAGAAGGTGGGGCTTGCGTCTTTTGCCAACGCCTATCCGCATACTTTATCGGGCGGCATGAAGCAGCGTGTTGCAATTGCCCGCGCGCTGGCGATGCAGCCGCGCGTGCTACTGATGGACGAGCCCTTCGCCGCGCTCGATGCGCTCACGCGCCGCAAGATGCAGGAAGAGCTTTTGCGTCTGTGGGAAGAAGTGAACTTCACGCTGCTGTTCGTCACGCATTCAATCGAAGAAGCGCTGGTGGTGGGCAACCGCATTCTGTTGTTGTCGCCGCATCCCGGGCGTGTGCGCGCGGAGCTCAACAGTCACCAGTATTCCCAGGACAGTTTCGGGCGCAGTGATTTTCAGCGCAGCGTCGCGCGGATTCATCACCTGTTGTTCGATGAGACGGAGGCCGTTCAATGAGTTCTCCCGCCACTTTGTTGCCGCCGGTTCGCGAGGAATACGAGCGTCCGCTCGAACCGCTCGGCGAACTCGTGCTCGAGGCGCCGCTGCCGCTCGGCAAGCGTCTATTCGCGCAAGGCTGGTTGCGCAAGACGCTGATCGCGCTAGTGTTGATCGCGATATGGGAAATCGCCGCGCGTGCGATCGACAACGATCTGCTGCTGCCCACGTTCGGCGCGACCTTCAGTGCGTTCGTACAAGGCGTGTGGTCCGGCGAGTTGCTGCAAAAGACGGCCGTGTCGATGTCCGTGCTGTTGCGCGGCTATCTGCTCGGCGCTGCGCTTGCTTTTGTGCTCACCTCGCTTGCCGTATCGACGCGTCTGGGCCGAGATGTCCTGTCGATGCTGACCGCCATGTTCAACCCGTTGCCTTCCATCGCGCTGTTGCCGCTCGCGCTGCTCTGGTTCGGTCTCGGTACCGGCAGCCTGCTGTTCGTACTGGTTCATTCGGTGCTGTGGCCGCTGGCGCTGAATACCTACTCCGGTTTTCAATCGGTTCCCGCGACGCTGCGCATGACCGGGCGCAACTATGGACTCACCGGCATACGCCATGTGCTGCTGATTCTCGTGCCTGCCGCGTTGCCGGCGATTCTGGCGGGCCTGCGGGTGGGCTGGGCGTTTGCGTGGCGCACGCTGATCGCGGCGGAACTGGTGTTTGGCGCGAGCTCCGGGAGTGGCGGTCTGGGTTGGTACATCTTCCAGAATCGCAACGAGCTGTACACGGATCGCGTGTTCGCGGGTCTGGCCGCGGTGATCGTGATCGGCTTGCTGATCGAGCATCTGGTGTTCGATACGCTCGAACGCGTGACGGTTCGGCGCTGGGGCGTGCAGCATTAGCTCCGCTGCGCTCTGGCTGATTCCATGCTCCGCTTACACCGGCGCCGCCGGCGGAATTGCCGGCGCGCTGGACGCTACGGAGCAGGCCTCATTCGTGCAGTTCGGCGACAAGGCGGGACAGGCGGGCAATGCGGTGGCGATACAGCGGTGCTTGCGGACTGGTCTTTAAATGTTCGACGCGCTCGCGCCAGTAGGTTGGTGGAAAGGGTTTTTGTGGCGCGCATGCGATCACGCGTTCCAGGTGAACGAGTTCATTCTCGAAAATGTGGTGATGCATTGTCGATCCCCGTCGATGGCCGTGGTCCGTTCGCGACGTCACTGACAATCTGACGCCGCGTAGGGCTGCTTAAGCAGATTCTCTTCCGCGCAGTGGATGTCCGCGGTTATGCAATGCGAAAAAACCGCTTACGTGGCTATCCAGAGAAATCTGCCGGGGTGGCCGCGTAGACCAGGGCCACAGCCAGACTATTCGAATGCTCTGCGGACGATCGGTGAATTGACTGCGGTTGGCGCATTGCCAATTAAAAGAGGGTGGGCCGCCGCGGCTTGTTCCCGGAAGGAAGGCAACGGCGGCCGAACCTCATAGCGGCACGTCTGGTGCGTAGCCAGAAGCATTCCGCCCTGTCGGCGTCAAGCGTCGCAACGATGTTCTCTATGGAAGCATTCGTCGCCATGCGCTGACGCACGACAGTCACAGCTACAACAACAGCACAGCCCTCTCTCAGTCTGATACCAACGATTCGCTTTCGTTGTTTCGTTGGCGATGATCGACGCGCCGTCAATTGTTCGGATGGCTAATCGAAGAATCGCGACAACTCATGGCGATCCTTCGGTTCGCGGCCTGGCTATCCAGAAACAAACGGGACGAAGCCAGACGCCGGTGCGTCGAACCTATTGCGGCGTGCGATCTTTTTTGGTCTCTCAGCTTCCCCGGTGTTCGAAATGTTCTTTGCACGCTCTGGCCACTGCTACCGCCGATCTGGGTTGTTCTCTTCAGGCGGTGGCCGCGATCGGATTCATAAGAGCAATGATCGTGCCAAATTGAGATAGCCGTATGGGCAAGGGTCAACGGCCAATTTTATGCGCAACGTTGGACAATTTCGTCCACGAGTTCCGCTGAATTTGGACGAATTCGACCAATTGTCCAATTTCCGCCCTTGAATGGGCCATTTCGTCCGTAGGAGGCGAAATCGCTCTGGGACACGGCAAAGTGTGAGGGCAGCGCCGACAGGACGAGACCCTCCGGTGCGGCCTATCGGGCACCGCACCGGACGGACAAGAGAGGAACGTGCCTGCTACGACTGAAGACTGACCTTGCTGTAGGTCAGCCGGCTGGGGCGCACCTGCATGCGCACCAGCGACACGAGGAAGCTGAAGCCGGCCTGATTCGGATCGATCACCGGCACATAGGCGCCCAGCGCCTCGCTGAGCAGCGTGGAGACGCGGCTCGCGACGTCCACGAAACCTGTGCAGCCGAGCAGAATGGCTTGCGCGCCGTCTTCGTTGATCGCCTTCAGCGCCGCTTCAAAGGTGCGAACGACCACCACGTCGATGTTGTCGAGCTGCGCGACAGGGCAATCGATCGCGCGGATCGACGCGAACGTGTCCTGAATGCCATAGGTCTGTGGATGACCGCGCTGCATCGCAAGCGTGCTTTGCAGGATCGTGATGATCGAGAACCGCTGGCTGAGCGCGAGGGCTGTGAACGCCGAAGCCGGAAATCCGCCGATGATCGGAATGTCGATCACCTCGCGCGCGGCTTCCACGCCGCACATATCGAAGTCGGTCAGCCAGATGCCATCGAAGCCGTCGTTGGCGATGGCCTGCGCGAGTTCGACCACCGGCATGCCGTTTTGCAGCCAGTTCGTGCGGTTCTCGATATCGGGGTGTCCCTGCGTGATATTGCGAATTTCCACCTGCACATCGGGCGGCACGACTGGCGCGATCGCCTTCAGGATGCGGTCGTTGTATTGCGACGTGGCGACGGGCACGAGCACACAGATGCGCAGCGGTGAGTGCAAAGGCGGGTTCAAGATGCGTCTCCCTGATGCGCGGCTTGCAACGATTGAAGTGACTGGAGCGACTGGAGCGGCACATACGGCCCGAGATAATTAAGCGAGTTCAGCAACTGCATGAAGCTGTCGAGAATCAGGCCCGGCTTGCGCAGTTCGGCTTCGGCACGCCAGGCGATGAGTGTCACGGGGCGCTTGCCGACCACCGGGTTCAGCGAGCCGTCGTTGTTCACCAGATCGCCGTTACTGAAGATCGACTGACCTTCGCCGCCGACGAAATACGCGACACTATCCGGCGCCAGCACGATCGGCTGCGGGCACGCGCTGTCCCACGCGAGCAGCGACTCGTTCTGATACATCACCGTGTACGTGCGCGGCCCGCTCTGAATGCGAATCTTGCCGACGTCGAAACCGCCACTCGTATCGACTTCGGCTGACACCAGTTCGCCCGGTTCGGAGATGGCCCGTGCGGCGAGTCCGCAGCGTTCGGCGAGATAGCCGATCATCTGCTGGGCGCTGCGGATTTGCCCGGCCTGCAACGCGCGCCCGAACTCCAGCGCGCGCGTCAGCGTGCCGCGAATCGGCGTGGCGCGGCCGATGTCGGCTGGCTTCATGACCCACATCGCGAGGCCGCCGAACTGACCGAACTCGGGATCGGCGACGACCGGCCGCATCATCTGCTCCACAATCGCGGACACGTCGCGTTGATGAGTCGGACCGCCGTGGTTGCTGGCGCGCGGCGTCACATCGAGCTCGACGCACAGGCCGCCCTGGCTCACGAGGAACGCCGGGCGCGGATCGATCTCGGCGGCCGCGAAGGTGAGCATGGGCAGTGAGGGCACGGCGCGGCCGGCGCCGTCGGCGTCGATGACCGCAAGGCCGAGCTTCGCTGCCACAAGCGCCGCCACCGTGAAGCCCAGTGCACCGCTCTCCGGCGGCATCACGTAGGCGAGCCGGGTGGATTGCGAAGCGAGCCGCGTCTGAACGTTCTGCACGGCCGTCACCGGTCCGAGCGGATAAAGTGCCGAGTTGATCGCTTCTGGCGCGCCGAGATAGGCGACCATGACCGCCGCGCCTTCGGTGGCCTCGTCGACGGACACCACCTTGACCGTGTCGGTTGGGTAGTAATCGCCGGCAACAAAATGCGCGGCCAGGTGCCGTGCGGATTCGATCGTGCCACCACCGCCGCTGCCGAAGAACGCTGCTCCCAATAACAGCGGTTCCAGATCTTCCCGGCGTAACTCATAGGCCATTTACGATTCCTTTACTGTCGAGGTTGAAAGAAGCGTCCTGGAGTTCGGCGAGCAAATCCATGGCGCAGGTGAAACGAGTAGTCGGGTCCGGCGTCAACGCGCGCAAACCACGCTCAAGGGTGTCGATCGCTTCGGCGATGCGGCCGGTGGAGCGCAGCAGATCGGCGAGGTAACACGCGGCGTCCACGCGCGCCGGCACCGAGCCGAACGCGAGGGCAGTGGACAACGCAGTACGCAGACCCAGTTCCGCGGCGTTCACATCGCCGAGCGCCCACTGCGCGCGTGCCCGGGTGACGAGGAGTTCGCCCAGGTAGACACGTTCCTGGCGCGCGAGCGTCTCGTCGATCGCGACAGCAAGAATCGCCTCGCAGTTCTTCGCGCGGCCGGCGCGCAGCAGCAGCTCGCCGTGTTGCCACGCCTTGAAGGAAAAGAACAGCGCGCCGCCGTTGCAAACGACGTGGTTATCGTAGCCGTCGAGCATGACGGTTTCCGCTTCGTCGGAATGGCCGCGCGAACTGAGGTGGCACGCGCGGAGGACCTGGCCCACGCCCCGGTAGAACGCGAAGCCGTTCGCGATCGACACCGATTCGAGTTCGCTCGCGAGGTGCCCAAGCCGGTCCATGTCTTCGAACAGGCAGGCGAGCCAGGCCGCGCCCTGCAGATTGACGGCATGAGCGAACGCGTGCGCGCCCGGCTCGGACGCGCGCAGGATCAACATCTCCATGGTGCGCCGCGCTTGCGCGAATGCGCCGATCTGGTAGGCGGCGAGTCCTTCGAAAGTCAACGCGAGACTGGCCAGATCGATTCCTTGCGAGCCGGTACGGGTGTCGTCGCGCGCCACGCCAAGCAGGTTGCCGCGCGCGAGACAGGCGAGGGCTTCCTCGCTGTCGCCGAGCCAGAAGAGGGTGTTGGTCATCGCGATGTGCGCTTCGTCGAGCGAAACCCGGTCGCCGCCGTTCTGCGCGCGCTCCAGCATGTTCTGCGCGGTCGCGCGCGCCTGCTTGAGTTGCAGCGTGGTCAGCTGCGTGGTCCAGATGCCGAACTGGATCGCGGCGATTTCCGCGGGCGCGCAGACGCCTTCACCGACCGCCAGCGCAGCGGTGTAGCAGGCGGTGGCTTCCGCGTACAGCCAGCCGTGCACGCTACGCAAGCTCATGCCGAGCATGCGGTAGGCGTCGAACTGAAGACGGCGCGCGGACTCCTGTTCGCGGCACGTCTGCAGTAGATCGAGGCAGCGGCGCAACTGCGGAATGGCTTCCGCGAACTTCGACTCCTCGACCAGCGCGCTCGCATGGTCGAGACATTTGCGCGCTTCCTGGTGATGTTCGTCGCGCGACTTCAGACGCCGCTCGATGGTTTTGCGGCCCACGCCCAGCAGCGTCGCCGCCGCGCTCTTGTTGCGCCCGGTTCGCTCGAGCGCGCGGTCGATCAGGAGGTCTTCGGCGGCGGCGAGTTTGTCGCGGCCTTCAAGTTGCAACAGCATATCGGCGAGGGTTGCGCGCGACACGGGTGCGCCGGTTTCGTTGGCGAGAAACGGTTCGAGCGAATCGACGTCGACGAAGGTGTTTTCGGCAAGCACGCTCAACTGGCTGATCAGGTTGCGCAATTGCCGGATGTGACCCGGCCACGCATGCTGGCTCAGCCGGCGGATGGCAGCCGGCGAAAACTCGAGCCGGCGCGCATGCTGCGACGCGAAGTGGGTGACCAGCGCGGGGATGTCCTCGATGCGCTGTTCGAGTCCGGGGACGGCAAGCACGAAGACCGCGAGCCGGTAGAACAGGTCCTCGCGAAAGAGCCCTTCGCGCGCGAGTTCGCGCAGGTCACGGTGGGTCGCGGCAACCACCCGCCCTTCAAAGTGCAGATTGGTTGACGAACCGATCGGACGGAACGTCCGCGTTTCAAGTACGCGCAGCAGTTTCGGCTGCAGCGCGAGCGGCAGTTCGCCAATTTCATCGAGCAGCAGCGTGCCCTTGCCGACCTGCTGGAAAAGTCCCTGGCGGTTTTCGCCCGCGCCGGTGAACGCGCCTTTGACGTGGCCGAACAGTTCGGCTTCGACGAGATTTTCCGGAATCGCGCCGCAGTTGACGTCGACGAACGGTTGGTCCTGACGCAGGCTATGCGCGTGCACACGGCGCGCGACCAGTTCCTTGCCTGAACCGGTCGGCCCGAAAATGAGCAACGGGTGTTCGGTAGGGGCGACCCGATCGATCATGCGGACCAGTTGGCGAAACGCGGGCGCGCCGCCCACAAAGGCGCCGGAATCAGCCTTGTCGTGGGTGAATGGAACGACAGGGGTATAGCTCATTACAAGGTACGCTCCACATGATCCGCGCGTGGCGCGACGCGGAAATAGCCGTCGAAAGACGGCGGTCATGCATCGATAGGGTGTCTGGCGAAGTCTTCCGATTGCGCTGCCGGGACCATTCGCCACTAGAAGAGACAGAGTATGACGGCTTGTTACCGCTATTGTCGGTTCAAAATTAATTTTCGCGCCAAGGCATGTGCGGATTCCAATGCGGTGTGCTGCGAGCCATACATCGCTTGCCGGCTAACGAGCGCTGACGGGGTGCTGCGGCAACACGGATTTGCACGCGGTCGTGGCTTACCGCGTGTAAGGGAAAGGCGTTACATGCTGCCGTTTTCGACCACGCGGCCTTCCGCACGCCAGCGGAGCATGCCGCCGGCAAGGTTGGCCACCCGCTCGAAGCCGGCCTGTCGCAGCATGATCGTGGCTTGTGCCGAGCGTCCGCCGGCCCGGCAGACGGTCACGATCGGGCGCTCCTTCGTGAGTTCGGCGGCACGCCCGGCCAGTTCGCCCAATGACATGAGCATGGCGGCGGGGATGCGCCCCAGCGGTCCGTTGAACTCGCCGGGCTCGCGCACGTCGACGATCTCGACCGCGCGCAGATTTTCCTCGAGCCACTGAGGATTGATTTCCCAGATGCCCGCGAAGCTGCACGTCAGTGGCGCCCAATCGGGCTCGGCCATCTGCGCGGGGTAGCTGGCCGCCCAGCCGCATTTCAGATTCGCGGGCACCGCGACGTCGATCTGTTTCGGATGCGGCAGGTGCAGGTTCGTCATGTATCCGGTGAAGTCGCTTTCGCACAGTTCGCCGCCAAGGCGTGGATTGAAGCGCCGCTCCTCGTCCACACTGGTTACCGTCAAACCGCGATAGTCGTGAGCCGGGTAAAGCAGGCACGCGGCGGGCAGCGTAAAAATCTGGTTATGGACCGCGCGAAACATGGCGTGTGCATCACCGCGCTGAAAATCCGTGCGGCCAGTGCCTCTGATCAACAGGCAATCGCCAGTAAACGCCATGCTCTCGTTGTCGAGTACGAGTGTGATGCAGCCATCGGTATGACCCGGGGTCGCGCGGATGGCCAGATACCGCGTGCCGAATTCGACCCTGTCGCCCTCGCTCAGATAGCGGTCCGCGCCTTCGGCGCCGCTCGCAGCCGATATCGCTATCCGGCTACCTGTGCGGCGATTCAGCATCCATGCGCCGGTCACGTGATCGGCGTGGACATGGGTGTCGATGGTGTAAAGCAGATGCAATCCAAGCTCTTCGATCAGGGCGGCATCCCGGCGCACCTGTTCGAAAACCGGATCGACCAGCACCGCCTCTCGCGTCGTACTGTCGGCGAGAAGATACGTATAAGTTGACGATTGCTGATCGAATAGCTGCCGGAAAATCAACACGATTTTTGCTCCGCGGCCCGCTCCTGCGAGCGCTCTGACTTTACTTGGGTTGCTCGACGTACCGCAGGTAAGGCTTCACGGTTTTGAAACCCTGCGGATATTTTTGCATCGCGGCGTCGTTGGAAACGGAGGTGGGAATGATCACGTCTTCGCCCGGTTTCCAGTTTACCGGTGTCGCGACCGCATGTTTGGCGTTGAGCTGGAGTGCATCGAGCAGTCGCATTACTTCGTCGAAATTGCGGCCCGCACTCATCGGATAGACGAGCATGGCTTTGACCTTCTTGTCCGGCCCGATGAGAAACACCGAGCGCACGGTCGCGTTGTCCACCGCGGTGCGCGGGCCGCCACCGCTCGCCTCGGGATGAATCATGTCGTAGAGCTTCGCGACCGTCAGGTCCGGATCGCCGATCAGCGGGTAGCCGACCTCGTGGCCCTGGGTCTCGGCGATATCCTTGACCCACTCCTGGTGATCGCTGACGGGATCGATGCTGAGCCCGATGATTTTCGTGTTGCGCTTATCGAATTCGGGTTTGAGGCCGGCCAGGTAGCCGAGCTCGGTGGTGCAAACAGGGGTGAAGTCTTTCGGATGCGAAAACAGGACCGCCCAATGGTCGCCGATCCATTCGTGAAAACGGATCGTGCCTTCGGTGGTTTCGGCAGTGAAATCGGGCGCGTCTTCTCCTAGTCGAATCGACATCATCAGTCTCCATAGATCGCGTGCACCAGGGTACCGTGCCTCGGCCGGAGCGACGTCCTCCGAGCCTGGCTGTTTAGTCAGGCGATTGGCGTGATTCGGGTTCCCCCTCCGGCGGATTGCACGGTATCGCGCTGAAGGACCGTCTGCGGGCGCAGCAGATTCAGAGACTTCCCATCTGGCCGTGCTGCGGGACGGACATCCGGACACGCTGCGGGTCGCTCATACAGCGTAGAACAAAAAAGAGCCTGACCGTAGGTAAACTGTAGGGCGAAACCGCCGTGGTGGCGATTACCTCGCCAGCCGGCATCGCGATGAAAATGTCGGCAACGGCTCACGCCTGGACAGGGGCCCAGGCGTCATGTGACGGAGTTCCTGCAAACGCCGATCAGGACTTGATGAACGCCAGCAGATCGGCGTTGATCTGCTCGGCATGGGTGGTTGGCATGCCGTGCGGCAATCCTGGGTAGGATTTAAGCGTCCCGTGCTTCAACAGCTTGACGGATTTGGCGCCGGTGGTCGGGAAAGGGCAGATCTGATCGTCCTCGCCGTGCATCACCAGGACAGGCACATCGATGATCGCCAGATCGTCGTAGAACTCGGTTTCCGACAAGACCTTCACGCAGTCATATTGCGCCTTGATGCCGCCCATCATGCCCTGCCGCCACCAGTTCTCGCGGATGCCTTCGGAGACTACCGCGCCAGGACGGTTGAACCCATAGAAGGGAATCGTGATGTCCTTGTAGAACTGGGAACGATGGTTCGCCGTGCCGTTGCGGATCTGGTCGACCGCCTCCCTTGGAACGCCCTCGGGGTTCTTTTCCGACTGGATGAAAAGCGGCGGAATCGCGCTGATGAGGACCGCCTTTGCGACACGGCCGTTGCCGGTGCCGTGGCGGGCAACATAGCGCGTCACTTCTCCGCCGCCCGTGGAGTGGCCGATGTGCACCGCGTTCCTCAGATCGAGTGCCTTGACGAGTTCGGCAACGTCGGCGGCGTAGGTGTCCATATCATTGCCGCTCACAGTCTGGGTCGAGCGGCCATGGCCACGGCGATCGTGAGCAATCACGCGATATCCGTGCGCGAGAAAAAACATCATCTGGGCGTCCCAATCGTCGGCGGAAAGAGGCCAGCCATGATGAAAGACCAGTGGTTCACCCGTGCCCCAGTCCTTGTAGAAAATCTGGGTTCCGTCCGCGGTCGTGATATAGGAACTTCCCGTATTCGCTGTCATTTCGAATCCTTTCTGAGGTGGATAAGATGAAGCCGGCCGCAGATGCCGGGACTTCTCTTGAAATCCGGCCTGCGACCGTCAGCGTATTCGGCGCCGCCCAACACCACAACGGACAAATCTGACAAAAGGCATGGAAAAAAAGACAGCGACCTCAACGCCAGCGGTATCGCGTCGGGTGGCGGTTTCGTTTCCCGGACGTGGTGTTAGTGGATGGTCTTCAGTTGCGACCACAACCGGTTTTCGAGGCGCAGGATTGCGATCGGCTTCGGCTTCATCAGTGTCATCTTCCTGAATACGTCGTCAGGCGGATAGACCGACAGGTCCTGCGCAATAGCAGGCGTGACGAACTTGCGCGCCGGGACATTGGCCGTCGGGTAGAACACCTCGTTGGTGATCGCGGCGTTCACTTTCGGGTCCTCGATGTAGTTGATCCACTTGAGCGCGGCCTCCGGATGCGGCGCGTCTTTCGGAATGGCCATCATGTCGAAGGCAACGAGGCCGCCTTCCTTGACGTTCGAGAACCTGATGTCATACGGACGCTTCGCCTCGGCGCTGCGCCGATGCGCGATGCCGACATCGCCGGCGAATCCGATCGACACACAGATGTCGTTGTTCGCGAGATCGTTGATGTAGCCCGACGAGTTGAACTCGGTCACGTAGGGCCGTACTTTCTTGAGCATCTCGAATGCGGCCTGGTAATCGGCCGGGTTGGTGCTGTTCGGATCCTTGTGCATGTACTGCAGCGCGGCCGCGAATACGTCGACCGATTCGTCGAGCAACGAGACTCCGCAGCCCTTGAGCTTCGCGAGGTTGGCCGGATCGAAGACCAGCGCCCAGCTGTCGACCGGCGCGCCTGCGCCGAGCACCTTCTGCACCGCCTGCGCGTTGTAGCCGATGCCGATCACGGCAAACGCCCAGGGCACAGCGTACTGGTTGCCCGGATCGGCGCCCTCGACCATCTGCATCAGCGTGGGGCTCAGATTCTTCAGGTTTGGTAACTTCGACTTGTCGAGCTTCTGATACACGCCGGCCTGGATCTGCGCCCCCATGTAGTTCGATGTCGGCACGACGATGTCGTAGCCGGAGCTGCCCGCGAGCAGCTTGGCCTGCAAGGTGTCGTTGCTGTCGTAGTTGTCGTATCGCACGTGAATGCCGGTCTGTTTCTCGAAGTTCGGGACCGTGTCTTTCGCGATGTAGTCCGACCAGTTGTACACGTTCAACTCAGTATCCGCGGCGCGGGCAAGTGGCGCCGTCCATGCGGCGGCCGCCGTCGCCAGACAGGCACTCGCGAGGGCCGCCCGCCGCAAACGAGATCCAAAGTGGGAAGCGCTCATCGTGTTTTCCTTGAGTGGGGCAGGTTACGAAGGGGGAAGATGCCAATCATTGTGCGGATGCAGCGGATGTCCGCTTGGTCGGCTCGGCATCAAGACTCGGTTGTGGCGCGCCGTGCCTCATATCGCAGACGCATCGAGGCGCCGATATCGAAGAACGGTCTGGGTGGGACCCAACCGGGTCTGGCGTTCTCGAGGACCGCGCTCAGCAACGCTGACTGACCTCCCGATGCCATCTCGGCAAGCAGTCGTCCCCACAAGGTGCCGCGTGCCACACCCGAGCCGTTGCATCCAGCGGCGCTATAAACGCCGTGTTCGAGTTTCGCGAAGCGTGGCTCACCGGATCGCGTAGCGCTCAGGTGACCGGTCCAGGTGAATTGCAGATGCGCGTCGGTGACCCAGGGGAAGCGCCGCTGCAATCCTTGCAGATGCCTCGCCCGGCGAGCCGCGAGCGCGCGGCCCGCCAGATCGCGATGCCGATATTCCACCGTGTTGCGAATCATCAGGCGCTGGTCGCGTGTCAGACGGAGCGTGGCGCCGGCAGCCCGGGTCGAGAGCACGCCCCAGGCCGCGGCGCGGCCCAACTGCGCCAGCTCGTCTTCGTTGAGCGGCCGGGTGAGCGACGCACTGAGTTCGAGAGGAAAGACCGCGCGGTCCTTTACCCCAACCCTCGGCAGAAAAGCGCCCACGCAGACAATGACCTGTCGGGCTTCGATGTCGCCGTTGTCCGAGCGGGCCCGAATATAGCCGCCTCGCATGCGCTCGAGGCTGGAGATGGCTGTGTTCTCATAGAGCGAAACATTCCCCGGCAAGCTGTCCAGCAGCCCCTTCGCGTATTTCGCCGGCTGCAGCAGTCCGTTTCCGCCGCCGCACCAGATCGCCGCCTGATAGAAGGTCGAACCCAATCGTTGCGACAACACGTTGCCGCCCAGCAGTTCCGCGCGCGCACCCGCCTCACGGAGGGTTTGCAACTGGGTTTCCGCTTCTTCAAGTTTGGCCGGATCGTGGACGGCAAAGAAATAACCGGCGTCACTGAGGTCGCACTGAATGCCCAGGGTCGCCACGCGTTGTCTCACCTCGTCGCTGGCCGCTTTGCCGATCGCGGTCACGCGATGGTATTTCGCATTCAGTGGACGGCCGGCCAGCTCGTCAGGTTCGGGCCGCTCGTAGGCGACCACGAACCCGGAGTTACGCGCCGAAGCGCCTTGAGCAGCGCGCTGCCGATCGACTATGACGATCCGCGACCCCGGATGCAGTTCAGCGAGCGTATGCGCTGCCGAGAGTCCCGTGAAGCCGCCGCCGATCACGAGCCAGTCGGCTTTCTGCGTTCCTTTCAGGGCCGCGCGAGGCGGCGAGACACCTGCCTGGGCAATCCAGCCGCAAAGATTTTCGATCAAAACAATTCTCCCACCTCGATACGGGCTACCATGAAAGCATGAATAATTGGCATCCTCAGGCGACACAATGCTGCTGCTTTTGTGCCACTTTATTGGGAGCTGGACGCGTTATCCAGCGCTATTAATTCATTCAAGAATGAAAAAAATGCATGGATAAGATCTATCGGCCGCCTTCGCTTCAGGCGCTTCACGCATTCGCGCTGGCGGCGGAGTCGTCCAGTTTTACCGAGGTGGCGGACAAACTGCATCTGACGCAAAGCGCGGTCAGCAGGAAGATCCAGCAACTGGAAAGTCACTACGGCGCGCCACTGCTGGTTCGCAACAGCCGCGGCATGCAACTGACCGAACACGGCAAAGCGGTGCTGGAAGTCGCGCGAAAGGTGCTGGGGGAACTGCGCATGCTCAACGAGCAGCTCACTCGGCAAGACAGACCATTTCGCATCCGCATCTTCGTATCGCTCGCGGTCCGCTGGTTAATGCCGCGGATGATCGACTTCTATGCGAAGTGTCCCGATCTGTCGCTGTCGATCGAGACGGTCGCGACCGAGGCGGTCGACCCTTCAGGTGAGTGCGACGCCTATATCCTTTACCTCTCCGAAATGCCCAAAGACCCCGCATTCCTCACGCTATTCGAGGAGTTCCTTGTGCCGGTGTGCGCGCCTTCCACTGTCTACGGCAGGGAGCCGCCGCGCGCTCTGGAGGAGCTGGAGCAGCACACACTCATTCATGGCTCCACTGGCCACCACGAATGGACAATCTGGCTTCAGGCCCAGCAGGAATCGGCCGCCCGGAATTACCGGCACATGACCTTCAATCTGGATGAACTGGCAATGGATGCAGCCAGCCGCGGGCTAGGTGTGGCAATGACGGATCTGACGCTCGCGCAGGACGCGATCAACCGTGGCAATCTGCTTGTGCCCTTCGGCACGCCGTTGAAAACCACCGGGGTGTACGTGCTTTGGCTGCAGACTGCCGGCGCCTTGCATCCGGCGCGGCAACGGATCCTTCAGTGGTTTGCTCAACAGTCCGCGGATGACGCGGCAGAGGCGCACAAGGGGCTGCAAGGCAGGCGCTCTGATCTGGGCGACCAGCCGGCCTAACGGCGAACGGCGGCGGGTTCTTCCGCGCACGTCGGCACGCTGCGCCGCAGCATTGGCCAAAGGCGAACCCAATCGCCCTCGTGCGCAACGTTCGGCATGCTGCGCGTCTGCGCACACAGGCCACCGGCCGCGGCGACGAAGCGCTGGGCGACCGCTGGCGGAACGACGGTGTCGGCGCTGCCGCTGAAATGGATCTGGGGAATGGCCGCGACGCGCGCGGCCACGTCGATGGGATTGGCGGAATCCGGCATCGGCGAAACGTCATGCAGACGGTTGACGAATGCTGTGTCGAGATTGCCGGCCACCGTGCGGATCGTTCCGATATCGGATCGGCGCGCGGCGATCAGCACCGCAAGCGCGCCGCCGCCCGAATAGCCGACGAGATCGATCCGTTGGCCCGGCACGCGCGCGGCAAACCGGTCGAGCGCCTGATCGAGCGAGTGCACGACTTCGGGCGCGAAGCGCTTGCCGGTCCAATAGGGGATCCCGCAATCGGGATTCGCCGCCATTGGCGTGAACTGGCAAGGACGGGCGAGATAAGCGACGTTCGGTTGCGGATCGGCGGCGGCGAGACCGAGGCCCGTCGCTTCATGGGGCGTAGGATCGAGCGACGGCTGACTGCGGGACAACCAGGCGAGCCCGTCACCTTCGATGTAAACCGCGAGCGGCCGGTCAGGCCGTGTGATGCGAGTGAAGGCGGTCAGCACGAAGCGGTCGGTGCGGACCGCTTCGCGCCGCAGACCGGCAGTGTTCGCCAGCGCATCGGCGTGCGCGTTCGGATCGAGCGTGGCGCAACCGGCGAGCCACAACGCGAGACAAACGGCCGCCGGCCACTGCCGTCGGATGGTACGGCAGCGGGGCGGCCGTGGTGGTGTCGCCGCATTCACCGCGCTCACGATTGCCGCGCGTCCACGCGAAGTAGCCAAAGCGCGTCGACGCGGCAACGTGAGCACCTACCGCCTAGAACAACTGACGCAACCGCAACGAGCCGGTCTGCGAAACGAAGTGCGAACCGGCCTGCACCTCATAGCGCGCACTGAGGCTCAGATTGCTTGCGCGCAGCAAGGTCACGCCCAACTGAATGTCCGCGAGATCGGCGACGGGCGTTGCGCCCACCGTCGTGAACGCGGTGCTGCCAGTCGGATCGGCGGCATAGCTCGCGCCGGTCGCGAGGCGCGTGTGGTCGTACTCGTGCGTCCATTGCACTTGCAGATACGGAATGATGTCGCCGTATTGGCTCGCGAAGCCTTTCTCCAGCTTTAGACCCGCGTTGCTGCGCACCGAAGTCGCGTGCGTCGCATCGACGGACAGCGCGGCGCCATTGCCACCGCTTTCGCTGTACGAGCCTTGATGCAAATAGCTGTAAGCGAGGCTCGCGAGCGGCGTGAGCGTCACTGCGCCGAGCGCGAGCGGATAGCCGAACTCGGCACTCGCCACATATTGCTGGCCGTTGAACTGGCCGTTCGCGACACCCGAGAAGCCAGTGAAATCGACCACGCGGGTCGAGTCGTAGCGCTGCAGCACGGCACCCGCCGCGAGGTTCACATACCAGGGCTTGCCGCTGTAGCTGGCGTAGCCGATCAAGCCATAGGCGTTCACACGCGTCGAATCGCCCGCGCTGTTGCCGGTGTTGTTGACCGCGGTGTTCGTGTAGCTGAATACGCCGCCCGCGCGCCAGTTGTCGCTCACCGAACGGTCGACACCGACCAGCAGCCCGCCGTAGTTCGCGCTATAGCCGTCCACGCCGTCGAGCTCGCCCTGGCCTGCATGGCCGCCGAACGCCTGACCCCACACGCCGAAAGCGGGCGCTGCTTCACCGGTCGAAATCCCGGTTGCGCCGTCAGCTTGCGCGAGCCGCAGGCTGTCGGCGTGAGCGGAGACCACGTTCAGCGCGTCCATCGTGGGCGCCGCTGCCGCGCGACTGAGCGACGCTTGCGCAGCCGGGCCCAGTTGCGTGCCCGCGCGTGTGGCCGCGGCACTCGAGCCGAGGCTGAGCGCCGTCGCTGCGTTGTACAGGTTGAGCAGCGCGGGGCTGATGCCGGAATATTTCGCGAGTCCCGACAACGCCGCATTGGCATTGGGCGTGGAGGCCAAGGAACTGGCCGGCTGGCCGGCGAGATTGACGACCAGCTGGCTGCGGCCGTTCGCGTTCACGTCCGTGCCGAACAGCAAGCCGCTGTAGCCCAGTGCCGAGTAGTCGAGCGTATTGGCGTTGTAGTTCGTACCATCAGCCGCTGCATCGACGACCACGAAGCGCTGGCCCGCCGCGAACGCATAACTGCCGCTCTTCACCAATTGGACCGACGACCCGGCCGCGAGCGTCGCGCCGCCGCCGACGACGAGCCGGCCATAACCGCTGTCGCTGCTCACGTTACCGGTTGCCACAGCGCCGCTGCCCACCGTCACGCGCAGCGCCGCGTCCGCGCTTTGCGTGTAATTGCCCGTGACGCTCAGGGCGCCGCCGCTGCCCGGCTGCACGACGCCCTGGTTGTCGACGTTGCCCTTGATCGTGCCGTAACCAGCAAGCGCGCCGCCGGTGGCAACCTGAACGTTGCTCGCAAGCGATGCCGTCGAGCCCACGTTGCTGCCGACCTGCAACGTGCCGGCCTGCACCGTGCTCGCGCCGGTAAAGCTGTTCGCGCCATTCAGCACGAGCGTCCCCGTGCCGGTCTTGGCGATGCCGAAGCTGCCGCCCGATTCGCCGATCGCGCCGCTTTGCGCCGCTGTGTTCGAAGCGTCGACCTCGAGCGTCGTGTTGCTGCCGAGGGTCACGGCGTTGGCCAGATTGACACCGCCGAGATACGCAATCGTCGAGTTGGCCGTGTTGAGCATGCCGGTGCCGAGCGCGCTGCTGTTGCCTAATACCAGCGTGCCGCCGTTCAGCGTCGTCGCGCCGCTATACGTGTTCGCGCCGAACAGCGTGACCGTGCCGGGGCCGATCGCGACGCTCGCGAAGTTCGAGATCGTGCCGCCGTACGTGAAGCTGTTGCCCGCGCCGGGCACGATCGTCAGCGTGCTCGTGCCGGTGCCGCCCGAGATGCCGCCGTTGATGAGCGCGGCGCCGCCGAGAATCTGCAGGCTGCTGTTGCCGCTGCCGAGGTCGACCGCGCGGCCGCTGCTGTCGGCGGTGATGGTGCCGTAGTCGATCACCGTGCTGTTTTGCGCGCCGGTGTTGATGGCCGCCGCGGTCGCACCGCCGCCTTCGATCACGCCGCCCGCGAGGTTGACGATCGTGAGCGAGTAGGGGGTGGCCGCGCCGGTCACCGCGATGCCGGAATCGCTGTCGCCCTTGATGAGCCCGCTGTTGGTCACGGTCGTGTTGCCGTAGATGCCCTGCACGGGAATCGCGGCGCCGCTGGTCGGGTCCTTGTCGATGCCGGCCAGCGTGATGCCGCGGCCGACGCCCGAATTCGCCGTGCCGTCGGCATTGGTCGCCGAATTGATGCCTTCGATCACCCCCGAGTTGACGATGGTGCCGCCGCCGACCGTCACGCCTTCGCTGGTGTCGTTGTACGAATGCAGCGATTTGATCGTGCCGGTATTCGTGAGGTTGACGAGGCCGTCGACATCCACGCCGTCGCCATCGCCGGTCACGCCGTTGCCGGTGATCGTGCCGTTGTTGACCACGCTCACCACTTCCTTACCGTTGAAGCCGTCGATGTTGATGCCGGAACCGTTGTCGCCCTGGATCGTACCGCCGCGGTTGTTCGTGACGCTCAGCGTGAACGTGCCGTCGGTGGTGACGTCGGTGTTGCCACCGGTAATGCCGTGCCGCGCGCCTTCGATGAGGCCCGTGCCGGCCGAGGCGGCCGTGCCGGTCGTGGCGTTGACGATCGTAATGCCGCTGTTGCTCTGCAGGTCCACACCGTCGCTCGAATCGGTGCTGCCCGGATTGTTGGTCGAGCGGATGATGCCGTCGTTGTAGACGAAGCCGTTGACGCCCGGACGCACGGCATCCGCCTCGTTGGCCTGAATCACGCCGGTGGCGAAGTTGTACAGCGTGTTGCTGCCGGTGGTGATCGCGTTGAAGTCGATGGCCTGCGAGCCGCCGGCCGACGCGTTCAACGACGTCAGCGTCCCCGAGTTGTAGAACGTGACGTTGCTGTTCGGCTCGTTCATCTGGATGACGTCGGCGTCCGCGGTCTGGATCGTCGCGCCCACGCCATTCGTGACGGTGAGGCTCAGGCCGCCGGTGTTGTCGCGAATCGCGCGGCCACTGCCGGTTTGCGTGATGGTGCCGTTGTTGGTGATGTTCGCGTTGCCGGTGACGGTAATGGCCACCGTGCTGCCTGATATCGACAGGCTGCCGCCGGCGTCGACGGTGCCGCTCGCGCCGCCCGTGCCGAGGGTCTGGGCCGCGGTGCTGGTGGTGCCGTTCGGGACTTCGAACGACGCGGGCCCGGGTTTAGCCCAGACATGGCTTTGCTCGAAGACTGCCAGTGCCCCGAGCACGGCGAGGATGATCTGTTTTTTTTGCATGGGAGAGTCGTTGCGTGTAGTTGAATTTCTTGTTTTACGAAACGCGCGTGCAACCCAGCCCGGTCGGCGGGGCGATGCCGCTTGGTTCAGCGCGGGAAGCGTTGATGGGAGCAGCAGAGGGTTCCCTGCGTGCCCCGAGATGCCGCCGATGAGCGGCTTGAAGGAGGCATGATTGTGTGACCGGTTTGTGACGTTGCGATGACGCGGGTCGATTCGCAGGTCAGCTCGTGGGTCATGAGGTGTAGGCTATGCGGCTTGTCACAGTGAAGCTGCCCTGCACGGTCCTGGCGACCAAGCTTTCTGTTGACATTTTTTGCCGCCGTGTTTGCGCAGCCGCAAGACAACAATCACGGCGGCGGCCACCCGTCGCATAACGGACCCAATCCGGCGCACGGGGCACCGCACGGACAGGGTCGCAGCCCAGGCCCGCGCGACGCATCGATGGGCGGCCCGGGTGGTCCTGTTCCCCACAACGATTGGCACAAGGGGGAGCGGCTTCCGACAGAGTACCGGGATCGCAGTTACGTGGTCGACAACTGGCACGAGCACGGCCTGCAAGCGCCGCCGCGCGGGTATCAATGGGTGGGGGTAAACGGCGATTATGTGCTCGCCGCCATCGCGACCGGTGTTATTGCGAACGTCCTGCTTTCCGCGGGCCATTGAGCGATCTGCTTGCCTCGGAAACGGCGCTGGCAAACCTTCAGGATCCCGATCGATATCCTGAGTTGCATACGGTTCGGCAAGCTCTGCGCGACTGGCGTTTTTACCATGGTTTTCGAACAGATTCCGAGTCGTGCTTGCGCAGAGCATGCCTCGCGGTGACCAGTCCCACGCTCGAATCTGACGGCGCAAATCTGGCCGCCGTGTTCGCGACTTTGGCCCACATTAGGGGCGATACCATCGATCTGGATAGCGTGATTGGTGATGCATTCCCCGGTGCGGTCGAATGGTAGCTAACGCCATCGCGGAGTTGTATCGAGATCTGCCGACGTAATAGCCATACCCGGCTAAATCTCTTTTTGCCGTGACGCTTGGCACAAACTATTCGCGATCTACGGCTCCGAAGAGCTTGCGCCCCTCGATGGAGGCGATACTTCTCGTGCGGACATCCGCAAGTGATACACGAACCGCCATGGCCGTGGCATTCTCCAGAAATCGATGGCCTGACCGATTCTCACGAAAGGAACGCACCCTTGCTCACACCCGGCACCTCGCGCACCTCCCGCATCTCGCAACAGGATCTCAACGAGCTGATGACGCTGCTCGAGATCCAGGTCCTCGGCCTGTCTGAATGCCTGGTCAGCCCGGGCTTCATTCTCGAACTGGACGGCAACACGGCGCCGGGTATCCACTACATCCTCTCCGGCGCGGGGCGGCTCCATATCGAAGGCGCCGCCCCGGTCGAGCTGAAGCCGCATACGCTGCTGATCGTGCCGCCGCGTCATCCGCTCAGGCTCGAAGTGCCTGGCCATCACGCGGGAATCGCGCCGACCACCATCCTCGGGCGCGAGCACAAACAGGTCGTCGATTCTGTCAACCGCTTCCGCGCCGGGAGCGAGGAGCCGATGACCGTGATGATCTGCGGCTACTTCAGCGCCACCTATGGCGCGTCGATCAATCTGTTCCAGACGCTCTCGATCCCGATCGTCGAGCATTTCGACGCGGCAGACCGGCTCGACGTGTATCTGCGTACCGCGTTCGACGAACTGGCCGCGCAGGAAGTCGGTGCGGGGGCGATGTCCGGTGCGCTGCTGAAACAGGTCATCGTTGCGCTGGTGCGCCGTTCGCTGAAGTCCAACGCGTTGTGGATGGAGCGCTTCGCGCTGCTCGGCGATCCGCAGGTCGCACGGGCCTTTGCCGATATGGTGGCGCGGCCCGCCGCGCCACATACGGTCGCAAGCCTCGCGCAGAGCGCGTTTCTGAGCCGCTCGGCGTTCATGGCGCGCTTTTCGGAGGCGCTCGGCCAGTCGCCGATGCAGGTATTGCGCGACATTCGCATGCGGCAGGCCGCGGCCCAGTTGCGCACCGGCGACGTCACGCTGGACCAGGTGGCCCGCAACGCCGGATATGCGAGCCGCGGTTCGTTTGTGCGGGCGTTCCGCGATGTCTACGGCACCGGTCCCTCTGAATACCGCATGGACACGCGCGCGCCCTGATTCCCGGACGATCCGTACTGTCTGGCGGACCTTCTGCAAAGCCATCCCGCCTATTCTTTCTTTATCGTATTCAACGGAAGGAGAGACAGAATGGCTTACGAATACAAAGTGGTTACGTCGCCGGTCGGCCTACTCAAGCTCGTCGCGTCGCACGGCAAACTGGTCGCGATTCTGTGGGAAAACGATCGACCGGATCGGGTGAAACTCGGCGAGATGATCGAGGCCGCCGGCAACCCCGTGCTCGTGGAAACCGAGCGTCAGCTTGGCGAGTACTTCGCGGGTACGCGTACGCGCTTCGAACTGGACACGGAGTTCATCGGCACCGAATTCCAGAAGAAGGTCTGGAATGCGTTGCTCACGATTCCCTTTGGTGAAATCCGCAGCTATCGCGAGATCGCGACGCAGGTCGGCAATAGCCGTGCTAGCCGGGCGGTGGGGGCGGCGAGTGGACGCAATCCGTTATCCATCGTCGCACCTTGCCACCGGGTGATCGGCGCGTCCGGCGACTTGACCGGCTTCGCAGGAGGCTTGCCAAGGAAGGCCGCGCTCATGGCAATTGAAGGCAACGCAACGCCGCGACGTCGCGCATAAGCTCGATTTCGTTTTCGAACGCGCCTTCCATCGGCGCCTTGTATCGACGTGATTCATGTCGGTACAGGGCGCCGATTTTCATTGGCATCGCGAACCCGTGGTTGGCGCGCAGCTGGACGGTCGGTGGACTTTCGCGATCGTTTTCAGGACCCCGTGCAAAGGTGCCGGACCTAGACTTCACAGCAATGCAGAAACGCAAACGCTTCGTGCAGACACTTTCAAGTCCATCCGTTTAAGCGATCGACGTCCAACGCTCAACGATCAGGAGAACCACCATGTCCCGCATTGCCATTCCGACACCCGAACAAATCCCCGACGCATCGCAGCCGGTCCTCGAAGCCATCACCAAGGGTCTTAAGATGACGCCGAACCTGTTCAGCATCATGGCGCTGAGCCCAAATGCGCTGAACGGCTGGGCGGGCCTGCAAGGCCCGTTGGCGAAGACGCTCGATGTGAAGACCCGCGACGGTATCGCGCTCGCGGTTTCGCAGGTCAACGGTTGCCAGTACTGCCTGTCGGCGCACACTTACGTTGCCAGCAACATCGCGAAGATCCCGGACGATGAAATCCGCCGCAACCGGCTGGGACAGGCCGACGATCCGCGAACCGCCGCGGCCGTGGCATTTTCCAGGACATTGATGACAAGCCGTGGCAAAGTATCCGACGCCGATCTGGCAACGGTGCGCGCGGCGGGATTCAGCGACGCGAATATCGTCGAAATCATCGCATTGAGCGCACAGTTCATGCTGACGAACTTCGTCAACAATGTGTTCGATACGGAAATCGACTTCCCGGTCGTGGACCTCGAAGTCAAATGACCAGCACGAGGAGCGTCGGCTCCTCATCTTTCAGGAGACAGCTCATGACCCGCACCGTCGCCGAGAAGCGCGCCGCCTTTCGTGCCATGCACACATCCGGTTGTTTCGTGCTGCCCAATCCGTGGGATGCCGGCAGCGCCCGTTATCTGCAGACGCTCGGCTTCCAGGCTGTGGCAACGACCAGCTCCGGCTTCGCCTGGTCGGTCGCACACGCTGACAATTCATTGTCGCGCGATGCGATCCTCGCGCATCTGCGCGATATCGTCGAGGCGACCGATCTACCCGTCAACGCGGACTTCGAGAACGGCTTTGGAGAGGACCCGGCCGGCGTCGCTGAAAGCGTCAGGCTGGCCGTTGCAACCGGCGTTGCCGGTCTGTCGATCGAAGATTCGACCGGCGACGATCGCGGTTCGCTTTTCCCGATCGAGGTCGCCGTCGAACGGCTCAGCGCGGCACGCCGCGCGATCGACGAAAACGGCGGCGATACGCTGCTGATCGGCAGAGCGGAAAACTTCTTCGCCGGCTTGCCGGATCTCGACGACACCATCGCGCGCCTCAAGGCTTATGCGGCGGCGGGTGCCGACTGCCTGTATGCGCCGGGCATTTCGACGCGTGAGCAGATCGAGGCAGTGGTGGCCGCGGTGGCGCCGAAGCCGGTCAACTTGCTGATCGGTTCGACTTCGACGCTCACGCTGCAAGACGTGGCCGCGCTCGGCGTGCGGCGGATCAGCGTGGGCGGCGCACTGGCCCGGGCAGCGTGGGGTGGCTTCATGCAGGCTGCGCAGGGGCTGGTCAAAGGACGCTTCGACGCCTTTGAAGGCGCAGCCTCCGGCGCGCAACTCAATGAGATTTTCAAGGACCGTGCGTGACGCACGGCATCACATCCGGCATCACACCCGGCATCACACCCGGCATCACATCCGGCATCACATCCGGCATCAGGCCCAGGCATCGGGCCGCGCATGCCCCTTCACATGGAGATGACCATGGCTCGTGAAATCATTCGTGTCGAACCGCTGTCGAGCTGGCTGGAGAACTGGAAGGCGCCCACCTCCGCGGTGACACGCCATGACGGCACGGTCTACGTGTCGGGCTTTCCGCCGTTCGATCCCGCGACCGGCGAAATTGTCGACGCGCCGATCGAGCGTCAGACCGAACTGGTGCTCGAGCAGATGAAGCTATGTCTGGAAACGGCCGGTTCATCGTTGGCGCATGTGCTCAAATGCAACGTTTACTGCACGTCGGTGGAGAAGTTCGCGGTCGTCAACGCGATCTATCAACGTTACTTCCCGGTCGATCCTCCGGCGCGAATCTTTGTGAACGTGCCCGCGTGGCCCGGTCATTTCGACATCGAAATCGACTGCATTGCCGCCCTCGCATAGCGCCTGCGATTCAAAGTACTGCGCTAGCTGTGGCCACTCGTCACTACTCGTCACTACTCGGCGCTGACCTGCGCGAGCGCCGCGATCAGATCTCCAAAGCGTTCGCCCTGCACCAGAATGTGACCTCTCAGCGCGGCGGCGGCCGCTTCGCCGTCGCCTGCCGCCAGCGCATCCACGACGGCCTGATGTTCGTCGAATGAAGCGGCGACGCGGCCCTTGACGCGTAACTGCAGGCGCCGGTACGGGCGCAGCAGTTTATGCAGCGCCTTCGCCTGGTCGTGCAGAAAGCCGTTGTGGCTGCCGTGATAGATCAGGCAGTGAAAGCGCTCGTTCAGATGGTAGTACTCGTCCGGACTGCCGGCGTCTCGCGCTTTCTGGCAAGCGGCGTGAGCCTCGCGCAGCGTCTCCAGTTCCTGCGCATTCATGCGCCTCGCGGCAAGCCGGCTGCACATCGCCTCGAGCTCGGCCATGACCTCGAACATCTCGATCAGCCGGTGCAGGCTGATTTTCGCGACCACCGCGCCGTGCCGTGGCCGCATCTCCACCATGCCTGCGGCAGCCAACTGGAGCAGCGCTTCCCGTACCGGTGTTCTGGACACCTCGAAGCGCGCGATCAGTTCCGCTTCATCGAGCCGCGCGCCAGGCGGGAGATCGCCGGTCGCAATGGCTTCCTCGATGGATTCTCGCAGCCGGTCTGTCAGCGTGAGCTTGTTTGTCATGTTGGGACTCCGGATGGAATCGAGTTGACCATAACGAGCCTGTCGTCACCGTACGCGTAAACGATAGTTGAGAACGGTGTGAGTCGAATTATAAATACGTGAGGCGCCTATAAATATAAAAATTGCCCCTTACAAAATATTGACAGGGCTTCCGGACATATCCGCGGTCGTCGACCGATGACAGTCCGTCCATTCCATACGCGCGCGCACTCCTTTTCCTTGACCCGTGTTCGGAGGGCTGATCATGAAGATGCAGTTCGTAGCTGTGTCGGTGGGAGTCGGTGTAGGGATCGCGTTGATCGGCGGCTGCGGTCACGGCGACGATGTCAATGGGCCGCCGCCCCCTGTGTCGCACGGCGCTGGCTTCATCAAAAGCTTCCAGATCATTTCGAGCGCGCCGGCCTTCGCCGGCGCGACCCCGGCTGGCGCGGCAGGTCCCTACCAGGTGATCACCGCGCTCGTGCATGGCGAGCTCGATCCGAACAACCCGCTCAATGCGGGCATCGTGAACATCAAGAACGCGCCGGTGGGCAGCGACGGTTACGTCGCCTATACGACCGACGTCGTGATCCTGCGCCCGCAGAGCGCATCGGCCGCGAAACGCGTGCTGTTCTACGACGTGGTGAATCGCGGCAGCAAGATCGGCGCGGCGTCTTTTGTGGGCGGCGGCGCGCTCGATACCGGCGCGGCGCCCTCGTCGAGTTTCCCGTCGCTGCTGCGTAACGGCTATACGATCCTGTGGAGCGGCTGGCAAGGCGACGTTCCGGTCACCGGCAACAGCACGACCGCCGGCGCGGGCCTGCTCGGCGCCAGCTTCCCCGTTGCGACCAACAAGGACGGCACGCCGATGACAGGAATGAGCCGCGAGGAATTCATTCCGGACTATGCGGGCGGCCCACCCACCACAATTCCGTTGACGTATCCGCCGGCCAATCTCAACGACAAGACCTCGGTCACGTTCACCGCGCGCCAGTCGTGGCTCACCGCGTATGGCAGCATTCCTGGCGGCCTCGAAACCTATACCGCGCCGTCCCAGCCGGTGACGACATGGAGCTACGTCAGTACGCCGAACAATGTCTACGAAGGCAATTATTCGGTGACGTTCACGCCGCCCGCGTCCGTGCCGGGCCCGAACGGCGCGCAGGTTCCGCCTGACGCCGGGACCATTTACAGTTTCGTCTATCAGGCCGCGGCGCCGACCGTCGACGGAATCGGCTTCGCCGCGTTGCGCGACCTGGTGTCGTTCCTGCGCTACGAGACGGCCGACGCCCAGGGTGGCGCGAATCCGCTCAACGATCTGAAGAACGCGGGATGCGTCGCGTCGTCATGTTCGACCAGTACCAACTTCGATATTGCGATCGGCGAGGGCATCTCGCAATCGGGCCGTTTCATGAAGGACTTCCTGTATCAGGGCTTCAACGCGGACAAGAACGGCAAGATCGTGTTCGACGGCCTGTTCCCGATCATTTCCGCCGCGCGCCGCACGTGGACCAATGCGGCGTTCGCGCAGCCGGGACGCTGGTCGAAACAGCATGAAGATCACTTCATGCCGGGCTTCCAGTTTCCGTTCACCTACGCCACGATGACCGACCCTGTGAGCGGCGCCTCCGACGGTATCCTGAAGCAGTGCACGGCAACCAACACCTGCCCGAAGATCATGCAGCTCGACGGCTCGTTCGAATGGTGGGGCGGGGCGGCGTCGCTGGTGGTCACCGACGGGCGCGGCAACGACATCCAGTTGCCGCCGACCGTGCGCTACTACCTGGTGGCGGGCACTCAGCACGGCGGCGGAAGCGGCGTGACAACCGGCAATTTCATCGTGCCCGCCGCGGGCAGTCAGTGCCAGTTGCCGGGCTCGCCGGTCGAGGAAACGCCGGTCGAACGCGCGTTGATTCCGGCTCTCGTCAACTGGGTCGGCAAGGGCACGCCGCCGCCCGCGTCGCAGTATCCGACGGTCGCCTCCGGCAATCTGGTCGCGCCGACCCAGACGGCGCTCGGCTTCCCGTCGTTGACCAACGTGACGGTGCCGAGTGGACCGGCCGCGACGCCCACGCCGCTGCAACTGACCTTCAACGGCGAATACAACCAGCTGTTCGTGACCGACTATAGCAACGCGGTGCCGGTGGTGAACACGGCGCAGGCCTACACCATTCTCGTGCCGAAGGTGGATGCCAACGGCAACGAGACGACCGGTGTGCTGGTGCCCGACGTCAGCGCGCCGCTCGCCACCTATACCGGCTGGAACTATCGGGGCGCGGGGCATGCAATCGGCGACGGCTGCATTTCCAACGGCGGCGCGATTCCGTTCGCGGTGAATACCGCCGCGCAGGCCGGCGGCACCGATTCACGCGCGACGCTGGCGACGCTCTACAACGGCAGCCGGTCCAAGTATCAGGCGGCGGTCGCGGCCGCGGCGAACGCACTCGTGAGCCAGGGCTATCTGCTGCAGGACGATGCCAACAACGTCTTCATCGCGAACGCGGCCGGCGTGTCCGCGACGTTGCTGCCGCAACCTTGAGACGCCGCGTGCCGAGGGTGAACGCCGTGATGCAGAAAGCAGGGGGATGCACCGCCGCCGTGTGCGCCGCCGCGCTGATTGCCGCCTGCGGTGGCGGTGGCGGCGACGGTGGCCCGGGCACGTCGGGTGCCGGCGCCGCCCCGGCCGCCCCGGCGAATGTTTCGGTCTATCCGAATAGCTTGACGCTCGGCAGCGTCAATGCGGTTTCGCTGTCGCTCAGCGCCGCGACAACGACCACCAATGCGATGTTGATCAGTCCGGTCGTCGCGCCGCTGCTGACGGCCGGCAACAATCCGCTCGTTTCCACGCATCTGGCAGCCGGCGTGCCGGGCGCCGGCACGGCATGCGTGTCGGCGGTGACGAACAGTATCGGCACGGTGGCCGGGGTCAACGCCGGCGTCAACATCAAGAGTGTGGCGGTGCTACTGGACAATAGCTGGAGCGTGTCGGCCACGCCGTCCGCGAACTGGACGACGCTGGGCGCCGCCGGCGCCGTATTCGACGGCTGGGAAAACTGCGGCGCGAAAGCCGAAGGTGCGCCGTCGCCTTCCTCGACGTTGACGATCAACGCGGATGGCAGTTTCTCCGACAACGTATTCGACGGCAATCCTTCCACCACCGTCACGACGATCAACCAGAGCTTTACCGCGGCGCAGGCGGCCTCGTTATTGTCGGAGGCCGGTTATCTCGACAGCAGTCAGCCGGCTGATCCGCAGACGATCCGGCTGAAGCTCTATCACAACGCCGCACAGCAAACCGTGCTGGTCGAACAGGGCATTCCGGCGAGCGGCGCCACGGGGCAGAATCCTGGTTTCATTGCGATCTACTTCCCGCGTTGAGCGCTTCTTTCGCAGCGTCGAAGCCGATCAGAGCGGGATGCGGGCCGCACCTCCTGTTGCAAATGAATCGCCCGCGTTGCGCTCGCGCCGTGCAGCGCACGGGCGCAGTGGTTAGTGCAGCGCTTGTGTTGCGGTGCCATCGTGCGAAGGCGGCATGATTCGCGGCCCGATCAGGGCAAGAATCGCGGGGTCCTTGATGAAATCGGCAGCCGACGTTGCCGCCAGGATCACCTCCGGCGACTGGGGACGGGCGATCACAAAGCCCTGCACGTAATCGACCCGCATCGCCTGCAGGATCTCAAGTGTTTGCGCGTCTTCGACCCACTCCGCGATGCTTTGCATGCCAAGGTTGCGCGCCAGCCCGATGATGGCTTCGACGATCGCGGCGTTCGCCGAAAGCTCCTGCATATCCCGCACGAAACCGCCGTCGATTTTTAATGCGTCGGCAGGCAGGTCCCTCAGGTACGGGAACGATGTGTAGCCGGCGCCGAAGTCATCGAGCGCGACCTTTGCGCCGAGGCGCTGCAGGTTGTCGACGAGGCGCCGGGTATTGTTGAGATCGTGCAGCGCCACGCCTTCCGTGATTTCAATGCACAACATCGGTACCGCGCTGCGGTAGCGCAGGAACAACTCGCCGAGCTCCGCAACGAAGTGTTCGTCATTCAACGACGCGCCGCTCACGTTGATCGAAATGAAGCGGGTGTGCGAGAGCTTCGCGCGATGCTGTTCGATCCAGGCCAAGGTGGTTTCCATCACCCATTTATCCAGCGCGGAAATCGTGCCATTGGCCTCGGCGGCCGCGATCGCCTTGGACGGCGGGATGATGGTGCCATCCGGCGCGCGCATGCGCAGCAGCACCTCGAAATCGAGCGCGTCGTACGGGGTCTTCAGCGACATGATCGGCTGCATTTCGAGGAACAGCCCGGCCAACGGCAACTCGCCGTTAAAGCGTTCGATGAGATCCAGATCGCGCGCGCGTTCGACGAACATGGCGGCATCGCGCGTATAGACGACCACCCGCCCGCTGCCGTTCAGTTTGGCTTCCCGGCAGGCGGCGTCGGCGGTGGAGATCGCATCTTCGGCGCTGAGCCCCGGGGGCGCCTCGATCAACCCAAGCGACGCGCGGACGTGAAAGGCGCGCCGGCCGATCCGGTAGGGCTCGCAGTCGATGACATCGATGATCGTCTGCGAAATCGACTCGGCCTGCCCGATCGAGGGCTCGCGAAACAGAATGACGAATTCGTCGCCGCCGATGCGGCATACGCGGTCGTTCGGGCCCAGTTGCGATTCGATGCGCAGGCAGACCTGCTTCAGGACCTCGTCGCCAATGTGATGGCCGAACAGATCGTTGATCAGCTTGAAGCGGTCGAGATCCAGGTAACCGATGATGAGCGAGCCCGCCGGCTCCTCCGCTGCGTTTTCCGTGCGGCCGATCTGTTTGTCGATACCGCGCCGGTTCAACGCGCCGGTCAGTGGATCGTGATCTGCCAGAAAGCTCAAGGTACCGATCGCCTGATGCCGCTCGGTGACGTCCTGGATCGAGCCTTCCAGTTGCGAGCCCGCGTAGGCGGCCCTGACCAGATAGTGGCGCCGTGTGTCGCCCCCGGACCTGGGCGCGGCGAGCACGCCTTCATAGGTGGGCAGGCCGGCGCCAGGCGCGCTCGCGGCGTCTGCGACGACGGCGCTGCCGTGGCGCGACAATTCGACCTCGGCCGAGTCGTTGTTCAGTGCACGGCTATAGATCGGTTGCCAGCTGTCGGCGGCGAAATAGTCGTCCCAGTGCCGGCCGGCTGTGCCGCCTTTCATCTCCAGCATGGTTTCGAGCGCCGAGTTCCAGCGTACGAAGCTGCCGTCCGAGGCCAGCGTGAAAAGACCGACTGGCGTGGTTTCATAGGCGTGGCGCAATTCGGCCTGCACGCGCAATCGCTCGGCCCGCTCGGCGCGGATCTGCTCGGCGATCGCAAGCGCTGCCATCAGACTGGACACCAGCGCCGCGGTGACGCTATTGAATGCCGGAAAGAAGACATGCGTCTTGAAGACGGCGCTGGCGACCTCGGAGAGACTCGCGAGCAGCGCGACGGCCAGAGCCGCGCTGTACCAGAGCGCGGTTCTCGACGGCGCGACCGTCAGGATGCGGGTGAGCATGAATACCAGCACCGCGATCGCGAAACTGGCGATGCCCCACATCACCGGAAGATAAACGGGTACGGGCAGCAGTATCGATGCCAGCAGCAAGACCGGCCCCAGCAAAAGCACCGTCTGGAACAGGCGCTGATATCCCACCCGGGAGAGATCGTTCTTGAAAAGCGTTTGAAAGAGCGTGCAGGTCAAGATGTAATAAACCGGCACGGTGATCTTGCGGATCAGCGAAATCCAGCCGAAGGGAATTGGATAGCCGAGCCATTGGTCGTCCCATCCCATCGAGATCGCACCGAGGCGCAAATTACCGAACAGCCACGCGGCGAACAGCACATAGACCCAGTCACGGTTGACGATCGCCGTAATCAGCACGAAGGCGGCCAGTGTCACGAGGCCGCCCTCGAGCAGGCCGGAGCGGCGATAGAAGGTGTCGTTTCTTCGTTTCAGCTCGTCCGCCGACAGCTGGGACGCGCTGAGCACCGCGGGTCCGCTGAAGATGGCCCGGCAAATCACGCCATGAGGCTCCTCGACGACGAGCGCGATGCCGCTGCCTGAGCGGGTCATTTCGCCCGACGACGCCAGGGTCCGCGATACGCTGCCGATCGGGACCTGCGTGACGGCGTCGAAACAGGCGATCTGCTGAATATGGCGGGATGGGAACAACGTGGTCGTGGCGTTCGCCGCCGCTTCCGACTGGGCCGGATGGATCTCGAACCAGATCGGCGCCTCGCTGAGGCGCGTGTCGTAGTTTGTCTGCAAAGGCTGGGATCGAAGCGCGAGCGCGGCGGTGTCCACGCCGAGGTGGCCGTCCGGATCGCTGAGGATGCGCATCGTCAGCGGGACGCCGCTCTCGGGCGCGGGTGTGGCAGCCGGGTACAGCGACACGAGCAGTGACAGAATGCCGATCGCAACAGGGACCGCATAGTAGCAAAACAACTGCGAGAATGCGTTAATCGACAGGCCGGAACGGCTCCAGGTCCGATACCGCATGCCTTCAAACCATTCCATTCAAGCCTGCCCATCAAGGTGGAACGTTGTCATCTTTCCCGCCGGTCACGTCGCGCGTTCGGGCGGCGGGGCTTCGTCGAGCATCGCCAGCACGGGAAAGGCGCTGACGATGCTTCCTTCTCTTTACGGCAAATTCAGCATTTAACATGAGGCGGTCTTGTGTATCGATCCGACCGCCGCTCTACGACCAACTCGATCAAGGCAGGCAAACTAGACGACCGCGGCATCCGCGCTGTTCTGCAGCGAGCCGAACGACCTTGCCTGATCCCCGAACGGAGCCGCGCCGCGGGTCCAGTTCAGTGACGGCGCCGCGCTCAGGTCGATGTCCTGATGGTGCGTCACCAGCATGAACTCGTAGAGCGGGTGCCGTGCAGCGCTCCACCGCCGCTCGGTGGTGGCCACTTCAAACGCCATGATACGGTGCGGGATGTTGGTTGCGTGGGCAAGCGGAATAAACTCTTTATCGCCGTAAACGTCGCGAAAAAGCAGAGCTGCGTATTGACGGTCGAGTGGCGTCCGGGCTGCAATGGCCATCCAGTCGATCTGTTCACGTACACAGTATAGATACAGCGCTTTGAAGAGCCCCAATTTGACCATCCGGCCTGGCTCGCCGGCTTCCACGCCAAGTCGCGTGGCGCCGACCAGCCGGCCGGACAACCAGTCCGGCAGTTCCAGCGACTGCTCGAGTGCGAGCGGACGGTAACAATTGCTCTGGATGCGCATCGTCCCGACCGGACTGCGGTCCAGCTTGGACTCGGCGAGCAGCACGAGTCCGCCCGGATCGCGATCGTACGGCTCTTCCTGATCCATCGTTCGTGCGAACTCCGGTACGTGCCGCTGGTAGGCGGCCTGCCGCATCCTGAGTGCGCGCGCCAGCGCTTCATCGTTATCGACGACACGTACCGTGAATGGCAGGCGCGCTTCGCTTCTGCCCGATGACGATGTGTCGGACCGGTGGCCCGTCGTTGCTGGAGTGGAAAATGCCCCGAAAGAATCGCGGGCGTTCGCTGTCTGGTTGCTGTCTAACATTGTAAAAACTCCCGATTGAGCTGCCTCCGGCTGGTGGCAGTACAGGGAGCTTCGCACGGTCACTAAAAGGGGTGTTTGAAACGGCGGGTGGTGTAGCGCGGTGGTTTTTTCCGGCAGGGTGTCGATACACGGAAAGAATTAGAAAAATAACGGTTTACGTTGAATTACTTAGTAAATGGGCCGCGGATCTGCGCCGTCATTGCAAATCGCTCTAGTGAAATTCCTTACTTCTGATTCTGTTGTCCGACCGGCGATCTGCGCGGGACACGAGCCGGGCATGCATGAGTACTGAAGATGTTTTACGGGTTGGCGAGGAGCCACAAAAAAAGATCCACACCCTTGGTCCCGCGTTGCTCAGCATTCGATTACGCAGGATGCCTCACATTCGAGCGAGGGGATTCAGATGCTCGGGTCGAGAAAACAGGTTTCATTTGCCGTTCTCAAGCAGGACTTCTCTGTCGTGCTGCGCGAGGGCAATGCCTGACTCGCGGTTTTGTTCAAGCCATGAGAAAGGTACGTCCATGCTCGACGGCGCGAACGAGCCGGCTTTCGCGCACCCCATTTTCTGGTCGCCATTCGTGAATGTGGGCGAGGGCGGCGAGGAATAGCCAGCGCTTGCCGACCGGGAAGCTGGCGTCCGATTCTCGACCGAGTAGACTAGTCGTCAATCGTTGCGGTTCGCGAAGTGATCACTTTGACCGAGATACATGCGGGCCTGTGCCCGCTTAACAGTCGAAATGCCAGATAGAGATATAAGGCCAGTTCACCGACGAAAAAACTGGGGGGGCAATGACCATCGCGATCTGTCAGATCCTTGAGCGGATCTGCGCGACAGCGGGCGCGGATCTCTACCGTGGCCGCCGCACAACGGACGGGATGCCGGTGCTGTTGAAGCGCCCTCCGGAACCCGCAGAAGCAGTCCAATCCGCTCGTTTGAAGCGCGAATACCTGCTGCTTCAATCGTTGAATGTCGCGGGTATTGCGAAACCGCTCGCGCTAGTCAAAGAAGGCGACGGCCTGGCGCTGATCCTGGAACACTTTGCGGGCGAGTCGCTCGAAGCCGTTTTGGGTCGTGAGCTGCGCATGGACGTGGCGCTTTGCCTGCGCATTGGCCACCATCTGGCCGATGCATTGGCGGGCATCGACAGCGCGAAGGTCATCCTTCGGGATATCCGGCCCGCCAATATTCTGGTTATGCCGGCGACTGGGCAAATTCTCCTGGTGGATTTCACCCTCACCACGGCTCAGGAATCCAACACCGTCTCGCCAGAGGGCGTCGCCGTACCCGTGGGCGATTGGGCGTACGTGTCCCCCGAGCAAACCGGTCGCATGAATCGTCCGGTGGACTACCGGACCTCTTTCTACTCGCTGGGCGTATTGCTCTATCGCATGCTGAGCGGCCAGTTGCCGTTCGAGGCGAACGATCCGCTCGAATGGACGCATTGCCATATCGCCCGCATGCCGCCCCCACCGAATGAGATCGTGCCGGAGGTGCCGCAACCGGTGTCGGATATCGTGATGAAGCTCCTGGCCAAGCTGCCGGAAGACCGCTACCAGAGTGCGTACGGGCTACGCGCCGATCTCGACCGGTGTCTCGCGCAATGGCTGGCCTCGGGCCGGATCGAGTCATTCCCGCTCGGTACGGAAGATATCCCGGAGCGCTTCCAGGTGCCGCGCAAACTTTACGGACGCGATGAGGAAGCGAAGTGGCTCCTCGACGCTTTCCAACACATGACGTCAACCGGCCAGGCGGTGCTGGCGAGTGTCCGCGGCTATTCGGGCATCGGCAAGTCGGCGCTGGTCGACGCGTTGCGCAAGCCGATTGTCGCGAAGCGCGGCTACTTCATTTCGGGGAAGTTCGATCAGTACCAGCGCGATATTCCGTATGCCACCCTCACGCAGGCGTTTCGCGAACTGGTGCGGCAACTGCTGGCCGAAAGCGAGACGAACATTGCCGGCTGGCGGCAACAGATCCAGGCCGCGGTCGGAGTGAATGGCCAGCTGATTGTCGATGTGCTGCCGCAGGTCGAGATCATCATCGGACCCCAGCCGCCTGTTGCGGCGCTGCCGCCGAGCGAGGCGCAAAACCGGTTCCGGATGGTGCTCCGGCAATTCGTCACGGTGTTCGCGAGCGAGGCACACCCGCTGGTCGTTTTCCTGGACGATCTGCAGTGGACCGATGCGGCCAGCCTGACGTTCATCGAGGACCTGATCACGCACCCGGACACGCGTTATCTGCTGCTGATCGGCGCCTACCGCGATAACGAAGTGGACGCATCGCATCCGCTCGTGACCACCCTCGAGACGATCCGCCACAGCGGCGCACCGGTGACGGACCTCAAACTCGCACCGCTGTCGGTCGTGCATCTGAACGAGTTGGTGGCCCATACGCTCCATGCGTCGCCCGTCGTCTGCGAACCGCTCACGCGGCTGGTCTATGAGCGTACCGAGGGCAACCCGTTCTTCTTTATCGAGTTCCTGGACACGCTGCATAAGGAGGGGTTGTTGCGGCATGACTCGCGACACTGGGTCTGGCAGTGGGACCTGGATCAGATCAAGGCGAAGGACTTTGCCGACAATGTCGTCGACCTGATGGTCGGTAAGTTGCGCCAGTTGTCCGCCCCAGCACGGGAAGCGCTGCAGCTGGCCGCATGCCTGGGCAACACGTTCGAGTTGCGACATCTCGCGCTGGTCAGCCGGAAATCAGCGACCGAGACTGAGCAGTGCCTCGCGGCGGCGGTGCGCGAGCGTTTGCTTCTGCGCACCCACGGCAGCGGCAAGTTCTTGCACGACCGGATCCAGCAGGCGGCTTATTCACTGATTTCCGCAACCCAGCACGCTGCAGTCCACCTGCGAATCGGCCGGGTACTGCTCACGAACCTGACCGCGGACGAACTCACCGAGCATCTGTTCGATGTCGCGAACCAGTTCAATCGGGGCGCCGCGCTGCTGGATGACCGGGATGAAAAGGCGCAGGTGGCGACGCTCGACCTGCGTGCCGGGCGCAAGGCCAAGGCGTCGGCAGCCTATGCGTCGGCGCGCGTATATCTTGCGGCCGGCATCGCGCTGCTCGATGAAAAGGACTGGGGCAATCGATACGAACTCATGTTCAACCTGCGGCTCGCGAGCGCGGAGTGTGAGTTTCTGACCGGCGATTTCGACCACGCGGAGCGACTGATTGCGGAGTTGCTGCAGCGCACGGCGTCGAAATTCGACCGGGCCGCCGTCTACCACCTGAAGGTCCTGCTCCATGTGATGAAGTCGGAAAACTCACAGGCCGTGGCCAGTGCGCGCGCCTGCGGCATGCTGTTTGGCATCAACATCCCGGCACACCCGACCTGGGAACACGTAGAGGCCGAATATGAAATGGTCCTGCGCAATCTGGAGGGACGTCCGATCGAGGCTTTGATTGACTTGCCGCTGATGACCGATCCGGAACTGCGGACCGCCATGGAGGTGCTTGCGATTCCTTTGGAGGCCGCCTACTTTACCGACCTGCATGTGTTTTGCTTGCTGGTGTGCCGCATGGTGAACGTCAGCTTGCGGTACGGGATGAGCGGCCCTATCTCGCAAGCGTATAACTGGCTCGGGACGATCCTCGGCCCGGTCTTCCACAGTTATAGCGAGGGCGATCGTTTCCTCAAGCTCGCATGCGACCTGGTCGAGAAGCACGGCTTCATCACCTTCCGGGCAAAAGAAGGCTTCGCGCACGAGCTTGCTGCAGGATTTGAATTTGATCGTGCCCGAGGGTCCACGACCACCGAGCACACCCATCTCGAGGAAGAGCGCCGTAGCTTTGCGCTCTGGGGCACCGGCGGCGAGATCCGGCAACTCGACGAGCGCACGCCGCCGCTGCATGAACAGCCGGAGTCATCGTCCGCCACGTCGCCCAGCAATGTGGGGCGGCTGGATCTGCTGTCGGTGGCCAAGGCGTCGCAGGCGATTTCTGGCCAGATCGTGCTGGAGGACCTGGTTGACACGCTGATGCACATCCTGCTGGAAAATGCCGGTGCGCAGACCGGCCAGCTGCTGCTCGCACGCAACGAGAGCCTGGTCCTGGCGGCCGAAGCGAGCGTGGAGCAGCAGACTGTTCACGTGCGGCGGCTCCTGAACCAGGTCCCCTGCGCATCGGAACCGCCGGGATCAGCAGCGCCCGCAGCGGCATGGCCGAGTTCCATCGTCAATTACGTCCGGCGCTGCCAGGAGCGGGTGCTGCTGGATGATGCGAGGCAATCGAATCCTTTTTCGGCCGACGCTTACTTGAGCCGCCGGCAGCCGAAGTCGGTGTTGTGCCTGCCGCTCATGCGGCGCTCCGAGTTGATTGGCCTGTTGTACGTGGAGAACAATCTGGCCACGCACGCGTTCACGCCCGAACGTGTGACCGTGCTGGAACTGCTGGCCTCACAGGCGGCAATCTCGCTGGAGAACGCGATGCTCTACGCTGCGCTTCGTGAGCGGGAAGCACGCATCCGCCGCCTCATCGACTCCAATATCATCGGGATCTTCTTTGGAGACCTTGCCGGGAATGCCAGCGAGGCGAACGACGCATTTCTGCAGATCGTTGGCTATACCCGGCAAGATCTGTTGTCCGGCAACATCAATTGGGCAGGCATGACGCCGCCGGAATATCGCGCCGCAGACGCGCAGCACGTCGAAGAGCTTCGGAGGACCGGTACGTGCCAACCTTTCGAGAAGGAATATATCCGCAAGGATGGCCGACGTGTCCCGGTCATGGTGGGCTCGGCGATAGTGGAAGGCTCGCAGGAAACGGGCCTCGCCTTTGTGCTCGACCTGACCGAACGCAAGCGGGCGGAGGAGCAGTTGCAGGCGTTGCAGGCGCAACTCGCTCAGGCCACTCGCGTGGCAAACCTCGGGGAGCTGAGTGCATCCGTTGCCCACGAAGTAGGCCAGCCGCTCACGGCGATCGTGACCAGCGGCGAGGCCTGCCTGCGATGGCTCGGCCACCGGACGCCGCAGCCGGAGGAGGTGCGGGCGTGCGTGGAGCATATGATCGGCGAAGGTCGGCGCGCGGGAGAAATCGTCCAGGGTATCCGCTCGCTCGCAAAGAGGGCTAACCCGCAGAAGACGCGGCTGGAACTCAACGATGTGGTCAACGACGTTGTGTCCCTGGTTCAGCGCGAGGTTCTAAATCATCGCGTTTCCTTGCATCTCAAGCTCGCCCCCGAATTGCCTGCGCTCCTCGGCGATCGGGTCCAGCTTCAGCAAGTGATCATCAATTTCGTCATGAACGGTATCCAGGCGATGGCCGACATCGGCGACGCGCCGCGTGAACTACTGATTGAGTCATGTCACGACAACGGGGGGCATGTGGTCGTTGCTGTACGGGATTTGGGGACGGGCATTGATCCGCAAAACGCAGATCGGCTGTTCGACGCTTTCTTCACCACCAAGCCCGACGGAATGGGCATGGGATTGTCGATCTGCCGGTCGATCATCGAAGCCCACGGAGGGCGGGTGTGGGCATCCAACAATGCAGGGCGTGGTGCCGTCTTCCACTTCAGCCTGCCTGCGATTGGCGAAAACGCGTCAAATTAAAACAAGCGATTCTGAATCTCGTGATGCAGTCATGGATATTGCAAGGATCGATAGTCAGGACGCCTGCTCGCAGCCGAAATCACCAGCAGGAAGCCCAGCGTGTCGGCCCCGTCATTGATGGCCTCGATCTGTACCTGCCGCAGCCAGTCGGGCATTACCGGCGGCATGACACCCCGCGCAATCATCGCGAGTTCGGGTCGCGGGAACACATGATGAATGCCGGTTGATACGCCCAGTCGGGCAAGGGCAGCCAGGGCCCGCGAGTTGGCCTGCACGAGCCGCCCGCGCTCGTCGGTCACGATGATCCCATGCGCCCGTCCGGCATAGCCCGTGCAACGTTCCAGCAGCCGCAGACGGCGTTCCATCGCCACCTTGCCGAGCCGGCTCTCGATCCGTGCGGCCAGTGAAACGATCAATGCCAGACTTTGCTGGTTGTAGCTTTGCGCCAGGCCGGAGTGATCGATCACGCCGAGCACGGAGCCGTCCAGTGGGTCGCGAATCACCGTGGCAGAGCAGGTCCAGCGCTTGATGCCTTCGCAGAAATGCTCGGCACCATGGATCTGGACCGGCTGCCCCAGCGCCAGCGCGGTGCCGATCGCATTTGTACCGCAATTGAGTTCGGTCCAGCCGCAGCCGGGAATTAGCCGGATTTCGCCGGCGGGTTCCCAGCTGCTCTGATCGCCGGCCAATTCGAGGATCATGCCGTCGGCATCGGTCAACAACAACACGGTGCCGGTCTGCAACAGGAATTCGCGCGTCTGGAGGATCGTCGGCAGGCTGGCACTGAGCAGCCGCTCGTTTCTGGCGCGCAAATCGAATAGGCGCTCCTCTTCCAGCGGTGGCGGAGCGCAATCGAGGCCCGGGCTGACGTGGCCGTCCAGGCAGCGATGCCACGAGCGATCGACCACGCCTCGCAGGATACGCGCGCGCGACGTATCACCCTGAACCATACGGTCCCACACGGACATGATGCTGGCGTCCCGATCGGGACTGGGAAACCAGTTCATCGATGTGTTCGACTCGTCCACGCTCCTGTCTCCTCATGCTGCAGGATGGCCTCGCGCGGGTCAGGAAACCCAGCCGGGCCTGCACCCCTTTGTGGTCCCGGTGCAGCCCTGATGCGCGTCACGCTGTAAACTGTACGCCGATAGTTCTCCTCGCACCTTTGTTTGCATCACAGTCGATTTATCGACCGGTGTCGAACTTGCGAGAAAGCAGGCAAAAGCTCTCCGCGTCCCGGACCGATACAGGGCTTGTCTGTTCCCCCGGCAGCCTGAGTTATCGCGGGCATGAGAACCGGACAGCCGGAGAAGTCGAAAGCGTCGGCTGCTTTCAGGAGACGATGCAAGCGGCTGGTGTGCAGTTGTGCCAAAGGGAGACGGTCTGTGCGGGCGACAGTTTCTTCACATGAAAGCCGAGGCTTGCGATATCTGGCGACGTTGTGGCTCGGAGGCTGTATCGCGCTCGGAGCCGTTACTGCAACCTGTGTCTTTCTGAACCAGGAAGAGAGCACCGCTGGCTTCTTCCTTCTGGTTGTCATTGTTCTCCTGTCCCTGCTGGACAGCTTCATCTCATCGGTTATTTTCCCGGTTGTTGGCGCCGTGTTGCTCAGCTATTTTTTCACGGAACCTGTCAATAGCTTCCACATCAGTAAACCCCAGGATTCCTTTTCCCTTGTTGCCTTTCTCGTCACGTCAATCGCAATCACTACCCTTGTCAGGCGGATTGGCCGCGTTGAGAAGATGCAGCGCGCGCAGGCGCAGCTGCTGGAGCTGACACACGACATTATCATTGTGCGTGATAAGAACAACGTGATTACATACTGGAATCAGGCAGCAGAGACACTCTATGGATGGAAGAAGGAAGAGGCAATTGGGAAGTCCATTGACGAATTTCTGAGTTCGGTGTTCCCGCTGCCTCGACATGAGCTCCAGAGGATTTTTCTTCGCGACGGCCAGTGGGAAGGCGAGTTGATTCACACGCGGCGGGATGGCACCGAGATAATCGTGACGAGTCGTTGGGCGCTGCAGCGCGACGGCGCGGGAAACCCGTTGGCCACGCTCGAGACCAACAATGACATCACGCAACGCAGGCGCGCCGAGGAGCTGCTCCGAAAGAGTCAGGCACAGTACTTCGCCGAAGCGCAGAAGCTAAGCAGGACCGGCAGTTTTGGCTGGGATGTCTCAAATGGCAAACTCTTCTGGTCCGACGAGACTTTTTCTATCTTCGAATACGATCTGGCGGTCGCGCCCAACATTGAGCTGGTCAGGCGGCGGGTACATCCAGACGATCTACCCCTGTTTGAGGAGAAGATTGCAAAGGCGCGCGGTTTCGCTGTCGACTTTGACATCGAGCATCGTCTGCTTTTTCCTGATGGACGCATCAAGCACCTCCACATCGTTGGCAGGGAAGCGAACGGTCAGCGGGATAGCAGACAGGTCATCGGGGCGGTGATGGACGTGACGCGGGCGAAGCAAACAGAGGAGCAGTTACGGCATGCGCAAAGCGAACTTGAACGCGTAAGCCGGATAACAGCGCTTGGTGAGCTGAGTGCATCAATTGCCCACGAAGTGGGGCAACCCCTTTCCGCCATCGTAACGAACGGTGAAGCATGTCTGCGCTGGCTGCATCGCCAGCCTCCGAACATGGAGGAAATCGAGAGCTGCGTGAGCCAGATGACGGACCAGGGAAATCGAGCTGCAGAAATCGTGCAACGCGTAAGGGCACTCATGAAGGGGGGGCCGCCGGAGCGGGCGCCGATTCCAATCAACGACGTGGTCGAGGAGGCGATTGCCGTTATCCGGCGGGATATTGAGCGCCAGGGTGGCTCGCTGACACGTCGTCTTGCCAGGGGGCTGCCGCTGATACTGGGCGACCGTGTGCAGCTCCAGCAGGTGCTCGTCAATTTAATCACCAATGCTCTGCAGTCGATGGCGAGCGTCAACGGCAGGCGCGAACTTGTCGTCCAGTCCCGCCTTGACCCTGAAGGCAATGTTGTCGTGGCGGTAAGGGACTCGGGGGCGGGCATCCAGGAGGCTAATCTTCCGCAACTCTTTGAACCGTTCTTTACGACACGCAGTTCCGGCATGGGAATGGGGCTCGCTATTTCCAGTTCTATTGTTGACGCCCACCGTGGGCAAATCTGGGCCTCCAATAACCCTGAGGGTGGTGCGATGTTCTCGTTCAGCCTTCCGCCAGCCATGAAGGAGGAGGTGCGAAAGTGATGCACGGCGACCGGCGCGCACATTGCCCGGTTCACTTATACATTCGTACGATGTCACTGAACGCCGCGCGCATGGTTGAGTCGGCGGAAGAATTTCTTGCATCCGGGCAGGCCGCCCATACTTCCTGCCTGATTTCCGACATCCGCATGCCCGGGATGTCGGGTATCGAGATGCATGAGCGCCTTCGTGCCCAAGGACATGCCCCGGCCACCATCTTTACCAGTGCCTATCCGACGCCGGCATTGCAGGCAAAAGCGGCGAGCAACGGCGCACTTGTGTTGCCGCAGAAGCCTTACCAGGCCACTGCAATGACTCACTGGCACTCACTGGCTCCCGGTCGAGTTCGGAAATCCCTGGCGGATCATCGACCCCGTGCGGAAGTGCTAACGCGCGACGGCGCAGGCACCGTTTCCGCAGTGTGCCCCGCCTCGCCAAAATGGATGATTTTCACGACGGTCCCCGGCGCCGCAACTCGATGGGTAATGGCCCTGAATCCCGAGACACCTGGGCATCCTGACGGATGGATTGCGCGAGCGCACTTCATCTGTCCTTTGACGATCATTTGCATCACTTGGACCACGCCGGGATCGGGCAAAGCTCGGATTGCAAAATGCCTCGCTAATAGGCTAGTTTTCGGTGAAGCAGCAGGCCGGACATCTTTTGTCTTTTCAACGCCGGAACAACGCCAGGACAACGCCAGGACCGACAATGCAAACGCGCACTGCGTTGAGCCACCCGTTTTGCGCCGGCGCGTTATCCGCTCTGGTCGCGCTTGTCTGCTTCGACAGCGCATGGGCGCCTGAAGCGGATCAGACGCGGCGGCCGGCACATGCACCGCGATCCATTCGCTTCACGCCGCTGGAGCCACGCGTTCACATCCAGCGCGTGGACTTCGTTCTTGACGCCGCGCCGCCGACGAAAAGCGACGAAGCGCAAAAAAAACGCAAAACCGAACCGCGCCGCGCGCCAACGGCCAAACCAAAACCGGGCGCGACGGCTGCTTCCGGATCAGGCGCGTTGCCTGGAACACCGCCCGCCACCGCCGTAGCCAGTCAAACGAGCGAAGGCGCGTCGCCCGGACCCGCACCCGGAGTACCGCCCGCAGCCGCCGCCGTCAATCAACCGAACGAGGCCGCGCCCAAGGCCACTGCCCAGCCGATCGGGCAGGCCTCACGCGCTGCGGCGTACGGGCCGGCGCCGGCCTCATCGGCGGACGTCGTGGCGAGCTCCTCCGCGGCGCAGCAACCTGTTGCCGCTGCTAATCCGCAGCCCACCGGCGCGGCCCGCGCTCCCAGACTCAGCAAGGAGCAATTGCTGGCCTTGCTGCCGGGTTCCACCATGTTGAGAACCAACATCGCTGGCGCGCTCCGGCAGTGGGTCAACAAGCCCGACGGCACCCTGACCGTCTACTGGAACGGCGCTGGTCTGCGCCATGGGGCACACAGCGCGAGCGGCCGCTGGAGCGTGACCGACGAAGGCCGCTTTTGCCTCCACATCGACTGGGAGGATCTTCCCGAGAACTGGTGCCGCTTTCTCGAGCAGACGGCCAACGGCGAGTACCAGCCGATCGCCGATATCGCCGACGCCAACTGGATGCCGCCGACGGATAAAACCAATTGGCGGCCTTTGACCATTCGTCATTAGCGCCGCGCAAGGCAATCAAAGCCATCAGGGCGATCCGAACAATCAAAGCCATCAAAGCAATCAAAGCAATCAAAGCCACCAAAGCAATCGCCTATCCCGGCGTGACGACTACGGTGCGTCGTCGACACACAGCACGGGATCGCTGACCAGACAATCCGAATCCGAAGCGGCAGGCCCCACGCCGCGTGTTTTCAGCGATGTCTCCTGTGCCGCGATATGCAAGCCTTTCGGCAGCAGCACCCACATGCGTAGCCGCTCCTTGGTGCGGCTCGCCTGGGTCTGCGCGGACTGACCGAAGCCGTAGAAGTAATCAGCCCTCACAGCGCCCTGAATCGCGCCGCCCGAATCCTGGGCCAGCATCAGGCGGTTGACCGCACCGGGCGTCTGCGGGGTGTCGCGCGTGGAGACGAACACGGGCGCGCCGAGCGGCGTGGTGCGCGGATCGACTGCGACGGAGCGGCCCGCCGATAACGGAACGCCCAACGCGCCCAGCGGACCGTTCGGCGAGTCCGGGATGACGCGAAAGAACACATAACTCGGGTCGGAAATCGCGAAGACAGATCGAGGCGCAGCCATGCCCGATGCACGTGCGCCGGCGGCAGTTGCATCACCCGTACTGCCTGCGGTAGCGGTAGCCGCGCCCGTACTGCGCGCGCCCGCCGTAGCGGTGCCCGTACTGCCTGCGCCAGCGGTGCTCGTCACTGCCGGCTTGATCGAGCCGGCGCTCGAAGGCGTGGTCGTCGCCAGCTTGAAGCCACGCAGCAGCGGCGACGCCGGCTCATCGTCGTCACCGTCCGCATGCGGCGCGTTGCTGTCGGCGATCGCGGCCGGCGCGTCGTCGTCACTGACGTCGACCTCCATCTCCATGCCGCGCACGACGAGCTTGCGCGCGCCGGCTGTGGTGTTGCCGTTGTGCGCGACCGGCGGCAGAAATGGCCGGCCATTCTGTTCCGCATAGGCAAAGCGGCGAATCGAGCCGTCGCTCATGCGGACCTTGCCCGCGCCTTGCAACTGCATCGAATACAGCATGACAGGGTCGTCGACGTACGCGAGGATCGGCGCCTTCAGTGCGCCGCGCTCGATCTCGGCGCGCGTGTAATACGGCACGATGCGCTCGCCGTCGAGCCGCAAGCGGATCTTCTTGTCGCGGATATCGGGCACGCTGTCGCGCAAGTCGAGCGCATAGACACCCTTGAGGCCGCCGCTCGTCACATCGGTGAGCGGTATCACGCTGCGCCCGTCGATGCGAGCCGCGGTGATGCTGCCGCGCGCCCGGTCCGGCAAACGTCGCGCGTCGAGATAGAGCATGTCGTTCGGGGTGCCGTAGACCGGATAGCGGTAGGCGCCGCCATACTGCCGGCTGCCGTTGAGCAGGGGTTCGTAGTAGCCGGTCATCGTGCCGTCGAGCGATTTGTCGGTATTGCGGATCTGGTACGCGTTGAAATACGTTTCGAAGAATTGCCGGATCGCCGCGACGTTGCGAACGTCGATCGCCCGCGCTGCATTGCAAGGCTCCGACCAGCCGCTGCGGGCGCCCAGCACCGTGCAACTGCGGCGAAACGCGTCCCACGATGCGCTGACGTCGTCGGTGTCCCAGCCGGGCAAGTCGGCGAAAGCGGTCGACTCGTAGTAAGCGTGGCGCGTCGCGAAGCCGCCACCCGTGACAGGTTTGGGTCGCGGGCCGTTGGATCCGGTGGCCGCGCCCGATCCCGCTGGCGGTGTCGCTGCCGGCACAGCCAGCGGTCCACCAGTCTGCGTTGCCGCGGCTGACGGCGTGGGCGTTTCTTGTGTCGGCAGTGCAATCTGTGCGGCGGGTGGTGCGGCTTGCGCCGTTGGTTCAGCCGGTGATGCCGCGGCAGGGCGCGTGCCTCCCACGGTCACGCTCGTCGCCGGATTGTTGCTTGCACAACCAGCGAGCGTCGCTGTCAGCGCAAGCACAAGAAGCTGAACCGTTCGCATGCGACCTCCTTGCGGACCATCGGTGACGTCGTGCGCGCGGCTAGCCAGGCGGCTTGACCGCGTCGATGGTGAAAGTGGTGGCGCCGAAATCGTCGACGCAATTCGCTGCGTCTGCCGCGCAGCGCGGCTTGCCCGCGAACGGCGAATCGCGCGAGCTGCGCCGCGCGCTTGCTTCGCGCTGTGCGTCAGCGGGGAATGAGGCGAACACGGCCGCCTGTTTCAGACCACCCGCGGAAAAGTCGCGTGGCATCGGCGACACCAGCGTCAGGAAGTGATTGGGGCCGGGCGGGTCGCCGGCCAGCATCGGCCAGTTGGCGCGCGGCAACGAGAGCGTTTGGCCAGCTGCGATCTTGTTGTTGCGGTCGAGCCCGTTGGGAAACAGCATCAGGTATTGGCCGTCGGGATCGACCATGAAGACATACACGTAGCCTGCGCGGTTGCTGTTGAGTTTGAATTGCAGATGATCCTTGCCGATCCTGGCCGTCGTGCTCTGCTGGGTGGCGCTGACATGAATCGATGGATCGGCGAGTGCCGCAATGCGCTCGAGTTCGCTCGCGGGCGAGTAGGGAGCCAGCGTATCGGCGGACGCGGCAGGCGGCAGTGCGGTGTTTGCGAGTGGAGCAGCCGGCGTTATCGCAGCAGGCGCCGCGACGGACGCCGACGCTTCGGTGGGCGCAGTCGAAGCGCGCGCCGCAGGCTCGTTCTGGATGGCCGCCGTGGTGGCGGGCGGACTTTGAACGGTATTGCCTGGTGTGGGCGCGGTGGTGTCGGCTGGTTTTGGCGACGCCGCGCCAGGGGTGTTCGCGCCAGCTGTCGTAGCGGTAGTAGCCGTAGTAGCCGTAGTAGCCGTAGTAGGCGACGTCGCCGCGGTGTCGGCCGTTGGCGTGCGCGTTGCAAACCAGGCGCCGATTGCCGCAAGCGCGACGATGCAAACCGCGGCGCCTGCGATCAGGCCAGCCCGTTTGCGTTGACTGCCGCTTCCCGCAGCCGTCGCTGCAATGCCTGCCCCTTTGCGTCCGCTGTCGCGAGCAGCCGTCGTCTTCGCCGTCGCTGTACGGATACTTCCGGTGACCGCGTCGACCGGCGCGCGCGGCATGTCTTCGTTCGCCCCGTCCGCGGCGTTGGGCGAATCGATAAAAATGCCCAGTTCGTCCGCGAGCGCCTGAACGCTTTGCGGGCGATGTTCGGGACGCACGGAAAGCGCATGATCGATCGCGCGCAGAAACCGCGCGCCGTAGCGGCCGGCCGCCGACGTCGCGAGCGGCACATACGTGTCGCTCATCAGCCTGCCGACAGAAGGCGGCGGTGTCTTGCCCTGAATCGCGAAATAGACGACCGCGGCCAGTGCGTACACGTCCGTCCACGGCCCCTGTTTCATCGCCGCCACTTCGGCGTATTGCTCGACGGGCGCATAGCCGGGCTTCAGAATCACCGTCAGCGCCTGGGTCATGTCGCCGATCACCCGCCGCGCCGCGCCGAAGTCCAGCAGCACAGGGCGCCCGCTCCCCTTGAGCAGCATGATGTTGTCCGGCGCGATGTCGCGGTGATAGCACTGCGCCGCATGCAGCACCGCCAGCGCTTCGATCAGCGGGGTCAGCAAGGCGAGCAGCCAGGCTTCATCGGGTGGCGCGGCAAGGCGGCGCAAGCCGTCGCGCAGCGTCATGCCCTCGTAGAAGGGCATCACCATATAGGCCGTACCGTTGGCCTCCCAGAACCGGTACACCTTGACGAGCGAATGATGGTCGAAGCGGGCGAGCAGGCGTGCTTCGTTGATAAAGCTCTTCAGGCCCGCGCGGAACGTGTCTTCATGACGTTCGGACCTGACCGACACTTCGGCTGCGCCGACGCGCGAAGCCAGCGCGGCGGGAATGTATTCCTTGAGCGCGACGTTGCGTCCGAGCTGGGTATCGTAGGCGAGGTACACGATACCGAAGCCGCCTTCGCCAATCAGATCGATGATCTCGAACTCGCCGAGGCGGGTGCCGGCGGCCAGCGCATGTTGGGCGTTCGAACCCTGTACGGCGGGACGGGTGACGACGGTGCGGTCGGCGTCGGCCGCTTCGGCGGCGGCCTGCTGGGCGTCTGGTCCGGACGTCCGTTGCACGATCACCGTTTTATCGTCGGGGCTGCTCATCGACTTCGGCTCCCTGGATGGTTCGACGGCAGAGCCCGGCACACGCGAGCGCCACCCTCACGCGCAGGCGCGTGCATCCTTTAAGACGATTCACCTGGCCATATTTTGAAAGCCGTCCGGCGCGGGGGCGCGAACGGCGCTTCGCATGCTGACGCTGGTTTCAAAATCCGCCGGCCCGATTCGTTTACCCCGTGGGTAGCAAACCGTTGCGTGCAGCCCGCGGGCCGCGGGCCGCGCGCGCATCCGTCCCAGCCGCTTCCTTTTACCTTCTTGCAGGAAGTTAAAGTGAACGAGCGCAAAGGCTTGTCAAGCGGGATGGCACGCAGCGTCGTGCGGACTATGTCGCAGCACGCGGCCGCTGCGTTGCCACGACGGATCGACACTTTGCGGCTGACAGCTGCGCTCGTCATTGGCTCGCTGCTCCTGAGCGTGGCGGGCAGCGCGCTCGCGGCCGGCGCGGCAGGCGCGTCCGCCGCTGCGGCGAAGCCTGCCAGTGGCGCCGGGCTTGCGCCCGAATCGTTCGGCTTTCGTCAAGCCGCGGAACGTGAGCGCGACGCCGAAACGATCAACACCTTGACGTCCGAAGGACGGCTCCTGCTCTCGCGCGACCGCGTCAAGCTGCCGGCTTACGACTATTGCAGCATGTCGGTCGCGGCCGCGGAGCGCGGTGACTTCCGCGACAGTGTCGATGCCGCGGCGCGCGCGCTGGTGGTCGCCGGGCAAACCAATAACGCGGATCTGGCGGCCTTGTCCAAACGCGACCTCGCGATCGCCTATAGCTATGCGGGCGACCTCGACAACGCCGAACGCTACGCCCGCGATGCGCTGGCTTCGACGCCCAAGGCGCCCGAGCAGGTCTACGCGCCCGCCAACAAGGTACTCGGCGATGTGGCCTTGCGGCGGGGCAAACCGCAGGAGGCGCTCGCCGCGTATAACGACGCGCTGGCTACCGCGTCGCCACGCTACAAGCCGCTGGTGCTGATGTCGATGATCAATGCGCAGATCGCGGCGGGCGACACGGCTGCCGCGCGCAAAACCTTCGATGCAACCGGCGCGCCGGCCACAACCGAGCTCGCGCCCGCCTACCGGCGCATTGAAGGCAACCTGCTGCTCGCCGAAGGCAAGCCCGAGGAAGCGAAGCGTGCTTTCGAAGCGCTGTTGAGCCAGAGCGGCAACTCGAGCGACGCGAACTACGACCGCCTGTGGGCCCACGAAGGAATCGGCCGCGCCAACCTCGCGCTCGGCGACAAGCCGCATGCGCGTGAAGCCTACCTGCTTGCGGTCGACGACTCCGAGAAAATCCGTGCGCGTTTTCGCAGCGACGAGTTCAAGACGGGTCTGTTTGGCGACACGCAAACGGTATTCGAGGAGGCGATCGAACTGACACTCGAAACCGGCGACTACGAGAGCGCATGGAATCTGTCCGAACGCAGCCGGGCGCGTGCGCTGCTCGACGTGGTGCGCAACCGGGTCGATGCCGGCGTCGACGATCAGCAATTGAACGGGCAGGTGCCGAGTCTCGCCGCTACGCGCAGCGCGCTCAAACCGGACGAGGCGATTGTCGAATTCCACAGCCTCGACAAGGAGCTGGTGGTCTGGGTGGTCCGCAGCGACGGCCTGACCGGACACACGTTGCCGATCGCGCGCGCGGACATGGATGCTGCCGTCACCGACCTGCGCAACGCGATCGTGCGCCGGCGGCCGGCCGCGCTGACGTACGGCGACAAGCTCGATGCGCTGTTGATCGCGCCGCTCGGCTTGCGGGCGAACGAACGGCTGATCATCGTGCCGCACGGTGCGTTGCACTATCTGCCGTTTCAGGCGCTGCACAGCGCCGGGGGCTTTCTGATCGAACGCCATCCCATCGCGCTCGAACCCTCCGCGAGTGTCGCGGTGCAACTCGCGCGACGCCGGCAGCAGATCGCGAGCAATCTGGTCGCCTTCGGCAATCCGACCATCACGGCTGCGTTTGCCCTGCCTGGGGCCGAGGCGGAAGTGCAGGGGATCGCGCCTTTATTCGCGCGCAACGAGGTGTTTCTGCATAGCGATGCCACCCGCGTCAGCTTTCGCGAGAACGCGCCCGCGGGCCGCGTGTTGCATGTGGCGACGCACGCACAAGCCGACACGATCGACCCGTTGCATTCGAGCATTCTGCTCGCGCCCGCGACACAGCCCGCCGACGGTCCGGACTCGCTGCTCGCCAAAGACATTTACAACCTGAAGCTCAACAACGTTTCGCTCGTCACGCTGTCGGCCTGCGAGACCGGCCTCGGCCGGATTGCGCGCGGCGATGAGATTCTCGGCTTCACGCGCGCGTTTTTCTACGCCGGCGCCACGAGCCTGATCGTATCGATGTGGCCGGTTGCCGATGAGTCGAGCGCGCTGACCATGCACACTTTCTACTCGCAACTCGCGGATGGCCATGAGGCGATCGATGCAATGCGTACGGCGCAACTGGCGGTTCTGCACAACCCGCGTTTCGCGCATCCGTTCTTCTGGGCGCCGTTCGATCTGATGGGTGGCTGGCGCCTGACCATCGTGCGTCAACCACAAGAATGAACTCACGCCCACACCCATGAACCGACTCCGATTGATTGCCGCGGCGGTGTCCTGCAGCAGCGCGCTGGCGTGGGGCCAGACGCTGCCCAATGCGGGCAGCATCCTGAACCAGACGGCGCCGCGTGACACGCGTCCGGCGCCGCCCGGCGGTAACCAGTCGTTGCCCGCCGTGCCGCAGGCGATACCGCCGGTGACGGCGCCCGGCGCGACATTCCTGCTCAAAGGCATCACGCTCAAAGGCAACGATACGATTCCGGCCGACGTGCTGCTTGCGCCCGTGCAGGACAAGATCGGAACCAGCATTGGCTTTGCCGATCTCGAAGCGATTGCCGCGCGCATCACGAAGGTCTATCGCGATCGCGGCTATCTGCTCGCCCAGGTAGTGATCCCACCGCAGGACGTGAGTTCCGGCAACGTCGAGTTGAGTGTGCTCGAAGGACGCGTCGGTCACGTGCGGCTCGACGTTGCGGCGGGTACGCCGATCCGCGAAGACCTGTTGCGCGCGCGCGTCGCGCAGATTCCGGTGGGCGTTCCACTGCAGCAGCACGAACTCGAGCGGACCATGCTGCTGCTCTCCGATCTGCCGGGCATTCAGGTTTCCTCGGCAATCGAGGCGGGTGAAGAGCCGGGCACGGTCGATCTGACGATTAACGTCACGCCGGCCAAACGCTGGACCTTCGCGCTCGACGTCGACAACTTTGGCGCGGACTCCAGCGGCACATGGCGTCTGGGCGCGCTCGCCCGTCTGAATTCGCCGTTCATGATCGGCGACAACCTCGATCTGCGGCTGCTGGGCAGCGAGCGGGGCGATACCCTGTATGGGCGCATCGGTTACGAGGCGCCAATCAACGCACAGGGCACGCGTGTTGGGGTCGCCGTGTCGCGGCTGAACTATGCGCTCGGCAAGGAATTCGCGTCGCTCGACGCGCAGGGCGAGGCAACCGTGGTGGACTTGACGCTCACGCATCCGCTCGTACGGACCCGCAGTCAGAGCCTGCTAGGCCGCGTCAATTTCGAGTATCGCGACCTGATCGACAACATCGGCGTCGTGGATGCACACAATCCCCGCTCGATGGTGGAGGGCAGCCTCGGTCTGAGCTACGAAAGCCGTGACGCGATCTTTGGCGGCGGCTTCAACAGTGCCGACGTGGAGTTGCTGATCGGCAGTCTTCATTTCCGCAACGCGGCGGCCGAGCAACTCGACGCCTCGTCGTTCGGGCGCAACACGCAAGGCAACGAATTGCGCGCCACCTTCTTTGCCAACCGCCTCAACGCGCTCACCGACCGGCTGAGCGTGTTCGCCGGTGTGTCCGGTCAATGGGCCGCCACGACGCTCGACAGTTCGTCACGCTTCCTGCTGGGCGGACCGCACGCGGTGCGGGCTTATTCGCCGTCCGAAGCACTCGTCGACAAGGGTTTCGTCGCCACGCTGGAGGGGCGCTATGCGATCGATTCGCGAGCGACCGTGTTCAGCTTTTTCGACTTTGGCACGGGCTGGTACAACGCCAATCCGCGTCCGAACCAGGGGCCGAACGTGATCACGCGCAGCGGCGCCGGTCTCGGCGCATTCTGGGCCGCGCCGGGCGGCTTTTCGTTACAGGGCACGGTGGCATGGCGCACGACCGGGTCCGACACCACCGGCAACGACAAGGTCCCGCGCTTTTATATGCAATTGACGAAGACGTTCTGAGGTGTGCGATGAACAAGCCATGCAGTGTGCGACCGAGGCACGCCGGAACGATCGCCGGCGCGGTCGCCGCGTTGTTCGCGGCGTCGTACATGCCGTCCCTGCTTGCGAACCCCACCGGCGCGCAGGTGGTGGCCGGAACGGTGAGCGTCAACTCCCCTGGCGCGGGACAGATGAACATCACGCAGACGTCGTCCAACGCGATCGTCAACTGGAACACGTTTTCGATCGGCGCCAGCGAAGCGGTCAGGATCGCCCAGCCGTCGGCGTCGTCGGCGCTGCTCAACCGCGTGATGGGCAACGACCCCAGCGTCATCGCGGGGCGCTTGCAGGCCAATGGCAAGGTGTTTCTCGTCAACCCGGCGGGCGTGATCTTTGCGCCGGGTTCATCGGTGAATGTCGGCTCGATGGTTGCGTCGACACTCAATATCTCCAACGCCGACTTCCTCGCGGGCAACTTTCATTTTGTCGGCGCTTCGGTGGCGCCGGTCAGCAACGCCGGTTCGCTCACGGCCGGGTCGGGCGGCGCCATCGTGTTGCTCGGCGGCGCCGTCAGCAACAGCGGCACCGTGAGCGCGCGGCTCGGCACCGTCGCGCTGGGCGCGGGCAATGACATCACCGTCGACTTTGCCGGCGATGGCCTGACGACCCTGAAGATCAACCAGGGCGCGGCCAACGCGCTGATCGGCAACACCGGCACGCTGGCCGCCGACGGCGGCACCGTGGTGATGAGCGCGCAGACGGCCGACGCACTGGCCGGCACGGTCATCAACCAGCAGGGCATCGTGCGCGCGCAAAGCCTGAGCGAGCGCAACGGACACATCCTGCTCGACGGCGGCACGAACGGCGTGACGCTGGTGAGCGGTACGCTCGACGCAACCGGCGGCGCAGGTCAGACGGGCGGCAGGATCGACGTGACCGGCAATGACGTGGCGCTGCTGGCCGGCGCGTATGTGGATGCGAGCGGCGCCGCGGGCGGCGGCACGGTGCACTTCGGAGGCGGCGCGGCGGGCGCGGACCCAACCATTCGCAACGCCAATGCCATCTGGATGTCGCCCAGCGCGAGCCTGCATGCGGATGCGCTCGTCAACGGGAATGGCGGCAACGTCGTGGCCTACAGCGACTCGGCCAGCCGGATTTACGGCAGCTTGTCGGCGAAGGGTGGCGCGCAGGGCGGCAATGGCGGCTTGATCGAAACCTCCGGGCACTCGCTCGACACGACCGGGGCGAACATCGATGCGTCGGCGGCGAAGGGGCAAGGGGGCAGGTGGCTGCTCGATCCGTTCGATGTGAATATTGTGTCGACGTTGCCGGCGGGGGTCGTCGGGCCGGCCCCCACCCCAGCGGGCGCCAACGCCATCATGTTCGGGCCGCTTACGGATGGCACGTTTATTCTGACCACAGCGCTCACCGTGCCGCTAAGCAACGGCACCTCGGTAAAGATATCGACGGGAACGCTGGAAGGTGACACCGGCAATATCAATGTCGACGCGGCGATCCTCACAACTGGCATCCGGGCCGCCACGCTCACGCTGAGCGCGTCGGGATCGGTCACGGACAATTTCAATAGCATCTCATCGAGCTCGGGACCGTTGAGCATCGTGATCGACGCGAACACGGGCCGCACCAGCCCGACCAGTCTGGTTTCGCTATTCAGTGTCGCACTGAACACCAACGGCGGCAGCGTGACCATCGGTGGCGGAGGAACGAGCCCCGTCCTGATCGACTCGTCGAGGATCAACACGGCAAACGGCAATCTGACGATCACCGGCACAATGCCGGCGAACGGTGTCGCGATTGGTTATCAGACCACGAGCAGGTCGGGCGTCGCGATCAGCTATACGACGATTGCCACTGAGGCCGGCTCGCTTGGCCTGGAAGGCACGGCCCTCGGTCCGAACGCCGCCGGTGTGAGCATTAGCACCTCCAGCACGCTTTCGACGACGAGCGGTACGCTCGCCGTTACAGGCCAGGCCACCGGAGGCTCCAATACCGGCGTCTCCATTTCGGACAGCACGCTTTCGACGACGGATACCGCCAACGGCGGCGGCATGTCGATTGACACAGACGGAAACGGACCGGTCGTCATCACCCGGTCCAACCTCAGCACGGTGAACGGCAATCTCGGGATCGACGGCACCTTGCCGGCGAATGCCATTGCGATTGGTTACCAGCTCGCGTCGACGTCAGGCGTCGCGATCAGCTATTCGACCATTGGCTCTCAGGGCGGGTTGCTTTCCGTGAACGGCACCACTCTCGTAGGTGCGACCTCCGGTGTGAACATCGGCAGCACCAGCACGCTTTCGACGACGAGCGGCCCCCTCGACATCACCGGCACGGCCACCGCCGGTGGCGGGGACAACGACGGCGTCGACGTCACCGGCAACAGCCTGATTCAGAGCAATAGCGGCGCGCTCACGATCACTGGCCATGGCAGTTCGAATGGGGAGGATGAGGGTACAGGCGTTCAGCTCGCCACCGGCTCCGCCCGCACCACGAGCGGAGCGATCAGCGTGACCGGTACCGCCCTCGGCGACTTCGGCACGGGCGTGTTCCTGAGTAGCGGCGCCGCCAGGGGCACGGGGCTCGCTACGCTGCCCTCGATCAGCAGTTCCGGCGGCGCGATCTCGATTAACGGCAATGTGTCGCCGGACAGCGGGGGCGGGGGCGAGGGCGTCGGCTTCAACAGCACCGCCGTCTCGAGCACTAGCGGCGCGATTGGCGTTTCGGGCACTGTGAATGGCGCCTCCGGGGCCATACCGCTGGGCGTCTATTTTTATGGCTCGGCGTTGACCACCGGCAGCGGCAACATCAGCGTCGCCGGGACGGTGTCGTCGGTCATGAATGGCGGAATCGGCCTCGACATGCACGGTTCGTCGGTTCAGTCGGCGAGCGGCAATATCACGTTGACCGGGCAAAGTATTGGACCTGCTTTTTCAGGCGCTTCGGTGGTGGGCCTGTTGTTCGAGAACAGCCTGTGCGACTGTGCGCAGACGCCAGCCGTCGCGGTGACGACCGGCAGCGGCACCTTGAGCATCTATGGCAGCGGCACCGGCCCGTTCTCTGATGGTGTGCTGATCGCCGACGGCTCGGCGATAAAGTCCACCAATGGCGGCGCGATCGATATCCGCGGTGCGGTAAAGGGTCCGGCCGCCGCCAGCCCGAATACGCAAGGCGACTATGGCGTGCTGATTACCAATGGCACGATCTCCGCAACAGGTCCCTCAACCACGATCGGGATCGCCGGCTCGACTAACACGTCCGATCCGGGCGTGGCGATCGGATTGCCATTGCCGGCTGGCGAAGAGGCCGAGTTTCCGCTAGCGCTCCCAGTTGCCGGTTCCACAGCCAACAACGTCACGCTATCGACCGGCAATCCCAGTTCGATCCTGTTGCGCACGTCGAACGACCGCAGCGCGAGCAGCCTCGCCATCACCAACGCAACGCTCACGTCGCCGGGAGGCACTCTGTCGATTGCGCCAGCGTCGGTCGATTCGTCGTCGTTCGCGATCACCGCGCAGGACACCACGCCCATCACCCTGTTCGGCACCGGTGCGGGTCTCAGCATCGATCCGCAGACATTTGCGACTTTCGCGTCGATCCCCAACATCGTGCTGGGTTCCAGCACGCAAACCGGGCTCATCACCGTCAACGGACAGTGCGCGTCGGGCGGCTCGCCCTGCGTGCCGACGCGCCCGAGCTTCGCGAACAACCTCACGCTGTCCAATCCGGGCGCGGGCAGCCAGGGGATCGTGCTGCCCTCCGGCATTTCAATGCCGGGCCAGATCCTGACACTATTCTCGGCCGGCCATGTCAGCGACCCCGGCGGCATTCAGGCCGCCGGGCTGCTTCTCGCCGGCCCCGGCAACTTCACGCTGACCGATCCGCAAAACGACGTCGGCGTGCTGGCGATGGCCGGCGCGGGCAACGTCGACTTCTCGAACTCGCACGGTTTCGTGATCGGACCGCTGACGAGCCAGACCTTCAATTCCGCCGCCGGCCAGTTGAACCCGATCGACGCCACGAACTCCACCCTGACCGGCAACCTGGTGGCGACCGCTACCACCGGCAATATCGGACTGGGCGGCAGCGCGCCTGCGCCGGCGGGTCCCAATACCAACCTCAGCGCGGGCGGCTCGATCGACCTGGTGATGGAGAAGGGCGTCTTCGTCGACGCGGGCTCGGGCACGATCGGTGCCGGCAGCGCATGGCGAATCTGGGCGAGCACCTGGAATGGCGAGACACGCGGCAGCGTGCAGCCGAACACCGCGCAGCCTAATTTCTACGGCTGCCTGTTTGGTTCGGGCTGTAGTTGGGGCGGCACGGTGCCCACTACCGGCAATCATTTCGTCTATGTCGCGAGGCCGACGGTGACCGTCAGCGCGGACGGCGCGACGCGCTTCACCGGTGCGCCCAACCCTGCTTTCACCGTCACGTCCAGCGGATTGATCAATGGCGACAGTGCAGCGGGGGCGTTGAGCGGCTCCGCCACCTCTGCAGCGAATGCCAGTTCACCAGGAGGGAGTTATCCGATCGATCCCAACTTTACGTCCGGCGTGGGTTATATCGTGAACGAGGTCCCCGGCACCCTGACGGTGATTCCAATCCTGAACCCGGTCGCGCAAAGCGGTCTGCAGTCGTTCTTCGGCAGCCAGGAGCAGACCTTCGTCTATGAAAACAATCTGCAGGGCACCAACATCTGCATCGGCTCGAACCAGCCTCTCTTCAGCACCACGCCACCGGGCGACAATCAGGACATCCTTGCGGTCGAATGGAAGCGGGTCCGTTCGCAGCCCAACCTGAACAGCTGCATGCTGATGAACGGCCAGCACGGCTGCGGCGACTTCTAGCGTTGATCAGTGGCCGCGGGGGCGGCCTGCGCTGCCGTGCCGGCGGGCGAGTGCAGGGCGCGCAGTTGCGCGAGCGCGGCTTCGGCGCCGGCAACGAACTGCTGCGACAGCCGCAGTGCTTCAACGACTTCCTCGGGCACGGCGGCCTTCATGCCCATGTAGATTCTGAAGAACCGCTCGGCGTGGATGCCTGGGTGGTGATGCTGCAGCACCCGTTTCATGTCGATCAGGCGCCGGTTGCCGAACAGCTTGCTGAGGGCCCACGAAAACGCACCATCTTCGCCGCCGACGCGGCGGAAGAACTCGTCGGTCGGAAATCCGCCGATTGCGCGGTACACCGCACGCCGGACGATAAGGCTGCTCGGCACCGTGTTGCTCAATATCCCCGCGTATTTTTCGAACTCGGGATGCTCGACGATCTCGCGCGGAAAGCCGGCATACTCGACATCCAGGCGCACCGACGCCTCGCCCGGATTGCGTCCGAGATAGTGGCTGGCCGCGGCGAGGGCGCCAGGCAAGTACTCGTCGTCCGCATCGAGAAAGGCGAGCAGCTCTTGTGACGCGTACATGGCCGCCCAGTTGCGCGCGCGGGCGACCCCGCCGTTCACCGGCATTCGCAGCAACTCCACTCGCGCGTCGGCCTGCGCATAGCGCCTGGCAACGTCGAGAACGCGATCACTCGAGCCGTCGTCTACGACGATGATCTGCGCCGCCTCCTGCTGGATGAGGCAGCTGCGCAGCGCGCGCGGCAGTGTCGATGCGGCCTGATAGCAGGGAATGATGATCGAGATGGACACGATAATGAGACTTGTCGAAACGGTTTCGAGCGTTACACCGGTGCCGAACCCTGCGCCAGTTGCAACACCGTCGCTTCAGGATCGTCACTGACCCACACCGCCAGCGCGGTAAAGTTGTCGTGATTCGCGCTGGCGCTCGCGCGCACCGTCGCGGCCAGCGCGTCAAGCCACGCGCCCGGTGTCGCGGCCTTGGCCAGCGCGTCGCCCATGCAGGCGTCGTCGGCATATTCCCAGAGGCCGTCGGTGCAGATCAGAAAAGCGTCGCCGTCACGCAGCGCGAACGTCCCGTCCACACCCGCAATGTCCAGTTGATCCTGGGTACCCAGCGCCGCATACAGCACGTTGCGCCGCGGATGATGGCGCATCGCCTCCGCGGCGAGCAACTGCGCGTCCACCATCTCCTGAACCATGCTGTGGTCACGCGTGCGGGCGCTGATCTCGCCACGGCGAAAACAGTAGAGCCGGGTGTCGCCACAATGCGCCCAGGCGGCCGTACCGCATTCGCGATCGATGGCGAGCAGCACAGCCGTCGAGCGCATGTCCTTTTCCTTACCGTCACCGCGCAACTGTTCTTCGACGATGTTCTCGTTGGCATGCGCAAGCGCGCTCACGAGCCGCTCACCCGTCGGCGGCAATTCGGCAACGGTCAGGTAGCGCAAATCCGCCAGCACGGAATCGACGACGATGCGCGAGGCGGTGTCACCGCCGCCGTGTCCGCCGGCGCCGTCCGCGACGATGCAATAGTAGAGCCGCTCGCTCGACCAGTCGCCGAACGAATCTTCATTGCGTGGCCGGCCGCCCTGGTCCGTCAGGCTTGCGGTGGCAAGTTGCACCGTTGACCTCTCATGTGCTCGTGATCTTTCGACCTCATTCCTGCGCGTGCGACTGCGCGGACAGAATGCCCAGAACCAGCAGGATGGCGATGCGATTGCCCGGTGTGATGTCGATGCCCAGGCGCTGCTCGATCCATTGACCGATTTCCGTGCGGGCGAAGTCGGCGGGTATCGAGCCTTTTTTCAGGGTGACGCCGAGCTTGCGCGCCCGGTAGTGATATGACGCGATGCCGTAACGCGCGGCCACCTGCGACAAGCCGCCTTTTTCGTTTGACAGCCAGCCGAGACTGCCCGCGAGCAGCATGCGGTCGGCGTCGTCGAGCGAGGCGATGAAGTGCGACGCGGATTCGCGCACCTCGGCTTCGTGCAGTCCGTATTGCAGCAGGACCGAGCCGATCGGATCCGGATGAAATGCCGTTTGCCGGTCGATTTCGAGCATCACGTCGCCTTCATCGAGCGACACGTTGCGTTGATGGCTCGCACTACGCAGACAGTCGATCAGATAGCGGCGAAAGTACGCGCACACGGCATGGCTGGTCGAAGGCGCACTGTGCAACGGGAAGTTCGGCGCAGCCGTCTGCGCGGTCTCGAGACGGAATACTTTCAAATAAAGGAACTGCGAGATGAGCTCTTCCTTGTCCTCGCCAAGCGCCTGCAGTTCCGACGGATGGTAGCCCGTCAGCGCGTGGCGCACGATGGTATAGATCGATTCCATCTCGTCATGGCTCAAACACGTGCGCCGTTGCCACAGGTCGGGCAATGCGCTTTCCCCAGCATGGTCTATTGCTGCTGCGCTTTGGATATGTGCCACCTGTCACCCCGAAGTGGTGAGCCCCGCGTCCGGGGGCGAATCCGTGCTGCTCACACCGCCATTCTTGCCGCTTCTGAGGTGCAGCGGATTCCAGTCGCTAACGATTCTGGAACTCGCCTCCGCCTCTCCAATAAGGAATTCGCCGGCGCCAGCCGCGCTCAATATCCGGAAATCCGCCATGCACCCGGCAGAGACATCAGAAACAGAGTTAGTCTATTGGCCTGTTTTCTTAATTACAAGATAAAACTTAATATGTGATACGGATCAATTCATACACGCGTTCCATTGATATTGGTATTAACCCTTAAAATTTATGTCAGGGTTTACCTGCTTGACCGGAGTGCGGAATTCTTTAAAAAAAGAGCGCCTGATTCGTTTACTTATATGTTCGCCGATTCGCTGTATCGACCATCGGGCAGGGTTGTTAGAGTAGTCCGAAGATGACAGGAATCATATGACAAATACGAATTATTGGGTGACTTACTAGTCGCAACGTTTTAAATAATTAGCGAATTTGAGATATTGCATATAGTGTTTCGCTTAATTAATGAAGCTCCATTTTTATTGAGGTACGGCTTTAATTTCCCGGGCTGCGTGCTATTCTCATATCGGATTGCCGGAGAGAAAGTTCGAAGTGCGCTAAAACACTGAAATACCCGCGCATAGGCAATCTAATTAGAGTTAGCACGCATTTCCGGGGGCGCTGATTCATTGCTGGCTAGGCAACCCGTACCGGTCATTTACGGTACTCAAGACTACCCATCCGAGACCGATTCAAGACATGGCCACGCTTGCTGCGGGCGTAATGCTTGCCGAAATATCAGCTGCCAGTCCGTGCGGGGACGACCTCGAGTATGACCCTGACTTTCGTGAACTGGAGCAGGTCGTACATGGCAAGCCGGACGTGCAGTACGGCGAAACCGTGGTCGCCGCCACGCCGCCGGACTGGAAAATCGCGGAAGCGTTGGCGCTCGATTTGCTCGCGAAGAGCCGCGACCTGCGCGTCGCGGTCCACCTGTCGCGCGCGCTGCTGAACCGCAAGGGTTTCGGCGGTTGCGCCGAAGGCCTCGCGCTCATTGAGGGATTGCTGGAACAGCGTTGGGACCACGTCTATCCGCAACTCGACCCCGACGACGACAACGATCCGACCGCACGCGTCAACGCACTCGCCGCGCTCACCGAACAGTCCGGCATGCTGGTCGACGTGCGCGATGCACTGCTCGCGTCCTCGCGTGTGCATGGCGTCGTCACCTTGCGCGACATCGAATATGCGACCGGTGAAGTCCCGCTGGCCAACGGTGCCGAGGCGCCGTCACTGAACTCGATCGAGGCGGTGCTCGCCGACGCGCACGAAGACGCCGCCGCGACGCATACGGCCTTGCTCGCAGCGCTGCATAGCGCGATGCGCATCGAGACGGTGTTGACCGAACGGGTCGGCGCAGCGCGTTCGATCGACCTGTCGCCGCTCGTGCGGCTGCTGCGGCGGGCGGCCGATTTTCTCGGCGAGCGTATCGCCGGCACGGACGATGCCGGCGGCCCAGCCGAGGCCGCGGACCCTTCATCAGGCGGCAACGCTGCAGCGGGCGAACGGGCGGCCGCGCCGCTGTCCGGCGACATCACGGACCGTCAGGACGTGATCCGCGTGATCGACAAGATCTGCGCGTACTACGAGCGTCACGAACCTTCCAGCCCGGTACCGCTGCTGCTGATGCGCGCGCGCCGCCTGGTCGACAAGAGTTTCATGGAAATTCTGCAGGACCTCGCGCCCGAAGGCGTGGGCCAGGCACGGCAGGTCGGCGGTATCGAGAACGAGTAAGTAGTCAGGCGGGGATGTGCTTTTTGCTTTTAGCAACGCCAGTCACGCGCCACGCTGCTCGCGGCCGTGCGGCGTCAACCAGGGGAATGGTCGTGGCCAAGGAAAGCAGCCAGAAATTCATCGCGCGCAATCGAGCGCCGCGCGTGCAGATCGAGTACGACGTCGAGGTCTACGGTTCGGAGAAAAAGGTCAATCTGCCTTTTGTCATGGGCGTGCTGGCCGACCTCTCCGGTCAGCCGGCGGATCCGTTGGCGCCGGTGGCGGATCGAAAGTTTCTCGAGATCGACGTCGACAATTTCGACGAGCGTCTGAAATCGATGAAACCGCGTGTCGCCGTACAGGTGCCGAACATGTTGACCGGCGAGGGCAATCTGTCGGTGGACATGACCTTCGAGAGCATGGACGACTTTTCTCCGGCGGCGGTCGCGCGCAAGGTGGACGCGTTGTCGAAGCTGCTGGAGGCGCGCGGCCAGTTGCAAAACCTGCTGACCTATATGGACGGCAAGACCGGCGCCGAGGATCTGATCGCGAAACTGCTGAACGACCCTGCCTTGCTGCAGTCGTTGGCATCCGCACCGAAGCCGCAGGAATGAGCGTGATTTAAAGGGGAGTCTGACCATGGCTGAACCTAGCACCCAAGGGCAAGCGCAACCAGGCGAAGCGGCGCTTGAAGTGAGCGATTTCGCGAACCTGCTGCAAAAGGAATTCAAACCGAAGAGCGACAAGGCGAAGGAAGCCGTCGAGACAGCGGTGCGCACGCTCGCCGAACAGGCGCTGCGCGACACCAACGTGATTTCCGGCGATGTGCTCGCCACCATCGAATCGCTGATCGCACAGATCGACGCGAAACTCACCGCGCAGATCAACCAGATCATCCACTCGGAAGAGTTTCAGAAGGTCGAGAGCGCGTGGCGCGGCTTGCACTATCTGGTGAACAACACCGAGACGGACGAGTCGCTGAAAATCCGCGTGATGAATGTATCGAAGGGCGATCTGCACAAGACGCTCAAGAAATACAAAGGCACCGCGTGGGATCAAAGTCCCTTCTTCAAGAAGCTCTACGAGGAGGAATATGGCCAGTTCGGCGGCGAGCCTTATGGCGCACTGGTGGCCGATTATCACTTCGACAACAGCGGTCCCGATGTCGATCTGCTGACGCAGATGGCGAAGATTTCCGCCGCGGCGCATGCACCGTTCATCGCGGGCGCCGACCCTGCGGTGATGCTGATGGATTCATGGCAGGAGCTGGCCAATCCGCGCGACCTGACGAAGATTTTTCAGACTCCTGAACACGCCGCGTGGCGCTCGCTGCGCGAATCGGAGGATTCGCGCTACGTCGGTCTCGCCATGCCGCGTTTCCTCGCGCGCGCGCCCTATGGCGCCAAAACCAATCCGGTCGAAGAATTCGATTTCGAGGAAGACACCGCCGGCGCGGACAGCAAGAAGTACGCGTGGGCCAATGCGGCGTATGCGATGGCGACCAATATCAACCGCTCGTTCAAACGGTACGGCTGGTGCTCGCGGATTCGCGGCATCGAGTCGGGCGGCGCGGTCGAGAACCTGCCCGTGCATTCGTTCCCGACCGACGACGGCGGCGTCGACATGAAATGCCCAACCGAAATCGCCATCAGCGATCGCCGCGAAGCCGAACTGGCGAAGAACGGCTTCATGCCGCTCGTCCACAAGAAGAACTCCGACTTTGCCGCCTTTATCGGCGCGCAGTCGTTGCATAAGCCGGCCGAGTACGAAGACCCGGACGCCACCGCGAACGCGAATCTGGCCGCCCGTTTGCCTTATCTGTTTGCCTGCAGCCGGTTTGCGCATTACCTGAAGTGCATCGTGCGCGACAAGATCGGCAGTTTCAAGGAGAAGGACGATATGCAGCGCTGGCTGCAGAACTGGATCCTCCAATACGTCGATGGCGATCCGGCGCACTCGACGGAAGAGTCGAAGGCGCGGCGGCCGCTTGCCGCCGCGGAAGTGGTCATCGAGGAGGTCGAAGGCAATCCGGGCTATTACACGTCGAAGTTTTTCCTGCGTCCGCACTACCAGTTGGAAGGCCTGACCGTATCGCTACGGCTGGTTTCGAAGCTTCCGTCCGCCAAGGCGGCATGACGGAAATCCCTATTCAGTGACGAATTGTTTTGAGCGGAGAAAGACATGGCCATCGATATGTTCATGAAGCTGGGCGATATCAAGGGCGAGTCGCAGGACAAGTCCCATAAGGAAGAAATCGAAGTGCTGGCGTGGAGCTGGGGCCTGAGCCAGAGCGGCACCATGCACATGGGCACGGGCGGTGGGGCCGGCAAGGTCTCGGTGCAGGACCTGTCGTTCACCAAATACAGCGATAAAGCGAGTCCGCCGATCATGGCGGCTTGTACCAAAGGCACGCATATCGACAAGGCGCTGCTGACCGTGCGCAAGGCCGGCGGCGACAATCCGCTGGAGTACTACAAGATCACCCTGGAGGGCGTGCTGGTGAGCTCGTATTCGACGGGTGGTTCGGGCGGCGAGGAGCGCTTTACCGAGAACGTCACGCTCAACTTCGAGAAGTTCCATGTCGAGTACCAGCCGCAAAACGCCAAGGGTGCGAAGGAGGGCGGGGTGGTCGAAACGAAATGGAACATTCCCGCCAACGCCGACACCTGAGCCGATGACGGCATAGGGCGACTGCACTGCACCGGCCGCGCCGCTGCAGTGCAGTGGCGCGTGGCATGACGTAAGCCTGACCGGAGCGGACCAGCATGATTGCAGAAGAGCGTTTGCGCGAAGGCGATCTCGACGGGTGCCTGCGCGAGTTGCAAACCCAGGTTCGCCGCGACCCGTCGAAAGCCGCCTATCGCGTCTTTCTGTTCCAGTTGCTCGCGGTAACGGGGGCCTGGGATCGCGCGCTGACGCAACTGAACGTAGTGGGCGAGCTCGACGCCGCGGCGTTGCCGATGGTGCAGACCTACCGCGAGGCGCTGCAATGCGAGGCGCTGCGCGAGGCGGTCTTCAAGGGCGAGCGCGCGCCGCTGATTTTCGGCGAGCCGACCGGCTGGCTCGCATTACTACTCGACGCATTGCGGCTCGATGCCGCGGGCGATACCGGCGCCGCGGCGGCCGCGCGCGCGCAAGCGCTCGACGAGGCGCCCGCCACCGCCGGCAGCGTGAACGGCGAGCCGTTCGCATGGCTCGCCGACGCGGACAACCGGCTCGGCCCGACACTCGAAACCGTGCTGAACGGCCGCTATTACTGGATTCCGTTTTTCCGCATCAAACGCATCGAGATCGAGCCGCCATCCGACCTGCGCGACCGGGTCTGGATGCCGGCCGTCTTCACGTGGGCCAATGACGGCCAGGCCGCCGGCCTGATTCCGACCCGCTACCCGGGCACGCTCGCCGAAAAGAATCGTGCGCTGTGGCTTGCGCACCTGACCGAATGGATCGGTGACGATGCAACGACCGCGCGTCCCGTTGGACAGCGCATGTTCGCCTCGGAGGCGAACGACTACGCGCTCCTCGACGTGCGAACCATCGAACTGATGAGCGTCATGAGTGATGGCGCGCACCCTGAAGAGGACGGCACGGCCGTGCCGGACCATGGCTGAGCTGACCGCCCGCGACCGTCTGCAACCCTCGCTGCTCGACCGGCTGACCGATCTCGAGCCGGAGACGAAACTGGAAGCACGCGAGCGCCGCGTCCTGTCGATGCGGGCGTTGCGCCAGAGCGTGCAGCGCGATCTCGGCTGGTTGCTGAACGCGAACGGTCTCGCATCGGTGCAGGACCTGACGGGCTATCCGTATGTCGCGACCTCGGTGATCAATTTCGGCTTGCCGGACATTGCCGGCAAAACCGCCTCCGGGATCGATCCGTTGCAGCTCGAGCGATTGGTGCGCGATGCGATCTGGGCGTTCGAACCGCGCATCCTGCGCGATACCGTGCGGGTCAGTTCAATGCAGCTCGAAGAGACGACCGGGCGTCATAACACGGTGTCGTTTCTGGTCGAGGGCGATCTGTGGGCGCAACCGTATCCGGAGCGGCTCTACTTCAGGACCGAACTGGATCTGGAAGTCGGCGAAATCAGGGTGATCGACCAGGGCGGACCGCGCTGAAGCCATGAATCCAGACCTGATCAAATACTACAGCCAGGAACTGCAGCATCTCCGGGAGATGGGCGGCGAGTTCGCCCGCGAGTTTCCGAAGATCGCCGGGCGGCTCGGACTGGAAAGCCTCGAATGCGCGGACCCTTATGTGGAACGTCTGCTCGAAGGATTCAGTTTTCTCGCGGCGCGCGTGCAACTGAAAATCGACGATGAGTTTCCGCGCTTCACCCAACACCTGGCCGAGCTGGTGTACCCGCATTACCTCGCGCCGACGCCATCGATGGCCATGGTGCAAATCCAGCCCGATCTCACCAGTACCAATCTCGCCGAGGGCGTGCGGATTCCGCGCGGCAGCGCACTGCGCAGCGTGCTCGACAAGAACGGCTCGACGCGTTGCGAATACCGCAGCGCGCATGAACTGACGCTCTGGCCGCTGGAAATCGCGGAGGCGAGATTCTTCACGCATGCAGGCTCGCTCGGCGGCATGGATAGCGCGCTGCCGGCGAGCATGACGGCCGGCGCGGGTATCAAGGCCGGCCTCAGACTACGCCTGCGCGCCACTGCTGGTCTGAAAATCAACCAGCTGAAGCTCGACCGGCTGACACTGTATCTGCGCGGAACCGACGGCATGCCTACGCGCATCCACGAGCGTCTGCTGGGTTCGGTGAGCGGTATCGTCGTGATGCCGGCCAAACGACCGGCCGCCTGGCATATGCAGTTGCCGGCGACCGCATTGCGGCCGGTCGGCTTTGCCGAAGACGAGGCGTTGTTGCCGCTCAGCCGGCAGTCGTTCCAGGGCTACCGGCTTCTGCAGGAGTATTTCGCTTTTCCGCAGCGCTTCATGTTTCTGGCGCTCGACGGCTTGCAAGCGGCGTTCCGGCGTTGCGCCGACACCGAGATCGAAGTGATCGTGCTGCTCAGGCGCAGTGATCCGTTGCTCGAACAATCACTCGACGCGACGAATTTCGCGCTGCATTGCACGCCCGCGGTCAACCTGTTTTCCCGGCGTACCGATCGCATTGCGCTCTCGGACGAGCAGTTCGAATATCACGTGGTCGCCGATCGCACGCGGCCGATGGACTTCGAGATCTATCAGATAGAGACCGCGACGGGCTATAGCGCGGGTGCCGGCGCCGAACAGCAGTTCGAACCGTTCTATCACGCGCGCGATCTCGGCGCCACGTATCGCGCCGGCGCCTACTACCAGGTGCGCCGCGAAAAACGTCTGCCGTCCTCGCGTCAGCACGAGCGCGGGCCCCGCACCAGCTACCTCGGCAGCGAGATGTTCATCGCGCTGGTGGACGCCACGAATGCGCCGTTTCGCGCCGACCTGCGGCAACTCGGCTTGCAGGTGCTCTGCACCAACCGCGACTTGCCGCTGACCATGCCGATCGGCGTCGGACCCGCCGATTTCACGCTCGACGTCGAAGCGCCCGTCCAAAGCGTACGCTGCGTGAGCGGCCCGAGCCGGCCGTTGCCGTCGTATGCACAAGGGGCGGTGGCGTGGCGGCTGTTGAGCCACCTGTCGCTGAATTACGCGTCGCTGCTCGACAACGACGCACAGGAAGGCGCGCACGCCCTGCGCGATCTGCTGGGCCTCTACTGTCCCGCCGACGATATCGCGGCCCAGCGCCTGATCGAAGGCGTGCGCTCGATCGACTCGCGCTCGGTGACCCGGCGCTTGCCGTGCGCCGGACCGATCGTGTTCGGCCGCGGTCTCGAAGTGACGCTGACGCTCGACGACGCAGCTTTCGAAGGCGCCGGCGCGTTTTTGCTCGGCGCCGTGCTCGCGCATTATTTCGCGCAATACGTATCGATCAATTCGTTCACCGAGACCGTCGTGAGGACACTCTCGCGCGGTGAGATCATGCGCTGGCCAGCGAGGGTCGGACAATGCCGGACGCTCTGACACTGCTGCGCCGTCTCGAGGACGAAGCGTATCGCTTCGACTTCTTCCAGGCTGTCCGGCTGCTGGAGAATGCGTATCCGGACAAGCCGCGCGTGGGCGAGTCGATGCAGCCGCGCGACGATGCGATCCGCTTCGTGCAGGAGCCGGACCTCGTGTTCCATCCGACCACGCTGGGTGCCTTCACGCCGGCCGGCGAGCATCACGCCGCGCGCCTCGCGGTCAAATTCTTCGGCCTGCTCGGGCCGCACGGTCCGCTGCCCACGCATCTCACCGAGTACGTGCGCGACCGTGCACGCAACGCGAGCGATCCCACCTTCGCGCGTTTTCTGGACGTCTTTCATCACCGCATGGTGGCGCTGTTCTACCGTGCGTGGGCCAATGCGCAGCCGGCTGTCAGCCTCGACCGTCCGGGGCGCGACCGCTTTTCGTTTTATGTCGGCAGTCTGTTCGGGCTCGGCGAGACGACGCTGCGCGAGCGCGACGCGGTGCCCGATTTCGCCAAATTGCACTTCGCCGGTTTGCTGGCCGGGCCGACGCGTCCTGCCGCGGGCCTGAAGCTCGTGCTGGCGCGCTTTTTCAACCTGCCGGTCGAGATCGAGCAGTGGGTCGGCCACTGGATGGCGCTGCCCGCCGGCTCGCTGTCACGGCTGGGCGCGCCGGACGGCTCAGCGGCGCTCGGCGTGTCGACGCTGCTCGGTGCGCGCGTCTGGGATTGCCAGCATAAATTCCGCATTGTCATCGGGCCGTTGAGCCGCGCCGACTACGAGCGCTTCCTGCCGGGCGGCGAGAGCCTGAAGCGGCTCGTCGACTGGGTACGCAATTACGCGCGCGACGGACTCGACTGGGACGTCCGGCTGGTGCTCAGGGAGGCCGACGTGCCGCGCCTGAAGCTTGGGCGTCACACGCGGCTCGGTTACACCACCTGGGCGCTGGGCGGCGCGGCGCACGGCGATCAGCGGCAGTTGCTGCTGCATCCAACCGATGCACAAGGCCGTTCGCGGATGCCCGCGGCGCCGTCACAGACATCATCGAGGGAATAGCAAAATGGCCGAGATCAAACGGGCAGCCTTGTTTGGCAAGCTGAACAAGCTCGGATTCCGCGCAATCGAGAGCGCGAACGTGTTTTGCAAATTGCGCGGCAATCCTTATATCGAACTGGTGCACTGGTTCCATCAGATCCTGCAACTGCAGGACTCCGACCTGCACCGCATCGTCAAACATTACGGCCTCGAGCCTTCCGGGTTGGCGCGCGATCTGACCGAGGCGCTCGATCGTCTGCCGCGCGGGTCGAGTTCGGTGACCGATATTTCGTCGCAAGTCGAGGAAGCGGTGGAACGTGGCTGGGTGTTCGGCTCACTGATGTTCGGCGAGGCGCAGGTGCGCACCGGGCATCTGGTGGTCGGCATGCTCAAGACGCCGTCGCTGCGTAACGGGCTGTACGGCATCTCGCGGCAATTCGAGCGGATCAAGCTCGATTCGCTCGTCGACGATTTCGACAGCTTGCTGCGCGAGTCGCCGGAAGCGGCGATGAGCGCCACGGATGGTTTTCAGGCGGCCGGCGCGCAGGGCGAAGGCGGTGCCGCGGATGGCGCGGGCGGTCCGCTGCCGGCCGCCGCGATGGGCAAGCAGGAAGCGCTGCGGCGCTTCACCACCGATCTGACCGAGCAGGCGCGCAACGGCAAGCTCGACCCGATCGTCGGGCGCGACGAGGAAATTCGCCAGGTGGTCGACATTCTGATGCGCCGCCGCCAGAACAATCCGATCCTGACCGGCGAGGCGGGGGTCGGCAAGACCGCCGTGGTGGAGGGCTTCGCGCAACGCATCGTCGCGGGCGACGTGCCGCCGTCCTTGCGCGACGTCCAGCTGCGCACGCTCGACGTCGGCCTGTTGCAGGCGGGCGCGAGCATGAAGGGCGAGTTCGAGAACCGCTTGCGGCAGGTGATCGAGGAGGTGCAAGCCTCCGAGAAGCCGATCATTCTTTTCATCGACGAAGCGCATACGCTGGTCGGCGCGGGCGGGGCGGCCGGCACCGGCGACGCGGCGAACCTGCTCAAGCCGGCGCTGGCGCGCGGCACGTTGCGCACGGTGGCCGCCACCACGTGGGCCGAATACAAGAAGCACATTGAGAAAGATCCCGCGCTCACGCGCCGCTTCCAGGTCGTGCAGGTGAGCGAGCCCGACGAGACCAAGGCGATCCTGATGATGCGCGGCGTGACCTCGACGATGGAGCAGCATCACAAGGTGCAGGTCCTCGACGAAGCGCTCGAAGCCGCGGTGCGGCTCTCGCACCGCTACATTCCGGCGCGGCAGTTGCCCGACAAGGCGGTCAGCCTGCTCGACACCGCCTGCGCGCGGGTGGCCGTCAGCCAGCACGCGACGCCGGCTTCAGTCGACGATTCACGCAAGCGGATTGCCGCGCTCGAAACCGAGCTGGCGATCATCGGCCGCGAAACCGCGGTCGGCGTGAATACTCAGGAGCGTCAGGCCGCGGCATCGGAGAAACTCGCCGCGGAACAGGCGCGCCTCGCCACGCTCGACACCCGCTGGCAAGCGGAAAAGGAACTGGTGACACGGATTCTCGCGCTGCGCGCGCAACTGCGCGGCGAGACCGGCAAGGTTGAAGGCGCAGGCGAAGCCAGGATAGGCGGCCAAACCGGCCAGACCGGCCAACCAGGCGAAGCAGTTGAAGCAGTTGAAGCAGGCGCCACTCGGGAGACGTCCGGCGACGCGGCAATGCGCGATGCGCGGCTCGCCGAACTGCGCGACCTGCAGGCACAACTCGCGCAGCATCAAGGCGAAGATCCTCTGATCCTGCCCACTGTCGACCAGCAGGCGGTGGCCTCCGTGGTGCAGGACTGGACCGGCATACCGGTAGGCCGGATGGTCAGGAACGAAATCGAAAACGTCCTCAAGCTCGCGGAGAACCTGAACCGGCGCATCATCGGCCAGGCGCATGCCACCGAGATGATCGCGCGGCGCATCCAGACTTCACGCGCCGGTCTCGACAATCCGAACAAGCCGATTGGCGTCTTCATGCTCGCCGGCACCTCGGGGGTCGGCAAGACCGAAACCGCGCTGGCGCTCGCCGAGGTGCTGTACGGCGGCGAGCAGAACGTCATCACGATCAACATGAGCGAGTATCAGGAAGCGCACACGGTGTCGTCGCTCAAGGGGGCGCCGCCCGGCTATGTCGGTTATGGCGAAGGCGGGGTGCTGACCGAGGCCGTGCGCCGCCGTCCGTACAGCGTGGTGCTGCTCGACGAAGTCGAGAAGGCCCATCCGGACGTCCACGAAATCTTCTTCCAGGTCTTCGACAAGGGATGGATGGAAGACGGCGAGGGCCGCGTGATCGACTTCAAGAACACGCTGATCCTGTTGACCACCAATGCGGGCACGGACCTGATCACGAGCCTGTGCAAGGACCCGGAACTGATGCCGGAGCCCGAGGGAATCGCGAAAGCGCTGCGCGAGCCGTTGCTGAAGGTGTTCCCGCCGGCCTTGCTGGGACGCGTCGTGGTGATTCCGTACTACCCGCTGTCCGACGAGATGCTGGGCGCGATCATCCGCTTGCAACTCGGACGGATCGAGAAACGCATGCGCGTGTCGCACAAGATCCCGTTCAGTTACGACGACGACGTCGTGAAGCTGATCGGCAGCCGCTGCACCGAACTCGAAAGCGGCGGCCGCATGATCGACGCGATTCTGACCAACACGTTGTTGCCGCGCATCAGCACGGAATTTCTGACGCGGATGATGAATGGGAGCTCGGTAACGAAAGTGCAGATCGGGGCGCGCGACGGTGAATTTCTCTACACGTTCGATTGATTGGGTCGACGGGACGTTCGCGCGGGTTTTCGGGTACTTCGCATGGTGGATGCCTTCATATGCCACAACAAGTCAGCATGGGCGCAACGCTGCAATGTTCGTTCGGCGCCGCGCCCTCATCCCTGGTGGTGCTGCCGGTCAACCGGGTGATGGGCGAGGGGCCGCCCGCGGCCAACATCATGGATCACATTCCGCTCGTCAACATCATGCCGTTCGGCGTGTGCAGTTCGCCCGCCAATCCGACGGTCGCTGCCGCAACCACGGCAGCGCTGGGCGTGCTCACGCCGATGCCGTGCATTCCGGCGACCATGACGCCGTGGGTGGCGGGCGCGCCGACCGTGCTGCTCGGCAACCAGCCTTCGCTCGACAACGTCTCGACCTGCATGTGCAACTGGGGCGGCGTGGTCACGATCGTCAATCCGGCGACTGTCAAGACGATGATTCCGTGACATGACCACTCAAAACCCGAACCGACACGTCACCGTCAGTTGCGCGCCTGCCGGCAAGGATCTGTTGTTCCTGCATCTGAGCGGCACGGAGGAGCTGGGGCGCCTGAGCGAGTGGCGGCTCGATCTGCTTGGCACGCGCAACGACTTGCAGGCCGGCGATCTGCTCGGTCATGACATCTCGATCGCGCTCGCGCTGCCCGCCGACGGCGAGCGCCAGTTCAACGGCATCGTCACGGCGTTCCGGATCGTGGCTCCTGGCGACAGCACCCGCAACCGGATGGCGCGCTACGAAGCCGTGGTGCGCCCACGGCTGTGGCTGCTCACGCGTGCTTCGCACAGCCGGTTTTTTCACGAGAAGAGCGTGCTGGACATCGTGACCGGCGTGCTGCAGGACTACAACATCGACCTCAGCAATAAATGCCAGGCGACTTATCCGACGGTGCCGCACTGCGCGCAATACCGCGAAACCGATTTCGCTTTTGTGAGCCGGCTCATGGAGCATGAAGGCATTTACTACTACTTCGAGCACAAGGCGGGCAAGCACACCCTGGTGTTGACCGATTCGAGCGACGTGCATGGGCCGATCGATCATTATTCGTCCATCTCCTACGACGCATGGTACGAGCCTTCGAACGAGAAGGAATGCATCTACGCATGGAGTTCGGGCGCGGAATTGCAGACCGGCAAGTATGAAGTCAACGACTACGATTTCGAAAAGCCTTCGTCGAGCAATCAGCAAGGCCTGCTGTCGCGCGCGACCCGGCCGAAGGTCTACGACCCGCCGGTGTACACGAAGCAGGAACATCTGAGCGGTCACGTGCAGTCCGGCGATGGCGATCGTTATGCGAAGGTCGGTGTCGAGATTCACCAGGCGCGCAACGACAGCATCGCGGGCCGTTCCAGCGCGCGCGGCATCTGGCCGGGCGGCCAGTTCAAACTCGAGGGTCACGCCTGCGACGCGCAGAACCACAGTTATCTGGTCGTCAGCGCGGCGTACGAAATCAATTCGGATGTCTATGCGTCGACGGTTCGTCATGATCCTTCGCTGCCGTTTTTCGACTGTGAGTTCACCGCGCTGCGCAAGGAAAATCACTTCCGCTCGGAGCGCGTGACGCCGCAGCCGGTCGTCGCAGGTCCGCAGACCGCCGTGGTGGTCGGCCCGGACGGCGAAGAAATCCTCACCGATAAATACGGCCGCATCAAGGTGCAGTTTCATTGGGAGCAGTTCGCGCCGCCGGCCGATGCGGACGCCCGCATGAAGCGCTGCTGGGTGCGCGTGTCGCAGAGCTGGGCCGGCAAACGCTGGGGGACCTTCTTCGTGCCGCGGATCGGCCAGGAGGTGATCGTCGATTTTGTCGAGGGCAATCCGGACCGGCCGCTCGTCACCGGCTGCGTCTACAACGCCAACACCATGCCGCCATACGAGCTGCCGGCCAATCAGGCACTGTCGACGCTCAAGAGCAATTCGACCAAAGGCGGCGGCGGTTTCAACGAAATGCGTTTCGACGATGGCAAAGGCGAAGAGCAATTGTTCTTCCATGCCGAGAAGGATCACGAAACCTGGGTGAAGAACGACATGCTGGCCAACGTCGGCAACGATCGGCATCTGAAGGTCACCGGCAACGAGTTCATGGCGATCACCGGCGCCCGCCACGACGCCGTGACGGGCGACCAGAACGCCCAGGTCGACGGCAATGCGTCGCTCAAGGTCGCGCAGAAGTTGCAGGAAAAAGTCGGCATGGACTATGCGATCGACGCCGGCATGAACATCCATATCAAGGCGGGCATGAACATCGTGATCGAAGCGGGCGCGAGCATTACGCTGAAGGCAGGCGGCGCCTTCGTGGTGGTGGGCCCGGTGAGCGTGGCGGTATCGGGCACGCCGATCCTGCTCAATTCCGGCGGCTCGGCGGGCTCCGGCAGCGGCTCGTCGCCGACCGCGCCGAGCGCGCCCAAAGACGCCGACGACGGAACCAAGAAGATCAAATCGTGACCTGATGCACCTGACCGGTTGTGGGGAGCCAAGTGAACTATCCGATTCTTTCGCTGCGGGTTGTGCGATTCAACGACGAGACGCTGGCCGAGCCGATTGTGATCGCGTTCGGACCCGCGGGCGGCACGATTGGCCGGGCGAACGACTGCACGCTGGTGCTGCCCGATCAACAGCGGGCGATTTCGCGCGTCCATGCGCGCGTCGAGTTTCGCGGTGGCGACTATCTGCTATGCGATCTCGGCAGCAATCCGAGCGTGTTGAATCAGCGCGCGCTAGGCGGCACGCGCGAGGCCAGACTCGCGGATGGCGACCGTCTGCTGATCGGCTCGTATCTGCTGGAGGTGTCGATCGGCGAGCAGACGGCGGGAGTGCGCAGCCTGACGGGCGGCCATGATCCGCTCAGCGCCGCGCAGGTGCTCGGCGGTCCACTACCGGCCGATCAGCAAGGCGACATGTTACGGCTCGGTTCGCTCGATCCGCTTGGCCAGCCGGGTTTCGGCGACCAGCAGCGGATCTCGTCGCGGCCGGGCTTCGCGGGCTCGGAAAGCGATCATGTGTCGCCGGAGTTGCAGGCGTTCTCGCTGCCGCAGCCGGCCCGGCAGGAGCCCGCCAGAACGGCGCCGCCGGCAGCAGGGATTCCGGCTGACTACGATCCGCTCGCCGATGCGCTGGCGCAGTGGGAAACGCCGGCGCAGGCGGGCAGTGCATCGTATGCCGCGACGCCGCGTCCGGCGTCGCAGGAGATGGCGGGGTGGCCCGCCGCGGCGGCAGCGCCCGCGCCTCAAGGCGGTCCAACCGGCTTGCCCGCCGGCTTGCTCGATACGTCAGTGGCAGGTGCCGCCGCCACCCCGTTCGATGACCTGTTCGGGTCGCCGTCCGCGTCATCTGCGTCATCTGCGTCGTTTGCTCCGGTGGTGCCGGTTGTGCCGGTGGTGGCGCCACAGGCCGCTAGCGTGCGGCTTGTCACGCCTGCGGGTGGCCCTGCTCAGTCGAATGCGCCAGCGCCTGTCGAGTCGTTTGCGCCATCGGCGGCTCCGCCGTTTGCTTCGCCGTCCGAATCGCCGTTTGCTACGGTTACGCCGCCCCCTTCCGCGCCGTCGCCGACCCAGGCGTTCGCCCCGGAAGCGGCGGGCAGCGGGCAACCCGCCATGCCATCCGCCAGCCGAGCCACCCAAGCCACGCGGGCCACGCCGGCACGTGAGGATGCGCCCACTTCAGCGAGCGCGAACCCCGCCACGTTCCAGGCGCTGCTTGAGGGCCTCGGTCTCGACGCATCGCGCGTGCCGAACCTGCCTGAACCGGAATTCGCACGCCTGATCGGCGAAATGCTGCGCGAATCGCTGCGCGGCACGATGGCCGTGCTGCGCGCCCGCTCGATGACCAAACGCGAGGCGCGCCTCGACACGACGATGATCGTCGCGCGCGACAACAACCCGCTCAAATTTTTCCCCGACGTCGATAGCGCGCTCGCGCAGATGCTGACCGGCCGCAATGCCGGCTATCTGCCGCCGGACGAGGCGCTCAAGCGCGCCTTCAACGATATCGAGGCGCACGAACTTGCCGTGCTCGCCGGCATGCGCGCGGCGCTCGCCCATGTGCTCGGCTGCTTCGATCCCGCCTCGCTCGAAGCGCAGCTGAAAGAACCCGGCGCGCTCGAAAAAGTGCTGTCGAACCGCAAGGCGAAGCTATGGGATCTGTTTGTCGACTTGCAGGGCACGATCGCGCGCGAAGCCGAAGACGACTTCCAGAAACTCTTCGGCAGAGCGTTCAACGACGCGTACGAGGCGCAGATCGAGGCACTGCACGCGGCCCGCGAGCGTCAGCCGAAAGACCAGGCGAATCCCACTTGACACACTTTTGAACGAGACAACATGTCCTGGAACAGCAAAGTCATCTGGTCGGAGGGGATGTTTCTTCAGCCCCAGCATCTGCAGCAGCACGACCGCTATCTGCAGAGGCAACTGGAGACGCGCGCCGCCGCCCTGCATGCGTATAGCTGGGGCTTTACGGCGCTGGAGATCGACGAGCCCCTGTTGAAACTCGGCAAGCTCGCGCTGCTGTCCTGCGCCGGTGTATTACCGGACGGCACGCCATTCGATCTGCCCGCCGACGATGACTTGCCCGAGCCGCTCGAGATTCCCGAAAGCACGCGCAACATGCTGGTCCAACTGGCATTGCCGGTGCGCAGACCTGGGGTGGCCGAAACCGGCAACGAAGCGAGCGAGGAGAACTTCGCGCGGCACCGTATCGCGGAACTCGACGTGAGCGACAGCAATGACCCGAATGCCGGCGCTGCGTTGATGCAGATCGGCAAACTGCGGGTGCGTCTCGCGCTCGCGCCCGAAGTGGCGAACGCCTATACGGCACTCGGCGTGGCGCGCGTGCTCGAACGCCTGCCCGACAACCGGGTCGTGCTCGAGAACGACTACAGTCCGCCCTGTCTCGACTATCGGGTGGCGCGCCGCCTTGCGGCTTTCGTCGACGATCTGGTGGGCCTGCTGCATCAGCGCGGCGAAGCGCTCGCCGCGCGCCTGGCCCAGCCGGGCGTGACCGGCGTCGCGGAAGTGGCCGACTTCCTGCTGCTGCAACTGATCAACCGTCACGAGCCGCTGGCCTCGCATCTGTCGACCATGACCGGCCTGCATCCCGAAGAACTCTACCGGGTGGCGGTGCAACTGGCCGGCGAACTGGCGACCTTCAGCCAGGCGTCGAAGCGGCCGCCGGCGTATCCGGTGTACCGCCATGAATGGTTGCGCGAGACCTTTGCGCCGGTGATCGACGACATCCGTGCGTCGCTGAGCATGGTGATGGATCCGCATGCCGTGCCGATTCCGCTCGAAGAGCGCAAGTTCGGTTTGCGCGTCGCGATCGTGCCGGACAAGACCCTGTTTGCCGGCGCGAGCTTCGTGCTCGCGGTGCGCGCGCAGATGCCGGCCGAGCACATCCTGACCGGCTTCGCGCCGCAGGTGAAGATCGGACCGATCGAACGCATTCGCGATCTGGTCAACCTGCAATTGCCGGGCGTCGGCCTGCGTGCGTTGCCCGTGGCGCCGCGGCAGTTGCCGTTTCATGCGGGCTTTACCTACTTCGAACTCGATCGCGGCAACGACCTGTGGAAACAGTTCTCGAGTTCCGCCGGCATGGCGCTGCATGTCGCCGGCGACTTCCCCGGGCTGACGATGGAGTTCTGGGCCATTCGCCGCTGATGCATTGATTGAGGATGTTGATCGTGACTCCAGACGAACTGCGTGGCCCCGGCGACGATCCCGGCGCGACGATCCTGATTCCGACGCCCGGCGGTGCGCGGGCGGCGTTCATGGCGGCCGCGGCAGCGCCCGCGCCGATGCTGCCCGCCACCGGCGGTCTCAATCCGCTGTTGCGCGCGGCCAATCCGCTGATCGAACTGGCGCTGCCGCTGCGTCAGTTGCCGACCCATCCCAATGTCGAGGAACTGCGCAACCAGCTGATGCAGATGGTGCGCAACTTCGAAGCGCAGGGCCGTGCCAATGGTATCGACGACGAGAAGCTCGGCGCCTCGCGCTACTGCCTGTGCACCTTTCTCGATGAGGCGATCTCCAGCACGCCGTGGGGCGCGGGTCTGTGGGGCAGCCGCAGCCTGCTGGTGACGTTCCATAACGAGGCCTCGGGCGGCGAGCGTTTTTTTCTGATCCTGCAGCGCCTCGCGCAGAATCCGGCGGCCAATGCCGATGTACTCGAATTGATCTACGTGATTCTCGGCCTCGGTTTCGAAGGACGTTATCGCTTGATCGACGGTGGCCGCACGCAACTCGACACGATCCGCGAGCGCCTCGATCAGATGATTCGTGGCCAGCGCGGCGCGGCCGAACGCGATCTGTCGCCGCACTGGTTGCCGGTCAAGGTCGAGCGCAAGCCGTTGTTGCAGCTCGTGCCGCTGTGGGTGGCGGCGGCTGTCGCGTGCATGGTGCTCGTGATCGTCCATCTGGTGCTGAGCTTCCGGCTCAACGACATGTCCGATCGCGTGTTCGAAGCGCTGCACGGGATTCGTGTCGCGCCGGCTCCGGCGCTTGCGTCGAAACTCGCGGCGGCGCCCAAGCTCGCGCCGAAGCTCTCGCAGTTCCTCGCGCCTGAAATCGCCCAAGGCCTCGTGCGCGTCACGGAGTTGCCCGATCGGACCGTCGTCACGATCAATGGCGACGGCCTGTTCGCGTCGGGCAGTGCCGATCTGGCGCCGGGTTTCGTTCCGCTCATTCAACGCATTGGCGACGCCTTGAAGGAAGTGTCGGGCAACGTTGTTGTCGCGGGGCACACGGATAACCAGCGGGTCTTCTCCGCGCGTTTCCCGTCGAACTGGCATCTGTCGCAGGCGCGCGCCGAAGCGGTCAGGGATATGCTCGCGGCCCGCGCCGGCACGCCGGGCCGTTTCAGCGCCGAAGGGCGGGGCGACGCCGAGCCGATCGCCGCCAACGACACCAGCGCGAATCGCGCGAAGAATCGCCGCGTCGATATCACGGTGCTGGCGCCGGGAGCGGCATCGTGAGCGCCGTTGTGGCTAGTCCGTTGCGCGTGGCAGGGGGCCGGGTATGAAAATCTTCAACTGGCTGAAACGGCCCATCGTGCTGTCGCTGCTCGGCGTGCTCGCGCTGGCGCTGATCGTCTGGGTCGAGGGGCCGCTGGTGGCGTACGCAGGCCACGAGCCGCTCGAGAGCGCCGCCAGCCGCTGGATCGTGATCGTCGTGCTGTTGCTGCTGTGGGCGCTCTACTGGATCGTGCGCTGGCTCGCCATGCGCCTCGCCAATGTCAGATTCACTCGTGTGGTAGCCGAGGGCCCGGCCGAACCGGCGCCCGGCAAGAAAGAGTCCGAGGCCGATGTCGCCGCGTTGAAGCAGCGCTTCGAAGCCGCCATGGCGACACTGCGCCAGAGCCGGGTCAAGGGTCGCTTCGGCAGTCAGTACGTGTATCAGTTGCCGTGGTACATGTTCGTCGGTGCGCCCGGCACCGGCAAGACCACCGCGTTGCTGAACTCCGGGCTCAAGTTTCCGCTTGCCGACCGGCTCGGCAAACAGTCGGTGGGCGGGGTGGGCGGCACGCGCAATTGCGACTGGTGGTTCACCGACGATGCGGTGCTGCTCGATACCGCGGGCCGCTTTACCACTCAGGACAGTTTCGCCGAAGCCGATCAGGCGGCCTGGGCCGGCTTCCTGCAACTGCTGCGCAAATACCGTCCGCGCCGACCGCTGAACGGCGTGATCGTGGCGCTGTCGGCGCGCGACCTGCTGCAACTGTCGGATACGCAGCGCGCGCAGCAGGCGAACGCGGTGCGCGAACGGCTGAAGGAACTGTACAGCCAGCTCGGCATGCGTTTCCCGGTCTATGTGATCGTGACCAAATGCGATCTTCTCGCGGGCTTCGCCGAATTTTTCGACGATCTCGGCCGCGACGAGCGCGAGCAGGTGTGGGGCGTGACTTTTCCATTCAATGAGAAAGGCTCGCCGGACGACGCGCTGGCTGCGTTTCCCGCCGAATTCGACGCGCTGGAGAAGCAGCTGCAAGCCCGCGTGCTGAACCGGATGCAGCGCGAGACCGACACGCGCCGGCGCGCGCTCGTCTATGGTTTTCCGCAGCAGTTCGCTGGTTTGCAGGCCGTGTTGAAAGGGTTTCTCAACGAAACCTTCAGTACCTCCCGTTTCGACCAGTCCGCCTTGCTGCGTGGGGTGTATTTCACCAGCGGCACCCAGGAAGGCCGGCCGATCGACCGCGTGATGAGCGCCGTGGCCGCCGCGCTCGGCTTGCAGCAACAGGTCGTCGTGCCTGACCCGGCGAGCGGGCGGGCCTACTTCATCACGCGGCTGCTGCGCGAAGTGATCTTCGAGGAGGCCGGGCTCGCGGGCACGAACCAGAAGCTGGAGCGGCGCCGAGCATGGTTCCAGCGTGCCGCGCTGGTGGCGATCGGCATCGTCACGGTGCTGGCGCTGGTGCTGTTCTTCGTCAGCTATCAACGCAATCGTGCCTATGTTGCCGATGTTCAACAGCATGTCACCGAGTTGCAGAAGCTCGCGCAGAGCACGCCACAGAGTGACAACCCGCTTGCGCTGCTGCCGCTGCTCAATGCCGCACGCGACATTCCCGGCGGTTATGCTGACCGCGACAAAAACGTGCCGTGGCTGTCGCGGCTGGGCCTCAATCAGGGCGACAAGCTCGGCCTCGAAGCGCAGACCAGTTATCGCCGCCTATTGCGACAGACCTTGCTGCCTCTCGTGGTGAGCCGAATGGAAGAAGAGCTGCGTCGCGGCGATGCGAACAATCCGGACTTTCAGTACGAAGTCTTGCGCGCGTACCTGATGCTCGGCGACTCGCTGCACTACGACGCCGACTCCGTGCGCCTGTGGGCGGATGTCGATTGGCGGCGCGGTCCGTTGCGCGATGCCAGCGACGATCAGCGCAACGATATCGACGGTCATCTCGCGGCGCTGTTCCAGCCGGCGCGCTTCGATGCGTCGCTGCCGCTCGACAAGGAACTGATCGCGCAGGCGCGCGCGACGCTCGCCAAAATGCCGCTGACGCAACGCCTGTTCAACCGCGTCAAACGCAGTCTCGAACAGGCCCGACCCCAGGAGTTCAGCGTCGCCAATGCGGCCGGGCGCAACGCCGCGCTGGTGCTCGTGCGCAAAAGCGGTGCGCCGCTGACGCGCGGTGTTTCCGGCGCTTACACACGGGCCGGGTATCAGAAGTTCGGCCAGTTGCGTGACGAGGCGGTGATCGATGTCGCGAAGGACGACTGGGTGCTGGGACGTGAGGAATCCGTACTGACGGCGAATGGCGTTGAGGATCTGAGGGCGGGTATCACGCGCCTCTACTATGACGAGTACATCCGTCAGTGGGATGCGTTGCTCAATGACATCGATGTGGTCCCGTTCGACGGCGTGGACAAAGGCGCGCGGGTGGCGAACCTGCTCGCGGCGCCCGATTCGCCTCTGCGCTCGCTGATGCTGGCCGCGGCGCAGGAAACCACGCTCGGCACCGCGAAGACCGGCGGTTCGCTGACGGAGCAGGGCGTTGCCGCATTGAGCGGCAAGCTCGATGCGGCCAAGAAGCGCCTGGAGAGCGCCCTTGGCAACCAGCCGGACGACGCGGCACCGCCACCGCCCGCAGAGCTCAATCCCGTCGATGCACATTTCCAGGCGCTGCATGAACTGGCCGGCAAACCCGGCGCGGCAGGCCCGGTTCCGCTGGACGTGCAACTCGCGGCGTTGAAGGATGCGGCGGCCTATCTCGAGGCAGCGGACGCGGCGCGCCGCCAGGGCCTGCCGGCGCCTCCGGGCGATGCGTTGAACAAGCTCAAGCTGGTTGCCCAGGGTGCGCCGCCACCGCTGGCGACGGTGGCCACGGACGTCGCGGCGGGTGCAGGATCGTTGATGGTCGGCGGCGAGCGGGCGCGGCTCAACGCGTTGTGGCAGGCGAACGTCGCGCAGTTGTGCCGGCAGGCGCTCGACGGCCGCTATCCGCTCGTGCGCGGCTCCACGCGCGATGCCGCGCCCGACGATTTCGGCCGGCTGCTCGGGCCGGGCGGTCTGATCGACGATTTCTTCCAGAAGAACCTGGCGACGCTGGTCGATATGTCGGGACCGCAATGGCGCTGGCGCAGCGGCGCCGATACGCTCGGCATTCCCGTCGACGTGCTCGCCCAGTTCCAGCGCGCGGCGCAGATCCGCGACGCGTTCTTCCGCGCGGGCGGCCGCGACGTGTCCGTGCGTTTCGAAGTGAGGCCGCTCAGCATCGATCCGTCGATTACCCAGTTCACACTCGACATCGACGGACAGCAACTGGTCGCCAAACCCGGCGCGCCGCAGTCGATGGTGTTCCAGTGGCCGAGCGGCAAGGGCACCGGCCAGGCGCATGTCGAGTTCACGCCGCCGGGCGGTGGCACGCCCGCGCGCGCCGACGGTCCGTGGGCGCTGCTGCATCTGGTGGACGATGCGCATTTGCAGCCCACCTCGCAGGCTGACCGGTTCCGCCTGAACTTCGAGTCGGACGGCCGGCGTGCGGAATTCGAACTCGCGGCCAGCAGCATCGTGAATCCATTTCGGCGCGGCATGCTCGAACAGTTCCGTTGTCCGGATCGGCTATGAACGCAGACCTGTCGCCCGGGCCCGGGTTTTTCGGCAAGGTGCGCACGCATGGCGACTTCGTCTCGCGGCGCTTGCCGGCGGAGTTCCTGGCGTCTTGGGACGAGGGTCTGCAGGAGGGCATGGTGCTGGCGCGGCGGCGCTTCGAAGCGCAGTGGCTGCCGTTGTATCTGAACGCACCCGTGTGGTGTTTTGCGTGGGGGCCGCACGTCTATGGTCCGAGTGCCTGGGCGGGTGTGTTGATGTCAGGTGTGGACCGTGTCGGGCGTTATTTTCCGTTCACGATTGCTCAGGCATTCGAAGGCCTCGAACTCGAGCGTCGGCTCGCCGGTGCACAAGGATGGTATGACCGGTTAGCGGAACTGGCACTGTCGACACTGATGCCGGAATTCTCCCTCGATGAATTCGATGCGGCGTTGCGCTCAACGGGTTTGCCGGGTGGCAATGACGAGTTGGTGCCATGGCGGCTGGCAGTGCGAGACGCTTCCGACGACAGCTTTGCCACCTTGCTCATCAAAGCCGCCGTAACGGGACAGGGGATCTGGTGGAGCGACGGATCGCCGGCCGTGCCGGCTTCGGCCAGAAGCGCCGCGGGCGCGATGAGCGGCCTGCAATTCGCGAGTCTCCTCGACCTCGGCACGGACGAATGGGATTGGGTGGTCGAATTGACGTCGACTGCCGGGGCTTAGAAAAAGGATGTGCGACGCACTGTGAGGACGTGTAACGCGCTGTGAAGACGTGTAACGCACTGTGTGCTGGGCCCGGTTTCAAATTGACTGTCCATCATTCGTCTTTAAAGGATGAGGCTGTCATGCCGGTTTCTGCCGGGGTTCGCCGACGGTCCGTGACGGAGACGCCGGCGGCCTTACGGCATATGAATTCTGCGGAGATCGCCGTATGTCACGCCTGACACATTCATATTCCGCACGACGCCCGCCAGGCGCGGTGCTGGCCGCCGCGTTGTGCCTCGCATTGCTGTGCACGGCCACGCGCGCAGCCGAACCGGTCCTGAACGAGCAGGACATCAACGAGCAGTCGGTGACGCGCGCGCTCGAACCCGACAAGTCCAATGATTCCGCCGAGCCCAACGACAATGTCGTGACACGCGGCTTCGTGCTCTCGAACAAGCAACCGTCTGTCGCGCCACGTCCCGCTGCGGCGTCGCGCAAGCCCGCCGCGCAAATGCTCATCACGTTCGCCAGCAATTCGGCCACGCTCACCGACAGCGCGCAGGCCGCGCTCGACAAAGTCGCCAGCGCATTGCAGTCGGAGCGGCTCGCGGCGTACCGGTTTCGCGTCGAGGGGCACGCTGATCCGCGCGGTTCGCCCGATGCCAATATGAAGCTCTCGGAAGACCGTGCCGCCGCGGTGGTCGAATACCTGACGCAGAAGGACGGCATTGCTCCCGAGCGGCTGTCGTCGCTCGGCAAAGGCTCTTCGGAACCGCTGAACAAGCGCAATCCAACGGCGCCGGAAAACCGTCGCGTGACGATCGTCACGGTGACGGAGTAGGTGATTTTCGGACGGGTGCCGATGACACCTTATCGCATGTGTTGCGCCCGGGCGGTGATGGTGGCGCTACTGTTTGCTTCGGCCACGAAGATCGCGGTTGCCGCGGAGGCGAACGCCTCGAAGCACGCGGCTGTTGACGCCAGCGTGAGTTCGAGCGCAAGTGCGGCGCCGGGACTCGCCGTCGATCACGATACCGGCGCGGTACGCTTGCCGCTTGGCCGTCTCGAGGCCGCGTTGGCGCCCGACGCACGCTTGCAATTGTTCACCGTGACGGACCGGCCCGGGCTTTACGTGATGCAGGCAGCAAGCCTCGCGCAACAGGGGGCCATGTTTGCGCGCGTGGTGGCGTTGCTCGAACGACGCGATATGCCGCGTAACCGCGTGGTGTCGGCGGCGGCGATCGCGGCCCATGCACGGCGCTTCGGTACCGACCCGGCGGGGCTGACGGCGGGCAACAATTTCAGCACCGTCGAGTTGACGCATTTTTTCGAAGTGGCGCGCGAGCAGGGCGTGGTGCTGAACCAGGACGAGCGCGTGTTGCAGACGATCCTGGTGCGATGGCGTTTGATCCGCGAGGAGCAGGGCGTCTGGAAAGCGGCGAGCGCACGGGATTTTCTGATCACCATTCCGGGACTAGGTCCGGCACCCGGTGGCGAGACGATCGACGCCACGGTCAGGGCCGCGATCCTCAGTCACGAGTTGGGACATTGGGAGTATTTCTCCGACAGTGCGTACGCGCACGCGTGCCGGGCGTTCTGGTGGCAGGTATTGAGCTATGACGAACGCGCGGAACTGACCCGGCAGTTGGCCAACCTGGGTTATGACCCGAGCGACCGGATTGTGATCGACGAGATGCAGGCGTATTTGCTGCATACGCCTGCGGCGTATATGCCGATTGTCGATACGCCGGGGGCCGGCGGGATCGATGTGGGCCGTGTGCGGCGACGCTTGCAGGAGAGGGTGGCGAGAGCGCCAGGAGTAGAAACTGGAATGGAGGGCAAGGGCGATGATGGCCGAATGGATGCTCAGGAAACCAAAGTTTAACGATGGCTCATTACCTGTTCTGGAGGTTGACTACAAGGTTATTCCGACCATCGCCGAGGGGATCTGGCACGCTCAGAAGGTCCCAGCGTCATCGGGAGAGATCGGTTGGGGCAAAATCCTGACCTACGACTATGTCCAGGGCGCTCGTGAACGACGCGCGCAGCGACGCGTGAAGCGCGCAGGAATTGAGACGAGCGGATTCGAACGATGTGAGCTGACTGCGGATGAATACCCCTTCGCGTGCACCAAGGAAAACGCGGGCTCGACCTTTCTGACGAATGCGCCTATAGAGGAACAGCGCATACAGGGAGGACAGATCGCTGCCTTTCTCCGCGCCAACGGAGTCTTTGCCAGGACCGATGGCTACTTTTATTTTGAGGTTCGGGTGATCAACTATTTCTACCCGGGTTCGGCGACAAAGACGCCCTAGAATCACGGACTCGAAGCTAGGATTCTCCTATGTTGTAAGCCGTCTCCGGTCCCCAGCCACGCGGGGGCTCAACGAAGTAGACACGCTCGTTCGCTCCTGTCTGGCAATAAACCCACTTGCCGGATTTTCCAGTCGAGACGATATTCGCCGACCGGACGTTGACTCCCGAACCCCCATAGGACGACGGTGAGCCGGCAGACTCCGCAATCTCCAGCGACGTGAACTGTTTCCCCGAGAAACCTGCGTTGTTGACGACGCCAATATGGAACGCTTCGGAACCTGTCCCTTCAATTAATTTACCGCCTGCACGCTGCTTGGCGATGTCCGGATTGTTGTCTTTGACATCCTTGAAGAAGATCGCCGCGTCGCCAGGACTCACGTTTTCGGCGTTTTGGCGTCGGCGTGACATCACGTCTGGCCAGAGTTTGTCGTTTGACCAGAAGCCGCGAGGAAGGATGCCGTTCCAGCCGGTGGGGGCGACATCGATCATGTGAGGACAGGACTCGCCCCAATAGTTAGCCACGAAACCTCCGCAATCGACGCCGAGTGAACTGCGGCAGTATTCAAGCAAATTGGTTTCCGTTAGCGCTCCGACCTCGGATGCTAATTGCAAAGTCTCCTGAATTTCCCACGGACAGGCTTTGCCAATGAAACAGCGTTCAATCGAGTTGTTAATGTAATCGTAGTCGTTGAAATTGAACGTCTTTGCCTGATTGACGTGAGGCATTCCCGTCGCACCAGGCAAAAGTTGTCTGAGTGCTGCTCGTGCCTGACCGGCCCGCCTGTCTTGCTTGCTCTCGTTATGCTGGAGATAGTTGACGATGGGAGCTCGGCGCGGGACCCAATCGTTGCCATTCCAGAACCACGTGAACATTTGAGCATAGGTGCGCACGTAATCAGCGGGGACTATCATTGCTTTGCTCCATGTCTGGAATTCGGAGGGGGTTACATACAGGCACGGTTCTCCAATTGCCGGGCTGCATTTCGGGGCAGTCCGAACCTGGCTTGCGCCAGCCAGGATCCAACCGCACGCGAAGGCATCGCGAGTGTATCTGCAAGACGATTGGACGAGCCTGATTTTGAAGGTCTTGCCGCGTGTTCAATGCCGTTCAGAGCGGTCAAGCCAGTCGCCCAGCCAACGTGCGCGTCATTGATGCGCGCTAGCGAGCCACGCACGCCAGCCGCCAGATTCCGTGATGTCGACCCCGGACGCCAGGCCACAAGGTTCGCACACAAAGCCGGTCACCCACGTGCCGTCCATCAGTTCAAGTTTCCCTAGCGCAAGCGGAGAAGGAATGGTCGTGATGAACGAGCCCAATTCCAGACTGGGCATCTCCCAGACCTCGATCGCGATCGCCGTGCCGCCTTCCGCTACTCGCCACATGCCGGGCCGCCGCGTGCCATCCGGTGTGGCGGCCAGTGCTGACAGGCGATAGTGAGGCGCGGTTCGCGTAGCCTCGACCAAACGTGCGCCACGGCAAACCAGATCGCGATTGAGCGGCAAACCCTGCATGTGAGCGCCGCACACCGCCACGCGCACCTGATCGTTGGACGCTGCGTTGGATGCTGTCGGCTGGTCACTCGCATCGGGCGTGCCGAGCCCGACGCACTGAACACCGCTGATTCGCTGCAGCAGGTCCGCCACGCTCAACAGATACTGATCCGTCAACGCGCGACCGAACACGGTCACGCCCCACGGCAGGCCGTTCGCCATGAACGCCGTCGGTGTTGCAACGGCCGCGTAGTCCAGCAGATTCATGAAATTGGTGTAATAGCCGAGCAGCGAATTGGGCCCGATAGGATCGCGCTCCAACTCAGCCAGCGTGACGGGTCGCGGATAAGTCGGCGTGAGGACGAAGTCCAGTGATTCGAGCACGGCGTCGCAGATCACTTTCAACGCTTGCAGACGGTATTGCGCGCGAAAGAGCTGGACGGCGGTGGCGCCCGGCGCCTTCGCCAGCACGTCGCGAATGACCGGCAACACGGCCTGCTCATTCGCCTCGATCAATTCTCCCACGACGGTGTAGCGTTCCGCGACCCACGGGCCTTCATAGAGCAGATTCGCCGCTTCGACGAACGGTGCGAAGTCGATTTCGACGGCTTCACCGCCCGCGGCTTCGAGCATGGCGCGGGCCTTCGCAAACAACGCCGGGCTTTCAGCACAGCCCGCGAATTCGAGTCGCGACGGCACACCAAAGCGGAACCTGGCGAGCTTGCCGAACGCACGCGCATTGTTCCATTGTGGGTTCTTGCGACTGTATGCATCGCGAGGATCGGCCTGCGCGGTGAGCGCCAGCAGTTCGCTGGCTTCACGCGCGGTCGCCGTGAAATACGTCACGCAATCGAGCGTGCGGCAGGCCGGCACGACGCCGGCAGTGGACAGCAAACCCTTGGTTGCCTTGAGTCCGACGAGGTTGTTCAGCCCCGCCGGCACGCGGCCGGAGCCGGCGGTGTCGGTGCCGAGCGCGAAGCTCGCGACGCCCAGCGCGACGGCCAGCGACGACCCCGCACTCGAGCCACCCGACGGATAGTCGGGATGTACGCTGTTGCGGCACTTGCCGTAAGGTGAGCGCGTGCCGTTGAGGCCGGTCGCGAACTGGTCGAGATTGGTCTTGCCGAGCGGCACGGCGCCGAGCGCGATCAACTGCGCGACGAGCGTCGCTGACTCGGCCGGCGTATAGGCGAACGCGGGGCAGGCGGCGGTTGTCGGAATACCGGCCAGGTCGATGTTGTCCTTGATCGCGAACGGAATGCCATAGAGCGGCAATGCGTCGATATCCTGAGCGTCCAGCCGTTCCAGATAGGGCGCGACTTCCGCTTCGCTCAGCAAATGGATGAACAGATGAAACTCGGGATTCAGTGCCGCGGCTTTCGCCAGAAGTTCGCCGATCAGTTGGCGCGGCGTGAGCGTCCCGGCACGGTAAGCGGCGCGCAGTGTGGAGAGACGCAGGTCGAATGAAGACATAAAAATGTTTTCCCAGAAAAGTCAAAGGCGTTCGATGACAGCGACGCGTTGCCCCGCGCGCAGCGCGGAGCCGGGTACCACGTAAATTTCGCCGACGGTTCCCGCACACGGCGCACACACGGAGATTTCCATCTTCATCGACTCGATGACGAGCAGCACGTCGCCGGCTTCTACCGTGTCGCCGGCACTCACGCGCACTTGCCAGAGACTGCCCGCGATCTCGCTCTCCACGGCTACCTCGCCATCTTTCAGCGGCGCGAGTTCCACGTCCTCGGCGACTGGCGCGTCGAAACTCTCTTCCGCCGCGCCCGCTTCGCGCCAGCGTTCGCGTTCGGCCTGAAACGCGGCCTGCTGACGCGCGCGAAATTGCTCGATGCCGACAGCTTCGCGTGTGAGAAACGTTTGATAGTCGGCCAGCGACAGTTCGGTCTCTTCGATCTTCAGCGGATATCGCCCCAGCGGGAAGTCCGCGCGGATGCGCTGCAATTCGTCGGCGGGGACTTCGTAAAAGCGGATCTGGTCGAAAAAGCGCAACAGGTACGGCCGCCCCGCGAAATCCGCGACTTCGCGATAGCGATTCCACATCTGCAACGTGCGGCCAACGAACTGATAACCGCCAGGCCCTTCCATCCCATACACGCACAGATAGGCGCCGCCGATGCCGACCGAGTTCTCGGCCGTCCATGTGCGCGCCGGGTTGTATTTGGTCGTCACCAGCCGGTGACGCGGATCGAGTGGGGTCGCGACTGGCGCGCCGAGATACACGTCACCGAGCCCCATCACGAGATAGCTGGCATCGAAGACGATCTGTTTGACGGCGTCGATCGAATCGAGATCGTTGATGCGGCGGATAAACTCGAGATTGCTCGGACACCAGGGCGCGTCCTTGCGCACCGTCGTCATGTATTTGTCGATCGCGAGCCGGCACGCGGGATCGTCCCATGACAGCGGCAGATGCACGATCCGTGACGGCGCGCGCAAATCCTTCTGCAACACGACATGCTGCCAGGCGCGCTCGACGATCGCGAGCAATTCCGACAGAGGCAGGCGCTCAGGCTGATAGTGAATCTGCAGCGAGCGGATGCCCGGCGTCAGATCGATCACGCCAGGCAACACCATGGATTCAAGCGACTGCATCAACGCATGACCGCGGAAGCGCAACACGAGATCGAGTTCCGCCGGGCCGATTTCGAGCAGCAGATGCGTGTCTCCGGAAACGCGCGCGACGAGGCGTTCGCGATCCGCACCGGTATCGAGCACGATAGGCGAGACCAGCGGCGCTGCCTTCGTGACAACCGGCTGTGCGTCGAACTCGAGCGTCTCCAGTTCTCGCAGACGTTGGCGTGCTGCGTCACGCGCTTCATCGATTTGCACCGGCACGAAGCGCACTTTGTCACCGGCTTTCAGCTGGCCGATCTGCCAGAGATCCGCCTCGATGATCGTGACCGGACAAACAAAGCCGCCAAGACTCGGACCATCGGGCCCGAGAATCACAGGCATGTCGCCGGTGAAATCGACGGCGCCGACCGCATACGGATTGTCGTGAATGTTCGACGGATGCAGCCCGGCCTCACCACCATCCTCGCGCGCCCATTCCGGCTTCGGTCCGATCAGGCGCACGCCGGTGCGGCTGGAGTTGAAATGAATCTCCCATTCGGTGTCGAAAAACTGTTCGACATATCGCGCGCTGAAGTACTCCGGTGCGCCGTGCGGGCCATAAATCACGCGCAGCGTTCGCACGGTTTCCAGCTCGGGGACCTTGGCAAGCACCGCGCCCGCGCTGTCGTCCTGCAGCGGGTGCAGATGCAGGACATCGCCCGCACGCAGCGCCCGCCCGCCATGTCCGCCGAACTGGCCGAGCGTGAAGGTGCTGCGGCTGCCGAGATACACGGCGACGTCGAAGCCGCCGCGCACACACAAATAGGCACGCGCACCCGCCCCACGGATCGCGCCGAGCGCGAGCGTCGAACCGGCGGCGACAAGAAGCGCCGTGTTCAACGGCTGTTCAATGTCGTCGAGCAACACGGACAGATGCGCGCCCGTCACCACGACGACCGCATCCGTATTGAAGCGCAAGGTCGGCCCGCTCATGGTGATTTCGAGCGCGGCCGCATCGCTTGCATTGCCGAGCAGCCGGTTGCCGAGCCGCAGCGCGCGGTCATCCATCGGACCGGACGGCGGAATGCCGACTGCCCAGTAGCCCAGACGCCCCGGATGATCCTGCACGGTCGTCTGCGTGCCGCCGCTAAGCACTTCGATCGTACTCGCCCGGTACTTGAGTCCTTCGAGGCAACGCGTCCAGGGTTCGCCCGACGCAAACGGCTGATCGTCGAGGATCTGCCGCAGATAGTCGCGATTGGTCTCCACGCCGTAGATGCGTGTGCTCTGCAACGCGTCATTGAGCGCGTGGCGTGCCGCGTCGCGCGTCGGCGACCATGCAATCACCTTCGCCAGCATCGGGTCGAAGTAGGGCGGTACTTCGCAACCGGCTTCGATCCACGTATCGATGCGCAGCGTGCGGCCGTCGGCGCGCGGAAACGCGACATCGGTCAGCAAGCCCGGGCTCGGCTTGAAATCGCGGCCGGGGTCTTCGGCATAGAGGCGTGCCTGGATCGCGTGTCCCCGCGGCGTCAGGCCCGCTGCGAGTTCCCGCAACGGCGCGAGCGTGCCCGCGGCCAGTTCGATCATCCAACGCACCAGATCGACGCCCCAGACCTGCTCGGTCACACCGTGCTCCACCTGCAAACGCGTATTCACCTCGAGGAAGTAGAACCGCTGCGCGGCGCTGTCGTAGACAAATTCGACGGTGCCGGCCGAGCGGTAATTCACCGCTTTCGCGAGCTTCACGGCGGCGTCGCACAATGCGGTGGACATGCCGTCCGGCAAACAGGGCGCGGGGGTTTCTTCGAGCACCTTCTGATTGCGCCGCTGCACCGAGCAATCGCGCACGCCAAGGGCAATCGCATCGCCCCGTCCGTCGCCGAAGATCTGTACTTCGAGATGCCGCGCGCGTTCGATGTACTTTTCGAGGAACACGCCGGCATCACTGAAATTGTTCTGGCCAAGGCGCTTGACCACGTCGAAATGCGTGCTCAGTTCCTCGCTGTTCCAGCACACCCGCATGCCGATCCCGCCGCCGCCCGCCGTGCTTTTCAGCATCACCGGATAGCCGATCGCCGCCGCTGCGTCTAGCGCTGCCGGCAGATCGTCGAGCAAGCCCGTGCCTTCGAGCATCGGCACGCCTTCTTCGGCCGCGATGGCACGCGCCGTGTGCTTCAGTCCAAAAGCCCGCAATTGAGCGGGAGTCGGTCCGATGAATGCAATGCCGGCCGCTTCGCACGCTTCGCCGAAGCTTGCGTTCTCCGACAGGAACCCGTAGCCCGGATGGATCGCCTGAACGTTCTCACGACGAGCGATTTCGAGAATCTTTTTCGAATCGAGGTAGGTAGCCGACGCCGGGCCGTCGCCGAGACAGTGCGCAATCGGCGCCTCGCTAACATGAAGACTCGCGCGATCCGCTTCCGCATAAACGGCGACACCGGTTACTTCGAGTTCGCGCAACGTTCTAAGGATGCGGCACGCAATCGCGCCGCGATTGGCGATCAGGATTTTCTCGAACATGAAAGGGGTCTTGATTCATGGGCGGGCCGTCCCGCCACGTGGGAATTGCATGCCGCGGTCGTCCGCGGCAGAGACCGGCGTTAGCGATTCGCGTGGGTCAGTTGTGCGCGCGTGCAGGTGCAGCATCGTCCGGAGCGAACCAGCATGACGAAATACAGCCAGTTGCGGATACGCTTCAGTTCCATATCAGCAGCTCCGCGGGTGTCGGGTTATAGGCATTGCACGGATTGTTCAACTGCGGGCAGTTGGAGATCAGCACGATCACATCCATTTCCGCGCGCAATTCCACGTACTTGCCGGGCGCCGAGATGCCGTCCTCGAACGTCAGACCGCCCACGGACGTCACCGGAACGTTCATGAAGAAGTTGATGTTCGCGCCGATATCCTGCTTCGACAAACGTCCATCGTGCGCACAGGCGCGCAGGTAGTTATCGCGGCAGCTATGCATGTAGCGCTTTTCCAGCGCATAACGCACCGTGTTGCTTTCCTGTGCGCAAGCGCCGCCGAGCGTATCGTGACGGCCGCAGGTATCGGCGACGATTGTCAGCAGCGGATTGCCGAGGTTCGAATACAGCACGGTGCCGGTTGTCAGGTACAGGCTTTTCTGCCGGCGCAGCGTACGTTGCGGGTCGAAACGCTCACGCGGATCGGCGAGACTGTAGAACAGCGTATCGACGGCCTGATTGCCTTCCAGATCGAGAATGCGTAGCGTCTGCCCAGCTTTCAGCTCGTGAAGCCACGGTTCACCGGCCGCGAGTGTCTCGCGAAAGACGGCGTTTTCAGGGCGTTTATCGCTGACGGTAAGCGTTGTTGTTGTCATGATGTCGGGCTCCGCTCAAAGAAACAGACGATCGGTGTTGATGAAACCGCGCACGTTTTCCTCGCACGCGGTTCGGCAAAGCTCGGCGACGCCGCGCTCTGCATGGCTCAACGCAAGCTTGACCGGCTTTGGCGCGTATTCCGGATACGGATCGAGCGGGTGCTGGATCGCGGTGAGCACGACGAGCGTGTTCATCGGCGCATACAGCTCGACGTAATCGCCGGCCTTCGAATTGCCGGGCACGAAATTCAGGGCGCCCGCATCCGTGACGTCGACCCGGCTAAAAAGATTGAGCGTCATCAGCAGGTCCTGAATGCCGAGCCCCCACTTGCCCATTTCGACGAGCAGATTGTCGGTGCCGTTGCGATAGAACGCGTTGCGCAGTTCCTGGTAGCGGCCCGCACCGTAGTGTTCCTGCACTTCTTCCGCGTTCGATACACCGCCAATGCTGTCGTGCCAGCCGCAGGTGTCCGCCACGATCGCGGCAAGCACGCGGCCCATATCGGAGTACAGGCAATGACCGGCCGTGAGTTTCGCCGTGTGCTGGCACTTCAGCGTATCGGGCAGGTTGAGCCGTTCGCTCTTCTCGCTGGCATTGATCAACATCACGCTGACGTTCGCGCCACCGCGCAGGTCGGTAACGCGCAACGACTGCCCGCGCTTGACGATCAGCGACGTATGGCCGCCGCCGGGGACGGTTTCTTCGAGTAGCACATCCATGTTGTTGAAATTCCTGTCAGGCTGAGACCGCTTCGACCCGCGATGCGCCTTCCACCACGGCCTGGGCCAGATGAATGGACGACGCGCAGTCGCGGCTATGGTCGAGCGGAATGTTGTAGGTGATACGCGCACCGTAGGCGCCGGGCGCCTGAGGGTCGACGCGGACCTTGTCGAATACCAGCACGCGGCTGCCCAGCGTGAAGCCTTCCTTCAGATCATGCGTGACCATGAAGATGGTGAGTTTCGATTCGCGCCACAGGCTCAGCAGCAGCTCGTGCATGTCCTTGCGGATGCCGGGATCGAGCGCGCCGAATGGCTCATCGAGCAGCAAGACGCGCGGCTTCATCATCAGCGCCTGAGCGATCGCGAGCCGCTGTTGCATGCCGCCCGATAGTTGCTGCGGATATTTGTCCAACGCCGCGCCGAGACCGACGTGTTCCAGCATCGCCGCGGCCTCGTCACGCGCCGCACGCCGTTGCGCGCCGAACAGCCGGCCCGTGAACTTCGCGCGCGGCAATTCGAGCCCCAGCATCACGTTGCGAATCACCGTGAGATGGTCGAACACTGAATAGCGCTGAAACACCACGCCGCGATGCGCATCGGGCTCGCCGGGCAGCGGTTGACCGTCCAGCAGAATCTCGCCGCGCGTGGCGCGCTCCTGGCCGAGCAACAGCCGCAGGAAGGTCGATTTTCCGCAACCCGATGCGCCGACCAGCGAACAGAACTCGCCTGCTTCGATACGCAGGTTCAATCGTTCGAGCACGATCTGATCGCCGTATTCCTTCCAGACGTTGCGAACTTCGATCATCGTGCGGCTCCAAACCAGGGGAACGACCACTGCGTCACGCGGCGCAGCAACTCGTCGATGAGCCACGCGAGCAGCGTGATCCAGGCCACGTACGGCAGGATCACGTCCATCGCGAGGTAGCGGCGCACCAGAAAGATGCGGTAGCCGAGGCCGTCCGTCGAAGCGATCGCTTCCGCTGCGATCAGAAAGAGCCATGCCGCACCGAGCGACAGACGCATCGCCACCAGCAGACGCGGCAGCAATTGCGGCAGCACGAGACGCAGAATCAACGTCCAGCTGTTCGCGCCGAGCGTCTGCGCCTTGACCCACAACTCGGCCGGGATTTCCCGGGCTCGCGAATGCAGGTCACGGATGATCATCGGGGTAATGCCAACCACGATCAGCACCACCTTCGACAATTCGTCGAGCCCGAACACGATGAATAGAATGGGCAGCACCGCGAGCGGCGGGATCATCGAGATCACCGTGATGAACGGTGAAAACGTCGCGCTCACCAACGGAAACGACCCGGTGGCGATGGCCACCGTGAGCGCGATCACGGCGCTCACGAGGAGGCCGATGCCGAGCCGCCGCAAGCTCGAAACCGTATCAGCCCACAGCAGATACTCGCCCGTGCGCTTGTCCTCGGTGAAGGCGACCTGCTTGATGGCTTCGCTCATCTGCGTCGCGGCTGGCAGCAGCTTGTCGTCGGGATTGAGCTTGAGCCGCATCGACGACCCGGTGAAATACACCGCCATCAGCATGATGAACGGCAGCAACAGCAGCATCAGGCCGCCGCTTCGGCTGGGATGTCGATTGATGAGTCGCATGGTGGCCGCCTTGACGAATGCGTGAGAGGTTGGGCTCAGAGCTTTCCGGCCGCCGCCATTTCGACGTAGGTCGGATCGAAACGCAGCTTCACATTGCTCTTGTTGCCGACCACGACGCCTTTGTCGAACGCCATGCCGACCACGTCCGCGCTCTTGGCATCCTGTCCGAGCAGACCATGATCGAACGAGAACCTGGCAACACGCGTCATGATTTTCGGCATGTCGGGGCTGGTGACGAAATCGAGCGCGGCTTTCGGCGTGTAGAACAGCGCGGTGGTCGACAACTGGCCCCTGAAGCCCGCGAGATCGGTGCCCGATGCTTTGGCCATCGCAGTGAGCGCGGCGGTGCTGTCGGCGCTATTGGCGTGCATCAGCGCGACCATCTCGAACCACGCGCCCGTCAGCGCCTTGCCGAGGGCAGGGTTGTCATGGAGGGTTTTGGTGTTGACCACCATCATGTCCATGATTTCGCCGGGGATCTTGCTCGAGTCGAAGACTTCGGAGACGTTCGGCTGGGCTTTCAGGTCAGCGAGCATCGGGTTCCACGTCACCGTGTTTTGAACCGCGGGCGTCGCGAACGCGCCGGCGATGTCGGCATCGGACGTGTTGACCACTTTGAGGTCGCGCTCGCTCATATGCGCGCTTTCGAGGGCGCGTGCGAGCAGGTAGTGCGAAACGGAGAACTGGACCAGATTGATCTGCTGGCCCTTCAGGTTGGCAATCTGCTTACCCTTGCCCTTGATGAGCACGCCGTCGTTGCCGTTCGAATAGTCGCTGACGATCAGCGCAGTCGAATCCACGCCGCCCGAGGCCGGAATGGTCAGCGCATCCATATTGGTCATCGCGCAGCCGTCGAACTTGCCGGCGGTGTACTGATTGATGGATTCGACGTAGTCGTTCAGTTGCACGACATCGACGTTGATGCCGTATTTTTTGGCCCACTTGGAGACGATGCCCTGAGTCTTTGCCTGACCCCACGGCATCCAGCCGGCGTAGATGGTCCAGCAGACCTTGAAGTCGGTACGGCCTGCGGCGAATGCTGAAGTTGAGGCGAGGGTGGCGAGGGAGACAGCGGCGATGCCGAGAAAGCGAACGAGCTTGCGCATGAGGTTGACCTCGGAAGGGACGGTTAGCGACGGCAGGGAGCAGCGCAAACATCGCGTTCTCTCCCGGGCTTTTGTCCCGCCGTGTAACCTCGCCTGAGGTCGACAGCTCTCGGACCAGCACCTGCGTGAAGCAGGCCGGAACCCTAGCCGTCCATTTCCAGATTGTCTATGAACCGGATGATGCGCCGGCCCCTTGCCATCGTTATAAAGCGAGAAGCGTGCCAAACGGAAAGAGGCGCATTTTGCGGCGTTGCAGCGGGCGTCTGCCCCGTTTCAGTGATGGCGCGCACCCGTGTATGCGAACGGGCACTCTATTTGTGCATTGATTGTGCGAAGGCATCGTAAGTAACGAAACCCGGCCGGTTGTGACTGATTTGTGGTTTCCAACCCGGGAAGCCTCAAGCTGGTACGGCGACTACAGCCCACTAGACTCCTATAGCGAGCCGCTTTGGTCAATAGAGAGGTGTGCCCGGTTGATCGCTGAGAATCGCCGCCGGATACTCGAGGCATCGCCTCTCCGATGACAGGCTCACGTCACCCGATGAAGAGAGCAGAGCGATACGCGGCGGCCCCGGATTCTGCTGAACTTGCCGAAGGGCGCCGGACAGGGAGACGAAGTACAAGCTGGACTAAAGGGGGGCCTGAAAAAATGGCGCACGCCGATCTGGCAGTACTTGGGGGGGTGGGAATTCTCTCACTGGCCTCTCTGGTCGTATGCGGAATGTATGTGTACTGGAGCAGCGACAGATACCGCAACCGACAGCGCCGACTCGAAGCACAACATAGCGGCGCTCAATCCATCGCTCAACTCATCACTCAACTCATCGGTCAAGATGACGAGCCGTCTTCGGCAATCGAGGTCACCATGGGCACGCAACTCAGCGCTCGCTGCAAAACTTCGCTCTATCGGGCTGTGTTCAGTAACGCCCACGAAGCAAGCATCGTATTCCTGTTTGCCGATGATCGTGACGACGCCCGTCAACGCGCGGCCAGTGCGCTGGCGGCCATTCACAAAATCCCGGCGGCGAATATGCAGCTCAGCGAGCTCGCGTCGTTCCGCGAACTGGTCGATCGCGGCGTGAGCGAAGACGAAGATCTGCGAATCTTCGAAATGGCCTGGAAAGACGCGGACGTCAGCGCGTGGGCCGAACATCCGCTCTTTCTCACCGACGATCCCGGCTTGCTCGGCAAATGGGCCGAGTTGTACGCCGACCTCGCGCGCGAACTGGCTGCCAACGCGATTGAAAGAGCGCGGAACTGAGTTTGTCGCAATGGCTTGAGTTCGCGGGCGCTGCCTGTACGGAAGCTCCTGTTTCGATTGGACTCGCCTCGTCCTCCTGTTGCTAACGTCCTGCTCGCACATCACATTCAATGGCGCTTGCGGGGCCATGGGCGGTCGCAAGACCACCGGCGTACACGCGGCGGATACCAGTTTTATGTAATAGCGGTCCTTTCACCTGCTCACTATCCTCGAAGCTGCCTAGGACACTGAAGCGAACCCCGGCTCGGGGAGCGTTCAATGCTCCGGTCTGTTGGCACGACGTTGCCCGCGCATCGCGCGGCCGACATATCAATCGAGGGCGAAACGAGATGCCTAAAGCTTTTTCAGTTCCCATCACGCCGCAAGGAAAGTCCGCACTGGCAACGCTGCCGCCGTGGCACTATTCCAGTGATTGTCTCGCCATCGAATACTGGGCCGACCAGAAGGCGATCGCTGCGCTCCTGCCGCCAGGCGTCACGGTGGACGAGAAATCAGGAGGGCGCGCCTTTTTCTGGTTTCTGGACTGGCAGTTCACCGGTTCCAATGACGAATTGACGGACCCTGCGCGGTATCAATACCGCGAGGCCTTCGTTCTGGTCGAGGCAGTCTTCGAAGGTCTTCCGGTCAATTATTGCCCCTACATCTTCGTCGACAACGATGCCGCCATCGCCCGCGGATGGGCACAGGGATTTCCGAAGAAACTCGCCAGTGTCTATCAGACCCGCAGTTTCTCCGCTCCCAGCGCGGCGGCCGCGCCGCTTGCCAAAGGAAGCCGCTTCGGCGCCAGCGTGTCCGCTCACGGCGAACGGCTGGCAACCGCCCGTATCCAGCTCGAGGAACCCGTCGCTGACCCGACGACCGTTTTCAACCGGCCGACCACCATGCGCCGTTACTTTCCTCAACTCGCCGCGGGCTTTCAGGACAAACCACCCGTCGACGAACTGACGATGTCGCTCACGGACAATCTCGCGATCGTGGACGTCTGGACCGGAGCGGCGGAACTGAAGCTTCCCGAAGTCGACGGCGAGGACATGCATCTGATTGCGCCGCTGCGCGTCGGTCGAGGCTATCGGCTTGGGATGGCGTACTCGGTGACCGACCTGCGCATTCTGAAGAACTACGTCGGCTGATCGTCTGGATGGCCCCGAGCGTTGGCAAGGGGCCAGCTTATGCGGGTCACCGTCAAGATGAACGCTCGCGAAACGTCGATAGAGGATTCGCTCTCATGCCGCTCTATACGTTGATTACTCAGGACGGCGCACTCAGCAGCGACGCCAGGGCCAGGCTAGCGATGGAACTGACGACGCTGCATTCCGAATACGCGGGTGTGCCGAAAAATTGGGTGCATGTCGTGTTTCAGGACTATGCGCCGGGCAGCGGGTTCACCGCGGGAAAACCCGCGGCAACTGCCGCGCTGACGCTTTTGATGCGGGCCGGGCGGCCACCTGAATATAAGCGGGAACTGATACAGCGTCTTTGGAGACTGTTTCAGAGCGCCACTGGAGCGCCGGATGACCAGATTGTCATCGGCATTCAGGAAGTGCCAGCCAGTCAGGCGATGGAAATGGGACAGGTCATGCCGGACGTCGCGAGCGAATAGGGTAATGGCGCGCAGGCGCGCTGCGCTGCCCACGTTCACGCACCAGCAAACAACGGAATGACTGAGCGTGGTCGGCTTCGTGCCGTGCCCGATACAATCGACACCGTTGCCGCCACCGATTTCCCACTCCGATGCCCCGCCGCGCTGAAAACCTCCGTTTTGATCTTACGACGCTCCGTCTATTCGAAGCGACAGCCGAACTAGGCGCCGTCACCAAGGCGGCGGACCGTCTTGCGCTAGCGCCGGCGGCGGCTTCGAGGCGCATCACCGAGCTGGAATCGCAGTTTGGTGTGGCACTGTTCGAACGCCGCCCTCACGGCATGACGCTCACCGACGCAGGTCGCACCTTGCTTGCCCACGCCCGCAGCATGATTCATTCGGCCGCGCGCATGCACGACGACGCATCGGCCTTTCGCCAGGGCGATCGCGGGATCGTCAAAATTGCGGCTTGTACGTCTGCTGTCCTTCAGTTCCTCGCGCAAGATGTGCAGCGATGCCATGCAATGTATCCCGGCATCCGGATCGATCTGCAGGAGTTGAACAGTCACGGCGTCATGCAGGCGCTTTCACGTAGTGTCGTCGATATCGGCATCTACGAGGCCTCGCTGGGTCACCTCGATTTTCCAACCCAGAAGTATCGCGAGGACCGGCTCGTCGTGCTGACGAGCGCCGATCATCCGCTCGCCGAACTGAAGCGGGTCACGCTCCATGACCTGTTCGCATACGACGTGATTGGCCTGACCGAAGGTTCCGCGATATCAATCGCGCTCGGCCGTCTCGCGAACCATAGCGCTCGCGTCCTGCATATGCGCATCCGTGTGGGCAGCTTCGACAGCATGACCGCCATGGTCGCCGCGGGCGTTGGGATCGGCGTCATGCCGCTTGGTGTCGCCCGGGTGCTGGCGGGCGGCAGGCGCTTCCGCGTGCTGCCGATCGAAGGCGAGTGGGCCACCCGGCAGTTCCTGCTGTGCCATTTGCCGCCTGAATCCATTTCATCCTCCGCACTGTCCGTGATCGAACTCCTTGCAGCGCAGGTTTCGCAGAATTCGAAACCTGCATAGCCTAATGAGCGATGGCGCTGGGCGCCGATCCTTTTTATCTTTAGGCGTCACCGCTACCTGGAAAGTGTAGCGATCCCATCGTTCTCGCTGCTGGAGTTCCATGTCTTCGCAACCCGTTCGAATTGTCCTTTGCATCGGCGATCCCGCTGGCATCGGCGCCGAGATCATCGTGCGCCTGCTTGCGGATCCTGCCACTCGCCAACAGGCGCATGTCACTCTTATTGGCAATCACGCCGCCATCGCGCGCGGCGCGTCGGCTGCCGGCGTCGAGTTGCCGCAAGCTGCCGACTGGCTCGATATTCCGTCCTGGGCCGGCAGCGACGCGGTGTTCCCACCGGGCGTCATCAGCGAGGCCAGTGGCCGCTTCATGCTGGATTCGCTGCGCCTCGCCGTGCAATACGTAGTCGATGGGCGCGCCGACGGCGTCTGTTTTGGGCCGCTCAACAAGAGCGCGCTGCGCGCGGGCGGCATGATGGAAGAAGACGAAATGCGCTGGTTCGCGAAGCTGCTGGATCACCAGGGCGTATGTGGCGAACTGAACGTGCTCGAGCCGCTATGGACGGCGCGCGTCACCTCGCACATGCCGCTCAGGGAAGTCTCCGCGCATCTGTCGCCCCGAGCCGTGGCCGATGCGATCCGGATGCTGACTGAAGCGCTTCGGGCGTCCGGAAACGATGCGCCTCGTATTGGCGTGTGCGGGCTCAACCCGCATAACGGCGACCACGGCAACTATGGCACCGAAGAGAGCGACATCATCGAACCGGGTATGGCGCTCGCGGAGTCGCAGGGATTTGACTCGACGGGTCCGTATCCCGCGGACACGATCTTTCTGCGTGCGCGAGCCGGCGATCTCGACGGCATTGTCACGATGTATCACGACCAGGGGCAGATCGCGACCAAGCTGCTCGGCTTCGACGTAGGCGTCACCGTGGAAGGCGGCTTGCCGATACCGTTGACGACCCCGGCGCACGGCACGGCGTACGACATCGTCGGCCAGGGCAAGGCGAGCGGCACCGCGATGGCGCGCGCTTTCGATGTCGCCTGCCGCATGGTCCGATCCCGGCAGACCGCAGCCCTCTGAGCGGCGCGCGTCACCCGTCCCACAACCCATACAGACTGGCTGCGCGCGCTGCGCGTAAGCCGGCAATCTTCCGGAGGAGACATGAATCCGAAATTGACGCGTTCCCCGCGTACGCACGTTCAGCAGGGCGTGCTCACGCTTCTGTGTGCGATGTCATTCATCCTGTATCTCGATCGGGTTAACCTCGCTGCCGCAGCCGGACCAATCAAAGCCGAACTCGGCCTGTCGAACACCACGCTGGGCGTCGCATTCTCGGCGTTCGGCTATACGTATGCGATTTTTCAGATCATCGGCGGCTGGCTCGCCGATCGCATGGGCGCGCGCCGCACGTTGCTGATCTGCGGCTCGATATGGGTCGTCGCAACGATCGCAACGGGGATGGTCGGCGGTCTTGCATCGCTGTGCGCGGCGCGGTTGTTGCTCGGCGTCGGCGAAGGCGCGGCTCTGCCCGCTCAGGCGCGCGCCATTGCGAACTGGTTTCATACGAAGGACCGTGGCTTCGTTCAAGGCGTCACCCATTCGTCGTCGCGGCTCGGCAATGCCGCGGCGCCGACGCTGGTCGTGTTGCTCGCGACGCTCTATTCATGGCGTCTGTCGTTCATTCTCGTCGGCGTTTTCACGGCGGCGTGGATCGTCGTGTGGATGGTGTATTACCGGGACGATCCGCGCGCGCATCCGCGCGTCAACGAAGCAGAACTCGCGTGTCTGCCTGTGGGCATCGTCCATCAGTCGCAGGAACGTCAAGGCACGCCGTGGCGTCGCATCCTGCATCGCATGTCGCCTACGATCTTCGTGTACTTCTGCCAGGTGTGGAGCAACACGCTGTTTTTCAGCTGGGTGCCGCTCTTCTTCCTGCACGGCTACGGATTGAATCTCAAGGAGTCCGCCATATTTTCCTCTGGCGTGTTTCTCGCCGGCGTGGTCGGTGACGTCCTTGGGGGCTTTCTGAGCGACCGGGTGTTAAAGCGTACGGGCAACCTCAAGCTCGCGCGTCAGGGGGTGATTGCGTTCAGTCTGCTGGGTGCATTCGTCTTCATGATTCCGGTGATGATCAGCCGGGACCTGACAGTCGTGACGCTGTGCCTGTCCGGCGCGTTCTTCATGCTTGAACTGACCATCGGGCCAATCTGGGCAGTGCCCATGGATGTGGCCGAACGCCATGCGGGCACGGCGAGCGGCATGCTCAATACGGGTGCCGCCTTAGCCACGATCATCTCGCCCGTGGTGTTCGGGGCGGTGATCGATGCGACCGGAAACTGGAGTCTGCCGTTCGTCGGATCCTTGCTCTTTCTGCTACTTGGCACGGCTATGACACTAAAAATCCGGCCAGACCTCGACATTGGCGAGGGCCTCGATCCGTCGGGAAATGCTGACCCAATGCCGGCTCGATCTGGTCAGCGAATGAACCAAGGCGGGGAGGGAAAAAGCGTCACGGTCATGGACGCAGATGCGAGCTAAATCCGATGCGTATTTATCGCATAACCTGGCTTGATCGCGTTCGGCGGATTCCGGCTTGATGGCGTGGAGATGTTTCGTTGGCGGCGGCTCGACCCCTTCATTGCTTCGGCAACAGCGCTGTAAGTGCCGATACCCGCTCCTTCAGCACCCCATGCAGTTGCCGGATCGCGGGAAAGAACTGCTTGCGATGCGTGCAGATCAGGTTTAGCGGCGCCGCCTCGCCGGGCTGCCCGGGCATCAGCACTTCGAGTCGACCCGCCTGCACGTCGGCGCACACATCGAGCCACGATTTGTACGCAATACCCTGGCCTTCGATCGCCCAGCGCCGTGCCACGTCCGCGTCGTCGCAAAAGAGCGATCCGGCGACGGCAACCTGGCGGCGTTCGCCCTCCACCGGGAACACCCATTTGTCGTAGACGCGTCCAGCCAGGACGTAGAGCAGGCATTGGTGCGCTGCCAGTTCGTCCAGTGTGCGCGGCCGCCCATGCCGTTGCAGATAGGCGGGCGACGCGACGAGCACACGCCGGTTGTCGCTGGCAAGCGGCAGCGCGACATGGCTCGCGTTATCGGGGCGGCCGTAGCGGATGGCGATCTCGACCGGATCGCGAAACATGTCGGTCAGCTGATCCGACAAAAAGAGCCGCACCGACAGCTTCGGATGCGCCTCGCGAAACGCCGTGATCCAGGGCAGCAGAACATTGCGGCCCAGATCCGACGGCGCGGCGATCTGCAAAAGCCCCTGCAGCACATCCGCCTCGCCACACAGGCGCTCGCGCCCCTCCTGCAATGTCGCGAGCACCTGCTGCGCGTACGGCAGATAATCCTCGCCTTGGGCAGTCAGCCGCAGGCTGCGCGTGGAGCGTGCAAACAAACGAATGTCGAGCTCGCGCTCGAGCCTTTGAACTGCCGCGCTGACCTGGCCCGGCAGCAGACCCGCTTCGCGAGCCGCGTTCGAGAAGCTGCCGAGCGCAGCGGTGCGCACGAACAGCGCCAGGTCGTCGAACCGAATCATTTTCATTCCTGTAGTGAAAGTTTTATCCGATTTTCGCCGTTTTTCGAAATGCTTGTGCAGCGCATCATTAAAGGCTGTCCAAGTCGCAAAAGCGGCTCGCTCTCGAACACCAACTAGTAACGCAGATGAAAGCCATCGTTTACGACCAAACCGGGCTGCCGGCCGAAGATCCGCGCGCACTTTACGAAACGGAATTGCCGAAGCCCGAGCCAGGGCCGCACGATCTGCTAGTGAAGATTCGCGCGATCGCGGTGAACCCTGTCGACGCCAAGGTCCGGGCGGGGCTTCTAGGCGATACGCCGCGCCTGCTCGGATGGGATGCCGTCGGGACGGTGGAGGCGGTCGGCGCGGCGGTCACACTCTTCAAGGTCGGCGACGGTGTGTTTTACGCCGGTTCCGTCACCCGCCCCGGCGCCTATGCCGAGTACAGCGTCGTCGACGAGCGCATCGCCGGTCATCAACCCACCACGCTCGATGACGCGCGCGCCGCTGCATTGCCGCTCACTTCAGTCACGGCCTGGGAACTGCTCTTCGATCGCCTCTGCGTTGCCGAGGGCGGCGGCGACGGTGACGCGCTCCTGATTATCGGTGCGGCCGGCGGCGTTGGCTCGATTCTCACTCAGCTCGCGCGGCAATTGACGAAGCTGCGCGTGATCGGCACGGCATCACGGCCGCAGACGCAAGAATGGGTTCGAGATCTGGGCGCGCACGACGTCATTGATCACACGCGTCCGCTGGCAGAAGAGCTAGGTCGGATCGGCGTTGCGCAGGTGCGCTATGTCGCGAGCCTCACGCATACCGAGGTCCACTATCCCCAGATCGTCGAAGTGCTCGCGCCGCAAGGCAAGCTTGGCGTCATCGACGATCCGCAAACACTCGACGCGATGCCGCTCAAGTTGAAGGCGATCTCGCTGCACTGGGAACTCATGTTTACGCGCTCTTTATTCGAGACGCCGGATATGATCCGCCAGCACGAGATCCTTGAGCGCATCGCCGCGCTGATCGATGCCGGCACGCTGCGTACGACACTCGGCGAGCATCTCGGGTCGATCAACGCCGAAAACCTGCGGCGCGCGCACGCCCTCATCGAAAGCAATCGCGCGCGCGGCAAGATTGTTCTCGAAGGGTTTTGAGTCGCCAGCCGGCTTTCTGTTTCTGTTGCCGTGAGCTGCCGAAGCAGGTCGAGGCCGTGACAAGAACATCGATTTTCTACGGGCGGCGGCGTTACGCCGGAAGTTAGCCGCAAGATTTATTAGGTGGCCGTTCAGGCCAGAAGAGGAAACAGTTCTACGATGAAGCTCACTAAAATCCTTCTCGCGTGCGTCGCCTGCGCCTCGGTTTCCGGCGCGGCGCTTGCCGACGACGGCACGCTTGCGCCTCGCGAAGTGCCCGCGAAGACCATTCCGGTGCCGACGGAAGTCAGCCCCCAATTGCAAAAGCTCATTGCGGCGCCACTCAACCCCGCCTGGAATGTCTTGTGGACGACCGGCGAGCAATGGAGAAAGGCTGCCGACGCACAGGCCGCCAAGACCATGCAAACGCTCCCGGCCATGCGCGAGCGTCTGGACGTGACGGTGCAGGCATCGACGATCAATGGCGTAAGGGTGCACATCGTGACGCCCAACAATATTCCGCCCGAACATCGCGACAAGGTGCTGATTCATATCCACGGCGGCTGCTATGAGCTTTACCCTGGCGAGTCGGGAACGGGCGAGGCCATCATCATGGCGGGTCTTGGACACTACAAGGTCATTTCGGTCGACTACCGCATGCCGCCCGAGGCTTATTTCCCCGCGGCGATCGACGACGTCGAGACTGTGTATAAGTCAGTGCTCCAGAAGAACGACCCGAAGAATGTGGGCGTTTTCGGGACCTCGGCCGGCGGCGCGCTCGTGCTTGAGCTGATGCTGCGCGCGAAGCAGGAAGGGCTGCAAATGCCGGGTGCGATCGCGCCCGGTACGCCGATGTCCGACCTGACGAAGACTGGCGACTCGTTCTACACGAATGAAAAGGTGGACAACGTGCTGGTGTCGCCCAATGGGTTCTGCCATGCCGCGGCAGTTGTCTACGCGCACGGTCATGATCTGAAGGACCCGCTGCTCTCACCCGTCTACGGCGATATGCATGGCTTTCCGCCGGCGATCCTGACCACCGGAACACGCGACTTGCTGCTCAGCAACACGGTCCGTGTACATCAGAAGCTGCAGCAGTCCGGCGTCGATGCACAACTCGAAGTTTTCGACGGAATGTCGCACGCTCAGTACCAGATGGATGATCGCGTGCCCGAGGACAAAGCTGCATTTGCAGAAATCACTCAATTCTTCGACAGGCATCTCGGCCATTGATCCCATTCAGGGGAAGCGCTGTTGCCCGATATTCAGGCCGATATAGACGAGGAAATTCACTACCGGCAATATCCTGTGCATCGTCACCGTTACATGGAATCGCCAATCCATGTGACGGTGGTTTGCTCTACCACGCGTGTTAGTAATCAGCAATCGTTGCCCGGGTTAGACCTACCGTCTTGAATGGCCCGGAAATATATTTCCGCTCTTCAGGACCGATAGACAGGACGAGTTGAATCGAGCCGCCCGGATAGCTTTTCGTGCCTGGTTGAACTGACTTCCTGGCTGCTGCTGCTGAGATTCGAGGTTGAAACTTCGCGAAACCCCAATATGCGTTGAGCTGCCGCCCCTCGGGTAGGTGCAGAACCCAGGAATTCTCAAGATCACCCCAATCATTCGATATCGCCCACCGATGTCGAATTTCCCGGATCAAGCGGTCGACTTGTCGATTTTCAAGTGCTTCAAGTATTTCAGAGCCATACATCCAGTACTTGCCAAACGCGCCGTACTCCTGAATGGTCGAACTTGAAAACCTGACAAGCGTAATTGGCCCGTCAAGAACGGTGTGACGGACAACACTAAGAAAGCTTCGCTCTTCTTGCTCGCCAAGATCGAAGAACCCCATACTGTCACCCCTGATGATCAGACGTTTGAGTTCGGCGACTTCCGTCGGTATTCCGTTGGAACCACAAAGGGACTTCACATCCGTTGGCACAGGGCCGTTGAGGCTGCAATAGCATTCTCCGTCGACCCACTGGGATATCAACAGGCTTCATCGGGTGTGAACGTCTGCTTCGTCGACATTGGAAGTACCCAGGTGTCACGATCCGGTTAACTAAATGTTCATGTGTTTCATTGCAGTTCGATACGTCGCGCGGCCCAACATTGCATCCTCACAACACCGCGCAAGGAACTGACGACATGAAACCCTTCTGGAGCAAATCCGCAGTGGCACTTTGCGTGCTGCTGGCAAGCGGCGTGGCGTCGGCAGCCAGCAAGCTGACGCCGGCCGAATGCAACGACTATCCTTTCCAGCCGTTGAGCAAACCGGTCACGCATGCTCAACTGATGCAAGAACTCAGCGAACTGGAATCGGTCGGCTACGATCCGTCGGCTGGCGACGAAAGCTACTATCCATCGGACATCCAGTTGGCGCAAGCGCGTCTCAGGTTGAAATATCGTGCCGATTGTCTCGGCGAGAACGTGAAGGTGCCCACGACACGGATTGAATCGAGCAGTGACCTCTTGGAGTAGCGTGCCGCCGGTCGCCGTCAGGGGCAAACCTTCAGTTCCCGCGGTTAGCCGGCGGCATATGCCGAACCCATTGATATCCCTTCTTGATCATCGCGTGAGCGAGGCAGGGATTCCGCAGCCGTCGATTACGGATCGGGCAAACCGTCGACCGGGCGAGCGTTCGTTTGCGGGATTGCACCAAGCGGGTAACTCCTCATATTACTAGAACATTACGCTTTCTATACTGGCTCACCGATTAACAGTCAGACTCCCTAAGAACGGTTAAGTCGGCGCGCCCGAGAGCCACGACGCCGTTCTCGGGCATAAAAGAGACATGCTACGGAGACAGTCATGGGAATTCGCTTGAAGAGCGTAGTGGGTGCGCTCGCGCTTTGTGCCCTCGCCAATGTCGGCTACGCGGCCGATCCGATCAAGATCGGTGTCGACGGGCCTTTCACCGGCGGGTCGTCTTCAATGGGTGTCAGCATGCGCGACGGCGTGCGCCTCGCCACCGCTGAAATCAACAAGGCAGGCGGCGTGCTCGGGCGCCAGATCGTGCTGGTGGAACGCGACGACGAAGCGAAGAACGAACGCGGCGTGCAGATCGCGCAAGAACTGATCAACAAGGAAAAAGTTGTCGCGGTGGTGGGCTACATCAACACCGGCGTCGCGCTCGCCTCGCAGCGCTTCTTCCAGGAAGCCAAAATCCCCGTTTTCAATAACGTCGCGACCGGCAGTATCGTGACAAAGCAGTTCACCGATCAGCCCGATAACTACGTCTTCCGCAACGCCGCCGCTGACCGCATCCAGGCGCCGATGATCGTCGAGGAAGCCGTCACCAGACGCGGCTTCAAGAAGGTCGCGATTCTCGCCGACTCGACCAATTACGGCCAGCTCGGCCGCGAAGACCTCGAAAAAGCGCTCTCCGCCAAAGGCGTGAAGCCGGTCGCCGTCGAAAAATTCAATATCAAGGACGTGGACATGACCGCGCAGTTGCTCAAGGCGAAAGAGGCCGGCGCGGAAGCGGTGCTGACCTACGGCATTGGGCCTGAACTCGCGCAGATCGCCAACGGCATGGCCAAGCTCGGCTGGAAAGTGCCGCTGATCGGCAGCTGGACACTCTCGATGGCTAACTACATCGACAATGCCAGCACCAACGGCGAAGGCGCGCGCATGCCGCAGACCTTCATTCAGGAAGCGAACACGCCGAAGCGCAAGGCGTTCATCGATGCCTACCTGAAAGAGTTCAAGCCGAAGAACAACCGCATCGATTCGCCGGTGTCCGCCGCTCAAGGCTACGACTCGATTTACCTGCTGGCTGCCGCGATCACCCAGGCCGGCTCGACGGACGGTCCGAAAGTGCGCGCCGCGCTCGAAAACCTCAACAGCAAGGTGGAAGGCGTCGTGATGGTTTATGACAAGCCATTCACGCACGACGACCACGAAGCGATCAGCCCGAACGTGCCGGTGGTCGGTGAGGTCAAGGGCGGTCGCGTGGTCTACGCGTACGACGCCGACAAGAAAGGCGGCAGCCAGTTGCGCACGAAGCAGGCGACGAACTGAGCGCGGCAATAAGCACAACAACAGGTACAAGACTCGCGCAGTGCAAGCGCAGCGTGATGTCCGTGAGCCGCGCCCGCCTGACGGCGGGGGCGGCTTCGCGTTATATGCGGTGAACCCTCGGGCGATCGAACATGGCCATTCTTCTGCAGCTCATCTATAGCGGCATTGCGCTCGGCATGATCTACGCCGTGATCGCATTCGGCTATCAACTTACGTTCGCCACATCCGGCACGCTTAACTTCGGCCAGGGCGACGCGCTGATGCTCGGCGCGCTGGTCGGCCTCACGCTCGTCACGCTCGGCGTCAATTACTGGCTGATGATTCCGATCGTTTGCGTGTTCGGCCTGGTGCAGGGCGCATTCGTCGAACGGATCGGGGTGCGGCCTGCGATCAGGATCAAATCCGAATTCGGCTGGATCATGTCGACGATCGCGCTCGGCATCATCTTCAAGAACGTCGCGGAAAACGTCTGGGGCCGCGACGATCTGCGCTTTCCTTCGCCGCTGCCGGAAGCGCCGATCAAGGTGTTCGGCGCCAATGTGCTGCCGATGGAACTGCTGGTGGTAGGGGGTGCCCTCGTGATGATGCTGGCGGTCGAGTTTTTCAACCGCAAGACGATCTTCGGTAAAGCGGTGGTCGCTACCGCGAACGACCGCGACGCCGCCGCGCTGATGGGCATCAACACCGGCCTCGTGATCACGTTTTCGTATGCGCTTTCTTCGCTGACCGCCGCCTTTGCCGGCGTGCTGATCGCGCCGCTCACACTGACCGGCGCGACGATGGGCGCCGTGCTCGGGCTGAAGGCGTTCGCGGTGGCGATCATCGGCGGCTTGTCGAGCGGGTTGGGGATCGTGGTCGGCGGCGTGATCCTCGGCATTGCCGAGACCACGACCGGGTTCTACATTTCGACCGGCTATAAAGACGTGCCGGGGCTCGTGCTGCTGCTGATCGTGCTTGCATTGAAACCTGCCGGGCTGTTCGGCAAGACCTCGATCAAGAAAGTATGAGGACCGCGCCGTGAACCTGAAAAAGCTCATTGCGGCGGTACTCGCGCTGGTCGTGCTGGCGGTGTTTCCGGTGTTGTCGGGAAACCCGTATTACATCCATCTGGTCGAGACCATCATGATCTACGCGATCCTGCTGTTCGGTCTCGACATCGTCGTCGGCTATACGGGCCAGGTGTCGCTCGGACATGCCGGACTGTTCGGCGTGGGCGCTTATACGGCGGGGGTGCTGTTTTTCAAGCTAGGCATGCCGTTCTTCGTCACCGCGCCGCTCGCGATCCTCGTGACGGCCGGCTTCGGCGCGATTCTCGCGTTACCGGCATTGCGCGTGTCCGGCCCGTATCTCGCGATGGTGACGCTCGCGTTCGGCACGATCCTCCAGATTCTCATCAACGAGATGGATTTTCTGACCAACGGGCCGATGGGCGTGAAGATTCCGAAGCCGTCGATCGGCGGGAGGCCGATGAACGAGGTCGAATATTACTGGCTCGTCGCGGCGCTGCTGGTGGTGTCGCTGATCGTCGTGCATCGTGTGCTGAAGTCGCATCTGGGCCGCGCGTTCGAGGCGCTGCGCGACAGTCCGATCGCGTCGGATTGCATGGGCGTTTCCGTGTACCGCTACAAGGTGTACGCGTTTGTGATCAGCGCGGGCTTCGCGGGGCTCGCCGGTTGTCTGTACTCGTATTCGGAGCAGTACATTTCGCCGAACACGTATAACTTCGAACTGACCATCCTGTTCCTGCTCGCGATCATCATGGGCGGGCGCAAGACGCGCACCGGCGCGTTGCTCGGCTCGGCGATCATCGTGCTGCTGCCGAAACTGCTCGACGATATCGACATGTTCCGCATTGTCGCCTCGGTGCTGGCGGCGGTCGTCGTGATCGGCGCGGGTGTGGCGCTGGCGCGCAAGGTATCGGCGCCGCGCAAGGTCGCGATTCCGGTACTCGGCACGGTGGGCCTCGCTGCGTTCTCATATCGGATCGATACGCTCGCCGACTGGCGGCTTACGATCTTCGGGCTGATGATTCTGCTGGTGGTGTATTACCTGCAGGACGGCGTGGTCGGATTCGTGCGCAAGATCGTAACCCACGGCCGGGTTCGCACGGTGAGCGTCGATACGACGAAACCGGCGGTGATCGGCGGTGACGCAATTCAGGCGGTGCATGCGGGCGGCGCGACCGGGAACATCCTTGAACTGCGCGGTATTCTGATGCAATTCAGCGGACTGAAGGCACTCAACAACGTCGACCTGATTGTGCAGCGTGGGACGATTCACGGCTTGATCGGACCGAACGGCTCCGGCAAGAGCACGATGATGAACGTGCTCACCGGCATCTACGTGCCGAACGCCGGGACGCTCGAGTATCGCGGCCAGTCGCTCGCGGGGAAGACGTCGTCGCAGATCGCTTTGTCGGGTATCGCGCGCACGTTCCAGAACGTCCAGCTGTTCGGCGAAATGACCGCGCTCGAGAACGTACTGGTCGGTCTGCATCACACGTTCAGGACGAACCTCGCCGAGGTGGGATTGAGGTCGGCGCGCTACAGGCGCGAAGAGCACGCCGCCCGTGAGCGTGGGTTCGGCATGCTGCGTTTCGTGGGGCTGGAAAACGTCGCCGGGGAAGAAGCGCGCAACCTGCCGTACGGCAAGCAGCGGCTGCTCGAAATTGCGCGTGCGCTCGCGCTCGACCCGCAACTGCTGCTGCTCGACGAACCCGCCGCGGGGCTCACCGCGCCGGATATCAAGGAGCTCGTCGCGATCATCCGCAAGGTGCGCGATCACGGCATTACCGTGGTGCTGATCGAGCATCACATGGACGTGGTGATGAGCGTGTGCGACCGCGTCTCCGTGCTGGACTTCGGGCAGAAGATCGCCGAAGGCAAGCCCGCCGACATCCAGTCGAACGAGAAAGTTATCGAGGCCTATCTCGGCGGCCAGGCTGCCGGGCAAGCTGCGTGAAGACGCTCACGTTTCCCACAGGAACAGACATGCTATCGATCAAAAATCTGCATGCGGGTTACGGCAAGGTCAAAGTGCTGCATGGCATTTCGATCGACGTGCCGAAGGCGTCGGTCGTCACGTTGATTGGCTCGAACGGCGCGGGCAAGACCACGACGATGCGCGCGATCTCCGGCATGATTCGCCCCACTGGCGGCGAGATCACGATGGGCGTGGGCAGCGAAGCGAAGCGTATCGACGCGCTGGATTCGCACCGCATCGCGCGGCTCGGGCTCGCGCATTCACCGGAAGGCCGGCGCGTGTTCGCGACGATGAGCGTCACCGACAATCTGCTTCTCGGCGCTTTCCCGCGTCTCACCTGGGCGAGGCCGCGCGGCGATGTGAATGCGGATCTGGAGCGAGCGATCGAACTGTTTCCACGGCTGAAGGAGCGCCGGCATCAACTGGCCGGCACGCTCTCCGGCGGCGAGCAGCAGATGCTGGCGATGGCGCGCGCGGTGATGCTGAATCCGGATATCGTGCTGCTCGACGAACCGTCGATGGGGCTCGCGCCGATTCTCGTCGAGGAAGTGTTTCGGATTATCGGCAATCTGAAGAGCGAAGGTGTGACGATGCTGCTGGTTGAGCAGTTTGCAGCGGCAGCGCTGAATGTGGCTGATTATGGGTACGTGCTGGAGAATGGCCGGATCGCGGCGCATGGTCCAGCGGCGCAGTTGCGTAATGATCCTTCGGTCAAGGCGGCTTATCTAGGGGCGAGTCATTGAGGGGAGGGCTGTGCGGGCGCCGCCATGTTGGCCGCCGCCAATGTCGCGAGTTCGACCTGCTCCACAAATGACTCGAGCGTGATGCCCGCCATGATGTGAATCGGGGCATTGCCGACAAAACTTTGCGTACGCAGCCATGGCATCTCGCCACGATTGAATTCGTTGGCGCTGCGCTCCTTGCCGTCGTAGCCGGGATCGGGCGGATACAGCGGATCATCGAAGGCTACGGTCAGGATCTGCTCGGGCTGTCGGCATAAGGGGGGCCGGCATGCTGTTCATAAGGCACGCGTTCCCAGCCATCGCCCCATTGCTGGTCGAGCGCCAAACGCGTGAAATAGGCCCAGGGCGCGCGCACGAAGCAGAGTCCGTACGCATGGCGCACGTCGTCAAGATTGGCAATCATTCCCACAGTAGCACCTCATGCTGGTGGCAGTGCCGACAACGCTCCCGGGTTGTCGTCTCCGCCGAAGATGCCGTCCTCCGGCTCTGTGTTCTCGTTGTCGACACATTGCACATGCCAATGGCCCGTGATCAGCGATCTGCCCGCATCCGAGCACCACTGTGCGCGTCCGGTTTCGCCCTCGAATGGTCCAGAAGCGGCGTTCAGATCGAACCCTTCGAGTACGCAGCAGGGCGTCGCATCGTGCGGTCCGCAGACGAGCGTGTTGGCAGTTCCCAGAATCACTTCACAGCTCGGCATCTTCTCCGACAGCCGCGACGGGGGAGTTGACACTTCTTTACTGGCAGGTAGGTCGCCGGATCCAGGCCGAAGTTCTCGGAGGCGAGCGTGCCGGGTATGGCCAGCAGGTCATTGCCTCGCTGGCGCGCCGATAATAATCCAACCATGCCATGTGGCGAAACGTTTCTGGAGGACGGCGCGATGACATGCCGCGTTCATCCGATGTCTGGGCAACGCGAAGTGCTGCCGGATCGGGCCAAAACATGAGAGAAACGCTTACGCGCGACGCGCATCGCGAAAGCCGCACATCCGACGCTCGCGCCTGCGGACCTGACAGAGCCGGCAAAAACGGGCGCTACGTACCCAGGCCTTAGAAGGCTGGGAAAGTGTGACATGCACTCCAATGCCGGAGCGCTTTACAGTTTAAATTAGTTATCCTTCCATCATGCATGTTCGGCCGCTCGCCAACCGATACTTTGACAGTATCATTTTTTTTACTTCACGCTGCGCCACAGCCATTCGTTCAAAGTGCGCGTGCCGCCAACACATCGCTGATATGCGGCTCCGCCAGGGCCCGGGTGACTGTCTGGCTGGCAGCGATGACCTCGGGCGCCAAGGCGGCAAACGCGGGCTCATCAAGGTCTAGCGTGGACACCGCCAGAACGAGGCTGCCTACCACGTCGCGCTGTCGGTTAAAAAGAGGCGCGCCGATCGCGGCGATCCCGGTATGAAACTCGCTCACGGTGCGCACGTAGCCCATTGCACGGATGTCCCGCAGCGTGTTGCGAAAACTCTCCCAGTCGTCCCCAAGGGCAGCCCTCTGAATGACTTCGCGGTGCTTGGCGAACAGACTTTTCAATTGATGCGTTGGCAGCCACGCCAAAATGGCTTTGGCGGCCGCACCGGTAAACAGAGGCCGACTCTGGCCGCGATCAAACAAATTCTCAAGGTTTTCGCTATTCAACTGGCGTTGAACGCATACCACGGAATCGCCGAACAACTCGCATAACAAAGTGCTAAAGCCGGTCTTGTGCGCGAGGCGTCGAATCACCGGCGTGCCGGCGACATAGATCGGATCCGAAACGCGATGCGTGCGATCCAGATCGAGGATGCGCGGGCCAAGCGCATAGGAGCCGTTGGCCACCCGGGTCAGAAAACCCGCCTCGTGCAGAGCCTTGATATACCGGTAGCCAGTCGACGCAGGGCAGGCCATGTGCTCAATCAAGGCATCCGACGGCCACACTGGCATGTCGGGTGTGAAAAGATCGAGCAAGGAAAGAAGACGGGCGAGGCCACTCATGGGCGAATACGGTTGGTCATGAAGAGTCGGGGAATGTGAGGTTCCGATGAACCTCCATTATGAACGACTCGCGCCACATTCCCCTTGGGGGCCGTCCGGGGGTTTCGCTTAGGCACGCCACGTCATGGCCAGCGTACCGGCCACGTATAAGCCCAAGAACTGCGTCACGGCCAAGACATGGCACCCGGTGACATCGCAGATTTCGTCAAGTGAATTCGGGGCGGGCAATGAACGCTTCCGACGGCTTGCACGGACTTGCACTCTCCCGAGAAGGTTGATAAAGTTTCTCACATGTAGAGAATCTTTATTATTCGTATTTTCACCTTGTTTGGGTGTGACGCTTATCGGGGGGCGCTGTGTCAAACGAACTCAATGCAATCGTGCGCAACAACTTGAAGGAGAAAATGCGCGAGGGAGGTGTCGCGTCGTCGATGATGGTCCGGTTGGTGCGCACCGTCGAAATCGCCAGAATCGCGAAGACCGCCGGTTTCGACTCGTTCTATGTCGACCTGGAGCACAGCAGCATCACGCTGGACGCATGCGCGCAAATCTGCATGACGGCTCTCGAAATCGGCATCGCGCCGCTCGTTCGGGTACCGGCCAAAACACCGGAATACATCTCGCGGGTATTGGATGGCGGGGCGCAAGGCATCATCGCGCCGCACATTCTCTCGGCTGAGGATGCACGGCGGGTCGTGTCATATGCCAAGTTCGCGCCGTTGGGCGAGCGTTCGGCCAACTCCGGACTGCCCCATCTGCAGTACCGCAATTTCCCCACTGCCGCGGCCAATGCCGCCTTGAATGACGCCACCATGGTCGTGGTGCAGATAGAAACGGTGAGCGCGCTCGATCAGGTTGACGCGATCGCCGCAGTGGATGGGGTCGACCTGATCCTTGTCGGCACCAACGATCTGATCGCGGATATGGGGATCCCCGGCGAGTACGAGCACCAGAACGTGCGCGACGCCTATGAGCGCGTCATCGCCGCATGCAACAGGCACGGCAAGTTCGCCGGGGTGGGCGGACTCGCATCGCGTCCGCAGCTGATCGCCGATTTTGTCGGCATGGGCGCGCGCTATGTCTCGACCGGCACCGACCTGTCGTTTCTGGTCGCGGCATGCGCACAGCGCGCCAAGATGGTCCAGGACCTCGCCATTCCCAATCCGCTTTGACGGCATCCCATTCCGGTGGCGCGGCCCCCGTGTCTTTCAAAACATCGAATCGAGGTTAACGTATGGGCATGACCATTACCGAGAAAATCCTGGCGCGTGCGGCTGGCAAAGCTACCGTGAAGCCCGGCGATTTTCTCGATTGCAAGGTCGACCAGGTTTCGACCATGGATGTGCAGGGCAAATTGGTACTCAACACGCTGAAAAAGCTCGGCGTCACCGAGGTACCGCGGCCCGAGCGGTTTGCCATCATGCTGGATCATCAGAGCCCGGCAAGTAATATCGCGATTGCGGAGACGCACGCCGACATCCGAGCCGCTGCACGCGAGCTCAAAGTGACAGATATCAACGACGTCGGCACCGGCATCATGCACGTCGTGATGCCGGAGAAAGGCCTGATCCTGCCGGGCGAACTGATCGTGATGAACGAGTCGCATACGCCCACGGGCGGCGCGCTCGGTGCGGCCGTCATCGGTGTCGGGCAGACCGATGCGGCAGTGGCCGTCGCGCTGGGCGAGACCTGGCTGATGGTGCCGGAGACGATACGCATCGAATTGCGCGGCCGCCTGGGGCCCCGGGTGACGGCCAAGGACATCGCGCTGACCTTGATGAACGTGCTCGGCTATGAGAAGAAGGCCGTCTACAAGACGATCGAGATCGGCGGCGAGGCGCTGGCGTCCATTGCGATGGACGGCCGTTTTACGCTTACCAATTTCTGTTCCGACATGGGCGCCAAATCGGCCATCATCGAGCCGGACGCGGTCAGTCTCGGTTACGTTGAAGCGCGCGCGCAGCGTCCCTTCACCCCCGTGTATAGCGATCGAGATTGTCGCTATCTGGAAACCATGGAAGTGGACCTCGGCGCGATTGAACCGCTGGTGGCGTGTCCCCACGCGATCGACAACATCCACCCGGTCGGCGAGGTGGCGGGCACACCGATTCAGCAAGCTGTCATCGGTACCTGCACCAACGGTCGCTTCGACGATATCGCCGCCGCGGCCGACATGTTAGTCGGACGCAAGATCGCACCCGGCGTGCGCTTCCTGGTGATTCCGGCGTCGAGAGAGGTATGGCAGCGCGCGCTCAACTCGGGCGCGGTCAGCGCCCTGACCGACGCGGGTGCACTGTTCTTCCCGCCGGGCTGCGGTCCATGCATGGGCGAGCACAGCGGCGTCCTGAGCCGGGGCGAAACCTGTATCAGTTCCGGGAACAGAAATATGCTGGGCCGCATGGGCAGCAAAGAATCGTTCGTCTATCTGTCATCGGCCGAAACCGTCGCGGCCTCGGCGTTGCGCGGCGTCATCACCGACCCCCGCACGCTCTAGAGCAGTCCAGAGGAGATCATATGGAAACTCAAATCACGGGCTCCGCGTTTGTGGTCGGCGACGATGTCAAGGCACTCGACATCATGCCGGTGCGCTTCAAAAGCTCGAATGCGCTCGACAGCCAATCCCTCGCGCTGGCCAGCTTCGCCGACATGTATCCGGAATTCGCCGCCGCGGCGCTTGCAGGACAGTATCAAATCGTTGTGGCCGGCAAGAATTTCGGCGGCGGCGGGAAATCAATCGAGGGGCCGATTTTTGCGCTCCGCGGCTCCGGTATCCGCGTGGTGATCGCCGATTCATTCGCGCGCTATTTCCTGCGGAACGCAATCAACAACGCCTTGCCGATTCTCGTATGTCCAGGCATTTCCACGAGTGTGAGTTCCGGGCATCGTCTCAATGTCGACCTGCGAAGCGCCGCAATTGTCGACCAGACCAGCGGGGCAACGTTTACCGCGACGCCCTTGTCGGCCAGCGCGCTGGAGATCATGGCAAGCGGCGGACTGGTGCCATACGCGAAGAGAAAAATCGCCGACAGACAACAGCACACCGACCCGGACCCTCCCATGTAACACGTACCCCGCGGAAGCGGACGGTAGAGCTTTTCCGACAAAAACACCCTGGAGGGGGCAATGGAGACGATTCAGAACCTGGCCGTGCCAAACGCATCGGCCGAACACGCAACCACAGCGCGGTGGCAGGGCCTTGGTCTGGTATTCATGCTGAGCCTGATCGCCTATATCGATCGTTCCAACATCGCCGTCAGCACCTCATCCATCCTCGAGACGATGAAGCTGACACCGGTACAGATGGGGTTGATCACCAGCGCATTCTCGGCGGCTTATGCGGCGTTGCAGATCCCGGGCGCGTTGCTGATTCGGCGGATCGGTACGCGCCTGGGCGTGACCCTGGTCGTGCTGGCCTGGTCGATCTTCACGATACTGACCGGCTACGCGGGCGGCTTTCTTTCGTTGCTTGTGATACGCGCGGGTTTCGGCTTTAGCGAAGCGCCACTGTTTCCGGCGCTGAATCAGTACAACCTGCACTGGTTTCCGGTACGCGAGCGCGGTATTGCGAATGGCGTCAAAACGGCCGGCACCTATGGCGCCTCGATCGTTACGCCGCCAGTAGCGGTCTGGATCCTGCAGTCTTTTGGCCTGAAATGGATATTCATCGTCAGCGGCTTGCTAGGTATCGTCGCGGCAGTACTCTGGTATAGGTCGACGCGCAATCATCCGGCCGAACATAAGGGCGTCAACCGGGCCGAACTGGACTACATTCTCGCGGGAGTCGATGGACAGGTGAAGCGCGACGCAGTGCCGTGGCGCGCGCTATTCCGGTCGCGCTCATTCTGGGGCGTCGGGCTGACCTTCTTCTTTGCCTTGTATGTGATCCAGTTCTATCTCTACTGGATGCCGTTCTTTCTCGAAAAGCATCTGCACATGAGCTTGCACGCGATGGGCTATGCCGCATCGATACCTTGGGTTTTCATATTTGTTTCGGCGCTGTCGGTCGGTCGCTTTTCCGATGCCTTGTTCCGCAAAGGCGGCTCCTTGTACCTGGCGCGCAACGTCGTGATCATGGCCGGCTTCTTGTTGGCGGCCATTTTTCTGTATATCGGTACATTGCTCGACAACCCGTGGGCCGTCGTGCTGATGACGAGCTTCGGCTTGGGGTTTGCAGGCTTTGCTGGGGTCCTGCCGTGGGCGCTGTCGACCGACATCGGCGGTGCATATACCGGCATCGTGTCCGCGTGGATGAATATGTGGGGGTTCGCCGCGGCCACCATCATGCCGACGGTGAGCGCGCTGATCGGCACGCGCATCGGTTGGGGCTACACGATATATACGCTGATCGCCGCGGCAGTGTTAGGGATACTTGCGACCCTGCTGATTCGTCCGTCCCAGAAAATCAGCTGAATCGAAAGCGGCCAATTCGTGTCCTGGGAAAACCGCGGCACTCAACGTTCGAGACGCCGGGCGCTTCCGGATATGCCAAGCCAGATCATGGACAGCGTGCCGACTACGCACAAACCCAGGAGTGGCGTGAGGGCCAGGACAAAACTCCCGGTGACATCACGGATCGCGCCGATCGACCATGATGCAAAAAAGCCGCTCAGGTTGGCCAGGGCGCTGATTTGTGCAATTCCGACAGCCGCCACCGGCGGTGGTAGCCATTCGGTCGCCATCGACCAGAATGGTCCCTTGCATGCATAGGTGCCGACCATGACCACTGTCAGCAGCGTGACCACCGGCCACAGGGCATGTACCAGCAGCATGCCGACGAAACCCACGACCACCATGATCATCGGAACCGCGTTATGCCAGATGCGTTCGCCACGTCGATCCGAACTGCGTGCCCAGAAAATCATCGCGAGGGAGGCTGCGACGTAGGGAATTGCGCTGACCAGCCCGGTCTGCAAATAGTCGAGCCCGAGCGAGTTGATGATCAGCGGTTGCCAGATTGCCAGCGCGGTACTCGCGGTTGTGGTGGCGGCGGAAATCAACGTCAGCAGCAACACGCGGCGGTCACCGAGCGTGGTCCACAGGCTGGGCTTATGCGTCAGCAGCAAGCTACGCGCGCGGGCTTCCTGCTCGAGCGTGTGGGACAGCCATGCGCGTCCTTGGGGCGGCAGCCATTTGGCGAGGCTGGGCTGATCCGTCAGCCAGAATAGTGCGGCCACACCGAGTGCGACAGTTGGTACGGCCTCAGCCAGAAACAGCCACTGCCAGCCGTGCAGGCCGGCAATGCCATCCGTCTGCAGCAACATGCCGGCAAGCGGCGAGCCGAGCGCATTCGCCACCGGAATTGAAACCATGAAGATGCCGATCATGCGCGCTCGGTAGCGCGTCGGAAACCAGTAGGTCAGGTAAAGAATTACGCCGGGAAAGAAGCCGGCTTCCGCGGCGCCGAGCAAAAAGCGCAGGACCAGAAACGATCTGGGGCCGGCGACAAACGCCATCGCACCCGCCACGATGCCCCAACTGATCATCACCCGGGCAATCCAGCGCCGCGCACCGAAACGCTCCAGTGCCACGTTGCTCGGAATTTCGCAGAAGAAATAGGAGATAAAGAAGATGCCGCCCGCAAGTCCGAACAGGGTATGCGATAGCCCGATATCGGCGTTCATCTGCAGGCTGGCGAAACCAATATTGCCCCGGTCTATCACTGATGCCAGATAAGAAACGATCAGGAAAGGCATCAGCCTCCACTGCACGCGGCGCATGGTTTGCGCTTCCAATGTCGCGGCTTCGGACATCGCCTGTGCGGCAGAAGAAGTGCTCATTGGATCTCGCGCGCGAGCAGTGCGCTAACCTGGATCGACGAAAAGAGGGGCTTGGCGGCACTGGCGGACAGCGCTCGCAGGACCTCGAGCGTCGGCAACTGCGAACATGCGACAAACACGGCATCGCAATCGGTCTGTAGGGCGATGCGCGTGCGTTCGGCCACCTGGGCCGAACCGATCGCAGCCAGTTCATCGACGTTTTTGGCTTTGAAACTGGACAGTGAGGCGACCTGGATATCGTATGCCCCGAGAAATGCCGTGAGCCGATCGTTGACCGCGTCGAGGTACGGCGTGACCAACGCAACGCGCTTTACGGCATGCCGGCTCAGCGTGCGGACCATCGCTTGCGCCGTCGTAATGGTGGGCAAGCCGGTGCATTCCGCGATCGCCGAGCCAATCGCCGTATCGGCTGCGGGACCTGCGATAAAACCCGCCGCGGTACAGCCATACACAATCACATCGAGCGCGTCGCGGTCGAACGATTTGGCCAGATCGAGCGCAACCGCCCGGTAGGCGGGCAGCGTATCGGCATCCAGCATGGCGGCGCCGCGCGCAATTCGCAAGGTCTGGCAGGTTGAGCCTGCCGGCAACCATGCCAGCAGTTCGCTTTCCATGGTGCTGTTGTTGGCCGGCACCATCAGGCCCACACGTAGTGGTCGATCGAAACTCATAGGTACGCTCTCAGGATATGTGTTTCCGGTTCCGCAAATCTGTTCGGGATGAAATTTGCGAGTGGCTGTGCGGCTGTGCGGCGTCGGGCATGGTTGCCATCACGACAGTTATGGCACGTCTTCCTTGCTAGAACCAACGCGCTTTCGACTGCAACCGCCCGATCATCGCCACGGCCACGACTCCCATCGCACAGAACACCGCGATAGGCAGGATCGCCAGTGGGTAACTACCGGTCGATTGGCGGATCGCGCCAATCAGGTAGGAGGCAAAGAAGCCCGGCAGGCTTCCCAGTGCATTGATTTGCGCAATGCCGGCGGCGGCGACGGTGGCCGGTACCGATTCGGTCGCCAGCGCCCAGAACGGTCCCTTGCAGGCATAGGTGCCGACCATGACCAGCACGAACAGAATCACGGTCGCGATGAGGCTCGAGAAGTACAGCGTACCGATCATGCCGATCACGGCTAACGTCATCGGTATGACGTTGAACCAGATGCGCTCGCCATGACGGTCTGACATGCGCCCCCAGAGAATCATGGCCAGCGCGGCGGCACCGTACGGCAACGCGGTCAGCAGACCGGCATTGAAATAGCTGACGCCAAAGGAGCGGATAATCAGCGGCTGCCAGAAGCCCAGCACGGTACTGACGGTGACGGTGCTGCCGCACACGAGCGTCAGCATGAGTACCCGCCAGTCGGACAGCACTTTCCACAGCGAGACTTTGGGTGGTGCGTGTCGCCGGTTCTCATCACCGGCGAGTCGAGTGACCAGCCAGTCGCGCTGCTCGGCGCTCAGCCAGCGTGCTTGTGCGGGGCTATCGGTCAGCCAATAGAGTGCGAAGATGCCGAGCAGGATCGGCGGGACGGCTTCGATCACGAATAGCCATTGCCAGCCGCGCAGACCCATCAGTCCGCCCATGTTGAGCAAGGCGCCCGAAATGGGCGAGCCAAGCAATCCCGCGGCCGGGACGGACAGGACGAACCAGGCCATGACGCGGCTGCGGTAGGCGCTCGGGAACCAGTTCGTCAGGTAATAGATCGCCCCCGGCAAAAAGCCGGCTTCGGCGACGCCAAGAATAAAGCGCGCTGTAAAAAAAGTTTTCGGCCCGATGACCAGCGCGCTTGCTCCCGCCACCAGTCCCCACGACACCATGATGCGCGACAGCCAGCGACGCGCGCCGAAGCGCTCGAGCGCGAGGTTGCTTGGCACCTCGCAGATGAAATACGACACGAAGAAAATGCCGCCAGCGAGCCCGAACATGCTTTGGCTCAAGCCGACGTCATGACTCATCTGCATAGCGGCAAAGCCGATATTGGTACGGTCGATGACTGAGACCAGATAGGCAATCAGCAAAAACGGCACCAGGCGTTTCGATACCTTGCGCATCGTTTCGACTTCCAGCGCGCTAATTACCGATGAGGACGCGCCTGTGCAGCCGTTCGATGCAGGTTGAGTTCGGGGTGCCAGATTCGATTGCATAGCGGCCTCTCAGGAATCAAAGGATTCAGAAGCCGTACAACGTGGCAGGGTTGTCGACCAGCACCTTTTGACGGAGCGCCGGATCCGGTAGCCAGCGCGCAAGCAGGTTGAAGAGAACCACCGTATCGTTTTCAGCGAATGACAGGTGCGGATAATCCGAGCCCCAGATCAGTCGATCGGGAGCCGCCTGCGACAGCGTCTGGACTAGCGGCGCGATATCGTCGAAACCCGGTTGTGTCGAAATGCGATAGGTGCCAGTCAGCTTCACCCAGCAGCGTCCTTCGCCATGTTTGAGCAGATCGACCAGCCCAGTGAAGCCGGCGGTCGTGATGCCGTCGCGCGCGAGGTTCATGCCGAGGTGGGCAACGCTGAAATTGCTGCGCAGACCTTTCATGTCTGGCAGCAATTCAGCGGTCAGCCAGCCGGGCAACAGGAAATCGAGCGACCAGCCAAGTTCGCTGCAACGGGCGTCGAGTCGCGCGATGCGGCGACGCATCGTCTCGGAGAAACCGGGTACTAACGGTTTGATCGGATTGACATTGATGCGCACGCCACGCACGCCAAGCGCATTCAGACGGGCAAATTCACTGTCGTTGGCGTTTTCGTCGATGTCGACGATACCGCGCCGTACCGCTGGATCCAGGCTTTGCATGGCGTCCAGCATGCAGGTGTTGTCGCGGCCGTACGCACTGGGTTGGACCAACACCATGCGCTGGATCCCCAGGGCCGCTGCCAGTTCGAGATAGTCATCGATCTGTGCCACCGGTGGGGTATAGCGCAATTGCTCGGCCGGATAGGGGTAACGATCAGGTGTACCGAATACGTGGAAATGGGTATCGCACGCCAGCGAGGGCGTTTCAAAAGCGACTTGGGTCGAGCTGTGGTGCATCGGGCGGGTTTCGTCGGAAAGAGGGCGATGAAGGCGGCGAACGCATCTAAGGGCTGACACCAAGTTGCATTCGCCACGTAAGCGTAAATAAACTTTCTCATATACAGAGAAGTTTTATAACAAGGGTTTTCCCCATATTCCAGTCGGAGCAAGTCCGGCAAATTGATGATTGCAAGGTCAATCAGGTTTCGACCGTCGATTGCAGTTGTTAAGGCTTGTTCGACGCCTGCCCTTGTCCGCTGCCGCGAGAACGCACGACGACGTATGCGGGCAGTCGTTGGACAAGGCTCGAGGGAGGAAGCCGCGGAGTGGACCGACGCGACGTGAGCTCTGAGCGGCTATGGGGATTGAATTGATCTCACGATCCGCCGTGCGACGCGATGCTCAGACGAAACCGGATCTGGATGGGCTCAGACGTGGCCTCGACAGTTCTGGTGCAAACAGCCGGCAAAGCCGAGACTCCTTAGTCCGAGAGTGCGGAGATTGAACTAACCCTTGCAGATGCGGTGCATCAACTCGATGCCTGAAATCGTGGTCTTCGCACACCTGAATCGTTTGAATCTGGGCATCACGTTCGTTCTGGACTTGATGTTTCGATGATCCTGTTCGATCACGTTATTCAGATACTTCGAGGAGCGCACTTGTGTTCCCTCAGGCAGCAGAGCGTCAGCGATCGTCTCGCGCACGGCGCGGTGCGAGGCGGCATACCCATCGAGTGATCGTCTCCGGTGGCGGCCCCTGATGTTTGATGGCCTTGCCAGCGTTCGCGTCGCAGCGCATCGGCAGCCGCCTGGCGCACCTTAGCTCGTACTTCTGTCCGCGTAGACTTTTGTGAGGAAGGCACCGATTACGCGATTCTGGAAATCCACTTCCGGCTGCGTTGCTCCGGCAGCGGAAAAATGACCCGACGGCCAGCGTGGTTCGATCGATTCAAATTGCGCGCCCTGGATGTAGCGTGCGGCTTCTAGTGCCTCCGGTTCCGGGTTGAGCAGATCGCCGACCCCGGCGAGAATCAGCGTGCGCGCCCGGATCGACCGTAACGCCTGATAGTAGTCGCCGTTCAGACCTGGTGTGGTGCCGATATCGTGCGCATCGTAGGCCCAGGTCTGGTAAACCCAGTTACGTGCATCGAAATTCTTCCACCCGTCATCTTCGGTCTTAAGAAGCCACGGCTCGACGTCGTCGCTTTTCGGCATCGTGTTCTTGAGTAGTTCCGGCGTGCGAGTGATCAGTGCCATCGTACCGGCCCACAGACGCATTCCCGTTTGCGGAGGTTGTTTGTAATTTCCGTCATCCCACGCAGGATCAGACATGATCTCCTGTCGCGTGAGATCGAGCACGGCTTTGGTCCACGCCGGCGTGCGTGCCAGAGGAACGATTGGAACCAGCGCGTCCATCATATCGGGATGACTGACGCCCCACTGCAGAGTTTGCATGCCGCCCATCGAAGCGCCAATTACTGCGACCAGATGCGCAATGCCGAATTTGCGTGTAACAAGTCGGTATTGCGATTCGACCATATCGCGAATCAAGAAGTGGGGGAACGACATGCCGGCCTGGGTGAGGCTATTGGACGGCGAGGTTGTCAGCCCATTGCCGATAGCGTCAGTCGTGATGATGAAATACTTATTGGTATCAAGTGCCTTGCCTGGACCGATCAGGTAATCGAGCCGATGGTGGTTCCCGCCAATCGCAGTGACCATAAGGATGGCGTTTGACTTCTCGGCATTCAGGGTGCCATGCGTCGCGTACGAAATCGAAAAATCCTTGATGACCTGCCCACTTTCAAGCGGCAGGTTTCCTTCAAAATACGTCTGCGCAGCTCCGCCGGTAGCCGGTTCCTGCGCTTGTGCCGCGGCGGCAAAGCCTAGCACTGTGGCGATAACCGCCAGCCCATGTGTCACACGTCCCATTCGTAAATCACCCATTCGTTGAAGTGGCAGGAGTTTGCCCAATGCGTGTCGAGGCTGCAAGCATCCGTGCCACCAAGTCCTCCGGGTACAGCGGTGTGGAAGCCAACGGGCTAACCGTCCAACTCTTTCATCCGGCGTTCAAGCTCGGCAATATCCTTCGAAGCTGCGAGCTGTTCATCAGAGTGGGTCTGCTGGGTATTTTTCAGCCACCGGTCGAGGCGTTCTGATAGGAGAGTGAAAGAATACGTACACCCGATTCGGTTGAAGGCAATTTAAGATTTCGCCAGTTAGCGGAAAGGCTTTGCCGTTGTACATGCAGAAGGTCTTCTCGCGCTGCGCGGTATTTCCTGATCGTAGATAGCTATCCGACGGCGTTTCCTTGAGATCAGTATGTGATGCGGGCGACTCTCATTCAAGCGCGTGGATGCACTAAAGCATGCCAAACGTACAGCGTTTCATGCCGCCCCGTGCGACCGATTCCTTTTGTGTTCGTTGCGGATGTACGCCGGGATGCGCTGCTCGAACGGCGACCACGGTCATGGTCTCGGCCCCTGCATGCTGCGCAACGCGAGCTACGATTTCAACGATGACGTGCCGTCGCTGGGCGCGACTTACTGGCTGCGCCTCACTGGCTGCGCCTCACTGGCTGCGCCTCACTGAATCGTTCTCGACGCCCGACTGTAATTGATTTTTTGCGGGGACTCGCAGTGTCTGCGGTCTGTGGGCCGACAAACGATATTCTGGATTGGCGGGCGCTCGTGCCCATCCACTCCCGCTGCAAGTCCCCTAAGGCATTTACGTTTCTTTCAGCTTTTATCGGCAATCGGTAGCGCTGCATCTCGACCTGCGTGCTCCGAAGGCGCCGCTCGCTTCAGTGTGGCGACGAACGGCATATCCGGTTTCATGATAAAAGTCAGCAGTACACCGCAGGCCATCACGCCGATGGATAGTAGAAAGGTGACATTCCAATTCCCCAGTCTGTCGATCAGATAGCCCGCCACAACCGGGCTGACGATCGCTGCCGTGAAGCCCGTTCCGCTCATGATGCCGCTGGCCGTACCCGAGCGGTCATAAGCGATGTCCATCGGAATAGCCCACATTGGCCCGATATTCATTTCGTTGAAGAACATCGCCGCGGCCAGAAAAATCAGCGAATACATCGGTTCGTGGATCAGCACCACCGGGATCAGCGACAAGCCGGTCATGGTCATGCAGAACGCTACCAGGACGCTGCGCGCGAGCTTCAGATTGCCGGTGCGTCGAAGCAGCTTATCGCTGATGAGGCCGCCGATCAGATCGCCGAACACCCCGGCGACGAATACCCCTGACGTGAAAATGACCGCCTTCTTGATGTTCAGATGGAAGCTATGCATGAAGTAGAGCGGCATCCAGTCGAGCATCAGCCAGAGGATCCAGTTGTAGCAAAAATACACGGCGGAGACAGGCAGCAGGCGACGATAGAGACGCGCCCAGGTACCGGGCACTTCCACCGGACGAACTCTCGGCGGTGGCAGGCTCTCAATTTCGTCGGGGGTGATGCGCGGATGATCCGCCGGTTTTTCGGTGTAGGTCACGTACCACAGGACCAGCCAGCCGAAACTCAGCGCGCCGAGCAGGTAGAAGGCGAATCGCCAGTCGAACGCAGTCATCAGCGCCAGCACCAGCATCGGCGCCACCGCATTGCCGAGCCGCGCCGACGAGTGAGTGATACCTTGGGCCATGCCGCGCTTGTCCTTCCTCACCCACGACGCCATGGCGCTGGTGGAAGCGGGGAAGGTGGCGCCTTCGCCCAGGCCCAGCAGCAGCCGCGCCGCGACGAGCGTTGCGAAGCCGCCGGCGAGGCCCGTCAGCGTGGTCGCCACTGCCCAGATGAAGGCACAGGCGATCAGTGTGCGCTTGGCGCCGAAGCGATCGCTGACCCAGCCGCCGACGAACTGGAATATCACGTACGGGTACGCGAAAGCCGAGAAAATGAAGCCGAGCTGCGTGTTGCTCAGCCCGAGTTCGGACTTGAATTGCCCGGCTGCGGTGCTGATGTTGACACGGTCGACGTAGGTGATGAGGTACATCAGGCACAACATCAGCAGGACGGTAGTGGTCGCCTTGAGCTGTATTCGTTTCATGTCTCACTCCACATTGTTCGTTGTTATTTTTTCGACGAGCCCGAGGTAAAGGCGACCACGGCGTCCTTGAAACGGGCGCTGCCGTATACCTCTTCGATCAGATCTTCGTCGTCGAGCCGCTGTTCGACGACGATGCGGCGCAGGCTTTCCTTCACGGCCTTCTGCGTGACCGGTGAAAGCGCCATGAGCCGTTGCGCGAGCGTATGGGCGGCGTCTTGCAGTGTGTCTTGCGAGCACACGTCATAGACATAGCCGCACGCTAGCGCTTCTTGCGCGGTGAGGTATTCGGCGAGCAGCAACATCTTCTTGACCTGCGGCACGCCGAGCGCCGCATACAACCGTGCGATGTTGCGCGACGACAGCGTGTTGGAGAGCGTCTTCGCGATCGGCGCGCCGAAGCGCGAGCCGTCGCTACAGAGCCGGAAATCGCAGGCCGTTGCCAGTGCCAGGCCGCCGCCGACGGCCCACCCGTCGATCACGGCAACCGTGGGCACCGCAATGCGTTCGACCGTGTCGATCACCCGCTCGACGAAGTCCTCGTAGGCCACGCCATCGCGGCCGGTGCGGAAGTCTCTGAAGTACGCGATGTCTGTGCCTGACATGAACGACTTGCCGCCCGTGCCCCGGAACAGGACGCAGCGCACACCGCTGTCCTTTGCGCACTCAGCGATCAGCGTCAACAGCGACTCGTACATATCGAGCGTCATTGCGTTATGCCGCTCTGGGCGGTCGATCACGATCTCCGCTACGCCCGGCTGATGGATCGTGAGAGTGACGAGTTCGTTCATGGCGCCGTCCCGTCGATCTCGGCGAAGATCTCGTCGTTGTGCTCGCCCAACAGCGGCGGATGACGACGCACCGTCTGCGGCGTGCCCAGCATCTTGACGGGAAAGCCAATGTTCTTGACCTTGCCTTCGTTCGGATGATCGATCTCCATGCACATGCGACGGTGCGTGGCGTGCTCGCTCTCGAACGCTTCGGGATAGGACAGGATCGGGCCGGCCGGAATGCCGGCGGCGAGCATCGCGTCGACCCAGACGGCGCTGTTGCGCTTAGCGAATTCCTGCTCCAGGGCTTCGATCAGCGCCTCGCGATTCTTCAGTCGTAGCGACACGCTCGCATAGTCGGCGTGAGCGACCAGGTCCGGGCGCTCCAGCAGTTCGCACAGCTTCGTCCAGAGCTTCTGATTGGTGGCGCCCATTACGAAGTACCCGTCTCGCGCCCTCACGGCCTGATAGGGTGCGCTCATCTTGTTACTGGTGCCGAGGGGCGTCGGCGGCACGCCCGTGCCCCAGTATTCCGACATGTCCCAGATTGAGAAGGCCATGACCGAATCGAACAGCGACGCGTCGATGTGCTGGCCCTCGCCGGTTTTCTGCGCGCCAATGTAGGCGGACAAGAGGCCGTAGACCGCGAACAGCGCGCAGCCGATGTCTGCCACTGGCACCCCGGCCTTGACGGGTTGGCCGTCCTTGTAGCCGGTCACACTCATCACGCCGGACATGGCCTGTGCCATGAGGTCGAACCCGGGCCTCGACGCCCATGGCCCGCTTTGCCCGAAGCCGGAGATACTGACGTACACAATCTTCGGATTGATCGCCTTGATCGACTCGTAGTCGATGCGCAGACGCTGCACCACGCCCGGACGGTAGTTTTCGACGATCACGTCGGCGGTCCTGGCGAGCTTGTAGAAGAACTCGCGCCCTTCGTCGCTCTTGAGGTCGAGCGTCAGCGAGCGCTTATTGCGGTTCATGTTCAGGAAGCCCATGCTGTCGGGCCCTTTCATCTTGAAGCCCATCGCGCCGCGGGTCTGATCGCCTTCGGGCGGCTCCACCTTGATTACGTCCGCGCCCATATCGGCCAGCAGCATGCAGGCGAACGGGCCCGCCATGACCTGGCTGACGTCCAGCACGCGGATGCCTTGCAGCGGCAGATGCTTCGATTCGGTCATCCCGAGTCTCCTCTGTAGAAAGTGTGAGTGAGCCCGCTTAGCCATGCAGGGCATGGCCAGCGGTCTTCTGCTCTCACTGTCCACTACAGACGAGGCCGCCGCAAGAACGCCTGGATCAAGTCTGGTTTCGCGCGTTGCGAAACCGGGCGGCGCGCTGCCCCCGGAGACTAGGCCGGTCTGCCGAGCAGTTCGGTCACCACGTTGCGCAGGGTCTGCTTCTGAGCGTGGCCCTCGACGCAGGACAGGACGTAGGTGCGCTGGTGCCAATCGCCCTCGAGTTCGGCCGATGCCAGCGATTCCTCAGGATGAAAACTGCGCAGGACATCGGGTGGCATCAGACCGACACCCAGGCCATGGCGCACCATCGCCAGCATGGTGTCGAAACCGCTGACGGTGAAATTGTTGGGGAACAGTCGCCCGCGGCTGCGGTACGCGCGTTTCACCGCGGACAGGACCGCGGAGCCCTTGCCGAGACTCACGATAGGGAGATCGAGAATATCGTCGATTCCGATGGGTCCATTGGGAAACTGGAAATGCGGACGGTTATAGACCAGCACCAGGCGGTCCTCTTTGTACGGGGACTTCGCCAGATCCAGGAAGCCGCTTTTCTTCTCGTAGATGCCGACGTCGATCACCTTGTCCCGCAGCAGTTGCTGCACGATCTTGCTGTTCTCCTCGACGATCTTCAAGGAGATGCCGGGATATTTGCGCTGGATGTTGGCAATCTCGCGGGCCAGGAACTGGATGACGACGGCCTTGGGCGCGCCGATGATAATGCGGCCGTCGAGGCCCTGGTTGAGCGCCTGCGCGTCGCCTTCGAGGCGGTCGATGAGGTTGTCGATCTGCCGGACGTATTGGAGTAGCTTGTCGCCCGATTCGGTGATTTCGACTCCATGCGGTACGCGCTTGAAGAGTTTGGCGCCGAGTTGGTCTTCCAGGTCCGTCACGCGGCGGGATGCGGCCGCCACTGCCAGACGGAGTCTGTCGGCAGCACGGGAAATGCTGCCCTCCTCAGCGATGGCGAGGATCAGTCGGATGGTGGTGGTGTCGAATTTCACGGGGGCTCCGGGTCGTAGCGAAGGAGTTGAGCGCGCAGAGAGACGCCGGACGGTTGGGGGCTCGGCTGGCGCTGCCTCGAATCCGGACATGATATCGGGCGGACAACGCCCCTCCGGCTCTACGGTGTCCCGGCCTGCTCCGCATTGACGGCCGCCCGCAACGTCTTCGCGTCCGCCTGCACGCTCTGCAATACGTCGGCAACGTTCTGAAATGCGTTGATCACCGTCGAGCGGTATTGGGCGCTGGCCTGATCGAATGCCGCCTGCGCCGCGCGCTGGCGATGCAGCAGCGCTCCACCCTGGAAGATCGGTTGGGCGGCCTTCCCGACAATGGCGAAGAACTGGACCCACCTGAGCGCTAGCCGCATGCAAGGCCGCAGCCGCCGCGAGAATGTCGGGCCGCTGCGGTCTTCGACGGCAGCGGATCATGCGTGTAATCCGCGCCGCTCGGGGCGGCCGGCTGCCTGAAATCAGGACCTACCGCGCAAGCCGCCAGCAGTAGCGGTATCAACAGGACGGGTAAACGTTTTAGGGCAGTCACGGTAGAGCATCCCTCATCATTCTGCGAATTGCGTTTCGCGCTCGTGCACCTGCGCAAGACGCGACGTGCCTTTGCGGCGATCGAACCACGGATAAACGGTCGGCAGAACCAGCAGCGTTAGCAAGGTTGCCGACACAAGGCCACCGATAACGACCGTCGCAAGCGGACGCTGGACTTCCGCACCCGAGCTCATCGAGAAGGCCACGGGCAGAAAGCCAAGGCTGACTACGGTCGCCGTCATCAGCACGGGCCGCAGCCGGGTCGCGGCAGCCTGTTTCGCCGCCTCGACCGCACTCAGGCCGCGGGCCCGCATCTCGACGATGCTACTGACCAGTACGACGCCGTTGAGCACGGCAATCCCGAAGAGCGCGATAAAGCCGACCGCAGCGGAAATGCTGAACGGCAGCCCGCGTATCCAGAGGGCGAAGATGCCGCCGATCGCTGAAAATGGCACGTTGCAGAAGATGAGCGCTGCAAGGCTGGCATTGCCGAACATCAGGTAGAGCAACGCAAAGATCGTGACAAGCGAGATGGGCACCACGACGTAAAGGCGCGCCATCGCGTCCTGCAGGTTGTTGAAGCTGCCGCCCCAGGACACGGTGTACCCAGGCGGGAACCTGACTTGCGTATCGACCGCGTGTTGTGCAGCGAGGACGAAGCTGGCGAGGTCGCGTCCGCGCACGTTGGCCTGAACGAGGATGACGCGCTTGCCTTCCTCGCGCTCGATGGTCGACGGTCCGGGCTCCATGCGAATGTCTGCCACCTCCGACAGCGGCACGGCCCGGCCATCGCCATTGCTGATGCGTAGCGCGCTGATGCGGGTCACATCGTCGCGATCCTTCGGTTGCATGCGTACCCGGATATCGAACTGGCCTTCACCGTCGACAATCGTCCCGACATGGCGGCCGCCCAGCGATCTGCAACTGGTTGGGCATCTGACCGGCGGCCCGTTGCCGCGCGGTTGGCGGCATCCTTGGCGATTGATGGACTGGAGACGCGGTTTGCTTTGTGCGGAGTTGATGCACTTAAGATGCTGGAGTTCTGGCAACCGCACGTGTTCGTTCTCGACGTCAGCATGCCGGAACATGATGGTTTCGCAATAGCACGTGTGCTGCGAGGTATGCCGGCCTCCCGCGAGGCGGCCATCATTGCGTTTACGGCGTTGGGGAGAGCTGAGTTTGTCGTGACCGGTCCCGTCGTTGACTTTGACGGCTATTGTCAGAAAGGAGGCTCGCACGCGCCGCTTCTGAAGATGATCAACGGGATGCTCATATAGCCGCCTTGCCGAAGCTGAGGCCGCAGGATCAAGCGGTCGCTTTCGCGAAGCGTAACCAACAGTGGGGTAAGCAAACCAGCTCGCACCGGGTTAATCTGCGCAGCGGGATCGATAGCAAAAGCTTCACGAAAATGCACGGCTCAGGTAACCGTCAGGCAGGCAGTGTTGAACTAACGGGGGCTCATCCGCGCGAGTGGACTGCCTGCGAATGGGTCGTTCGTCCAGTCTGCGCCTGCCTGCGACGGTGGCCTCATCACTGACCCCGACGATAGCTCAAAGTGCCCGGCGGATTGCCCGGCACTAATCGCCTGCTTTAGCCATTGAGGCATAGCCCCTTCGCCGCTCCAGCTATCGCCATTCGCGCTGCGGTAGCGGTCAGCTTCCGGTACGGCCGCGAGTGCGGTGGCAAGATCGTCCGGGCTGATGCCGAAGTCCTCCATGCGGTGCCGGAGATAGGCAATCATGCTGTCTCGCTTGCGTTCGTCCATGAACCTCTTTCCTTTTCAATCCTGTCCGATGCTTGTCTTGACGACAAGCGGCGAAGCTCGCCGGGTAAAGCCCGCTCTTCGCAATGGTTTGCGGTGCCAACTAGTCGTCGGGACCGAGGATGACGTCGATTGACGCCTGACCGGCGATCTCCGCGACGAAGTAAGCCCAACGGCGTGAAAACGGTCCGCCGCGAACCTTGATACGCAGCCCTAGCGCCGCTACTCCCGGGGCGGGCGTCGGTCCCTGTATGCGAAACCACGCGTCAAACATGTCTTCGGAAGTCGGCACCAGGTCAACATCAATCTCAAACCCGCGATACTTCACCGTTCTCTGCATACTGCTCCTTCACATTCCACAATACAGCTCAGTCTGCTGCTTCACAGGCTCTGCACCGCACCCACATAGCTCTTCGTCGCGTCTTTCAGTTGCTGTGCCGCAGCCTGCACGGGCGTTGGCAACTCGCTCAGCGCAAGTTGGGTGACAACACCATCCAGCCTCCTGCGAAGCTCTATCACGAGATCCATGACACTGGCGTCGCCGACACGGCGGCGATTGCTCTGCCGGGAACCCACCAGCGAGCAATCGACGAGACGGTCAACCTTGCGATAGTAGGCCTGGGCTGCCAGACGGTGCCTTGCATGGAGCGATGCGATGTTCGACTTCGAGAGGCAATCTCTCACGACATCGACATTCATGCCGAAATGAATTTGCAAAGCGTCCGATGCATCCGCCCGGTGAAAACATGCCACCTGGTCGAACAGCGTCTCGCCATCTCCATCGATCAGATCAATCCAGACCTCACCGTCTTCGAGAGCGTGTCCCGAGGGATGAATCACCCTCTCGTCCTCATTCGCGGCAGCGAGCATCCGATGGCCGTCGACATCATCAACCGGCATTTCGAAAATCTCGACCAGTTCCCCGCTTACCGCGACCTGCATGATCAATAACGCCATTTCTGCTCCTGGTGATGCGATTGACGGGAATAGCGTTGTGTCGATCAGGCGACCGGATCCCGTGATCTGGTTAGTGACGTTCTGGCGGGCGCAAGCTTGAGCAGCTTTGAGGTGCTTCATTGCGATGTTGGGTGAGCAGTGTGATTGGCGCAGATGTGACAGGCATGACGGGCTTTCTCGCATCATGCGGTGGGCATCCTGCGCGCCCATCCCCACGGCCTGCTGGCGAGGCGCCAAGCGTTGTCGCCGCAATGAAATCAGTTCATGCAGGCAGAGGTGCTCTTGCTGTGTATCGTTGCGATCTGACGGGGGCTGCACCCAAGGCTCGTTGATCCTCGACGCCGTCCATCTTGCCACTACTATGCACGTGTATTGCCGACTATCCGCGACTGTCGACCCAGTCACGCGCCCAGGTCGTAGCGTGTCCCAGGGCCTGCGTTTCATTATCGAAATAGTCGAGCGCGTGGAACTTGTAGGAAACCGGATCAGCCTCAAGGGCATCACCCCTGACGAGCAGAAGGTTCGCGGCAAACCAGCCGTCCGGCAACCGATGTGCAGAAGGGGAGACTGAATAACCGTTGTAGTGGTGAAGATGTTTATTATTTTGCATAAGCAATAACCGAGCGACACCCGTACGACTTCTAGATCGTAAAGGCGAAATAAATTGAAAATGAAGCGAGACGGATCGTGTCGACAAGACAAATGACGCGCACGGTGAAAGGTGCGATCAGATCGGGAGCGCACGGCTCCGCGAGGATACTAGTCCGGCAGACATGCAAAGGGCCGGTAGACCGGCCCTTGAAATACGTTACTGCGGCGAAATATTTGCGGCCTGCATACCCTTCGGGCCGCGCTTTGTCTCGTAGCTCACCTTCTGGTTTTCAGCGAGCGTCTTGAAACCGTCGCCGCGAACTTCCGAGAAGTGAGCGAAGAGATCGTCACCGCCTGCGTCAGGAGTGATGAAGCCAAAGCCTTTGCTATCGTTGAACCACTTAACAGTACCGGTATCCATGAGAATTCCTTGAAATAAAAATAACAGCTCCGTTGCGGAGCGACAAAAACTTCAAGGAAGAGGAGAGGATAGCGAGTACCGCGCAGAAGAGGCGGAAAATGGTGATCAGCAATCGAGCTTCTTGAATATTTCGAGAGTCACAATACATTGACAAACTACGACTGTCAACGCATATCGTGAAGCGGGCTCGCTATCGAGCAACGCGTCGATGAATTGATCATTGCCGGAATTTCCATTTCGGTCAGAGGTATGCCCCGCAGTCGCTCGCTCGTTAAGAAAAACCGACTGCCAGAAGCGACTTTTGGCTTCGGACAAGCATCGCTGCGATGTGTGTCCAAGGTTTCGTGACCGGATCGGTATCCACTTCATAGCCGGGCGGCATGTCGATATGCACCATCGTGCGTCCGGCGGCCGCTGTGCTGCCCCAGTATTCAAGATGGATCGACGGGAAGCTCGTGGCCTGCACGAAGCCGAACTCGAAGCTGCTGCAAAAGCGTGCTTCCGCAGCGCTGGGATTCGTCCCCTGCGGCACGAGTAGCACCGCTTCGGCGTGAAATTGCAAGGCGGGATAGACAAGGAAGTTGTTGTAAGCGGATTGGCCGGCCGCGAGCCCCGCATCGATCTGATTGACCGGAAGTCCAGTTGTCAGCGAGGTATAGAAATTCCGCGCACCGAATTCCAACGCTAATTGTGGAGATTGTGGCTTGACGGTGAAATGGTGCGCGTTTTCGTCGAAGACAAGCGCCGGATTAGCCATGGCAAACTAGATAGTCCGTCCGCGTGCATTGCGTAGCGCATAGGCGAAGAAGTCGGTGCTGTGCGATTCGATCTCAAGCATTTCGTCGTCGAGCCGCCTAATCGTCATTTTGCCGACGATGTCGTCGGGCTTGGTCTGGTAGTTCCAGTTGATGATTTGACGCGACGACTTAAGAATGGCCCTTTACCTAAGCGACAAGGACGAGACACCAGTGCGTGCAAAATGTGAGACAGTGACGTTGTATCGCACAGTGCCGGATACACATAGGCAAGGAAGCCGAGTTAGCGCAACGCGTGACGTGCGTCACATCGGCGGAAAATCATGCTGCCCGGCAGACAAGAGTGTGGGCAGAATACGTACTGGATGCGAATACTTTCACGCCATATACCCACTACCCGAGGACTCACAGGCCTGAATAATTGGCATGTCGTGAAGCGCACATGCTAGATCTGATGCGGACGTTTGTTCATGGATGCCGGGCTGGACCCGAAAAATCCGCGCTTGCGCAAAAAAACGCGCGACGGAGAACGTGAGAACGCTGTCGACGCGGAAGCTACCGTTGGGGAGTCGCATCGTTGATTTCCATTCAATAGGTAGCCGTAGCTTTGGCTCCGTTTCGCTGCCACCAGCAATATCCGGGAGCGCTCTACTGAGGCCAACGGCAGCAGTTGTAGACGTCCAGCGGAGACCGGGCGCCCACGCTCACGGGCTGATGAATTTGAAGGCGACTACTGCCGATGCTGCGTCCGGTTGGCCTCGACGTTGCAGATCCTCTGCAAGCAGCTTCTGAAAGAGTGTCTCTTCTCGCTCTCCGTACAGTTCGCGAAATTCGCCGAGAACTTCAGCGATAGCTCTATTCCGAGTGTCCGCACTCAGGGTGCTACTGATGTATGAACAACCTCGGGCCAGTTCGAGCACGTAGGCTGCGCGAGCATTCGCCAAGGCGGCGCCACCTGCTTTTCCCCTGGGCATCAGGTCTCTCGATTTTTTATGTGCTCACGCATCTACTGGCGAGCTCATGGCTCGGCTCAGTTGCAATGAGCGACGCATGATAGGGTGGAAGTAATTTACCGTGGGATTCTGAAGAAAAGCTTAAGATCAGGGAAAACCTGGTGCACCGTGGCGTAGAACGCGTGGTCGGGGTCAATCCGGCTTCGCGCCGGCTTTGTTTCGTACTTGGCGTGCGTTCCACGGAGGTTGATGCGAGCAATGGTCGACCCTGGTGCATGCGACGAGACGATTGCGTTCGCATTTCTCGCGCTTTTACACGCCGGAAGACGCTGCGACAGGACTCCCGCAGCGCGGGCTGAACGCTGCTGTAAGGGGCGGGCGGTTTGAAGCGGAAGGATGGCGGGTCAGGAAAGATGGCAGCCATCTCTGGGCGCACGTCGTGATCGACGCAATCCGCGACGAGGATGGAATAACGTTCGCCCAGCCTGGCACTGATCGACCTTTGGTCGCTGTCCAGCCATCAGGGGACATCGGGCCAGCGCAATCGAACGACCTGAAACCTTCGATAAACGGCCGCTCAAATGCCCGGCGACGCGGCGGCTGCGCCGCAGCTTGATCCGATCTCTGGGTTCGGCCAGAGATCTCCCACCATGAGAGTTGTTGAAGATCGTGTATAAATACGGAGACCGCCAAGGTGACATAACGACCAGATCACTTTCCGCACTGCACGATGAGCAAACAGATCGACGATATTCCGCTCACGCGGCGTAGGGGTGATCGCCACTGAGCTTCTGTTGAAGGGCGAAGGTAAGTGCATTGCGCGTATTATTTAATCGGAACAACAAAAAGCAGGTGATTGCTACAGACGTAGCATCATCGGCAAAGTCATTGCAGTTCGCTCCGAAAGCTGTTTTGGGAGACGACGGAATGCGCGTACTGATCGTCGACGATCATGAGCTCTTCAGAGCCGGATTGGCGCTTCTGCTGAGAGAACTCTTTCCGGGTATCGACTTGCTCCACGCAAGTACCTTGTCACAAGGCGTCGATCATGCGTTGTGCGAACTCCTGAACATCGTTTTTCTCGATCTCGACCTTCCCGATGGTGACGGCTGCACCGCGCTCGCCGAATTGAAGGAATCGCGACCGTCCCTGCCCGTGATTGTGATATCGGCCGACGAGCGCGTGGAAACCATCGGCCGATGTATCGAACTTCGAGCCATGGGATACGTGCCCAAATCTTCATCTCCTGCAGCGCTTAACGCAGCTATAGGTGCGGTGCTGGCCGGGGGCGTGTTCCTGCCCGCCGCCAGCATCGCGATGCTCCGGCGTGACATGGGCACGCCGGAGGCCCTATCAGATGGACCCGGGGACGCGCCGTCCACTGCGATTTTAGGAGTGAGCGCCGCGTCCGACCTGGGACTGACTCCGAGAGAATTTGAAACACTGGCGTGGCTGGTTCGCGGACTTCCTTCGAAGGCGATTGCCTTTAAAATGGGGCTCGAGGACATTACGGTAAGGAAATACATCAGTCATCTGCTCGCGCATTTCAACCTGCGGCGCCGGACAGAGCTCATCGTCACGCTGGCCGATCGAGGCATCAAAGTCGGCGTCCCTCCAGTCACAGATCCCTCTCATGACCGCCGTCTGTCGTCTGTTGGGTGGCAACGAACCGACTGACGTCAGCTAGCGTGCTTTCCGGTGCGGAAGACTTCCTCAGCAACACGAACGGCGGGGCAAAATCGCGAAGCGCGCGAGGCGAGATCAGCTCACCCGTGATGAACGCGACGGGAAGCACGCCCGCCCAGGCGAAATGCTGCCTGATCTGTTCGGCAACCTCGATGCCGGTCGGTCCGTCGCGCAGCCGGATGTCGGTGACAATGATGTCGGGTGCGCGGCCGTCATCGGCCAGAATCGCTTCGAATCCCGCCATCGACCCGGCGGTATCCACCAGTGCGCCAGCACTCGAGAACAAACGCCTCAGACCTTCGAGAACGATTGGCTCGTCGTCGCACAGCAGGACGTATCTGCCCTTGAGGACGGAGGTGGATTCGTCGCTTTTTTGATTGTCCGTGCCGATGACGGGTACCATTTTAGAAATCGGAGCGTACAGGGAAAAGCGCGACCCACGTCCTTCGACGGAACAGAAACTCATGCTGTGCTTCGGCAGAATCCCGATCACCCGGTGGACGATAGACAGTCCAAGCCCCAGTCCTTTCGAGCGGTCGCGGCCCGGGTTTTCGACCTGATAGTACTCGGCAAAAATCGCGTCCCGATGCACGGCGGAGATACCGACGCCCGTATCCCATACATCGATGCGAAGCCGTTCCCCGATCTCCACGCAGCCGACGACGACACCACCCACGGAGGTGTACTTGATCGCGTTCGATACAAGATTAGACAATGCCCGCTTGAACAGGGAGCGGTCACTTTCAACGGGCGGCGGGCGGCGCCGGCGCGTGCTGATTCTGAATTCGATGCCTCGCGACCTTGCCGGTTCAAGGTATTGCTGGAAGACTTCCGTCAGCACGGCCTGCGTATCGACTGGCGCCAGGTGCGGGATGTATGAGCCTAATTCGCTATAGTCCTGAATATCCTTGAACATGTCGAGGATGTCGCGTGCCGTTTCCTCGATGACGTCGAGATCATGGCTTGCGGCGTGTTCATCTTCGAGTTTTATCCGGGCGCTACGGATAAAGAGGTTGATCGCGGCGAGAGGCTGCTGGATGTCGTGGTACGCAGATGAAAAGAACCGCTCCTTCTCTTTGATGAGTTCTTTCATACGTTCATTTTGTTGCTTGACTACGCGGGACGTCGTTTCAACGCGCGCCTTGGCTGCACGCAACGTGCGCCGGAATACGAATTCGCGCCGCGCCGAGCGTTCAATTTGAATGCTGACGATGATGCCAACGATAGACATCATGAGCACGATCGACCCGCGCGTGAGCCAGAAAAACCACTGCGGTTCGGCGTTATCCAGCGGCCAGAGGTAAAGCGTCAGGTGGAACGTAACAAAGCATATTCCGACTAACCACGCCGCCGTGATTGCGCGAAGCCGGAACGCCGTGAATATCATGAAAACGGTGAGGTATAGGACGGGGTAAATTTCCGGGACGGCCAGGGTCCTTGGGTAAATGACCAACATCCTCAATAGGGCGAACCAGCAACTCAGCGTCCATACACTAAGTAATCCGACGGCCCAGCGTTCGTCAAAGGCGCGCGCTCCCCACATCAAAGATACCGCTACACCCATACCCAAGGCACCTGCGAGTCGCACGTAGCCGATGTGATGGATGTGGCCCGGATCAAGAACGTCCATCCTCCACAGATAATCACGGACGGAAAACCCTATCCACGTCAGCGTGAAGAGGGTGCTAGCCAGTCTGCGTTGCCCCGCGTAGCGACGCGCATAGTCCAAACGGAACGCACGCTCCAGCGCCGCCGAGCCAAACTTGCGCACCAGGAAGCGTGACGATCTCATAGGTTGCTTGATCGGAAAAGCCACCGTGAGCGGATAGTGCGCAATATCAACGAGACTTTATCGGCGCACCACAGGTTAGACAGGTCCCCACCGAACGTGGCTAACGGAGTAAGACGGCACATTCCAGCCAAAGCGGCGGCGGTGGTCACGGGTGCGCAGCACTTTCGTGCGTAGCCACCATACGATAAAAACAGAATAACAGGTCGCCATCACTACCATCAGCCACAAATGTGTCAACGGCGTCATGCCGCATTCCTCACACCCTGCAGGGGTTCAGCAGGAAGTGCCGCCCTGGAGGCCGGCTATCCGGTACTTCACCCGATCGGACAACGGGAATACATACATCTTTCGATGGTGTTGTTTGTCCACCGCCTACTCATGTGCGTTGTGACGGCGTTTCGTCTGACCAAGGATGAGTACGACAGCAAGGCTGAGAACGCATTCGTCGACTGCCTCCAGATTGGTAGATCGTTGCAACGAGCCTGGCTTGCCCGGTTCAAGCGAGGACTGCTGTCGGTCAGCGAAAGAGGCACACGCCGATCTCTTAGACTCCACAGGAGATTCTCATGAAACTTTACCAATCGGTCACCGTCTGTCTTGCCTTGATAACTGGAATCGCAGCAGACGGATGCTTCGCGCAAACGGCGCTTCGCGGTGCAGAGCGGCGTTTGGGACAAGCGAAAAAGAAACAGCATGGCGTACGCCGGTCCGTCAGTTTCGAATCTCGCCGATGCTGCTTCACTGATGATCGGAACGCTCATGATGAGCTGATCTGAAATGGAAACTGTTTATTTGTCGAATATCACCAGAACGATGCCCGTTTAAGGCATTCTTACGGTAACCGGATTTGCTGGTAGAGCGTGTCGATAAGGAAATCGCCGGCGCTCTGTCACTGGCATCGGGTTTCGGGCGCGCCGAACTCGACGTTCTGCTGCAGAAGCGTCGCGACAAGCCCGCGGCCAAGGGTTTTCATAGATGCATGCTGGGGTCGTATTCCGAAGCGCCAATGAGGATCGTGACCAACCAGTTGTTCATCTACCCGGCGGCGAAGGCCGAAATACCGGAACTCGCCACCGTCAAAAACGTTTTCGTCAAGACCTGTGCCCGGGTGAACAAGCGGGCCGAAAACAGCCATCAAGCTACTCGTGAATGCGGGCGGCGCATCACTCGCTCGCAGGCTTTTCTGTCAAGCTTTAAACTCTTCCGGCAGCACTTCGCGCTCACGCGACATTTCCTGCGCGCTTCGCGCGATCGCGACAACCCGGCGAACGCTTTGCTGCGTAGCCTGCTTTACCGGGCTAGTCCTAAGACCCCCCTCTTTGTAGGCAAACTCGCGTCATGTGCGCTCTTGCACAACAAGCAATCCAATATGACAGAGCTTTGCTCACCAACCGAAAAGAGGAAGCCGTGAAACGAGCCACTCTCGCCTGTGCCGCTGGCGTTCTTGTCGTCGCGCCTGTACTTGCACCGGCACAGGGTTCCGTCAGGTTGTATGGAGTCGTCGATGAAGGCATCACATACACCAACAATCAGAAGGGCTCGAGTAACGTGCAACAGACGGGCAACAGAGTGGGCGGCAGTCGCTGGGGTCTGCGCGGTATCGAAGAACTGGGCGACGGGTTGAAGGCGGTATTTACGTTGGAAAACGGGTTCCGTCCGAACGACGGTACGTTGGGTCAGGCGTCCCGCGAATTTGGTCGGCAAGCGTTTGTTGGAATCACAAAGACCGGAATCGGCAGGCTGACGCTCGGGCATCAATATGAACCGATTGCCGATCTTGTGGCGCGTTTTTCGGGGCCGGGACTCTGGTCGCCGGCAACGCACATTGGCGACAACGACAACCTGAATCAAACGTTCCGGATCAACAACGCGGCCAAGTTTCGCAGTGACGCGATTGGAGGTTTTACAGTCGACACGCTCTACGGATTCAGCAACCAGGCAAATAGTGGAAACGGTCAAGGGTTCGGCAACAATCGAGCATGGGGAACGGCGGCGAACTACGTAAACGGTCCATTCTCAATTGGCGGCGGCTATGTCGTGCTCGATCGTCCGGACGCGAAGTCGAACACGAGTGGCGCCGTGGGTGGCACGATCGCCAACGACGACTACGGTGGCGTGCTCTTCTATGGCCTGGACGGCGGTGTCGAGCGTCAGCAGATTGCAGCGGCGGGCTGCAATTACGTATTCGGACCGACAACGGTAGGCTTTGCCTTCAGCCAAGCGCGACTCGACTATAACGATGGCTCGTCGCGTAAATTTAACAACTACGATGCGAATCTTCAGTATCTGCTCAAACCTGCAGTGACGCTGATCGGCGTGTATACGTTCACCGACGGCCGCGCGGATGGCTTGACCGGACTGAGCGGGAAACAGCTGAAACCGCGCTGGCATCAGTTCACGCTCGGGCTGGACTATGCGTTGAGCGCGCGTACCGATCTTTATCTTTCCGGCGTCTATCAACTCGCCGCGGGCGATGCATCGACGCGTGTCGGTTCCGGCTACCAGAAAATCGCAGCGATTGCCGATTTGGGAACCCCATCGTCGACCAATCGGCAGGTCGCCGTGCTAGGCGGCTTGCGTGTGAAGTTCTGACGAGTTCCTGCACCTTGTGAATTTGGGCGCTCGCGCTGGCCGTTCACACCATTCGAGAATCCAGATTCCTGATCGGAGCGGATGAGCGTTAAAAGCCTATGCGTGTCTGGTATTGAAGCGTTTCCTTCTTGCCTAGAAGAATGATGAAGTTCATCATCCACGTCGGGACCACCGGCGATCAGGACGAAACTGACCCCCTCGGGTTTCGTCAGTTTGAGTGGCCAATCTGTGATGTCGGACTGACAGCGACACCCAATGGACGCCGCCTATGGATATTCGATTTGTTCTTTGGTCATTCAGATCACGCAACTGCGAGAGGTAAGGGGGGGCGGCAGCAGGCGACCTGATTCGTTTGGAGAAAGGCCGCGACGCGTCTGTTTCACGCTTACCTCCGGCAACACCAACGCGATTGATCTGACGAGCCCGTGTTTGCAAGCCCGATGCCATATCGCACTACACGCCCGACTCGCTGCCAAGCCGATCGCGAATATTTACCAGCGAGGTCCTGAGTATGTCCTTGGGCGGACTCGCACCTGCGACTCGCAGATAACCGACGTGAAAAATGATGCTGGGTTCGACCTTTCATAGCAGCTATCGATTACAGCGAGCAAGCAGGATCCATAGCCGGAGGCCGAAGGCATCGGCCAGCCGGCGTTGGCCGGCGTATCGACTCGCATAGTAATGCGAAACGCACACTCCGGGGCGGCCGAGCTGACCGTGCGTACCACGAGTCCAGGTTCCTTAGCTGAACCTCGTAATTGATCTCGATTAATAATGCAAGGCAAACATCCCCCGACCTTCCCTCTGATTTTCGCCTTCCAACGGCCGTTGAACTTCGAAAGCTGTCGTTGAGTTCGCCCGGGATCGAAGGGCAGTTCAGGGTCGACATGAGGCGGTCGCGTCAGGCAGCAGTCGGCCAGGTTTGGCTGACGTGAACGTCTCGGCCGCCGGCGCCCATGCACTGCCCGGTTGCCTCTAGCTGTCTTGCGTTTGTCGCAGATGGCTCGACGCGATATCGAGGGGTAGCAAGGCGGTAGTGTTTCGCCGGTCATGGCAAGTGCAGCGAGCATCTGACAAAATCTCTAGGAGAATACTAAGAATGGAGGCAGCTTGCGAGCAGCCGAATACCGCTTTTCCACCATTTGGCGCATCGATGCACCAGTGCAGGAAGTTTGGGCGGCAATCCAGGATTCGGCGCGCTGGCCCGAGTGGTGGACTAACGTCGAGCGGGTAGACCAGCTAGAGGAGGGTTCCGATCAGGGCGTGGGCCTCGTACAACGCTACACATGGAAAGGCTGGTTGCCCTATCGCCTCGTGTTCGATATGCGGGTGACGCGCGTCGACCCGTTGGTCGCGCTGGAGGGGGAAGCCAGTGGCGATGTCGACGGCGCCGGTCGGTGGAGCTTTTCGACCGACGGACGCAACCTTACCGTGGTTCGCTATGACTGGTGGGTGCATACGAACCGCGCGTGGATGAATGCATTGGCACCGTTGTTGCGGCCCGTTTTTCAATGGAATCACGACGCAGTGATGCGCGAAGGCGGCGCGGCGCTAGCGCGGCGGCTGGACGCGCGGCTGCTTGGCATCGAGCATGATTGAAGCCAGCGCTGCGTCGATTGAACGCTCTGCAACGTCTCCCTTTTACCTCGATGGCATCTCTTGGCGTCGAGGCGGATGATGCGCGTGAGATGGCGGAGCAGACTTGAATTTGAAGCTAGGCGCTGCCAGATGACGATCAACCATCGGTCGCTGTTCGGCCAGTTGCTGCGTTCGCCAATCCCAACAAGCCGTCACTCCAATGGCTGGTTCGGTCGGAAACCCGCCCGGCAGCCCACGAATACTTTTCGGTCCTTGGAGCCGCTGGCCCTCGACAATTGAGCGGCCGGTATCGGTCTGCGCCCGTTCATGAACGGGCGACAGGAAAAAAACTCCAGGCCTGCTGAAATGCTTGTGCTGGCGGTTTGTTCAGACAAATACTATTCTGTTATACCCTTCGGATTGGTGTCGATGCTTATGCACCGGCTTTCAACACGTCGTTCAACAAAACTTCGCCTTAGGCACGCTGAGAAGAGCCCTCTCCCGACGTACGCTTCGGGGGTCGGGCTACAGCGCGGCGCGGCGGAACTGACGTGTAACCTATCACTAAGGTTGTCGCCCATGCATAGCCAAGCCATCAAATGCTTTCGATCACGCCACCTCCACGACCAGCACGGACCTGCTGAGCACGCCCATCCTCGTGCATGGCCCGGACCCGATGGGCAAAATGCAGCGCTTTCACTAGGTACTGGCGAGCCGAGAGCCGGCCTGGATGACCGGACCACTCTGTTGGCTGCCGTAAAAGCACCGACAGCGCGAACGGCCGAAGCGGATCGACAGCGGGCGCTCAGATCCGCGCCCTCATCTAAATGCTTCTCAACCATACACGGATGCTTTGTGGCAAAGAGCTCGCAACCGGAGGACTCCAACGGCAAGCGGGCGGGATGACGCAGGAGCTGGCAGCCTATCCGGTCTGGCAGGTACACGGACGTTCGCTCCTCGTTTATGGCTAACCTGACGAGGGGAGGGAACCATGACCGAGTGGGAAGTCACTCAACTATTCGAGGACAGGATCGCTGCAGGCGGAGCTGCGGAGTGCTCATTGGATGAGATGCGATTGAAGGTGCTCGAAGAGTTCGAGCCAAGGCGGCCGGCATGACTTTGCCCGCCACCTGGCCGCTTTGAAACACGTTGCTCGTGAACTGACGCGATGTCAGTACGGTGCCGTACGCGGTCGGGCCTACGTGCCCGGCCGGCCGCCATGCGGTCCGCCACCGTACCGACTTTTTCCGTGTGACGCGACAGAGTGGCTTCAGGCGATGACAGCCGTGCGGCAGTTCAACCGCCCGAACAAACATGCGTCGCTGCGTACGCGCCGATCCAATGCAGCCGGAGTTACCGACAATGAAAGCACTCGTTTATCTTGGTCCTGGCAAGAAGGCCGTTGAAGAACGGCCGAAACCAGAGATCGAGGCGTCCACCGACGCCATCGTCAAGATCAGTAAGACGACGATTTGCGGCACGGATCTGCATATTCTCAAGGGCGACGTCGCGACCTGTCAGCCCGGCCGCGTGCTCGGCCATGAAGGTACCGGGGTAATCGATCAGGTCGGCGCAGGCGTCACGGCGTTCAAGCCAGGTGAATGCGTCCTGATTTCGTGCATCAGCGCATGCGGAAAGTGCATGTACTGCCGCAAGCTCATGTATTCCCATTGCGTCACCGGCGGATGGATTCTCGGCAACAAGATCGACGGCACGCAGGCGGAATTCGTCCGGATCCCGCATGCGGATACCAGTCTTTACCGCATTCCCGACAATGCCGACGAAGAGGCTCTCGTGATGTTGAGCGATATCCTGCCGACGGGCTTCGAGTGCGGTGTGCTCAATGGGAAAGTGCAGCCGGGTAGTGCCGTGGCTATTGTCGGCAGCGGGCCGATCGGGCTCGCCGCGCTGCTCACAGCCCGCTTCTATTCGCCCGCCGAAATCATCATGGTCGATCTGGACGACAACCGGCTGGAGACCGCGAAGCGCTTCGGTGCGACCGCGGTGATCAACAGCGCGGACGGCAACGCGGTGAAGGCGATCATGAAGCTCACCTCCGGACGTGGCGTCGATACCGCCATCGAAGCAGTGGGCCTGCCCGCCACTTTCGAATTGTGCGAGGAGATCATCGCGCCGGGCGGCACGATTGCGAACGTCGGCGTGCATGGCGTGAAAGTGGATCTTCATCTGGAGCACCTGTGGGACCGGAATATCACGATCACCACGCGGCTCGTCGACACCGTGAGTACGCCGATGCTGCTGGAAACGTTGCGCTCCCGCAGGCTCGATCCCAAACTTCTGATTACCCATCGTTTCACATTCGAGCAGATTCTCGATGCGTACGAAACCTTCGCACACGCGGCCGACACCCGCGCGCTCAAGGTGATCATCGCGGCCTAAGCTGGCCGCGATGTATGGACCGCCGTTAGCGGGGCAGTTCGTACATCGCGGCGGCGACGTCGGTGTGTGCGGGTCTGGCGTCTTACGTCGCTGTGGTTTGCGCTTGCCGGCTCGGTACCCGCAACACCGGAAGGCTCGCGCTGCGTACGACGCGTTCAGCCACGCTGCCTAGAAGCAGACGCTTGAAACCCCGTCGCCCGTGTGTGCCGAGCACCAGCAGGCCGGCATTGAATTCGTTGGCCGAAATGCGGATCCGTTCCGAGATGTCCGCGCCGATCGGCGCGTCTCGCTGCCGTCGATCGCTACCAGAATGCGTTGATCATGTCAGCCTCGAAGAATTCGTTCGGGCGGCGCTCGCCGTCGCGGGGACTGGTTTGCTTGCGCTCAGAGCGCCGCGCAGTGAATAGCAACACCCTGCGCTCAATAGCGTCGTAGTGCAATGAACGGATCGCGGGATGCCGCAGTGCGGTGCGGCACCGTACCGACTTCTATCGGTCCTGCGCGCACCGTGGCTGTGGTAGCTCCCCCGTCTACCCAACATCGCGATTCGATTCGCTCAGGTGCTCGTTCACGAACCGGCCAGGCTCATTCCAAGTCAGGAAACTCACCCCATGACCTTTCTCAAGTCCCCACCACCCACGCCCGATGCTGTCGCTGACGAATATGCTGCGACGATCTCCGGTTCTTCGCTCCCCAAGTACCGGATTCCGGAGGCATCGTCCGACCGTCGCGCCGTATTCGATCTGGTGCGCGACGAATTGTTCATGGACGGCAACTCGCGGCAGAATGTCGCGACGTTTTGCACCACGTACGCCGACGACGAAGTTCGGCGCCTGATGGACCTGTCGATCGACAAGAACATGATCGACAAGGACGAATATCCGCAAACCGCCGAAATCGAAATGCGTTGCGTCCATATGCTCGCGGATCTGTGGCATGCCGCGAAGTCGTGGAAGACCACTGGCTGCTCGACGACGGGTTCGAGCGAGGCCTGCATGCTCGGTGGTCTTGCGCTCAAGTGGCAGTGGAAAAAGCGCAGGGAGGCGCAGGGCAAGCCGACTGACAAGCCGAACTTCGTGTGCGGACCCGTGCAAGTGTGCTGGGCGAAATTCGCCCGATACTTCGACGTCGAGATGCGCCAGGTGCCGCTCAGCGGAGACGCGACCGGACTGCGACCGGAAGATCTGGCCCAGTATTGCGACGAGAACACCATCGGCGTCGTGGCCACACTCGGCATCACGTTCACCTGCGTCTATGAACCGGTGAAGGCGCTGGCGGGCGCTCTCGACGCCTTGCAAGCCAATCTCGGACTCGATATCCCGATTCACGTCGATGCTGCCAGCGGCGGCTTCGTCGCACCGTTCATTCAGCCGGACCTCGAATGGGACTTCAGCGTGTCGCGCGTCAAATCGATCAATGCGTCGGGCCATAAATACGGGCTCGCGCCACTAGGGGTCGGCTGGGTCGTCTGGCGAAGCACTCAGGACCTGCCCGACGAACTGATTTTCCGGGTCGATTATCTGGGCGGCGACATGCCGACATTCGCACTGAATTTCTCCCGGCCAGCCGGACAGATAATCGCGCAGTACTACATGCTGCTGCGTCTGGGTCGTGAAGGTTATCGACATATCCAGCAGGAGTGCGCCGACACGGCGCAAGCGCTGGCTGACGGTCTGGCGAAGATCGACGAACTGGAGATGATTTACGACGGGCGCGGCGCATTGCCGGCAGTCTGCTACAAGCTGAAGCATCCTGAAACAGCGGGCTTCACGCTATTCGATCTGTCCGACCAGGTACGCATGCGCGGCTGGCAGATTGCTTCGTACAAGCTGCCGCCCGGCCGCGAGGAGACCATCGTGCAACGCGTGCTGATCCGGCGTGGCGTGACCCGCGACATGGCGGCGATGCTGCTCGAAGATATCAGGCACGCTGTCGCTCATCTGACGAAGAACCCGGTGCCGCATTCCACCGCCGGCCCTACCTTCCATCACGATTGATGTCGCCTCTTCACAGGAGCGCATGAAATGGATAACACCGCTACCACCGCGGCCGCGTTGCCGGCCGCAAATACCGCAAAACGCGGTAAGTATCTGAGCGTCACGTCGATCGGTCTGATGACGGCGGCAGCTGTGGTCACAAGCCTGCGTGGGCTTCCGTTGCTGGCGAAGGAGGAGATGACGATGTTCGTCTATCTCGCCTTTACTGTTGTTTTCTATCTGATCCCCGCGTCGCTGATTTCGGCTGAGCTGGGCGGCGCTTTCGCGGACCGGCGCGGGGGTATCTATACGTGGGTGGCCGAAGCATTCGGCACACGTTGGGGGTTTCTCGCGATCTGGCTGCAATGGATTCAGAACGTCGTCTGGTATCCCGTGGCGCTGACCTTTGGTGCGGCGGCGCTCGCGTATACGATCGGCCGGCCGGATCTGGCGAAGAACGGTGTCTACGTCGGGATCTTCTGCATCGTCGCGTACTGGCTTTCCACGTGGGTCGTGCTGCAAGGCGTTGAAGTCTTCGCGAGGATCGCCAACTGGACCTTTGTAATCGGCACCATCGTGCCGGGCTTCGTGCTGCTCGCGCTGCTCGGCTACTGGATCAGCAGTGGGCATCCAGTTGGATGGCAACATCTGAACGATGCCGCGCTGTCGCAAGATGGGCACGCCCGTTTCTGGCCCGCGATTCACGGCTTCGGCACGATCTCGTTTCTCGCCGGCATCGTGTTGCTGTTTGCCGGCGTGGAGGTTCAAGCGGTTCATGTGATCGACATGCGCAGCCCGAGTCGCGGTTACCCGGCGGCCATCGGACTGGGTGCGCTGATTTCGGTGCTGATCTTCGCTCTCGGAGCCTTACCGATCGCGGCGATCTTGCCGTACGAGAAGATCTCGCTGCAATCCGGCGTGTTCGACGCATTCGGTGCCGTGTTTGCGGACATCTGGCACATGGGCTGGGCTGTGTCTGCATTGTCGTTGCTGGTCGGCGTCGGCGCAATCAGTGGCGTGCTGGCCTGGCTCGGCAGTCCATCGCGCGGCTTGCTCGAGACCGCACATGAGGGCGAGTTGCCGCCGATCCTTCAGGCAAAGAATCGCAAGGGCATGCCCACTCATATTCTGCTGGTGCAAGGTCTGATCGTGACCGTCATTTCGTGCTTCTACTTCGTGATCCGGGATGTATCGGTCGCGTTCTTCCTGATCTCAGCGATGACGATCGCGCTTTACCTGATCGCCTACATGTTCATGTATGCGGCGGCGATCAGGTTGCGCTATTCCGCGCCTGCGTTGCCACGACCATTCACGGTGCCTGGTGGTTCAGGCGGTATGTGGTTGACGGCCGGCATTGGGTTTGTCGGGGTGCTGTTCAGTTTCGTCGTGTCGTTCTTCCCGCCGGACCAGTTGCCGGTCGGTTCGCCCTGGCTTTACACGGGGCTGGTCGTTCTCGGGATCATCGTGTTCGCGGGCATTCCGTTGATCATCCACCACGTGCGCACCAGCGATTGGGCGACCGTTCATGACGCGCCGCTTGTTCGTCCCGCTGTGCTACCGCTGAAATAGGTGCGCGCGGCCTCTCTCATAGGCCTTCGATATGAAATACAAAGACTATTACGAAGTGCTGGGATTGCCACGCAGCGCGACACAGGACGATATCAAGCGTACGTATCGCAAGCTCGCTCGCAAATATCACCCGGACCTGAGTAAACTCGACGACGCGGAGCCGCGCTTCAAGGAGCTCGGCGAGGCGTATAGCGTGCTCAAAGACACGGAAAAGCGTGCGGCCTACGACCGGATGGGCGATCAGTGGCGCAACGGTCAGGACTTCGAGCCTCCGCCGCGGTGGGACGAAGGCTTCGAATTCAGCGGCGGGGACGACCGCGAGGCCGAGGATGCACGCTTCAGCGAATTCTTCGAGGCACTTTTTCGCGGGGAACATGCTCGTGGTGGCCGCGCCTCGACAAGACGCGCGCGACACGCTGCCGGCGCCGGTCATGACAGCGCAACTGAGCAACAGCGGGAGGATGCCTATGGCGGTGTGCCGTACTCGGCTCCGGGCCAGGACCACCACGCCAAGGTGGTGATCGATCTGGAGGATACCTATCGTGGGGCACAGCGCACGATTTCGCTGGAGACGCCGGTACTCGATGCAAGCGGTCGTGCCGTGCTGAAGTCGCGAACGCTTGATGTCTCCATTCCGAAGGGCGTGCACAGTGGGCAGCATTTGCGACTTACCGGCCAAGGGGGGACGGGGTTCGGAGAGGGGCGCGCTGGAGACCTGTACCTGGAAATCGCGTTGCGCCAGCATGGACTTTTCCGCGTCGACGGCCGTGATGTGACGATCGACGTGCCGGTCGCCCCTTGGGAAGCGGCACTTGGCGCGCGCATTACTGTGCCGACGCCCGACGGCGCCGTCGAAATTGCCATACCCAAAGATTCCCGTGGAGGCCGACGCTTGCGCCTTAGAGGCAAGGGAATCCCAGCGAGCGGTCCCGCCGGTAAATCGGGCGATCTCTATGCGCAATTGAGCATCGTTCTGCCGCTGGCTGACAGCGAGCCGGCACGCGCGGCTTATGAGACGCTACGACAGGCGTGCGACTTCGACCCGCGCGCGCACTTTTCAGGTGATCGATCATGAACGAATCGCGCACGGCCTGGCTCGAATGCCTGATCGTCGAGGAGCAGGTGGAGTTCACGCTACTCGAATTGTGCCGGGTGTCCGGCGCTTCTGAAGTCCAGCTCATTGAATGGATCGAGCAAGGCGCGATTGAGCCGAAACGCTTCAGCGAGGACGACGGCCCGCACTTCGACGGCGCCTCGTTGCGACGTGCCCGCAAGGCCCGTCATCTTGCGCGGGATCTCGAGATCAACGCTGCGGGTATCGCGCTCGCACTCGATCTGCTGGATGAAATCGAAGCCTTGCGAGCGCAGCATACGAAGCGATAGAACGGCTCCCTCACGCGAACCAGGCGACCCCCATCGCCACGACCGTAGCTGCCATCACGCCTGTCGCCCCCCAGCCGAGGATGCGTAGAGCTGGTGGCAGCGTGAAGCCGGACATGATGCGGGTACGCATCGAGAGATGCATCATGACGATCATCACTGGTACCGCGACAACACCGTTGAGGACAGCGCTCCAATAGAGCGCCTTGACCGGATCGATCGACGTGAGGTTCAGGCCGGCGCCGACTGCCGTCGCGGCGGCAATCACGCCGTAGAACGCCTTCGCCTGCGAGGGCAGCCGCGCGAGGCCCACGCGCCACGCGAACAATTCGCCCACGGCATAGGCACCCGAGCCGGCCAGCACAGGCAGTGTCAACAAACCGGTGCCGATGATGCCGGCGGCGAACACAACGAACGTGAATGGGCCTGCTATGCCACGCAGCGCTTCAGCCGCCTGCGCCGAAGTCTGAATATCAATGAGTCCGTGCGCATGCAAAGTCGTCGCCGTCGTCACGACGATGAAGAACGCGATCACATTTGAGAGCGCCATGCCGAGGTAGGTGTCGACGCGGATCCGCGTGAACTCCGCGGGAGCTTCCCATGGCGCGTGGGGTCGGATGGTGGACTGCGAGAACGGCTTTTGCGCGTGCCATTTCATCAGGCGTGCCGTGGGCCATCACAATGAATCCATCTGCTTTGATGGCGGCCTCGTAGTGGATCACGTTTTCCTTCGGCAACCCGCATTGACTAGCGTTGTGCCCAAAGCGCTGAGGGTGCCGGCAATGAAGGTCGAAGCCGCCGTCTATTCGCTTGCGCACGGTGGCGTCGGCTTTATGGCGGTCATCGAAGACCGCGCTTACGACGTCATAGGGAGTCATGCGGTTGGTCCGGGAAAAGATAAGAGGCGGTGCAGACTATTGCGCTGTTCACAGTGAAGTTTGGAAGTGCGGCCCTGCGCTATTTCAGATTGTTGAGCTCGGCACGTGCAAGCGTCTCAGCCGATTCCCATGCGACATCTTCAGATTCGAAGAAAGTGTCAAGTTTGATGAGTTCATTGCTCTTTGATGCGCCCTTCGGAACGACGCACACGCTCGCCACCCAACCATCGGCAATATGATCTTTGACGGTCATGTGAGCGTCGTGTGTCCTGCTTGAGATGATTCTGTCTGCCATGATGCCGCCTGTCTGATGGAACGACAGCCACACTGGCCGTCGTCGCTGCTGGGTAAAGCTCGCGGTTCGTCGATACCCGGCAGCGCTGCTATATCCCAAACTTATGTTCGGCGATGTATTTGTCGCCGTACGCAAGTGCAGCCGCATAGCCTTCCTTGCTCGTCGCAAAAACGCCAACGTCATAGTGCTTATCAGCCGAAGGAAGGGAGCCTTCCACGGCATGCCGAAGATGAAAATCGAATTTTCCGTCCTGCAGTTCCAGACATTCGGGGGTGAATGTATGGATACGGGCTTGATACAACTTCTGAATGTTCTGTCTCATGACCTGCTCCCGCCTTTAACGTTTTTGAAGACTTGCGTTTTCGATCGGTCCAGGACCGCCCGGACCAGGCGAGAACGGTAGTCTGTGTAGCGGCTCAATCCGATGCCACCGGTTCGTCGGCACCCGGATCCGACCAATATCCATGCTTGTCGTAAAACTGATGCAGCACGACTTCGTAAGGCCGGTCGATCGGCATCGAGTCGTCGTAAGCGGGGCTATTCTTGATGACGTCGCGCGTCAATGCCGTCGATACGGTCGAATCGAACCAGTCGACTCCGTCTATCCAGTGAATCGCGATCAGCACGGCTTTGCCGCCGGGCCACCAGTTGTGAGTTTCCGCGACCAGGTAGCGAATCGCCCAGTCGGTGTCGTCGTAAATGAAATCCGATACGTGACCAATACTGCCATCCGCTGTTTTGAGGTGGTAGCCCTTGACCTCGTCGGTGCTACGCAGATGGACGTCGGGTTGCGGTTTGACCGCATCCAGGGTTGGCCCTGGTGGCTCATCGAGCAGGGCGTCTGGCGACACACCTGTCGGGTCGTAGGCCGGGTAGGCGCCCATTCCCCACAGGTTCGGACCGCCCCAATAGGTCGGATAGCTGTAGTAGCGCAGGTACTCGATCTCGTGCTGCCGCGATACCGGCTTGTGGGCGTCCAGCATCGGGCTGTCTCTCACTTGCTGCCGGGAGAGGCCGACATGCACGACGCTCGATCCGGGGTCGGTGTGTTTCACCGAATACGGCGAAACCAGCACTTGCCGGTCGTTCAGCCAATTGCCTGTTTCGACCACCAGATAACGCACACCCCATGACTCGTCGTCGAAATAGGCCTGACTGACTGAGCCGATGTCGCCGTCCACTGCGCTAACGGTGCTTCCGTGCAAGTCTCGTATGCTTCGTAACATGGTTTTCTACCCTGTGTTCGTACTAGGGCGTGCATCACGCGCGTCCCTCGGCCCTGATTTCAAAGCGACGCGAGCCGCGTGACTTTGGTGCCTTCCAGCGATGCACCCGCCATCAGGCCAGTGTTGGTCAGCACGAAAGCGTCGACCTGTCCGGTCGCAGTGCTGCTGTCGAGATTACCGTTCGCGCCGACCTTCAGCACGGCCACGGAGGCATCGCCGCCAGCGGACCATCCGTCTCTGCTACGGAAGCGGTTGAGCGACTCGTCGGTCATGAACAGGAATACGATAGCGCGCGATTGCGCGCCGATCTGCCAGCCGATCGACCCGGTCGCCGTGCTGTAGTAGCCGACCGTGTGTCCGCCGACGCGCAAGGAGCCTTCGCCATACTGACCGCCGACCACGAAGCCGGCGTCGATCACCGACGGGAACGTCAGTACCCCATGTGCTTTGCCGACCAGTTCGCGTGAACCGCTTGCCATGCCGTACAGGCGAGTCAGAGTCGAGTCGACACCTGCATCGATGGCGCGGCGCTTGTCCATTTGTTGACTGCGGCTCGCATCGGAAGAAGAGGTGGTAGTGCAACCTGAGAGCATTGCGCCGAGCGCCAGAAGCGATCCGGATGTGCTCCAGATGAAGGTTCGTCTAAGCATGACTTTTTCCCCGCCGGTCAACGATAGAAGACACGTTACGCGCGCGCGCGGGAGAAAGCGGTACGACAACGTACAGAGATATGTCTACGTTCAAACGCCAATCCGCGTTAATCGTCACGTGACATCCTGATGGCAGGCGGGCACGGGCTCGCTGACGCTTGCCGCAATCATCAGACGTACTTTGGACCTCACGGGTTTTCGCGCAACTGCCTGGCAATGATTGTCGACGTTCGTGCAGCCCGCATGCACGGACGCGCGGCAACGCGAAATCGTATCAAGGCGCGGATCGGCGCCACAATTTCGACGCGACTTATAATGTATTGTGTATCGGCGAGATTTGGGGGACGCGAAGATTGCCACATGGTGACGCGCTGTGACACAGCCCACAAAGGTGTTGGAGCATTCCTTCTTCTATCCAGAGTTACTCGTCAGGAAATTGTCGGCGAAAGCAACGCGTTTCCGGGCGAGCTGCGGAGGTGCGAAATGACTCTCGATCATCGTCAAAACGAAAACCATCTTATATGGTCGCCTCCCATTTGCAAGGAGATATTGTGTTTGGCGAGGAGGGTGGTTGCGGACTTATATCCGGACTCGATCGCAGGACTTGCCTGCCGGCCCCGATGGATTTCGCCGCGAGGATCCTAATCTAACTGGACGGACTCAAGGTCCGAGAAATGTCTCAGGCTTGTCCTCGCGCGGTCCAACCTGTCTTGCCATCGTTCAATATCACCTATGCAACCATGATTGGGTTTATATCGACTGCGATCCTGTGTCAGGCTGGTGCCGACATCGGACTTTTATACGTTCGACCGTATGCAAGCAACGCCCAGATAGTTCGGGCCGCCTTATTGGCGAGAGCAACTGCGACCACGTTCGTCGGCCGTCGTGCAAGCATGCCTCTCAGATGCTCCGACAAGTACTTTGAACTCGATATAACCGATCGGGCGCCGTGAATGAGCAATCTGTTCGTCGAGTGCCAACAGCCGCGATAGCTGGTCTTGCAGACTGTCCGTCAGCATCGCTGGCAATTGATCGGCCATGGATGCAAGCGATATTTTGGCGGCCTCAACCGACGCGCACCGACCCTGCGGCAGGATTACGCCAAACTCATATAGCAGCCCGCGCAACTGGTTCACCTGCATCACGCGGAATCGGACCAGTTGCTGGCGTATCCGGTGCAGCGCCAGCATTGCCTGCTGATCCTCCGTCTTGATGGCGACAAACCGCATGCCGGGCCGCTAGGTGGCTTCCCAGATCGCGGCAGCGTCCGCAGCATCGTTCTTGTTCGATTTGACGAATGGACGGACGAACTGCGCTGCGATCAGCCGGACATCGTGACCGAGCGCAGATAGCTGCCGGGCCCAATGATGGGCGCTTCCGCAGGCTTCCATGACAATCCGGCATCGGGCACGATTGGCGAAGAACGGCTCGACCTTCGCACGCCCAGCGCAAGGCGGTCCGCTGCCTGACCCGGCTTCAGACGCCGCTCACACACAGCCTGTACAACCTTCAACCGGTCCAGCTCGGTCATCGACATGGTGATCGTCCCAGATGCGTTCATGGCCGGCGCTCCTCAAGGCATGCTGGCAGCCAGCCTGAACCCGCAAACACGACATTTCAATTTAGCGGAAACACGACATAATGAAATGGCCAGCCCGATCCCGGCCACCGTACTACGATGAATAGTCCGGTCCCAGGTAGAGGAGAGCGCCATGAACGAGGTCACGCTGATCGGCATCGATATCGGCAAGCAGGTCTTTCATCTGCATGCGCAGGATGCCAAAGGGCGCGAGGTGTTTCGCAAGAAACTCTCGCGGGCTCAATTGCTGCCGTTTTTTAGTAATTTCAGAGTTGTCACCGTCGTTATGGAGGCTTGCGCCGGCGCGCACTGGCTCGCGCGCAAACTCAATGAAATGGGGCATCAAGCCAGGTTGATTTCCGCTCAGTATGTGCGTCCCTTCGTGAAGAGCAACAAGAACGACTACATCGATGCCGAGGCGATCTGCGAGGCTGCCTCCCGGCCCAACATGCGCTTTGTCGAGCCCCGGACAGAAGCCCAGCAACTACTAGCCGCTTTGCATCGAACGCGTGAAGGCCTGGTAACAGAACGCACGGCCACCATCAACCGGATCCATGGCCTGCTACTCGAATTCGGTATCGTCGTTCCAGCATCCAAAGCTACATTGCGCAGACTGCCAGACATACTCGCGCTTTACGATCTGCAACCGCGGCTGATCCAGCTCGTTTATCGGCTTCATGCTCATTATCAATATCTTGATCAGCAGATTGAAGAAGTCGAACGCGACCTGAGTTCGCAACTGCGTGCGGATGAGAATGCGGCCCGCTTGCTGTCGATTCCCGGTATCGGAACAATAACCGCAAGTCTCCTTGCGTCCGAGATCGGCAGTGTTGCGCAGTACGCTGGTGGACGTAACTTCGCAGCGTCAATCGGACTGGTGCCACGTCAGCACAGCACGGGTGGACGCAGCACTCTTTGCGGAATCAGCAAGCGTGGCGACAAGCATCTGCGTCATCTGCTCGTACAGGGCGCGCGAGCCGTTATACAGCGTGTCGAGAATCGTACCGATCGTCTTGGGGAATGGATCCGCTCCATGTTGACACGACGACACTCAAATATAGTTGCGTGCGCTGTTGCCAACAAGCTTGCACGAATAGCATGGGCGGTACTCACCAGACACACCACCTACGATGCCGCGTGTCTGCGACTCGCGGACTAAGTTACTGTAGTTCCAACACGGTTTTGCGACTGCTGGCAGTCTGATGATCCAACGGCACAGCGACCGGACGAAAAACCTGACAAGTTCTACAGCTCATAGCAGCTGCCGACATATTTAGGATCGACCGGTGCGGTTTTCATCGCGGAACATTGATTCCGGATAGATTTGCGCAAGCCACAACGACGTCAGAACCAGAGGTTGCAAAATTCGGGCTGGCCATAGATCTGAACTTTGGACTA
>NZ_JAQQEF010000014.1:0-223571 GCF_046027605.1 Paraburkholderia fungorum
GATTCAACGTAAAACTCAAGGCATCACAAACGTCTTCACAAGCGTCAGTTCACCCGGCTTACGCATCGGCACCCGAATCGTTTCGCTCTTCTCGTTCGGCGTATTCTCGTTCGTGATGATCGTCACCTGAGCGACGGTCATATCGCTGCCGCTGTTTCCGTTGCCGTAGAAATTCACATAGACCAGATAGGTGCCCTTCAACGGCGCCGCCGACGAATAAATCTCCGGCCCATAGCCGGTCGTCACGTCCACATCAAGCGCGCCGCCGTTCGGCGCAACGCGCTCGCCGTACCATGTATGCGCCCCGTCCGGCGACACCACGTGCAAGTCGAGATCAGTGCCGTCGGTATCCCATGCGAGCAGCACGCGCAACTTCGGCTGCGTCTTTCCGCTGTAGGCGTCATAAAACTGCACGCGCTTGCGCGACCCATCCGGCGCCCGCAGTTCGACGCTGTTGCTGCCGGAAGGAAACGCGTAAGGCCGCGAAAACTTGCCGTCTTCCTCCACGCGTTGCGGCAACGGCGTACCGTCGACTACAAGCGTGCCCACCGTGGTGCCCTTCTTCTTCGGCGTGTTGTGGATTTGCCCTTCGATCAGCGCGAACTTCGACTGCCCTTCCGGCGTCGACACCGACACCGCCGGGTAATGCACGTCCTGCGTATAGCGCTCGCTGTCGCCGCCGGTATTGCGCCAGCCGTTCAACGGCGCGCCGAAGTCGATATCGCTCGCATGCGCGAGCGGCGCGGCCACCAGACAGGCAGCGATGCACATCATCCAGCCGGCCTTTATCCAACGCGTCTTCTTGACCGTCATCGTTACTGCTCCCATCTCGCTGTTAGCGCAAAAACGTCGTTCATTGGATCGGATTGTCGGTACGAATCAGCGTGCGCGCGGTGCGTTCGACGAATGCCTCATCGAGCCCACGCGGATGATGCTGGAACGCGAGGTGAATATATTCGTGCGCCAACGCGATACGGTCCTCTTCGCTCTGCAGGCGATACACGTACACGCGATTGCGCTGCGCGTCAGCATACGGACGCCCTTCCCGCACGGCGCACACGGCCGGCAGATCGGGCGTCTCGTAGCCCGCCGCGCCGTCCATGCGCCGTGCCCATGACGGCGCGTTGCGCCGCAGCCATTGCTCCGCGCCGGCCACCTGGATGCAATCGCCGGACAACGGACTCTCGAACGACGTCAAGGTCGCTTGCGGCCAGGTCCGCGCGAGAATGGCATCGAAAGTGAGACCGGTTTGCGCGGACGCCTTCTCGGCAAGCCAGCTCATCTGACCGGGCGCGGCCTTGTCGTGGTGGTACTGAACCGGCACGCCAGTCAGAACCAACGCGTCGGTCAGATCGGCCGCGCGGCGCGCGGCCACGGTCGGCGCGCGCGGCAGGACGCGCTGCGTGCTGCTGCTGTCGTCGATACGGAAGCACCCGTGATCGTGATTGCCATGCTGCACGACGTAGGAGCGCGCCGCCACCGCCAACGCCTTGGCGGCTTCCGGCTGGCTCGTATCGCCTTCGCGCTCGACCACTCGCGCGACGTAGTCGTTCATGCCGAAGCGGCCGACCACGCGCGGTGCGCTCGCGGCGTCGCGATCGACCCGCAGTTCACCGCGGCTTTCCACGCGCGCCCAGTTACCGTTGACGAAGCCGACCCGGAACTCGCCGCGCAGCGGACCGTCCGGCGCCGCTGCCGGGCCTTTGTCGCCGAGTACCTCGCGAATCGGATAGCGGCTGAAGAAATCGACCAGAACACACGCGTTGTCGTCGGGTACGGGGACTTGCGTGAGCAATGACGCAATACGCGGCGCCGCGGCCGCCAGCACGCGCGCGCTGCCGCCGGGACCGCCCAGCCACACCGGCGTGCCGTCGACGAGCCAGCCCGCCGCACCGCCGATCGAGGCGCCCGGGCGCGCCGGATCCGGCATGGTCCACGTTTTAGCGCGCAGCGCGCTGCCATAGAGCGACACGGTGCCTTCGCCGCGTCCGCTGGTCAGCACCGAGATCAAGGTGCTCGCCGCCGCGTCACGCGGCCGTGCCGGCATCGACTGCAAGGCGGCGAGCAAGTCGGTTACCGGCACACGGTGCGCCGGCGTCATCGCGTGAAGGTCGCGCAGCCAGGCGGGCGCATGTGCGGCCGTCCAGTACTTGCGCCAATCGGCGGGATCGAGTTGCAGGCGGGCAGGCTCGAAAAAGCGTCCGCAGGATTGCACCAGCGCATGTTCGCGGTCGACGTGACCGCCCATCATGCAGCAATACACTTCTTCAGGATCGCCGCCGCTACAGGTGTAATCCGGCGTGGCGATATTGCGATCGACCAGATAGCCGTAGACGAACAGTTTCCACACGCTGCCGAGCGGCGTCTCCAGCGTCGCCGGCAAGGGATGTGCGGACTGCGGCGCGAGGCCGTCAGCAGTGGCGCCCGTGTTGAATTGCCAAAGCTGCGCTTGACCGTCGCGCAGCCACGCGAAGCGCAGCGTTTGGGTCGAGGACGCGGTTGACGAGCGCGGCGCTACCGCGAGCGCCGATGTGGGCGCCGACTCCAGCGACGATGTGGGCGACGATGTTGCCGACGCATTCAGCGACGAGCCTGACGCCAACCTTGGCGAGGCAACTGCCGACGGGCTTGACGCCGAAGTCTGCGCTACAGTTGGCGCCGTCATTGACGACACGGTTGACGATGCTGCCGTGGCAGAACCGGCCACGCCTCCACCACTGAACGCCCACCCCGCTCCCACGGCAAGCGCAATCCGCAGCACAGCTACGGAACGATCGCGCGAGTACCGAAGAGCGGAGAACATAGCAGTCTCGCTTACTGAATACGCAAGGTTGTCACACGATCGCTCTTGCCGCCTTCGAACGCCTTGGCGTCCGGCTGATACATGCGGAAGTAGCGTGCGGGCGGCAACGCGAACGTGCCCGGCAACGCGAAACGCACCAGTTGCCGCAACGTCACCGGACGATCGAGCAAGGGCACCGGCTGGTGATAGGCCAACTCACCCATCTCATACGAAGCAGCGCGCGCGAACGGCTGCGGACCATTTGCCCCATCCTTCTCGCCAGGCAATCCGTCGATCGACACGCCCCAGCTGGTCGCCTCGACATCGCCGCCCGGCGGCAACGGCACGTCGAGCAGACCGTAGTGGTACGCGTTGCCGGCGCGCGGCGTGAGCTTGATCTCGTCGACATATAGCGCATTGCTGTCGATCGCATCGCCTGGCTTCACGAGACGCGCGGTAAATGCCGAGCGGCCCAGTTGGCTCCCGGCGCCGCCCACCTTCTTCGGATCGACCTTCACGTCGAGCGGCTCCAGCTTGTAGAAACGGCGTTCAACCGTGATATTCAGGCGACTGTCCTCGCTCGTATGACTGCGGAACGACACCAGCGCGTTGACGTCGCTACGTGCTGCGCCTGCGTCGAGCGTGACCGGCAAACCACCAGCAGCACCTCCGTCGGAGCGTGCGGCACCGGTCCATTTCCACAGCGGTGCGCCGGTCGGCGTCGCAGTGCGCGTCCAGCCCGCGCCTTGCAGTGAAGGCAGCGAGGCCGGCGCGCTGTCACCGCCGAGCGCTTTGCGTACCCACAGCAGCGTCAGGGCGCGATCGAGCGTCGGGTAATCGGCGCTGCTCTTCGCCAGCAACGCCGAGGCGTCGACCACAGTGCCACCGTCGCCACCTGTCATGTAAAGCAGGCTTTGCACGAGCGGCGCGGAATCGTTGGCCAATGCGGCACGCGCGGCGCTCGCCGCGCCATCGAAGCTATCCGGCAGTTGAGCATTCGTGCCGCGCGCCATGCTGGCGATCAGCAGCGTCGCCATCTGCTTGCCGCGCGGCGAATCAGCTTGCGCGAACACGATGCTGTCCGATGTGCCATACGTGCCGTTGCGAGCTGGCGCGGAAGCATTGCCCGAAGCCGCCGCATCGCTCATCAAATCCGCCGCGACACCCGAGACCGGCGTCGCAACCGGCAAGCCCATCTGCTGCATGAACCACAGCGCCAATGCGCGATGCAATAGCGGCTCTTTCGCCCCGGCATCGCGATACACGTCCATTGCATGCTGCCAGTTGTCGGCGGGCAGCGTAATGCCGAGGCTGCGGCTCGCGAGCCAGTCCGCGTAATACGCGTAAGCGGTGATTAGCGAACTGCCGCCGGTCGTATCGCCCCACCAGCCGAACGTGCCGCCGACACCCGCCAGCATCGCCAGACGTTGCCGCTGATTGCGCAACAGCGTTTCGAGCCCTTGCGTCGAACTGGCGCTATCGTCGTAGCCTCGGCCGCGGCCGATGGCGTCGTGGGCGAGCGCCAGCGGAATCAGACGGCTCGAGGTCTGCTCGGCGCAGCCATACGGATAGTTGATCAGATCGTCGGCGACGCGCACGAATTCGCTCGCCGCGCTGCCAATAAAACGCACGCTGACGTCCTGTGCATCTTGCGGCAGATTGAGCGGCTTGTTCGAGCCGTCGAGCGCCACCGTGTTCTGATGCAGATCGAGCCAGCCGCTCGCGTCGAGCTGGATGGTGGTCTGCAAGCGATCCACATCCTTGCCCGCACGACGCAAGGTGGCGTCGATCACACCGGCCTTCAGCGCGCCGCTCGGCAGACGCAGATAATTCGCGCCGCGCTTGAGCGTGACCTTCTGGTTCAACGCGAGACCACCGCCGTCGACCACCCACTCGGCATCCATATCCGCGTCGGTTTGGTTGAAGGCGATCATGTCGATGGCCGGCTGATCGTTGACGCGGAAATGCGAAGGACCGCTCCACTTCAGATACAGCGCCTTATCCGAACGCACGTACGCAGTACGTTGACCGACCATGCCGTCCGGCGCCGCCGCGCGCACGGTGACGCGCCAGCGCGCCAGCGAGTCCGGCATCCTGAAGGTCATCGTGGCGTGGCCGTTCGCGTCGGTTTTCAGATTGCCTTCCCACGCGGCCGTGTCCTGATCGTCGCGACGCGGCCGTTCGAGCACCTTCACGCCGCGCTCGTTGTAGTTGGCGCGCTGCGGGCCGCCCGGCGCGCCCTTCAACGGCGAGCGCGCCAGATCGTACGTAATGAACGACAGACTCGACGAGGTCCGCACGTTGTTACGGCGCGGGTGATAGAAGAAGTCGACGATATTCGGCGCGATTTCCGGCTGCAACACGTAGACCATTTCATCGACCACGCTCACCGTCAGATTCGCCGCTTCCGGCTTGCCGTTCAACGTGCTGTCGAAGTTCAGCGTGACCGTATCGCCTGGACCGTACACCGGCTTGTCGCTCTTCACGTTCAACTCGATCTGCGGCTGCGCGACCACGATGCCCGCGTTCTGGAACACGTATTCGCCGGCATGCACGTATAGCACCGAGAACGTCATGTTCGGCGCGAAATCAGCGCCGACCTTGATACGCGCCTTCCATTGCGAAGGCGCCACGCGTTGCAGTTGCAACCAGTCGCCGCCGGCGCTCAGCAACGCACGGTGTTCGACGTTGTCGCGCTCCAGCGTCAGGAGTGCATCGTCGACCGGCATCGGGAACGTGATCAACGCTTCGGCGGTATCGCCGATCTTGTACTTGTCGCGATCGAACACGATCTCGACGCTGCCCGGAATCGCCTTCAGACCATCGCCCGCGACCCAATGGCTCGCGGCGGCGAGCAGATTGCCGGTGTCGTCCTTGACCGAGAGCATGTACGAACCCGGTTCCTCGAATTGCACCGGGAACGACAGCTTGCCGCCTGCCGTGGCGCCTTTGAGTGCGCCTTCACCATGCGTTTGCGATTCGAGGCGCGTCCACTCCCACCTGGCCGGCGCATGCGATGAAGGATCGATCGTACCGAGCGCCTGCAAATCGAAGTTGACCGCTTCCTTCGGCTGCGAAAACGATTTGGGTGTGGACAAGCGATAAGGCGTCGCGCCGCGCGCGATCAGCACCTCACGCGTGACACGCACCTTGTAGGCCGCACCGTCCTGCGCGAACAGCGTCAACGCATAACGGCTCGGCTCTTTGGCGGCGGGCAGCGTGAGGTTTGCGTTGCCGTCGCTATCGGTCGTGAGTTCCTGCTGCTCCAGCTTGACCGGGAATAATCCTGCATAGCGCAGTTCACCGTCGACGATCGTCACTTTCTGCGCGCGCAGCGTGACCGAGACCTTGCTATCGCGCACCGGCTTGCCGTCCGGATAACGCAACTGGATTTTGCCCTTCAGTGGCTCGCCCGTCGCATAGTCGGCTTTGTCCATCGACAGGTTGACGTCGAAATGCGGCTTCACATAGTCGGCGACGCGAAATGCGCTGCCGTACACATCGCCGTGGTAATCGAAGCGCAGCGTGTAGCCGCCGGCAGTGGCATCGGCAGGCAGCGTGAACGCCGTGTCCGCGCCCGTATCGGAAGCGAAATGCACCTTGCTCGTCGCGACCGGCGAGCCGTTCGGATCGAGCACATCGAGCTTGATATCGGCGTCGGCAGGCGCGCTGGATTGCGTCGCGTTCTGGAACGTACGGCCGATGAACTTCACATGCACCGCGTCGCCCGGCCGGTACATCGGACGGTCGGTCACCGCGTAGATCTTGGTGTTGTAGATCTCGCTGTCGTAATAGAAATTTTCGGAGACGAACACGCCGCCTTGCGGATCGGTGCCGAGTAGGTAACTGCGCTCCGGGCTCACGTGTTGCAGCACCAACGCACCGTCGGCGCCGGTGGTGCCGCTTTGCAGCACGCCTATGCCGTCGGTCCAGTTCACGTCGGTGTTCGGCACCGGCTTGCCGGTGTCACGCCGCGTGGTCCATACCAGCATGCCGCTCGACGCCGCTTTCACAACCGCAACCGTGTCCGACACAAACAGCAAGGTATGCGCGCGATAGTTGCCGATCACCGCCTCGACGATATACAGCCCCGGCGGCAGCTTGCCGACCGGAATCATCACGTTGCCCGAACTCGCTTCGATGAAGTTACTGCTGCTGCCCTGGAGATTCACGCCCTTGGGCGGCTCGATCACCTTCGCGTCCCAGATCGGATAGCGAAAGCGCGCGACCATGTCATAGCCCTTCAGCGGTGCGAACTGCGAGTTCTGCTGGAATTGCGTCTGCTTGCCGGGCTGCTCGCCGAGCTTGAATTGCGGCTCGGCCTGGGTGACCTTGCTGCGCGTCGCGAACGACAACACGCGCTGCCATGCGCGGCGTGCCTCGGTGAACCAGCGGTCCCACAGATAAGCCAGCGTATTCGCGAGCCCTTCACCCTGGTAATTCGGCGCGACATTCAAACGATGCAGATTCTTCTGCGCTTTCAAAAAGTCCAACGGCCTGGGCACGCGATACACGACGATGTCCGCGCCGCCATACGGCTGCAACGTGTCCTTGAAATCGCGGCCGGGCGCCTCCAGCCGCACCTGTGCCAACTGATCGCTGCCGAAGCTCGCGTCCGAGAGCAGGAAAAACGGCTGACCGTCGACCTTCTGCCAGGCAAAGTTGCTCGATGGTGCCGGCTGCAGCGTCGGGTTCGCGGCGATGCTGGTATCGGCGGCGGTGCTCGAGGCGTCGTCGTCGGCATGAGCCGTGGGTGCCATGACGAGCGCCATGGCCGCGACGAACGCAACCACAATGGCGCCCGCGCGACGCTTCAGGTTGCCGAGCCACGCGCGCGACGCGATGAAGGAATTGATTCGGGTCATGGTGTCAGAAAATCCAGACGAAACACGCCAACGAAATTCGGGTTGCCGTCGAGCGGCTGCCAGCGGGAATCTTTCCATTGCATCAGGTCGGAGACGGCCACGGCGCGCAGACCGGTATCGATCGGCGTAACGGTGCCTGTGTGATAAGCGATGTAGCGATCCAGCCAGATCATCAGATGCTGGTCGTCGCCCTGGTCGAAGAACAGGAGATCGCCGGGCAACGCCTGGTTCACGTCCTTCGAAACGAAACGGCTGTTGCGTTGAATCAGTGCGATCGCCGATGCGTACGCGCCGGTGGAACCATCGAGCTGGGTCCAGCGATTCGCGATTCCGCGTTGCGATGCCGACAGTTGCAGTTCGGGCGGCATGCTGCTGGTGTCCGCGAGACTGGTCATGCCGTTCGCCCGCAGCCATCGGCTGTCGTGCGGCCTAAGCGTTTCGCCGACGGCAAAGCGCACGAGGCCCGCGCAATCGCGTTGGGTCCAACGCGGGGTCGGGCCACGGCGCATTTGCTGATCGACGATGCGCACGAACCACGCGCGAAATGCGGCGGATTGCTGCGGTGAGAGCGCGTCGGGGTCGGGTGTGGCGGTGGTGCTGGTGAGCGCATTTGCGTAAGGCGCAAGGCTGGCCATCACGAACGCGGAAGCCGCGCGAGTGAGCCAGACGCGGCGTGATGTGCGGGTCGTGTGAGCCATGCGCGGCGTGGCTACCTCAGCGGACGCCTCGAACGCGTGGGCGACCGGATGCACCACGGACACGGGCGCAAGCACATCTTCACGCGCCTGCGTCTGCGCACATGCATCCGTCGCGAATGCCGTGTCGGAAACGTGAAGGCGGCGCACTAGTCGCCCTCGGTGCCGGGCTGATCCGCGGGCGTATCTGCCACACCCGCTGCCACACCCGCTGCCACACCGGCGTTAGCATCATCACCGGCGCCCGCCTTCGCGCGATCAAACCACCATTCCACCGGCACCCAGCCCGTCGAGCCCGGCAAGTTCTGCGGCAGCGTCAACGAAACCGGCGGATAGTGCGCGAGCGCATGCAGCTTCGGCACGAGATGGGTACGCGACGCATTGCGGAACACCGCTTCCTGATCCGCCGGCAACGCCGCGCCCGCCTCGCGTTCGATCAACGCGGCGGCGGACGATGGTGTCAGCGTGAGAATCGTGCGCGGCAGACGCTGCGGCGCAAGCGTATCGGCGAGGGCCGGGTAGCGCTTGTCGAGCACCGCGAGCGTATCGTCAACCAGTCGCGAATCAGGCGAGAAAATCAGATAGCCGCGCGCCAACGCAAGCGTCACCGGAAAATAGCGCTCCGCCGACAGTTGCGTTGCGAACGACGCCTTGCTGGACAAAGCCGTACCCGAGCGCGCACTGACCGGCCGCTGCCACACGGTGACGCCGCCCTGGTCGCGCTGCGTGACCGGCAAACGGCGATAGCCAGAATCAGCGTCAGCGGATTTGGCGGCCTTCGCCTCGTACGCGCCGATCACCTCGCCAAAGGTCTTGCCGAGCGCTGTCTTCAGCGCAGCGATGCTCGCCGCGTCCTGACTCTTCACGCGCGCGACGAATAGCGGCGCGACCAGCGTGGACTTCGCATACCAGCAAACGGCCGCGGGGCCGGCGAGCTGATCGCCGATTGCAGCGGCGCCATCCGCGCCTACGTCCGCCACCTTGCTCAACAGACCCGACGCCTCTTTCCAGTCCGCCGGCAGGCTCGTGCACGCCGCCGGATTGGCCGGCAACGCGCGCCATAAATCGGCGCTATTCCACGCTTGAGGCAACTTGCCCGGCTCGATCAGCGCGGAGGTCTGCCAGTTCGCCGCCGCACGCCCCGCAGGAAGTCCGCCTGGGGGACTATCGTTCGACGAAAAATCGAATCGCAGTGCGTCGATACCGGAGAAAAACGCCTGATAGCCAAACGACAAATAATTGGCCGACACCACCAGTCGGTGCCCCTTCGGCGCCTCGCCGGGCGCGTCCAGTTGATAGGCGCGCGCGGCATCGTCGCGGCCTGACGAGAGCATGTCGGACACGGCGTCGGCCCGCTCGCTCAGCAAGCCGCCTTTCGCGTCGAGCAACACGCCGGGGGCGGACATGACAACCAGGCGGTCGTCCTTCGTCGCGAATAGAACCGTGCGGCCGACCGCCAGCTTCAACGCATAGACCGGGACGTCGCCGGAAAGGCTGGCTACCCGGCTCAGTTGCGCGTCACTCGTGGCGACGTTGGCGTAGCCTTGCAGCAGCTTCGCCAGACCGTTACGGTGCATCGACATCACCCAGTAGCCGAGGCGGCCATCGGGAGAGCGCCACAGCAGCACGTGCGCCGGTTCGTCGAATACGCGGCGGATCAATTCATCGCGCCAGTCCAGTTGATGTTCGAAGGCGAGACGCCGCAGCGCGCCCTCGGCGGACAGCCGCGTGTCGTTCGATTCGTAATAGTCGACGAAGTCCTGCGTCAGCACGTCGTGCAACAGCGGCACGCGCAAGATGTCGCGCGGCAAACGCGAGAGCGCTTCGCTGTCGATCACCGCATCCGGGTGATGAATATCGAGCGCGACTTCACCGGTCTCGGCGGCTTTGCGATGCGCGAAGGGACGCCACACCGCCTGAATCACCACGCCGGCCACGACCAGAAGACCGACCACCAGGATTGCAATCTTTTTGCGCGACATCTTCATCTGATTTTTTCTGGTTCGATGCGACGGTATTAACGTGGATACCCCGAGGATTAATCCATCGGAATCACGCGCTGAAAGCAGCGCATGATAACCGATATTTTTTGCTGAAAACGGTGGCACCCGGCATTTAACACTTAGCCATGTTTCGTGGGGGTTTGACGAGAATACCGGAAGCGCTGGATTAAGCTATTCGCAGCTGCGGCCATTCGATTCAATCGCCCGGCTTAAACCGGTGTGCGGGCCGTGCGCCGCGTGCAAGGCGGTATGTGCACACGCATCGACTTGAACCGAACAAGCCGTCGATCAGAGCTCGGCCTTGTGCGGCTTTGCGCTGCATTAGCGGATCGGGATGCTTATGCTAAATCGCTTCGATTTCGCATTCGCATAAAAGCCCGGCTGCACATTGCGTGCTCGCCGGGTTATTTCCGGCACTACGCTTACCGCTTTTCAATCAATGCATGTTATCCGTAGTAGCTGCATTAGCCGCGTGAGTCGCCATCAAACGAATGCCAGCGCCTGTTTCATTCTCTGCACGCCGGTTTCAATTTCGGCTACACCAGGCGCGGCAAATGACAAGCGCAGTGCCGCAACGTCGATATTGTCTTTATAGAATGCGACGCCCGGAACGAACATGACGTTGCGCTCGATACAGGCACGCAGAGCGTCGGACGCGTTCCGAGCGCCGGTCAATCGCGCCCACACGAACATGCCGCCGGCGGGACGATGAAACGCCATGGTGTCGGACAAATGCGCATCGAGCGCATCGCACAGCGCGCGGCACTTCACGGCGTAGGCATCCACGATCCGCGGCAGATGGCGCTCCAGCGCGCCGCTCGCGAGGTATTCGGCGGCGATCGCCTGGGTCCACGGCGAACTGCATAGATCGACGGTCTGTTTGGCGATCACGCACCGGCGCAAGATTTCCGCGTGTGCGATCATCCAGCCGACTCGCAAACCCGGCGCGACGATCTTCGACAGACTCGAAAAATGCACGACCCAGTCGCGCGAACCCGGCACCTGATCGCTCAATGCAAGCAGCGACGGCAACGCCGCGCCGCTAAAACGCAGATCGCCGTAGGGATCGTCTTCGACAATCAGAAAATGGTGACGCGCCGCCAGCTTCAACAGCGCCATGCGGCGTTCGAGCGACAAAGTCGCGCCAGTAGGATTGGCAAAGGTCGGCACGGTGTAGAGCAGCTTCGGCGGCCGCGCCAATGTGCCCGCCTGGGTGCCCGCTTCGAGCGACGCGGCGAGCGCGGCGACGTCGAGTCCGTCCTGATCGACCGGCACGGTCACCACCTCGGCCTCCTGCAGCTTAAGCGCCTGCAAGGTCGCAGGATAGGCGGGTTGCTCGACCAGCACCACGTCACCCGGCGCGACCATCACGCGCAACAGTAGATCGAAGCCTTGCTGCGAACCCGTGGTCACGAGTAATTCCTGCGGCGTGCAAGCTGTGCCACGGCGCGTCATCAACTGCGCGAGTTGTTCCTTGAGGACGGCGAGGCCATCTGTCGGGCCATATTGCAGACAGAGCGTGGACTGCTGCGACGCACGCGCCGCGGCCGCATCGAGCCCTTCACGGTCGAACAGATCGCTCGCCGGATAGCCGCCGGCAAACGAAATCATGCCGGGCTGTGCCAGATACTTGAACAACTCGCGGATCGGCGAACCGGTCGGCGCTTCAAAGGCGGGATTGAACGTGAACATGGTGGTGACGGGCCGCTTGGGTGACGATAGCTGTCGGTGGAAGATCGATGCCGATTGTGGCCATCGTCCAGGCGGGCGGCAAACGATATCTACGCACTAGGTATTGCGTTTTCCGCATCACCTCGAACGCGTACCGCTAAACCACGTTCTTTTCCACGATCGGCCGGTTTTCAAGTACACGCGTGAAGCTCAACGAACCGAGATCGAGCGTCGTGTAGCGGCCGTGCAGAATCAATTCGCTGATGCCACGGCCTGTTGCCGGGCCTTGTTGCAAACCGTGCCCGCTAAAACCATTGGCAAAAATGCAGTTATCGACACCCGGGTGATAGCCGATGATCGCATTCTGATCGAGTACGTTGTATTCGTAGTAGCCGGACCAGCAGTTCTGCACGCGCAGCGCTTCGAATTGCGGCACGCGATGCGCGAGCGTCGGCCAGATCACGTCGTCGAATAGTGCGTGATCGACTTCGTCGAGCGGCAAATCGTCGGGGTCATTATCCGCCGACGGCGACGTACCGCAGATAAACGATTGGCCCTCGGGCCGGAAATACACGCCGCTCGGATCGATCAGCAACGGACAATCCTCGAGCCGCGCGGGCGAGATGACATTGAAAATACTACGGCGCCGGGCGAACACCGGAAGGTCGATGCCGGCCATCTGCGCGACCTTGCGTGACCAGGCGCCTGCGGCGTTCACAACGACGTCGCATGCGTAGGCCTCGCCACTCGCGGTCTGCACTTGCGTGACGTGATTACCGTCGCGATGCAGCGCGGTGACGTCGGCGGCAACATAGCGTGCACCGAGCGCCTGGGCCTTCTTGCGCAGCGCCTGCACGAGGCCGTAGCCGTCGAACCAACCCTCACCACTTTCGCCATAAGCACCGGCGACAAGGTCGTCCGTATTGAGCCAGGGAAAGCGCGCTCGCAACGCAGTTTTGTCGAGCAGACTGATATCGGCGCCAAGGCTCTTTTGCAGCGCGTGATTCTCGCGCAGCGTTCCTTCGCCGGCGGGTGTGGCGAGAAAAAGATAGCCGCCCTCGTGCAGATCGATCGACGGTTTCGCGCCGTCGAGTTCGAGCCGCTCACCGATCGAGCGCAGAAACTCGATGCCGAAGAGCGACATCTGAATGGAAAGCGGCGTAGAGAATTGCTGGCGAATGGAGGCCGCCGACAATGCCGACGACGAACGCGCATAAGTCGGATCGCGCTCGATCACCGTGACGCTGACTGTCGGATCGGACAGCCGCAGGAAATACGCAATCGAGCTGCCGATCACCCCACCGCCGACGATCACGACTTTGGAACTCACGTCTCACTCCACGAATAGCCTGGCCACTCAGAAACGGCGGGCGGCGCAACGGATTGCTGAAAGAGATTGTGAACAGCGGCGCGTGAATGCGCCGCTGCTTTCTGCTGAAATGCGCTACCGCTTCAATGCTTTAATGTGCTACCGCTGCTTAACGCATCAGCCGATATTGAAGTCGATGCCCTGCGCAAGTGGCAGCGCCGACGAATAGTTGACCGTGTTGGTCGCGCGGCGCATGTAGGCCTTCCACGCGTCCGAACCCGATTCACGACCGCCGCCGGTTTCCTTCTCGCCACCGAACGCGCCGCCAATTTCCGCACCGCTCGGTCCGATGTTCACGTTAGCGATACCGCAGTCGCTGCCCGAGTCGGACAGGAAGCGTTCGGCTTCGCGCAGATCGGTTGTGAACACGCACGACGACAAACCGTGCACTGCCGCATTGTTCGCCTCGACCGCATCCGCGAAATCCGCGTAGCGCAGCACGTAGAGAATCGGGGCGAAGGTTTCCTTCAGCACCACCGCCGTTTGCGACGGCATTTCAACAATCGCCGGACGCACGTAGTAACCGCCTTCATAGCCCTTTACTTCGACGCGCTCGCCCCCGAACACCTTGCCGCCTTCGGCCGCAGCCTGTTGCAGCGCTTCCTGCATGCGGGCGTACGCTTGCTTGTCGATCAGCGGGCCCATCAGCGTGCCCTTTTCGAGCGGATTGCCGATCGGTACCTTGCTGTACAACTGCTTCAGACGTTCGATGGTTTTGTCATACACGCTCTCGTGCACGAACAGACGCCGCAGCGACGTGCAACGCTGCCCCGCTGTACCGACCGCCGAGAACAGGATGCCGCGCATCGCGAGTTCGTGATCCGCGGTTTGCGCGACGATACCCGCGTTGTTGCCGCCGAGTTCGAGCAGTGAGCGGCCGAAGCGTTTCGCCACTTCAACGCCGACCGTGCGGCCCATTTCCGTGCTGCCCGTCGCGCTGACGACCGACGCACGCGGGTCGGCCACCAGCTTCGCGCCGACGTCGCGGCCGCCGTTGATCAATGCGGTCAGGCCGGCCGGCGCGTCGCCGAATTCCTGCAGTGCCTCGCTGAGAATCTGGTTGACGGCGAGCGCGGTCAGCGGCGTCTTTTCCGACGGTTTCCAGATCACCGCGTTGCCGCACACCAGCGCGAGCGCCGCATTCCACGACCACACCGCTGCCGGGAAATTGAACGCCGAGATGACGACGCATGTACCCATGGGATGCCAGGTTTCAGCCATACGATGGCCCGGGCGCTCCGAGGCGATTGTCAGACCGTACAACTGACGCGACAGACCGACCGCGAAGTCGCAGATGTCGATCATTTCCTGCACTTCGCCCATGCCTTCCTGCAGGATCTTGCCAGTTTCGAGCGTGATGATGCTGCCGAGCGCCTGCTTCTTCTCGCGCAGACGGTTGCCGAGCAGACGCACGAGTTCGCCGCGGCGCGGCGCCGGGACGTTGCGCCAGGCCGCGTACGCTTCTTTCGCATGGGCGAGGGCCGCGTCGACTTCTGCCACCGTGTTGCTGGCCACGCGGCCGATGAGTTCGCCGGTAATCGGCGAATGAACCGCGATGTCACCGGCTTGCGCCGCGTGGGCGATGCCGAGGTCGGCGAGGATGGTGGAAGCGTCCATGAGAATCCCTTTAATTTCCGATGCGAAACAAGAGTAAGTTCGGAAACTATACACGCGGGATTTTCTGGCGGCAAGGGTATTTGCCCGGGGCTGGGCCGCTGACCGGGGTGGAAGGGCTTGTGAGCTTGATGTGCCGGAAAATGGCTAGCGTCGGCGTGTGCTGCTGGCCGTTACTGCCGAGGTGCCGGCGGGGCGGCATAGTTTGCCCGATCGTTTCTTATTGGAAATTATTGGCTTTGACCTGGGTAGCACTCCGCCGACGGCCAACGCCCGACGCCCGACGCGATTCGGCCGCGTCGTGCTGCTCAGACGCCGGCGACCAACCTGTCCACCAGCACGCGCGCGAACGGCGGCAAGTCCTTCACGCTGCGCACGCAGATCTTCAGCTTGCGCTCGGCCCACGCGTCGTCAAGGCCGACGATAGCGATCTGCATTGTCTTTTTGTGCCGCACCGCGACCGATTCCGGCACGATGCCGATGCCCACACCCGCTTCGATCATCCGGCAGGCCGCCTCGAAGTTGCCCACCTGGATGCGCAGCTTCAGACGCGCGCCGAGGGCATCGGCAGCGCTGGTGATGAACGCGTGAATCGCGCTCGACGTGGGCAGGCCCACGAAATTGGCGTCGAGCAATTGCGCGAAATCGACCGAGGGTAGCTTCGCCAGCGCGTGATCGCGCGACGTCACAAGCACCAGGCGGTCGTCGCGATACGGCAGCATTTCCAGATGTTCCGCGTGAACGTTGCCCGCGACGATCCCGATATCCGTCGCGCTATCCGCCACGCCCTTCACGATTTCGCCGCTCAGCACTTCGCGCAGATCGATATTGACGTCCGGATGATCACGCAGAAAATGACTCAGCACGGCGGGCAGAAACTCGCTGATCGCGGTGGTATTGGCCCAGATGCGCACGTGGCCTTTAATGCCTTCGCCGTACTCCTGCATGTCGCCGGCCAGATGCTCGACCCGCTCGAGCACGAGCCGCGCATGATGCACGAAGGCTTCACCGGCGGGCGTGAGCGTCACGCCCTGGCTGGTTCGATAAAGCAGCTTGAAACCCAGTTGCTCCTCGAGATTCTTGACCCGATTGCTCGCCGCTGGCGCCGACAGATGCGAGCGTTCCGCCGCACGCGCCAGGTTCTGCGTGTCGGCGATATGAAGAAGCAAACGCAAATCCACAAAATCGAAATGCATGATGATGGCCAAAGAGGAGGCGCAAGCGCCAATGAACGCTTGCAGTGCGATGCTCCATCTTAACCGGGCGCGAAGCCTGCGCCTGGAGAAAGCCGGATTCCCGGCCCATCATGCTTTCCATGTAGTCATGCGATCACTTACGCTTCGTGCGGCCTGCATCAACCGACGTGTGCTAGGTGCCCGCCAGGATCCTCCGAGCCTTCAGAATCACCGGCATATCCACCATTTTTCCATCGACAGCCACCGCCGCGCCGTTGCTTGTCTCCACAGCGGCCAGCACACGTATCGCCCACGCCTGCTCCGCGTCGCTCCATGCATAAGCGCGATGTACCGCATCAATCTGCTTCGGATGAATGCACAGTTTCCCGCCGAAGCCAAAGCGCCGCCCGCGTCGCGCGTCGGCTTCGATCTGCTCCATATCGGTGAGGGTGGTGGACACGCCATCCACCGGCGCGCCAATGCCCGCCAGTCGCGATGACAACACGATCTGCGAGCGAAACAGATGCAACTCCTCGTGATCGCCATCGATACCGAGATCGATCTGAAAATCGAGCGTGCCGAACACGATGCGCTCCACGCGTGGCGCAGCGCACAGGTCGGCGAGATTCGCAAAACCGCGCGCAGTCTCGACAATCGGCAATACGCTCAAGTGCGGATGCGCGTGCGCCAGCACGGCCTCGATTTGTTCGCGCGTTTCCGCCTTGGGCAGAACGACACCGGCAACACCCGGATGCTCGACTAGCGCGGCGATGTCGTCGTTAAACCATGACGTGTCAGAGCCATTGACCCGCACCCACGCAGACCCGGAAGCGTCATCAGAAGCGACATCAGAAGCGCCACCGGTTGCACCGCCCGAAACAGCGGCCAGCACCGCCGCGCGTGCGGCTGGTTTTTCATCGGGCTGCACGGCGTCTTCGAGATCGAGAATCACCGCATCCGCGCCCGCTGCGTGGGCTTTCTCGAAGCGCTGAGGCCGGTTGCCCGGCACGAACAGATATGAACGCGGCAATCGCGCGCTCATGCTGCCACCGTTGCGTTGGCCTCGGTACCGAACACCGATTCGACGCGCGCCTGTCCGGCGATCTTCCATGCGTTGCCAAGCAAGGCCGCCGCCTCGCCTTCGGTCGCCGCCCCGGAAAATGCCGCCAGTCGATGCAGCTTGGTCGCGATTTCATCCCGCGACAAGGTATTGCCGGGGTCCCCCTTCGGTTCGTCGACCCGGCCCTTGAACGTGCGGCCGTCGGTGGTCGTCACCGTCACTTTGCCGATCCAGCGCGCGGGATAAGCGGCATCGACTTCGGCATCGAACGCCATTTCGACTTTGTCGCGGAAGGCCGCGATCGAGTCGGCGTCGAAACCCTGTTCGAACTCGGTCACGCCCGCATAGCCGTGATAGGCGACAAGCCCGAGCACCGTGCCCATGTTGAACTTCGCCTGATGGACGGTGCGCGGCGTGACGACCGCGCCGAGCACGTCGATTGCGCCCTGGTGAACGTGCGCGACCACCTTGGCGATATCGCGCGGCGCGAGCTTATGTTCATGTACCACCGCAAGCAACGCATCGGCGGCGGGATGCGTATGGCGGCAAGCAGCGTGGTATTTGAACGAGGTCTCGGCAGTCGCCCAGCGCGTGCCGAGCCTGTCGACGAGGCGCGCCGGATCGGCGTCGCTCGACATGCCCGCGGCCATGCCTTGCGCGCCTTCGAGAATATGCGTCGCGCCCTTGAAACCATCGGCGGCGAGTTGCGCGGCCATCAAACCGTTGGCCGCCGCCATCGCCGTGTGCAGTTGCTTGGAGTCGGCGGCGTCGCGTAAGAACTCCCATAAGCCGCTTGCCTGCGTGCCCGCCGAACCGAATGCGTCGAGCATTTGTGCCGGCGACAACCCGAGCATGCGCCCAGCCGTGGCGGCGGCCGCTACCGTCCCGGCGGTGCCGGTGGTATGAAACACCTTGTAGTGCGAGCGCCCGAGAAATTCGCCGATGCGGATGCCGACTTCATACCCCGCTACCGCCGCAGCGATGAAGTCGCGCCCAGACGCACGATTGGCCTGCGCCAACGCGAGCGCCACCGGAAACACCACGGTTGCCGGATGAAACACCGAGCCGTTGTGCACATCGTCCTGTTCTGCAAAATGCGAGGCAGCGCCGTTGATCATCGCCGCGAAATACGGCGTGGTACGGCTGCGATCGATCAGGACCTCACTTGGGCCACCGTTACCGTTGACGGCGCCACCACCGGCCTGGCGCGCAAACCGCGCAATCGTTTCGACCGGGCGCGCGCCTTTGCCGGCCAGTGCCGAACCGAGCCAGTCAACGTACAGATTAACCGTGCGCTCGACCACCGCCTGCGGGATGCTGACGAAGTCGAGTTGAGCGGCGAAGGTGGCAAGCGTGAGACTGGGATGATCGGTCATGGCTAGGTCACTCCAAATTAGCTTTTGGGTCGCGTGTCAGGTTTTGCTCCGACGGCCAGGGTGGCAATACTCGCACACCGGCCGCGAAGGTAAAGAACGCAAAGAAGGCCGTTCAGATCGTGCCGGCCTCGCGCAGTGCGTCGATCCGTGCGCTGTCGTAACCGAGTTCACGCAAGATCGCGTCGGTCTGTTCGCCGAGTGCGGGCACGGGGTCCATGCGCGGATCGAAGTCATCCGGCAAGCCTGGCGGCAATAACGCGGGCACCGTACCCACCGGCGTACCGATGTCGCGCCAGCGATCGCGCGCCTTGAGTTGCGGATGCGCCCACACATCGCCCAAGCTATTCATCTGCGCGTTGGCGATCCCCGCCTGATCGAGCCGCTCGATCACTTGCGCTGCCGTCAATTCGGCAAACGCCGCGACGATCACCTGACGCAACGCCTCACGCGCCGACGTGCGTTTCGAATTCGATGCAAAGCGCTCGTCGGTGGCGAGTTCGGGTTGCACGAGCACCTGCTCGCAGAAGAGCTTCCATTCGCGCTCGTTTTGCAGACCGAGCATCACCGTCTTGCCGTCGCCGGCGGGAAACGGCCCGTACGGATAGATCGTTGCGTGCGCCGCACCGGAGAGCGCGGGCTGCGGTTGGCCGTCGATCGCGTAGTACAGCGGATAGCTCATCCACTCGACCATGCTCTCCAGCATCGACACATCGATGCGGCAACCGCGCCCTGTGCGGCCACGCAGCAACAGCGCGCTGAGAATGTTCGAATACGCGTACATACCGGCTGCGATATCCGCGATCGAGCAACCCGCCTTGGCCGGCGCGCCTGGCGAACCGGTGACCGAAAGAAAACCGGCTTCGCTCTGGATCAGCAGATCGTAGGCTTTCTTGTCGCGGTACGGGCCATCGGCGCCATAGCCGGAAATATCGCAGACGATCAGCTTCGGATACTTCTTGCTCAACGTGTCATAGCCGAGCCCGAGCCGATCCGCCGCACCGGGCGCGAGATTCTGCACCAGTATGTCGGCGTCGGCGACCAACGCTTCGAGAATTTCCGTTGCAGCAGGCTGCTTCAGATCGAGCGCGAGGCTTTCTTTCGAGCGATTGGTCCAGACGAAATGCGACGACAGCCCATGCACGCGCTCATCGTAGCCACGCGCAAAATCGCCGACATGAGGACGCTCGATCTTGATCACGCGCGCGCCGAGATCGGCGAGTTGGCGCGTGCAGAACGGTGCGGCGATGGCGTGTTCGAGTGTGATGACCTTGATACCGTCGAGTGGTCTCATGTTTATTCCGGCCCGGAAATCAGAACGAACGCGGCAAGCCGAGAATATGCTCGGCCACGTACGACAGAATCAGATTGGTGGAAATCGGCGCGACCTGGTAAAGACGCGTCTCACGGAATTTGCGTTCGACGTCGTATTCGCAAGCAAAGCCAAAGCCACCGTGGAACTGCAAACATGCGTTGGCCGCTTCCCACGAAGCGTCGGCGGCGAGCAGCTTTGCCATGTTGGCTTGCGCGCCGCACGGTTCATGCGCATCGAAACGCCGCGCGGCCTCGAAGCGCATCAGGCTGGCCGCTTCGACGTTGATGAACGAGCGCGCGATCGGGAACTGCACACCCTGGTTCTGGCCGATGGGCCGGCCAAACACGATACGTTCTTTTGCATACTCGGTGACCTTGTCGACAAACCAGTAACCGTCGCCGATACATTCCGCGGCGATCAGCGTGCGCTCGGCGTTCAAGCCGTCAAGGATGTATTTAAAGCCCTGCCCTTCCTCGCCGATCAGATTCTCGGCGGGAATTTCGAGGTTGTCGAAGAACAGTTCGTTGGTCTCGTGATTGACCATGTTCAGAATCGGCTGCACGGTCATGCCGTGGCCAATCGCCTCGCGCAAGTCGACGATAAAGATCGACATGCCCTCCGATTTCTTCTTCACGTCCGAGAGCGGTGTGGTGCGTGCCAGCAGGATCATCAGGTCCGAATGCTGGACGCGCGAGATCCACACTTTCTGGCCGTTGATCACGTAGCGGTCGCCGCGCCGTTCGGCGGTGGTCTTGATCTTGGTGGTATCCGTGCCGGTGGTCGGCTCGGTCACGCCCATCGATTGCAGACGCAGATCGCCGCTCGCGATCTGCGGCAGATACCTGTGCTTCTGCTCGTCCGAACCGTGGCGCAGCAGCGTGCCCATGTTGTACATCTGGCCGTGGCATGCACCCGAGTTGCCGCCGGCGCGATTGATCTCTTCCATGATCACCGACGCTTCCGTGAGCCCCAGCCCCGAGCCGCCAAAGTCCTGCGGAATCAGCGCGGCGAGCCAGCCGGCTTTGGTCAACGCATCGACGAATGCCTCGGGGTAACCGCGGGCTTCGTCGATCTTGCGGAAATACTCGCCGGAAAACTGCTGGCATAAATCGCGCACTGCTTCGCGAATGTCCTGGAACGAATCCTGATGTGTGGTTTGCATAGTCGAATTTCTCAGTATTCCTGGTGTTCAGGCGAGTGCCGCTGTGGCGCGCATGGTCAGATAGCCTTCGTGATCTTTGGCCCACAGGTCGATGGTTTTGCCGTCGGCGGCGGGTTTGCCGCATACCGTGAACGGCTGCCCCGCGAAGGTGGGACGCAGCGCCTTGAACGCGAAGCTTTGCAGCGTTGCCTTGGGCTGTTCGCGGCGCACCAGATCGACCAGAAGGGTGGCGATCAGCGGACCATGAACGATCAGACCGGGATAGCCTTCCACCTCGGTCACATACGGGTAGTCGTAATGGATGCGGTGGCCGTTGAACGTCAGCGCGGAGTAGCGGAACAGCATGACGGCGTCGGCGTCGATGGTGCGCCGCCACGTTTCGCCTTCGGGCGCGAGCGACGCTTGCGGCGGCCGCGCGCCCTCTTGCGGCGCGTCGCGATAGACGATGTCGTGCTCTTCCTCGAGCTTCAGTTCGCCACCGGCTTCGATCGTGTGCTGCACCGTCACGAACACGAGACGGCCCGAGCGGCCGGTTTTGTCCTCGATATTGGCGATGATCGATGTGCGCTTCGCATGCTCGCCGACTTTGAGCGGCGCATGAAACGTGAGGCGGCCGCCGGCCCACATGCGACGCGGCAACGGCACCGGCGGCAGAAAACCGCCGCGCTTCGGATGACCGTCGGGTCCTACGTCGGACATCGGTGCAATCGGCAGAAAGTACAGCCAGTGCCACAGCGGCGGGACGGTATCGCTGTTTTCTTCCCGGTCGAGCGTGGCGGCCATTGCCGTCAGCGGGAACGCGGTGATGTCGTCTTCGGTCACCGCCTCCTTGTCGAGCCAGTCGTCGAGTTTCTGCGGGGAGGCAGACATGGGCAAAGTCTCCGTACGTGTATTGAGCTAATTAGGGACTTACTATGAACCCGGCCGCGGGTTTCGCGAAGTTTGCATTTTCGAAGCATGCCTTTGCTTTTGCTTAAGACGGCTGGAACGCCCGCGCGATGGGTTAGGAGGGCGCGGCCGGGCGGAGAATTGGTGAGCAAGAGTCGGGGTGTGTGGACAGAGGCGCGTGTTTACACTGAGTCATTGCTTGCTGATTGCCTTATGGAGGATGTTCATGAATACGGTTGCGAAGGACCCGCGCTCGCAGTCACTGGAATTGGGGCTGGGATTTGCGCCGGAGCCGGAGCCGGAGCTGGAGCCGGAGCAGAAGCCGCAACGCGCCGCGGCGCCGGGTGCGGTAGCCGGCCCGCTCGCACGGCGGATCGACGCGATCGACTGGTTCGATGTCGAAGAAGAGCTGAACGGCTATGGCTGCGCGATGCTGCGCAATCTGCTCAGTGCACAGGAATGTGACGCAATGAGCGCGCTCTATCCGCACGAAGCGCCGTACCGCAGCCGCGTCGTGATGGCCCGGCATGGCTTCGGTCGTGGTGAATACAAATACTTTGCGTATCCACTGCCACCGCTGATTGCGGAATTGCGCACAGAACTCTATCCGCGCCTTGCGCCGGTCGCGAATCGCTGGAATGAAGTGATGAATATCGATGTGCGTTATCCGGTCGCGCACGACGAATTTATCGCGCGCTGCCACGCCGCCGGCCAACTGCGCCCGACTCCGCTGATTCTTCAGTACGCCACGGACGATTACAACTGCCTGCATCAGGATCTGTACGGCGAGCACGTGTTCCCGCTTCAGGTCGCGATTCTGCTGTCCGAGCCGGGCGAGGACTTCACGGGTGGCGAGTTCGTGATGACGGAACAGCGTCCGCGGATGCAGTCGCGCACGGAAGTCGTACCGCTTCGCAAGGGCGACGCGGTCGTGTTTGCGGTTCATCACCGGCCGGTGCAAGGTACACGCGGCGTGTACCGGGTGAATCTAAGGCATGGCGTGAGCCGATTACGGTCGGGCCATCGGCATACGCTGGGGGTGATTTTTCATGATGCTAGTTGAAGTGGGTTGACTCAGCGGGCGGCCTCAGGTTGCGCCGCTGCATGCTCGCGGCAGAGCGTCATCCTCGCCGGTCGCCGCACGGCTACGGCGCCTGCCCCACCATTGTCCTTGTTCTCTCCAGGTACGGCGCTGCGGCTGCCACCCTCGCCGGTGGCGGCACGGCTGCGGCGCCCGCCCCACCATTGTCCTTGTTCTCTCGAGGTCCACCGCTGCGGCTACTACCCTCGCCGCTTGCGGCACTGCTGCGGCGCCGCAAAAATTCGACAACCGCAATTTTGACCCGGTATCATTCGGGAAAACCCGAACTCACCTGACACGTTGCACCACCCATTGCAGCGCGTCCGGCCTACCTGTTCGCGTGTTATCGCCCGTCGTCGGACGGGGCTTTCAGCCGGTGATCCCGGCATGGCAGCCCAGTTCGGCGATACGAAGGTGGCGGGCTCGCAGTCCGCCCTGTCGCGATCGGCCAAAAGCCGGTGGCGGCCATTTAGCCTGGATATCATCGATCATGATTGCTGCCGCGTTTTCGCGCGTCGCCGACCGCCTGCTGGTTGCGGATCCGGGACTCGTTCGTCTCCATACCGCGCTGCGCGTTGCGCTTGCCTGCCTGCTGACCGGCATTGCCAGCATCGCGTGGATCGTCTTTCATCAACAACCGGTTACCCTCGCCGCGCCCGGCATCCTCTTTGCGATGGTGGCGCCGCTATTCGTGCGTGATGCGCGACGGCCTGCGTGGTTCGTCACGCTCTTCTGCCTTTATCTCTGCGCCTGTGCGTGCTTTGCCTTGGCGAGTGTGTTAAGCAGCTATCCGCTTGCTGGGGATGCGGGCTTCCTGGTCGTGATGTTCGTTGGCATGCTGTGTCAGGCATGCGGTCCGCGCGCGTTGGGTTGCGCGATGCTGGGCGTGGTGTGTTTTTACCTTGGGTTGTATCTGCATCCTTCGTCCTTGCACCTTGTGCAGTCGCTTTCGCTGTCCTTGTCAGGCCCGCTGATGGTCGTGCTGGTCGGCCGTGTGATCGTGCCGATGCGGGCAGTTGCCAGCTTCCGGCTTGCCATTCACACCGTGACATTGCGCGCGTCGCGTGTACTCGCCACGCCGAGCGTGGTGCATCTTTCGGCGCTCAATGAAGCCGCGCTCTCGCTTGAAGAGCAGTTGGCGTTGCTGAATCCGCCGGACGCCGAGAACATTCGAGAGCGAATCGTCGAAGTGGAAGTGGCGGCTGGCCAGCATGCGTTTGCTTCGGCGCCGGCACACAGCAGCATGCACGCGAGTGGAGATGTGTTGCGTCATGCGATCGCCCGGCTCAAAGAACTCGGGCATCGAGGCTATACGCGACACGCTTCGCCTTGTTTGTCCGGCGGCGTTGTTGCGCTTTCCGCAGCCCAGCGATTCGCCGATCTACGCACCAAGCTCTGCTGGCTGCCCGCCACGCGCGCCACAACGGCTGCATTTCTCGCGATGCTGATCGGCCACTCGCTATCTCCCGAGCGCTGGTTCTGGGCGGTCATCACGACCTTCGTGGTGTTTCTCGGTACGCGGTCTCGCGCCGACACGATCTATCGTGGCGCGCAACGCCTGGTGGGGACGTTGGCCGGCGCGTTCGTCAGTGTGTTGCTGGTCGCGCCGCTCCACGACTCGCCGATGCTGCTTGTGGCTGCGATGGTGTTGTGCGTGTTCGGTTGGGCTTACTACATCCTGAGTGCTTATGCGCCGGGGGTGTTTTTCATTACGGTGCTCGTCGGCCTCGTGTATGGCGAGTTGGGTTTCGCGATGGGGCCGCTGGTCGCGTTGCGGATCGAAGAAGTGCTGGTCGGTTGTCTTGTGTCGTTTGCGGTTGCGGTTTTGATGATGCCGCTGGCGGCGACCCGGCATGTCGAGGTGCGACTCGGGGCTGTACTGGGGGCGTTGCGCGAGGTGGTGAGGCTTGCAGGTTCCGTTGTGCAAATACCTGAGACGGCACCGGCCATGCGCAAGCTCGATCGCACCTGGCATGATTTGCGGATCGCGTTGAGGCCGCTGCAGACGCAGCGCGTGGTGGTGTGGAATCCCGATGTCGAAATGGCTACCGGTTCGCTGCTTTGCTGTTTGCATTGGGCGCGGGTGTTGAGTGATTCCTCGCGGCGCGATGAGTGGTCAGGAGATGTGGCGTTGAATTTGGCTGATGTGAGTGCTGCGCATGTCGAATCGATTGTGGCGCGGCTGGATTCGTTGATCGTGCGGTATCGCGGTGGGGTGGCGGGTTCAGCGTGTGGCGAATTGGATGCGCGTGTTTCGGTGACTTCTGCTGTTGAAGCTGCCGTTGAAGTTGATCCGACGAAGGCATCGGCACTCGCTCAGCTAGATGGCGCCGTCGCACAGTTGTTTGAGCGGTTGACGCAGCCGGTTGTGGAAACGCGGTGGGGGTTCAATTGGGCGCTTCGGGGGAGGAGCGCGTAGGGGGCGATGGGGGTGGGGGTTTGTTTGTCCGCGGCGTTGGAGAACTATTGCTCCTGTGAACTTATCGACGGGCTGTTCTGGCGATTGCGTCTTGTGCCGTATCGGCGAGGCGAAGCTGACGGACGCGACGCACACGTTGCCACAATGAATTCGGGTGGACACGACCGTTATTACCGACCGGGCACGCCGCCCGTTGCCCTGTATTGTGCGTAACTAATCATCTGAAAATGCTCGCGGCCGGTCAATTTCAAAATCATCTTTGAGTCGTCGGGCGGAATTTCTCCGAACATCTCGTAATGAGATGCGAGCGTGCTCACGTCGTTCACGGTTGGCACGATTGAGTGGAAACGCGTATAGCCTCCGGTTTGCACGGCGTTCCAGAATAGCCTGTCGCCGACGATGCTTTCGCGCGCGTCCTTGAAGAGCCACGCCGCGCAAGCGGCACCTACACCACGAGGTGTATCCCCGCAGTCGGCGTGATTGGGAATCTTGATGTGAACCACACCCGCCCAGCTATCCACTTCGGAGACGGGAAATCCATCTGCGATCATAAAGTGGGTCACGTTACCTTGCTGCGCAAGGACGCTTTCGTGACATCTTCGTAAGACGTGAGGCGGCTCTTTGCAGTAGGCGCTAATGACGGCGACTCGCATGAGGGTTCTTTGTGACAAAGTGGAGCGGCCGATTATATATATTGGCCGCTCACTCAAGACCATCTCAATTATTGGCCGTTCGAAGCGCGATCACGCATTAACGCAAGCACCGTCATCGGGTGAGTCGTACTGGCGGCTACGCCACGTGTCGCATCCCGTCTGCTTGGCCACGTCAAATGTTCCGGGAAATTGCTGGCATCCGGCAGGCACCGGCCTGCGCGCCACCGGGCAATCGTGATATGCGACAGTTGCACCTCGCGTTCGAGTAGCAGCGGCGGCGCTCCTGTCGCCGCGGCGCTATGACCAAACGTCAGCCGGCCATACCATTCAACCTCTGACCAGCTATTGTCCTCACGGCCTCTCGATGGGCTCTTGCGTATCCGACAATTCCTAAAATTTCATTTCGCTTAAGCGAGTGCAAACGTCGCCCTCAAGCCTCCTACGTGACCTGCAGGAAAGCACGCAAGAACCTGTCAGTCATCGCCACGCGGCGGTGACGACGATCAGAACAAAGACGTGGAATATACGTAGGTGAGAATGGCGAGCAGCTAACGCACAAACGTAGCCCAACTCGATGGGAAAAGACGGAGACGTAGCGCAAGCCAGGGAAGAGAGAGATAGCGCAAGAAAGCGCTACGAGGCTAACAACAGTACAAAGCATAAGAACAATGACTTAGGGAAAACGACTCAAACCTCACTGCGAGCCATTTGAACGGCAACCCAAAGAGTTATCCCCGGTTTTTGTTCGCAAGGCTGTGGATAACCCTCCGACAACAGCCCTAAGCATTTGATCCGCTTACATTCCTGCACACTGCGCGCGATAACAACGCTCCGTCACCCCGCAGCGATCTCAAACCACGCGCCATGCGTCCGCACACGATCGAGCACCTGCGACTCCGCGTGCCAATCAGCGCGCAGCGCAACCCCAAACACCCCTTCCCCACGCGTGGCGAGTTGCCGACGCAACGCCGCGCCTTCGGTGGCGACACTCGCGGCATCGACACGCACAGGGCTCAACAACACAACTGACGTATCGCCCACCGAAACCGTCGCCGAGACCGCCCCGAGCCCCGCCAAAGCCACCACCCGCGTCTCCTGCTCGCTCACCCCAAGCAACGCCCGATACCGCTGCAAACTGATTTTCAGATCCTCCACTGCGACCGTCAAACTCGCCACCCCTCCCGCGCCGTTCGCATGTTCACGCACCGCGCCCTCCGCGACACGCAGCTCACGCGGCGTGACATCCCCGCACAGGAATGGCAAATCACTGGTCCGCGGCCGACCAGTCTGCCACTCCAGCCGCGCGCCATCCGGACGCACACGACCACCCGCCTGTGGACCGTCGTATTGCAATCCGTGCCCGTGCGCCGCATCGATCACAGCACCCACGCTCGATGGCAACAACGCGTAGTCGACAAAGCCATCGCCATAACGCTGCCCCCCATCCCACCAGCGACGCTGCGGCGCCGGCTGCAAGAAAGCGATCAGCTCGATGTAACTGCCGTCGGCGAAACCGATCAGCGCGTTGTGCGTCACGCCATCGGCGTGCGTGCCGCCTTGCTGCACGGTGAAACCGAGCTCGGTGAAATCTTCAATGGTCTGCGTCAGGTCGTGGACGCGAATAACGATGTGATCGAGTAACAGGCTCATGGCGCAAATGTCGTGGAAATCGTGATTGATCGGATAGTTCGACGGACCGGAGGATGCCTACTTCTGCGCAACCGTTGCCTTGCTCTCAAGCAACGCCCACTTGTCGTTCTTCACCACCACGTTGATGTTCTTCACGCCGATCACACGACGCGTCACCGGATCGAAATTGGCCTTGCCGAACACGACGCTCGGAATATCGTGCAGCTTCGGCAGCGCATCGCGCACGGCTTTGCGATCGGGGCCACCAGCACGCAGCGCATAGGCCGCGATGATGACGGCGTCGTACGCATAGGCGTTGAACGCGTCCGGCTCGCGATGGTATTTCGCCTCGAAGCGTTTGACGAAGCTCTGCACCTCAGGCCCAGATTCGCCAGGGAAGAAACTGGTATTGGATGCCACGCCGTTGACGGCCGCACCGCCGAGTTCGAGGAATTTCGGCGAATACACCGAACTGGCCGCTGCGATCGGCAGATTGATGCCGCTCGCGCGCGCCTGGCGGGCGATCTGTGCGCCATCCGAGTAGTACGAGATCAGCACGATGCCGTCGGGGTTGGCAGCACTCACGCGCACCAGCGTCGCGCGGAAATCTTTCTCGGTCGGCTGATAGCCTTCGGCCGCAACGACTTGTGCGCCGCGTTCGTTGGCGGCTTTGACGAAGACGTCTTTGCTGGCGCGTCCCCAGTCGGTATTCAGATAGAGCACGGCGACACGCTTGAGGCCGAGCGTTTTCACGGCGAGATCGGCGAGCAGCGGCTGAGCGTCGGCCTAGCTAACGGACGGACTCCAGATGTAGTCGCCGCCTTTGGTGAAGTCAGGATGCGAGTTGGTAAAACCGAGTTGCACGAGGCCGGCATGTTGGTAAATCGGCGAGGCGGCCATCGAAGCGGGACTGGAGAAGTCGCCGAGTTCGATCAGGATATGCGGGTCGTTGACGAATTTCTGCGCGATCGTGATGGATTGGCGTGGGTCGCTCTGGCTGTCCTCGAAGACGTAGTTCAGCGGGCGGCCGTTGATGCCATTGTGGCTGTTGATTTCATCCAACGCGAGGTCGAAACCGGCCTTCCACTGAGCGCCATACTGCGCGTTCTGGCCGGTGAGCGGACCGCTGACGCCGATCAGGATCGGCTCGCCCGAAGGTGGCGCGGCGATTGCCGTTGACGTCGTGAGTACCGATGCGGCCAGCAGCAGAACTGCCGCAATCTGAGTGGCCCATGATGGGCGCAGGCTTGATGTGTTCGACATGGCTCCAGGCTCGATGTGCTTGAGATTGGAGTGAGTGTCGGATGCGCCCCGGCTTCGGGCAGCCAAGCGATTCGCATATCGTTATGCGGCCAGGGAACTTGTCCACAGAAAATGTTCGCAAGCCTGTGGATAACATTCTGGCAAGCGCGCCAAGTCCTTGATGTATTGGGCTTCTCTCGTAGTGCACGTCGGCGTGACCGCTCGCGCGGTCGCGCCTTTGCACCGGGAGTAAGCGGCCTTCACGGCCGCGCCTCTCACATCAAAGGTAAGCGGACTTCGCCGTGCCGCGGTTCACGGGAGCCAACAGCTTGCTCCGCTCAACCAGGGCGCCGAACAGCAGCCCGATAGTGGTCCACATAATCACCTGCATCCCGATTGCCGCGACGCGAAACTTCCACAACAGCACTGCCGGGAAAGCCGCGGGCACTTCGTTGATCACCGGCATCGACAACTGCACCGCGGCAATGATCACGACAAACACCACACCGGCCACAATCGAGCCATTCCACGCGCCCAACGTCAGCGCCATGCGACGCCGTACCTTCAGCGAAAACACCATCGCGGCCAACGAGATCGCAATCATCAGAAAGAACAAGCCGGTCCGCATCCCGATCGTCTCGGGGTCGCCCACCGAAGGGGGATTCGCCGGGTATTTGATGTTCGGGACGATCACCAGTGTGATAAACGCGCCAAGCGCCAGCCACGCAGATAACGCGCGCGCACTCAACGCACCGACGCGGCCATACGCAAACGCGAACACCAATGAGAACAGCCCGCCGAAGGCGGCGCCGTACGTCACCACGCCGGTCAACAATCCTAGGCCCGCTTGCGTACCGCGGCTCACCAGTTCGGGTTCGGGCGCGTCGCCTTTGGCGGCGTCGGCCTTCTCCTCGAAGGAAATCGCCTGATCGACCTGCGGCTCGCCCACCAGTCTGGCGAAGCCGAACGTGAGCAATCCCGCGGCGATGCCCGCAAGCATGCCGCGTACCAACAATTTACCAACCATGTTCGACTCCGTTAGTGGCAGGGAAAGCCGAGCAGATGGCGGCCGTCGTGCACGAATTCATGCACATACATGCCAGGCACGAGCGACGTGGCGCCTTCTTCGGCCCCAACGAAATAGATCGCGAGCAACAGCAGCAAGCCGCCGAACACGACCCAAGGCAGCAGCTCACGCAGCGGAATCGGCGTGGGTTGAGCGACGGGCTGGGTCGCGGAATCGAAAACAGCGTTGGACATAATGGACATCTCCTGGGGGTAACGCGCCCCGATAGTCGATTGAAGAGGAATGGTGCGAAGCTCAGGTCTGGCTTTCGGCTCTTGAATGCCGATTACAGTGGCGCGACCGCGCCGGGCTCTCACCGGCTTCCGTGCTTCGCAGTGCCGTTATTCTACGCGCTAAACTTGACGTCCCGGCTACGCAGAACATGCGCCTCATGCGTCCTACTTTAGTCTGGCCTCCATGGAAATCAACTGAATGGACACAAGGCTGTTACTGATCAGCCACGCAGCGACCGCGGCGATGCGCGCAGGCCGCTTCCCCGCCGACGATCCGCTCGACGCACGCGGCCTTGCCGAAGCAGACGCCGCGCGAGCGCGCCTGTCGATTCCGGAGGATGCGGCGGCTTTCGTCAGCTCTTCGGTTTGCGCGCGCGAAACGGCGTCGGCCTTGGGTCTCAGTGCGGTGGTCCACAAGGGACTGGCGGATATGGACTACGGTCGTTGGCATGGCCGGCGTCTCACCGATCTCGCCGCAGAAGCGCCGCAAGACCTCGCCGCCTGGACACACGACCCCGACGCCGCCGCGCACGGCGGCGAGTCATTCAGTCGGCTCGTGAAACGGATAGGACGGTGGCTCGATGCGTTGAACGAAGCACCGCGCGATACGGAAAATGTTGTAGCCGTCACGCACGCCGCGGTGATCCGAGCTGCCATCGTTCATGCACTCGGGGCGTCGCCGCAAGTGTTTTCGCGCATCGAGATCGCGCCGCTTTCGATGGTCGAGTTGCGACGCACGCGACGCGGTTGGACATGGTGGCCGGCGCCACAATAACAGCCGCCCGCGATGTCTTCCCGTCTTCGGGGAAGTGCGACGACAACAAATATGGACCACGTGAATACGGTGCGCCGGGCGCGGACAACCGATTCAAACCCGCATGTGCTGACTTATTTCCCCGATACAACCAACCTCAGCTTGTTCGAACCAGCCCGCGTCAACGCAATATCAGTCCGCTTGGCCCGCGTCCCCAGATAAAAATGCTGACGTCCCGGCGAATTCTGGTCATGCGTCGCATCCGGCAGGCACGACGCGATGTCCGCCGCGACGGCCTGCAGCGCATCCGCACTGGAACCGGCGTCATGGTGCGGCGTCCACGTACATTGGTAGCTGCCACGGCTCGCTGAACATTGCGCGTCATCGCCGTAGGGTTGCGCGACGCCCTTGCCGTCGTCCGGCGTCAGTGCGGCCAAACCGTCCGGCGCCGCCGCGACGATCCGTTTGAGCGATGTGCACGGGCTGGGCGCATCGTCGGCATTCGCGCTGCATGGCAGCAACGCGCCTAGCGATACCGTGGCAATCGCGGCGGCAAGGATTCTGGTCTTATTCATGTCGGCGCAGTCCTTCGAAAGGTGGCTCACGGGTGGCATTAGCGCGGTAGCACGCTTCGTGCCCATGCGCACCGACGACTAACGCCTTCGTCGGCGAAATCCATGGCCCTCTGCATAGCCCTGCGCGAAACGCCTCGACAAGCGCTTTAAGAGCTCACTTCAACGCCTGACACCGAACAACGCAGCCAGCCCATGCGCCGAAGCAAACATCCCCTTCGCATCGTGCCCCACGCCGTCGATCACAAACGTACGATGCAGCGCCGCCGCTTCCGGATGCCTCGAAGCCATATAACGCGCATAAGCCAGCCCTCGACCCAGCCGATGCTCGCCCTGCGTCTGCGCAGCGCATGAACGGTCGAGCGCCGGATGCTGTGGATCGCAATCCGCGCCGCCGAGCAACACCGTGACGTCACGGTGCGCATAAAGCGATTCGAGTGCATCAGCCGAACCCGCGCCCCCTCGGCCCGAAGCATAGGCGGGCAAATCCTCGAGCCCATACTTCCAGCGATTAAACGACGGACAGGCTGCCGCATCAAACGCCACGAATTCGCCGGACGCGGTCGGCCGCATCGCATCGAAGTACACATACGACGAAGGATTCGCGACCACATAGCGCAGCGCGATCCCGCGCGCAACAAGCGGCGCCTCGCCCTGCGTCACCACGGCATAGCGCTGCGCCACCTGGCCGCCGCCCGAATGCCCGGCGATCACCACCTCGGTCAGCGACGCAAACTGCTCGCTCGACGCCAGCGTCCGCAGGATCGCGTCGAGCACATCGAACGAACTGAGCGGCGCCGGACCTTCGGCGTACCCGCCACCCATCCAGCTCGTCCACTCCCAATGCAGCGTAGACGGCGGCAACGCATGCGCGCCAATGTCAGCCGTCGCGAGAAACTGCGGCACGATCAGCAACGTATCGGCCGCGTCGCCACCGGCAAGCGCACACGCGCGTTGCGCCAGATCGAAGTACGTGTCCGCGTTGCGCAAGCGTCCGTGAATCAGGATCACCGCGCGTTTGATGTCACGCGACGGCGCAAGCCAGTCACCATTTACGAATACCGGCACGGTGCCGCTGCCCGCTTGCGTCGCGACACTCAGATGCCGACTCGCGACGACCGCGACCGGACGTTCGTTCGGCGCGCGTTCGTCATCTGTGATCAAAGACTGGGTCATGCAATAAGCTCGTGATTAATCGAATGAGTCTAATGAATGGCAATGTGTGGCGGCTAATGCGTGACGAACTTCGCCGGCACGGCGTCCTGCTCGCGTCCCGAGCGCGTGAAATACACCATCGCGAGCGACACGAAGCCGGCAAAAATCAGATAGAACGCCGGCGTCAAACTGCTGCCGGTCAGATGCGTCAAGCCGGTGATGGTGAGGGGCGCCATGCCGCCAAACAGCGTCACTGCAATGTTGTACGACAGCGCCACGCCCGCCGAGCGGCTACGCACCGGAAATAGCGTCGCGAGCATGCCGGGATGCGAACCGGACATGGCGGCGAGGAACACTGTCGCGACCATCTGTGCGATGAACAGATGCCCTGGCGTCGGATTGGTCACGACGAAGTGATAAAGCGGATACACGCACACCATCCACGCGATCACGATCGGATAGAACAGCCGGTACGCGCCGTACCGATCCGCAAGCTTGCCGGACAGCGGAAACAGGAACAGATTCAGCACTCCCGACACAAACGCGCCGAGCAGTGCGGTAGACAACGGCAAATGCAATTGCCGCTCGACATACACCGACAGATAAGAGTGCCAAACGTAATTAGTCGCCGCGCCGACGATGATCACGCCCATCGCGCAGATCGCCGCGTCGCCGTTGTCGCGGAAGAACTGGCGCACCGTCACGCGCGGCGGCTTGTCCTTATGATCCAGCAAACGCTCGAATTCCGGCGACTCGGCCACACGATGCCGGATATAGAAACCGAATGGCCCCGCCAACGCGCCGAACAGAAATGGCAGACGCCAGCCCCAGGCCACCAGTTGCCCATGCGTAAGCTGCGTGGTCAGCAAATAACCGACACCGGACGAAAGCAGCAAAGCGAAGGCCTGCGCCGACATGTTGAAGCTGCCGTAGAACATCTTCTTATGCGGCGGCGCATACTCGACCAGCATCGCCGACGCCGTCGCGAACTGCCCACCCACCGAGAGCCCTTGCAACAGCCGCGCGAGCACCACCAGCAATGGCGCCGCAATGCCGATGCTGGCATAACCCGGCGTGAGGCCCATCAACAGCGTGCTCGCCGCCATGGAAATGATCAGCAGCGAAAGCGCTTTGCGCCGCCCTGCCCGGTCCGCGTAGATGCCGAGCAGAATCCCGCCGATCGGCCGCACGATAAAACCGACGGCGAAGGTGGCCAGCGTCAGCATGATCGACACGAACCCGCCGCCGGGAAAGAACACCTGCGCGATGATCTTCGCGAAGTAGCCGTAGATCAGAAAATCGAACCACTCGAGCCCGTTGCCGAGCACGGAGGCAAAGATCGCGCGCCGTACCATCGAAGGGCTCAAGCCGTTCGATGCCCCCGTCGCGGACATCACACCGTCACGCTGATTCAAGCTTGTCTCGCTCATTGCTCGCATCCTTTAGTATCGAACATCGCCGACAGTGCGCAGACCGACGTCAGCATGCGCGCGCCGTTGTGGCCCACACCCGGCACGATATGAAAGCGCTGTTTCAGGCCTTCCGGATGACGCGACTGGATATACCGGTAATACGCTTCGGCGCGGGCAACGCGCTGCGGACCTTGCGCTTCGGCGGCACAGGTTTTGTCGAGCGCGCTTTGCTGCGGATCGTCGTCCGTGCCGCCGACCAGGTAGTCGATCCGGCGCGACGCATAAGTCGCTTCGAGTTGCGCGGGCGTGCGATCGCCGAGGTACGGCGGCCGATTGTCCATGCCGTATTTCCATTGATTGAAGTCGGCGCATTGCGCGGCGTCGAACGGCGCCACCCCACCTTGCGCATTCGGCCGTTGCGCATCGAAATACGCATACGTCGATGGGCTCGCCACCACATAGCGCACATCGATGCCTTCATCGGTCAGCACGGCGATGTTACGCGCCGCCACCGCGTAACGCTGCACCACCTGGCCGCCGCCGGAATGCCCCGCGAACACGACATGCCGCAGATTGGGGAACAGCTTGCGATCCGCGAGGCGCGTCACGATCGCGTCCAGCACCTCGTACGAACTGACGGGCAGCGGCGCCTGCGCCGCTTCGCCGCCCATCCACGCGTTGCCGGTCCAGCGCAGCAGATCGGCCGGTTCGTCATGCACGCGCAAGTCGAGCGTGGCGAGAAATTGCGGCGCAATCAGGAGCGTGCTGTCGGCGTCCGCGTGGGCGGCGTCACGTGCATTCTGCGCGGTGCGAAAGTACACGTCCGCGTTACGCAGTTTGCCGTGAATCACGATCACCGCACGCGTCACCTGCGGCTGCGCGACGTTCCAATCCTTCGACAGATACAGCGGAAACTCAGCGTGCCCTTGCGGCGTGTCGATCGTGAACCGTGTATCCGAGACCGTCGCCACCGGTTTCAGATGTGGCTCGTACGCGTGCACCGCGAAGGCCGGTTGCGTGAGCAAGCCCAGCATTGCAGCACCCGCTATCGCGCACCCCATCACCAGACGCCGGGAAAGATTGAATGTCATGCAGCTTGCTCCTGATCACCGTGCACTGTCTTGAACGCGGCGCATCGTCAAATCCGTCGTTGAAAACTCAAAACTCAGAACCGGTGGCGAATGCCGAGCGTCACGCCGGTCTGGTTCGGACCGAAAGCGGTGTCGCTCGTCACGCCGACCGGCGTGTACTGGTCGTTGGCATAACGCGTGGAAGCGGCATACGCAACGGTTGCGTACACATCGGTTCGTTTCGACAGAATATAGTCCGCGCCGAGCACGCCCATCAACGAGTTCGACACGTTGTCCGCCTTGTTGGTCTGGTAATACGCAGCGGCTGTCAAGCGCAACGTCGGCGCGATCAGATAGCGCACGCCGCCGAACCACAATGCCGCCGACACCGTCGCGCCCTTGGTCGGGTTGTACAGATAGTGCTCGTAGCCGCCCATGATGGTTGCGTTGCCGATCTGCTCGCGCGCCGATGCACTCCAGTTGCGCGACTTGGTCCACATGCCGGTCGAATTGATGGCGCCGTTGCGATAGTCGTAAGCCACCGCCGCGGCGAAGCTGCCAGCATCGTAATCGAGCGCGCCGCCGTATGCCGCACTGCTTTGAAACGAGTCCGCCGAGCCGCCGAAGCTGTAATCCGCCGTCGCCGTCAACCCGCCGAAGCGGCCCACATACTTGACCGAGTTGTTCACGCGCGCTTTGAACGAAAAGCCGTCCACGGAGCCCGTGGTCGGCATCCACGTGTACTGCTGGCCGAACACCATCGGGTCGTATTTGATGAGCGTGTCGTACATCGCCGTGTACTGCAAACCCGCCGACAACGCGCCGAACGCGTCGTTCGACACCCCGACCGCCGCGGTCCGATTGAATAGCACGCCGGCGCTTGCATTGGTGCCGTCGTTGCCGTTGAAGCCCGCTTCGAGAATGAAGAACGCCTTGTTGCCGCCACCGAGGTCTTCAGCACCACGGAAACCGAAGCGCGAGTTGCTCAGTCCGCCCGAGTTTTCGCGGACGAGGGAGCCACCGTCGGCACCTGCATGATTGAGGAATTCGATGTTCGTGTCGATCACCCCGTACAGCGTGACCGATGCCTGAGCATGCGCAGTCGCGCAACTCACCACGGCCAATGCGGCCACTGCACATTGCTTTTTCACTAACGTCTCCTGTTGGTTTTGTTTTATGTCGCGACGCGCCCGAGCCTGCTTGCCGTGGGCAACGCGGGCATCGGTCGATGCGATGGACGAGATCGTAGAAGCGGGGGTGGTAAATGTAAAATACCTGTTTTATGCACCATCCATATCTATAAAATATGGCACTCAACACAACGCAAAGTGCGACCGAGGAGACAGAACACGATGGAGCTTCGTCACTTGCGCTACTTCCTGGCGGTCGCTGAGGAAGGCCAGTTCACGCGCGCGGCCGAGCGGCTGGCAATGCAACAGCCGCCGCTCTCGCAACAGATCCGAACGCTGGAAGAAGAGATCGGCTTCGAGCTGTTCGTACGCATGCCGCGCGGCGTGACCTTGACGCCCGCGGGGCAGGCCTTTGCGGAAGACGCGCAGCGCTTGCTGCAAGACTTGCAGCAGTCGGTCGACAAGGCGCACCGGATTGCGCGCGGCGAACTCGGCACGATCTCGATCGGCCTGACCAGTTCAGCGGCGTTCCATCCCTTCACGACAGAGGCGATTCGGGCCTTTCGCGCAGTGTGTCCCGAGGTCGCGGTCGAGCTCGCGGAACTCAACGCGGCGGAGATTATCGAGCGTCTGGCCGCCGGGCAGATTCAGGCTGCGTTTCTGCGCAAGCCGGTCGATGCACGCGAAGGCGTGGCGTTCGAGTTATTGCTCGACGAACCGATGGTGGTGGTGCTGCCGGTTGGGCATCCGCTACTGAAGGGCGCGGGCAAGAAGCGGCCGCAGGTCTCGCTGAAAGCACTGGCGCGGGAGGATTTCATTCTGGTACGCCGGCCCGGGGCGCCCGGCATGTATGCGGACATTCTGGCTGCCTGCAGGCAAGCCGGCTTTGTCCCGCGGATTGCGCGTGAAGTGCCGCGCATGGTGTCGGGCATCAATCTGGTCGCAACCGGTTTGGGGGTGACGCTCGTGCCGGCGTCGATGCAACGTTACGACCAGGTGGGAACGGTGTACTGCACGTTGACGAATCCGGCGAAGCTGAGCGCGCCGCTGCATCTTGCCTACCCTGCGGAACTGCGCAATAACGCGGCAACCCGCTTTATCGAACTGGTGAAGGAACGCGTTCGCGGCTGACTGTTCCAGGACTTTGCAACGATGCCGCAAAGGGCTGAAACCGGTAAAGCCGGGTTGGACCAGCCACGCAACGCTCGTAGGCATACAAATTGCATTCGATCCGGACCGGCTCGGAAGATAACGCCCACATCGACGCACTCGCTACGCTATGCCCAACACACCTGCTACCGCTTCAGCGGCCCGCCTCTCCTCCGGAATCGAGGGTATCGACGACATTCTCGGAGGCGGCTTCACCCCCCATCGCATGTATCTTGTCGAAGGCGCGCCCGGCACAGGTAAAACTACCCTTGCGTTGCAATTCTTACTCAAGGGCGTGGCAGAAGGCCAGGTGGGCTTGTACATCACGCTGTCCGAGACACGCGCCGAGTTGATCTCCGTGGCGGACAGCCATGGCTGGGACATCAGCCGGTTCACGATTCTTGAACTGCTGTCCGACGAAGGCCTCGATCCGAGCTACGAGCAAACCGTACTGCACCCGGCCGAAGTTGAGCTCGGAGAAACCGTGCGCAACGTCATCGAGCAGGTCGACGAACTCAAGCCCGCGCGCATCGTGCTCGACAGCCTCTCCGAATTGCGTCTGCTGTCGCAGAACCCGTTGCGCTATCGCCGGCAGATTCTCGCGCTCAAACGCTACTTCGCCACCCGCGAATGCACGGTGCTGCTACTCGACGACAATTCGTCCGACCCCGGCGACATCCAGTTGCACAGCATCGCGCACGGCGTGATCGCGCTCGACAATCTCGTGCACGACTATGGCGGCAACCGGCGGCGCATGCGCGTCGCGAAGATGCGCGGCATCAAGTTCCGCGAGGGCTATCACGACTTCACGCTCGACACGGGCGGCATCCACGTTTATCCCCGCCTGGTCGCGGCCGAGCATCACGCTGCGTTCAAGTCCGACGTGCTGAGCACCGGCACGGATGGCCTCGACGCGCTGCTCGGCGGCGGCCTGATCCCCGGCACCAACGCGCTGATGATCGGGCCGTCGGGTGTCGGCAAAACCACCACGGTGGTGTCGTGCCTGATCGCGGCGCTCGAACGTGGCGAGCGCTGCGTGTACTACGTATTCGACGAAACCCTCACCACGCTGATGATCCGCTGCGCGACGCTCGGCATGTACCTCGCGCCGCACGTCGAAAGCGGCTTGCTGACGCTGCGCCAGATCGATCCGGCGGAAATCTCGCCCGGCGAATTCGCGAGCGACGTGCGCAACTCGGTCGAACACAAGGGCGTCAAATACGTCGCCATCGACAGTCTGAATGCCTATCTCCAGGCCATGCCCGGCGAGCGCTATCTGCTGCTGCAGATGCATGAACTGCTCGGCTATCTGAACCAGCAAGGCGTCATCACGATGCTGGTGCTCGGTCAGCACGGCATCATCGGCGAAGTACAGAACGATCTCGACATCAGCTATCTGAGCGACGTGGTCGTACTGTTCCGCTATTTCGAACATCATGGCGAAGTGCTGACGGCCGTGACCGCCGTGAAGAGCCGCGCCAACGCGCACGAGCGCTCGATCCGCCAGTTCCGGCTCGGCCGCGGCGGCGTGGAAGTGGGCGAGGCATTGCGCGACTTCGAAGGCGTGCTCTCCGGCCTGCCTGCCTATCGCGGCAGCACCGCCCTGCTAGGCGCGCAGGATCGTCTCATCGACACGTCCCGGCAGTAACGATATGGAGCAACGCGTCCTTATCCTGGCACCGTTTGGCCGCGACGCCGATGTGATTGCCGAAGTCCTGCAGAAGGACGCCCGCACCTGCGTTGCTTGCCGCGACGCCAATGTCCTCGCCGAGGCGCTGGACGCCGGCGCGGGCAGCGCGCTGATCGCCGAGGAGGCCCTCGCGGACGGCCAGGCATCGCGTCTGTTCGACTGGCTCGAACAGCAGCCGGCATGGTCCGACTTCCCCTTCATTCTGCTCGCCGCCAATCGCGTCGGGCGCCGCTCGGCGCGCAGCATCGAAGTGCTCGAGCGGCTCGGCAACGTGGTGGTCCTCGAGCGCCCTCTGAACTCGGAAACGCTGCGGCGCGCGGTGGGCTCGGCGCTGCGGGCGCGTGCGCGGCAGTACGAGTCGCGCCGCCATCTGGCCGAGCTGATCGAGGCGAAAGAGGCGCTGGTGCAACTCAACGATTCGCTCGAGAGCCGCATCGCCGAGCGCACCCATGAGCTCGCGTCCGCCAACAACCGGTTGATGATGGAGATTCATGAGCGCGCCAAAGTGCAAGCCGTGCTGGTGCAATCGCAGAAGATGGAAGCGCTCGGACAACTCACCGGCGGCATTGCGCACGACTTCAACAATCTGCTGAACGTCATCATGGTCAACTCGGAGTTGATCGCGCGGGTGGGCAGCGACGATCGCATTCGCGCCATGGCCGCCACCATCAAACGCGCCACCGAGCGAGGCGCGAAACTGACCGGCCAGTTGCTGACCTTCTCGCGCAACAGCAATCTCGATCTGAAAGCGGTGGACATGGTGACCTTGCTGCAAGGCATGCGCGACATCATCACCGTGTCGCTCGGCTCGAGCATCCGTTACACCACCGAATTCGATTGCGAGGAAATGTGGACCCAGGCCGACGCCAATCAGCTCGAACTGGCCATCCTCAATCTGGCGATCAATGCGCGCGACGCGATGCCCAATGGCGGCCAGCTCGCCATTCACGTGAAACAGCGCACGGCCCCCGATCAAACGCTCGACGAGGGCCAATATATCGTGCTCGAAGTCGCCGACACCGGCTCGGGGATCGCTCCCGACGTGGTCTCGCGCGTGTTCGATCCATTCTTCACGACCAAGCCGATCGGCAAAGGCACGGGACTCGGCTTGAGTCAGGTCTACGGCATCGCGCGGCAAGCCGGGGGCACCGCACGCCTGTTCAGCGAAGAGCGGGTGGGCACCACGGTGGAGATCTGGCTGCCGTTGCGCGAGCGGGTGGTCTCGCAGACCGAAGTGGTCTCCGACGTCGAGGAGAATGCAGTCGGCGTGAAACGTGTGCTGGTCGTCGAAGACGACGGCGAGGTGCGCGCGATGCTGGTCGAGTGTTTGCGCATGCTCGGCTACACCGTGACCGAAGCCGCTGACGGACAGGCCGGACTGAACCGCCTGCAAGACGACAACCCCGACTTGCTGATGGTCGACTTCGCGATGCCGGGCATGAACGGCATCGACGTGATCGCGGCAGCGCGCAAGATGCGCGAGGACCTGCCCGTGATCCTCGCAACCGGTTATGCGGACGTGGACATTTCGGGTCTCGCCGTCAAGCGATGCACGATCTTGCGCAAGCCTTTCCAACTCGACGACCTGGCGCGCACCGTCAGACTCGGTCTCGCGGCCTGAGAACAACATGCGGGGACGGCCATCAGGACACGCCCGCTCGCCGAAACAGTCACCCTGGGCTTCAGCGGGCGTCCCCACCCCATGGTGTGTCTTCACAAATATTCGCAATTCAATAGTTTGCTAACGAATATTTTGGAAATACAATACCGGCCATGTCGAATCTCGATGCCTTGCGCCGCACCGTCAGCAGCACCTTGGTCGTCGCTGCCAGAAAATGGCGGCGCACGAGCCACGGCGTGCTCGCGGCCTTCAACGTCTCCGAAGCGTGCGCCACGCCGCTGCTCACCGCCAGCCGTCTCGGCGAAGCGGTGCGGCAGGTCACGCTGGCCGAATACATTGGTATTGAAGGACCATCGCTCGTGCGGCTGCTCGATCAGTTGTGCGCGGCCGGCCTGATGCGCCGCGACGAAGATCCGGAGGACCGGCGCGCCAAGACCGTGGTGCTCACCGAGGAAGGCCGCGCCGTCACGGCAAAAATGGAAGAAGAGCTCGTCACGCTGCGAGCGAAAGCTTTGAAAGGTATCTCGCGCAGCGATCTCGAAGCGACCTTGCGCGTGCTGAACGCTTTCACGGCCGAGGCAGCGCCACCGCACAATGGCGGAGAGTCCGGGTAACGGTTTATGGTCTATCCCTCCATTCGCGACTGGCTGTTCTCCGTCAAGACTTTTGCGGCGGCGATGATCGCGCTCTACATCGGTCTCGCGCTCGAGTTGCCGCGCCCGTACTGGGCGATGGCCACCGTCTACATCGTGTCGAATCCGTTTGTCGGCGCGACCCGCTCCAAGGCGCTGTATCGTGCGCTCGGCACCGCGCTCGGCGCTTCGGCCGCGGTGCTGCTGGTGCCGCCGTTCGTCGAATCGCCGTATCTGTTCAGCGTGATCGTCGCGTTATGGACCGGCACGCTGCTCTATCTGGCCGTGGCCGACCGTACCGCGCGCAGCTATGTGTTCATGCTGGCGGCCTACACCATGCCGATCATCGCGTTGCCTTCGGTGACCAATCCTGCGGGCGTGTTCGATCTGGCAATCAGCCGCACCGAAGAGATCACACTCGGCATCGTGTGCGCGAGCGTCGTCGGCAGTGCGCTGTTTCCCAGCCGGCTCGCGCCCACCATCATCGAGCGGACCGACGCGTGGTTTCGCGACGCCGCGTTCTACACGACCGAAACACTCTCCGGCCGCATTGCCGGCGCGGCGATCTCGGGGGCCCGCCAGCGGATCGCGGTCACGATCAACGGGCTGGAACTGCTGCTGAGCCAGCTCGCTTACGACCACACCCGGCCGGACATTCTGGCCCGTGCTCATGAGCTGCGCGGGCGCATGCAGTTGCTGCTGCCCATGACGTCGGCGCTGGCCGATCCGCTGATCGCGCTCTACAACAGCGGCCGGCAGACATGGCCCGAGGGCCTCGAAGCCTTGCTCAACGACGTCATCAAGTGGTTCGAGGCGCCGCTGCCAACCGCCAGCCGCGGCATCCACCCCGACCTCGCCGCCGACGCGCTGCGCGCGCGCATCGCGGCGATGCAGCCGCCGCCGGCCGCGCTAGCGAACTGGGACAGCGCGCTGCTTTCGAATGCGCTGTGGCGCATGAAACAGGTGATCGACGTCTGGCAGGACTGCCGCTCGCTGCGCATCATCATCACGCGCGAAGAAGGCTCGTGGCGCCCCCGCTTTCGCCATTGGCGGCTGGGCGGCACCGAGCGCTTCTTCGACCACGGCATCATGCTGTTTTCGGCGACTTCCGCGGGCGCCGCGGTGATCATTGCGTGCAGCCTGTGGATCAGTTCCGGCTGGGCGGACGGCGCCAGTGCGGTGACGCTCGCGGCGGTGGCCTGCTGCTTCTTCGCCGCGCTCGATGAGCCCGCGCCCATGGTGTTCAGGTTCTTCGTCGCCACGGCGATCGCCGTAGTGGCCGCCGGCATCTATCTGTTCGCCGTGCTGCCGCACGTGCATGATTTCGCGATGCTGGTCATCCTGTTCGCCGCGCCGTTCATTCTGGTCGGCACCTTGATGCCGCGCCCGCAGTTCAACCTGGTCACGGTGCTGGTGGCCGTCAACACCGCCACCTTCATCAGCATTCAGGACGCCTACTCGGCCGACTTCCTGATCTTCATGAACAGCAATCTCGCGGGCCTCGCCGGCTTGCTCTATGCGTATCTATGGACTCGCGTGACGCGGCCGTTCGGTGCCGAACTCGCGGCCTCGCGGCTGTTGCGCTCGAGCTGGGCCGACGTGGCGCTGACCGCCTCCACCCGCGCGATCGACGACCCGCGCAATCTCGCCGCGCGCATGCTCGACCGGCTGATGCAGCTGATCCCGCGTCTTGCCGCCACGGACGACCATCGCCATCCGTCGATCGAAAGCTTCCGCGATCTGCGCATTGCTTTCAATGCACTCGATTTGCGCCGCTTGACCGCCAAGCTCGGCGGCGATGCACCGGCCGCGATCGCGCATGTGCTTGAAGACGTGCAGCAATACTTCGAATCGTGTGTCGATCTGCGGGAGCGCCAGCCGGTGCCGCAAAGCTTGATGTCGTCGATCGATGCAGCCGTGGCGCGCGTCACGGCCCAAGGGCTCGCCAACGCCGATGCACCGAGCGCGACCTCGCCAACCTCGGCGCGCCAATTGCGCGACGCGCTGCATGCACTGGTCGGCTTGCGTCTTTCGCTGTTTCCGGCCACGCTGATCACACCCACGCCGCCCGAGCCGGAAGCCGCTGCCTGATGCGCCCGTCCCGCCATCCCATCCATCCCTTTGCCCATTTCCGCGATGATCGGTGAAATCGATATCTTCGGCGTGTTCGTGCCGGCCGTGCTCGTGCTGATGTTGATCGCCTATCTGATCAACCTGGGCATTCGCATGGTGCTCGCGCGCGTCGGCTTTTACCGCTTCGTCTGGCACCGTTCCATTTTCGATCTCGGCATCTATGTGCTGGTGCTGGGCCTTGTCGTCGTCGTTTCGCACAGACTAATAACGTGAAAAAAACCTGGTTCTCCGTCGGTCAAATTCTGCTGACCCTGATCGTCGTTGTGGTGGCAGCCTTCGTGCTGTGGAAACTGGTCGACTATTACATGTTCGCACCGTGGACCCGCGACGGACACGTGCGCGCCGATGTGATCCAGGTCGCGCCGGATATCTCGGGTCTGATTTCATCGGTCGAGGTAGCCGATAACCAGCAGGTCAAGCAAGGCCAGGTGCTGTTCGTGATCGATCAGGCCCGCTATGCGCTCACACTGCGCCAGGCGCAGGCCACCGCGCAGCAGCGCCGCGCCACCCTCGACCAGGCGCGCCGTGAAGATGCGCGCAATCGCCAATTGGGTAACCTGGTCGCGGCCGAAGTCGCGGAAGAAAGCCGCTCGCGCGTCGAAACAGCGGAGGCCGCGCTCGCCGATGCGAACGTCGCGATCGATACCGCCAGGCTCAATCTGCAACGCACCACGATCGTGAGTCCGGTGGACGGTTATCTGAACGACCGCGCGCCGCGGGCCGGCGAGTTCGTCTCCGCGGGGCGTGCAGTGCTCGCGGTGGTGGATATGCATTCGTTCCGCGTCGACGGTTATTTCGAAGAAACCAAGATGCGCGGCATCGACATCGGCCAGCGAGTCGATATTCAGGTGATGGGTGAGCCGACTGTTCTGCGCGGTCATGTGCAAAGCATCGTCGCGGGGATTGAGGACCGCGACCGCACGCAAGGGTCGAATCTGCTGCCGAATGTCAATCCCGCCTTTAGCTGGGTGCGGCTCGCGCAGCGGATTCCGGTGCGCGTGGCGCTCGACGAGGTGCCCGCCGACTTTCGTCTGATCGCCGGACGCACGGCGACGGTGTCGGTGCGTGATCTATCGCCGACCGGTAAGCCGCGTCCGGCTGCGGGGGCTTCGGGCGCGGTGGATGCGTCGGCGGCTTCGGCTTCGGCTTCGGCTTCGGCTTCGGCTTCGGCTTCGGCTTCGGCTTCGGCTACGGCTTCGGCTCCGGCTCCGGCTTCGGCTTCGGCTACGTCTGCTGTTCCGGCGGTCTCTGCTGCTTCCGCTACGCAGCCGGCATCTGCTGCCGTCATGTCGGGCGCATCGCAATGAAGCTGTCGCGTGCCCTGCCCTCATTGCCGCGGCTGTCGCGACTGCCGCTGTTGCCGCTGTTGCCATTAGCCGTGGCGCTCAACGGCTGCATGAACGTCGGCCCGGATTACGCGCTGCCGAAGCAGGCGCTGGTCAACGCGCCCCTCGCCAATGCACCGATCGAAGGCGCCGATGCCAAACTGACCACCCGGCAGGACGTGCCCACGATCTGGTGGAAGCTCTATGACGATCCGGTGCTGAACAGCCTCGTCGACGCAGCGCTGCAATCGAATACCGACTTACGCGTCGCGGCGGCCAATCTCGCGCGTTCGCGTGAAGCGCTGGGCGTCGCGCAGGCGCAAGGCGGCTTCTCCGGCAAGACGTCGGCGGCCTTCGAGCGGGCTCAGGAATCGGCCGAGCAGTATCTGCTCTTCAACAAACTGCCGGTCGCTAACGAAGGTGACATCGGTATCAGCATCTCGTACGAAATCGATCTGTTCGGCAAGCTGCGGCGGGGTGTCGAAGCGGCGTCGGCTGATACGGAATCCGTGCAAGCGGCCGGCGATCTCGCCCGGATCACGGTGGTGGCCGACGTGGTGCGCTCTTACGTCGAACAATGCTCCGCCGCCGAGGAGCTGAGGATCGCGCAGCAGTCGCTGGCGTTGCAGAAGCAGCGCGTGGACGTGTCGCGCCGATTGCGCGACGCGGGCCGCGGCAATCAGCCTGACGTAACACGCGGGCAGACCCAGGTCGATACCTTGTCGGCGGATATTCCGCGCTATACGGCGCGCCGCCAGATCGCGCAATACCGGCTCGCGGCGCTGCTGGCGCGCGCACCGTCCGATTTGCCGCCGGCCGTGCTGGCCTGCAACACGCTGCCGCAAATCCGTCAGCCGATCCCGGTCGGCGACGGCGCCGCGCTGCTCAGGCGCCGCCCGGACGTGCGCGAGGCCGAGCGCCAACTGGCGGCTTCGACGGCGCGCATCGGCGTGGCCACCGGCGCGTTGTATCCAACGGTGAGCATCGGGGCGTCGGCGGGTTTGACCGGGATTCTCGAGGACCTCGGCACGTCGCCCACGGCTCGTTGGGCCTTCGGTCCGTTGATCAGCTGGACCTTTCCGGCCAATGGCGCGCGTGGCCGGGTCCGCGAAGCGGCGGCGTCGAGCAACGTGGCACTGGCGAAGTTCGACGGCGTGGTACTGACCGCGTTGCGCGAAACCGAGACCAACCTCGCAACCTACGCGTCGGACGCCGCCCGCGCCGACGCTCTGCGTGCCGCGTTGAAATCGGCGACCGAGTCGGCGGATGAAACGCATCGGCTGTATCTAGCCGGACGCGAGTCGTTCATTTCGGATCTCGACGCGACGCGCACGCTGACGTCGACGAAGTCGCAGGTCGCGGCCGCGGAAGGTCAGGTGGCGATCGACCAGGTCAACCTGTTCCTCGCGCTTGGCGGTGGCTGGGAGATTGATGCGCAGACGGCGCCGGGGACCGGGGCTGCGACTCCTGCTGCTGCGGTGCCGGTTAAGGACGTGCCAGCGGCGGCTGGCAAAACACCCTGACGGGTTTTGACATCCGGGTAAATCGCTATTATTGACAAGCTTTCTTTTACCTTTCAATTCAGGTTAAATACGAGCCTCAACACCACGTTACGGGGTCACGTATGTCGCATTTCCTGCAAGGCGCAGCCACACTGGGCGGTTGTATCGGCGTTTTCACGGTAGTCGTCGCGGTCGTGGAGATGCTGGCGAATTGAGTTCGCCTGGTTGGTGATTACCGTGTGATTGCCGCGTTATCGGCGAGCGAACGGCTTACGCAAGCGCCCGCGCCCGCCGCAGCGATTTCAGCCCTAAGCAGGCCGCCGCTTCGCGGCCGCCTGATGAATCGCCGCCCGCACCCTCGGGTACGTGCCGCAACGGCACACGATGTTGGACATCGCCGCGTCGATGTCCGCATCGGTGGGATCAGGCTTCTGCTTGAGCAGCGCGCAGGCGGCCATCAACTGCGCGCTTTGGCAGTAGCCGCACTGCACCACGTCGAGATCGATCCACGCCGCTTTTAGCGCCTGCGCTTCGGCGCCCTGCACGCCTTCGATGGTCGTGATCTTCTGCGAGTGCAAGCTCGACATGGGCGTCTGGCACGCAAGACCCGCCTTGCCGTCCAGATGGATCGTGCACGCGCCGCAAATGCCCACGCCGCAGCCGAACTTGGTGCCGGTCATGCCAAGATCGCAACGCAGCACCCACAGCAGCGGCATATCCGGTTCGGCCTGCACGGCCACCGCCCGGCCGTTGATGTTCAGCGATCCCATGCTTGTCTCCGTCAATCCGATGCGTTTCATGCGAGCCTCAACGGCAATGCGCGCAAGCGCTGGCCGGTCAGCGCGAAGATCGCGTTGGCCACCGCCGGCGCGACCGGCGGCACGCCCAGTTCGCCAACGCCCTGCGGGTGCATCTGGCTCGGCATGATGTCGGTTTCGATCAGTGGGCAATCGTTCATCCGCACGACGGGAAAGTCGACGAAGTTCTTCTGCGTCACCTGTCCGGCGTTGATGGTGATTTCGTCCTGCAACGCTGTCGAGAGGCCGAACACGATGCCGCTCTCCATCTGCTGACGAATCAGGTTCGGGTTCACCGGCAGTCCACAGTCGATCACGCAGACCACCCGATGCACGCGAATCAGCTTATTCGGACCGACCGATACTTCCACCACTTGCGCGACGACACTGCCGAACGCTTCGTGCAGCGCAACACCACGCGCCTGCTTACTGCCGTCAGCGCGGTGAGCCATTGGACGGTCCCACTCCGATAGCGCGGCAACGCGCCTCAACACGGCCAGGTGACGCGGATGCTGCGCGAGCAGCGACGCGCGAAACGCAATCGGGTCCTGACCGGTGGCTACGGCGAGCTCGTCGGTAAAGCCCTCGGTGAAAAACGCCTGATGCGAATGGCCGACCGATCGCCAGAATCCCACCGGCACCGGCAATTCGACGATCTTGTGTGCCACGCGCGCGCTGGGCCATTCGTACGGCTGATCGAACGCGCCCTCGCAAGTGGTCTTGTCGATCGGAATGCGGGGCACACCGTAGTAACGCGCAAGCGCTTCCGGCACGATCGCCTGACTCGCAGACGTGGCATGCCACGCGACCAGCTTGCCGTCCTTGTCGAAACCGGCCTTCAATCGCGACACGCACGCCGGACGATAGAAATCGTGGGTGAAGTCCTGCGCACGCGACCAGATCGTTTGCACCGGACGTCCGCCGCCTTCGCGCGCAATCGCCGTGGCTTGCGCGATGAAATCGAGTTCGAGACGACGCCCGAAAGCACCGCCGAGCAGTTGCGTTTGCACGTCGACCTTGTCGGCGTCGATGTCCAGCACCTTCGCGACGTGCTGCCGCGCGAGGGCCGGCATTTGCGTCGAGACCCAGACGGTGGCCGTGCCGTCCGCCACCTGCACCGTGCAATTCACCGGTTCGACCGCGCCATGCGCGAGATACGGTGCGTGGTACTCGGCGGCGAGGGTTCGCGCCGCGCCGCTCAATGCGGCGTCGACGTCACCGTGTTGGTAGTAAGCGTGGCCGTCGCTGCTATCCAGTACTTGCGCGAGGTGGGCATCCACATCCGCGCTCGACAGCGTGGCCGCGGGACCATTGTTCCACACTACGTCGATGGCGCTGACCGCGTTCATCGCGCGGAATGGGTTGTCCGCGATAACCGCAACACCGCCGCTGCCGCCGGCGTAGCGCGGTAACGCGAACGCCTTGATAAAACCCGGCATTTTTGTAGCAGGCGTGGCGTCGAAGTGCGCCACCGTGCCGCCCAGTGTCGGACACATCACCACGCTCGCGTAGATGAGACGGTCGGGCAATGCGTCGATGCCGAACCGGGCCGTGCCGTTGATTTTCGATGCGGCTTCGATGCGTCGCATTGGTTTGCCGATCAGTTTGAAGTCCGCGGGATCTTTCAGCGCGACCTTGCGCGGCAGCGGCTGCTGTGCGGCCAACGTGGAGAGTTCGCCGAAGCTCGCCCTGTGGCCTGATGCGTGCAGTACGTAGCTACCTTCCGTACGGCATTCGCCGGGCGGCACCTTCCATTGCCCGGCCGCCGCGCCGATCAGCATCGCGCGCGCCGAGGCGCCGGCTTCGCGCATCGGCGTCCATAGATCGTTCATGCTCGATGAGCCGCCCGTCATCATCGTGCCGGCGTCGCGCACTAGCTTGCGGGTCAGCCAGACAGTGGCGCGCTTGACCGTGCTGTCGTCGTCCGGACGAAACGGCAGATCGTCGATGATGTTCTGCACACTGTTGTAGATCCTGTCGATCGGCGAGTTTTCGACTCGGACGTGCGACCAGTCGGCATCCAGTTCCTCGGCCAGCAGCATCGCGAGGCCGGTGTGGATACCCTGGCCCATTTCCGCTTTGCACATCATGATCGTGACGCTGTTGTCGGCGGCGATTTTGACCCAGCCGTTGAGCGCGAGCTGGTTACCTTCGGCCGGCAGCGGCGCGGAGGGGGTCAGGCGCTGGCCCGGCGGCAGCACCGACCAGCCGACCAGCAATGCGCCGAGGGCGCTGGCGCCGCCTAGCAGGAAGGTTCTGCGCTTTAACATCGTATGGCTCGGTCAGCTTGCACGGTGACGGGGAAGCTGTGAAAGCGCGGGGCACGCTCGCGATTAGTACTTCAGAACACTAATAAGACGGGCGAGTGCGTGGAGGACTGAAAGCCAGAGGTTCAGCCGTCAGGTTCGGCGCTGACGGAGCCTTAGCGAAAAAGGACATGCGCGTGCCGTATGTCAGTTCATTAAATGCTATTGGTCGCGTGGCGGCACGCTGCAGTGCACCTGGGTTGAACGGCGAAGAAGCGCAGGCGTGGCGTATTTTTGCTAACGATCGGGCGCCGAGTCGATGACGCGCCGAACGCGCATACGAAAAGCCTTTGAACGGCCTAGCTCCCCCCGCCCTCCCGAATCATCTCAATCAACGCCCGCAGCCCCGCCGGCACATGGCGCCGTCCTGGATAGTAGAGACACAGCCCGTCGAACGGCGGCGTCCAGTCTTCCAGCACGCGCTGCAACGTTCCCGCCTCCAAATCCGCGGCCACGTTCCATTCCGTCATATACGCCAACCCGAAGCCCTCGCGGGCCGCCTGCATCACCAGCAAGGGTTCGTCGAGCGTCAGCATGCCCTGCACATCGACGCTGATCGCCTCGCCACGCCGCTCGAACTCCCAGTGATAAATGCGCCCGCTCGGCATGCGCAGCCGGATACAACGGTGCGCGCGCAGATCGTCGGGCGTGCGCGGCTTGGGATGATCGGCGAAATAAGCTGGACTCCCAACTACCGCAAAGCGCTGCGGCGCGTTGAACGGGACCGCGATCATGTCCTGCGGCACGGACTCAGCCAGACGAATGCCGGCGTCAAAGCCTTCCACCACGATGTCGATCATGCGCCCCTCGGTGACGAGATCGAGCTTCATCTCCGGATAGCGGCGCAGGTAGTCCAGCAATAAGGGCATGACCTGCCGCGCCGCGCCTGCCGAGGTGTTGATGCGCAGCGTGCCCGCGGGCGTGTCGCGATAGCTGCCGGCCTGCTCGATAGCCACGCGTATCGTCGACAGCGCGGGCGCCACACTGTCGACGAATTGCGCGCCCGCTTCGGATAGCGACACGCTGCGCGTCGTGCGATTGAACAGCCGCACCCCAATGCGCGCCTCCAACGCCGCAATCGCATGGCTTAGCGCCGATGTCGACACACCGAGTTCCGTTGCCGCCGCGCGGAAGCTGCGATGGCGCGCCACCGCCAGCACGCCTTCCAGTTCGCTCAAACCGGGCGTTTTCATTATCCCATCCTGCTCAACGAATCATCCTTGATTATATGGCTAGTCAGCCTAATCCCTTGAGCCTATCGTTGACGCAACACGACTTTTGTCCAGGAGCTTTCATGCAGCAAATCGACACGGTGTATATCGACGGGGCGTTCGTCACGCCGCACGGCGAGGAATGGTTCGAGCTGTTCAATCCGGCTAGGGAGACGGTTATCGGCAAGGTGCATCTCGCCGACGCAGAAGACGCGCGCCGCGCCATCGCCGCCGCCAAACAAGCCTTCCCGCAGTTTTCGCGCACGAGCAAAGAGGAACGCATCGCGCTGCTCGAACGCATGCACGACGCGGTTCAAGCAAGAGAAGAGCAGCTCTTCGAAGCGATCGTCGACGAATACGGCGCACCGGTTTCACGTGCGCGCTGGATGGCGAAGTATCCGGCCGACGTGATTGCGAGTGTCGTCACGGTGCTGCGAAGCTACGAATTCACGCGGCGCGCCGGCACGGCCGACGTCGTCATGCAACCGCTCGGCGTCGCCGGATTGATTACGCCGTGGAATAGCAATGGCGGCTTTATCTGCGGGAAACTGGCGGCGGCCGTGGCGGCCGGCTGCACGGCCGTGATCAAACCGAGCGAGATGAGCGCGATCCAGACGCAGATCGTGACCGAGGCATTGCACGATGCCGGTTTGCCGGCTGGCGTGTTCAACATTGTTACGGGCCGCGGCGAAACTGTCGGCGCGGAAATCAGCGCGCATCCCGATGTGGCGAAGATTTCCTTCACCGGATCGACGGCTGTCGGCAAGACGATTCTGCGCACGGGCGCCGAGACATTGAAGCGCGTCACGTTGGAGTTGGGCGGCAAATCGCCGGTGCTTGTCCTCGACGACGCCGATTTCGCCGAAGCGGTTCCGCTGGCGCTCCAAGCCGGTTTTATGAACAGCGGCCAGGCATGTATTGCCGGCACACGCATCCTGGTGCCGCAAAGCCGTCTTGCGGAATTCGAAGAGCGGGTGCGTCTTGAAGTCGCTCGCACGCAAGCTGGTGATCCGCGCGACCCGGTTACGCAGATCGGCCCGATGGTCAGCCGCAAACAATGGGAACGCGTGCAGCGCTATATCCGCATTGGCATCGACGAAGGTGCGCGCCTGATTGCCGGTGGCGAAGGCCGGCCCGCAGGACTGGAGCGCGGCTGGTTCGTGCGGCCTACCGTGTTTAGCGGCGTCAGCAATGACATGACGATTGCCCGAGAGGAGATTTTTGGACCCGTGCTGTCGATCATTGCGTATCGCGATACCGAGGAAGCGATCGCGATCGCCAATGACACAAGCTACGGGCTGCAAGCTTACGTACTCTCAGCCGATGCGGCGCGGGCTCGCGCCGTGGCCACTCGCATCGACGCGGGGCGCGTGCTGGTCAACACACTGGCACACGAACCCGCTGCACCGTTCGGCGGCTTCAAGCAATCGGGCATCGGTAGGGAGTACGGTACTTTCGGGCTGGAAGCGTTCATGGAGCCGAAGTCGCTTCTCGGCGTGAACTGACTGTCGTGATTCACTTAAGGTTGAACTATGGGCGTCGAAAACAGGGCTTGGCGGCTATGCCGCTCAGCTAAGCTTGAACCTGTGTTTCGCACGAGTTTGAACTATCGGTGGTGTCGGAACCGGGCATCAAGATGCCCGGTAGCCAGGCACTTCAGGAAGCGGATTGCGGCTCCGAAGGGCACTTTCAGTCGAAGCGCCACCGGCTTCTTCGAACGGCGGCTGATGACGAAAGCCTGCCTGGCCCGAGACGATCGAAATGATTGCGCCGACTATGAGTGCGGCGAACGAAAACCATGACGCCCGTGCTACGCCGCGTGCTGCTGTGTCGGCGGCCTGACGTGCATCGGCTTCAGTCTGGGGGCTCGATGCCTCAGCGGTCGCGGAGGCGAACGCACCCTGTACCTGTTGCGCCAGGGAGTGGGTCACCGCGCCGGCCGTCCCCGACAGATTAGCTGTCGCCCCGACTGTCGCACCGGTCTGCGCGACGCTTCCGGCGGTACTCATCGCGCCCCCGACCAGCGCGGTCGCGCCATAGACCACCATCAGAATCATGACTGCCCACGCAAGCAGGCCGTGAAGCCATCCCAGCACGGGCGCGCAGCGACCCGCGAAGTAAGAGCCCACAAATACCGCGATGACCTTCATGATGATCAGATAGGCGCCTGACCCAAAGCCAAAACCCTGCAGCGGGTTGGGCCGCGTGAGTGGAGAAAGGGCCGACGTGCCTATCGCCGCTCCGAGTACAGTAAGGATGAGATAGACGATCAACGAGAGAATGACGCCCGCGATCACGGAACCCCATGAAACGCGGAACAGGGAAACGATGGACGGGTCCGTAGCGTGCCAGGTTTGACACCAGCCACGGGCGGCGCCGGCGCCAATGCGCGGTCGCGGCATGAACGTTGCGGGCTTGAAGGACTCTCCCGCGAGGATACGCAATCCAATGATGACAATGCCCCCATCAGTGCTACGTCACCTGAAACTGAAACGATAGAGGACGCGCGTGCAGCGACCTGACTCGCGGTCGATGCTCGCCGTCCGTAGCGCGCGTTGCTGAAGGGCGTTGTGCGGTCATTGTGCTTAATGGCGGTGCTTTCCGATGAATAGTTCGATCGACTGTGTAATCGTAGGCGGAGGGCCCGCCGGCTTGACTGCGGCTCTTTATCTTGCGCGCTATCGCCGGACGACGCGCGTCTTCGACGCTGGCGAAAGTCGCGCGCGACTTATCCCCATTGCGCGCAACGTGCCCGGCTTTCCAGCGGGTATCAGCGGTGAGGCCTGGCTGGCGAACCTGCGTGAACAGCTTACGCTCTACGACGTGGCGCCCGAACATGCCGTGGTGGAAAGCATCGTGGCTGTCGGCGATGGATTCCGGATTGACTATCGTCCACTACGAGGCGGTGACGCGGACACAGCGTGCTCGGTACACGCCAGGCGTGTTTTGCTCGCCGCCGGTATACGTGACGGACTGCCCTTGGTGCCCAACGCCGATGAGTTGACGCGCGCCGGCCTGTTCCGCCTCTGTCCGATATGCGACGGTTACGAGAGTGAAGGCAGGCGGGTCGCGATGTTAGGACCGGCGAAGTGCGCGCTACCGCATGCCATCTTTATGCGGACTTTTTCACGCGACGTGTCTGTGGTGGCGTCCGACCTTGACGGGCTCTCTGGCGCAGAAGTGGATGCAGCTGCGGCCAGTGGCGTCAGTTTGATAGCTCTATCGAGACTCGAAGCACCTACGGGCGATGACCAGGCGATACAGATCATCGATCAAGGCGGAGTCATCCACCGTTTCGACTCGGTATATCCGGTCATGGGTTGCCATCCTCAGACCGATGTATTGGGACTTGAAGTAGGGCGCGACGAGGATGGAATGGTGACAACCGACAAGCATCAGCGTACGAGCATCCAACGTCTGTACGCGGCTGGCGACATCGTCAATACCCTCAATCAGATCAGCGTTGCCTCGGGCGAAGCGGCCATTGCCGCGACGGCGATTCACAAGAGCCTTCCACACAACGCCCGTTAGAGCGCTTGCGTTGCTCCGACCACGGCGCATCAGCGCTGCCGCTTCGCGTTCGTGATTTCCGCTGCGATGAAGCCGCGGGGGGGAATTGCTGGCAGCGGGATACCGCCGATCACAAGATCTATCGCCGAGGAAGGTCGGTGGGGCTTTCTGACTCGAAATTGATGATGACGGCTCCCCCGGCCGCCCAATCGTCGCGGATCGTAGAACGGCTCGGCTATGTTCGCATAGCAGCCTCCGTCAATGACTAGCAGCGGCTTACTGCCGAACCTCGCCCGATTTATCTGTGGACGACGCGCCTGAAGGCGACATAGCCTTCGAGCGCTTGTCCATCAGCGTCCCGCTCGCGTTGCCAGGACTTCCCTTGTTTCCCGCCTCGTCCATTTTCTTGCTGGCAGTGCCAGAGTCAATGGCGCCAGTTCCACTTGCCGTCTTTGGTCGCTCCTGCTGTGCTTGCACGCCTGCTGACGCCCCGAAAGCTACGCCCGCGACGAGGGCGAGCACCCGCGCTGATCTGCTCATGATGGTCTCCAAAGTTCATGATGCAAACTATCAGCATGGACCGTGCCGCGCCGGCCATATAGTCGGAGCCTTGTCGTTCCCATCGAACAACCCTAGGCGAAGAGCGTTTTAACCAGCTCGTTTGTCGAGGGCGCGCTTTGCGTCGTGAAGTTGCCCGCATCTGGGCGGCTTTCGGATCTGATCGGGCGCAAGCTTGTGATCGTCGGCGGAATTGTCGCTGAAGCGTTGCTGGCATTCCCGCTATCCTGGCTGCTCGACACCCGCGAGTTTCCCTTCGCACTGCTGGGATACCTGCTAATGATGACCGCTTTCGCCGCCAACTACGGACCAATTGCCACTTTTCTCGCGGAGCCGTTCGGCGCTCAGATTCGGTACTCCGGCCTGTCGGTCAGCTACATGCTGTCTGGACTGTTGGGCAGCGCCGCGACGCCGATCGTCACGACGGCACTACTGTCGGCCACCGGGAAGGGATCCTCGGTTGCGTGGCTTATGGTCGCGTCAGCGGTCATTTCGATTGCTGCGTTGCTGCTGATTGCGGAAACGTCCAGAAGGGATCTGGGTACGGCGACTTAGCTCAGTTGTTAATATCAAGACTTCTGTTTGGCCGGTGCGACAAATGGACGGGTTCTGTCTGGAAAGCGAACGGATATTCGAACATCCTATAGAGTTGCTCCCATCTGACGTGCGCATTCCTTACATTGGCCCGCCATCCACAGCGTGAACCACCCGAGTCCGCCTAGGAATATCTCTAACAGCACTATCCCGTCTATCAACATGAACAGGGTGTCTCGATGACGAATTTGCGACACTCCGACGACGGCAATCGGGAGAAGAATGAGAATCCATCCCGACAATCGAAACATGCGTCGGCGTTCAACTGATTTGGCGTTCTGCGGCGCCGGAGGCGCGCAAAATACGAACTAGTGATGAACCGCTCCATGGCCGACACGCCTTGCCGCCAAGCGCTTCACCGCCGGTTCGACCCCGACACAACATCGATCCAAACAGCCAACACGAGAATGCTGCCCTTCACGATCATTTGCCAGTAAGCGTCGACGTCGAGCATCGACATGCCGTTGTCCAGGCTCGCCATCACCAGGGCGCCGATCAACGCCCCATACACCGTACCGGAACCGCCACGCATCGAGGTGCCGCCGATAAAGCACGCAGCGATCGCGTCGAGTTCGCCCATCGATCCCGCCGACGGCGAACCGGCCGCAAGCCGCGCCGTATTGACGATCCCGGCGAACGCGGACATCAGTCCCATCAACGCGAAGATGGCGAGCTTCACGCGATTGGTATTCACGCCGGAAAGCCGCGTCGCTTCCAGATTGGAACCCACCGCATAGATGCGTCGCCCGAACACGGTCTGTGTGGCGATCCACGTGAAAATCCCTAGCAGCGCGAGCAGCAGCAAAACCGGCACGGGAATCCCGCCATAACGATCGAGCGTGGCGACAAACGCGGCCAGAATCACGCCGGCGCCGACCACCTTCATGACGTCCTGCCATACCGGCACCACGCGCAACTTATAACGCTCGCGGTTGCGCCGTTGGCGCAGCGTCAGAAACGCCAGCACCACGAACAGCACGACAGCGAGCGAGTCGCCCGCGACGCGCGGCAAATACCCCTGGCCGACGAACACAAAGCCGTCGGAAACCGGCGCAATCGTCGAACCGCCCGTGACGCCGAGCAGAATGCCGCGATACGCGAGCATGCCGCCCAGGCCGACAATAAACGAAGGCACTCGCCGATACGTCGACCACCATCCATTGAACATGCCGACGAGTACACCGAGCAGCATCACCACCGGCACGGTGACGCCGATCGGCCAATGCCGGTTCACGTCGAGAATCGCCGCCACGCCGCCGAGCAAACCCAGCAACGATCCGACCGACAGATCGATCTCGCCTGCGATGATCACGAACACCATGCCGCATGCGAGCATGCCGGTAATCGACATCTGCCGCAGCAGATTCGACAGATTACGCGGTGTGACAAACGCGCCGTGCGTCAGAAAAGAAAAGAAAATCCAGATCACGGCCACGGCGATCAGCAACGCGAGAATCTTGTAGCGCGCGAATAATTGCTGAATGCGCTGCGGGCCACCGAATGCGCCTCGTGGCGCGGCGCCTTCTGCGGATTGGGAAGTGACGTCGGGAGTCATGCGGCACTCGCTTCGGTTGGTGCGCCTGGGTTTAGGGATCGCTGCACAGGACGGATCGCGGCGCTGAGAATGTCCTCTTGCGTGAGGCCGTCGTTGACGAAATCACCACGCAATTCGCCTTCGCCGATCACCAGCACGCGGTCGCTGATGCCCAGTACTTCGGGCAATTCTGACGACACCATCACGATCGACATGCCACGCTGTGCCAGTTGAAAAATCAGTTTGTAGATTTCGTATTTCGCACCGACGTCGACACCGCGAGTCGGTTCGTCGAGGATCAGCACTTTGGGGTCGGTCAACAGCATGCGCGTGAGCACAGCCTTCTGCTGATTGCCACCCGACAGGCTCGCGATCGACAACATGGGATGCGCGGCACGCACTGAAAGCCGCTTCATCTCCGTGTGAATCGTGTCGAGTTCGGCGGCGGAATCGATCCGGCCACCCTTCGCGAAGCGTTGCAACACAGCAAGCGTGATGTTGTGCCCGACGCTCAGACCCGGCACGATGCCGTGACGCTTGCGATCTTCCGGCACCATACCCACACCGGCGCGAATCGCGTCCACGGGTGCGCGAATCTTCAATGGCTTGCCTTCCATCACCACCGTCGCTTCGCTCACACCGGGATACGCGCCGAAGATCGCCTGCATCAGCTCCGTGCGCCCCGCGCCAACCAAACCCGCAACACCGAGAATCTCGCCACGTCGCAGCGCAAACGACACGTCGTTGACACGCTTGCGGCGTGGATTAGTGACATCGAAACAGGTGACGTGGCGTGCCTCGAAGATCACGTCGCCAATGGGATGAGGTTCGCGCGGAAACAGGTTCTTGATCTCGCGGCCGACCATCAGCGAAATGATGCGGTCCGTGGTCAGCGCACGCATCGGCTCGGTAGCGACATGGCGGCCGTCGCGAATCACGCTGATCGTGTCGCACACGGCCGCTACTTCGTCGAGCTTGTGTGAGATATACACGCAGGCGACACCGCGGCGCTTCAGATCGCGCACGATATCCAGCAGGATATGAATCTCCGTAGCGGTCAACGACGACGACGGTTCATCCAGGATCAACAGCTTTGCGCGCTTGTTCAGCGCCTTGGCGATCTCGATCAATTGCTGGTGACCGCCGCCGTAGTTCATCACCGGTTGTGCGGAATTGATTCCGCTTATGCCGAGTTCGCGCAGCAGTTCATCGGCGCGCTGATACATCGCGGCGTAATTCATTCTGCCGCCGGGCAGCGTGATTTCGTTGCCGAGAAAGATGTTCTCCGCAACCGAGAGCTCCGGCACCAGCATCAACTCCTGGTGGATGATGATGATGCCCGCGCGTTCCGTGTCCCTTATGCTCACGGCCTTCAGCGGCTCACCTTCCCAGATGATTTCGCCGTCCCAGGTACCGTGAGGGTAGACGCCGGACAGCACTTTCATCAGCGTCGATTTGCCCGCGCCGTTTTCTCCGCACAAGCCCACGCACTCGCCTGGGGCCACCGTCAGGTCGATGCCGTCCAGCGCCTTCACGCCGGAAAACGTCTTGACGATGCCGCGCATCGTCAGTAATGGTTGCGTCATTCGCTATGCCTCGCTGCAAGGCGCGCGGTGACGCCGGTGTGCCTGACGCGTATCAGGCACACCGGCTTCTACCGCGCACACGTTACGCTCATTGGCTCGCGAGCTGGGCCTGGGTGTAGAAGCCGTCCTTAACGACCACGTCGACATTGCTCTTGGTGAGCAAGGTAGGTTGCAGAAGCACTGTGTCGACCTTCTTCTTGCCGTTGTCGTACTGGGCGTTAAAGGCCGGCTTCTCGCCCTTCGCAAGTGCGACGGAGAGTTTTGCCGCTTCGCCTGCGATCAGTTTCAGTGGCTTGTACACGGTCATGGTCTGCGTACCGGCGATCACACGTTTCACTGCGGCCAGATCGGCGTCCTGACCCGATACCGGCACTTTGCCCGCCATATGCTGCGCGGCGAGCGCCTGAATCGCGCCGCCCGCGGTGCCGTCGTTAGAGGCGACGATTGCGTCGATCTTGTTGTTGTTCGCCGTGAGCGCGTCTTCAGTGATGCGCAGCGCGGTCGACGCGCTCCACTCCGGTACCCATTGCTGACCGACCACCTTGATGTCGCCCTTATCCATCGCGGGCTTCAGGATCTTGAGCTGGCCTTCGCGCAGCATCTTCGCGTTGTTATCGGTCGGCGCGCCGCCGAGCAGGAAGTAGTTGCCCTTCGGTTGCGCGTTGTAGACGCCTTGCGCTTGCAGCTCGCCGACCTTCTCGTTGTCGAACGAGATATAGGCGTCCACGTCGGCATCGAGAATCAGGCGGTCATACGAAACGACCTTGATGCCCGCTTTTTTGGCTTCGGCGACCACATTGCCGAGCGTCTTCGAATTGAACGGCACGATCACGATCACGTCCACGCCGCGCGAGATCAGGTTTTCGATTTGCGAAATCTGTCGCTCTTCGCTCGCATCGGCGGATTGCACCGATACTTTGGCGCCAAGCTTTTCTGCTGCGGCAACGAAATAGTCTCGATCGCGCGACCAGCGCTCGACGCGCAGATCATCGATACAGAAACCAATTTCAGGGTGGTCCTTGCTTGCATGCGCGAGTGGCGCGACAAGCGACAGGCTGGCGAGCATCGCTCCACACACGAGCGAACTCAGTACGGTACGACGCGTTGCGAATTTCATGTCTCACTCCTTGTTCTGATAGCCGGAATACCGGATTGGACGGTCTGTGCTGCGAGCCACAGAACCGGACAAGCGACAACCCAAAGCTTCCTGTCTCGCGCGGTCGACGTGGCCGTGCGATTTTTATCGTTTACTGCGCGCCCTGTTTGGGCGTTACTTCGTGACTGCCTTTTAGCGCCTGCTATAAATCGCCTGATTCACAACGTTTTCCAACTGCTCCTGGCGGCCGCTCGCGTGCTGCGGATTCAGGTCACGGGTCAATGCATCCGTGGCCAGCGTCGCGAGCGAATAGTCGCCCGTCAGGATCTTGCGGCCAAACTCCGACTCCCAGCCTGCGTAGCGCTGACGTTTGAACTGCTCGAGCCGGTCGTTTTCAATCAGCGTCGCCGCGCGCTCGACGGCGAGTGCCAGATTATCGATTGCCCCGATATGGCCGAAAAACAGATCTTCCGCATCGACACTCTGCCGCCGCACCTTGGCGTCGAAATTCATCCCGCCGGTCGTGAAGCCGCCGTGCTTGAGAATTTCGTAGAAGGCCAGCGTCAGTTCTTCGACGCTGTTCGGAAACTGATCCGTATCCCAGCCGTTTTGTTGATCGCCGCGATTCGCGTCGACGCTGCCGAAAATGCCCAGCGCGTAGGCGGTAGCGATCTCGTGATGAAACGAGTGACCGGCCAGGGTCGCGTGATTGGCCTCGATGTTCACGCGAATCTCTTTTTCGAGCCCGTATTGCAGCAGGAAGCCGTGTACGGTCGCCACGTCGTAGTCGTATTGATGCTTGGTCGGCTCCTGCGGCTTCGGTTCGATCAGCAGTGCGCCGTTGAAGCCGATCTTGTGCTTGTGCTCGACGACCATGTGCAGGAACCGGGCAAGCTGATCCCGTTCGCGCGCGAGGTCGGTATTGAGCAGCGTGTCGTAGCCTTCCCGCCCGCCCCACAGCACATAGTTTTCACCACCGAGCCGTTGGGTTGCGTCGAGCGCATGACGAACCTGCGTGGCGGCAAACGCGAAAATTTCCGGATCGGGGCTGCTCGCCGCGCCCGCGGCGTAACGCGGATGCGAGAACAGATTGGCCGTGCCCCACAACAGTTTGATGCCGGTATCCTGCTGCTTGCGCGCCAGATAATCGGCGATACGCGTAAAGTTCTCGCTATAGTCCTTCAGGCTATTGCCTTCCGGTGCGACGTCGGTATCGTGAAACGTGTAGTACGGGGTACCAAGCTTCGAGAACAACTCGAATGCCGAATCGGCCTTTTGTTGCGCCCGCTCCATGGCGTCGCCTGCTTGCTGCCACGGACGCCGGAATGTCCCCTGCCCGAAGATATCCACGCCCGGCCAGACGAACGTATGCCAGTAGCACACGGCGATGCGCAAGTGTTCTTCGAGTGTCTTGCCGAGCACGCGTTTGCTCTTGTCGTAGTGGCGATACGCAAGCGGGTTATCCGATTGCGGGCCTTGATAGCGGATCTCGGGAATGTGTTCGAAGTAGGACATCAGCGTCTCCTGTGTCGACCTGGATTTAGCGCCTTAGCGCTTACTCAGGTCCCATGCTGCATTGCAACCCGTGCGACATCGCCGCGCCGGTCGATAAGGTGACGCCATGCTGCCGCTTGCCAGAGGCATCGGCAATTGCGAAATTGCGCAGCGTGCTTAACGTTTCTCACTGCCCACGCGTTTGTTTCACACCGGCGCGAGCTTCGCGGCCTAGAATAACCAGACGCTTAAAAACGGTGCTGCCTTCGGAGCGCACCCTACAGGAGACGAAGGCGCCGCGAGTCCTGACGATCCGCACGCCGCCCACTGCCATGACCCGTCCGCAAACACCCCAGACGACCCATAGGATCGCGCTGCTGTTCAACGCGAACAAGGTGTATGACCGCGAGATCATCACCGGCATCGGCAATTACCTGCTGTCCACGCGCGTGGCGTGGGATCTCTTCCTCGAAGAAGATTTCCGCTGCCGGTTGACGGGTATCGAGCGTTTCGACGGTGACGGCATCATCGCGGATTTCGACGATCCCGCTGTGGGCGAAGCGCTGCGTGATTGCGCGCTGCCGGTGGTGGCGGTCGGTTCGTCGTTCGAAGATCCGGCGCACTATCCTCCGGACTTACCCTATATCGCAACCGATAACAGCAAGCTCGTTTCGCTTGCCTATACGCATCTGATCGGCGCGGGACTCGAGCATTTCGCGTTGTATAGCCTGCCGCAGGCGCAAGAAAATCGCTGGGCGCAGCAACGTGAGCTCGCATTCGCTCACCTGCGCAGCGCGAACGGCCACAGTGCCGAGCAGATCGGCACCGAGATCTATCGCGGGCTGTCGACCAGTGCGCCGTCATGGAATCAGGCAACCGAACAGCTCACCGCGTGGTTGAGCCAATTGCCGAAGCCGGTCGGCATCATCGCCGTCACCGACGCTCGTGCGCGGCATCTATTGCAGGCCTGTTTGATCGCGGGTATTCCCGTACCCGAAGAAATCGCGATCATCGGCATCGACAACGATCCACTTACGCGCACGCTCACTCGTATTCCGCTTTCCTCCGTGATTCAAGGCACCGAGGAAATGGGACGCACCGCCGCTCACCTGCTGCATCAGATGCTGCATGGCGCACGTTTTCCGGGGCGGCGCATTCTCGTGCCGCCGGTAGGCATCAACGTGCTCGAATCGACCCAACACCAGCCGCTAGCGAGTCCCTATGTGATGCGCGCGCGGCACTTCATCCGTCAGTACGCTTGCCAGGGCATTCGCACCGAACAGGTTGCCGATTACGTGGGTGTGTCGCGTTCTTCGCTCGAAGAGTACTTTCGACGTGAACGGCAATGCACCGTGCATCAGGAAATCCTGCGGCACAAGCTCGATGTCGCAAAGGCGCTGCTGGCCAAGCGCGATGCCTCGAGCGCCGAGGTAGCGATCCGGTGTGGCTTCACGTCGCTGCAATACATGTACGCGGTATTTCGCCGCGAACTCGGTTGTACGCCGCGTGAATACCAGGAACGCGCGAATTCCACGGCGACGCCCGGCTGAGCATGCCTTTCATCTATTACCTCGACCGACGAAATGATCAGCATTGCACCTCTTTCTTCTGAGCCATGGGGCACGCTGCCCGGCGGCGATCCCGTGCGGCTCTTCACGCTGCGCAACGCGCACGGCATGAAAGTCGCCATTAGCGACCTGGGCGCGACGCTGGTCTCCTGGCATGCGCCGGATCGCGCGGGACGTCTCGGCGACATTCTGCTCGGCCACGACACAGCCGCCGAATATGTTGCGGCCACAACCTACATGGGCGGACTGATCGGCCGGTGGGCGAACCGCATTGCCGATGCGCGCTTCTCGCTCGACGGCATCGAGTACACACTCGATCGCAATGAAGGCACGAATCTGCTGCATGGCGGCACGCAGGGTTTTAATCGCACGATGTGGGATGCAAGCGAAGACAATGGCGCACTACTCATGCGCCTCGAATCGCCCGAAGGTGACGCCGGGTTTCCGGGCAACGTCACGGTGCAAGTGCGTTATTCGCTCGACAACGACGGCACGTTGACGATCGCCTATGAAGCCGTCACGGACGCAGCGACACCGCTCAACTTGACGAGTCATCCGTACTTCAACCTCACGGGCCGGCGAGGCGCCGATATCCGCGGACATGTGTTGTCGATCGATGCAGACCGGTTCTTCGAAGTGGATGCGTCGATGATTCCTTGCGAGCTTGCCGAAGTGGCGGGCAACGCGTTCGACTTCCGGCAGAGCGCGCCGATCGGCGCGCGGCTCGATTGGCCGCATGCGCAACTTGCGAGAGCCAGCGGTTTCGATCACTGCTATGTGCTGCGTGACGTGCCTGATACCGCGATGGTCGGTGCCATCGAGCGGATGCGCGAGGTGGCATGTGCATATGACCCCGGCAGCGGGCGTGAACTGACCGTCTCGACCGATCAGCCCGGCTTACAGTTCTATACCGGCAATTTCCTGAACGGGGACACGGGACGCGGCGGCATTGCATACCAGCAGCACGCCGGACTCTGCCTCGAAGCGGGTGGCTTTCCAAATCAGGTCAATATGGCCGGGCAGGAGCAGGTCATCGTGCGGCCGGGCAATGCTTACCAGCAGCTAACGGCGTATCGGGTTGGAATACGTTCTGGAGTCTGAAGTAATTCTTCATATCTTATGAGCGGCATTACATAACGCCGACTTGTTATTTTCTGCAAGACTGAATTACGGGTTTAGGGGTTTTCCCTGGATCGCCCGCTTCCTAGAATCGATGTATGGGCACCGAGCACATGTTGCGGTGCCGACTAAATCAATTCTCGGAGGGAAGCATCATGAAATCGCTGATCAAAGCAGTCGCGCTAGTTGTAGTTCTCGCAGCCCCGGTGGCTGCGTTCGCACAGTCCGAGCAACCGTTGACCCGCGCGGAGGTCAAGGCGCAACTGGTTCAGATTGAGCAGGCCGGCTACAACCCAGCGGTTGCAACTGATGCGACCTATCCCGCGGATATTCAGGCCGCAGAAGCACGTGTAGCCGCACAGCATGACACCGGCTATGGTTCCTCGGGCAACGGGTCATCGCAAACCGGCACTCCCGCAGCCACTGCGATGCCGGGTCAGCCCATGCCGATGGACGGTCAGTAACACGCAACTGCTATCTGCTGTCGTCTATCGCTGCGTCGTTCGATGCGAACCGTGCTTGTTCAGGCGCACGCTCGCATCGAACGCATTCCACTTTGCGCGACTATGACGGCACAGTGTCAGAAAATCCTTTGACGAAAATAATGGCTCCTATATCCTAGGGCGGCAGTTTGGTGGTTCTCGCAGCGCAGTCGATTTGCATTGGCGAGAACTTCTACTCAACGTCGCTTCGGGTTCCATCGTGAAAGTCCGTGGTCCATTGGTGAGATATCAGCCTGGTCGGGAAAGAACATTCCTGTCCGGCTGTTCAATCGCTCATCAGGGGAGTCGCTGCGCTTCGCCGTCCCGTCCCCTGTCCATTGATACCGTGTTGTCGCGCCGCTCTGTGCGCCGACACAACGTCATTGCCGCGCCCGCAGCCATCGGCGTGCGAACTGACGAAATCGCGTCGCTTCTGCCTTAGTCCCCTTCTCTTTTCGCGAGCAAGTGTTGCATGCGTGTGAGCCGCTTATCTAGCGGTTGAACGCCTGCAATGCGGTTGCCTGTCCGCGCCTGGCAAGTTGTCTTGCTAGCGCTGGCCGGTTTATAGCGCTCGTCTGTCCAGTTTCATTTAGCTCTGCTGTGCGCTCGCGCTGCGGCAGGCGGCGTCACGCCCTCTCTCGTCCGCATTCCTGCGCGACAAATGGGTGCGTGGGTCGTCACGCCTGTGCGTCTGGACGTCTGTGTCCAGGTCTGCGCCGCGGCGAAAACTGAAGATCGAAATCAAGGAGATAGTCGAAATGAAAATCCGTCATGCCAAGCTTCTCTCGCTCACCAGCACCATGCTGTGCTCGCTGGCCGCTTTAACCGCGATGAATGCTGCACGCGCAGCGGACACGACGATCAACGTCTACAACTGGTCGGACTACATCGCCAAAGACACGATTCCCGGCTTCGAAAAGCAATCCGGTATCACGGTGAAATATGACAGCTACGATAGCGACGACACGCTGCAAGCCAAACTGCTTGCGGGCAGTTCCGGGTATGACATCGTGGTGCCTACATCGAGCTATATGGCGCGCCAGATCGAAGCCGGCGTGTATCAGAAGATCGACAAATCGAAGATGCCGAACCTTGCGAACCTCGATCCGGGATTGATGAAACTGATTGCGGACGCCGACCCGGGCAATCAATACGGTGTGCCGTGGGCATGGGGTACCGACGGAGTCGGCTACAACGTTCAGGCCGTGACGAAGGCGCTCGGCGCCGATGCGCCGGTTGATAGCTGGTCGCTGTTGTTCGATCCCGCGAATCTTTCGAAGCTGAAAAGCTGCGGTGTGTCTTTCCTCGATGCGGCCGCGGATGTGTTCCCGGCCGTGCTTCAGTACATGCACAAGGATCCGAACAGCACCAATCCCGGCGACTATCAGGCCGCCTATGAAGTGCTGAGAAAAATACGCCCGTATATCACTCAGTTCAATTCGTCCGGCTACATCAACGATCTGGCGAACAACGATATCTGTGTGGCGTTCGGCTATTCGGGCGATGTGGGGATTGCGCGGCGACGGTCGGCGGAGGCGAAGCGTTCGTATGAAGTGCGGTTCTCGAATATCAAGGACGCGGGCCTGGTGTGGATGGACGTCATGGTCATTCCGAAAGATGCGCCGCATCCGGAAGCAGCGATGAAGTGGATGAACTACATCGAAGATCCGAAAGTGAGCGCAGAGATTACGAACGAAGTGTTTTATCCGACTGCGAATCGGGCCGCGAGACGGTTTGTGACGCCGGCGATCGAGCAGGATGCGAACGTGTATCCGCCCGAGGCTGTGCTGAACAAGATGACGCTGATGCGACCGCAGCCTGCGCCGATCATGCGGCTTGAGAACCGTCTTTGGGCGCAGTTGAAGTCGGGGAGTTGAGGATTGACTGTTGTGCTGTGCTTTGGTGATGTCAGATGATCCCTTTTGAGCGTGGCGCATGCAGTGGGTGTGTGCGCTACGCCCTTTTTTTGGCCCGTTGTTTTCTAACTCTGTTTATATTCGAACCACTATGAGCATTCTGAACATCGTAGATTTCGCGCTTCCTGCCAGGGAAAGTATCGGGTACATGCCGAAGGCGGAAGCGGTAATTGCCGGCGATCCTTTGCAGGTTGTTCACACCCATTTCACTAGTCCTTGTGGGCAACTCGCGGCGGGGATTTGGGAGGGCGCTTGCGGGCAATGGACGGTGAATTTCACCGAGAGTGAGTACTGCGAGATTCTTGAGGGCGTGTCCGTGATCCGGGATGCGGATGGGACGGGTAAGACTGTGCGGGCCGGCGATCGGTTTTTGATTCCGGCGGGGTTTAAGGGCACGTGGGAGGTCGTTGAGCCGTGTAAGAAGATTTTTGTTTCGGTGGAGTTTAAAGGGTAGGTTTAGAGTCGGGGCGGCGATGGCCTGGTTGGCGCGATGATGAAAACCTCTTGAAGCGAATCACCGCTTATAGCCAAGTAGCTCGGTGAGCTTGCGCTCCACCAACAGCGCGTCATCGGGATTCTGCCTGGGATTGTTGACCCGGTGACCCCAGATCGTATCAATGGGATGGATGTCGACGTTATTGATCTGCCGGGCTTCGTCGCAGATCTCTGCGGCGGAGAAGTACATATCCGTCAGGCTTGGCATCACCAGGCATCGCGCCTGAATGGCATCGAGCGCATTCGGTAAAACACCGTTGTAGCGCGCGTTGTTGCTGATGTCCGCGCCGTGCCAGGCGTCGATCATGGCCAGCAAATCGTTTGGGTTCGTACGGGCGAGAAACGCGCCCCAGTCGTTAGTCACGAAATCTTCGACATCGCGGTATCCGGCCGTGAGATATAACGCGCGTCTGTAGAATTCCGCGGACATGCCCCAACCTGCATAGACTTGCGCCATCGCGCGAATGCCTCGCGGCGCCGCGCCGGAGAAATACCGGCCGTTCCAGGCCGGATCGAGCGTGAGCGCCGCCTTCAATCCTTCCAGAAATACCTGGTTATGAACCGATGTTCTTGCAGACGCACAAATGATTGCGGCGCGCTCCACCGCTTCAGGGAATAGTGCAGCCCAGTGATAGGCCTGCTGTCCTCCCATCGAGAACCCAACGACCAAAGCTACACGCTCCACGCGCAACACATCGTGAATGAGGGTGTGCTGGAGCTTCACGCTGTCGCTGACGGATATCGACGGAAACATGCCCGGCGGGTAGTGACTCGGTGACGACGACAAGCCGTTACCAAGCATATTCGCCAGGATCACGAAATAGCGGTCAGTGTCGAGCGGCCGGCCCGGCCCGACCAGCCATGCTATGTCGACATGGCTGGAGCCGAACGACGTGGGATAGAGAATTACGTTATCACGTGCGTCATTGAGACGGCCGGCCGTTGCGTATACGAGCTTCGCCTCGGGCAGTGTTTTGCCACTGCTCAATAGCATATTCCTGCAGATTAATGTCTCGCATTGCATATCAATCGACCCGCCGCAGCAACCACATGCCTACCAGACTGAAAGCCGCGCCGACCATGACGTAGTACGCTGGCGCGACGGTGCTTCCGGTGGCAACGATCAGCCATGTGACGAAAAACGACGCGAAACCGCCGAACACCGTCACGCCAAAATTGTACGCAATCGATATGGCCGTCGCCAGAACGGGACTCGGAAAACGCCGTGAAAACGCGTACAGGATCGGACCCGTATAGGTGCCGGTCAGAATGCCGAAGACAGCCTGGAACGCCAGCAGCGACACCAGGCCCGGGGCAGCATTAATGTAGGTAAACATCGGCCACGCGAGCAGAAAAACCAGCACCGCCGATGGCGCCAATACCCGTCCAGGTCCCACCCTATCGGCGAGCAAACCGGCAAGTGGCGCGCTGCACATCATGGCAAAACCGCCGACCATTCCCGAAATGAAACCGTCCGACTGCGGGAGATGCAGGACACTGGCCGCATACGTCGGCATATAGAACAGCAGCACGTAGATGGCGACTGTCCATAGCATGACCATCGCGAAACAGCCGAATGTGTCTCTGCCGTGCGTGGTTATGGATTCCCGTAGCGGCGACGCGGTAACACGATGCGTTGTGTGCTCATAGACGGGTGTTTCAGTAATCCTGGAGCGGAAATAAAATCCCACCGGACCGATCAGGGCGCCGAGCAGAAACGGCAAACGCCACCCCCAACTTTTGACAGACGCGGGGTCGAGGGCCGTTGTCACGAACGTGCCGGCTGCCGCGCCAAGCAGGACGGCGAAGCCAATGCTCGACAGCACCCAGCTCGAGTAATACGCGCGGCGGCCTTCAGGAGCATGCTCGGTCAAAAACGCCGCGGCCGTGCCCATTTCACCGCCCGCGGAAAAACCCTGCATCAGACGCGCGACCACGATGATCAATGGCGCGAGCGGGCCTATCGATTCGTATGACGGCGTCACCGCGATCAAGGTCGTGCCGGCGGCCATGATCATGATGGTGAGCGTCATTGCGGCCTTACGCCCTTTCTTGTCCGCGTAGACACCCAGCACGATGCCGCCGATAGGACGCATGAAAAACCCGACGCCGAATGTCGCGACCGCAAGCAGCAGCGAACTGAAATCGTTTCCTGTCGGGAAAAACACTTTGGCGAGTATCACGGCGAAATAGCTGTACACCGTGAAATCGAACCACTCGAGCCCGTTGCCGATAACAGTCGCCACGATAGCCCGATGTGGGCTCGGCCGAACTTCGGCGATGCCCAGCGATTCCGATATTTCCATTTTTGCTCCGTGAATGGTCGGCCAGGAGTTGCGTGCGATTGACCTTTTACTTACTCACCTAGGTAATGCAAAATCGAGTTTAACGGGCCAAAAACGTGATTCAAACTGTTTCGTTTACCTAGGTAAACGCTGCAAAGGGAGGGATTGATTGTGAAAGAGAACCGGGTTGTGTCTGGCGAGCCACTTGATTACCGCCAGATTTTCGAGCTCTGCCCTATCGCCTGCGCTGTTCTGGATCAGCGCATCATCGTCGATTGCAACGAGCTGTTCGCGAGCATCTGGCGAGGAACGCGCGCAGAGATAATCGGACTGTCGTTCGCGGTGCTTTACGCTGGCGAGAGCGACTTCGACATGCGGGGAAAAAAGATCGGCCCACTACTCGCGAAGCGCGGAAGCTACTCCGACAACTGGCTGATGAAGCGGCTGAACGGGGAGATGTTCTGGAGCCATGTAAGCGGGACAACCGTCGACAAGCGCGCCCCATATGCCCGCGCAATCTGGACGTTCTTAGATTTGTCGGTTGAACCGCAAATGGTGTCGGCCGTACGCGCTTCGCTCACGGCGCGCGAGCGGGAAATCGCCATGCTGCTGCTCGAGGGTTGCAGCAGCAAGGAAATCGCACGACGGCTGGAGATCAGTCCACGAACTGTGCATGTTCATCGTGCGAGCTTGCTGCGCAAATATTCAGTCAGCAACACGGTTGACCTGTGCAAGAATCTATTGACGCTTTGAGTGGGTCCGGGAAACCTGTTGGGGTCTCCCAAACGGACGTCGCCCCAGACGGGATGACGCGGTCCGGCAGGATGTCCGTCTTATTGTTGGGGCGCAGGCGTGTTGGTGGTCCAGATGTCGCGATGCATTTTCCAGTGACCATCCGTCCTCTTCCATAAAATGACGTAATCTCCGGCGTCCAATACCTTGCCCCCTTCTCCCGGGACCGTGTACTTGCCCACCTCATAGGCGCTGTCGCCATGGGCCTCTACTTCCACGGAGGTCAGCTTTATCGCTTTGAACCCTGAATCAATCGCCCCTTTCCAATACTTCGTGATTGCCTTCTGCCCACTCACGACTTGACTGTTCGGCGGAAGAAGTTTCGCAGTTCCGGTATAAAGCGAAGCGATACCAGCCGCGTCGCCACGACTGACCGCTTTTTCCCAACGTTGATTGCTGGCCTCGATAGACGCGCGTACATCCCCCTGCGCTGACACGGCATTCGCAAAACCAACGAGCACACTGAGGAGCGCAAAAAGAGAAAGCGATCTTTTTAATAGGTGACACATACAGCCTCCCAAGATTAATTGCGTTTCGTGTGCTCGCGAAGTTTGCGACGATGTGCGAAGACGGCCGCGCCAGTGCGGGCACAACCGACATCCCATCGATGTTTCAGACTGCCCCCCGGCGGTGGCCAGTATCTTCGCGACGTCCTGGCGAACTCTGTCGACACCCGGTTCACTTCATTCGTTGCCACACGACCTTGGCTGCTCCATAACCGAAGCTGCCCGGCGTGACATAGATCAATCGATCGCCGTCGATAATGAAGGGACGTCTCTGCACATCCGCGTCCCAGTTAGGAAACGTGCTTCGCTGAATATGAAAAGCGATGACGTGCGCGGCAGTGTCTACTGTGTATGTACCAAAGTGGGCCACGTTTCCCTGAGCAATTCGAGCGTTCTCGTCGGCCGTTCCCTGCAGACGGTTGCCCGAAGCGAATTTCGGCAGGTCGGCGCGCACACCGACCAGTGCATAGCGGCCATCGTTCCCGAACACGAGAAGGCCCTCGGGATGTGCGCCAAGCACTTCCTCCTCGGTTCCGCTTCGGGTGACAGTCAGAGAGACCAGCGACCACGATCCCACCAGACTGACAGATTGCGCGCGAGCCTCCGGCGTCGAGATACACGTCGCGAGGACCACCATCGCGACGGCCGCCAAGGCTCCCAGCGTTGCTTTCATGGCTATCTCCAACGCGTCATTGCGCGCGGCCGCCCGCAGAATCCGACACCCACTACGTGGCTCGTTTCCATTCGTTGATCGGGATGGCGCGATGTCACCCGAAAGCGTCCGTCGGCGCAGCGACGCGTGAAGGAATACTAGTGGTTTGTAACGCAAATGATAGCTTTACTACTGCGAGCGACCCGACAAGTCGCCGATCACCGTTCCAGAGCGCGGCAGCATCCGACATTGCGACGAGAACGTGAATAGGTTCTTTATCGCTATGCGGTTACAACATCCTGACTACCTTCACCAAACGAGCGTGCCTCTAGCGATTGCGAGCTTCAACGCCGCCTCCGCAAGATCGCAGCCACGCACAGGCAACGCGGTAAGTGGCGCCTCACGACGCGTTAGCTGAAATGTCTCAACGAGTACACCCATGTCGAGGTCCAACGGCCGATCGGGTTCCATCACGAACAGAGCGCCACGTGCATTCCTTGATTCGCGGGAATCACCCCACCGCCCAGTTTCTCCTGCGCACAAGCTGTGCGACGTCCCGCCACACCTCCCGTCCAGACTTCAAAAATGTCGCGAGTTTCATCTTGGCGTCATTCCTGTTTTATACGGCGGGTGTTAGAAATGAGAACCGGCCCCCAAGCCGACCACACAGATTGCTTGACCCCATGTTCGTGACGCGGAGAGAACGTGCAATTAGCCAGCAACAAAACGCAGCCACTCATCGGCGGCGACTTTAGCCGAATTGACGGACCGTTTAAGGTCAGTGGCACGGCAACCTACACGTCGGATTTCAACTTTCCAGGGACGCTTTACGCCGTACCGGTTTGCGCGACCATCGCCAAGGGACGCATCAATCAACTGGAAACGGCCGCTGCCTCAAAGATGCCAGGGGTCCGGGCTGTCTTCACACGCCAAAACATCGGAAAGTTCTATCGCATCGGCTTCGGACCAAGAATCGACGAAAGGCGGCCGCCGCTCGATGACGACATCATCTCGTACTATGGCCAGTACATTGCAGTTGTAGTGGCTGAGACGTTCGAGCAGGCAACCGCCGCGTCCCGTGCAGTGAAGGCGCGGTATACGCAGAGTCAACCCGATGTAACGAGCCGGATGCCGGCGGAAGGGACGCCGTCTGTCGACACACAGCGCGGCGACGCGGCGGCTGCATTCGCGGCCACCTCTGAGGCGCTGAAGCTCGACCAGATCTACACGACGCCGGTCGAAACGCACAACCCGATCGAACTGCATGCCACAGTGGCAGTATTCGATGGCGCGAACTACACGCTTTACGAAACGACCCAGTCGATCGTCAACCAGCGGCAGATGATGGCACAAATGCTCGGCGTGCCGGAAGACCAGGTACGCGTCATCATGAAGTATCTAGGCTCCGGATTTGGCGGCAAGCTGTTTCCGTGGCCCCACTCGCTACTCGCTGCCGCCGCGGCCCGCAATCTGCGGCGCCCCATCAAGCTGGTGGTGACCCGCGAGATGATGTTCCAGAACGTGGGGCATCGCCCGGCCACGGAGCAACGCATACGCTTGTCGGCAACACGCGATGGACGATTGACATCGTTGCAGCAACACTACGTCTATCAGGCAGCCCGCCTCGATACACGCAAAGAGAATTGCGGTGAGGCGACGGGCTATCTCTACAGCTCGCCGAACCTGCAAGTGACTGCCGCCTATGCGCGCCGGGACATCGCACCCAGCACATCGATGCGCGGCCCGGGCGCGGTCCCTGGCTTGTTCGCGATCGAATCGGCCGTCGACGAGCTCGCCATCAGGCTGAATATCGACCCCGTCCAGTTGCGCCTGGTCAATGAGCCGGCGATTGACGAAAGCCTGAATGTGCCGTTTTCCTCCCGGCACCTCAAGGAATGCCTGACGCGCGGCATGGAACAATTCGGCTGGACGGCACGCAAGGCGCCGGTCGGCTCGATGCGGCGTGACGGTCTGGTGATCGGCTGGGGCATCGCAGCGGGGTCGTGGCAAGCGCAGCGATCCGCTGCCGAAGCCATCGTTGAACTGAACGCTGACGGAACGGCGCGCGTTTTGACAGCGACTCAGGATATTGGCACCGGAACGTACACCATACTCGCTCAGATGGTGGCAAATGTGACCGGGATCGCGCTCGACAGAATTTCAGCCGTGATCGGTGACACCCGCTTGCCTCCTGGCCCGATGTCGGGGGGGTCGAGAGCTTCGGCATCGCTGGTTCCGGCTGTAACACAGGCGGCACAAGCGGCAGTCCAGCACCTTTTGCTCACCGCAGCCGAGGCAGCCAACTCGCCCTTCAACGGACTGAAGACGGAGGTGCTTGGCTTTGAGCAGGGAATGGTCTACCGCAAAGGAACCTCACCGGGAGCAGGCGTGCCCTTCGAGCGGATCCTGGGGCCGGCGGGGATCAACACGGTGGTGGGAAGGGGCAGGTCCGGCCCGAATCAGGACGATCCTGACGCAAAGCGCGTGTCGGTGCACTCGTACTGCGCGCATTTTGTCGAGGTTACATGGCAGCCGGAAACAGCGCGGTTGCGAGTCAGCCGCGTGGTGAGCGTGATTGATGGAGGCAAGATCATTAACGCCCGTACGGCCCGTAACCAGATCGAAGGAGCCGTGGTGATGGGTGTCGGTATGGCGCTCTTCGAGGAGACGAATTACGACAGCCGTTCCGGTGCCCCGATCAACCGCAGCCTCGCCGACTACGTCATGACCACGCATGCCGATGCACCGAAGATCGACGTCACGTTCCTCGACTATCCCGATCTCGCATTGAATTCACTCGGCGCGCGCGGTGTCGGTGAGATAGGGATCGCGGGTATTGCACCTGCGATTGCGAATGCTGTCTATCACGCGACGGGCGTACGTGTGCGTAATCTTCCGGTTCGGATCGAAGACCTGCTCACGGCTCAGGTGTCCTTGTAGAAGCGCCCGACTCGAACATCAACGGGTGCCCATTTCATGCTGGTTCATGGGCATGACGGATTGTTTCTCCACCACCGCCGGCGCGGTTTCGCGCATGGACAATGCGCACAGGCTTGAGACGACGCCGAGCAGTGAAAACATGATGGCAGGTCCCATCCAGCCAACGACGCCAAACAGTCCGGTGGCGATGAACGGCAGCAGCCCCGCCACGACGGACGCCCCGTTGTAGCCAAGCGAAATCCCTGACGAGCGCACATTGGCAGGAAACTGCTCGGAGAACCAGCTCGATTCCACGGCAAAAATAGGATCGTGACTGAACAGCAGAGACAGCGACACCGCGGTAATGACCATGACGCCCGAGCCGGTGTTGATCAACAGGAACATCGGCACGCCGAAGATTATCGTGAACAGCGAGCCAAACAGGAAAAGTGGGCGTCGTCCCAGTTTGTCGCTTAGCGCGCCATACAACAGATGGCTGCCAAGACCAATGGCCGAGCCGATCATCGTCCCCCACAACACGTTCTCCTTGCTCGTCACATGCGCCAGCATGACGTAGGACAGCATGAAACTGGTCGTGATGTAATAGCCGCCCGTTTCCGCGAGACGCAATCCGATGATCTTCAGGATCATCCGCCAGTCGCTGCGGAGCACCTGCAACGCGGGCTGCTTGACGATCGTGTCGCTGGCTTTGATGGCCTCGAATGCAGGCGACTCTTTCACGCTCAAGCGGATGAAGATGCCAATCGCTACCATCACGAATGACACAAGGAACGGCGCGCGCCATACCCAGTTTCCTTCGAACAGATGCGACGACAACAGGAACGCACCGTTGGCGAGCAGCAATCCAAACGGGATGCCGACTTGTGGCACAGCGCCGAAAAAGCCTCGGCGTTTTGCCGGAGCGTGCTCGCACGCCATCAACACCGCACCACCCCATTCGGCGCCGAAACCTACACCTTGCACCATCCGCAATACGATCAGCAGGACCGGCGCCAGCACGCCGGCCTGCTCGTAGGTTGGCAACGCGCCGATCAGCACCGTGGCGGCGCCCATGGCGAGCAGTGACCAGAACAGCACGGTCTTGCGGCCCAGGCGATCACCGAAATGACCGGCGAGGTAGCCGCCGAATGGACGCATCAGGAAGCCGACGGCAAGCGTAGCGAACGCCGCGAGAATGCCGATGATCGGATCGCTCGTATGAAAAAATATCTTTCCGAACCATCCGGCGGCGGCGGTGCCGTAAATAAAGAAGTCATAGCTCTCCACCGCCGAGCCAATCATCGACGCAAAGGAAACCTTGACGGGATTGTCTTTCGCGGCGGGCGTCGCAGATGAGGTACTCATGGCATTTGTCTCCGAATCGTTCTAATAAGTCAGAACCGCCGCGCTGGGGCGACGGTCGTTGTGCGCCAGTCGCTCAGCGCCAGGTTTCGATCACGCGGCTATCGTCCCGTGCGCCGAGTCCGGCGTCCGCTGCCTGGTGGTAGCGGGCATTGGCCACCGCGAGCAACGGTACGTCGGCATCGCAGCCTTCGGCGGCGGCGGCCACCAGATCGCTGTCCTTCACGAAGATATTGATGGCGCTTGTGACGCTGACGTCGGTCCCGGCCAGCATCCTCGGCCCGCGATCGGATAACATCCACGACCCCGCGGCACCTTTCTCGATCAGTTCGAGCACCGCGGCAGGTTCGAGGCCGAGCGAGCGGGCAAGGTTGAGTGCCTCTGCGGCGGCGACGATGTGCACCGAGCACAAGTGCTGGTTCACCACCTTGATGCTCTGACCATCGCCGAGGTTCTCGCCCGTGATACGCACGCTGCCCATCGCATCGAGCACCGGACGCAGCGCGCTGATGTCGTCCCTGTTGCCGGCGGCGAAGATGACCAGTTCGCCCGTCCTCGCCCGCGCGACGCCGCCCGTTACGGGTGCATCGACCACCCGCGCACCCGCTTCTCGCAAACGCGCCCCCTGTTCACGCACACTCGCCGGACCAACGGTCGACATGATGATCCAGCGCTGCCCGGCCACTGCTTCGCCTACGCCATCGATCAACGAAGCCAGCTGCGCGGGCGTGGCAACCATCGCGACGACGACCTCCGCGGCGGGCGCCGCATCGAATGAGCTGACAGCATCGAGACCGCTCGCCTGTGCAATCCCCCGCGCGTGGCTCGACAGGTCGGCGCCTGTCACGCTATGGCCCGCGCGTTTAATTTGCAGCGCCATCGGCAAACCAATCGCACCGATACCAACAAACGTTACCTTCATGATGTCCGCCTACTTCAGCCAGTGTTTGATGTTCTCGACGATCGATGAAGTCGAGATGCCATAACGGTCGTGGAGCGTTGGGAGGGCGCCCGCGTCGAGAAACTGATCAGGCAACGCGACTTGCCGGAACTCAGGCATCACGCGCGCGCGCATCAGCGCGGTGGCGACTGCTTCGCCAAGCCCGCCGATACAGCTATGGTTCTCCGCGACGATGACGAGCCGGCCCGGACGTTTGCATTGTTCGATGATGGTGGCTTCATCGAGTGGCTTGATGGTCGGCACGTGCAGCACGGCGACGCTGGCCGATCCATCATCCAGCGCCTGCGCAGCTTCGAGCGCACGCATGGTCATGATGCCGGACGAGACGATCAGCACATCGGCGCCATCGCGCAGCAACTTGGCCTTGCCAAGTTCGAACGTGTAGTCGTAGTCGTCGAGCACGACGGGTACCTTGCCGCGCAACAGGCGCATATACACGGGGCCGTTGTGGGCTGCAATCGCGGCGACGGCCTGTTCCGTGTCCAGCGCGTCGCACGGATCGACGATGGTCAGGCCTGGGATGCCGCGCATCAAGGCGATGTCTTCGGTTGCCTGATGACTCGGACCGTAACCTGTCGTCAGTCCCGGCAATGCGGCGCAGATCTTGACGTTGAGGTTTTCCTCGGCGATCACCTGATGGATGAAATCGTAGGCGCGGCGCGTCGCGAACACCGCGTAAGTGGTGGCGAACGGAATGAAGCCTTCCTTGGCCATGCCGCCCGCTGCGCCCATCAGAAGCTGCTCGGCCATACCCATCTGGAAGAAACGCTTGGGAAAGGCGTTGCCGAAGATGTGCAGGTCCGTGTACTTCGACAGATCGGCAGACATGCCAACGATATTCGGACGCTTCTCCGCCTCGGCCACGAGCGCGTGTCCAAACGGCGCCGAGCGTGTGCGTTGTCCTTCCGATGCGATCGACGCGATCATCGCGGACGTGGTCAGACGGGGCTTCTTTTCAGTGACGGCGCTCACGAGCGATCTCCTTGCGAGTGGTTCTGATCGAGCACGGCAATCGCTTGCTGCCACTCTTCCTGATCGACGCGGATGAAGTGATTCTTCTCGCGTGCTTCGAGAAACGGCACGCCTTTACCCATCAGCGTGTCGCAGAGGATGACCCGCGGCTTCTCATCGGGAAGCGCACGCGCCCGGTCGAACGCGCTGATCACAGCGTCGAGATCGTTGCCGTCGACACGTTCAACGTGCCAGCCGAAAGCCAGCCATTTGTCCGCGAGCGGTTCGAACGCGAGGATGTCGTGCGAGGGACCGTCCGCCTGCTGACGGTTGATGTCGACGAGCACGATCAGATTGGAGAGCCGATGATGTGCAGCGGAGAGCGCCGCTTCCCAGGTCGCGCCTTCGTCGAGTTCGCCGTCGGACATCGAGTTGTAGACAAAGGCAGGATTGCCTTTGAGGCGCAGGCCGAGCGCCATGCCCACGGCAATCGTCATACCTTGACCGAGCGAGCCGCCCGACATTTCCATACCCGGCGTGTAGGTCGCCATGCCCGACATGGGCAGGCGGCTGTCGTCCGACCCATAGGTTTCGAGTTCGCTTTCCTCGATGATTCCGGCTTCGATCAGCGCGGCATAGAGGGCGATCGCATAGTGTCCGTGCGACAGCAGAAAGCGGTCGCGCTCCTCCCATTCGGGATCGTCCGGGCGGATCTTCATGGCGTGGCACCAGGCGACGGCGAGCACGTCGGCGAGGCCGAGTGCCTGACCGATATAGCCTTGCCCTTGGACTTCGCCCATACGCAGGGCAAAACGGCGAATCCGGTAGGCGTGGTGCGCGAGATTCGCGTGGGAGTCGGCAGGTAGGTGGGCGGCCGGCCGCGTTGATTCGGTGATGGGTGTCATGTCTCCGTCCTGGGATTGTGCGGAATGTTTGTGCCCCGCGCGTCGCAATATCCGGCGACGACAGGTGCGTTTCATTCATCAGTAGTGGATCAATTCGACGCAGAGCCAGAGTATCATTGGGTAAAACGGCCTGACAAAAGAAAGGATTGCACCTACTCATGAATGGAATTCACGCATGAAGCCGATCCGGAAGCTGCCGCTGCCCTTCCTGCGGGTCTTCGAGGCGGCCGGCCGAACGGCGTCGTTCGCGACAGCCGCCGAGGAACTCGATCTGTCGCCGAGCGCGGTAAGCCACTCGATCCGCAAACTTGAAGAGACGTTGAAGCTGCGACTGTTTCAGCGCAGTACGCGTGAGGTGAAACTCACTCGCGAGGGGACGATCCTGCTTGAGCACGTGCAGCGCGGCATGGATGAAATGCTGCGCGGACTCGCGCTCGTTGCGACCGACGGACCCAGTCCGCTGCGCCTGCATACGGCGCCCAGTTTCGCGACGCAGTGGCTGTTGCCCAGGCTATCGGGTTTCGTCCGCGAAAATCCGAACATCGATTTGCGTTTTTCCGCGAGCACCGATTACGCGCGTTTCGAAAACGATGATTTCGACCTCGACATCGTGTACGGCGAGCCGAAGCCATCGCCACACGAAAAGATTCCGCTCGCGATGGAGAAGCTCACGCCGTTGTGCACACCTGACCTTGCCGCGCAAATCCGCAGCCCCGAAGACCTCTATGCGCACACGCTGATTCAATGCGACGTCCAGATGTTCCAGTGGAGAGGCTGGTTTGAAGCTAACGATCTGAGCCCACCCAGTCATTACGGCCTGCACTTCGACCGCAGTTCGATGGCGATCGCGGCGGCGGTCGACGGACTCGGCGTCGTGCTCGAATCGACGCTACTGGCCGATCGCGAATTGAAGAACGGGAGTTTGGCGTGCCCGCTGCTCGGGCGTACGCGTGAAGTGCCCTATATCGGACACTACCTCGTCTATCCGAAACGGCTTCATTATCACCAGGCGTTTGACACGTTCAAGACCTGGCTGTTGAAGGAGTTGAGAGTCGATCACCCCGTTCTGGACAGTGAGATCGACGAGGCAGATTCTTGAGGGTTCGCTGTTTCGCGAGCTTCCATCGCTCAGCGCCATAGGGGCTAGTGTTCTCTTCATGGCCACACTGAGCCGGACGATGGCCGGCTCATAAGGGCCGGTAATCCAGCCCTTATGGCAGTCTCCTATCTGGTCCCTTCTACCGGCTCCCTTGTCAACGATCGATAGCGATCAAGGCAACCTCATCGGCACGTGAGCGGGGGCCGGGTCAGGTGTATTCGCCGTTACATCCATGCTGTGGATAACAGCGTAGAGTTCAACGAGTGCTTTTTCCTTATCTATATCGTGTCCGCCAACGACACGGGCCATATCGGAAGAGGACAGTTCCGTCTCCTGATGCAGGTCAACGATATTCAGTGTGTTCATTTCGATTCACCTATTAAAAGTAGTTGGGCAACAAGATCTGGTCTGTAACTGAGCGGTTGTCATTGCCGCTCGCCAAGCTACAACTCACAATCTGTGCCAAGTTCGCATGAGGCACGCGACGCTGCGTAACCTGCTGTTTAAAATAGACATTCTGAGTTCGTCTCTTCTAGTCGAGCGACTCAGGATATTCGGCATGTGGGCTTGATTCCAACATATGACAATGCCCTGTTGGTCGTTTAAGAACACAGAGCAGTCGGCCAGGGAATAGACCGGTTGAAGACCGGGTGTCTCACGGGGACGGTCGCGCGTCGTCGGCGTCGACGAATTGTCGACACACCCGGCCGGCCAACAAGGGTGGCGCGAGACGTCGATCCGTTAGCTGTTCGGTACCGTACGTACGGGGCATCAAAGACATCGGTAGAAGTCCCATAGCGCCAATGCCTGGTTTTCAACTAGCCTGATGTCGTCCGACACATCGCCTTCAAATTTCCTTGAAAACGTTATCGGCAGCAAGAACGAACACTCGATCCCGGAACCTACTCGCGCGACCGCATTCTGCGAATGTGGCTCTGTAGTTCATCAACCGGCACCTTAAGCGGCGACAAACACCAGCAGAGGTTTGCAATGACGAGGTTCGGTCCGGATATCGTCTGGAGGATGATGTTTCGTTCAGCGCTTGCGCTCCTGATCGGGATCGCCAGTGGCGCGTCGCATGCGGATGACTGCGGTTGTTACGCGAGGTGCGGCGGCAACGCTCAATGCGCGCAGAACTGCGCATCTTCCTGTCAACTGAATGCCAACATTGCCAGGCAACGCGAGGACATTCAGTCGGACATCAAAAAAGACATGCAGACCATCGTGCCCGCTTACGTGCGAGCACGAGACCTCTTGCACAACACACCACCTACGGCTCCGAACTTTGAAGAAGTCTTTTATGCGTATCAGGACGCTCGAATCAAGCGAGACAATGCGCTCCTCGGGCAGTACGTCGCCGCGGGGTCCAACTATATTGCAGAGCTTCTAACCGGCGGTCAATCCTTCAAGATTCTCGACGACGCGTATCAAATGCCGGAATTCGCAAGGCCTTCATTCCACAATTTCGTCAGGGCCCAAGCCACGCAAATGCTGAATGCCCCAACCAGTCGTGGTTACGCCGGCAATACCTCGAACTATCCCCACATGCTCGACCAGGCGGAACTCAATGTCTGGCCCGCTCAACACGGTGGCCCGGTGCCGACAGTCGTGTTCGGGCATCTGGTCGTCCCGCAGAAGGGCGATCCGAAGCCTCTTGATCAGCTTAGTGCAAGCGATCGGTCGGCGGTAAAAGCCTGCAATGACCAGGTCAATGCGACCTTTCCAGGGAGGGACAGACGGAACCACGAACTTCAGCAGCAACGTCAGGCGATGATGAAGGAGTGCGTCAGTCGCACATGTCAGAGTTGCGAGTATTGAATTGGCGCAGGTTACTCTGCGATGCGTTTGAAACTGACGTAGTAGTCGTCGGTGTAGTAGCAGTCGGAGGTTTGCTTGCGCGGTCCACCACATACGATGCGGCGTTGCCCGCGATCCGCCGAGCCAGGCGTGCGAACGGTATATGCGTGGTAGTAGCCGCGCGGATGCTGCGACAGCAACCCCGCGCTGTTACGGAACAGGACACCGTCCTCGCCAAAAGGAAAGGGGCCGCCCGCTTTGATCAGACGCAGTGTTTCGGCGGCTTCCCCCGGCAACTGCGCTTTAGTGACGGCGGCCAACGCGCCCCGCTCCTGCGCACCCGATGCGGCGAGTGTGCCGCTCGCGGCCAGCCTAGGCTGATCCGGCGCCTGACTCGCGGATGCGCCCGATTCTTGATTAGCGTTTTGCGATCCGCCCTTGCCGCATCCTCCGAGGATCGCGCTCACGGCGAGGATGCACGAGAAAGTCCAGGCTCGCTTCACCAATCGGTTGTCTCCGGGTTGACCAGCATTGGACGACCATGAACGATTCAAGGGTATCGCTAATGGCTGGGTGAATCAATGTCCGACTGGAAACAGGATTTTTTACCCGGTGTTCACTCCACCGAATCCATTCCCGATTGCTGATAGTTCTGAATGCCAACTTTATCGATCAACGCCAGATTGGTCTCGAGCCAGTCGATATGTTCCTCGGTATCGTCGAGGATATGCACGAGGATCTCGCGTGACACGAAGTCGCGCACCGATTCGCAGTAGGCAATGGCTTCCTTGCAGGTACTCTGCGAAATCTTTTCCAGCTTGAGATCGCACTCGAGGATTTCCGTCGTTTCCTCGCCGATAAGCAGCTTGTGCAGGTCTTGCAAATTCGGCAGGCCGTCCAGCATGAAAATGCGCGCGATCAGCAGATCGGCATGCTTCATTTCGCCAATCGATTCGTCATACTCATGCTTGCCGAGACTTTTCAGGCCCCAGTGGTCGTACATTCTCGCGTGCAGAAAATATTGGTTGATCGCGGTCAGCTCATTCTTCAACTGCGAGTTCAGGTATTCGAGAACCTTGGCATCTCCTTGCATATAGCCTCCCAGATTAGCCACGCCACGCCTCGAATGAGGCGCGGGCGTCTCTCAGGCGCCCCGCTACTCGTCAGGCTTTCTGGTGCGCAGCAGCATGCCACGCATCTGCGAGACACGTTAGCGCAGCATAGTGCATAGCCCGGCCAACGCTACGAATGAGAATTGTCATCGTTTTTTCAGATGATCAGTCGCTTAAAGCGAAGTCGTCGCTATCGCGTCGTTCTTTACGCTGCGAATGCTTTGGCGCACGCATGCCGTATCGGTTCGATCACCGCAAGCCATATTCCGCCCAAAGCGTGGCGGATAGAAGCGAGTGGGAGGCGGATTTTCGTGCTCGCGGTGAATGACGTGCGCCAGCATCGCAGGCTAGCTGTCGCGGACCCTCGCGCTGCCGGCGCGCGTGACGACGCGGCCACTGCCTCGCGTGTCACAGGTCGAAGGTGCCGCGATACTGCTCGTCGGCATCCGAACGGGTATTGATTTCGACGAGAACGCCGCCCGGAACTTCACAGAAGAATCGCGAGCCCCGCTCATGCCTGAACACCCCGGTTTTCATCACGATGTCTGCGGCAATCATCCGTCCGTAGAGCGCTTGAACCTCATCGAGGGTGGCCAGTTCGAAGCCGATATGAAAGTTGTGAGGCCACTCGACCGGATGGCCGCCGGCGTCATCGATCACGATGTCGAACCCGGGTCGTTTCACAATCCAGCTCGCGCCACGCGCGGCGATGGTGCAGCCTAAATGTTCCTCGAAGAAGGTCGCCGTGGTGCTGACATCGGTCGAGGGGAAGCTCATGTGATTGAGCTTCATGGTGGTGGTGAGACTGCTCATGTCGATCTCCGTTAACGCGGATCGCTCGTTGCGTTCCGTACGGAGAATGTTACGAGTAAAAGCTCACATTCAATACTCGCATCGCCACGCTCGTGCAAGTCGCCGCTCAGGCCCGTGCCACGGGCGTTTCAGTCCACGCGGTGCGGCCTTGCGTGGGGTCTGCTCGCGTTTGCTCGCCGGTTGCGGCATGTCTTCAAATCGCCGAAGTCAACGCCTCACGTCACGGCATCGTCAATGACAGATGCTCCTCTCCGAGCGATTCCAGAAAGTCACGTGCGTCAAAGGCTTCGCCGGCGGTAAGCACGCCCGTCCCGTTGACTAAGCCGCCGATGACACGCCTCGCCGCTTCAACCACCAGCGGCGCGCTGATCGCATAGATATCCTGACCACTTGCCGACGAACGGCGTTCGATGCCGCCCGAACGCACGGCCACCTCGACCAGAAAGGTTTGCGAGGAGCGTCCGCTCTCGTCGACCGCGGCAGGCGACGACAGGTCCGGGTCCGACAGACCTTTAACTGCCGCGACTGTCATGTACGAGCGTATCTCGGGTGTCTTCAGGTGGCGCGCAATCGTCACCGTATCCGCCATCGTGAATTCTCCGACGACCGGTTGCGTGCCGAGCGGCGCACGGAACGTCCATTCGGTAATCGGCGCTGCATCGGTGCGGAACACCATGTGCCCATTCGAGAAGACAATTCGCCGACCCTCTCTACGCTGCCTCGAAACCTGACCCGCAGCCCTCGTGCCGAAGGTCGGCTTCCAGTTGCTGAGCCCATAGGCGATGGAGATTTCATCCGCGGACGCCCAATCGCCCATTGCCGCCGTGGCAAGAAGATCGCCCAGCCCGCCGAAGAACGCCATGGCCGGCACGATCACGATACCCGCGTCGCGCGCCCGTTCAGCGTAATGCCCGAACGTATCCAGGTTGGCCTCTATCTCGGCGGCAACGTCCAGATACGGAATCCGCGCCCGCAACGCGGCTTCGATCACGGGCGCGGACGTACTGGCGAAGGGGCCGGCGCAATTGATGACAGCGGCCGCACCCGCAAGCGCGCGATCGAGCGAATCCGGGTCATTGATCGACGCAGGCCGAATGTCCAGCCCGGGATAAACCGCCCCGAGCGCGTTCAGCTTGCTGGCATCGCGCCCGGAAACAATCGGTCTCCAGCCGCGCCTGACCAGTTCCGACACCACGAAGCGGCCGGTATGGCCGTAGGCGCCGAACACGGCCACGGTTTGATTTGACGTCATTGCAAACCTCCAGTTGTCGGGATGTTTCTTCGAATGGCAGGACAGTAGTTTTGATGACGCAACGACGCTACAGACCTGTATGTTTTTTCGAAGATTAAGATACAGATCTGTAGCGTGTCAAGCGATATCCGGGTAAAGTAATCGGGAAGCAAAAAGTTTCCGTCTCTCAAGAGGACTCGCCATGAGCAGAGGCACACCCACCACAGCAAAAGAAGCCGGAACCAGCAGTTCCGCCAGCGTCCGCGACCGCATACTCGATACGGCGGCTGATCTGTTCTACCAGGAAGGCGTCAGAGCCGTCGGCGTCGATCTCGTCGTCGAACGGTCAGGGGTTGCGAAGACCAGTCTCTATCGGCACTTCACAACCAAGGACGAGCTCGTCGCCGCGGTGCTTGAACGGGATGACGCGGACTATTGGATCGCCTGGGACAAGACCGCGACGCGCCACCGGAACGCGCCCAAAGATGCACTCAAGGCTCACTTGCAGTGGATCGCTCGTGACATTGCGGCACCGAAATACCGCGGGTGTCCATTTATCAACGTGGCAACCGAGTTTCCGGCGCCGGATCATCCGGCACGGGCGGTGGCGCTCAGGCATAAGGCGGAGCTGCGCCGCCGTCTCGATACGCTAGCGAAGCAGATCGGCGTTGCCAGGCCGGATAACCTGGCCAGTCAGATCGCACTTCTGATTGACGGCGCCTACGTCTGCGGACAGCTTGCCAAGGAGACGGCGCAAGCGCTGGTGCCGGCGGCGCTAGCCCTGATCTCGGTGGCAGAAAAACCCGGCTGACCTGAGAGGACCGCCATGCCTTGGGTCAACTGGTTTGGTCGAAACCGGCTTGCGCGGCGCAAAGCCTCGCAGGCGAAATAACACTCGTTGAGTGACAAGACGATTGACAGAACGGCCGCGCCACGCCAAGTTTGCAAGGCGTCCTCATCTGCGTACTTGCACCGGCGAAGCAGACGAACCGTAGGGGGGCGCCCACCCATAACGGAGACAGACAATGCAAACGAAGCACACCGTCCGAAAACCCGGCGGCATCGGTTCCTCGTTGGTCGTTGGTCCAGTACTCATCATGCTGTCGCTAAGCGGTTGCGGCGACAACGATGTCAACTCCCCCGCGGCGACGCCCCTCAGTTGCACCCAGCTTGTGGGCAAGACCGTGCCGGCGTCTTCCATCGGTCTGCCCACCACCGGCGCGACCGTGACCGCAGCAACCACCATGCCTGCTGCGGGCACCGGTGCGCAAGCGACCGGAGAATATTGCCTTGTGAGTGGCGCGATCAATCCTGTGAGTCCAGCGGCGCCCCAGATCAAATTCCAGATTGCCATGCCCACCGCCTGGAACAACAAAATCATGATGTTCGGCGGCGGTGGCTATGACGGTACGATTCCTGCGCCGACCGGCAACGTGCCGGCCGGCCCCACGACGCAACTCACCCCACTCGGACGCGGTTACGCGACCTTCGCGAGCGACTCGGGGCATCAGGCCAACGCACTGGGCAGCGAGGACGGCTCGTTCGGCGTCAACGACGAAGCGGTGCAGAACTTCTCCGGCGACGCGCTGAAAAAGACCCGCGACGCCGCCGTGTATCTGATCGACGCCCGCTATGCGGTCAAGGCGCCGAAGCGCGCCTACTTCGCGGGCGGATCGTCCGGCGGGCGCGAGGCACTTGCTGTGGTGCAGCGCTGGCCGCAAGACTGGGATGGCTCGATCGTCCTCTATCCGGCATGGGCCGCCGCCAGTCTCGACCTTCAGTTCGGCCGCATCACACGCGCGCTCGCGGCGCCCGGCGCCTATCCGGATCAGGCCAAGCGGAAAGTCCTGCTCAACGCGGTACTGGCTGCTTGCGACACACTCGATGGCGTCGCCGACGGCCTGATCAGCAACGTCGCAGCGTGCAACGCCACCTTCAATCCCGCCACGGCAACGGTCAACGGCACGCCGTTACGTTGCGCCGGCGGCGCGGACACGGGCGACGCCTGTCTGTCGGACGCGCAAATTGCCGCGCTCAACGTGTACAACACGCCGATCACCTTCGGTTACCCGCTTGCCAGCGGTGAAACGCAGTTTCCCGGCTTCAACGTTTACGGCGCGGACCTTGGCGTCGCGAATCCGTCAGCGTTGCAACCGACGGTCACGACGCTCGCGCTGGGCACATCGCAACCGGCCTCGCCGATGCCCACTACCGCCCCGTATCTCAGCGTCTTCTGGGACCAGTGGATCCGCTACTTTGTGACGCGTGACCCCAACGCCAACTCGCTGAGCGTCGACCCGCAGAATCCGGGCAGTCTGCAAGCGCGTATCAGTCAATTGACGGGATTGCAGGACGTCAACAAGACCGATCTGTCGGCGTTCAATGCGAAAGGCGGCAAGATCCTGATGGCGCATGGCATGGCCGACGCGCTCGTTAGCACGCGCTCCAGTGAACAGTACTATCAGCGTTTGCAAGCGACGATGGGCGCATCAGCGGTGACCAACTTCGTGCGCTTCTACGAAATTCCCGGATATGGGCATGCGGTCAGCTCGGTGTACAACGCAGCATGGGACTCGCTCACGACCCTGGAAAACTGGGTCGAAAAAGGCGTGACGCCACCTGCGCAGACCGTTGCGGATACCGCGGGTGTGCCGGGACGTACCCGGCCGCTTTGCGAATATCCGAGCTTCCCACGGTATAACGGTTCCGGCGACATCAACGCTGCGTCGAGTTTCACGTGCGCGACGCAGTGATCTAGTGTGCTTAAAGGCCGACGTCCGGCAGCGTCGGCCGCGTTGCGAGCGCTTTTTCGACGATGCGCTTGACCTCGTCAAGCGTCTCGCCTTGCAGCGCGAGGCGCGGTGGCCGCGTGACCGCGCTGCCTCGCCCGAGCAGTTCCTCGCACAGCTTGATGCATTGCACGAGGTCGGGACGCGCATCGAGATGCAACAGCGGCATGAACCAGCGATACAGCGCCAGCGCTTCATCAAAGCGCTTCTGCTTCGCGAGGCGGAACAGCGTTTCCCCTTCCTTCGGGAAAGCATTGGACATACCCGACACCCAGCCCTCGGCACCGACCGCGATACTTTCCACGACCACGTCGTCGAGTCCCGCGAACAGCACGAAGCGGTCACCGACCGCATTGCGCAGATCGATGAAACGCCGCGTATCGCCCGACGAGTCCTTGAAGCACACGATGTTTTCGCAGTCCTGCAACGCGATCAGTACATCGGGCGTGACGTCGTTCTTGTAGATCGGCGGGTTGTTGTAAATCATCACCGGCAGATCGGTACCGGTGGCGACCGCGCGGAAATGGGCGGCGGTCTCGTGCGGCTTGGCTGAATAGACGAGAGCCGGCATCACCATCACGCCGTCGACACCCACGCGCGCGGCTTCGCGCACAGTCTGGCGCGCGAAGTCAGTGGTGAACTCGGCGACGCCGGCAATCACCGGTACCTTGCCGCCGGCCGCGTCGCGCGCGGCTTCGATCACCGCCATCTTTTCAGCGGTGCTGAGCGACGTATTCTCACCGACCGTGCCACAGACCACGAGGCCCGACACGCCGTCCTTGACCAGATTGCTGACCACACGATGCGTTGCATCGACATCAAGCGAAAAGTCCGGCCTGAACTGGGTGCTGACGGCGGGAAACACCCCGCTCCATTGGATAGCGTTGCGGCTCACGGTACAAATCTCCTTCGTAAAGGTCGGTCTTGCCGACGCATGTTGAATATGTGAATGAGTATCGGGTTTTATCCGGATCGGGGCTTGGGGTTTTTCGCGAACGAAAGAGATGAAATCTGCACAGTCGAAACTCAGTTCGAATCGGGAAGAACCAGGTCAGGCATGAATGTCACAGGGCCGATTGAAGGAAAAATTACGCGTCGGATCCGACTTGGAGCAGCGTTTCAATGCGCACCGGAGAGAATGGCGGACGCAGCATCTGCTCGCCGCTGCGCTGCCAGCCGAAACAGAACGCAGCTGCGGCGCCGCACACTTTTCCCTGGCATGGACCCATGCCACAACGCGTGTGCAGTTTCGCGTCGCGCCATGAAGCGTGCTGCGCCATCTCCCGATAGGGCACGTCCTCGCAGCGGCAAACCAGCGTGTCCGGTGTTGAGAGTGTGCGCAGGCGCGGGTTCAGTTCGAACGCCTCGTGCATGTGCTGCGCAAAGCGCCGATAGCGCGCCCGTTCGGCAAACAGCGCTCGAGCGCGCTCGAACTCGCCGACGGCCGCCAGCGCGGCAATCTTGCCCTCCACCGCCGACAACTCCATGCCCCCCACACCCGTGCATTCGCCCGCGGCGAACACGGCCGGCACCGAGGTGGCCTGCCATTCATCCACCGCAATCGCGTCCACCGGCCCTTGCGTGTCGACGCGGCACCCTAGCGCGGCCGCGATGCCGGTATTCGGCAACAGGCCATACGCACAGGCAAGGCGCTCGCAGGCAATCAACCGGTCGCTGCCCGCCTGGGTCACGCGCACCTCGTGCACACTTGCGCCGCCGGTCGCTTCGCTGACATATGCGTCGAGCAGATACGGTGTCCTCCACAGGCCGGCACGCATACGCGCCGCCTGCAGCAGTTTGGCCGGCGTTCGAACCAGCGAGCGGGCAAAGCGTCCCACCGACGCCGCGCAAGCCTGCTCGACCAACGCGACGACGTGCGCGCCCTGCATACGCGCCGTCATAGCGGCCGCCCACAGCAGCGGACCGCTGCCGGCGATCACGATGCGCTCGCCTCTCACCGGCGTGCCGCCCTTGATCAGCGCCTGCAAGCCGCCCGCGCCCGTGACGCCCGGCAAGGTCCAACCAGGAAACGGCAGAAAGCGTTCACGTGCACCAGTCGCGACGATCAGCTTGCGATAACCGATCGTCAACGCGCGTCCATCCCGCTCGGCGAGCAGCGTGTGTGTCGATAGCGCCTGCACGATGCGCGCGCCGCTCAACAACGCGACGTGCTGACGCGCGCCCAGGTCTGCGAGCAAGGCACGCGCCGTTCCGCTCGCCGGGTACTGCGGTCCTTGTCGCCAGATCTGTCCGCCTGGCAACGCGTTATCGTCGACGACGCCTACCGTTGCGCCACGCATCGATGCGGCCTGCGCGGCGCTGAGTCCGGCGGGGCCGGCGCCAATCACAAGTACGTCGAAATTCATCGGGCCGCTCCAGCAGTTACAACCGACATACCTGCCGCGCAGATCGTCTGGCAGGCGAGCCGATGACGAACACCGTCGATCGTGACCCGGCATTCCTGGCAAATACCCATCCCGCAGAGCGGCGCACGCAATTCGCCGCTGACCGAGCGGCGTGTTACGCCCATTGCGTCCCGACGAGCGATCGCGATAGCGGCGGCCACCGTGCAGCCGTTTGTCACCTTCACGTGCTGTCCGTCGATGTCGAGTGTGATCGGTTTATGCATGGACGGTCCCTGAGTGCGTGAACCTTGCGGGCAGATAAGGCGTGGCGTCGAACGGCGCCGGTTGGCCCAGCATCTGCGACGCGAGCAGCTTCGCCGTACCGAGCGCGGTGGTCACGCCCAATCCCTCATGTCCAACCGCAAGCCATGTCGCTGGATGCATTGCGTTGTCGTCTGCAAAGAATCCAGCGGGGCCGATCAAGGGCAAACCGTCACTGGATGCCGGACGAAAACCGGTCCACGCGCGGATCGCATTCAGGCCGGCCAGTTCAGGCAAGTAGTCGACTGCACGCCGCAGCATGCGCGCGAGGATCGCCGGTTCGACGTTCGGATCGACGCTGTCGAACTGACGCGACGAGCCGATCAGCAGCTGGCCAGTGGGGCGCGGCTGCACGTTGAAAGCGACCGATGTGCCGCTCTGGTTGTGCGCGCTCTTGATGTAACCCAATTCGAGGATTTGATGCCGGATCGTGCCGGGGTAGCGATCGGTAATCAGCAGATGGCCTTTCTTTGCCTGCAACGGCAAGCCCGGCAACAGTGTCGTCGCCTGCAGGCCGTTGGCCAGCAGCACGGCACCGGCGGCAATGAAACCTCCGTCCGCGAGACGCACGCCTTCACGTTCGATACCGATTACTTCGGTATCCAGACGTTGCACGATCCGTCCGGCAACAGGTTGCGCGAGCAACCAGGCCGCGACGGCCGGCGCGTAGACCACCGCGTCGTCGGGCACGATCATCCCGCCGTATAGGTCGTGCCGTAACGCGGGCTCGGCTTCGCGCACTTGCTGCGCGTCGAGCGTCGCGCAATCGATGCCCTGCTGTTGCAGCGCGCGCTGGCGATTTCGCGCCAGCGCGAACTCCTCGTCGTCGGCGGCAACCCATAGCGTGCCGCTGCGCACAAACGCATGACGCACATCGAGGCGCGGCGCCAGCGCGAGCCACAGCGCACGTGAACAGGCGCTGAGCACGAACTCGGCAGGCGAATCGTCCATCACCACGAGGTGGCCCATGCCGGCCGCCGTCACGCCACCGCCGACGCCCGCGCGATCGACCACCAGCACGTCGAGGCCCTGCAATGCGAGCTCGTAGGCACAAGCAGCACCGACGATACCCGCGCCAATCACCACGACGTCCGGCCGACCGTTCGACCGCTTCATGACGCGCGGATGCCCCACGCGAACGGATCGTCGTCGGAAAAGAGCAGCCTGGATTCCGCGTTGACGTGCGCGGTGCCCCGGATGCGCGGCCGAATCTGCCCTGCGGGCAGTGCTGGATCCGTGTCGTAGTGCGCCTCGAACACGCTGCCGATAATGCTCTCCTGGCGCCACAGCGCGCCCGGTGCCAGCACGCCGTCCGCCGCGAGGCAGGCGAGCTTGGCGCTCGTGCCGGTGCCGCACGGCGAGCGGTCATAGGCCTTGCCCGGACACAGCACGAAATTGCGGCTGTCGATGCCGGGCCGGTCCGAATCGGCGAACAGTTCGATGTGATCGATCAGCGCGCCGCCTTCGCCGACGATACCGTTGGCTTCCAGCGCCCGCCGGATCGCCCAGGTGGCGTCCGTCAATTCGTCGATGCGGCTGTGATCCAGCGTCTGCCCGTGATCGGATACGAGGAAAAACCAGTTGCCGCCCCACGCGATGTCGCCGTGCACGCGGCCGAGGCCGGGCACATCGACTGGTACCGCATGTCGATAGCGATACGCCGGCACGTTGCGAACGGTGACGCTGCGGTCGGCATGCAGTTCGGCTTCGACGACACCTACCGGCGTTTCGATGCGGTGCACACCCGGCTCGATCCGGCCCAAATGGGCCAGCGAGACCACAAGGCCGATCGTGCCGTGGCCGCACATGCCCAGAAAGCCGACGTTGTTGAAGAAGATGACGCCCGCCGAACAAGCCGGATCATGCGGCTCGCACAGCAGCGCGCCGACCATGACGTCGGAGCCGCGCGGCTCGTTGACGACGCCCGCGCGGACGCGGTCGAAATCACGCAGGAACAGGGCAAGGCGTTCCTGTAACGGTCCATGACCCAGTTCGGGGCCGCCGGAAATCACAAGGCGGGTGGGTTCACCGCCGGTGTGGGAGTCGATTGTGGTCAGTGTTTTCATGGCAGCAATCGTAGGGCGTGGCGCTACGCGCTGTCTTGCGCCATCGGCCCGGTTTCGATGACGATTTCGGCATAGCGCGGCCACCGATCGCATATCAATCTCGACGCCCTACGTTTCCGATGGGAAAAGTTGCTCGATAGGCGGACATATCGCTCGCCAACCAGAGCGGCACCGGCCAAATGTTATTATCGGAAACACCGATCGCCCCTCAAAGCGTGCATTTGAAGCAGCAAGCCCATGGACACCCACCTCACCAAACCCGCCGATCAATCGACAACCGACCTCGGCCGGCGCGTGCGCGCCGCCCGTCAGGCGCAGGACCTGACGCTGGAAACCGCGAGCCGCCTCTGTGGCGTCTCCCGCTCCACGCTCTCCAAAGTCGAAAACGGCCTGATGTCCCCCACTTTCGACGTCCTGCAGAAGATTGTCCTCGGCTTGCAGATCGAAATCGGCGAGCTATTCGGTTCGACGCCCAAAGTCAGCGCAAGCGGCCGCCGCGCGTTGACGCGTAAAAACGAGGGCCAGCGTCACGCCTATCGCGGCTATCAGATGGAGTTGCTCGCCACCGACCTCGCGCACAAAGCGATGCTGCCGTTCCGCATCCGCATCTCGGCGCACACGCTCGACGCGTTCGACGACTGGGGCCGTCACGAAGGCGAAGAATTTTTGTACGTGATCAGCGGCAGCGTGTGCCTTTATTCCGAGTTGTACGCACCGACGCATCTGAATGCTGGAGACAGCCTGTACTTCGACAGCCGCACCGGCCACGCCGCGGTATCCACCAGCGACGAAGACGCGGAAGTGCTGTGGATGGCGACCAGCGCCGACATTCCGCAGACCCTGGCCACGGTTGAATCGGCGAAGAAATAACGGCGGCGCTCACCGCGCCGCCAGCGCCCGCTGCGCCAGTTGCGCGATATGCATCGCGTGTTGCCCGGTTCCCTGTTGGATCTGCTCACGACAACTGAAACCATTCGTCAGCACAATCGTGTCCGCATTCGCCGCGGCGGCAGCGCGCACAGCCGGAAACAGCCTGTCTTCGCCGATCTTCTCCGAAAGCGCGTGATGCTCGTCGTTAAAGCCGAACGATCCCGCCATCCCGCAGCATCCCGTATCGAGCAACGTCCAGTTCACTCCGAGTTTCTTCAGCAGCGCGGTATCGCCTTGCATACCGAACAGCGCCTTCTGATGACAATGCCCATGCACGATCACGTCGGCTGCAAGGGTCGGCCACTCGAACGGCTGACGTGCAACGAAATCGGAAAACAGAAAAGTCTGCGCCGACAACTGCTTCGCCAAAACATGGCCGGGGAACTGTTTCAACAACTCGTCCTTGAACACCGATAAACAACCCGGCTCGAGACCGACCAGCGGCACACCGGCGGCAATATCGTCCCCGAGGTCATCGAGAATCGTGCTCAGCAACTCACGCGCACGCTCGAGCAAACCGAAGTCATACAGCGGACGTCCACAGCACAAACGATTCTTCGGCAGCACGACATGCCAGCCCATTTGCGTCAGCACATCGGCTGCGGCCTGCGCGATCTCAGGCGTGAAGTGATCGTTGAAGGTATCGACCCACAGGATGACTTTCCTGACCTTTTCGCCAGAATCAGCGGCGTGAGGCGCACGCCGCGCGATCTGCCGGTACGTCTCTTTGGCAAACTTCGGCAACTCACGCGCTTGCGCCACCCCGGCAAGCCACTTGCCAACCGCAGCCAGGCCCGGCGCCGACGTCATGAAATTCGTCAGCCGCGGAAACCTCGCCGCCCACGGCGCCCACTCACCAATCCGCCCCATAAACAGCGCCTGACGCGGCCGACGATTCGTCTCGTAGTAATGCGCCAGAAACTCCGCCTTGTATGAAGCCATATCCGTGTGCGTCGGGCAATCGGATTTGCAGCCCTTACATGCCAGGCACGTATCGAGCGCTTCTTTCACTTCGCGGCTTTGCCAGCCACCGGCAATCACGTCGCCTTGCAGCATTTCCCAGAACAGATGCGCGCGGCCACGCGTCGAATACTTCTCTTCACGCGTCGCGCGATAACTCGGGCACATCGTGCCGCCTTCGAGCGAGCGGCATTTGCCCATGCCGATGCATCGCTCGATCTCGCGCTGAAAGCCGTCACCTTCCTGGCTCGCGAACGTGAGCTTCGTTTGCAGGGTCACCGGCTTGTACGCCGGACCCATGCGCAGGTTTTCGTCGGCGCGATAGGCGTGCACGACCTTGCCGGGATTCAGTCGATTGGCCGGGTCCCAGATCGCCTTGAACTGCTCCATCGCGTGCATCAGTTCGGGGCCGTACATGACCGGCAGGAACTCGGCCTTGGCCTGGCCGTCGCCATGTTCGCCCGAGAGCGAGCCACCAAATTCGACCACCAGTTCCGCCGCCTCGCGCAGAAACTTGCGCCATGTCGCGACGCCTGCGACGCTGCGCAGATCGAAGGTAATACGCGCGTGCACGCAGCCATCGCCGAAATGACCATACAGGCTCGTCTCGTAGCCATAACGATCCACCAAAGCCTGGAACGCGCGCAGATAATCGCCGAGGCGCATGGGATCGACCGCCGCATCTTCCCAGCCGACCACCGGATCGGGCATGTCCGAATCCACCGACAACGCCACCGCCGACGCGCCCGTCTCGCGAATCGACCATACCTTCGCCTGCAACGCGCGATCTTCGACGAGGATCGCCGAGACCTCCGGCCCCGCTTCGCCCGACAGGAAATACGCCGCGGCGGTTTCCGCCTGACGTACCGCATCCTCGTGGGTGTCCGCGCCGAATTCGAGCACAACCCATGCATCGCCTTCTGGCAGCAGCGCGATTTCGTCTTTCTTCAAACCACGTGCCTGCAAACCGCGGATGATCGCGCGGTCGAGCCCCTCGATCGCGATCGGACCACAGCGCATGAAATGCGGCACGGCGTCCGCGGCGACGTAGATATCGGTGAAACCGACCACGACGATCACGCGTTTCGCCGAACTCTTCACGAGCCGCACTTTCGCCTGCAAGGTCACGGCGCATGTGCCCTCGGTGCCGACCAGCGCACGCGCGACGTTAAAACCGTTCTCCGGCAGCAGTTGATCGAGATTGAAGCCCGACACGCGCCGCTTGATCCGCGGGAATTTCGCGCGGATCTGCTCGGCGTAGGTGTCGCGCAGGTGCTTGAGCGCGGCGTAGATTTCGCCCTTGCGGCCACCTGCCGAGATGATGCGTTCGAGTTCGTCATCCGAAGTCGGGCCGACCCAGAAACGCGCGCCGTCGAAGGTCGCGATTTCCAGCGCTTCGACGTTTTCGACCGTCTTGCCGGCCATCACCGAATGCGCGCCGCACGAATTGTTGGCGATCATGCCGCCGAGCGTGCAGCGACTGTGCGTGGCCGGATCGGGGGCGAACGTGAGGCCGTGCGCTTCGGCGGCGTCGCGCAAGGTGTCGCACACCACGCCGGGTTCCACGATCGCCACACGCGCGACAGGATCGACCGAGACGACGCGGTTCACATACTTGCTCGCGTCGGCCACCACCGCGACGTTCACGCATTGGCCGTTCTGCGAGGTGCCGCCGCCGCGCGGCAGAAACGGCACGTCATTGCGACGGCAGGCAGCGAGCGTTTCCAACAGATCGTCGACGTCCGACGGTACCACCACGGCGAGCGGGACTTGCCGGTAGTTCGACGCATCCGCGGCATACAGCGCTTTCGAACCCTGATCGAAACGCACTTCGCCGCGCACGTTGCGGCGCAAGTCGGCTTCGAGCGCCTGCATGACGGCGGCAGTACTCGAAAAGGGCGTGGCGACGCGCGGCTTTCTTGACGTGCTGTCAGCAGCATCGCTCAACAAAGCATTCACACTCGCGCCCTGCTCTTCCTCTAATGACGTTCCCACTGCGTCCCTCGTGTCTCGTGTCCAATGCCCGCGCGTTGGCCTGAACAACGCATCAGGCCGCCTGACTCGCGGTCATCTTGAAGATGCCCTGGGCGTTGCCCGCGTCGAAACGCAGGTCCGTTTCCCAGCGGCGCGCGTCCTGATCGAAGGTGCGCTTGCGCGTGATGAACTCGTAGAACGAGCCCGGCACCTCGCGCGTCACGATGCTGCCGTCGGCCGCGCGGAGTTCGCGCCGCACGGTGTCCGCGCGGTACGCAGTCTGAAACACGCGACCCGAACGCGAACGCTCGACTTCCGGCTTCATCGGACGACCCTTCGCCTTTTCGTCGTCGGCAAGCTGGAACACGTCCGTGACGCGATCGGTGGCGTGATTGAAAGCGTTGCCCTCGGTTGCGATCCACGCCATTTCCGCCGATTCCTTCAACAATACTTCGTAATCGGCTTCGCGTGGTGTCTCGTGCTGACGCGCGAACGCGCCGACGATGACCGGCAGCAACGCGTGTGCCGTCTCGAGCGGCAGCACCCCTTCACGCTCCAGCTCCCACAGCTGACTAACGGCTTGCGGCGTCAACGGATCGAGCGAGGCGCCGATCACGTTCGTCACTGCCTGCTGGAATTCCGTCGAAAAACGCTCCGGGTGCAATTCGCTGACGAAGAACTGGGCGATCTCGTCGGGCGCATCGTCGTGCGCCCAAGCGCGGCCGGTCATGCCGAGACGATCGAGCGGATAACGGCCGTTGATGCTGAAGCCGAGCGGCCGCAGGATGCGCGCAAAGGCAGCTTCACCCGGCGGCAACGCGCCGCTCGAGGTCCAGCGCACCGTGCGCAATGCGCCATGGTCGAAGTAGACGCTGCCGCCCGCGGCGATCGTCTCCTCGGTGTATTGGCGGCCATTCGCCGAGCGCGCCAACAGGTCTTCGAACAGCGCCATGTTCATCGCCTGCGCCAGTTCGGCGCGGGTGACGGTGCCGTCCTCCCATTCGTTGAGAATCCGCGGATGGTTCAGCGTGGTGAACAGCCTTGCGGTTTTCTCTGCGCCGAGCAGTTTCAGCAGCAATTGTTCGACATTCGCATTCTTGAGGTTTCGCATATCGGTTCCGGGCGGGGAGCGGTGAGTGCGCTGCGGTACGTTTGAAGGTGGCCAACCGGCGTGGCTTCAGGACGCTCGCGGGGCATCGTTGGATGCGAGATTATTGAAATCCACGGCCCATCCGTAAAGCGAGATAAAATCGCCACTTGATGCGCTTTTGGAATCAACATGCGAAAGTTCAAGATTCCCAACATGGGCGCGCTGCTCGCGTTCGAAGCCGCCGCGCGGCACGAGAGCTTCACGCATGCGGCGCGCGAACTCTTCCTCACCGAAAGCGCGGTGTCCCGGCAGATCAATACGCTGGAGAACAATCTCGGCGTGCGGCTGTTCGTGCGCGTCAAACAGCGCGTGGTACTGACCAAGGCCGGCAAGGTCTATAGCGCGCAGGTGCGGCGCTCGCTGGAACAACTGGATCGCGACACGCTGTCGATCATCGCGCATGGCAGCGGCGGCGGTTATCTGGAACTGGCGGTGTTGCCGACGTTCGCGTCGCAATGGCTGATTCCGCGGCTGACGGCATTCAATGCGCAGTACCCGGATGTGCGGGTCAACATGGGCGTGCGCACCGGCACGTTCGCGTTCGCCGAGACGCATTTCGAAGCGGCGATTCATTACGGCAAACCAACCTGGCCGGGCACCTCGGCGGATTTTCTGTTCAGCGAGGAAGTCGTGCCAGTGTGTGCAGCCAGTCTGTTGACGCGGCCCGTTGAGACGGCGGCCGATCTGCTGGACTATCCGCTGCTGCATTCCACTACACGGCCACACGGCTGGGCGTCGTGGTTCGCCAATCTGGGCGTGGACGATAACCGGACGATGCAAGGGGTCCGCTACGAACTCCACACCATGCTGATCAGCGCAGCTGCAGCCGGTCTCGGCATCGCGCTGGTGCCGCGTTTTTTCGTCGATACGCAGCTTGGACAGCTCGGACTCGTGATGCCGCTCGACGCGCCCGCAGTCGCCGACTCGGCGTACTACCTCGTCTATCCGACTGAGTTGAGCCACGGCAAGCCACTTACGAGCTTTCGCGAGTGGCTGTTGCGGGCGGCGGCGGCGTATAGCGAGGTGAATCCAGGGCTTGCCGGCACTCCGGATAGCGGTTGATTTCGTGGCGATTGGTCGGCGGTCGGCGGTAAGCGGTAAGCGGTAAGCGGTAAGCGGTAAGCGCGGTAAATGCTAAGCGCCGGCTTGCTCGCGTGCTTGCGCCAACGCGCTTAGATTGCCTTCGCCAAAACCATGATGCCCTTGCCGCTGCACGACCTCGAAGAAGATCTCGCCGGCGCCGCGTCGCACGAAGGTCTGAAAGAACAGCATCGGCACGCCATCGGCGGCGATCTCGCCATCCACCAGAACATGCGTGCGCTTGAGCCGCTCGACGTCGAGCCCATGACCGGGCAGGCGCGCATCGAGTTGCTCGTAATAGCGCGGCGGCGGCTCGACAAATTCGACGCCGTTCGCCAGCAGCCGCTCGACGCACGCGAAGATGTCGTCGGTGGCGAGCGCAATGTGCTGCACGCCTTCGCCCGGATGATCCGGCAGATACTCATGCATCAGATTCGTGCGGCGCGTGCCCTCTTCATACAAAGGCACGCGGATCGCGCCGCACGGCGACACCATCACGCGCGATTCCGCCGACACATGCCAGTTCGCGTGCAGCTCGTGAATCTCACGGAAGTTGAGCAGATCGCGATAGAAGTCGAGCCACTCCTGCATGCGGCCCTCACCGACCGTTTGTGTCAGATGATCGACCGCGATCAGGCCGCTGCCCGCGTGATTCAGATCGGCTTGCGCGGTATCGATCTCGATCGGCCGGAAGTCGATGTCGAAGATCGAGATGTCGCCGAGCCCGCCGCGCTGGCCGCCACGGCCGCGCCAACGGTCGACGAAATAGATATGCGAATCGCCGATGCCCTGGATCGCCGGAATCAGCAGTTCGCCCGCGCCGAGACGCTCGCCTTCGAACGCCCACGCGCCGAGTTCGATCGCGCGGTCGAAGGCGCGCTGCGCATTAGCCACGCGAATCCCGATCGCGCAGATGCCGGCACCGTATTCCTCCGCATAGCGCTCGGCGAACGAATCCGTCTCCGCGTTGATCAGGAAGTGCATCTCACCCTGGCGATACAGCGTGACGTCTTTGCTGATATGGCGCGCAATCGCCTTGAACCCGAGTTTCGTAAAGGTCTCGCCGAGCGCCTTCGGCTCGCGCGAGGCGAACTCCACGAATTCGAGGCCGGCGGTGCCGAGCGGATTGTGCTCAGGCGCCGACACGGCGCGCAGCGCGGCGTCTGGAGTGGGCAAGTCGCTGGGCATGGCAATCTCCTTGGGCAGTCTTTCGTACGCTGTTGCGAGTGATCGTGGTGTTGGTGCTGGCCGGGGCGTGGTGTCAATCACTCGCAGTGTGACACCGCTTGCGTGGTGTGCCGCAGCAATGCGGCGCGCGACGGCTTTTGCACCGTGTTTGTACACCGGGTAAGAGGACGTTCGCAACCTTCATTTTGTACTGGATGGTTCACGCGCAGTGAATCAGACCTTCGGCGTGCTGCCGCGGCCACGTTTCGACGCCCGTTTGGCCACAGGCTTGCCGGTAGCAGCCGCCATGCGTTCCCGCGCAACTTCGCGCACGGCGTCGATGAACGCCCGGCCCACCGGCGACGGCTGGGTGTCCGAACGCCGGATCAGCCCCACGGGCTCGCCCGTCCCAGCGAACGGCAAGGGCAAACGCACCAGCATTTCATGCGCCAGCTCATATTCGACCGCGCTCAGCGGCACGAACCACACCGCGTCATTCTCGAGCGTCAATGCACGCCCCGTCGACACCGACAGCACCTCGACAAACCCGGACAATGGCGGCACGCCCCACGCGCTCAACAGACTTTCAGCCGATTGCCGGATCAGCGTGCCGAACGGCGGCAGCACCACCGGGAAATCCTCCAGCGACGTGGCTGGCAAGCCAGCGCCTAAAGCCAACGGATGCCCGGCTCGGACCACGGCAATCAACGGCTCGCTGAAAAGCTGCTCGAAACTCAGCCCGACCATCCGTTCCGGGTCCGCCAGGCGCCCGATCGCGAATTCGATCGTGCCGGCCTTCAGGCGTTCGAGCAATTCGGGGTTGGCGCCAGTAGCAAGACGCACGATCACGCGCGGCCAAAGCGCGGCAAACCGCTTCAACACGGGTGGCACCAAGGCAGCCGCGACGGTCGGCAGTATGCCGATCTCGAGCGTGGCGGCGGCTGCGCCTTCCGCATGCGCCAGCAAATCGACACCCTGCCGCAACGCGCTGACACAGGCGCTCGCATGCGGCATGAAGAGCTGCCCCTCGCGGGTCGGCACGGCACCGTGACGGCCGCGCTCGAACAGTTTCACACCGAGAATGGTTTCCAGTTCGGCAACCGTCTTGGAGACCGCGGGCTGCGTGATGGACAGGCTTTCTGCCGCCCGCTGCACACCACCGAACTGGGCGACGGCCAGAAAGCACTGAAGATGACGAAATTTGACGCGGCTGTCCGCGAGGCTGCGTTGCATAACGGCAGGTTATACGAAAAGGGCGAAAACGTCATTTTGCATAACCGCGCAGGTTAGATAAAGTCACTCCACAAGCTGTATCCCACAATTCCTCGAAGGAGACACTGATGGACGAGTCCTTTCTCTGCGCACGCGATTTCGCGTCCCACCCCGCTTACGTCTATCCCGGCTACGGTTCTTCGGTCAAACGCGGCCCAACGCGCCCGCTGATTCCGTTGAAGGAAAAACTGCGCGACCAGCGCGTGCCGGTCTACGGCACGGAAGACCTCGGCGCGCTCGATCACGATCTGACGCGTAATGCGGTGCGCAATGGCGAGCCGCTGGGCGAACGCATCATCGTGACCGGCCGTGTGCTCGACGAAGGCGGCCGCCCGGTGCGCAATACGCTGGTCGAGATCTGGCAAGCCAATGCCGCCGGCCGCTACGTGCACAAGGCCGACCAGCACGACGCGCCGCTCGACCCGAACTTCCTCGGCGCCGGCCGTTGCATTACCGACAACGAAGGCCGTTACCGCTTTCTGACGATCAAACCGGGCGCCTATCCGTGGGGCAATCACCCGAACGCATGGCGTCCGAACCATATTCATTTCTCGCTGTTCGGCGACCATTTCGGCTCGCGCCTCGTCACACAGATGTATTTCCCCGGTGACCCACTGCTGGCCTTCGACCCGATTTTCCAGGGTACGCCGGAGCAGGCACGCGACCGCCTGATTGCAAACTTCTCGCTCGATACGACGCAAGAGGCCTATGCGCTCGGCTACGACTTCGACATCGTGCTGCGCGGCCGCAACGAAACCCCGATGGAGCGCTAAGCCATGACCACCCTGAAGCAAACGCCTTCGCAAACGGTTGGACCGTACTTCGCCTACGGTCTGTGCCCGCAGCAATACGACTTCGACTTCAAGAGCCTGTTCACGCCGGTTCTGGCCGATCGTGAAGCGGCCGGCGAGCACATCACGATTGTCGGCCAGGTGTTCGACGGCGACGGTCAGGTGATCGGCGATGCCATGCTGGAAGTGTCGCAAGTGGACGCGCAAGGCCACTACCCGGAATCGCGCGAGGAAATCCAGAAGACGGGTTTCCGCGGCTTCGCCCGCGTCGGCACGGGGACGGATCCGCAAAAGCGCTTTGTAGTCGAAACGGTGAAGCCCGGCCGCGCCAGCCCCGACGAAGCGCCGCACCTGAATGTGGTTGTGACGATGCGCGGCATGCTGCTGCACACCTTCACGCGCGTCTATTTCGAGGACGAAGCCGAGGCTAACGAACGGGATGCCGTGCTCGCAGCAGTTCCGGCGGACCGGCGCGGCACGCTGATCGCGCGCCGCGAAGCGGATACGGCCAATGTGTACCGGTTCGATATCTATATGCAAGGCGACAAGGAAACCGTCTTTTTCGACCTTTGACGCGGATTTTCTATACTTTCATATTGCTTTCACATACACTGGAGATGATCCGTCTAGCGACTGGATCGCGAAACTCCGAGTAGGTTAAGCCCGCCCCGCGCGGGCTTTTTTTTGGTTTGCTTTTGGTTTTCGCGCCTGCGTTCAGCAAATGCTTTGCGTCGAGCGACACCACCGCGGTCATCAGTTTGGATATCGAAGCAATCGGTATGACGCGGTCACCCTGCTTTTCAGCGAGCACCGTGCGCGTTCGCTCGTCGGCGACGTAGACGGCTTTGGCCCGCAACCGTGCCGAACGATCAACCGGTATTCAGCCACAGCAAGCCAAACAACGCGATATAGCGCAGCCGCGCAGGAAAACGATTAGCCGAGGAAACTGACGCCGCGTTTAACAACGGAAATGGTCGATGTTCTGTCCGGCGTAGATTGCTCGCGCGAGCCAATCCGGCTTATCGCCACGACCGTCCCACGTATTGCCGAAGGCATCGCGATACATCACGGCCGGGATCGCGGCTTTGTCGGCTTCGATCGAATCCGCTAGCGCTTCCATCGTAATGCCGTATTCGTCCATGCGTCGGCGGATCCACACGATCAGGCGCTCACGCGCATTCCCGTCGAGGTCGAACAGCCGTTGTTCTTCTCGCTCTTTCATAACGTACCGGTTTCGCGGCTAATAGTGCTCGCGTTGGCAAAACAAAGGCTTCGCTAAACAACGCGAAGCCTATGCGTGAATCAGATGGGTTGAGTGCAAATCGAACTCACAATCGTCTCCCGATGCATGACAACTTGCATCTGGAAATCATGCCCAATAAATCCTGGATTTCAGGGGAATTTGTCGGCAAACAGTTCGGATCGCGCTCTTGATCGCCTCGGTGCTGCAAGGCTGCTTCAGCGTATGGAAAGCAATTCTAGCATCCAATTTCCGCTGCTTGCAGAAACTGATTGTTTGCCCGCGATGGCAGACTTTCCTGGTTGTACTGTTTGCGTTCGGCACGAGTCTATTCAATTCTTAATCGTTCTTAGCGGTTCTTATTGGTTCTTATAGCGCCGGCCTGGTGTGAGGCAATGCTAATAACCCAATCGCAAAGCAGGAAAATGGAAGCACGGTAGAATAACGGCAGGCAGCGCCATGAAGGCAAAAAAACCAGAATCGCGCGCTCTCATGCTACGTTTTACAGAACTGCATCACCGCCTGTAGGAGACACAGAAATGCCCGCCTCAACAGCCATCATCACAATTCTGGCCGCACTGCTGCTCGGTGCCATGAGCCCTGGACCCAGCTTCGTCATCGTTGCCCGCAATTCAATCGGACTGTCGCGCGGCGACGGCCTTGCAACCGCGCTCGGCATGGGGATAGGCGGCGTGTTCTTCAGCGGGATCGCCTTGCTCGGTCTGTACACCTTGCTGGCGACTGTAGAGTGGCTGTACGTCGGTTTGAAAGTGGCCGGTGGACTTTATCTGATCTACCTCGCGTCGAAGATCTGGCGCGGCGCGGCCAAACCACTCGCGTTCGACGCCACGCAAGCGGCCGCCACCAATGTGCGCAAATCCTTCTGGATTGGTTTGAGCACGCAACTCAGCAATCCGAAAACAGCGGTCTACTACGGCAGTATCTTCGCGGCACTGCTCCCGCAACATCCGCCGCTGTGGTGCTACTTTGCATTGCCCCCCGCGATCTTCGCCATCGAAGCCGGCTGGTACACCGTGGTCGCGTTGTGCTTTTCGAGCAAACGGCCGCGTGAGATCTATCTGCGGTGGAAAGCCTGGATCGATCGCGTCGCCGCAAGCGCAGTGACCGCGCTTGGATTGCGCCTGATCCTGACGGCACATAAAGTGGGCATCTGAAACAGCAACCGGCTTGCCCGGCATATCGTGTCGTGCCGTGCCGCACGACACGATATGCCGGTGCGAGGGTCGTATCGCCATGCACCTGGCCTGTGCGACATACAGCCCGCAACAAAATAGTTACAAGATAAGTGTTGACGCTGATACGCCCGGGCGGTTACTGTGGCACCCGAAGTTCAAGAAGTTCGATTGCTGTTCATCAATGTCTCGCTCCTCAGCGGTATTCGTTGTCCTCTCCCTCCTTGACGCTTCACGCGCTCCTCAACAGAGCAAATATTTCTATTTTTACCTCAAGGATTCTTCATGGATACCGGTACCGTTAAGTGGTTCAACGACAGCAAAGGCTTTGGCTTCATCACCCCGGACAAGGGCGGCGACGACCTGTTCGCGCACTTCTCCGAAATCAGCGGCGACGGCTTCAAGACGCTGGCTGAGAATCAGAAGGTGAGCTTCGAAACGAAGCAAGGCCCGAAGGGTCTGCAAGCGGCTAACATCAAGCCGATGTAAGTTTGAAGGGCTCGGTGTCCGGCAACGGGCATCGGGCTGCAGCGACATCCTCGCGGAGCTTTGTCTCCCACAGTTGGCGCGATCGCTTTTTAGTTGCAGGTGATTCAAAAGCAACTAGCTCAAGCGCCAAACGCCTCGTTGCACCTCATTCTCTCCTCCGGCTTTAACGCCCTTTTTAGCTTTCCGACTGCGTCTGGATTCGGCTCGCAATGGCTTGAATCAGCTCGTCCGCGTGACCCGTACAACGGCTCGCACAGCATGCACGCACTCGAACATTATTAAAATATAAAATGCAAAACAAACATATTCATCATTACAACGGCTATGCCGTCAAACCCTCGGCGCATCGTTTGCCCGACGGTAGCTTTTCATCCAACCTGTTGCTCGAACGCGCTGATAGCGCGCGTGCCGAAGGGCGCTACCAGTTCTATTCGCTCGACTACTTCATGAACGAAGAACAGGCACTGCAGCACTCGACACGCTGGGCACGCCACTGGGTCGACACACGCGGTTAAGCGCGAGTCGAACCTGATGCGCGCCGGGACCCCGGCGTTTGCATCGTTCAGCACCACATAGCGCGCCATTGGGCGCGCCATGCAATCGCGCGCGATCTATTCGGTTCCTTCCGCCTTGATCCGCGCGCGCAATTCGAACTTCTGAATTTTTCCCGTCGACGTCTTCGGCAATTCGCCGAAACGCACCGCCTTAGGCAGCTTGTATCCCGCAAGGAACAGCCGGCAGTGCGCGATGATCTCTTCTGCGCTCACCTGAGCGCCCTCCTTGAGTTCGACGAAGGCGCACGGTACTTCGCCCCACTTCGGATCGGCCATCGCCACCACGGCGGCAACCGACACCGCAGGATGACGGTACAGCGTGTCTTCGACCTCGATGCTCGAGATGTTTTCACCGCCGGAAATGATGATGTCCTTGCTGCGATCGCGGATGCGGATATAGCCGTCAGGCATCCGCACGCCCAGATCGCCGGTGTGGAACCAGCCGCCGCGGAAGCTTGCTTCCGTGGCGCGCTCGTTCTTCAGATAGCCCTTCATGCAGATGTTGCCGCGGAACATGATCTCGCCGAGCGTTTCTCCGTCGTCAGGCACGGGCGCGAGCGTGTCCGGGTCGAGCACCGTTACGGCGGCCTGCAGGTGATAGCGCACACCTTGCCGCGCATTCATTTCAGCGCGCGCACTGTCGTCCAGTGTTTCCCATTCCTCCTGTTTCGCACAGACTGCGGCCGGCCCGTAGGTCTCGGTAAGCCCGTACACGTGCGTCAGATCGAAGCCAATCTCCTTCATCTTGGCGATCACTGCCGGCGCGGGCGCGGCGCCCGCCACCATCGTCGACACACGATGCGTGATGCCCGCACGCCACTCGGTCGGCGCGTTGGCGAGCGCGCTTTGCACGATCGGTGCGCCGCAATAGTGCGTGATGCCTTCGCGACGAATCAGATCGAACACTGTCTTCGCGTCGAATTTACGCAGACAGACGTTGACGCCGGCACGCGCGGCGACAGTCCATGGGAAACACCAGCCGTTGCAGTGAAAGAGCGGCAAGGTCCACAGGTAGACCGCATGCTTGGGCATGTCCCATTCGAGGATATTGCTGAGCGCATTCAGGTAGGCGCCGCGATGGTGGTAGACCACGCCCTTGGGATCGCCCGTCGTGCCGGAGGTGTAGTTCAGGGCGATGGCGTCCCACTCGTCGGCTGGCAGGGTCCACGCGAATTCAGGGTCGCCGGATTGCAGGAACGCTTCATAGTCGGTCGCGCGGATGAACTTGTCGGCGTCGGCAGGCATTGCGTCCGCCACGCTGATCACACGTAACTCGGGGAATTCCAGCGCCGCGCGGTGCGCCAGCTCGCTGTACTCCGTGTCGACGATCAACGCCTTGGCTTCGCCATGGCGCAGCATGAACAGCAGCGACGAGACGTCGAGCCGCGTGTTCAGCGTGTTGAGCACTGCGCCGGCCATTGGCACGCCGAAATGCGCTTCTATCATCGGAGGAATATTCGGCAGTAAGGCAGCCACCGTGTCGCCGCGTTGGATGCCGGACTGCCGCAATGCGCCGGCCAAACGTCGAGCGCGCTCATAGGTTTCGCGCCAGTTACGGCGAGTCTCCCCATGCACGACTGCCAGCCGCTCGCCGTAGACTTCCGCCGCGCGTACGATGAAATCGATGGGTGTCAGCGGGACATAGTTGGCCTCGCGCCGCTCAAGGCCTTCTTCGAACATGTGCTTCATCGTCGTCTCCTGAGGCGCTGGCCGCGCCGTCGCTTTTTCTGATTGATTGATGCCCCTGGCCTGACAACTGTCATGGTGAACTGTCTGTCATTCAAAAGACAGCGTGGCGCGCCCTGGCCTTCATCGACGGCTGGTGGACTGGCCATCAGCTTGCCGTGATTTCCCGCGATTTTCTACAGATTTGGTTCCATTTTCCCCCGATTTTCCCCGATGTTTCCCGCTTTTCAGCGGCTGCCTCATACCGGAGGTTCACGTCCCAGGCAGGGAATTTCGGATGCCGGAATAAAGAATCCGGCGCAAAGGCCGTTATGTCGCCTATGCAACGGAGATTGCAGCCCCTCCCTATTCCCAGTTCAACGTATTGCCGAAGCCGATAATGAACCGTCTGACACTGAAACAGAAATTGTGGGTGCCGATACTGCTCTGCTGGGTGGCGCTCCTGATCATTACCGTCGTGAACGCGTTCGATGCGCGAAACGCTCAAATGGACGCACGTCGCGCGGATCTGGCCGACGTCACCGACATGGCGGCATCGATCGTCGCGGACTACGCGAAACAGGCGGACGCGGGCAAGCTCTCGGTCGACGAGGCCAAACAGCAGGCCATCGCCCGCATCAACGCACAGCGTTATGGCACGTCGGGCTACGTGACGATCGTGCGCGGCGATTCGGTGATGGTCGCTCATCCGATGAGCCCGAACTTGAACGGCAAGGACATGAGCGGCTTTCGTGACGCCAAGGGCAACGCGCTGTATCACGACATCGCGCAGGCAGGCGGTTCGGCGGGCGGCTCGGGCTATCTGCGCTACTGGTGGCCAAAACCCGGCGAGACGGCCCCGAGCGAAAAGATCGGCTACGTTAAACGCTTCGTTCCGTGGAACTGGGACTTTATCGCCGGCGCGTATATGGACGACATCCAGGCGCAGTTCTACGCCACGCTCGAGCGCTCGGCCGGTATGTTGGTGCTGCTGGGGGCGCTGGCGTCGTTCGTGGCCTCGCGCGTGGTGCGCAACGTATCGCGTTCGATCGGCGGAGAGCCTTCCGCGGCGGCGGCGATTGCAATGCAGATCGCACGCGGCGATCTCGCCACTCACATCGACCTGCGTCGCGACGACGTGTCGAGCCTGCTGTTCGCGCTGCGCGAGATGCGCAATCAACTCGCCGCGACGGTTGGGCGCATCAAGACATCCGCGGAGACGATCACGGTCGCCTCGAAAGAGATTGCCGCGGGCAACCTGGATCTGTCGAGCCGCACTGAGGAACAGGCGGCTTCGTTGCAGCAGACGGCCGCCACCATGGACGAGCTCACCAAGACTGTCACGCAGAATGCCGACAACGCGGCCACCGCATCGGAACTGGCTACCGATGCGTCGGCGATCGCCGCGCGCGGCGGCCAGGTCGTCAACGACGTGGTCCAGAAAATGGCCGGCATCACCGATAGTTCGCGCAAGATCGGCGAGATCATTAGTGTGATCGAAGGCATCGCGTTCCAGACCAATATCCTGGCGCTGAACGCCGCGGTGGAAGCCGCGCGCGCCGGCGAGGAAGGGCGCGGCTTCGCCGTCGTCGCGGGCGAAGTGCGCAATCTCGCGCAGCGCAGCGCGACGGCGGCCAAGGAGATCAAGGTGCTGATCGATCAGTCGGTCGCGCAGGTCGGCGAAGGATCGACGCTGGCAGGCAAGGCCGGCAGCACGATCGGCGAGGTGGTCGACGCCGTGCGGCGCGTAACGGCGATCATGAACGAAATCTCGGCGGCTTCGAAAGAGCAGAGTTCGGGTATTGGCGAAGTCAATCTCGCGATCCGCCAGATGGATGACGTGACTCAGCGCAATGCCGCGTTAGTCGAGCAGGCGGCGGCCGCGGCAGGTTCACTCGATGAGCAGACCGAACGTCTGCGAAATACCGTTGCGGTGTTCAAGGTCGAGCAACATGCGTGATAGAGCGGTGCGCTCATGCTGACGATTAACTTGGTCGACTGGTTCGGTCGATTAATGTAGCCGAATAGAAAATGCCGTCATCCGATTGCGAGGTGACGGCATTTTTGTTTGCCATGCCAAAACGGTCTTGAGCCTGCTACACAGTGCGCGCGTCGCGCCTGCGAGAGACAGGCCGCATCAACATGGCGTCGGTATCAAAGAGTGCTAAAGCGATGCTGGCCAGCACACCTGAATTCTTCCAGCGCAAGTAGTAGCGATGCGCCGTCTGATAAGGCGCATACCGGTCGGGCATCGCGTGCCAGGGCTTGCCCGTGTGCAGCACCCACAGCACGCTGTTCACCACGCAACGAATGTCGATGCTCGGACGGCCACGCCTCGGTCCATGGGCTTTCATTTCCGGCAGCAGCGGCACGATACGATGCCATTGCTCGTCGGTGAGATCCTGAATGGCCGGTGAGCGGGCCAGCGAGTTTGAAAGCGGAGTATTCATGCAGTTAGAACGCGCACTTGCAGCGAACGTGCTGGCGGCGCCGCGAACATAGTGTCTATGGATCAATCGCTTCAGACTAACCCAAGCGCGCTTGCGCGAAAGTCAATTATCGTCAGACTCGTCAGATCGAATGCGGCGAGCGTCAACGGTCAGTTCAAAGTGGCGCGCCCATAAAAAAAGGTGCCGCGAACGGCACCTTTTCTGCAACAACTAGCTTCTGCGGAAGCTTAGAAGCGGTGACGCAGACCGATCGTAGCAGCCGTCTGATTCTTCGACGACGACGGCAGTTGCGAGTTGTCGCCGCTGTAGATCGAAGCCACACCACCGTCGCCCATTGCGTGCTGGTACACGGCTTGAGCGTAGACGTCCGTACGACGCGACAGCGAGTAGTCAGCCTGCACGCCGATCTGGTGGTAACGGGTCTTCATGTCGTTGCCGTCAGCATTGACACCATAACCACGTGCGTCCGTGAACGTGTAAGCAACGCCCAGGCCCAGAGCCGGGGTCAGGTTGTACTTGCCGTTGACTTCGTAGTTGTTCGAACGGCCTTGACGTTGGCCAATTGCGGCGCCGACGAGGTTATCCACACGCGATTGCGTGAATGCCGCACCGACGGTAGCCGGGCCGAACGAGTACGAAGCAGCTGCGCCGAATTCACGTTGGCGGAAGTTGCCCTGGATGACGCCCGAGGTGTTCGCCAGCACGCCGTCCGAAGAACCGCTGGTGTTTGCAGCCGGGTTGTTCTGCTGCGCGTAAGCCGCGCCCAGGTGCAGGCCTTGCCATTGGTATGCAGCACCAACGCTGTATTCGCGGTTGTTTGCGAATGCGCCAGCCTGGTTCGAGAAGCCGTACGTGCCGCCGAACGTGAAGCCAGCGTAGTTAGCGCTCGAGTACTTGACCGAGTTGTTAGCCGACAGGCCGCCGTTCGTGTTCAGGTTATCGTTGTTGAACGGGTGAGCGAAGTACGTACCGCCCCAGCTGCCCGTTGCGGTCAGCGGTGCCAGGTAGTCTTGTGCTGCATCGTATTGACGACCCAGCGTGACCGTACCGTATTGTGCGCTCGACAGACCGACGAACGCTTGACGGTTGAACATGCCGTTGTTGTTAGCGAACTTGCCGTTGTTGATGTTGAAGCCGCTTTCCAACGTGAAGATTGCCTTCAGACCGCCGCCCAGATCTTCCGAACCACGCAGACCGAACATGCTTTGGTTGATGCCGCCGCTACCCGCTGCCCACTTTGCGTTGTGGTTGACGTTGCTGGTGTACGTCAGGCCCGCGTCCAGCAGACCATACAGGGTCACGCTGCTTTGTGCGTGAGCGACGGAAGCGAACGATGCGGCAACCGCAACAACGATGAGACTCTTTTTCATGCTGGGACTCCAGTTCGATAAATTTACGCGGGGAGCGGGACCTGCCTCAGCAGCGAATGCATCACTCACTGCCGCCCTGTTGGCCGAATCGTTTCGGATCGGCCGGGCACCCTTAGAACGAAGCGTGAGTGTAGGGGGACACCCTGGGTAGCGACGCCGGCGATTTGCGCAACAGGATTTTTCAGAATCAGCAACAATCAAATCATCAAAAGCATTAAGTCTTTGTTTTGTAGGCATTTATCGCAAAATCACCGTGATGGCCCGGGTGCTCTCGACAAAATTTATTTGCAACGTATCAATATCAAAGTTGTGCGTATGCAACAGCATTTAATATTCGCGACGTAATCGGGTCGGAACGTTTGAAAAATTGAGAAGCATCTGGTTACTCGAAAATCAGGCGATTGCAATGCGCCATTCCGACGCGGAGTAAATTTATTTCAGAAAAGTGGGAACTTAATTGAGTTAATGCGGTCGGCGGATTGAATCGTTCAATCGCCGCGTAACGGAATCTTTGCATTAACGGTGATTAAGGCGGGTTAAAGGTGGTGGGGTGGTGGCGAATGGTTGCATGCTTTATTCCGAGATTACGGCGCCCGGATACGACGATTGGTCCGATGCCGCCTCCGACCGCCCTCCAAGGACACTTCGGCCTGGTGGGCTTCGTCTCGCGGCCTGCGGCGAGCGGCCCCCAGATAGCACGTGAACGGACGACCCAATAAGAAACCGCCGTCAGGCGGTTCTACGGAGTCCAGTTGTAGCTTTTGCCAACAAAGCGCTCGTTCCAGTCTGCAAGGCAATCCCGCGGAAAGAGATGCCTTCAACACGGGCGCTGCCCGGAGGTAAGCTGCGGCGCCGACCGCCGCGTGACAAAAACCCGTGCTGAAAGCGGACGGCATACATCGAACAGCCTTCCGTCATCATTTAACGGCACAGGCGTGCGTTTTTTCACACGGAGTTTCCCTACTTCCCGGTCGCTGGACGTTGTGAAGGAGTCAACGCGGCCGGCGGACCGCCTCGTCGTCCTCAGGAGAAGCCCCTGGCGCCAGCGGATCAGTCTCCGGCGGGGCGCCAGGCAACGGGCGCGGTTGCTCTCCGGGTTCGTCGAGCGGTTGGTTGGCAGGATCCGCAACGGGATCGATGGTGGGATCGGTTTGCATGACAGGCGTCCTGTAGATGGGAAGATGTCCCACCTTCCCGAGGCGCAACGCCTGTTCCCGAGGGCGCGTCGCGCGCGGCGAATCCGTTCGTCGCCTGAGAGCGCCTGGCCTCCCGCCTTTGCGACCGCCCAGGGCTGTAGAAATTGCCATCGTGCGCCGCGAATCCTTCAAGGTCCGTCGATGCGGCGCCGCCTATGTTCTGGGTGACCCGCGATTAATGGCGATCGCCGCTGGAGCGCGGCACTTCGTCGACGGTTGCCGTCAGAAACGGCTCCAGGCCGAACAGCCATGCAAAGCAGAAGGTGGCGCGGTTCAATGCATTGAACCGCCTCTGCGGCGGACTCCTATCGGCGTCCTCCATCGGCGTGGCAAGCACCGGTTGCGGCTGGGCGAAATCGTGAGCGGTGTGGTCGGGTCGCATGGTGGTTCTCATTATTGATATAGCCTGGAAGCCGAGCCTACGCAAACGACGTGCCACACACGCGGAGCGAACTTCAAAGTGTCAGTGGATGAGATTAGCGACATGTCGCAGGCGCGTCTGTGCGCCTTACCTCGAAGAACACGCTGCACCGGCTGGCGATCCGGATATTCTTGAATGATGGGAGAAGGCGCTGAGACGGCGGAGATTTTGCCGCGGTAATGGATAAAGCGAACCGCAATATCGCCGACGGGAAACGCGATGCTTAATACGGGCGCTTCAACGGGAGAGGTTGATTGCGGAATGTCGTTTAGCCGCTTAATGTTGCGACAAAAGTATTTCTGACAAACCGGGTTCGAATCGGCAGAGCCGGATTAATAACACAGCGGAAGTGACATATTGCCGCATCAGATAGGCGCTCTCGCCATAAAACAAAAAAGGGTTCCGAAAACTCGGAACCCTTTTTTACTACTTGGTGGGCCGGGTCGGAGTCGAACCGACGGTGTCCTTTCGGAGGCGGATTATGAGTCCGCTGCCTGCAACCAGCACGGCGTCCGGCCCAAGAAAAAGACCCGGTCATGAAGGCCGGGCCAATTCGTTGATTGGCCGACATACTACACGAAAAAAGGGCCTCCCAACCGCTTCGCTCAAGCGAAACAACCGGAAGGCCCCCTCAAACGCTACATCATTTCCCACTACCCGCCAGCCTGGCTCAATTCCCTTCGAGGAACGACTTCAGCTTGTCCGAGCGACTCGGGTGACGCAGCTTGCGCAGCGCCTTTGCCTCGATCTGACGGATCCGTTCACGCGTCACGTCGAACTGCTTACCGACTTCTTCGAGCGTGTGATCGGTGCTCATCTCGATACCGAAACGCATACGCAGCACCTTTGCTTCACGCGGCGTCAGCGAGTCGAGCACGTCTTTCACGACATCGCGCATGCTGGCGTGCAGCGCTGCATCAGCCGGCGCCACCGTGTTGGTATCTTCGATGAAGTCGCCCAGATGCGAATCGTCATCGTCACCGATCGGCGTTTCCATCGAGATCGGCTCCTTCGCGATCTTCATGATCTTGCGGATCTTGTCTTCCGGCATTTCCATCTTCTCGGCCAGCGTTGCCGGATCCGGCTCGAGACCGGTTTCCTGCAAGATCTGACGCGAGATGCGGTTCATCTTGTTGATCGTTTCGATCATATGAACCGGAATCCGGATCGTACGCGCCTGGTCAGCAATCGAACGCGTGATGGCCTGACGAATCCACCACGTGGCATATGTGGAGAACTTGTAGCCGCGACGGTATTCGAACTTGTCCACCGCCTTCATCAGACCGATATTGCCTTCCTGAATCAGGTCGAGGAACTGCAAACCACGGTTCGTATACTTCTTTGCGATCGAGATCACGAGACGCAAGTTTGCCTCGGTCATTTCGCGCTTGGCCTGACGCGCCTTCAATTCGCCGGCCGCCATCTGACGGTTGGTTTCCTTCAGGTCCTTCAGTGGCAGAACGACGCGCGCTTGCAGATCCAACAGACGTTGCTGCTGTTCGCGAATGGCCGGAATGTTACGCGTGAGAATCGCGCTATACGCGTGCCCCTCACCGACGATCTTGTCAGCCCACTCGAGATCCGTTTCGCTGCCCGGGAAACGCGCGATGAATTCCGCACGCGGCATGCCGCACTTGTCGACCACCGTATGCAGGATCTGACGCTCGACCTGCCGCACTTCGTCCACTTGCGCACGCAACGTGTCGCATAGACGCTCGACGGTACGCGCGGTAAAGCGGATCGTCATCAGTTCGTTCTGGATCGTTTCCTGCGCCTTCAGATACGACTTGGACTTGTAGCCTTCCTTCTCGAACGCGCGACGCATCTTGTCGAACCATTCGCTGATGAGGGCAAACTTCTCGAGTGACGCACGCTTCAACGCTTCCATTTGCGCCGCGTTGGCCGTGGCTTGCGCCGCGCCGTCGTCTTCTTCCTCGTCCGTTTCTTCCTCTTCCTCGACTTCCTCGTCTTCGCTTTCGATCGCTTCCGCCTCTTGCGCCGAGAAGCCGTCCGCATCTTCCGCGTTGGCGTCGATCAGCCCGTCGACCAACTCGTCGATACGGATTTCCTCGTTCGCGACACGCTCAGCCATGGCCAGAATGTCGGCGATCGTGGTCGGGCACGCGGAGATCGCCATCACCATGTGCTTGAGGCCGTCTTCGATCCGCTTGGCGATTTCGATTTCGCCTTCGCGGGTGAGCAGTTCGACCGTACCCATTTCGCGCATGTACATGCGGACCGGGTCGGTGGTGCGGCCAAATTCGGAGTCGACGGTGGAGAGCGCGACTTCCGCTTCCTCTTCCACTTCGTCGTCCGACGAAGCAGCGGGCGCGTTGTCGTTCAACAGCAGCGTTTCAGCGTCCGGCGCCTGCTCGTACACAGCCACGCCCATATCATTGAACGTGCTGATGATGCCTTCGATCGCCTCGGTCTCGGTGAAGTTGTCCGGCAGGTGGTCGTTGATTTCCGCGTACGTGAGGAAGCCGCGCTCCTTGCCGAGCTTGATCAGCGCCCGCAGTTTGGAGCGGCGCTCTTCGAGTTCCTCAACCGTGCCCGGCTGCGACGACGCAAACGCGTCTTTCAACAGCGCTTTTTCCTTAGCACGACGATCGCGAGCCTTGACCTTCTCCACCTTGCCCGGAACGGCAGCAGGGGTTTCTTCGCTCTGGGTTGCGTCGTCATCGACGGGTGTTTCGTTCAGCTTTTTCGTCATGGAGTTCGTCGTACCGGCTGTAGTCTCGACTCGCGGCTGTTGGACAACAGCCGGTTGAACCGTGGATACTGGAGTCTCACGCTCTGCCGCATCGTCCTGCGCGGCAGGCGCTTCCCTTGCGCTTCTGACACCTGGCCTTGTTGTGCCCGGTGGTGGTACAGCTTTCGCCGCCCTGACCGGCTCCGCTCGCGCAGCGGAAGTGGTCGAGGATTTCTTCCCGGCAGCAGGTGTGACGCTCGCGGCAGACGCTTTCCTGGGGGAAGAAGCTAACTTGGCCTCGGTGACCTTTCGGGTCGGTTCGTGCGAACCTGTGCCTGTTACTTTTTTTCCGCCTGGTGTCTTTGCCATCGCAATCGCCTTTTCGCCTTTGCTAGGAAAACCATTGAAAAAACAAACCGCTAGAAACCTTTTATTGTAGCACTTCGACTTCTGCCACCCCGCTTACAGGCCGAGCTGGCGCTTCATTTCAGCCCGCTTCTGATTCAGGCTCGTCAACTCCGCAAACTCCTCCGGCGTGTGCCGGGATTGCCGCGAAAGCTGCTCGAGACGATCGCAGTAAGCGTCGTACCGCATCTTCAGAATCGCCGCTTTCAACTCCTCTCCGACGATCCGTTCCTGCTCGCGCCGCTCCTCGATGACGGTCGCATCCTCCGGGTCCTTCAGTAGTAAATCCCGGACGTTTTCATCATAGTCTAGAATTTTGCGAAAGATTTCCTCGAAAGTTGGGGCATTGGCGCCGTTTCTCAATAGGTCGGACAGCAACTGAAACTCCGCCGAATCGCCCAGTGCGCGTGCATGCGTCGTCACTTCCTCGAACAGTTCGCCATGCCGCGTGACGCTCAGAAGCGCCTGTTCGGCCTCCTCGTCGAGGACCGCCACCGTTCGCGGATACATCACCAGATTGCGCAGCGTCTTCTCTTCGATCCCGGTCACGCTGCGCCGGTCTTTTCGGGCCGGCGCGGAACGGGCAACCGCCGCGATCCGGGCGTCGACTTCGCATAACGCGGCGACTTCGTCGAACGGCACGTCGAGCCGGTCGGCGAACATATGCATGATCTGCGCGCGCAACGCATTCGCCGGCAGTTGCTGCAGCAGGGGCTTCGCGTCGAACAGCGCGCGGGCCCGGCCTTCGGGCTGGTCCAGCTCCTTGCCGGCCAGTACCTCGTTCAGCATGAACTGCGACAGCGGCATGGCGCGCTCGACCTGTTCGGCGAATGCCTCTGTGCCGAATTCGCGCACATAGCTGTCCGGATCGTGCTCGGACGGCAAAAACAGGAAGCGGATGGTCCGGTTGTCCGCCGCATGTGGCAGACAGGCATCCAGCGCGCGGCGTGCGGCGCGGCGCCCGGCCGAGTCGCCGTCGAAGCTGAAGATGACCGTATCGGTCTGCCGCATCAGTTTCTGCACATGAATCGGCGTGCAGGCCGTGCCGAGCGTGGCCACCGCGTTCTGGAACCCCAATTGGGCCAGCGCGACCACGTCCATATAGCCTTCGACCACCAGCACGTAATGCTGTTCGCGAATCGCCAGACGCGCCTCGAACAGCCCATATAGCTCGCTGCCTTTGTTAAATAGAGGCGTTTCGGGCGAATTCAAATATTTCGGCTCGCCGCCGTCCAGGACGCGGCCGCCGAAACCGATCACCTGCCCTTTGACGTTGCGGATCGGGAACATGATCCGCTCGCGAAAGCGGTCGTACCGGCGGTTCTGACCTTGCGCATCCGACTTTTCGCTGACGATCACGAGACCCGATTCGACCAGCGCGTCGTCCCGATAGTTGGGGAACGCGGGCTCGAGGTTCTGCCAGCCATCCGGTGCGTAGCCGAGGCCGAAGCGGGCGGCGATCTCGCCGGTCAGGCCGCGCTTCTTCAGATACTGGATCGCGACCGGCGCGCCGCGCAACTGCTTGCGGTAAAAGTCGCACGCGGTCTGCATGACATCGGACAGCGCCGTGGTCACCGCCTTGGACGCCGCCGGCGAATACCCGCCAGAACCGCCGCCATACCCTGGCGAAGGCTCGTTCGGCACGGTCAATCCGACTGATTGCGCGAGTTCGTTGACTGCTTCCGGGAACGTGGAGCCGACATGCTCCATCAGGAAGCCGATAGCCGTACCATGCGCGCCGCAGCCGAAGCAGTGATAGAACTGTTTAGTCGGACTAACCGTAAACGAAGGGCTTTTCTCGTTGTGAAACGGGCACAGCCCCATGAAGTTCGCGCCGCCCTTTTTCAACTGCACATACCGGCCGACCACGTCGACGATATCGACGCGGTTGAGCAGGTCCTGCAGGAATGACGGTGGAATCACAGTGAATGACGCTACCTAAAAAGCTCAAGACTGCGCGCGCCGTCGACCACAGCGAGCGCAGACCAGAAAGACAGGAATTACTTCGCGAGCGCGGCTTTGACTTGCGCCGAAACGGCGGTCATGTCGGCACGGCCGGCCAGCTTCGGCTTGAGCACGCCCATGACCTTGCCCATGTCCTGCGGGCCGGCGGCGCCAGTTTGCGCGACCGCCGCCTGAACTTCGGCAACGATCTCGGCTTCGGACATCTGCGCCGGCATGTAGGCGGACAGGATGGCCAGTTCGGCCTTTTCCTTGTCGGCGAGATCCGTGCGGCCCGCGCCTTCAAACTGGCTGATCGAGTCTTTGCGCTGCTTGATCATCTTGTCGATGACGGCGGTGATCGCCGCGTCGTCAAGGGTGACGCGTTCGTCGACTTCGCGTTGCTTGACCGCGGCAAGCAGCAAGCGGATCGTGCCGAGACGCTCGGTATCACGCGCGCGCATGGCTGCTTTCATATCGTCGTTGATCTGGTCCTTGAGACTCATCACTCACCTGAATACGTTGAAATTTAAAAACCGGCCGCTAATCGACCAACATGCCGACCCAATACGCCAGGTTCGCACGCGGCATCCAGCACAAACGCCCGCTTGGGACTGCTTCCTCAAGCGGGTTGGCGCAATTTCGCGTAGTAGATGCGACCCTGCCGGCTGGCCCGAAGGGCCGTATTTTCCGTGACGGCACCTGCTGTGCCCTCACCGGTTGGATGTCGCCGCTCCGTTCGACGGAAACCGCGGCAACGCCAGAATCAGTAGAACTTCTTTGGCAGCATCTGGCCACGCAGACGCTTGAAATGACGCTTCACCGCAGCCGCCTTCTTGCGCTTGCGCTCGGCCGTAGGCTTTTCGTAAAACTCTCGAGCGCGAAGTTCCGTCAGCAACCCGTTTTCTCCATCGTGCGCTTGAAGCGGCGCATGGCGACTTCAAACGGCTCGTTGTCTTTTACGCAGATGATCGTCATTTTTCAATGACGGAACTTTGTAAAGGTTCAGGAGTATAGCAGAGCTTTCTCACAAAGCTAACGCGCCGTCAAGCCCCTAAAACGTACTCCGCGGCCGCCTGGCCGGCCGCCACGCCGGAGGCCCACGCCCATTGAAAATTGTAGCCGCCGAGCCAGCCGGTCACGTCGACCGCTTCGCCGATAAAGTACAAACCCGGCGTGCGGGCGCTCATCATCGTCGCCGATGAGAGCTCGCGTGTGTCGATACCACCGCGCGTGACTTCGGCTTTGCGGTAGCCTTCGGTGCCGTTCGGGGTGAGCGTCCAGCGCGACAAAGCCTCACCGACGCGGCGCAGCGTTTTGTCGGGCAAATCGGCGACGCGGGCATCGGCGGGAATCTGGTGAGTTTCCAGCCACACGTGGGCGAGCCGTTGCGGCACCCATTCCGAGAGCAGGTTGGCGATCTGGCGTTTAGTGCCGGTTTTGGCCTCCAGCAAGGCGGTCGTGGCGTCCTGCTCGGGCAACAAGTTGATGTGAATCGGCTCGCCCGGTTGCCAGTAGCTCGAAATCTGCAGAACGCCGGGGCCCGACAGGCCGCGATGGGTGAGCAGAAGGTCTTCGTTGAATTCGGCGCCGGTCTTTTTATTGCCGGTCGCCAGTTGCACTTCCAGCGACACGCCGGAGAGCGCCGAAAACGGCTCCCAGTCAGCCGGGGCGAAGGTCAGCGGAACGAGCGCGGGGCGCGTGTCGATCAGCTTGTGGCCGAATTGTTTGGCGAGGCGGTAGGCGAAATCGGTAGCGCCAATCTTGGGAATCGACAGGCCGCCGGTCGCCACCACGAGCGCACGGGCCGCGATCGGGCCCGAGTGGGTGTCCAGCGTGAATCGTCCTTCGACGTCATGCCGCACCTGCTCGACCGCAAGCGGCGTGCGCCACGCAATGCGGCCCGCGTCGCACTCGCTCTTCAGCACATTGATGACCGCGTCGCTCGATTGGTCGCAGAACAACTGCCCTTTGTGCTTCTCGTGCCATGTCACGTGATGGCGCTTGAGCAGCGCCATGAAATCACGCGGCGTATAACGCGCCAGCGCCGAGCGGCAAAAGTGGGGGTTGGCCGACAGATAATTGGCCGGTCCGGCATACAGATTCGTGAAGTTGCAGCGGCCGCCGCCGGAAATGCGAATTTTCTCCGCGAGGCGCTGCGAGTGGTCGATCAGCACCACGCGACGGCCGAGTTGCCCGGCCACGGCCGCGCACATCATGCCGGCCGCGCCTGCGCCGATCACTGCGATATCGAAGGATTCCATGGGGCCGCATTGTACCCGTGCGTCTGCGGCCCTCTGCCCGCGCTGCTATACTTTGAGGCTTGCCTTTTCACTTTTGGGCGCCTTGGTGTCTTCACTCGCGCGCCTGTTCAAGCGACCCATCATGCTCGTTCTCGGCATCGAAAGCTCCTGCGACGAAACCGGTCTCGCGCTCTACGACACAGAGCGCGGCCTGCTCGCGCACGCGCTGCATTCGCAAATTGCGATGCATCGGGAGTATGGCGGCGTGGTGCCGGAACTGGCGTCGCGCGATCACATTCGCCGGGCGCTGCCGCTGCTCGAAGAGGTGATGGAGCGCGCCGGCACGCTGCGCGGCGATATCGACGCAATCGCCTACACGCAAGGCCCCGGCCTCGCGGGCGCGCTGCTGGTCGGCGCGAGCGTCGCCAATTCGCTGGCCATGGCGTGGGACAAGCCGACCATCGGCATTCACCATCTCGAAGGGCACTTGCTGTCGCCGCTGCTGGTGGACGAGCCGCCGCCGTTTCCGTTCGTGGCGCTGCTGGTGTCGGGCGGCCATACGCAGTTGATGCGCGTGACGGACGTGGGCGTCTACGAGACGCTCGGCGAAACGCTGGACGACGCCGCCGGCGAAGCCTTCGACAAAACCGCCAAGCTGCTGGGCCTCGGCTATCCCGGTGGCCCGGAAGTATCGCGGATGGCTGAATTCGGCACGCCCGGCGCGGTGGTTCTGCCGCGTCCGATGTTGCATTCCGGCGACCTCGATTTCAGCTTCAGCGGCCTGAAGACCGCGGTCCTCACGCATGCCAGGAAGCTCGGCGGCGCAAATATCTGCGAGCAGGCGAAAGCCGATCTGGCGCGCGGATTCGTGGATGCGGCCGTAGACGTGCTGGCGGCAAAATCGCTGGCGGCGCTCAAACGGACCAAGCTCAACCGGCTGGTCGTCGCGGGCGGTGTCGGCGCGAACCGGCAACTGCGCGAGGCGCTTTCAGCTGCCGCGAAGAAACGCAATTTCTTCGTGCACTACCCGGACTTGTCGCTGTGTACGGACAACGGCGCGATGATTGCGCTGGCCGGCGCATTGCGACTGCAACGCTGGCCCGATCAATCGGCCAAAGATTACGCGTTCACGGTGAAGCCGCGCTGGGATCTGACTTCACTCGCGCGCTGAACCTCAGCGACGTGGGGGTGTAAAAAAGCCGCTCGGAAGGGCGGCTTTCTCATTCAGACAACGAAACGCGCGACTCAGGCCGCCCGCTTATCCCGCTCGATCACTGCGTACGCGCTGTGATTGTGAATCGATTCGAAGTTCTCAGCTTCGAGCACATAAGCGACGATGCGCTCGTCCGCGTTCAGACGCTGTGCGACATCGCGCACCAGGTCTTCGACGAACTTCGGATTCTCGTAAGCGCGTTCGGTGACGAACTTCTCGTCCGGACGCTTGAGCAAGCCCCAGAGTTCGCACGAGGCTTCTTCTTCAGCGATGCGAACAAGTTCTTCCACTGCCACGTCGCCCGCCAGTTCGGCGTTGATCGTGACGTGCGAACGCTGGTTGTGCGCGCCGTACTGCGAAATCTTCTTCGAGCACGGACAGAGGCTCGTGACCGGCACCAGTACCTTCAGGAACAGACGCGTCGCGCCGTTGCGAGTCTCGCCCGTCAACGTTACTTCGTAGTCGAGCAGACTTTGCACGCCCGACACCGGCGCGATCTTGTTCACGAAGTACGGGAACGATACCTCGATGCGACCCGCCTCGGCCTCGAGCTTTTCGAGCATCGCGGCGAGCATGGTGCGGAACGTGGCCGCCTCGAGCGGCGCCTTGTTCTCTTCAAGCAACGCGACGAAGCGCGACATATGCGTGCCCTTCTGATCGGCCGGCAGATGCACGTCGAGATTCCATGTGCCGACCGTGGGCTGCACTTGGCCACCTTGCGTGCGCACTGTCAACGGATGGCGCACTGCCTTGACGCCGACGCGTTGAATCGGAATCTGACGCGTATCGAGCGTGCTCTGCACGTCGGGCATCACAAAGGCGGGATTCATCTGGTTCATATTCTTGTCCTTTCAGGAAACCGCCGGGCGGCCCCATGTTTTCCGCTTCGCGGGAAGTCCCCACCCCGAAGGAAATCCCGCGCCCCGCGGGAAGTCCCCTTGGGAATTGCCCCGTCGGGGACCGTCGCGAAGCAACAGGTTTGGGGGTTCTCGGCGACCGCGCGGATCAGGCTGCGCAACGGCAAACGCCGGCCCCTGCCGGCGCTGGATGATGGACCCGAAGGTCCATCGATTCAAGTTGGAGATTGCTATGACCGCTATCACCGCGGCAAAGCGCACGCGGCGTAGCTGAACAACTCCCAGCCAATCGGCGCGGAGTCAAGTGACGCAACTAAGCAACTCAACCGCGCGACCCATCTACGCGACGCGCTTCACCGAGGATTGGCCAGCGACCGCGCCGCTGGAAAGAAAGCGCTCACGAATCGACTTGGCGATGCCCGCTGCGTCCAGACCACATGCGGCGAGCAGCTTGGCCGGATCCCCATGATCGATGAAGCGATCCGGAAGGCCCAATTGTAGTACGGGCCGCATAACCCCACTCTCAAGCAGGGCTTCGACGCAAGCCGAACCCGCACCGCCCATCACGCAACCTTCTTCGACCGTGACGATGGCGTCGTGCGTTTCGGCCAGTTGGCGAACCAGTTCGGCGTCCAATGGCTTCACGAAGCGCATGTTCGCCACCGTGGCGTCCAGTTGCTCAGCAGCTGCCAGCGACGGCGCGACCATCGTGCCGAACGCCAGGATCGCAATCCGCTTGCCGGCCGGTTGCGACGTCTCGCGACGAACCTCGCCCTTGCCGAGCGGCAGCGCCGTCATCTGCTTGACCGTTGCTACTCCTGTGCCGGCGCCGCGCGGATAGCGCACCGCCGTCGGGTTCGGCTGCTGCAATGCGGTGTACAGCATCTGACGGCATTCGTTTTCGTCCGATGCCGCCATCACCGTCATGTTCGGGATGCAGCGCAGGAACGCCAGATCATAGGCGCCCGCGTGCGTGGCGCCGTCCGCGCCGACCAGACCCGCGCGGTCGATCGCGAACACCACCGGCAGGTTTTGCAACGCGACGTCGTGGATCAGCTGGTCATAAGCGCGTTGCAGGAAGGTCGAATAGATCGCGACCACCGGCTTCATGCCGTCTGCTGCCAGACCGCCGGCAAACGTCACCGCGTGCTGCTCGGCAATGCCGACGTCGAAGTAGCGATCCGGGAAGCGCTTCTCGAACTCGACCATGCCCGAGCCTTCACGCATGGCCGGCGTGATGCCGATCACGCGCGCATCCAGCTCGGCCGCGTCGCATAACCATTCGCCGAACACTTGCGTGTAGGTCTTCTTCGACGGCGTGGTGGCGGGCTTGATGCCTTCAGCGGGATTGAACTTGCCCGGGCCGTGGTACAGCACCGGATCGGCTTCGGCCAGCTTATAGCCCTGACCCTTCTTCGTCACGACGTGCAGGAATTGCGGACCACGCAGTTCCTTGATGTTCTGCAGTGTCGGGATCAGCGAATCCAGGTCGTGACCGTCGATCGGGCCGATGTAGTTGAAACCGAACTCTTCGAACAACGTGGCCGGCACGATCATGCCCTTGGCGTGCTCCTCGAGCTTGCGCGCCAGATCGAGCATAGGCGGGGCAACGCGCAACACGCGCTCGACGCCCGCACGCGCGGCAGCGTAGAAGCGGCCCGACATCAGGCGCGCCAGGTGACGATTCAGCGCGCCGACCGGCGGCGAAATCGACATGTCGTTGTCGTTCAGGATGACCAGCAGCGGCACGTCGTCTTCGACGCCGGCGTTGTTCATCGCCTCGAAAGCCATGCCGGCCGTCATTGCACCGTCGCCGATCACGGCGATGCCCATGCGGTTCTCGCCCTGCAGCTTGCTGGCGACCGCCATGCCGAGCGCGGCCGAGATCGAGGTGCTGGAATGCGCGGTGCCGAAGGTGTCGTATTCCGACTCGTCGCGCTTCGGAAAGCCCGAGATGCCGCCAAGCTGACGCAGCGTATGCATCTTGTCGCGGCGGCCCGTCAGGATCTTGTGCGGGTAGGTTTGATGGCCCACGTCCCATACGATCCGGTCACGCGGCGTGTCAAACACATAGTGCAAAGCAATGGTCAACTCGACCGTGCCGAGGTTGGACGAAAGATGGCCGCCCGTCTGCGATACGCTGTCGAGCACAAAGGCACGCAACTCGTCGGCAAGCGGTTGCAATTGGCGGCGATCAAGGCGGCGCAAGGCTGCCGGGTCGTCGATGGTTTTCAGCAAGTCGTACATCGTCGTTCCATTGTAGGAAAACTTACGCGCCCGCACTTCATACATGCACCTCGAATCAACGATGCAAGGCGGCGGGCTTTCGCGTTTAGCTAACCCGGTTCACCACCAGGTCAGCCAATTCGGCAAGACGCTGCGCACGCGCACCGAACGGCGCAATCGCAGCGTGGGCGTCGCTGCGCAGTTGCGCTGCGAGCGCCCGCGACGCATCTAGCCCAATAATCGACACGTAAGTCGGCTTGCCGTCCTTCGCGTCTTTACCTGCCGTCTTGCCGAGCGTCGCGGAATCGGTCGTGACGTCGAGAATATCGTCGACGACCTGAAACGCGAGGCCGACAGCGGCCGAATACACGTCGAGCGAACGCATTGCGTCCGCACCCGGTGTTTCGCCCGCCAGCGCGCCCATGCGCACGGCGGCACGCAGCAAGGCGCCGGTTTTCATCCGGTGCATGGTTTCCAGTTGCGTGCGCGTCAGCGTATGGCCGACGCTCGCCAGGTCGATGGCCTGACCGCCGCACATGCCAATCGAGCCACTCGCCAAGGCCAGTTCGCGCACGAGCGCTGCCTGTTGCGCCGGCGCCACCACATCCGACGTCAGCGCGACGAACGCCTGCGATTGCAGCGCGTCGCCCACCAGCAATGCCGTAGCTTCGTCATATTTGACGTGTACCGTGGGCTTGCCGCGACGCAACGCGTCGTCGTCCATGCAGGGCATGTCGTCGTGCACGAGCGAGTACACGTGGATCATTTCCAGCGCCGCCGCTGCCGCATCGAGGCACTCGGCGCGCGCGCCGGTCAGCTCGCCGGCCGCGTGGCACAGCAGCGGGCGCACCCGCTTGCCGCCACCCAGCACCGCGTAGCGCATGGCCTCATGCAGTTTGGCCGGCTCGGTCGCTTCAGTGGGCAGGTAGTGTTCCAGTGCCGCTTCGACGCGCTCGAGCACCGAGCGTGTCCATTGTTCGAATGTCATAGGTCGTCCCCGCTTTCAGTAGCGGCTGTGCCTGCGCTATTCATAGGCAGCGGCTTGAGCGTCTCGCCGTCGAGCACGCGCACCTGCAGCTCGACCTTTTCGAGCTGCTGCTGGCAAAACGCCACGAGCGCCGCACCGCGCCGGTAGGCGCCTAGCGACTCCTCGAGGCTGAGATTGCCGCTTTCCATGCGCGCGACCAGCCCTTCCAGCTCCGCCTGGGCGGCCTCGTAATTCTCGGGCAACGGCGTGGTATCGACGCCCTCAGCAGGCGCAGCAGCAGTATCTTTCGACGCGGTCTTCGCCATGAATAGTCGCAAAATTAAAACAAGTCGAACATTCTACGGCAAAAGAGACATTTCCGATCCGCCCGCCGTCCTACATCCCGCCTTTGCCGTCCGCGCCGCACTAGCAGTCTCGCAGAAAAAAATCGATCGGTCTGCGGCGAAAACCGTGAACTTCCTTGACATTTTTGACCCAAATCAGGCACTTAAGCGCCCCAAGGAAGGGGAAACGGGTATAATCGCGGGCTCCCTAAATCGAATCTTCGATGGTTGGGTTGTTCACTGCTTTCACGTTTTCATCGGGAGTGGGAATGTCCAATCTGAGCAATGCATTGCAGTTGCGGTCTGTTCACAGCCAGCTGCCAGTCACGGCTTACTTTGACGAAGCGCTTCTAACGCGCGAAATCGACACCCTTTTCAAGAAAGGTCCTCGCTACATCGGCCACGATCTCATGGTGCCCGAAGCGGGAAATTATTTTGCCTTGCCGAGCGAGAGCGAAGGGCGCGTGCTCGTCCGTAACCAGCAGTCGCAAGCCGAACTGCTGTCGAACGTGTGCCGCCACCGGCAAGCCATCATGCTCAACGGCCGCGGCCAGACGGAGAACATCGTCTGCCCCCTGCATCGCTGGACGTACGACCTGAACGGCCAGCTCCTCGGTGCGCCTCATTTTGCGGATAACCCCTGCCTGAATCTCGGCGCCACGCCGCTGCAGAACTGGCAAGGCCTGCTGTTCGAAGCGCAGGGGCGCAACGTCGCGCGCGATCTGGCAAAGCTGGGCACTAAACAACACTTCGATTTTTCGGGCTTCATGTTCGATCACGTCGAGGTGCACGAGTGCAACTACAACTGGAAGACCTTTATCGAGGTCTATCTGGAGGACTATCACGTCGCGCCATTCCATCCGGGCCTCGGCAGCTTCGTCAATTGCGACGATCTGACGTGGGAATTCGGCGAGTGGTACAGCGTGCAGACGGTCGGCGTACACAAGGATCTGGAGCAGCCGGGCAGTCCGACGTACCGCAAATGGCACGACGAAGTGCTGCGCTTTCGCGACGGCAATCCGCCCGAGTTCGGCGCGATCTGGATGGTGTACTACCCGGGCATCATGATCGAGTGGTATCCGCACGTGCTGGTCGTGTCGTGGTTGATTCCGCGCGGTCCGCAGAAAACCACCAATGTGGTGGAGTTCTATTACCCTGAGGAAATCGCGCTGTTCGAACGCGAGTTTGTCGAAGCCGAGCGCGCCGCCTATATGGAAACGGCCCGCGAAGACGACGAGATCGCCGAGCGCATGGACGCAGGCCGTCGCGCGCTGATGGAACGCGGCGAATCCCAGGTTGGCCCGTATCAGAGCCCGATGGAAGATGGCATGCAGCATTTCCACGAGTTCTTGCGGCGCGAACTCGGCGCGATCTGATCCGCGCGGGCCGCGCGTGCTTCGTTCATGCTCCACCTGCATCGGCGTTTGAGCCGATCCTGCATGCGTTGTGCACGAGTGGCCTCAAAGCATGGAAAGACGGGCTTCGGCCCGTCTTTTTTGTTTAGACTAACAACATCGCTCGGCCATCCGCTCGCCGCGCCAAGCCGCCGGACCGGAGCCGTAATCGCCCGTATCGAGGAGACGTCATGCCGCACACTCACTACACCACACTCATCTCCGCGACCAACCTCGCGGAGCGGCTGGCCGCCGCGCCGGGCAGCGTGTTCGTCATCGATTGCCGTTTCGATCTGGCCGACACCGAGGCGGGCGAAAAAGCCTATCTGGCCGGGCATTTGCCGGGCGCGCACTATCTGAACCTGGATCGCGACCTGTCAGGGCCGAAGACCGGCCACAACGGCCGCCATCCACTGCCGGATCGCGCGCGGCTGGTGGAGACGCTGGAGTCGCGCGGGCTCAAACAGGGTCAACAGGCGGTCGCTTATGACGCGCAGGGCGGCATGTACGCCGCGCGCGCATGGTGGTTGCTGCGCTGGCTCGGCCATGACGCGGTTGCGCTGCTCGACGGTGGCTTGCAAGCCTGGCAGGCCGCCGGCCACCCGCTGACGCAAGACGTCCCGGCGCAGAATACCGGTGACTTCAAAGCCGGCGCGCCGCTGTCTGTCACGGTCGACGCGCAGACCGTCGAGCGCAATCTCGGCACGAAAGAGCACGTCGTGGTGGACGCGCGCGCGAACGATCGCTATCGCGGCGAGAACGAAACGTTGGATCGCGTCGGCGGCCATATTCCTGGCGCGCTCAATCGATTCTTCAAGGACAACCTCACGGCCGACGGCCGCTACAAACCCGCGCACACGCTGCGCGAGGAATTCCATGCGTTGCTGGGCGACACGTCGCCGGAACACGTCGTGCTGCAATGCGGCTCAGGCGTGACGGCATGCGTGAACGCGCTCGCGATGGAGATCGCCGGCATGCATGGCGCGGCGCTATACGCGGGATCGTGGAGCGAATGGAGTTCTGATCCGAAGCGGCCGATTGCGACGGGGCCGAATCCTTAAGCCGATACGTCGAGCGGGACGATCAGCGAAAAGGCCGTGGCCGCTGACAAGCAGCCACGGCCTTTCAGTATTCATCCATCCGAGCGCGCCGGCACACCTTTATGGTTCGTCAACGACGGCGAACACGGCCGGCCAGGCACGGCAGTGACTCAAGCCACCCCATGCTGCTTGAACCACACTAGCACACGGCGCCAGCCATCTTCGGCATCGGCCTTCTTGTAGCTCGGCCGGTAGTCCGCGAAAAACGCGTGGCCTGCGTCGTCATATACGACGAATTGCGAACCGCGCCCTGCCTGCGGACCCTGGGCGATGGCCTGCTTCATCTGCTCGAGCGAGGCTTGGGGAATGCTCTGATCCTGCAAACCATACAGCCCCAGCACCGGCGCATGCAGATCAGCCACGCGATCGAGCGGGTTCGCCGGCGTCGTCGCACTGTGATCGCCGCCAACCCGGCCATACCATGCCGCCGCCGCCTTCAGCCGGGGATTGTGCTCGGCATACAGCCATGCGATGCGTCCTCCCCAGCAGAAACCATTCACGCCCAGCCGGTTCAGATCGCCGCCGTGCTCGCCCGCCCACGCGACAGTGGCGTCGAGATCGCCCAGCGCCTGCTCGTCCGGCACCTTACTGAGAATCTGGTCGCTGATCTGCTGAATGGTCGGCAGCACTGCCGGATCGCCCTCGCGGACGAACAGATCCGGCGCGATCGCCAGATAACCGAGCTTGGCAAAGCGCCGGCAGACGTCTGCAATATGCTCGTGCACGCCGAACGCCTCATGGATCACGATGATCACCGGCAAATGCGTCTTGCCCTTCGGCTGCGCGCGATACGCCGGCACGAGCGTGTCGCCCGAACGCACGGCGATCTCACCGGCTTCAAGGCCGTCGCTATCGGTATGGATGGTTTGCGCCGACACTGGCAGCACAGCCGCCGCAAAACCAGTGCCGAGCGCGGCTTTGATGAAAGTACGTCGATTGAAGGGAACGTGCGGGACCAGGCTGTCGATGTCAGGTTTCAGCATGCGGCGCTCCTCGAATATAGGTTGGAGGCAACAGGATACGCTCCACCCGCATCCTGTTGCACATGCAACCGTCTCGAGCAGTTGACCGTCAGTGCAGCTTGACGCGCGGCAGCGTGGTGCGCCGCAACCAGTGCGCGAAGGTGTCGAGCACCATTCGCGCGTAGCCGTGCAGCGCGGCGATATGCAGCCGGTACAGCGACATGTACATGAAGCGCGCGAACAGTCCCTCGATCAGCATATTGCCGCCGATCACGCCGCCCATCAGGTTGCCGACCGCGCTGAAATGCCCGAGCGACACCAGCGAGCCGAAGTCGCGATAGGTAAATTCCGGCAGCGGCTTGTTGTCGAGCCGCGCGGCAAGCGCCTTCATCAGAAAGCTCGCCTGCTGGTGAGCCGCTTGCGCACGCGGCGGTACATTGCGTTCGTTGCCAGGCCACGGACAAGCCGCGCAATCACCGAGCGCGAAGACGTTGTCGTCGATTTCGGTTTGCAGCGTGCGGCGCACGATGAGCTGGCCCAGACGATTGACCGGCAGGCCGTCGAGCTCACTCAGGATGGCGGGCGCCTTGATGCCGGCGGCCCACACCGTCAGATCGGCGCGCACGGTTTTACCGCTGGCCGTGCGAATCATGCCGGGCGCGACCTCGGCCACGGTCTCGCCGGTCATCAGCTTCACGCCGAGCTTGGTAAGCAGTTCGGCGGTAGCCGTCGACACACGCTCCTGCAAAGCCGGCAAAATGCGCGGCCCCGCCTCGACCAGCACGATGCCGACATCATGCCGCGGATCGAGCTTATGCAAGCCATACGCGGACAACACCTGCGCCGTATTGCGCAATTCCGCCGAGAGCTCGACGCCTGTCGCACCCCCGCCGACGATCGCCACCTGGATGCGCGGCTCGGTGGAAACCGACGTACCCGGCCCCGATTCGACCGGTTCATGCACCTGATGCTCCGCGCGCATACAGGCCGCGATCAGGCGCTTGCGGAAGCGCTCCGCCTGGCTGACCGTATCGAGCGCCAGGGAGAACTCCGGCGCGCCCTTCACGCCGAAGAACGCCGTGGTGCTGCCGATGGCGATGATCAGCGTGTCGTATTCCAGTTCACGCGCGGGCAGCAGTTCTGCGCCATCGTCGTCGAGCACCGTGCCGAGCGTGAGACGTTTGGCCGCACGATCGAGACCCGTCAACTCGCCCTGCTGAAACTCAAAGCCGTGCCAGCGCGCTTGCGCCGCATATTCGAGTTCCTGGGTAAATGGGTCCATGCTGCCGGCGGCCACTTCATGGAGCAGCGGCTTCCAGATATGGGTTGGATTACGGTCGACGAGCGTCACTTGCGCGCGCACACCGCCTTTGTTCTTGTGGGGTGCATAGCGGTCGCCTAGTCGCGTCGCCAGTTCCAGCCCGCCCGCGCCCCCGCCAACGACGATAAATCGATGCATTGAACTCTCCGTATTTGCCGATAGGTTATGCGTGGCGATGGCGCGCATTCAATATGAAGCGCGCTCCGTCTGTTCTATCGATTGTCCGCGAGCGGCACGGGTTGTCACAAGCCATCAATACGCATATGTGACCAAGGTGCGACGTTATGGCCGGGCACGCACTCCGTCACATGCCAGTCAGTGCGCCTCTTCCCAGTTCAGGCCGGCGCCCACTTCAGCGACCAGCGGCACCTTCAGCGCGGCCACACCGCACATCAGTTCCGGCAGGCGCTTGCGTACGTCGGACAATTCTGCGTCCGGCACTTCGAGAATCAGTTCATCGTGCACCTGCATGATCATGCGTGTGCCGATCTTCGACTCTTCGATCCACTTCTGCACCGCGATCATCGACAGTTTGATCAGGTCGGCGGCCGTGCCTTGCATCGGCGCATTGATTGCCGCGCGCTCTGCCGCCTGACGGCGCGGACCGTTGCCGCCGTTGATCTCCGGCAGCCACAGGCGACGGCCGAACGCCGTTTCCACGTAGCCCTTGGCCTTCGCGCTCAGACGAGTTTCGTCCATATAACGCGCGACGCCCGGATAACGCGCGAAGTAGCGGTCGATATACAGCTTGGCCGCGTCGCGGGTAATGCCGAGGTTCGCGGCGAGACCAAACGCGCTCATGCCGTAGATCAGGCCGAAGTTGATGACCTTCGCCACCCGCCGCTGATCGTTCGACACTTCGAGCGGCGTCACGCTGAAAATTTCGGCCGCGGTGGCGCGGTGAATGTCTTCACCTTGCGAGAACGCACGCAGCAGGGATTCGTCGCCGGAGATGTGCGCCATGATGCGCAACTCGATCTGCGAGTAGTCGGCGGAGACGAGCTTGTGTCCTGGCGGCGCGATGAATGCCTCGCGAATCCGGCGGCCTTCGCCCGTGCGCACGGGGATGTTCTGCAGGTTCGGATCGTTCGACGCCAGCCGGCCTGTCACCGCCACCGCCTGTGCGTAGTTCGTATGCACGCGGCCCGTTTGAGCGTTGACCATGCGCGGCAGCTTGTCGGTGTAGGTCGATTTCAGCTTCGACAAACCGCGGTGTTCGAGGAGGATCTTCGGCAGCGGATAGTCTTCGGCGAGCTTTTGCAGCACTTCTTCGTCGGTGGACGGCGCGCCGCTCGGGGTCTTCTTGACCACCGGCAATTCGAGCTTCTCAAAGAAAATCTGACCGATCTGCTTCGGCGAACCGAGATTGAATTCGCCGCCGGCCAGCACGTATGCTTCGCTTTCCAGCTGGATCAGACGCGTGGCGATTTCGCTGCTTTGCGCGCGCAGCTTGTCGGCGTCGATCAGCACGCCCGTGCGTTCCATCTTGCGCAGTACGCGCGACGTGGGCACTTCGATGCCGCGATACACGTAGTCGAGCGTTTTCTCCGCGGCCACCTGCGGATACAAGGCCTGATGCAGACGCAAGGTGATGTCGGCGTCTTCCGCTGCGTATTCGGCGGCCTGCTCCAGCGCGACTTCGTCGAAACCGATCTGCGACGCGCCTTTGCCCGCCACCTCTTCGTACTTGATCGTCTTGATGCCGAGATGGCGCAGCGCGAGGCTGTCCATGTCGTGCGTGCGATGCGATTCGACCACATACGATTCCAGCAGTGTGTCGTGCTCGACGCCGCGCATTTCGATGCCGTAGTTCGCCAGCACCTGTTCGTCGTACTTCATATGCTGGCCGACCTTCTTGTGCTCGGCGCTTTCCAGCCACGGCTTGAGCTTCGCGAGCACTTCGTCGCGCGGCAGTTGCACCGGCACGTCCGGGCCGCGATGCGCGAGCGGCACATAAGCAGCGTGGCCCGGCTCGACCGAGAACGACAATCCGACGATTTGCGCGGTCATCGGATCGAGCGAGGTGGTTTCCGAATCGAACGCAGTCAACTCCGCTGCGTTGATCTTCTCGAGCCATGCATCGAACTGCTCCCACGTCTGCACGGTGTCGTAGTGACGTTCGTGATCCACGCTGAGCGCCGGCGGCACATCGGTCTCGGGCCCTTCCACCGCGTCCGCGATCTCCACTTCGCGCAGCCAGGTCTTGAAACCGTTGCGCGTGAACACGTCGCGCAGTTCTTCACGCGATTCCGGCCGGCTCTCCAGGCTTTCTTCGATCGACACGATATGGTCGGTCAGATCGCAAGCGCGCTCGACGGTGACGAGTTTCTTCGCCATTGGCAGAAAATCGAGCGCACGTCGCAGATTGTCTCCTACCGCACCTTTGATCTCGTCCGCATGTGCGACGATGCCATCGAGTGTTTCGTACTGCGTGAGCCATTTGATCGCCGTTTTCGGCCCGCATTTCTCGACGCCAGGCACGTTGTCGACGGTATCGCCGATCAACGACAGGTAGTCGATGATGCGCTCCGGCGGCACGCCGAACTTGGCGATCACGCCCTCGCGGTCGAGCTTCTCGTTCGTCATCGTATTGATGAGGGTGACATGATCCGACACAAGCTGCGCCAGATCCTTGTCCCCAGTCGACACGATCACATTCATGCCGCGTTTTTCGGCTTCGGTACTGAGCGTGCCGATCACATCGTCGGCTTCGACGCCTTCGATCATCAAAAGCGGCCAGCCGAGCGCACGCACGGCGACGTGAATCGGCTCGATCTGGCGCGAGAGATCGTCCGGCATCGACGGACGGTTCGCTTTATAGTCGGCATACCAGTCGTCGCGAAACGTTTTGCCCTTGGCGTCGAACACGCACGCGCTATACTCTGCTGTGACTTCCTTGCGCATGCGCCGCAGCATGTTGATCATCCCGTAGAGCGCACCCGTTGGGCCACCTTCGGGCCCGCGCAAATCGGGCATCGCATGGTAGGCCCGGTACAGGTAACTCGAACCGTCGACCAATAGCAGGGTCTTACCTTCAAGGCTTCGTTCTTCAGGCATTATGACTAAGAGAAAAGTGATTCCGAGTCTGCGATCACTCGCAGATCAAGAGCGCGCAACGGCTAAGAAGGCCCGCGCATCGTGGCAGATGTTCACGATTATGGCAGAGTTTATCGAGGCGACCGAGTACCTCTCGGAGATTCGTCCGGCTGTCAGCATCTATGGTTCAGCGCGCCTGAAACCGAACTCGCCCTACTACAAACTCGCCACGCAAATCGCGCGCAAGCTGTCGGACGCAGGCTTCGCGGTGATCTCGGGCGGCGGCCCCGGCATCATGGAGGCGGCCAACAAGGGCGCCCATGCTGGCAAAGCTCCCTCGGTCGGCCTGAATATCGAACTGCCGCACGAGCAATCGGGCAATCAGTGGCAGGACATTTCGCTGCGCTTCCGCCATTTCTTCACGCGCAAGGTCACGTTCGTGAAGAACTCGGACGCGGTGATCGTGATGCCCGGCGGCTTCGGCACACTGGATGAACTCGCCGAAGTCCTCACGCTGATTCAAACCAAGAAGTCGCGCCACGTGCCGATCATTCTGGTGGGCGGTGAGTTCTGGGAAGGTTTGCTTGCGTGGTTCAAGAATTCGCTCACGCCGATGGGCCTGATCAATCCGGCGGATATGGACCTGATGCAGGTGATCGACGATCCGGATCAGGTACTCGAAGCGGTGCTGAAATTCTACGAAGACCGGGAAGAAACCGAGCCGCATCCGGCCAAGTCGGACGAAGACCGGATGTTCTATCTGTGATGCTGGCGCTTCGCGCCCAGTGCGCGAAGCGCAGCGAACGTGCGGTGTTCGATACGCATCGAGCAACGCCCGCAAGCGCTGCTAGCGGGCCGCCTTCAGGCCGCTCGCTTCCACTGCATCCGTCTGATCACCCTGCGCTTGCAGCCATTCGCGGAACTGCGCCACGAGTGGCGCCTGCGCGACCTCCCGCCTCGCCACCCACCAATAGCCGCGTGCATCGATACGTGGCCCGGCCAAAGGCACGATGAGCCGTCCCGATGTCAGTTCGTCCGCGAGCAAAGGCAACGGACCGAGCGCCACGCCGAGCCCATCCACCGCAGCCTGCAAGGCCAGATAGAAGTGATCGAACGATTGCTTCTTCCGGCATCTCGCCGTCACACCCGCTGCCGATAACCAGTTGCCCCACGCATCGGGCCGTGTGTCCGAATGCAGCAGGACGTGCTTCGCGAGATCGTCGGCCGTATTGATCGGCGAGCGTTGCAGGAGCGCAGGACTACACACCGGGAGCTCGCTCTCACCAAGAAAATGGCCGCTCACGCAGTTCGGCCAATGCGCCGGCCCGCGCCGGACGGCGACGTCAAAGCTGTCCAGGGTTTCGACGGGCGCGTTTGAAGTCGACAGCCGCAGTTCAACGTTCGGCACCTTACGCTGGAACTGATGCAGCCGCGGCAGCAGCCACTTCATTGCGAAGGTCGGCAGTGCATTCACTCTTAAAACGTGGACGACGCCTGTATCGCGCAGTTGATCGGTGGCAAGCGCGATGCTGTCGAACGCGGCCTGCACGGTGGCCAGATAGCGGCGGCCGTCCTCGGTCAGGCGCACGCGCTTGCCGCGGCGATGGAATACCTGCACGCCGAGCCACATTTCAAGAGCTGCAACCTGGCGGCTGATTGCACCGTGCGTCACATGCAACTCGTTCGCCGCCGCGGTGAAGCTCTCATGCCGCGCGGCAGCTTCAAAGGCGCGCAGCGCCGGAAATGGAGGAAGATTGCGAGCCATGCTTGTGATTCTAGATCACAAAGGCACGCCGAAAAATCGTTTTGCTCGCCGCCGGTTAGGCGCTACCCTCCTGAGCTTGAACCGGAAGCTTAACGACATGGATCACGATCTCACCTCAACCGAGGCAGCGCTCGCGCCCGCGCCCACCTTGCGAGAAATTTTTGGCGGCTTTCTTGGCCTCGGGCTGATCTCGTTCGGCGGCGCGCTGCCACTGGCTCGGCGCGCCCTGGTCGAGCAACGGCGTTGGCTGACTGGCACTGAATTCACCGACCTGCTCGGCCTCTGCCAATTCTTGCCGGGGGGCAATGTGATCAATCTTTCAGTGGCGATCGGGATGCGCTTTCGCGGCGTGCCGGGTGCGCTGGCGGGTTTGCTCGGGTTCATTGCGGGGCCTTCGCTGGTCGTGATCGGCCTTGGTGTGCTTTACGAGCACACGCAAAATGACCCGCACGTCCGCCATCTGTTTGCTGGTCTCTCGGCCGCTGCGTCCGGTCTGTTGGTCTCGATGGCGGTGAAAATCCTGCTGCCGTTGCGGAATAAACCGATGGCCGCGCTCATCGCAGCGCTCGGCTTCATCGCGATCGCCATCATGCGACTGCCGCTTCTGCCTACGATGCTGGTGCTCACCCCGCTCAGCATCTACATCGCGTCGAGGGCCGCACGATGAACGACACGCTCATTTCTCTTGCAGTCATTTTCAGTCAGCTTTCGCTGCTCGCGTTCGGCGGCGGCAATACGATTCTTCCGGAGATGCAGCGTCAGGTAGTGGAGGTGCATCACTGGATGCCGGCTAGCGAATTCAGCGCGCTGTTCGCGCTCGCACAAGCGGCGCCAGGTCCGAATCTGATGATCGTGACACTGGTCGGTTGGCACGTGGCGGGTTGGGCGGGGATGCTGGTGACTTCAGTGGCCAAATTCGGGCCGTCGTCGCTCGTGACGATACTCGCGCTGCATGCGTGGGATCGATTCAAGGACCGTCCGTGGCGGCGTTATGCGCAAATGGGGTTGGTGCCGGTGACGGCCGGGATTGTTGCGGCGAGCGCGGCGTTGATCGCCGAGACGTCGAATCCGACGGCGCTTGCATGGGCGATCGCCGCGTTCACGGCTGTTATGGCGTTGAAGACACGCGTTCACCCGCTGTGGTTGCTGGCGGCTGGGAGTTTGATTGGGTTGACGGGGTTTGGGCAGTTTTGAAGTTAGCTGAGGATCCGATCGCGTTACTTTAGTCAGCAAGACACTTCGGATTCCGGCGGAGGCTGAAGGATGCTGATGACCTGCGGTCTCGCGCATTGACCAAACGCAATGTAGAGCCGAAAAACCGTTCGGTCAGCATCTCGGGATTAAGCGGCACAGCTATGCTTATAGCTTAGCTATTGCGCCATCTGCTTATGACCTACCATGCCACTACTGTCACGCTTGAAAACATCGGCGGGATAGTCGCCAATAAAGACAAATATGGCAGGAGAACCGTTGGAATAGCCTTTAACGTCACAGTTGCAGGTAAACGTCAGTACGCTGTACAAATGCGCGGCGCGCCCCGACTCGAAAACGGCATGGTCGTGACGGCGGTACTGCGCAATACGGATAACTGGCAAACACTCATGGGATGGTTAAACCACTCCACGGGCGAGATTTGCGGCGTCGATTCACCCGAGATTTGCTTCTGGTGGTTTGTGGCTGGCATCCTGATGTCAGCCCAGCTTTACATTAAATGCATACACGACGCTCACAACGGCGACGCTGGTGCACGTGGCGTAGTTTGGATTATCGTGGTCGTCGCGATGAACGCGTGGACGCTATTCCGCTGGCGGAGGTCGGCGAAGGTCTACAGGTTACTGAAACCTTAGATGTCTGGGCATTTCAAAGTTGCGCGATGACTGTGGTGAAAATTTCTGCCATCACTTACCGCGCAATGCGGTAGGTGATGGTAGGAGAGAAAGGCCGGTTATTCGGCAGTCGTCAAAGCCACTGCAAACCGTCGCCGGTGGTAGTCGTTTCGATCCAATCTTTCACCGTCTTGCGCCGCAATATGAACAGCGCCCCGAGTCGGAGCCACACACTAAGGGTAATTAGCGCGATAGCCCACAATCCCAATGCTTGCAAATACGGGTGGCCAAATATAGCCCATAAAAGACCAAAGGCCCCGATCCACTTAAGCAGATCGTAAGCCCATCTCCGTCTCTTTACCCCATACACAAGCGCCAGGGAATTCGCCACGAGACTTGCGAACACGGCCAGAAATCCCTCCCAAGGCAGGAAGCCAGATTGAAGTAAGCCAATCTCCACCCAAGCCTCGCACAGGAAGGCGAGAAAAAATACAACAAGTGAAACGCGAATACAACGCGGCATTGTTTTCATAGCGATCAGAATTTTACGTTCTTGCAATAATCCATCCCACTAACAATATCGCTCCAACCCTGCTCTACACTTAGATATCTACAGTAATTTTCTTTGTATTGATCCTCGTTGACTGGCGTGAAGCCACCTGGGACGGGGGTCGCCATAGGCATCAAGCCTTTACCTGAAACACCCTTATCACTCAGACAAACAAACAACCCGTTTTGCGTCAAAATTTCGTTGTATGACGCAAGGGTGTACGCACTCCCAGTTTGGAGACTTGACCAATAAAGCGACGCGCTAGCAACCGATACAGGTTGCGAGATTTGCAGCAAATTTGACATATAGTTACCCAACCATATTTTGGCAGAGTTCATATAGGGCTGAAAGGCCGATTGCAAGTCGGCCGCGAGGACGAGTCCGCCGATTACTGCTGCGGTGCCAGGACCAATTTCAGCTAAAACAAACACTGTGACCGCGATCATTCCAGCGGATCTGATAATAGTCAGCACATCGTTTGTCGGGACCCTCTTATTTGGGTTTTCCAATCCGCCATAACCCTTATTAATGCAGACGTCGCATTCATCCGGTTTGTCTGAATGCGTATTGGCTGCAGCATCGGAGTGACATTTGTTATGGTCGCAACGACGTTGGTGCCATTCTGTATAACTGACAGCGAGTCATTCGGGCTATTTACTGCGGACATAAATGCCTGAAAAGTAGTCATCAAATTCGAACCATTTTCGATGAACTGAAACACCATTTCTGCTTTTGCCATTTCATTCAGCCTTTGACTCTGTATTCCACGGGGCAATTGAATTCACTGAGGAACTGACGGATGGCGCGGTAGACGGACTTGATCCGACAACGTAGCGGTAATAGATCTGTACATTGCCTGTTTTAGGCGCATACACCGGCTGTGCGATAAATGATTTTGTCTTTGTTAGAACGACAGGCAGGACATCAATAATCTGCGAGAACCCTTTATCAGTCGCCAGCTGGAGACTCGCTGAAATATCACTATTCGGATCCTCAAAGTTTATGATGCGCACCCAGAATACCCATGACCCATCGTCGCGTCTCAATGCAGTCGCGCCGTTTGTTAGCGCATATCCGCGCAGTGAAGTGGCTGCAATCTGAGGGGATGGCGGCGATGCTTTTGCGACTTTATATGTAATGCCAATAAGAGCCAATGCACTTTTTTGCAAAAATAACCGTCTGGTAGTCATCGCGTTTTTATTTAGTTTGGTGGATATCGTCATTCGCAAATGTAGCTTTCACTACATTTGCGAATGTATCGTCACCGCAGACGTGATTGACATCAGATAATTCCGAAAGAATGGCGGCTATTGCGGTGAATAAGCGCAGCGCGATCGCATGAAACGTTACAGATGGCGACGAGCACCCTGTAAGCTTTGTTGAAGGCGCGTGTGCTCTGGCTTTTGAGGCCAGGGAAAAGCAGAGCAAGAAGGCGTAATTCAGTATCGAAGGGGCGTTTGGAGATTTGCGCGATCCGCGCAGCCGCACACCGGCTCATGATCTGACGGAGATAGCGGTGGTGGCGCGGCGTGCAACTCGGTTGAGCGTCGATAGCCGGGCAGCAATTCAGACACGCACCGAAGCGAAGCTGGAATGCGCATCTGTTTCGGACGTTGGCCGATCAGATCGGTAGCCCTCAACGGCAAGACGGTGCGCGGCGACCAGTGGGAGCTCCATCTGGTGTCGGCGTACGGCAGTAGCTTGGCGTGGTACCGGGACGCGTGGGCACGAAAAACAAAAGCAACGGGATCATGGCGATCGTGGAGTTGGTCGATCCGATCAACGTCGCGCTACAGCCGGATCGGCGAGTGAGCTGCATGCGATTGCCCTGGCGCAATGCTCCATATGGCCGATCCGTTCACAGCCGTATTCCGCCAGGGCAGCGCATAGCACTCACTGAAACGCCACCTCCGCAAAACTACGCAACTTCCGGCTATGCAACCGATGCAGCCCATTCATCCGCAACAACTCCATTGCCTTCACGCCGATCTGCAAATGCTGATCGACCTGCGCGCGATAGAACTGATCCGCCATGCCGGGCAGTTTCAATTCGCCATGCAAAGGCTTGTCCGACACGCATAGCAAGGTGCCGTAAGGCACCCGGAAACGGAACCCGTTGGCAGCGATCGTCGCGCTTTCCATGTCGAGCGCCACCGCGCGGCTTTGCGACAATCGCTGCACCGGCTCGCGATGATCGCGCAACTCCCAGTTACGGTTATCGACGCTCGCCACCGTGCCCGTGCGCATCACGCGCTTCAGTTCGACACCATCCAGTTGCGTGATCTGCGCGACCGCGCGCTCCAGCGCCACCTGCACTTCGGCGAGCGCGGGAATCGGCACCCACAGCGGCAAATCGTCGTCGAGCACGTGATCTTCGCGCACATAGCCGTGCGCCAGCACGTAGTCACCCAGACGCTGCGTGTTACGCAGCCCCGCGCAGTGGCCGAGCATGATCCACGCATGCGGACGCAGCACGGCGACGTGGTCGGTGATGGTCTTCGCGTTCGATGGCCCGACACCGATGTTGATCATCGTGATGCCGCTGCCGTCGGCACGCTTGAGGTGATAGGCGGGCATCTGCGGCAGACGCGGCGGCGCCGTGCCCTCCTGCGTCTGCTCGCCGAGATTCTCGTTGTATGTGATCACGTCGCCCGGTTCGACGAACGACGTGTATTCGTTGCGATACGCGCGCAATTCCTCGTCGTCGGTATGGGCCATCATCGTGCGGCCGAGCTTGACGAACTCGTCGATATAGAACTGGTAGTTCGTGTACAGCACGTAATTCTGGCAATGCGTGGGCGAGGTCGCCGTGTAGTGCTTCAGCCGATGCAGCGAGAAATCCACCCGCGCCGCCGTGAACAGCGCAAGCGGATGCGGCTCGCCCGGCAGCGGCTCATACGTGCCGTTGACGATGCGGTCGTCGAGCAGCGCGAGGTCTGGCGTGTCGAATACGTCGCGCATCAGGAACAGGCGCTCGCGATCCAGATCGCCCTCGAGGTGGATGCCTTCAGCGAACGCGAAGTGAATCGGAATCGGCTGATCGGACACACCCACTTCGATCTTCACGTGATGGTTCTTGGCCAGCAAACGCAACTGCTCGCGATAGTAGTTGCCGAACAGATCCGGCCGCGTGACCGTGGTCTCGAACACGCCAGGGCCCGCGACGAAACCGTACGAGCGGCGCGAATCGATATGCGTGTTGACTTCGGTGCACACCCGGACGAACGGGTAGCAGGCGCGCACCCGGCGTTCGAACAGTTCGTTGCGGCGATAGCGCGCGAAGGCGTCGCGCAGAAACGAAGTGTTCGCTTCGTAGATCGCCGACAAACGCGTGACGGCCTCGGTGGCGTCGTCAAAGGATTCGGTCGGGAAGCTGTTGGCGGGAGTCTGCACCGCGCGTTGATTGGTATCGTTGTTCATCTTCATTCGCCCCTATTGATGAGACGACATTACCACGGAACCCGCGATCGCCAAATGACCCCGCGGCACCTACTACAACTGCTGCAACAGCGGTCGCAAGATTGCGCGCGCGGCGCGCGAAAGCGGCGCAAAATGAGGCGATCGCGCCCGTGGGCAAGGCTGGATTTGCTAGAATCGGGGCACCATATTGGAGAATCACCATGAAGCCGCTCCTTCCCGTCGCCGTTGCACTGGCCCTCGCCTTTGGCAACGCCGCGATGGCTGCCCAGCCTGTCGATGACACTCCGGCCCCCGGTGCGCCCCAGTCCGCCAACGAACGGGCCGGTCTGCCTGACCTGGAGAAGATCAATCGTCCGGGCGCTGAGGTCAGTTCGAAGGTCGAAATCAACGTTCCGCGCACCCCAAGTTTCTACGAACGCAGCGCTAACGGCACCGAAATCACCGAATATCGCGACAAAGGCAAGCCCGTTGAAATCAACGTGCGTTCGAATCTCGGCACGCACTATCAGATGAGCGCGCCGCTCGACACGTCGCCCAGCGTGCGCGACAACGGCCGCGCGAGCACGCGGTTGCCGTCGGTGAATCTGACTTATTGATGCATGCCTGGGCGGCGGCGCGGCATGAACCGCGCCCCCGGGATCTATGCGGCCCGAGGGCGTCGCCTCGGGATTTCAGCTTGCCTGGCTATTTTTAGCGCCACCTGCAGCATGGCCTGAAACACCGCGATGCCGCGCTCAATTGCCGCAACGATTTACGGCTTTGGCGGGATGGCGAGGATCGCGGCCAGAGTCGTGGCCAGATCGCGGCCCGTTGCACGGCCAGTTGCTTGGCCGGAACCCGCAGCCCGATTGAGCTTGATCGCGCAGTCCGCAACACATTTGCCACACCTCGCACTGGCCGCATCGCGCCAGCCCGACTAACTTCTGATCCGACGTTTCCCGCATGGCTGTCTTCACCGCTGTCACCGAACCCCAACTAGCAGAATGGATGCGTCATTACGATCTCGGCGACGTCGTCGAGTTTCGCGGCATCCCGTCCGGTATTGAGAACAGCAACTTCTTTCTGACGACGACGCGCGGTGAATACGTCCTCACGATTTTCGAAAAGCTGACGGCCGGACAACTGCCGTTCTATCTCGACCTGATGCAGCATCTGGCCGCGCACCGCGTGCCGGTGCCGGATCCCATGCCGCGCGAAGACGGCGCGCTGTTCGGCACGCTGCACGGCAAGCCCGCGGCGATCGTGACCAAGCTCGAAGGTGCGCCGGAATTGGCGCCGCAAGTCGAGCATTGCGTCGAGGTCGGGCAAATGCTGGCGCGCATGCATCTGGCAGGGCGCGATTACGCGCGTTATCAGCCGAATCTGCGCAGCCTGCCGTGGTGGAAGGAAACCGTGCCCACCATCCTGCCGTTCCTCGAGGGCGCGCAGCGCGACTTGCTGTCGTCCGAACTGGCGCATCAGGAGGCTTTCTTCGCGTCGACGGATTACGCCGCGTTGCCTGAAGGCCCCTGTCACGCCGACCTGTTCCGCGACAACGCGCTGTTCGCGCATGCCGAGCCGGCAACCGGCCACGAGGTGCGGCTCGGCGGCTTCTTCGACTTCTATTTCGCCGGCTGCGACAAGTGGCTGTTCGATGTCGCGGTCACGGTCAACGACTGGTGCGTCGACCTCGCCACCGGCAAGCTGGACGAAGCGCGCACCGAAGCCATGCTGCGTGCCTACCAGACCGTACGCCCGTTCACCGTCGAAGAAAACCGCCACTGGGGCGACATGCTGCGTGCGGGCGCTTACCGCTTCTGGGTCTCGCGCCTGTATGATTTTCATTTGCCGCGCGCGGCGGAGCTGCTCAAACCGCACGATCCCGGCCATTTCGAGCGCATTCTGCGCGAACGCCTGTCCGGCGTTGCACTTCCAGGCATTCATACCTCATGCAACTGATCGAAGTCCCCGCGAAAACCGGCTATGTCTGGTTCCGGCAAGGTATCTGGCTGTTCCGCAAGAACCCGCTTGCGTTTCTGACGCTGTTCTTCACTTATCTGCTGGTCATGACGTTGGCGGCGCAGATTCCGGTCATCGGCGGCGTGCTGCCGCTCGTCTTCATTCCGGGTGTCGCGGTCGGTTTCATGGCGGCGTGCCGCAACACCATCGCCGGCAAGCCGGTGTTCCCGACCATTCTGGTCGACGGCTTTCATTCGTACGGCCCCGTGGTCACCAAACGTCTGCTCGTGCTCGGTGTGCTGTATGTCGTCGCAATGGCGCTGGTGCTGGCCGGTTCGGCACTCGCCGACGGCGGCATGCTGCTGAAGATCATGCTCGGCGCGGCCACGATGGATCAAGAGGCGATTGCCAACAGCAATATTCCGCTGGCGGTGATCACCGCGTTCGCGTTCTACATTCCGGTCGCGATGATTTTCTGGTTCTCGCCAATTCTTGCCGCGTGGCACGACGTGCCGCCCATCAAGGCGATGTTCTTCAGCATCGTCAGTTGCTGGCGCAATCGCGGCGCGTTCATCGTGTTCGGCGCATTGTGGTTCGCGGTGGCAACAACCGTCTCATTCGGCTTGTCCGCGCTGATGCAGGCGCTGGGCGCGGGCGACTTCGCGTTCGCGATTCTGATGCCCGCCACGATGATCGTGACGACCATGCTGTACTGCTCGTTCTACGCGACTTATCGCGGCTGCTTCGGCGTGCAGACGCCCGAAACGCCGGACCTGCCGACCACGCCGGCAGCTTGAACGACGGCTAGCTATTCAGGCGCGGGCGTTCTTTTGGCGCCCGCGTGCTTTCGATTCGGAACGCTGCCCGCTTCCGTCCTGGTGTCCTTCGCAGTCCCCGTCTGACCGTCCGCATACCAGCCCCGGCGGCCCTGTACTCTCGTCTCGGGTGCCCTCAGCGCTTGCGCCTCAGGGCACGTCATGCGGCCCCGCGCCGCTGTTCCACATCCCCGCCACACTCGTCAACCGGCCTCGAATTGCGGCACAATGGTTTGCACGCAATCGATTTGCACGCTCTTTTTATGCGAGATGCACCATGACCCAGCGCCCCGCTTTGCCCTTCACGCTCGACGAACAACTCTGCTTCGCGCTCTATTCGACCTCGCTTGCGATGACGAAAGCGTATAAGCCGCTGCTCGACAAGCTCGGCCTCACCTATCCGCAATATCTTGCGATGCTGGTGCTCTGGGAAGCCGACGACGTCACGGTCAAAGACCTCGCCGCGCGTCTGAATCTCGACTCGGCAACGGTCACGCCGCTCCTCAAGCGCCTCGAGGCGCAAGGCTACCTGGAACGGGTACGCGGCGTGGAAGATGAGCGGCTCGTCTATATCCGCCTCACGAAAGCCGGCACCGCACTGAAGCGCCAGGCGCGCGAAGTGCCGGCGGAAATCCTCTGCGCAACCCAGCAGACACCCGAATTCCTGCTCCGTCTGCGAGACGATCTGACGCGCCTTCGCGCCACTCTCAACGATTTCATGGACCACTAGCCAGCCTGCTTCAAAAAGCACGCTATCGCTATGATGCAAAAATTCATTTGCACACAAATGATTTGTGTACTATCTTTGTCATATGCCGCTTCGATAGGGCGCCGCCGGAACGGTGGCCGAGCAACAGCGGCAAGCATGAGATCCTCTCAACCCAGACAAAGGAGCAGCACCATGAACATTCTCTACAAGGCAAGCGCAACCAGCACCGGTGGCCGTGACGGCCGTGCAGTATCGTCGGACAACGCGTTGGACGTGAAGCTGGCAGCACCCCGTGAACTGGGCGGCACGGGCGCGGCGGGCACCAACCCGGAACAACTCTTTGCAGCCGGCTATTCGGCCTGTTTCCTGAGCGCGATGAAATTCGTCGCCGGCCAGCGCAAGCAGGCTTTGCCGGCTGACACGCAAGTCACGGCGGAAGTGGGTATCGGCCCGAACGACAACGGCGGCTTCGCGCTCGACATCGATCTGCGCATCTCGTTGCCGGGCCTCCCCGCTGACGCAGCGAAGGAACTGGTCGACGCCGCGCATCAGGTCTGCCCGTACTCGAACGCCACGCGCAACAACGTCGCGGTGCGTTTGCAAGTCGCGTAAGGCCTGGCCATGATGAATCGCGCTGAACCGGCGCGGCGCGGCTAAACCGCCTCGCCATGAACAGTGCCCGTACCTGCAAAACAGTTACGGGCACTGTTCCGTTTGCGAAGGCGGCATGCAATGTGCAATACCGGACTGTGCGATCACTTACCATCGCTAACCCGGTGAACAATCGCGCAGCGCAGTAATACGTTTTCGCGTGACAGAACCCAATGCGCCGCTCGATGCCCGGCCGCACAACCCTCCATCCGACCGATGATTCCGATGACACGCGCCCGACGCCTGAACGACACCTTCGATACCGGTCTGGTCTGGTTCCGCCGCGACCTGCGCAACACGGATAACGCCGCGCTTTACTACGCGCTCAAGCATTGCGAGCAGGTCTGGTGCGTCTTCGTATTCGACACGACGATCCTGCAACCGCTGATCGGCGCCTGGCAAGCTCGCCATCCGGATACACAACCACAGGACCGGCGGATCGAGTTCATTCTCGCTGCGTTGAGCGAATTGGACGCGGCCTTGCGCGCCAAAGGCGGCGGCCTCATCGTGCTGTACGGCAATCCGGCTGATCTCGTGCCGAGGCTTGCCGACGAGCTCGGCGTAGACGTGGTATTTGCGAATCACGATTACGAACCGGTCGCAATCGAGCGTGACGAGACGGTGCGGGAGCGGCTGACCGTTGCCAGACGCCAGTTGCTGACGTTCAAGGACCAGGTCATTTTCGAACGCGATGAGGTGCTGACGGGTCAGAACAAACCCTTCACGGTGTTCACGCCTTACAAAAACGCGTGGCTCAAGCAGCTGACGGCCTTCGATCTGAAGCCGTATCCCGTCGAAACCTACGCGAAACATCTGGCCACCTTGCCGTCCAGCCTGGACCACCCGTTACCGACGCTCAATCAACTCGGTTTCGCACCGAGCAATCTTGCGGAGCTCAACCTGCCCACTGGCATGAGCGGAGCGCAACGTCTGCTCGACGACTTCATGACTCGCATCGACAGCTATAAGGACCGGCGCGACTTCCCCGCTGCTAAAGGTCCAAGCTATCTGTCGGTGCATTTGCGCTTCGGTACCGTTTCGATCCGCACACTCGTACGACTCGCGCACGAGATGTCGCTGCAGCCCGACGGGGAAGGCTCGGCCACATGGCTTTCGGAGTTGGTCTGGCGGGATTTCTACTTCATGATCCTCGCGCATCATCCGAGGCTGGCGGCCGGCGCGTCATTCAAGGAAGAGTACGACCAACTGCGCTGGGCACAGGGCCCGGAAGCCGGCGAAGCGTTCGCCGCATGGTGCGACGGCCGAACGGGCTATCCGCTGGTGGATGCCGCGATGCTGCAACTGAACCGCACGGGCTACATGCACAACCGGCTGCGAATGGTAACGGCAAGCTTTCTGGTGAAGGATCTGGGCGTGGACTGGCGGCTCGGCGAGCGCTACTTCGCGGAATTACTGAACGACTTCGATTTCTCGGCGAATAACGGCGGCTGGCAATGGGCGGCATCGACGGGATGTGATGCGCAACCGTATTTCCGGATTTTCAATCCGATCACGCAATCGGAAAAATTCGACGCTGAAGGGCGCTTTATCAAACGCTATCTGCCCCAGCTTGCGAAGCTGCCGGCCAAATGGATCCACGCGCCATGGCTGGCGGGCGCGGAGCGGCTCGCGGAATTCGACGTGATATTGGGTAAGGATTATCCTGCGCCGATCGTCGACCATGCCGAAGCTCGGCAGCGTACGCTTGCCCGTTTCGGCAAGTGAGCGCCTGCTCACGCAGATTTGATCGAGGAATGGGTAACACCTTGAACAACTCGCCCAAACACCGACGCTCTTCAAATACACGCCGATGCTTCAACTTGCGCAGCTTTAGTGCTGGTTCATCCACGACGGCTGGCGGGTGCGCGCCTCACGGTCAAGCTTGCGCATACGGAATTCCAGATCATACAGATCGGTTGCCTCTGCGAGGAAAGCGTCAGCGCGTTCTTTCGCGAGTTGATCGGGCGATTTGGTCAGGAACAGAAACAGGCGGCTAAGCAGATACATGGTCAACCTCGACAATGAATTTTAGGCGTTAACGCCTAAGGGATAACCCCTATTATAGGGAAAACCCTCGGACCGCGCCACTATTCATTTCGAAGTGTGGTTCCGCTGTCACCGAACGCCCCCCGAGGCTTCCGTGGCGGCGCTTTCAGCGATACGGCCTGCGCCAGTGCGGCGTTGATGCTTGAAGAACTCCCACACCAGGGCGCTTGCGTCCGGACCTTTGGCGGAATGGAACGGCACGGCGTCGTCGCCGCCACTCCAGGCGTGTGCGAGCCCTTGCACACGGCACAGCCGCACCACGCGCCGCCCGCCGCGAAGATAGTCGCGCATCATCACGCCGCTCTTGCGCTCTTCCCGAACTTCGCCGGATTTGCGCGCGCCTTTCTCGTCGACGATGCGGTTCAGTCGGAGAAACTCCGCCGCCAACTGGTCCGCATTGACCGGCGCGACCACATGGTCGGCGTCGCCATGGAGGATGATGGCGGGCATGCCCGGGTATTCAGCCACATTGACGAGTTCGTCGACCAGCTCGGCCGGCTCGCGGCGGGCGCCGCGCCGCATCACATCCATTGCCGCAATGCCGGAGCGAGCCTCGCCGAAAGCGGGGCCGGAATGCAGCGCGACCGCCGCGAAGTGCTCCGGATAGTTGACGGCCAGAAGCGCCGTCAGGCCGGCGCCCGCAGAGATGCCGGCGACATACACCCGCTCGGCGTCGAAGCCATGCTGAGCAATCAGCGAATCCACCAGCGAGACGACCGCACGCGCCTCAGCGCCGCCGGCGCTGTCACTGGCGTCGTACCAATGCCAGCAGCGATGCGAATGCACGTGCTTCGACTGCTCAGGATAGACCACGGCAAAGCCGAACCGGTCGGCGAGCACGTTCATCCGGGTGCCTTCCGCGAATTCGTCAATCGACTGGGTGCAGCCGTGCAGCATCACCACCAGCGGCATCGCCTCGAGCGTATGACCGGACGGCATGTACAAACCGTATTGCAGATGATTGACGAGCCGCCCGGGCGAGGCAGGCGCCGAATGGAACGAGCGCGTCCACGAACCGCTCGCCCACGCCGAGGCGCGGGGCCGAACTCGCGATTCCCGTGGGGCAGTGCGCGGCGCCTCGCGTTTCGCGGATGCGCGCAACGCTGCCGCCGGCTTGATAGGACGGGCCTTGGCCGAAGGCTTACTGGTGGCAGCGCGGACCGGCCGTTTGGGGGCGCGCTTGGTCGTTGCGTGAGCGTGCTCGGTTTGAATGGCGAGCAGCCGCTTGAGACCGCGCAGCCAGATTTTCGATAGACTTTTTGCCATCGGCGGATAACCTCGCAAAAAGGGACAGGTGCCGCTCGATCGAACGACGCTTCGTTGTGCAATGCACAATAACACCAATCCTCATGCGATGCTGAGGGCCAAAACCGCTACCGGGCACCGGAATTTTCCCCCAGCGAACCTTGCAGTCACATCAACGTCAAACCGTCGCAAAGCTTGTTCGCCAGCCCACGCTCCGTCACAAAAAGCCTGGTGCGTGGCGAGTCCGGCCCTTGGCACCCGTCTATACTGGCGGGGTAAATCATTTCGGTACACGCTTTTTTGCTGCGTCGGCGATTCATGCCGCCTGCGCGTTAAACCTGCGTTAAACCCGTTAAACCATTACCAACCCGATTCTACGCGGCCTTGGTCGCGCCTTTGCCATGCCCGATTTGCCTGCCCATTTGTGGTACTCGATCACCAGCCTCGGCGGTGCCGGTATGACGCTGCCGCTCGCGTTCGCCATCGCACTTTGGCTGGCGGTCGGCTACACGTGGCGCATGGCTGCCGGCTGGCTGCTGCTGCTTGGCGCGGCCATCGGCGTTGTGACCGTGACCAAGCTGGCTTTCCTCGGTTGGGGCGTCGGCGTGCGCGAACTGGATTTCACCGGCGTCAGCGGTCACGCCATGCTCTCTACCGCCGTCTATCCGGTCGCGCTGTTCCTGATGTTGCTGCCGGCGCGTCCAGCGCTTCGTCTGCTTGGCGTCCTGCTAGGTCTGGCCGCGGGCATCGCGGTTGGCTTGTCGCGCGTCGTGCTGAGCGCTCACTCGCCGTCTGAAGCCGTTACCGGCTGCCTGGTCGGTGCGCTGGCAGCGCTGGTCTTTGTCCGCATGGCCTGGAATGCCGAGCCGGGACGGCTGTCGGCGTTGCCCGTCACTGCGAGTCTGATGATCCTCGCGGTGCTGATGCACGGCGTGCACGTGCCGACACAACGTTGGGTCACGCATATTGCGCTGAAGGTCTCGGGCCACGACAGACCGTTCATTCGCGCCAAGTGGAAAGCCGTTCGTGACGTACGCCCGGCCACGGCGCCGTTGTCGCAAACGCTTAACACGCTTGCGCCGCCCCACTCGCCGGATGTCTGAAGCACGTTCAGCCGGCTGCCCGTCCGGCGACTGAATTCCACCTCGATCGATCCGCGCGCCGCTTCGTGCGCACGACTAATAGTCGTCATGGGTACCGCTATAACCTTTCGTATATTACGATAGCGTTTTAACCCACCGTTCCGGTCCATGCCGGACCTCCAGCCGCATGACACTGTCCCGTCGCCTTGCGAAACATGCGCTGTTCATCGCCAGCGCCATCTCCGTTGCCGTCAGCGCCAACGCACGTGCCGACGAACTGGTGGTTTCCGCCGCCGCCAGCTTGACCAACGCCTTCAAGGCAGTGAGCGAGGTCTTCGAGCAGCAGCATCCCGGCACCAAGGTGTTGCTGAACTTCGGCGCATCCGACGTGTTGATGCAGCAAATCGTCAAAGGCGCACCCGCCGACGTATTCGCCTCCGCTGATCAGAAAGCGATGGACAAGGCCGCCGCGGAAAAGGTGATCGTCCCGGCTACGCGCAAGGACTTCGCCGCCAATTCGCTGGTGCTGATCGTGCCGACCGACAGCCACTTTGCGCCCGCGTCGCTGAACGACCTGACGTCGGCGAACGTGAAGCGTGTCGCTTATGGCGATCCGGCCTCAGTGCCGGTTGGCCGCTATACGCAAGGCGCATTGCAAGCAGCGGGCGTATGGGACGCGGTGAGTGCGAAGGCCGTCCTGGCATCGAACGTACGCCAGAGCCTGGATTATGTGTCGCGCGGCGAAGTCGACGCGGGCTTCGTGTTCAGCACTGACGCCGCAGTCATGCCGGACAAGGTCAAGGTCGCGATGAACGTGCCGACGCAAACGCCGATTACCTATCCGATCGCGCAAGTCGAAGGCAGCCGTCACGCAGCCGACGCCCAGGCCTTTATGAATTTCGTGCTGTCGCCGGCCGGCCAGGCCGTGCTGGCGAAGTACGGATTCAAGCCCGCGCATTAACTTTTCAAGCAGGTATCGCACGCCCATGCAACAGGCCTGGATTCCGCTCTTGCTGTCGCTGAAAGTGGCGGGCTGGGCCACCGCGCTCAATCTGGTATTCGGCGTCGCGGCAGGCTTCGGTCTGTCGCGCTGGCGCTCGGGCGCGCGCGATGTGATCGATTCGCTACTCATGTTGCCACTCGTGCTGCCGCCCACCGTGCTCGGCTACTACCTGCTCGTCTTGTTGGGCCGGCGTGGCGTGATCGGCGGCTGGCTCGATCGCCATGGCATCCAGTTGGTGTTCACCTGGCAGGGCGCGGTGATCGCGTCGACGGTCGTCGCGTTTCCGCTCGTGCTGAAATCGGCACGCGCCGCCTTCGAGGCGGTCGATCCGCAGCTCGAGCGGGCCGCCCGCACGCTCGGCGTCAGCGAGACGGGAATCTTCTTTCGCGTGACGCTGCCGCTCGCGGCACGCGGCATTCTCGCTGGCGGATTGCTGGCGTTTGCGCGGGCGCTAGGCGAATTTGGCGCGACGCTGATGATCGCGGGCAATTTGCCGGGACGCACGCAGACACTCTCGGTTGCTGTCTATTCAGCCGTGCAAGCCGGCGACGACAGCACCGCCAATTTCCTCGTGCTCGTGACTTCGGTGACGTGTGTCGTAATCCTGTTGCTCGCGGGCCGTCTGGTGCCACAGCACACGCTTTTGCAGTCCCGCTGATATGCCGCTCGCCGTCGACATCCGCAAGACCTTCGAGAGTGCCGAGCGACGCTTCACGCTGGACGTCTCGTTCGAGACGATCACGCAGCGCGTGGTGCTGTTCGGGCCGTCGGGTGCGGGAAAGAGTTTGACGTTGCAGGCCATTGCCGGCTTGCTGCGCCCCAACGAAGGCACGATCGCGCTGCACGGCAACGCTTTATTCGACAGCGCGCGCGGCGTCGATCTGAAACCGCAGGCACGCAAGATTGCGTTTCTGTTTCAGGACTACGCGCTGTTTCCGCATCTGAACGTGCGGCAGAACATCGGCTTCGGGTTGCAGCAGGGTTGGCTCAATCCGCGGGCGAAAATCGCGCACCCGCAAGTCGACTACTGGCTCGAGGCACTCGAGTTAAAAAGCGTGGCGGGGAATCATCCTGTGCAGCTCTCGGGCGGACAGAAGCAGCGCGTGGCACTGGCGCGGGCGCTTGTCGCGCAACCTCGGCTGCTGTTACTGGACGAACCGTTTTCCGCACTCGATAGCGCGCTGCGTCAGCGTATGCGGCGCGAGCTGTCGGACCTGCAGACGCGGCTCGATATTCCGATGGTGTTGATCACCCATGATCCCGACGATGTCGCCGCGTTCGGCGATCAGGTCGTGCAGGTCAGCGATGGTTGCGTGCGCGAGAATCAGGCGTTCACCGGGTATGTGCGCAGCGAGCCTTAAGGCCGCCGCGTGCCGTCCGAGTCTCAAGAACCTCAGCGCCTCAATCCTTCACGCCAAGAATCACGCTCGACGCCTTGAACGCCGCAACCGCGGTCCCACCTTCCGCGAGTCCGAGCGTGTCGACGCTCTCATTCGTGACGACTGCGGTAATTACCGCGCCGCCTTCCAGCACCAACGACACTTCCGCGTTGACCGCCCCGCGCTTCACGCTCTCTACCCTGCCGCGCAACTGGTTGCGCGCGGACAGTTTCAGCGGCGCACCGCTGCCAGCCTCCACGAACAGCACCACCCACGACGCCTTGATCAACGCGAACGCCGCCGAGCCCACCGCAAGCCCCAACGTCTCGGTGCTTTCATGCGTGACTATCGCGACAATTGTGTGGCCGCCGGTCAGCGCCAGCGACACTTCGTCGTTGACCGTGCCGCGCGTGATCGCCGACACCATGCCATAAAACTGATTGCGCGCGCTCGTTTTCACGGCGATGCGGCCGATCAGATCCCAATCCGTCGCAAAGCCTTCGATTGCCGCACCCGCGCGTTCGAGAAAGCGCCGATGCTCGCGTTCGACCGCCCGGAACGTCTCGATCAGCTTCACGGCGCGCGGCGTGAGCTTCGTGCCGCCGCCACCTTTGCCGCCGGTCGAGCGCACGACCAGCGGTTCGCCAGCGAGATTGTTCATCGTGTCGACGGCGTCCCACGCGCCTTTGTAGCTCATGCCGACGGCTTTCGCCGCGCTGGTGATCGAACCGGTCTCGCCGATCGCCGCGAGCAGCGCGATCCGCGCCGCGCCGCCGAGCGTTTGCGCGCCGGCCTGAAACCAGACGGAGCCGCCAAGTTCAAGGGCTTCGTGAGACGGATCGGTGCGGTCGGATGTCATGGCGGCGGGTCGGCGAGGTAGGAAAGGACAGCGAATCATTATAGCGATGCGCGCCTCTCCCGGCGGACGGGCGCCGCCCAATCCGCGCCGGCCATCGAGTTCACCGGAACGTCAAACCGCGTACTGCGCGATCCCGTTCCCAAACGACCAATTCTCCTTCAGCACCTCGACGAGATTGATGAACACATCCTCTCGTCGCAGCCCAGGCGACTCCGCCAGTTCATCCGCCATCCGTTTGTACAGCGCCTTCTTTTGTTCGAGCGTGCGCGTGTTGTTAAACGTGATCTGAATCACCACGAGATCGTCGCTGCGTTCGATGTTCAGATACTGCCTGTCGTAAATAAAATTGCCGGCTTCGTGCTCGGTGATCAGCATGAAGATGTCGTCTTTCGGCACATTGCACGTCTCCACCAGCGAGCGCTGGATGCTGTCCGTCAGTGCCTTCCGATATTCCGCCGGCTTGCCGGCGCGCAATGCGATTCGTGTGAGCGGCATGATGAAACCTCCTTGGTTGCTGTGATGGGGTAAACACAGCTTAGGCGCACTCAGTCATAATGAACAGCCATCATCGGCTATTTCATCTATATTGAATCCAAATGAAAGTCCTCGATCTCGATGCTGTGCGCGCATTCGTGCTGGTCGCCGATCTGCACAGCTTCACGCGGGCCGCCGACGCGCTCGACACCACGCAATCGGCCGTCAGCCTGAAGCTCAAGCGGCTGGAGGCGCATCTCGGCAAGCAGTTGGTGGAACGCACACCACGCGTCGTGCGTCTTTCCGCGGACGGCAGCGCGTTCCTTGGCGCGGCCCGCGATCTGCTGAGCGCGCACGAGCGGGCGCTGGGTTCGCTGTCGGTGGAGCGGCGGCGGCTCACGCTCGGGCTGAGCGAGCACGTCGCGGGAACGGACTTGCCGGCGTTGCTCGCGCGGCTCAACGCGCATGATCCGGGTCTCGTGGTCGAATTGCATCTGGGCATGTCGGCAGCGCTGCTCGCGCAATTCGACGAACGGCGCCTCGACGCGGTGATCGTCCGCCATGGTCCCGACGAGCCGCCGCGTGACGACGCGCAGGTTCTGTTCAGCGAGCCGCTTGGCTGGCTCGCCACGCCGCAATGGCTGCCGCGCGTCGGCGAGCCGTTGGCGCTCGCGCTGCTGAGTCCGCCCTGCAATGTGCGCGACATCGCGCTGCAAACGCTGAATGAGGCGGGGGTTGCGTGGCAGGAAGTGTTCGTCGGCGGCGGTGTGACGGCGGTCGGCGCCGCGGTCGCAGCTGGGCTCGCCGTGTCGCCGCTGGCGCGCAGAGTGGCGCCGCGTGGCCTGGTGGATGTCGGCGCTCGGCTCGGTTTGCCTCAGCTCCCGGAATCGCGCGTGAGTGTGCATTCGCGGGTGAGGGATAAGCGGTCGATGGAAACGTTGCGGTTGATGACGAATGGGTTGGCAAGCGCATGAGACATCAAGACGCTTGATCAGCAAAGGCGGCCGTCCTCGCAAAGCGGCATGAGGCGGCGCGAAGCCTGATAAAGCCGCGTGGCGCCCTCTCTCATATAGGCACTCAGTGGACCTCGACCCTCGACAAACCGCCGCTGTCCGCGCAGTCATCGAAACCGGCAGCTTCGAGCAGGCCGCCGTGCGCCTGAACCTCACCCCGTCGGCGGTCTCGCAGCGTGTGCGGGCACTCGAAACGCGTCTGGGCAACCCACTGATTGTCCGCACGCGCCCCTGTCGCGCGACGCAGACGGGCCAGCGTCTGTTGCAATATCTACGGCGCACGGCCTTACTCGAAGACGACTTCGCCAGCGATCTCGCGGGCGCGAACGAAGCCTTGCTGAACGTCGCCGCCGCAGTGAATGCGGATACCTTGTCCACGTGGTTTTTCCCCGCGCTCTCCGAAATCCTGCTGCAGGAAAACGTGCTGCTCGATCTGACCGTCGACGATCAGGATCACACCCACGCCCTGCTCGCCTCAGGACTTGCGATCGGCTGCATCACTACCGAACCGGCGCCGATGCGGGGCTGTTTCGCGGAGCGACTCGGCGCGATGCGCTACCGGCTGGTGGCGTCGGCGGCGTTCGTCGAGCGATGGTTTCCGCATGGATTGACGCGTGAAAGCGCGCGGCGCGCGCCGGTGATCCTCTCCTCACGTAAGGACGCGTTGCAGGCGCGCTTTCTTGAGACACGTTTCGGCCTGCCGCCGGAAGCTTATCCGTGCCACTACGTGCCCGCGCCGGTGCCGCGTTACATGGCGATCCAGCGTGGCCTGGCTTATGGCATGGTGCCCGAACTGGAATTCGGCGATGCCGTCGAGCGCGGCGAACTGATCGACCTTGCGCCGAAGCAGCCCACCAACGTCGAGCTGTACTGGCACACCTGGAAGGTCCAGTCGCCACGGCTCGAAAGGCTTTCGGCGCGCATCGTCGAACTCGGCCGGACTGCCCTGGGTCCGCCGGGTACGAAGGTCAAACGCAAACGCGGCGCCTGAAGGTTAGTGGAGGATCGGCGGCAACGAGCCGCTGCTGGCGGTGGCGGGATTGGCCGTGGTGGGATTAGCCGTGGTGGGATTGGCCGTGGCGGCAGCGGGACTCGCCGTCACATTTGCGGCGTTAGCAGGCGCATTCGTATGGACTGCCGCCGGTTTGGCCGCGCCGGTTTTCGCCACCACCTTGACCACGTGCGCATGCGCCGTGTGGCCTTGAACCAGGTTGGCATGCATGACCCTGCCTTGAGCCGGTTTCGCCTGAGCGAGTGGTGCGCGCGATTTTTTACCCTGCGCAACTACTGTTGCCTTCGACTTCGACTTAGGCTTGCCCGCGACCTTCGCCACGCCAGCGTGGCCAGCATTCTTAGCCGCGACCTTCTTCACACTTCCGTGCGCTGCCGGCCTGGCACCACCGCTCTTCGACGCCAACACAACCCGCTGCGCACCATGTTGACCGCCCGCCGCGTGCTTCGAACCGGCCTTCGCACTAGCGCTAGACTTGACCTTGGTGGCACCCGTCGTTTTCCTGGGATGCTTCGCCGTATGCCCGGCCGACTCGGGCGGATTCCACACTTCCGAATAACCCGCCGCCATTGCGGCACCGGACGCACACCACGCTGCCACTGCCATTGCTACAACTCGAACCCACATCTCCTGCTTCTCCTGATCTTCGACTTCATAACGAGCCCGGATTATATTCCCTTGCAAAAATCCATTTTTAGACTAATATCAAGCTAAAGTACAGATAAGGACTCACCCACTCATGGCTCACGCAGCCCGTCTAACCCAGCCCGAACCACCCATTCGCCGGCCGGTTTCGGAACCCACACTGACCGAAATGTCGGCGGCAGGCCTGCGTGCGTTCTTCAACATCGCACGAGACTGGGACTTGAGCGCCGAGGAGCAGATCGTGTTGCTCGGCTCGCCGGGCCGCTCCACTTACTTCAAATGGAAGCAGGCGCCGGAGACAGCCCGCCTTGGGCGCGACACGCTGGAACGTCTGTCGCTGCTGCTCGGCATCTATAAGGCGCTGCAAATCCTGCTGCCGCAGCCCAGCGCCGCCGACACCTGGATCAAGCGCCCCAACAGCGCGCCGCCATTCGGCGGCCGCCGCGCGCTGGACCGCATGCTGGCCGGCAACATCAGCGATCTCGTGGCCGTGCGCCAGTATCTCGACGCGATGCGAGGCGGCTGGGCGTGACAGAACCGCATTGGCAGCACCGCTGGCGCAGCACGCCGCTCGACTGGTCGCCCGCGTATCGCGTGATTCCGACGCGCTTTCCGGCCGTCAATCTGTTCGACCGGGTCGCCTCGCCGGAAGATTTCGACGCCCTCTACGCGCTCGAAGCCATGACCAACGACCGCTTGCGCACCGAAGTCGGTGAACTCGATCTGGTGCCCCGCGAAGAGCGTCGTTTCGGCCCGGGATACGGACCGATCATGGCCGCGTTGACCCATCTGAATCCGCTCGGCAGCCGCTTCTCGGACGGCACCTATGGCGTGTTCTATTGCGCCCGCTCGCGTGCCACGGCGATCGCCGAGACGCGCTATCACACGGGTAAATTTCTCGAAGCGACCGCCGAGCCGCCCATGCGGCAGCAAATGCGGCTCTATACCGTCGTAGCGCAAGGCAACGTGGTCGATATTCGCGGCGACGTATCGCTCGATCTCGCGGTGCTGTCGCCGGACGACTACGTCGCCGGCCAGGCGCTCGGCCGTACCGTGCGCGAGGGCGGTGCGCCGGGCATCGTGTATCCGTCGGTGCGGGATGTCGAAGGCGAGTGCCTCGCCGCGTTCAGAACCACGCTGCTGCGCGACTGCCATCACGCGGCGTATCTGGAATACAACTGGAATGGCACGAGCATCGATATGGTGTTCGAACTCAATCAGGTGGGCTGAGAGACCGGTGGGGATGGGGCTTCGAGTTCAAACAGGTGTGCCGCCAGGAAACAGCACGGGATAGGGCGTTCGAACTCAATCAGGTGCGCCCCGAGATCGACACGGAAGCGACGCAGAGCGGGCGGCCACAAAGCAACTGCGGGCAGTTGTGAACAACCGCTCGCAATCACAACCGACCGCGGCAGCCGAAACCATCAAGGCAGCGCCATCGCTGCCGCTCCGGCTTCCCGCGCCGCCTCGACCGAGATCGACCAACGCCGCAACGCCTGCGGCTCGACGATCGTCAGCCTGCCGCCAGTGCCAAATGCGCCCGTGTCGATAAAAACCTGGGAACCGAACTGCTGGATGTCGCGCATCGGCGTATGGCCGCAGTAGGTCAGCGACAGGCCATGCTGACGCACCGGGTCACCATTGCCCAAGGCCAGATCACGGCCCCATAACAACTGCTGGCGCGTTTCAGTGGAGAAATTGCCGGCGTCGAGCTCAGCATCAGTGCCAAAAAATTCGGCATGCAGAACATTGAAGCGTTCCTTGCCGCTCCCGACCACACGCACGAGCGGCAACGTCCGCAGCTGTTCGGCGTAGTGTTGCAAACGTTCGTCGGACAAATTCGCCGCCCATATTCCGCCGATGCCATACCACCACTGACGCCGCAAGCGTCCGTCGGCGACGGCGCATAAGGTGTCTTCGTGATTGCCGAGCACGGCGTGAAACCACGGCTTGTCGAGCAGGGCCAAAGCCTGCTCCGACTGTTCGCCGCGGTCCACCAGATCGCCGACCGAAAAGAGCCGGTCGCGCGCCGGATCGAACGCGATATCGCGCAGCAGATAGCGCAATGCATCGACACAGCCATGCAAATCGCCGACGACAAAGTCGCGGCCGCTCCGATTGGCCGGATGATGCTGGACGGGGTGGATGAGTACGGAAGCCATTCGCTCATGATAGTGCGGCATCCGTCATTGCGTATGCGCGCTGCCTATCTTTTCCTGGTCGCCCGCCGTGCTGCAATTACGTAGAAACGACGCTAAAACGGCACGTCTCCGGCAGGACTTACCGGAAAACGCGCCATTAGCAGAGTCATTATTGCTGCGTGCGCAGTTGAGCGACCTGATCCCCTGTCACGGTGGATTGCGGATTGCCGAACTGTCTGGTCACATAGTTGGTGATAGCGGCCACCTGGTCGTCGGTGAGCTGGCTACCGAACGCGGGCATCAGCACGTCAGCCTGTTTCGTCGTACGACTGACGCCGCGCAGGATCACCATCGCCAGATTATTGGCGTCGCTCGCGCCGACCGCCGAGTTGTGAATCAGCGACGGATACGCACCCGGCGCGCTCGCGCCCACGCCCTCCCCGGTCCAGTTATGGCACGTCGCGCAATTGGCGATGAACAGTTGCGCGCCGTTCACCGCGTTGACCTTGGTGCCGCGCAGCGCGGTGACGTCGTCGACGGCGGGATTGCCCCACTGGTCGCGCGGACGCGACTCGCCACCGCTGATCGGCGGCACCGCGCGCAGATACGTGACGATCGCGCCGAGGTCCTCGCGCGTCAGATACTGCGTGCTGTCGTTGACCACCTCAGCCATAGGACCCGCCGCATTGGCGCGGCCCGGCGCCGAACCGGTCGACAGATACGCCACCAGTTCATCGTCGCTCCAGTTACCCACGCCACTGTTCTTGTCCGACGTGATGTTGTACGCATGCCAGCCGGCCTGTACCGCTCCGGAAAAACGCGAGCTCGTTTTCAAACCCTGCGTGAAATTGCGCGGCGTATGGCACTCCTCGCAATGCGCGAGACCTTGAACCAGGTACGCGCCGCGATTCCACACGGCACTTTGTTTCGGATCGGGAACGAAGCGGCCTTCGTCGAAATTGAACAGGTTCCAGAACGCCATCAGCCAGCGCTGGTTGAACGGAAATTTCAGGCTATTGCTCGGCGGTGCATAGTGGATCGGCGCGAGCGTGTTCAGATACGCGCGAATCGCCAGCACGTCCTGGTCGGTGACCTTGGTGTACTCCGCATACGGGAAGGCCGGATAAAGCCGTTCGCCGCTCTTGCCGACGCCTTCATGCATCGCGCGCAGAAAATCGGCGTCGCTCCATTGGCCGATGCCGGTTTCCGGGTCGGGCGTGATGTTCGGCGTCACGATCGTGCCGAACGGCGTGTTGATCGGCAGGCCCCCCGCGAACGGACGCGCTTTGTCAGCCGTGTGGCAGGCGGCACAATCGCCGGCGCGGGAGAGATATTCACCGCGTTTCACGAGATCGCCGCTGGCGGCCGTCGGTGTGGCCGTGGGGGTGGCCGTGGGGGTGGCCATCGCATCGGCCGGTTGCGAGGCGTCGTCCGCATGGGCCTGCGTGATCGCCAGCTCATCGTTACGTCGCGCGCCAGGCCCATGCGCTTCGTGCCAGGCGACATACAGCGCAAACAGCGAAAAGACCGCCGCCAGTGTCGCCATCCGGAACAGGCGACGCCGCGTGCGGTGAACAAGCGCATCGGCCGGCTGCACGCGAGAGATGTTCTTCGTCATTGTGGCTCTCCGTTCAGGGCTCAGATTTCACGCTTGAGCTTGTCGGCCAGTTTTAGCGACAAAGCCGCGATCGTCAGCGTGCAATTCACCGACGCCGCGGTCGGCATCACCCCGCTGCTGGCAATGAACAGATTCGAATGATCGTGCGTGCGGCAGTCAGCGTCGACGACCGAATCCCCGGGATCGCTGCCCATGATGGTGGTACCCATGATGTGGTTGTTCGGCGCGAACGTATCGTCGAACGAGACCTCGGCGCCGCCGAACAGCGTCGCGATCTGCGCATACAGTTCATGCGTGTTCGCCGCGCTCTTCTTCACGTAGTCGTTGATCGAGTAGTAGATCTCGGGCTGAGGAATGCCGAGCGCGTCCTTGTGATCCGCCGAGGGCACCACGCGGTTTTGCGGCTCCGCGAGATGCTCGTGAAAGCTGTTGATGTTCAACGTGCGGGACGCGCGGTCGCGGATCTGGCGGTCGAGCTCGGCGCCGGTGAGACCTTTTTTCAGCAGATCGGCAGTCACGCTCATGGTCGGCACGCCGTTCGACAGATGCAGCTTTTTCGCCGCGTAATCGGAGCGGAATGCGCCGTCGCGGAAGTTGACGATCGAGGTCATCTCCATCGGCCCACGTCCGGGCCACAACGGTTCGTTGGCGAGGAAGGTCACGCCCGTGCCGGGATGGTCCATCAGGTTGCGGCCCACCTGGTCGGAACTGTTGCCGATGCCGTGCGGGAATTTGTCGGTGGTCGACATCAGCATCAGCTTCGGCGTTTCGATGCCGTTCGCCGCGAGCACGAACAGTTTGCCGGTCACGCGTGTGCTGTTGCCGTTCGCGTCCTTGTAGTGGACGGCCGTGATGAGCCCTTTGTTATCCGCTTCGACGCGGTAGACCACGGCTTCGGCAATCAGCTTCGCGCCGGCCTGTTCGGCCTTCTCTGCATGCACCACGCCGTTGTACATCGCGGCGATCGGGCAGATCGGCATACAGTTGTTATTGCCGCAGCAGGTAGGCCGCGCATCGTACGGCCGGCTGTTACGCGCGACCGGCTCGGGCACCACCTTGAAACCCTGTGCGTTGAGCACGTCGCTAAAACGCTGATCCATATACGAGAGCGGAAGCTGGCCCATCGGATAAGGCTTCGAGCGCGGCGAACCGAGATCGACCGAATTATCCGGGCCCGACACGCCGAGTTGCATTTCAGCCGCCGAATACCAAGGCTCCAGCGTTTCATACGGATAAGGCCAGTCAAGTCCCACGCCATACAGCTTGTGCAACTGGAAGTCCGACGGCAACAGCCGCCATGCAGCGGCCGCCCAGTGCCACGTCGTGCCGCCGACCAGCCGCACGTATTGTGAGTTGTACGGATAGTCGCCTTTCTGGATCAGATAATTGTTGGCCGGCGCGTACTCGGGATGCGGCGCGTACGGTGTGGACGGATAGGGCGTTGCAAAGTCGGACTTGGCCGGTGAGTTGCGGAAATTCTCGACGATCTGCCGGCGCGGAATGCGCGGTCCCGCTTCGAGCAGAATCACCGATGCGCCGGCCAGCGCCATCTGATGCGCGACCAGGCCACCTGCCACGCCCGAGCCGACCACGACGATGTCGGCGGAGTTTGAATTTGCCATTGTTGCCCTCTGTGTCGGCTCGATGGTTGTGCCGACTTATCGTTGCTTGCTGGTTTCACATGCCGTCAATTCATCCTGATCGATCTCAATCAGCGATACGGCACGCGCGAGAGGAACGTCGTTCAGGCGCTCATCGGCTTGCGTGTCCAGTAGAACGGCACGTCGCGGCAATAGGATGGAATGGTCAGCACGTCCTTGACCGGCTCGAACATCAGTGCTTTTTCATAAGCGACCACGTCCACATGCGGCATGTCGCCCACGAGACCGAGATACCACGCACGCATGATCGCGCTCACGGATTTCGCGAGTGCCGGCTGATCGACCTGCAATGCCTGCGTGACGGTATCGGACGGTACGCCGCCGTGGCCTTGCAGCCACGTATTGAGCGCGGCGATGTTTTGCGGGAACTGGCTGTCGGATTTGGCAAGGGCGTCGTAGACACGTTTGCCGAGCACGGCGTCGAAGCCGGTGCGGCCGGTGAGACGCTGCGAGAGCACAAGGAAGGCATCGAGCCCACCGCCGGCGGGCGCATCGGCGAAGGCAGGGGCGATCCATGAGAGCGAGCGGCCCGCCCCGGCAAACGCGAGCGCGGCGGCAGCGGCGCATGCGCCCAGCACCCATGCCCTGCGTGAGGCCGAAAACGAAAACGAACGCGATGCCTGAAGCGAAGGCGATTGCGAAGACCGCTGAGAAGCGCTCGATGAAGAACCTGGCGAAGAAGGCAGCGAAGACGAAGCTGATGACGAAAACCTGGACGAATGCGTCACTTCGTGGTGCGCATCTTTATTCTCAGGGACATCTGTCATAGGGGCTCCAGATGGTGAGTGGATCGTGAGTCATGCTCAACGGGCAACGCGGCCATGGCGTGATGCCGCTCGCGCGTTGCGTCGATTTCTCTACCCCAAACCTGGTCTAGCGCCGCTTAAGCGGTCTTGTGTGACTGCGTGATGCCGGTGCGAACCGCAGTACGTTGTGCAGCGTTACGTTCCGCCGCATTACGTTGTGCTGATGACAGCCGTGTGAAATAGCTCCACGGCGAGCCCCACTGCGAGCTCCTCCACGCAATGCGCACGGCGAAAAACCTGCCGCCTGCCAATCGCCTTTCAACTGAAAGCGGCGCGCAAGGCCGTTGCGAAAGACTATAGCCTGTGACTCGCCGATTCGACAAATGGTGCCTGAAGCGCGAGTAGAATCCGCGACACAGACGCCCCTCCACACTGGATTTCATGTTCACAAAATATTATCCGCAGGTGCTTCGCAATCGGCCGCGCATGCTGGTCGGCCTTGCCGTCGGCGTCGTGGCTGCGCTGGTCGTGCCTGAGCACACACGTTCCATGGTGCGCGTTCTGGTCGGTTGGGACGCCGCGGTATGGAGCTATCTCGTGCTGATCTGGGTGCACATGGCACTGGCCGACGAACGCGGGGTCCGCGAATTCGCCCGGCGCGACGATGAAAACGCGGGTGTGGTGCTGGCCGTGATCTGCGTCGCGACGGTCGCCAGCATTGCCGCGATCGTGCTCGAACTGGCCTCGGCGAAGGGGACGGCCGGCGCCGCGACGGTGTGGCACTCCCTGTTGACCGGCTTCACGATGATCGGCGCGTGGTTCCTGATCCCGACCATTTTCACCATGCATTACGCGCGGCTCTACTACGACCCCACTGCACCGGAGACGGCGCTGCTGTTTCCCGACGACCAGCTCGAGCCGAATTACTGGGACTTCCTGTACTTTTCCTTCACCATCGCGGTGGCCTCGCAAACGTCGGACGTGGTGCTGCGTTCCCGCACGATTCGCCGGGGTGCACTCGCGCAGTCGATCCTCTCGTTCTACTTCAACGTCGCCGTGCTCGGCCTGTGCGTGAATATCGCGGCGGGCTTGCTCGGCTCCTAGCCGTGTAAAACCCGGACGACAGCCGCCCGTTTTACACGCGAGCCGTCCGCGGCAACCGCGTGAGCCGGCCTCAGGGCCGCCTTCCTCTCATCCTGCCGGGGGCGCTTGCCGCCCCTTCTCCTGTCATCTGCCGGGGGCGCTCGCCGCCCCCTTCCCTTCGTCCCCAAACGCACTGGCACAGCGTTTGCTGCGTCTTGCCAATAGTTCTGGCCGGCCCCGTGCCGTCGACGCCTGGCGTCAAAGCACCTGCTACTGGCCAGCGGCGTGACGATCTTTGCACTACATTGACCAGTACGCGCCCTCGCTTCACGCATCGCGCGGTATCCGGCTCTGGAAGCCCAATGAGCGCTGTGATCGCATGTCACTTGCATCCACACCGCAGCAGGACGAATCTGGAAACGACCGATGGAATCCCCAAACGGGTATGCGCCGCGGATCTACTTTTTTCATTCACTTCTCGTTGGGCCGCTCGATGCATGGCCTGCGCAGTTCGCTCACGCAGCCGGACTGGGCTTCGATCACGCGCTGATTGGCGGCGTCTTCGAGCCGGGCCAGGCGGGTCACGGGCAGGTGGTCGGCAACCACGGCCGGCTGCACCCGGTGTTCGAGACTCAGCAACCGGCCACCGAGGCGATCCGCACGCTCGCGCAAGCCGCCCGCCAGCACGGTCTGAGTTTGCTGGTCGATCTGGTGATCGACCGGATGGCCGCCGATGGCGCGCTGTACGCCGAACATGCCGGCTGGTTCCACCCATTCGAGTCTGAAGAGGCGCGGCTCGATCCGCGCCATGTGCATCGCGAGGATAACGTCGCGTACGCCAACTTCAACGAGGCCGGCAGCAGCGCCGCGCTAGTCGACTGGTGGACGCAGCAACTGCTGGCACTGGCCGACGCCGGTGTAAGCGGCTTTCGCTTCGATTCACCGCATCGCGTGCCGGCCGCCGTTTGGGGGAAGCTCGGCGACGCGGTTCGCGCAACACATCCCGAGGTGCGTTTCCTCGCCGCGACGCCCGGTCTCGCCCGTGGCGATCTGCTCAGCCTCCAGGGCGCGCGCTTCGACAGCGTGTTCTCGTCGGTACGCTGGTGGGACTTCCGCGCCAGCTGGATGGTGGAGGAGCATGCCGCCCTCGCCCGCATCGCCGCCCCGATCGCCTTTCCCGAAGCGCCTTACGGCACGCGCCTCGCCGCCGATCTCAGCGATGCGCACGACGCCGCCATCGTCGAGCGTGCCTACCGGCGCGCGCTGTTCGCATCGGCCTCGACCGGCACCGGCTGGATGATGCCGATGGGCTTCGAATACGGCATCACCGAGCCGATGTGGCAGACACGCGGCGATGCTGCGCAGTTCGCTCGCGCCTGCCAGTCGAAGCAATTCGACCTCTCGGAGCGGATCGGCCATGTCAACGAGGTGCTGCGCAATTCAAAGACGCTGCACGCCAATGGCGAATTGCGCCCGCTAAGCGGCCCCGGCGCGCCTGCCGCCGTTTTGCTGCGCGCCGATACACCCGACCTCCGCAACGCCGATGAAGCTGTCCTGATCGCCATCAATCCCGACCTCGGCGCGCCTGTGCGCGTCGATCCGGCGCGCTTTCTCGCGGGCGTGCCGGGAAATTTCACGCGTTTCGTCCCGCTCGGCTCGCCCGGGCATGTCACGCCGGCCACCTTGACGCCGTTCACGCTCGCGCCTGGCGCCGTGCGCCTGTTCCGCGCCGCCGCCGACAAGCCGATCCGTCTCGCCCCGCCAATCGACAAAGCGAACAGCAAACGCAGCGGCCGCAAGACCGTGCTTGAAGCGATCAACGCGCCGCGCGTGGCGATCGAGAGCGTGACACCCTCGGTCGATCACGGACGCTTCCCGGCCAAGCGCACGGTGGGCGAGCGTGCTGAAATCACCGCCGCGATCTTTGCCGAAGGTCACGACAAGATCGCCGCCGCGGTGGTCTGGCGCGCCGCCGACGAAACCGCCTGGCACGAAGTCCCGATGAGCGCCGCACAACCAGCGGGCCTCGACATCTGGAAGGCGCGCATTCCGCTGGAGCGCCTCGGCCGTCACGAATTCACGGTGATTGCATGGCGGGACGACTTTGCGTCGCTGGTCGAGCATATCCAGAAGAAGCTGAAGGCGGGCCAAACCGTCGAACTCGAACTCGACGAAGCCGCGCATCTGTTCGCCCTCGTGCTCGCCGAAGTGGAAACGGCGGAAGGCGCGGTGACCGAACCGCTCGAACACATCGTCAAGGTGTTCACCAAGGCCGACGCCGAAACGAAGCTCGCGTTGATCCTTGCGCCGACCACGGCGAAGGCGATGATCGCCGCGCGCCACCGCCCGTTCCTGAGCCGCGATCCGATCATCTACAAGATCGACGCCGATCGGACCGCCGCGGGTTTCGCAAGCTGGTACGAGATCTTCCCGCGTTCGATGAGCGACGACGAAGCGCGCCACGGCACGTTCGCTGATGTCATCAAGAAGCTGCCGCGCATTCGCGACATGGGATTCGACGTGCTGTATTTCCCGCCGATCCACCCGATCGGTCTGGCGAACCGTAAGGGCCGCAATAACACGCTGAACGCACAACCAGGCGATGTAGGCAGCCCGTACGCGATCGGCGCAACCGAAGGCGGTCACACCGCCGTGCATCCCGAACTGGGCACGCTCGACGACTTCAAGCAGATGCTTGCCGCCGCGCACGCGCACGGCCTCGAAATCGCGCTCGACTTCGCGATCCAATGCTCGCCCGATCACCCGTGGCTCAAGGCGCATCCCACTTGGTTCGCGTGGCGCCCCGACGGCACGCTGCGTTACGCGGAGAATCCGCCGAAAAAGTACCAGGACATCGTCAATCCCGACTTCTATGCGCACGATGCCAAACCCGATTTGTGGCTCGCCTTGCGTGACGTATTCCTGTTCTGGATCGAAGCGGGCGTGCATATTTTCCGCGTCGACAATCCGCACACCAAGCCGCTGCCGTTCTGGGAATGGGTGATTGGCGACGTGCGGTCGCGCTATCCCGACACGATCTTCCTCGCCGAAGCCTTCACCCGGCCGCGCATGATGAACCGGCTCGGCAAGATTGGCTTCTCGCAGTCGTACACGTATTTCACGTGGCGCGAGTCGAAGCGCGACTTCATCGAGTACATGACCGAGCTCACGCAAACCAGTGAGCGCGATTTCTACCGGCCGAACTTCTTCGTCAATACGCCGGACATCAACCCGCGGCATTTGCAGTCGTCCGGGCGTTCGGGATTTCTGATTCGGGCTGCCCTCGCTGCCACGCTCGCCGGCTTGTGGGGCGTGTATAGCGGTTTCGAATTGTGCGAGGCCGCCGCGCTGCCGAACAGCGAGGAATATCTCGACTCCGAAAAGTATCAGCTGCGCGCGTGGGACTGGAACCGGCCCGGCAACATCGTCGGCGAGATTACTGCGTTGAACCGGATTCGCCGCGCGAACCCGGCGCTGCAAACGCATCTCGGCCTCACGTTCCTGCCCGCGCACAACGACAACATTCTGTTCTTCGAAAAAGCGACCGAAGCACGCGACAACGTCATCCTGGTGGCCATCAATCTCGACCCGTTCAACGAACAGGGCGCGGACATCGAATTGTCGTGGGACACTTTCCAGAACTGGAATCTGCACGACCATGGCGCGCTGGAAGTGACCGATCAGATGACCGGCGCGCGTTTCGAATGGCACGGCCGCTGGCAGCATATCCGGCTCGGTTCGGGCCAACCGTTTTCGATCTGGCGCATCGCGCCGCTCGGCGGCCTGCCCGCCGAACGTCCGGATGACGCCGACAGCGACTATCACGCAGACGCTGGCAACCCAACCCCTACGGAAGGTGCGACATGAAGCGTGACGATCCAGCCCAAACCACGTCGCAGGCTCATACGAGCGCAGTCACCGGCAGCGCCGCCAAGGCGCGTTCGCATCGGCGAGGCAGGCCCGCGGCCTTGAGCGACGATCCGCTCTGGTACAAAGACGCGATCATTTATCAGGTGCACATCAAGTCGTTTTTCGACGCGAACAACGACGGTGTGGGCGATTTTCCCGGCCTGATCGCCAAGCTCGACTACATTGCCGAACTCGGTGTGAATGCGATCTGGCTGCTGCCGTTCTATCCGTCGCCGCGTCGCGACGACGGCTATGACATCGCCGATTACCGCAACGTGCATCCGGACTACGGGCAGTTGTCCGATGTGAGGCGCTTCATTCAGGAAGCACATGCCCGCGGCATTCGCGTGATTACCGAACTGGTCATCAACCACACGTCGGATCAGCACCCGTGGTTTCAGCGCGCCCGGCGCGCCAAGCCAGGGTCGAACCATCGCAACTACTACGTGTGGTCGGATACGGATCAGAAGTACACGGAAACGCGGATCATCTTTATCGATTCGGAGCCGTCGAACTGGACGCATGATCCGATGGCGGGCGCGTACTACTGGCACCGCTTCTACTCGCACCAGCCCGATTTGAACTTCGACAATCCGGCCGTGCTGAGGGAGGTGCTGCAGGTGATGCGCTTCTGGCTCGACATGGGGATCGACGGGCTGCGGCTCGACGCGGTGCCGTATCTGGTCGAACGCGAAGGCACCAACAACGAGAACCTGCCGGAAACGCACGCGGTACTGAAGAAGATCCGCGCGACCATCGACGCCGAGTATCCGAACCGGATGCTGCTTGCCGAAGCGAACCAGTGGCCGGAAGACGTGAAGGAATATTTCGGCGACGAGGACGAATGCCACATGGCGTTCCACTTTCCGCTGATGCCGCGCATCTACATGTCGATCGCGAGCGAGGATCGCTTTCCGATCACGGACATCATGCGTCAGACGCCGGACCTCGCGGAAACCAACCAGTGGGCGATTTTCCTGCGCAATCACGATGAACTGACGCTCGAAATGGTCACGGATTCCGAGCGCGATTACCTGTGGAACACGTACGCGAGCGATCGCCGCGCGCGCCTGAATCTTGGCATTCGGCGCCGCCTCGCGCCGCTGATGGAACGCGACCGCCGCCGCATCGAGTTGATCAATTCGTTGCTGCTGTCGATGCCCGGCACGCCCGTGATCTATTACGGCGACGAACTCGGCATGGGTGACAATATCCACCTGGGCGATCGCGACGGTGTGCGTACGCCGATGCAATGGTCGTCGGACCGCAACGGCGGCTTCTCGCGCGCCGATCCTGAGCAATTGGTACTGCCACCGGTGATGGGCGCGTTGTACGGCTTCGACGCGGTCAACGTCGAAGCGCAAAGCCGCGACCCGCATTCGCTGCTGAACTGGACCCGGCGCATGCTCGCCACCCGCCGCGCGAAGCAAACCTTCGGGCGCGGCACGATCCGTTTCCTGAAGCCGGAAAACCGCAAGATTCTCGCGTATCTGCGCGAGATGCCGGGCGAGCCGCCGATCCTGTGCGTGGCGAATCTGTCGCGCGCGCCGCAAGCGGTCGAACTCGATCTGTCCGAATTCAACGGCTCGGTACCGATCGAAATGACCGCCGATTCGGTGTTTCCGGCCATCGGCCAGCTCACGTATCTGCTGACCTTCCCGCCGTACGGCTTCCTCTGGTTCATGCTGTGCCCGGGCGGCCAGCGTCCCACGTGGGCGCAGGCGCATTCGGAACCGCTGCCGGAATTCGTCACCATCGTGATTCGCGAGGGCCAGGTCGGCCCGACGCCGGAGAACGTACGCCTGCTCGAATCCGAAGTGCTGCCGTCGTGGCTGAGCCGGCGCCGCTGGTTTGCCTCGAAGGATCAGAAGATGCATGCGGTGCGTCTCGCCGCGCTCACCACGATTCCGAACGGCGGCTTCGCCTTCACTGAAATCGAAGCAGACGTGGGCGATCACACCGAACGCTACGTGGTGCCGATCGCGATCACGTGGGGCGGCGAAACCACTTTCCCGCTGTTCATGCAATTGGCGCTGGCGCGCGTGCGCCGCGGCCGCAACGTGGGTCATCTGACGGACGCGTTCGCGCTGCCGATCTTCGCCCATGGCGTGCTGCGCAAGCTGCGCGAACGCGCCGTGGTGCCGACCGTGCAGAAGAGCGAGATCAAGTTCATCCCGACCGAACGGTTCGACGAACTCAAGGACCTCGGTGAGCGGCCTGAGATTCGCTGGCTGGCGGCCGAGCAAAGCAACAGCTCGCTGATCATTGCCGACGCCGCCGTACTGAAGCTGGTGCGCCGTCTGGTAAGCGGCATCCATCCGGAAGCAGAAATCAGCCGCTATTTGACCCAGCTCGGCTACGCGAACACCGCGCCGTTGTATGGTGAGGTAGTACGCGTCGATCCCGAAGGTGTGCCGCACACACTCTGTATCTTGCAAGGCTTTATCGACAATCAGGGCGACGCCTGGAACTGGTCGCTCGACTATCTGCGCCGCTCGGTGGACGAACTTGCGATCGCTGTCGATACGGAAGCGCAATCCGCGCCGGATCGTGACAACGAAGCGATTCTGGTGGAAGGCTACAGCGCGTTGGCCGGCATCATCGGCCGGCGGCTCGGCGAACTGCATGTCGCGCTGGCCTCGCCGACGGACGACCCGGCGTTCGCGCCGGAACCCGCCAACGCCGAACAGGTGAAGGCGTGGGTCGACGGCACGCAGTCCATGCTGGCTAGCGCGCTCGATCTGCTCGCACCGCGCATCGAGCAGATGAGCGATCCGGACACCAAAGCGCTGGCGCAAAGCCTGATCGACCGTCGCGCGGCACTCGTCGAGGTGGTCGGCAAGCTGGTGTCGAGCGATGCGGGCGCATTGCGTACGCGCATTCACGGCGACTTCCATCTGGGTCAGGTGCTGGTCGCGCAGGGCGATGCGTACCTGATCGACTTCGAAGGCGAGCCCGCACGCACGCTCGAAGAGCGTCGTCAGAAGTCGAGTCCGTTACGCGATGTGGCCGGCTTGATGCGCTCGCTGTCGTATGCAAGCGCGGCGGCACAGTCCACCACCGAAAGCGCGCCGCAGCAAACCGCCGATCGCAAGCGCGCGCTGTTCGACCGTTTCCGCGCGCATGCCACCGAGACATTCCTGAACGAATACCGCACCGCGATTGCTGACTCGCCGACGCAACTGGTGGCGCCCGAGGCGGAACAGGCCTTGCTCGATCTCTTCCTGATCGAGAAAGCCGCGTACGAAATCCGTTACGAAGCGGCCAACCGTCCGACGTGGCTCAGTTTGCCGGTACGCGGCCTCGCCGCGCTCACCAGCCGGCTACTCGGCGACACTGGCCGCCCGCAGCACGATCCATCAACCCAGGCGCCAGGCGCCGCCACACCGCCTAATCCGGCCGAGGGCGACTATGAGTGAGCATGATCCGGCCGCAGGCCTCCAACCGCTCGATATCGACGCGCTCGTCGAAGCGCGCCACCCCGATCCTTTCTCGCAGCTGGGCATGCATCAGACGGACGCCGGTCCGGTAGTGCGCGCGCTGTTGCCGAACGCTTCGCACGTCACCGTCATTTCGCGTGCCGACGGTGCGACGCTCGGCGAGCTCGAACAACTCAGGCCGGGGCTGTTTGCCGGCCGCATCACGTCGGCGGCGCCGTACCGCTTGCGGATCGACTGGCACGGCACCGTGCAGGAAATCGAGGACACGTATTCGTTCGGCGCCGTGCTCGGCGACGAACCGCTCGGCCGTCTCGCCGGCGGCGACCCGTACGCGGTACTCGAATGCCTCGGCTCGCGTCCCATGGAAGTGGACGGTGTGCCCGGCGTGCGCTTCGCCGTATGGGCGCCGAATGCGCGGCGCGTTTCAGTGGTCGGCGACTTCAACGCGTGGGATGGCCGCCGCCATCCGATGCGCTTGCGTCATCAGGCCGGTGTGTGGGAGTTGTTCGTGCCGCGCGTGGGGCCCGGCACGCGCTACAAATACGAATTGCTCGCCCGTGATGGTCATCCGTTGCCGCTCAAGGCCGATCCCTGCGCCATGCAAACGGAAAAACCGCCGGGCACCGCGTCGGTGGTCGCGCATGTCGACGAGATCGAACAGTTTCAATGGACCGATCACGAATGGATTCAAGCGCGCGGCGCCCGGCAAACGCCGCGCGCGCCGATCTCGATCTATGAAGTGCACGCCGAATCGTGGCTGCGCGTCGCCGAAGAAGGTCAGCGCGGCCTCACGTGGGAAGAACTCGCCGAGCGTTTGATTCCTTACGTCAAAAGCATGGGCTTCACGCACGTGGAGTTCATGCCGATTGCCGAGCACCCGTTCGGCGGCTCGTGGGGATATCAGCCATTAGGTCAATTCGCGCCGTCGGCACGCTTCGGCAAGCCAGAGCAGTTCGCCACGTTCGTCGACAAGGCGCACGAGGCCGGTATCGGCGTGATTCTCGACTGGGTGCCAGCGCACTTTCCAAACGACGCGCACGGTCTGATCGACTTCGACGGCACACCGCTCTACGAGCACGCCGATCCGCGCGAAGGCTATCACCAGGACTGGAACACGATGATCTACAACCTCGGACGCAACGAGGTGAGTGCGTTCCTGGTGGCGTCGGGCCTTGCGTGGTTGAAGCGCTATCACGTCGACGCCCTGCGCGTGGATGCCGTGGCATCGATGCTGTATCGCGACTATTCGCGCGCCGCCGACGAGTGGGTGCCGAACATCTACGGCGGCCGCGAAAATCTCGAGTCGATCGCGTTTCTGAAGCGGTTGAATCACGAAGTCGGCTATGTGCCGGGGGTGCCTGGCGCGATCACGATCGCCGAGGAGTCGACCGCGTGGCCGGGCGTGACGGCGCGCGTCGAAGACGGCGGCCTCGGCTTCCAGTTCAAGTGGAACATGGGCTGGATGCACGACACGCTGCACTACATGGAAGAATATCCGGTTTATCGCCAATACCATCATCACATGATGACGTTCGGGATGGTGTATGCGTATTCCGAGCGCTTCGTGCTGCCGCTCTCTCACGACGAGGTCGTGCATGGCAAAGGCTCGCTGCTCGGCAAGATGCCCGGCGACAGATGGCAGAAGTTCGCCAACCTGCGCGCGTACTTCGGTTTCATGTGGACGCATCCGGGCAAGAAGCTGCTGTTCATGGGCGGTGAATTCGGTCAGTTGGCGGAATTCAATCACGACACGTCACCGCACTGGCATCTGCTCGACGATCCCAACCATCACGGCGTGCAAAAGCTCGTGCGCGACCTGAACCATCTGTACAGCGCGGAACCTGCGCTGCACCGGCTCGACAGCGAGCCGGGCGGCTTCGAATGGCTGGTCGGCGACGACAGCGGCAACAGCGTGTACGCCTACCGCCGCACCGACGGCGAGGGCAGCGAAGTCATGGTCGTGTGCAATATGACGCCAGTGCCGCGCGTCGGCTACCGGATCGGCATGCCGCGCGGCGGCCGCTGGGTCGAAGTGCTGAATACGGATGCCGGCGTGTACGGCGGCTCGAACATGGGCAACGGCGGCTTGATTCACACCGAGGAAATCTCGAGCCACGGCAGGCCGCATTCCGCCGCGCTGACGTTGCCGCCGTTGGCAACGATCGTCCTGCGCGCGGATTAACGAAGGTGATGTAAGACGGGCGCGCAGCCTCGCGGCCGCGCGCCCGTTGCATGAAGACCCACGATAGCGTTGATAAAACAGAACAAGGAAGGGGAATCATGTCGCATGCAATGCCCGACCGGCTTCTGCCCGGCTCGCCCTATCCGCTTGGCGCCAGTTGGGATGGCCTCGGCGTCAACTTTGCGGTGTTCTCGGCGAATGCGCAGAAAATCGAGCTTTGCCTGTTCGATCCCACCGGTCGCAAGGAAATCAGGCGCTACACGCTGCCCGAATGCACCGATGAAGTCTGGCACGGCTACCTGCCCAACGCGCACCCCGGCACGGCTTACGGGTTTCGCGCACATGGCCCGTATCAGCCGCAGCATGGGCACCGCTTCAATCCGCACAAGCTGCTGCTCGATCCGTATGCGCGCAAACTGGTCGGGCAGTTTCGCTGGTCCGACGCGCTGTTTGGGTATCGCGTGCATTCGAATCGTGCCGACCTTTCCATCGACCGGCGCGACTCGGCGCCGGCCATGCCGAAGTGTGTCGTAATCGACGAAGCTTTCGACTGGTCGCACGACAAGCGCCCGAATGTACCGTGGGGCGAAACCATCGTCTATGAGGCGCATGTGCGCGGCGTGTCGATGTTGCGCCCCGATTTGCGGCAGCACGAACGCGGCACGTTCGCCGCGCTGTCATCGCCGGAATTCATCGAGCATTTGCTGAAGCTCGGCGTGACCGCCGTCGAATTGCTGCCCGTGCACGCGTTTCTGAACGACCGCTTTCTGGTGGAGCGCGGCCTGCGCAACTACTGGGGTTACAACACCGCGGCATTTTTTGCACCGGAGCCGTCGTATCTGAGCACGCACCGGCTCGATGAAATGCGCATTGCCGTGCGCCAGTTGCACGCGGCCGGCATCGAAGTAATTCTCGACGTGGTCTACAACCACACCTGCGAAGGCAATGAGATGGGACCGACCGTCTCGTGGCGCGGCCTCGACAATGCCAGCTATTACCGCCTGATTCCCGGCGACGAACGCCACCATATCAACGACACCGGCTGCGGCAATACCGTGAACCTGCCGCATCCGCGCGTGCTGCAGATGGTGATGGATTCGCTGCGTTACTGGTCGACCAAGTTCAATATCGACGGCTTCCGTTTCGATCTCGGCGTGACGCTCGGCCGCGAGCACCATGGTTTCGACCCCGGCTCCGGTTTCTTCGACGCCTTGCGCCAGGACCCGATCCTGTCGCAACGCAAGCTGATTTCCGAACCATGGGACATTGGCCCCGGCGGGTATCAACTCGGCAATCATCCACCGGGCTTCGGCGAATGGAACGATCGCTTTCGCGACACCGTACGCCGTTTCTGGCGCGGTGACGCGGGCCTGCGTCCCGATCTCGCCGCGCGTCTAACTGGCTCGGCCGATCTGTTCAACCGGCGTTTCAGGAAACCGTGGGCATCGGTCAACTTTGTCACGTCGCATGACGGCTTTACGCTCGCCGATGTCACCGCGTACGAGCACAAGCACAACGAAGCGAATCGCGAAGACAACAACGACGGCCACAATGAAAATTGCAGCCGCAATTGGGGCGTGGAAGGTCTGAGCGACGACGCCGTCATCGACGAAACCCGCAAACGCGTGGCCCGTTCGCTGATCGCCACGCTGCTGATGGCGCTCGGCACGCCCATGGTGCTGGCAGGCGACGAATCACTGCGCACGCAAAACGGCAACAACAACGCATATTGCCAGGATAACGAACTATCATGGCTCGACTGGGAGCGCGCGGAGTCGCCCGATGGGCGCCAGATGACCGCGTTCGTCGCGCGGGTGATCGCGCTGCGCAAACAGCATCCGCTGCTGCGCGAAACGCGCTTTCTGTTTGGCGACCGCGAAGTGTTGCCGGGCCTGTTCGATGTCGGCTGGTTCGATACGCACGGCGATCCGCTCACCATCGAAGCCTGGCAGGACCCCGAAGGCCGCGCGTTTACGCTGCGGCGCGCCGGTCCAGGCTTGAATGGCGAAACAGAAGTATTGTTGATGATGCTCAACGCAGCGGAAGAAACGCTGCGTTTTACGCCACCCGCACCGCACCTGGAATGGCATGTGCTGCTAGATACTGCCGAGCCGGAAAGCGCGCCGCACCGGTTGGCGGTGGCAGAGGTGGAAGTGGCCGCGCATAGCCTTGTGATGCTGGCGGCGCAACCCGTCGGCGAAGCGGACTGGCAGGCGGGCTGGAAAGCCGGTGTGCAGCATGGGCCGCGGCTGTTGACCGCCCTGCCGCCCGATCCGGGTGCGCATCCGCCGAGCCGCGACCCGTCGCCGACCACGTAGGCTGCGCATGAAAGCACGGCACGTACAGCAGGGTAAGGCAGCTGCGTCATGACGCGTCGGGCCTCTCAAAGGCGAACGACACGTGAGACGGGGCGCGAAGCAAAACCGAATGGTGAAGAATCATGTCCGAAAGTCCGATTGACCCGCACGCGCATCATCACGCGCATTGCCTGCCGTTCAGCGCGCAGTTGCTGGGCGCGACAGGCGCGAAGCCGCGTACCCGGTTCCGCTTCTGGGCGCCTTCGTGCAAGACCGTACACGTAGAAGTCGAAAACGGACCGGCCCAGGGCTCGCATGACATGACGCCCGCCGGCAACGGCTGGTTCGAAACGACCGTCGACAGCGGCGCGGGTACGCTATACCGTTTCCGGCTCGATGGTGAACATGCGGTGCCCGATCCCGCGTCGCGCTTCCAGCCGCAAGACGTGCATGGTCCGAGCGAAGTGATCGACCCGCGTGCCTATCATTGGGAACATACGAACTGGCATGGTCGCCCGTGGGAAGAAACCGTGTTGTACGAGTTGCACGTCGGCGCGATGGGCGGCTATGCGGGTGTGCAGAAACGTTTGCCCGCGCTTGCCGCGCTCGGCGTGACCGCCATCGAATTAATGCCGCTGAACGACTTTCCCGGTAAGCACAATTGGGGCTACGACGGCGTGCTGCCGTATGCGCCCGATTCCGCGTACGGCCGTCCCGAAGAACTGAAAGCGCTGATCGACGCCGCGCACGGTCTCGGCCTGATGATATTTCTCGACGTGGTCTACAACCACTTCGGCCCGGACGGCAATTATCTGCATGAGTACGCCCGCCCGTTTTTCCGCGAGGGCTCGCATACGCCCTGGGGCCCGGCGATCGATTTCGACCGCAGCGAAGTGAGCGACTTCTTCACCGACAACGCCGTGTACTGGATCAATGAATATCGTATCGACGGCCTGCGTTTCGATGCGGTGCATGCCATCGACAATCACGCGTGGCTGCGCGAATTGTCCGACCATATTCGCGCGAAAGTGCAACACGGACGGCATGTCCATCTGGTGCTGGAAAACGAGCACAACAGCGCGAGCCTGTTGGAAACGCATTTCGACGCGCAATGGAACGACGACGCGCACAACACGCTGCACGTTCTGCTGACGGGCGAAACGGAGGGCTATTACCACGCGTATGAAGACCAGCCGATCCGGCGCCTCGCGCGCGTGCTGTCGGAAGGCTTCGCTTATCAAGGCGACCCGTCGCCGATTCACGACGGCGCACCACGTGGTGAATCGAGCCAGCATCTGCCGCCCACTTCATTCGTGATGTTCTTGCAGAATCACGATCAGGTCGGCAATCGCGCATTCGGCGAGCGTCTACGCAAGCTGACCTCGGACGATGCCTTGCGTGCCGCCACCGGTTTGCTGCTGCTGTCGCCGCAAATCCCGCTGCTGTTCATGGACGAGGAATACGGCTCGACCCAGCCGTTCCTGTTCTTCACCGACTACACCGGCGATCTCGCCGATGCCGTGCGCGAAGGACGGCGCCGCGAATTCGCCCGTTTCTCGTCGTTCAGCGACGAAAAGCGGCGCGCGCAGATTCCCGATCCGAACGACGTGAAGACCTTTGCGGCCTCGTCACCGCCCGAGCTTGTTCATGGAGGCACAGCGAACGACGAAGCGAAAGACCGCCTCGACTGGATGCACTTCTACAAATCCGCGCTGGCCGTGCGGGCGAAACTGGTCACGCCGCGCCTGAAACATTCAAAAGCGCTCGGCTCGACCGTGCTGAGCGCCGCAAACGGTGGCGATGCCAATGCACTGATCGCCCGCTGGAAACTTGGCGACGGCGAGACCTTGTCGGTCGCATTGAATCTCTCGAAGGAGAATGTGGCGTTCCCCGATCTGCCTGCCGGCAAAGTGATTTTCGAAACGCCGCCGCGCGTGCGCGAGCAGATCGACGCCAAGGTGTTGCCACCGCACGCATTCGTCGCTTGGGTTACCGGCGACGTCAGCGACTATGCCATCGGCCACGATGCTCGCATCGCGGGCCAACAGGAGCGCCACGCGTGAGTGCTACCCGACGTTCAAACGATACGATCGTGACCCTTGCCACGCGCGCCGGTTTCGAGGTGGAGTGGCGCGATGCGCACCGTAAGACCCAGCTTGTGCCGGAGAGCACGCTCGCCGTGCTGCTCGAACGGATGGGCTTGCCGTGCGGTAACGCCACGCAAATCCGGCAAAGCGCGGCCGCGCTAGAAGCGGAACTGTCCGGCAAGAAACTGCCGCCGCTGATGACCGCGGAGGTCGACCGCGGCATCGCGCTGCCGGTCGCGGCGATCAAAGCCGGCAGCCATTATCGAATCGAACTTGAAAGCGGTTCGATCATCGACGGCCGTTTCACCGCGCCTAAAGGCGAGGAAGCCTTGCTCGCGCCGATCGACGAGCCCGGCTATCACACGCTGGTAATCAACGACCAACACGTGACACTGGCCGTGGCGCCGTCACGCTGCTACACCGTCGCGGATGCGTGGCGCACGCTGCACGATGGCACCACGGAGCAAACCCCACCGCTATGGGGGATTGCCGCGCAGTTGTACGGCTTGCGCCGCGCGGGCGATGGCGGTATCGGCGACTATTCGGCGCTCGCGAAAATGGCGATCGAAAGCGCGAAGCGTGGCGCGCACGCGCTTGCCGTCAGTCCGACGCATGCGATGTTCAGCGCCGAGCCGAATCGCTTCAGCCCGTATTCGCCGTCATCGCGCTTGTGGTTGAACGTCACGCATATCGATCCCGCCGCGGTGTTCGGCGCCGATGCCGCGCGCGCCGCGCTCGAAACCGCGCAGGCCGCCGGCGCATGGTCGGCACTCGAGGACTTGCCGCTGATCGATTGGCCGAATGCGGTCGTGCTTAAGCTCAAGGTTTTGCGCGCGCTGTACGAAAATTTCTGCACCCAGGAACGCGCGCACGACACACCGCGCGCGCTCGAATTTCACGGCTTCTGCGAACGTGCCGGCCGTGCGCTCGAAGATCACGCGCGTTTCGAAGCGCTGCAGGCGGTGCAACTCTCGCAAGAAGGCGGCGACGGTCATTGGCGCAATTGGCCTGAGGCGTTGCGCGATCCGCGCAGCCCGGAAGTTGAAGCCTTCGCTGACGCTCATCGGCATGAAGTCGATTTTCACCTGTTTCTGCAATGGCTCGCCGCCAAGGGGTTGTCGCACGCGCAGCATGCAGCCGCCGACGCCGGCATGGCCGTTGGCCTGATCGCCGACCTGGCCGTTGGTTGCGATAGTGCCGGCAGCCATGCATGGTCGTATCGCGACGACATGCTGCAAGGCGTGTCCGTGGGCGCACCGCCCGATCTGTTCAACCAGGCCGGCCAGGCGTGGGGGTTGACCACCTTTTCGCCGCGCGCGATGCGGACCCAGGGCTTCTCCGCTTTCATCGACATGCTGCGGGCGGCCTTCGCGCATGCGGGCGGCATCCGCATCGACCACATTCTCGGTTTGCGCCGCCTGTGGCTCGTGCCCGAGGGCGAGAGCGCGCGTAACGGCGCCTATCTGCGCTATCCGCTCGAGGACTTGCTGCGGCTGATCGCGCTCGAATCGTGGCGGCATCGCGCAATCGTGATCGGTGAAGACCTCGGCACCGTGCCGCCGGGTTTTCGCGAGCGGCTCGACGAGCACGGCATCGCCGGCATCCGTGTGTTGTGGTTTGAAGGCGCGGAAGGCGGCACAGGCTTCAAGCCGCCGCAGGCATGGGACCGCAACGCGGTGGGCACCACCACCACCCACGATCTGCCGACCGTGGCGGGTTGGTGGCGCGGCAGCGATATCACGTGGCGCAACCGGATTGGCCAGACAATGGCGCGCGCCGACGGCCGCGACCCTGAGGAAGCCGCGCAGGAACAGCGCGCCGAGGACCGTGCGCTGCTGTGGCAAGCGTTCCAGCAAGCCGGTGTCGCCGCGCCCGACGTGGACGCGCCGCCGCCCGACCAGGCACCCGTGGATGAAGCGCTCGCCTTCGTCGCCGCGACGCCCGGGCCGCTCGTCACGTTCCCGCTCGAAGACTTGCTCGCGCTGGTCGAGCAGCCGAATCTGCCCGGCTCGATCGACGAGCATCCGAACTGGCGCCGCCGCGTCACTGTGCCCATCGACGAATTGTTCGAGGACGGCACCTTCAGCGACCGCTTGCTGGCCATCGACCGCGCGCGCCGCAGCGCAACCGTTCCCGCTTCTTCTTCCAATGCTTCTTCGGAGCCTGATACGCCATGACCGTCCCGCGCTCCACGCTTCGCCTCCAGTTTCATCGAGGCTTTACCTTCGACGATGCCGCGAAGCATGTCGACTACTTCGCCGCGCTCGGCATCAGCCACGTTTACGCGTCGCCCATCACCACGGCCGAGCCGGGCTCGATGCACGGCTACGATACTGTCGACTACACCCAGGTCAATGCCGAATGCGGCGGCGAGGCGGGCTTGAAACGCCTCGTCGAAAAACTGCGCGCGCACAACATGGGCTTGATCGTCGACATGGTGCCGAACCATATGGGTGTCGGCGGCTCGAGCAACGCATGGTGGCTCGATATCCTCGAATGGGGCCGGCATAGCATGTACGCGCGCCATTTCGATGTCGACTGGCATTCGCCCGATCCGGCCTTGCGCGGCAAGGTGCTGGTGCCGACGCTTGGCGCGCCGTACGGTGAGGAACTGGCGGCGGGCAGGATTGCGCTGCATTTCGCGGCGGACAGCGGGCGCTTTTACATCGGCTATGGGCCGCATGTGTTTCCGGTCTGCCCGACCGATTACCCGTCCATTTTGCAAAGCGCCGAGCGCGCCGATCTCAACGCACTGGCCGAACGTTTCCAGGGCCTGACGACGCAGCCGGCCGATCAGCCGCGCGCCGCCGAAGGGCGCGAGATGCTGCGTGAGTTCGTCGCGCAAAGCGGCGCGTCGGCGATCGAGCTGGCGCTGCAAGCGTATGCGCCCGAAGATCCCGTAACGCGCGATCGTTTGCATCGGCTGATCGAACGGCAGCATTTTCGTCTTGCATGGTGGCGCACCGCTTCGGACGAAGTGAACTGGCGGCGTTTCTTCGACATCTCGACGCTGGCCGGTGTGCGAGTGGAGCGGCCCGAAGTATTCGAGGCGGTCCACGCGCTGATTTTCCGTTTGTATCAGGAAGGCGTGGTGGACGGTTTGAGGATCGACCATGTAGACGGGCTCGCTGAACCGCGCGAGTACTGTCAGCGTTTGCGCCAGCGCCTCACCGAACTGCGCGACACCGCGCCGTATGTGGTGGTCGAAAAGATTCTCGGCCGCGGCGAGCCGCTGCGCGACGATTGGCCCGTCGACGGCACCACCGGCTACGATTTCATGAGCGACGTAGGCGCGCTGCTGCACGATCCCGCCGGTGCCGAACCGCTCGCGCGGACGTGGGCCGAACTCACCGGCCGCAGCCCGCGCTTCGCCGACGAAGCCCTGGCCGCGCGGCGCAAGATCCTCGCGGAGAACCTCTCGGCGGAACTGGATCGCGCGGCACGCGCGTTGCATCGGATTGCCCGTGATTCATTGACCACGCGCGATTTCACGTTCACCGCGCTGCGGCGCGTGCTGACCGAACTGGTCGTGCATTTTCCGGTGTATCGGATCTATCCGCAGAACGCGCTGCGCAGCGCCGCAGACAATATCTATTTCGAGCAGGCGCTGGCCGGCGCGCGACAAACGCTTTCGCGCGCGGATCATGTGGTGCTCGACCGGGTGAACGCCTGGCTTGGCGGCAGCGCCGAAGAAGTGCCGAATGCGCGGGTCAATTCATCGCAACAGCAGGGTCCGAATGGCGCCCCGCCCAGTCATGCGGGTTCCGCGCGGCGCACCGCGCAAACACTGTTCTCGCAGTTGAGCGCGCCGGTCGCCGCGAAGGCGGTTGAAGATACAGCGTGTTATCGCTATGGGCGTTTGCTGTCACGCAATGAAGTCGGCTCGGACCCGGGCGAGTTTGCTTTGTCGGTCGAGCAATTTCATGCGGCGAATCTCGAGCGCTCGCAACGCTTTCCTCACGCGATGCTCGCCACGGCCACACATGACCACAAGCGGGGCGAGGACGTGCGCGCGCGGCTCGCGGTATTGAGCGAGATTTCTCAAGAGTGGAGCACGACGCTGCGTGCGTGGTCGACCTTGAACGCGCCGCATCGGCGTGCGCTCGACGGCAAGCCGATCAGCAGCGTCGGTCAGGACACGAGCTACGATTGGGCGCCGGGCCCCGCCGCCGAGGCGATGCTGTATCAGACCCTGGTGGGCTGCTGGCCGCCGGATTTAAAGCCGGCCGATGAAGCGGGCGTCAAGGAACTGGCCGAGCGCGTCGCGCAATGGCAGTTGAAGGCGCTGCGGGAAGCGAAGCTGCAGACCAACTGGCTCGCCCCGGATGAAGCGTATGAGGCCGGCTGCCGCGATTTCCTGTTCGACATCCTGGCGCCGCAACGGCGCGATGGGTTTCTGCGCGAGTTGTCCGCGTTCGTGACGCGGATTGGGCGCGCGGGCGCGCTCAACAGTTTGCAGCAGACCGTGTTGCGGCTGGCATCGCCTGGGATTCCCGATCTTTATCAAGGCACAGAATTGTGGGACTTCAGTCTGGTCGATCCAGACAATCGCCGGCCCGTTGATTTTGCCAGGCGCGAGGCGTGGCTGGCGCAGACGCCGCCTTCGGAGTTTCTGGCGAGCTGGCATGACGGTCGGGTGAAGCTTGCGGTGGTGCAGCGGGTGCTGGCGCTGCGCGCGCATTTACCGGAATTGCTCAGTCAGGGCGCGTATCTGCCGCTCGAGGTGCGCGGGGCGCAGGCGTCGAATGTGATCGCGTTTGCACGGCGGCATGGGAACGCGTGGGCTGTCGTGGTGGCGAGCCGGCTTGCTGCCGGCTTACTCGACGAGGATGGCGAGTTGCCGATGGTCGACCCGGCTAAATGGGGCGATACGGCGATCGCCATGCCTGCGGACCTCACGGCGCGGGCGCTGTTCGACTGGCTGAGTCCGGCCGCGCCCAAAGTGGATGAAGACGGCTCGCTGTATCTGCGCGATGCATTAGGCGCGATGCCTATCGCGGTGCTGGTGGAGGACGGCGTGCCACGCAGTTGACGAGTCGTCTCACAAGTCAGGTAACATCGGCGCACAAAATGAATGCCCCCGAGAGGAGCGCCGATGCAGATCGACTGGCCGACTATTCAAAGCGGGTGTGCCGATACATCCCACGGCACGACGGTCGACATATCAGGCTGGATCATTCCGCTGGACCCGCAAGCACCCACGGTCGATTACTTCTTGCTGAGCGCCGACGAGCCCTGCTGCGGGGGTTGCGTGCCGCGCAATCCGCTGACATCGATTGAGGTCTATATGGCCGCGCCGCTCGCGCCGCAGGCTGAGCCACTGGCTTTGCGCGGCCGGCTGGTTCGTCTGCTGGACGATCCCGCGGGCTGGCGGTATCGGCTGGTCGACGCACTCCCGCTCGATCGTCCGCAAACGCCGCCGCGCCGGTTTAGCCGGCGCGCGTTTCTCGCCTCAGGCGCGGCGTTGGGGTTGACAGCTTGTGCGCCCGGACACTTTGCCGGTTATACCGAGGCGCACGACGGCGCGGCACAAACGGAACAAACGGTGCAATCCGCGCAGGCCGCACAAGCCGCGCAATCCGGGAACGCGCCCCAATGGCAAGCGCCTGCCGGCACGCTCGCCATCGACATGCACAGTCACGGCGGACGCGTAATCGTGTCGCGCAATCCAGCGATCGGCGCCAACCGTCCGTTTATCCCGCTGGCCGCGCCGATGCGCGCCGGCGGCATGAACGTCATCTGTCTTGCGATCGTCACCGATACGACCGTCACGCGTGTGGCGGACAACCATAAACGTTTCGAAGCGTGGCGCGAACCGCAGCCAGGCGAACTGTATGCGCTCGGCCAAACCGAGTTTGTGCGCGCGCATCAGTTGATCGAACGCGAGCAGTTGCGGGTGGTGACGAACACCGCGTCGTTGTCGACCTTGGGTCCGCTCGGGCCCTGCGCCATCCTCTCCGCCGAGGGTGCGGATTTTCTCGAAGGCCAGGTGGATCGTGTCGACGAGGCGTACACGCAGCATCAATTGCGGCATCTGCAACTGACGCACTACCGCGTGAACGAACTTGGCGACATCCAGACTGAGCCACCGGTGCATGGCGGACTCACGGACATCGGCGTGCAAGTGGTGCAGCGCTGCAATGCGTTGGGAATCGTCGTGGATGTGGCGCATGGCACCTATGACCTGGTGAAGCGCGCGGCGGATACGACGACCAAACCGCTGGTGCTGTCGCATTCGGCTTTGGCCACGCGTCCGGGTGCGCGAAGCCGGCTGATCACGCCGGACCATGCGCGGGTCATCGCCGGCACGGGCGGCGTGATTGGCGTGTGGCCGAGTTCAGGGACGTTTCATGACTTGCATGCGATGGCCGAGGGCGTCAAACGCATGGCGGACGTCGTGGGGGTGGAACACGTCGGGTTGGGGACCGATATGCTCGGGTTTATCTCGCCGCCGGTGTTCAGGAGCTACCGGCAGCTGCCCGATCTGGCCAGCGCGCTGTTGCTGGCCGGATTTTCCCAAGCGGAAGTGACAGCGGTTTTGGGGGGCAATTACCGGCGGGTGTTTGAGGCGTCAGTGGGGTGAGGTTGCATGCCTCTTCGCAACAGCGCACGCTACCGCCCTGCCGCCCACAGCAATGAAAGCCCCGAAGACAACATCAACCCGTCAACCACCAGCTTGAAAACCGCGGGGCTCATCCGAACCACGATCAGCCGCGCGGAAAAGGACCCGATCATGAGTGCCGAGCCGGTGATCAAACCGTCGATCACCACATGCAACGGCAGCGCGCCGAAGTGATTGAAAACCGCGACTTTGGTGCCGTACACAGCCAGTGATCCCGCCGCTTCCGTCGCTAGAAAGGCGCCTTTCACAAGGCCATACGACATAAACACGGGCACCGTGATCGGCCCAGTGGAAACGACGATGCCGGTGAGAAAACCGACAACACCGCCGATCAGCGAAAGCTGCCACAAAGAAAACCTGATAGCCCGCCGCGCCAGCCAGCGCCGCGTAGGCACCATTGCGATGAAAAACAGCCCCAACGCGAGTTCGACGGCATGGGGCGGCAATGCAAGAAGCGTTCGCACACCCAGTGCCGCGCCCGGCACCGCAGTCACGCAATAAGCGCCGCAAGCCCGCCAGTCGATCTCGCGCCACCACGCAAGAATTTTTCCGAAATTGCCCATGATCGCGGCGATCGCCATGATCGGCACCGCTTGCTGCGGACCGAACAGCATGACGAGAACGGGCATCAGCATCATGGACGAGCCCGTACCGATCACGCCGCTCAACGTGCCGGCCAGCAAACCAACGCACAGCACCAGCAAATAACCCATTCCGCCCCCCGGTCGTATGGATGGCGATTTTACTCGAGCAACGGTTCAGCGGACCTGAGACGGGCCTGGCGTTAGAAGCCGCTCAACCGCCTTCGTCGTCGAAGGTTCTCGGATAAACGCGCACCAGCACGATTCGCGGTCCTTTCATCTTTTTGACCACCACGTCGAAGCGATCGAACTCGACGCGCTGCCCTTCGGCAGGCAGGTCATTGAGCGCCTGAATCACGAGGCCGCCGACCGATTCGGCCTTGCCTTCGTCGATGTCGATCCCGAGCGCGCGCTCCAACGACACCACCGGCAAGCTGCCCTTGCCCATCAGCGTGCCGTCGTCCATGCGCGTCCAGTCGGCGTCGCCCTGGCGGAATTCGTCGTGTATCTGCCCAACCAGTGCACCAAGCAGATTGTCCAGCGTCAGAAAGCCGATCGGCTTCGAATTCTTGTGCCCAACCAGCGCGAAGTGCGGCGCGCCCTTGCGGAAGCGGCGAAACAGTTCGAGCGCAGGCATGTCGGGCTTCACATACTGCACGGGCCGTGCATATTTGGAGAGGTCGTCGAGCGTGCTGCCCGCGTGCCGCGCCAGCAGCAAATCCTTCAAATGGATCATGCCGGCCACGCGCTCGCCGGCGGCGTCTTCGAACAGCGGATAGCGGCTGAAGCGGTGTTGCGCCACCACCTGCATGTTTTCGCGCAACGGCAAATCGCGCCTCATGCCGACCATTTCATGCGACGGGCGCATCAGATCCGAGACCGTCATGCGCGAAAAATCCAGCGAATGCGCAATCGTGTTCCATTCGTCCTGGCTGTATGCGCCTTCCGGCGAACCGAGTTCAGTTGCGACGTTGGCGCGGCGGCCGCGCAAGATCAGCTTGAGTTCGTCGGTCGAATAATGCGAATCGTGGCCGTGGTCCGCGTCGAGGCCTGCGAGCTTCAATACCGCGTTGGCACTCGAATTGAGCACCCAGATTGCCGGATACATCGCCCAATAGAAACCGTACAGCGGCGTGGCGGCCCACAGTGAGACCTTCTCCGCCTCGCGAATCGCCAGCGACTTCGGCGCCAGCTCGCCCACCACGATGTGCAGGAACGAAATACACGAGAACGCGAAGAACAGCGAGATGCCGTGGATCAGCTTCTCCGATTCCACGCCAAGCAGGCTGAAGATGGGCGTGAGCAGTTCCGCGAACGCCGGTTCACCGATCCAGCCAAGCCCGAGCGACGCCAGCGTGATACCGAGCTGACAGGCGGACAGATACGCGTCGAGCCGGCCGTGCACTTTCGCCAGCAAACGCCCGCGCACGCCGTGCCCGGTCGCGAGGCTCTGCACGCGCGTCTGGCGCAGCTTCACCAGACCGAATTCGGCGGCGACGAAAAAACCGTTGAGGGCAACGAGAAACAACGCACCGATAAGGGCGACAACCTGGATCAAAGCGAAAGGCTCCGGCAACAAAAGTTGTCAGTATAAAGGGCGAAAGTTCGGTGAAAGTTAACCGCGTCCGGCAACGCGTGCCGGCAATGGCCGCTCACGTTGCTGCTGTTGCACTCAGCGGCACATGCAGCGCGAGCGTAGCCGTTTCGCCTTCAGGCGCCTCGTTTTGCTCGAAACTGCCGCCGTGCGCTTCCGCAACGCGCTTGCACAGCGCGAACACCCACGCGATCCGTTTGGCTTCGCGCGGTTCCCGTGCCTGCTGGCGGGCAAAGGCTTCCAGCAAATGAGGCACCGAAGGATCGGTCAAGGCCGCGGCGCCCTGTCTGAAGGTGACGCTGGCGTACCACCTGGAGGCGTCCGCGCGCGCAGCCAGCGTAACCGTGGCGCCCGCCACGCTCGCCTCGACGGCAAACGTGAGCATCACCCACAGCGCCGCGGCCAGGCGTTCACGATCGCCGTTGAGCTGCTCGGTAGCGAGCTGCGACTCCACCCTGACCTCGACGCCACGCGTGCGAGCCAATCCGGAGCGGACCTCTTCCGCTGTTTCGTCGAGTAGCGGATGCAGCGGAAACGGCGCAAAAGCGAGCGCCAGCGACTTGGTCTCGGCCCGTGTGGCGTCGACGATCGTCTCCAGCAACTTCACCTGCTGCTCCACGCCGTTGCGAATTCCGGTGACGGCGCGCTGCGAGTTGGGGTCGTTCGCATCGAGCTTGCGCTCCAGCACATACGCCCAGCTATGAATGGCGTTCAGCGGACCCCGCAGGTCGTGCGACACCAGCGACAGCACGTGGTCGCGCATGAACAGCGCAGTCTCCGCGCGCAAATGTGCGGTGCGTTCGGATACGGCGAAGCCGGAAACACCCGGCTGTGCGCCGGTGGTTCCGGTGGAAGACGTTGTCACGATCGAGCCCTCTCAGGCAGTGCAGGAAATATTGAAAGAAGCCTCATTATAGGCATGCTGTCCGGCGCGACCAGCCTGGCCGGACGGCCAATACGGACGCAAACCGCATGCCACGCGGGAATCCTCGGCGATGCGATGCCAACACGCCTACAATGTCGGTTTTTACGTTTTTGAACCAAGGAGCGACATATGTCGACTGTGACTACCGAATCCGGCCTGAAATACGAAGACATCGTCGAAGGCAACGGCGCCGAAGCCGTTGCCGGCAAGACCGTCAGCGTGCACTACACGGGCTGGCTGACCGACGGCCAGAAGTTCGACTCGAGCAAGGACCGCAACGACCCGTTCGCGTTCGTACTGGGCGGCGGCATGGTCATCAAGGGCTGGGACGAAGGCGTGCAAGGCATGAAAGTTGGCGGCACGCGCAAGCTGACGATTCCGCCGCAACTCGGCTACGGCGTGCGTGGCGCAGGCGGCGTGATTCCGCCGAATGCAACGCTCGTGTTCGAAGTCGAACTGCTCGACGTCTAAGCTTTCCCTGTTTTGTAATCGGGTGCATTGCCGATGAATCACGCCGTCGTTACCGCTCCGAGCGTTTCGTTGCGTCGCTACGGTGCGATCGAAGCGTCGGATGTGCATGACTTTCATCAGGTCGTACTCGGCCTCGACGGCGCGATGGTGATGGCGGTGGACGGCGTCGCGCAACAGATCGACGCCGGGTCCGCCTGGCTCATCCCGGCAGGTGCACGGCACGACTATGCAGGTATCGGCGAGAACCGGCAGCTGGTGCTGGATCTGCCGGCCGCCTCGCTGGCCGTGCCGGAACGTCTGTTCGACCACGCGCGGGCCGTGATGGTGGATGCCTCGCTCACGCAACTCGTGCATCGCATCGCGGCGCACGCCGCGGGCGGCGCGCAAGGCAACGCTCTGGATACGCGGCGTTTTCATTGGGACGCGGCGGCGCGCCTGGGCGCTGCGCTAGTGGCGGACCCCGGCACAACGATGGCGGGCGCGCCGGCGCCTGGCGCTGGTCTGGATTTCGCACGCATCGACCGTTGGCTGCGCGCGCATCTGTCGGAACCGCTGCGTATCGCCGACCTCGCCGCCCATTGCGGCTTCGGCATGCGGCGCTTTCATCAGCTTTTTATCGAAGCCTTCGGCGAAACACCGCATCGCTATTTGCAGCGCCTGCGGCTCGATACGTCGCTTGGCTTGCTGTCCGATCCACGCTTATCGCTCAGCGATATCGCGCTGGAAATCGGCTTCGGCGATCAGAGCGCCTACACGCATGCGTTCACGCGGCGTTTCGGGCTGGCGCCCGGACAGTGGCGCGCGACCCGGCATCGAAGTCACGCTTGAGCCGCGATCCCCGTACTGTTACCAATAGTTAAATCTGGCAAACAAAGCCGTACGGATAAGATGTGTCATCGCGTCACACGCGTCAGGCAAAAGCACGACGCATCTTCGCGATTGTCAGCCGTCACCTCATCCCCCCAACCTCCCCTGACAGCCCGCTGCATCAAGGTCTTTGGCAAACGACATCTCAATCTCAACGCAGCCATCGAGCCTGCGCACGGATGTGCACCGCTCGACCGTATCGTCGCACCCAACAAATAAAATTGAACATACCTCAGAAGCGAAAGACAGAGCTACGGGGTGCGTAATATTTTTTCTGTTCTATTAATGCACTCCAATCCCAATGCTTTACACCTTTGGAGGTATACGATGGAAAAGCTGGCTCTTCAAATTGCTCAGAACTCCGTATGGAAAAAATGGGTTGCCGCCAACTCCGCTCAGACAGACGGCTGTATCTCTGGTACCAAGGAAGGTTGTATTTCCGCTGCGAAGGCAGGCTGCATTTCGATCGCCATGACGAAGCCACTGCCGAAGACCGGTTGTATCAGCTAATCGCTGCACCTCGAACATGAGCTGACAGATCAGGCGAAACACGCCCATCTGGCGAGCTCATCAAGCTGGTCCTTGCACACCACAAGGACCAGCTTCCCTCGACATCGCAACCAGGCTACGGAGCGCATATGGAAAACCAGCCAACAGTCGATGTAATCGAGCAGATCAAGGACATTCCCATTTATCAACAGTCGATCGCGGAGAGATTTTTTCCCATTCTGGAAAAGCCGGCAATCGCATTGGACTTCCCCGACAACTGGATGACGCCGCGACTCGCCGCAGCGCTCAGGACAGGCGAAGCCGAGTTCGTTCTCTCAACCGGCACCCATCACGCGCGGATGCATATCATCCGTCCTCCTTATTTTCTGTTGAACTCCTACTATCAGCTGTGGAGCCAACATCCCGATATCGGCTTCACATGGCAGCAACAATGCCAGCGCGTATCGCTCACTACCGTGCTGGCGACCGAACATGTGGCACGAGTGAACGCCCGAAAATACGGCAAGCACACGATTGAAATAGCCTCATCCGCGATGCGGCGGCTCGATGCCCGCACCACGTATCTCAATCAGAAGCTCGATCCAGCACGGTGGGAACGCGCCGATATCGAGCGCATGCTTGACGATATCGAGGCGGCGCAGCATTGCCATCCGAATGGGTTTTATCATCTGGATTGTTCCAGCTACCATCTGGCGCATTTCATATTGAAGGTCGCGCAATACGGACTTGAAGCACGCTTCCCCCAACCTGCCAGCATCATCCACGCTTACGAGTACACCCCTGCAAACGTCCGGTGGTTCCTGCTGAAAAATTTCAGTTGCCCGCTCATCGATCTCTTCGGCAGCACCGAACTCGGCTATCTCTACTACAGCGATCGGCACGGAAACTATTCGCCGTTTCTCGACAAAATGTGCCTGGAACTCGTGCCGTTTGCGACGAGCAACACAATCTTCAGCATGATTGTGTCGAGCGTGCGGAATCCCTATATGCCACTGATCCGCTACCGCTCCGGCGATTGCGTTCAGACCGGCGACGGCTCGGCGGACCCCGAGAAAATTGTCCGGTTTTGCGGCCGCGAAAAGGAAATGCTGCAGGCTTCGCACGGGATTGTGTCGCAAGCCGAATTTGACGATCTGATCTGCGCCGCCTCGCCGAATATCTTCGTCTACCAACTGTATCCGGAGGCGAAGTGGCAAGCCGGCCTGCATTACACGACGTTCAATGGGGCTCCGCTCTTGCCGCAGGAAGCCGCTGACCTGCAAGGGCGTATTCAGGAAGCGACAGGGATGGATTGCGCTCCCTTGCATCGCACGCATATCGACATCGGCAAGTCGGGAAAATATGCCTGGCTCGCGAAAAAATAAAGGCTACCCAACACGTTCCAATCGCTTCGCTGCAACGAGGATAACGCATGCATTCCCCACTTTCTGCTCCGGCCATCGACGCAAAGGCATTGCTCGGTCACGATCTCCATTCGGAAGTAATCGCCTATTTCATCAAGCGCACCGGGTCGTCGTCGGACTACGTGAAGCGGCAACTCACGGAATGCCTGCGCTATCTTTACCTGGTCTCGAAGCACCGGGAGCAGCTGAGTGGTCTTTTTTTGCCGGTCGAGCAGCAGATCGACGAAATCTGGCACTACCTCATTCTCCAGACACGCGAGTACCGGACACTTTGTGAAGAACGCTTGCCCGGCGGCTTCTTTATCGAACACCGCAGTTTTCCTTACGCGACTTATCAACAAGAGCCGAGCCGTGAGCAACTGATCGAGCAGTCGCTTCGCTGGCTACCGTTATACCGGGAATCCTTTGGTCCATTCGACGAGGCCGCGCTGCCGCATTGGACCATGCCGCGTTTTCTTCGCGACGAAATGGGCCTCTCCTTGTCGGAGATCGCGCAGCTCGAAGCCCACAAGACAGCCTGAAGGCGGACCCCATGTCAGGCTACCAGGACATCCGGCATCGGGCAAGCGAGCGAGGCAGGCCGTCCGCCAGCGCGCTTGCCCTTGCCGTCATCCTGGCCTGCCAATTGATGATTGTGCTCGACGGAACCGTGGTCTACGCGGCACTGCCGCGTCTTCGGGCAGACCTCGGGCTTGCGCGCCCGGATCTGTCCTGGGTGCAGAACGCCTATATGCTGACTTTCGGCGGGTTCATACTGCTGGGCGCCCGCACCGGCGATATCCTCGGACACCGCCACGTCTTCCTCGCCGCCAGCGCGGCGTTTGTCGTGGCGTCGTGTGCCGCCGGGCTCGCTTTGTCGCTGCCTCAGCTACTCATCGCGCGCGCCGTGCAAGGCATCGCCGGCGCCTTTGCCGCGCCGTCCGCGCTTGCGCTATTGATGCTCTGTTTCCCGGATGGCGCATCGCGCGCGCGTGCTATCGGCCTCTACACGGCGGTATCCGGCGGCGGCAGCGCAGCGGGGTTGGTGCTCGGCGGCGTCCTGACGGATTTCGCCTCGTGGCGCTGGGTATTGTTCATTAACGTGCCCATCGGCGCGCTTTTGCTCATGGCCGGACTGAGGTGCCTGCCCGAAACGCCGCGCAACCGCGGGCACTTCGACTGCACGGGCGCATTGACTGTCACCCTCGGCACCATTCTTCTGGTCTATGGGCTCGTGCGTGGCGTGCCGGCCGGGGCAGGCGACCCAGCCGTCGCGGCGGCGCTGAGCGCAGGCGGGTTATTACTCACTGCCTTCATTCTCATCGAGAAGCGGGCGCGCCAACCGATCACCCCGCTCGCGCTCTTCGCCAACGCACAACGTTCAGGCGCTTACGTCGGCAGGACGCTGCTGATAGGCGGCATGCTGGGGACCTTCTTTTTCCTGATTCAATACGTGCAAGAAGTCCTGGAATTCAGCGCGTTCCGCGCGGGGCTCGCCTTCCTGCCGTTGTCGGTCACGCAGTTTCTGATGGTGGTAGTCGGGGTGCCACGTTTGATACCACGGCTGGGCGGCAAAGGCCTGTTGACAGGCGGACTGTTGATCGCGGCGGTCGGCATGCTGTGCCTGAGCCGGGTGGATGCAGGCAGCGAATTTTTCGCCGATCTGGCGTTGCCGATCATGATGCTGGGGATCGGCTCCGGTGCCGCACTGGTGCCGCTTACGACAGCCTGTATAGACGGCGTGGCGCCGCGTGATGCCGGCGCGGCCTCCGGTCTGATCAACGCGACGCACTATATCGGTGGCGCGATGGGCACGGCGTTTGTCGTCTTCGTTGTCGATCTGACGCTTAGCCGTACCGCTTTAGCACCCAGGCTCACCGATTCGGCTTCGGAACCGGGCGCCAAGGCTGAACTCACCCACGCGCTGTCGATTTCCGCTGCCACATCCGCGGCGTTTTTCATGCTGGCGCTGCTTATCGTACTCGCCACGATGCGCCGCCCGCGCCCGATGCCACCGGCATAAGCGTTCAGGCGTGGCCCACTCCTCTACGGCTTAACCCGCCAGGCCGCGTTCCAGATCGCCGCGGATATCGCCAGCGTTTTCCAGACCCACGGCGAGACGGATCAAGCCTTCGCTAATACCCGCCGCCGCGCGCGCCTCAGGCGTCACGCGCCCGTGCGTGGTCGTAGCCGGATGCGTGATGGTGGTACGCGTATCGCCGAGGTTGCCGGTGATCGAGCAGATCTTCGTGCTGTCGATCACGCGCCAGGCATTCACGCGCATCTGCTCAGGCGTATCGCCCTTCAGTTCGAACGACAGGATCGCGCCGCCCGCCTTCTGCTGACGCATGGCCAGCGCATGCTGCGGATGCGATTCGAGCCCCGGATAAAACACGCGGTTCACGGCCGGATGCGTTTCGAGCCAGCGCGCAATTTCCAGCGCATTTGCCGACTGCTTTTCGACGCGCAGCGACAGCGTTTCCATGCCTTTGAGCAGCACCCACGCGTTGAACGCGGACAAGGTCGGCCCAGCGCTACGCACGAACGGGAACACCTTCTCCATGATGAATTGCTTCGAGCCGACCAGCGCGCCGCCGAGCACACGGCCCTGGCCATCGAGGAACTTGGTGGCCGAATGCATCACAACATCCGCGCCGAGTTTCAGCGGCTGTTGCAATGCCGGGCTACAGAAACAATTGTCGACCACGAAGATCGCATTCGCTGCCTTCGCGATTTTGCTGATCGCTTCGATATCGGCGACTTCGGTCAGCGGATTCGACGGCGTTTCGAGGAAGAACATCTTTGTCTCCGGGCGCACGGCGTTTTTCCACGCGTCCAGATCGGTCGGATCGACGAAGGTTGTGACGATGCCGAACTTGCTGAAGATTTGCGAGAACATGCCGAGCGTCGAACCGAACAGTGCTTGCGAGCTGACCAGATGGTCGCCGGCCTGCAGCGTCGACATCACCACCGACATGATCGCGGCCATCCCCGAAGCCGTGGCCATGCACGCTTCGCCGCCTTCGAGCGCGGCCAGACGGTCCTGGAACATCGAGACAGTCGGGTTGGTGAAGCGCGAATACGTGTAGTTGTCTTCGGAATTCTTGAATTTTTCGGCGGCGTCCGCGGCACTCGCGAAGACGAAGCTCGAGGTCAGGAAAATCGCTTCCGAGTGTTCGTTGAAGTCGCTGCGCACTGTGCCCGAGCGGACTGCCAGCGTATCGAAGTTCAGGGAGTCGTCCATGTTGGTTCTGGTTTCCAATGTTCCATGGCTGGGTTCGGTGTCTACAACGCATCCGAAAGGATGCGCGTGACGCCAAACGGCAGCAACAAAAAAGCCCGCTTTTGCGTCGGCATAAGCGGGCTTCATGTGCGGGGAAAAGCTGGAGCGGAGGCGGATGACTGCGGCTTTTCCACCCTTCGCTTTAGCTGTTTTGGGTTGCCCCGCGTCCGCAAGCTGAGATCAAATCGACGCAAGCCGTCATGCTAACACGCTCGCGGCGCGGCGTGGCGCGCAGCGGGCCACGCCACCCCGCGAGCCGTATTGCTTTTAGCCCACCGACAACTGCAGATGCAATTGCGAACGCGCCGGAGCGCCGCCGTCGATCGCTTCGCTCGCGGCGTCGCGATCCGATTGCGAGGACGGTGCGAGACGCGCGGTTTCGATGCGATCGAGGTACTCGGTCGTGACATCACCCGTGACGTAGTTGCCGTCGAAACACGAGGCTTCGAATTCCTTCAGCGCCGGGTTGATATCGCGCACCGCCTGCTTCAGCGCGTCGACGTCCTGATAAACGAGATAGTCAGCGCCGATCATGCGCGCGACTTCGTCGTCCGTGCGGCCATGTGCAACGAGTTCGCCGCGTGTCGGCATGTCGATACCGTAGACGTTCGGGTACTTCACCGGCGGCGCCGCCGAAGCGAAGATCACCTTGTTCGCGCCGGCGTCGCGTGCCATCTGCACGATTTCATGCGAGGTCGTGCCGCGCACGATCGAATCGTCGACGATCAGCACGTTCTTGCCCTTGAACTCGATGCCCATGGCGTTGAGTTTCTGGCGCACCGACTTTTTACGCACGGCCTGGCCCGGCATGATGAAGGTACGGCCGACGTAACGGTTCTTGAAGAAGCCTTCGCGATACTCCACGCCCAGCTTCTTCGCGACCTGCATCGCAGCCGGTCGGGACGAATCAGGGATCGGCATCACCACGTCGATCGCGACGTCGGGCAATTCACGCTTGATCTTCTCGGCGAGGTAATCGCCCATGCGCAACCGCACGTTGTAGACCGGCACGCCGTCGAGCACCGAGTCCGGACGCGCGAGATACACGAGTTCGAAAATGCAGGGATTCAGGCTCGGGTTCGTCGCGCATTGCTGCGAATGCAGATTGCCTTCGATGTCGATGAAAATCGCCTCGCCCGGCGCGATGTCGCGCACGAATTCGAAACCGATACCTTCGATCGCGACCGATTCCGACGCCAGAATCCACTCGACGCCTTCGGCCGTTTCCTGCTTGCCGAGGCACAACGGGCGAATGCCGAACGGGTCGCGGAAGCCGAGCAAACCGTAGCCGGCAATCAGCGAGACGATCGCGTACGAACCCCGCACCCGGCGATGCACACCCGACACCGCCTTGAACAGCGCGGCCGGATCCAATTGAAGACCCGAGCTGGACAGCTGCAATTCGTGCGCGAGCACGTTGAGCATCACTTCGGTGTCGGAATTGGTGTTGATGTGGCGGCGATCGATGCGGAACATCTCATCTTTCAGTTGCTGCCAGTTGGTCAGATTGCCGTTGTGCGCGAGGATGATGCCGAACGGCGCGTTCACGTAGAACGGCTGGGCTTCCTCTTCGCTCGATGCGGAACCGGCGGTCGGGTAACGGACCTGGCCGATACCGGTGGTGCCGGGCAGGCTACGCATGTTGCGCGTGCGGAACACGTCGCGCACCATGCCGTTGGCCTTGTGCATGTGAAAATTGCTGCCGTTCGCTGTCGCGATGCCGGCGGCGTCCTGACCGCGGTGCTGCAGAAGCAGCAGGCTGTCATAGATCAGCTGATTGACCGGAGAATGGGAAACTACGCCTACGATGCCGCACATGGCATGTCCTTCAAAGGTACGAAATTCGTAACGGCGGCCGATGCCTGCGATGCTGCGCGAGGGTACGCGACGGTATAGAGAGGCACCGGATTGCGCCGGAGTCCTGCTGCGTTCCTCTATCCGTTCACTTGATCGTCACACACGGACGTAGGCAGCGAGCGTCTCGGGAAGCAGCGGTTTCATTACGTGCACGCCCTCGACCGCATAGGGCCGAAGCAAGGCGTTGCGCCAGAATTCCTGTTGGGGCAGTTCGGTCAAGCCTGCAAGGGCGACCAGAACCAGCACCAGAACGACCCCGCGCACGAGGCCGAACATCAAACCGAGCGAGCGGTCCACGCCGCTCAAGCCGGTTGCCTGCACAAGGCGGCTCAGCAACGCGTTCAGCACGCTCGCCACCAGCACCACGCCGACCACCACCAGCGCGAACGCCAGGAGCCACTGGGTCAGTGCGCCGCCCGGCCACGTGGCAGGGATATACGGCACGACATAACCGACGAAGCGGCAAGCAATGAAAAACGCCGCAATCCAGCCGATCAGCCCGAATATCTCCGACAAAAACCCGCGCCATGTGCCGCGCAAGGCCGACAAACCGATCACCGCCATTACAGCGTAGTCGAAGGCAGTGAACATCGCTCGCTTACTGTGCCGCGCTGCTGTTCGCGCCCGACGTCAAGCCGGCCTCGCGAACCTTCGCAATCGCGGCGCTCGCCGCTGCACGATCGGCGAACGGACCGGCGCGCAATAGCGTGAGCGTCGAGCCGTCGGCCTGCTTCCGATGTTCGGTATATGCGGGCACACCGGCCGCTTTCAACTTGGCGGCCCAATTGCGCGCATTGGCGTCGTTCGCAAATGCGCCGAGCTGGACGGCGAAACGGCTGCCCGGGGGCGACGCCGGCGTGCCGGAATTCGCGTCGGCGCTGGCAGCGGCGGTATTCGCGCTGTCTTCGCTGGGTGCCGGAACGTTCGCCGCGTTTTGCGTGGCGGGCGCGTTGGCAGGTTTGGCCGACTTGACCGGTTTGGCAGGCGTCTGGGCAATGGGCGCCGCAGGCGCCGTATTGGCGGCGACGGCGGCAGGCGCTTGCGATTTCACGGCCGGTTTGACTGCGGACGCCGCGCTCGTTGCCGCGCTCTGCTGTTTAGCGGCGCCGGACTGGCCTTGCGTGGCTGCCGTTGTCGGCGCAAGGCCGGAAGCGGCAAGTGCCGCGTCAGGCGCTGGGTTATCCGGTGCTACACCGGCCTGCGTGTCTTCGTCGGTCTTGGCGACCTTCGGCGCGGGACGGCTTGGAATATCGATAGAGATGTCGTCAGTAACGGGCTTGGGATGGGAATCCAGCACCATGGGCAGGATCACGACCGCTGCGACGACCAGCGCAATCGCGCCGACAAGTCTGCGCCGCGCGCGCTGCTTTTCCGGCAGCGTAGGGTCGAGCAGCATCGCATCGGCATCCACGGTGCGCTCCGTGCGGCGGGTTCGCCGCTCCACGCGCTCGCCACGGGCGGCCCGGGTGGAACTGGTGTTTGCGCCACGCCGGCTGGGCGCGTCGTCTTTCTTGCCGAACGAGAAAATTCCCATGAATCGCTTGGTTCGAGCCTGGCGCCCGTTCAGTGTTGCTGCGATTTACGGTAGGCCATTACACCCGCTACCGTATAGAAACTGCCGAAAACCACGATTCTATCATTCTCTGACGCTCGTTTTAGCGCGTCTTGGAAAGCAGCGGCCGGCGTTGCGTAGCGCGTTACGCTGTTGTCGCTGCCGTCGCTCACGCCTTGCTCGCGCAAAGCTGCTTCAAGTTCTTCCGCCGAAGCCGCACGCGGAGTCGGCAGACCGGTTACGCCCCAGTGGTCGATTTCGCCCTTCAGGTGCGACAGTACGCCGGCAATGTCCTTATCGCGCATCGCGCCGAACACGGCATAGGTGTACGGGAAAAAGCCCATATTGCCGAGGTTTTGCGCCAATACCGCCGCAGCATGCGGATTGTGACCGACATCGAGCACGATCGACGGCTTGCCGGGCAGCACCTGGAAGCGCCCAGGCAGTTCAACGTTGGCGAGGCCGAGCCGGATGTCCTGTGCCGACACCGGCAAACGGTCGCGCAGCGCTTCAAGTCCGGCCAGCGCCGCGGATGTATTGATCAACTGATTCGCCCCGCGCAACGCCGGATAGGCGAGCGAGGAACGGCGCATCGTCGGGCCCACGTAGCTCCATTGCTGGCGCTCGCTGCCTGCCTGCCCTTCGTAGCGGAAATCGCGGCCGAATAGCCACAGTTCGGCGCCGATCTTCTCAGCGTGGTCGATCAGCGTCTGCGGCGGCACCGGATCGGCGCAGATCGCCGGCTTGCCCGGGCGGAAAATGCCGGCTTTTTCGAAGGCGATTTTCTCGCGGGTGTCGCCGAGATACTCAGTGTGATCGATATCGATGCTGGTGATGATCGCGCAGTCCGTATCGAGGATGTTGACCGCATCCAGACGGCCGCCCAGGCCCACTTCGAAGATCACCGCGTCTAGCCCGCGCGAGGCGAACAGGCTCATGATCGCCAGCGTCGTGAATTCGAAGTAAGTCAGCGTGACGGGTTCGGCGAGGCTCAGGCGTGCGGTTTCGACTGCTTCGAAATGCGGCAGCAGCTCTGCGTCGCTTGCCATTGCACCGTTCACGCGCGCCCGTTCATTGAACGAAAGCAGATGCGGTGACGTATGGCAGCCGACCGTGAAGCCCGCGCGCAGCAAAATCGATTCGAGGATCGCGCAGGTCGAACCCTTGCCGTTCGTGCCGCCGACCGTGATGACCGGGCACGCGAACGACAACTGCATCGCGTCGCGTACCTGTGTGATACGACCCAAACCCATGTCGATGCCGACCGGATGCGCGGATTCAAGGTGCGTGAGCCACGCGTCGAGGGTGGGGAATGTGGTCATCGAGTGAATCTGTGCTGCGTTGCGAGATCGTGATTATCCCGGAAATGACAGCGCGCCGCTTGATGACTCTCGCGGCGCGCTGTTTTTGGAGACTGCTTTGATGATTGCCGACGTGCTGAATGGCTGCTTTGTCGGCGGCCACGCGAAAAGGCGCGGCCCGATAATTCAAACGCTTAAGCGACTGCGTCCGCCGGCTGATGGCTCAACAGCGCCATCAATTGCGCGATCTCTTCGCGCAGCTTGCGACGGTCGACGATCATGTCGATCGCGCCCTTTGTCAGCAGGAACTCGGCGCGCTGGAAGCCTTCCGGCAGCTTTTCACGCACGGTTTGTTCGATCACGCGCGGGCCGGCGAAGCCGATCAGCGCTTTCGGTTCCGCGATCACCACGTCACCCAGGAACGCGAAACTCGCCGACACGCCGCCCATGGTCGGATCGGTCAGCACGGAGATGAACGGCAGCTTGGCTTCGGCGAGCCTGGTCAGCATGGCCGTGGTCTTCGCCATTTGCATCAGCGAAAGCAGGCTTTCCTGCATCCGTGCTCCGCCCGAAGCGGTGAAGCAGATAAACGGCACTTTTTGTTCGAGCGCGTTCTGCGCGCCACGCACAAAACGTTCTCCGACCACCGACCCCATCGAGCCGCCCATGAACGAGAACTCGAAGCATGCGACCACCACCGGCAGCGTGTGGATGGCGCCGCCCATCACGACCATCGCGTCGGTTTCGTCAGTGTCGTCCATCGCCTCTTTCAGGCGATCCGGGTATTTGCGGCTGTCTTTGAACTTGAGCGCATCCACCGGCACGATTTCCTGGCCGATTTCATAGCGGCCTTCTGGATCGAGCAGGCCGTCGAGCCGCTCACGCGCGCCGATGCGCATGTGATGGTCGCACTTCGGGCAAACATGCAGATTGGCCTCGACGTCATTGCGGTACAGCACGGCTTCGCACGACGGGCACTTGATCCACAGGCCTTCCGGAATTCCCTTGCGGTTCTTCGGGTCGGTTTGTTTGATTTTTGGCGGCAGCAGCTTATCGAGCCAGCTCATATTGAATCCCTCTGGGTCAACCGGTTGCGAGAACGGCGGGACAAACCCGCCGCTCACGTTACAGGAGACAAAAAAATAACTGTTATCGGGCAGTCGCGACGCTATCGAGCGCCTCGCGCACTTCGGCGATGAAGCGCGTAAGCGTCTCGGCGGCGGTTTCGGGGGCCGCCTGTTCGAGCAATTGCACGATACGGCTGCCGATCACGACAGCATCGGAAACTTCGGCCACCGAACGCGCCGTTTGCGCGTCACGGATGCCGAAACCGACGCCCACCGGCAGGGGTACGCGCGACTTGATGGCCGGGATTTTACTCGCGATGCTGGAAACGTCCAGATTTGCCGCGCCGGTCACGCCTTTCAACGACACATAATAGACGTAGCCACTGGCGATTTTGCCGACCTCAGCAATGCGCTCGTCCGTGGAAGTGGGCGCGAGCAAAAAGATCGGATCAATGCCGGCAGATCGCATCTGTTCCGCGAAGTTCACGCACTCTTCCGGCGGGTAGTCGACAACCAGCACGCCGTCTACCCCGGCTTCCTTCGCCGCATTGGCGAACGCTTCCGTGCCCATGCGCTCGATCGGATTGGCGTAGCCCATCAGCACCACCGGCGTTTTGTCGTCGGTTTCGCGGAAGCGCTTCACGTCGGCCAGCACGTGCCGCAGCGACACGCCCTGCGCCAACGCGCGTTCGGACGATTGCTGGATCACCGGGCCGTCGGCCATCGGGTCGGAAAACGGCACGCCGAGTTCGATCACATCGGCACCACCTGCGGCGAGCGCATGCATGAATTCGACCGTGCGCGCCGGATCCGGGTCGCCGGCCGTCATGAACGGAATCAGGCCTTTCTTACCTTGGGCGGACAACGCGGCAAACGTGTTCTTGATACGGGACATGGAATATTCTCGGATTTTTAGCTACTGCGCGCTTATTGCGCCTCGGTTTGGCGCTCGGCTTTGGCCGCAACCTTGCGGGTTTTGCGAGCGCCAGCGGGCGCCGACGCGGCCGCGCTAACGCGTTCACGCGCTATCGCGCAGTAACTTTCATTGATCTCATAGCCGACGAATTCGCGCTGCTGCCGAGCGCAAGCGACTGCGGTAGTGCCGCTGCCCATGAACGGGTCGAGTACGCGCCCGCCCTTCGGACAACTTGCCAGCACCATCCGCTCGACGATTTCCAGAGGTTTCTGGGTCGGATGATCGACGCGCTCGGCGTGTTGCCGATGCAGCCGCGATACTGACCAGACGTCCTTCGGATTATAGCCAAGCTCCAGCCACTTACTGCCTTCGAACAATTTACGCGAACGCGCCTTCTTCGTGACGGCATCGTACGGAATACGGACGGGATCGAGATCGAAGTAATAATCTTTCGACACCGCGAAAAAGCCGATGTTGTCGTGCACCGAAGTGAAGCGGCGCACCGTTCCGCCCATGCTCGGCACGCGCCGGTCCCAGATGATTTCGTTGATCATCGTGAGTTTTGTCTTCAGGAAGCTGAAGATTTCCGGCGCGTACTGCCAGGTACAGAAGATATACAGCGAACCCGACGGCTTGAGCTTCGGAATAGCCAGCTCGAGCCAGCCACGCGTCCAGGCGAGGAAATCCTCGCCGGAGCGCATATCGGAGTCGTTGCCATAATCCTTGCCGAGCCCATAAGGCGGATCGCAAAGGATCAGGTCGATCGACCCGTCGGGGATATTCGCCACATCGGTCAGAAAATCGCGGTTCAACAACCGGATGCCGGCGGGCACCTCTGCTAACAAAGGTGCAGGCGCCTCGGCCGCCGCTATTTCGGCGACCGGGGCGGTTTCAAACGCCGGTTGCGGCTCGTCGAACTCGTCGCGCATCGTCGCGGTGCTCAGAACTGAATGCCCGATCGCTCAGCGACCGTATGCATGTCCTTGTCGCCGCGGCCCGACAGATTGACCAGAAGGACCTTGTCCTTGGGCAGTGTCGGCGCAAGCTTCGCGGCGTAAGCCAGCGCGTGGCTGGATTCCAGCGCCGGAATAATGCCTTCGATGCGACAACAATCGTGGAATCCCTTAAGCGCTTCTTCGTCGGTGATGCTGACATATTGCGCGCGCTTGCTGTCTTTTAGCCATGCATGCTCAGGACCGACGCCCGGATAATCCAGACCGGCCGAGATCGAATGCGTCTCGATGATCTGACCGTTCTCGTCTTGCAGGAGATACGTGCGGTTGCCATGCAGCACACCCGGACTGCCGCCGATCAGCGAAGCCGCGTGCCGGCCGGTTTCGATCCCGTCGCCAGCCGGTTCGACGCCGATCAGTTGCACCGAAGCGTCGTCAATATAGGGGTAAAAGATACCCATTGCATTCGAACCACCGCCAACACACGCAATCACGGCATCCGGCTGACGGCCGACCAGCTCGGGCATCTGCACCTTGCACTCGTCACCAATGACCCGCTGGAAGTCACGTACCATCATCGGATACGGATGCGGCCCCGCGACGGTGCCGATGATGTAGAAGGTGTTTTCGACGTTGGTCACCCAATCGCGCATCGCTTCATTGAGGGCGTCTTTCAGCGTGCGCGAGCCGGACGACACCGGCACGACGGTCGCGCCGAGCAGCTTCATCCGGTAGACGTTGGCTGCCTGGCGGCGGACGTCTTCCTCGCCCATATAGACCACGCACTCCATGCCGAAGCGTGCCGCGATGGTTGCAGTCGCCACGCCGTGCTGGCCCGCTCCGGTTTCCGCGATCACGCGCGGCTTGCCCATCCGCTTGGCGAGCAGCGCCTGGCCGATCACATTGTTGATCTTGTGAGCGCCAGTGTGATTCAGGTCTTCACGCTTGAAGAAAACCTGCGCGCCGCCGAGCATTTCGCTCCAACGCTGCGCGTGATAAATCGGGGACGGACGACCCACGAAATGCTTAAGTTCGCGCTCATATTCAGCGACGAATTCGGGGTCTTTCTGATATTTCTCGTACGCGGCACGCAGCTCGTCGAGCGCATGAACCAGCGTTTCGGCGACAAACACGCCGCCATATTGGCCGAAATGGCCTCTTTCGTCAGGCAAGTTATACATGGTGATCACTCTTCTCAGTGTGGCGCACGGTTTTCGTATGAGAAAACCGTGCCGCCTGAATCATTCGGCGTCTGCCGCGCGCACTGCGCGTACGAACGCCGCCATCCGGGCGTGATCTTTCACGCCCTTGGCGCCCGGTACTTCGATGCCGCTCGAGACATCGACCGCGTACGGGCGCACGCGATGGATCGCATCACTGACGTTTTGCGCGTTCAACCCACCACTCAAAACGGCCCGACGCGCGAGCTCTGCTGGAATAAGTGACCAATCGAAAACCTTCCCGCCGCCGCCATAGCCTTCGACATGGGTGTCGAACAGAAAGCCGCTGGCTGCTGAATAGTTAAGTGCTGATTTTACCAAATCAGCCGGTTGAGTATCCGCCGCGATTCGCAACGCGCGCAACCAAGGCAAACCCGCAACTCCAGCAAGGGATTCGCACTGTGCAGCGGTTTCGTCGCCGTGGAATTGCAGCAGGTTGAGCCCGACGTTGCTGACGACTTCGCGAATCCAGTCGTGCGTTGCGTTCACGAACAGGCCGACTACCGACACGAACGGCGGCACGTCATGCACCAGCTCGACCGCCTGCGCGACGCTGACCGAACGCGGGCTCGGCGGATAGAACACAAGGCCGATCGCGTCGGCGCCGAGGTCGATCGCGTGGGTGACGTCTTCCGGCTTCGACAGGCCGCACAACTTGATACGCGTGCGATGCGGTGCGGCTTGCTGCGGCGTGCCGGCGTTAGCGTCGGCCGCCAGATTTTCGGTTGATTTCATGTTTGGGCTTGCTCGGTCCATACGGTACTCCACGGCACGCTGCCGGTCTGCGGCGCGGGCACGGCGAATTGCTCAGGATAGCCCACCTGCGCCAGGTACAGGCCGTCGGGCATGAAGGTCGGCGCGGCACAGTCGCGATCGCGGCTGGCGAGCACCTCGGCCATCCATTCAGCCGGATGACGTCCCCGGCCGATATCGACGAGACAGCCCATCAGGTTGCGCACCATATGGTGCAGGAACGCGTTCGCCCGAAAGCGGAAATGAACGAAGTCGCCCTGTTGGCGCATGTCGATCTGATAGAGCAGCTTGACCGGCGTTTTCGCCTGGCATTGCGACGAACGGAACGCCGAAAAATCGTGTTCGCCGATCAGGTGGGCGGCGGCGGCCCGCATGGCGTCGACATCGAGCGGCGTGTGCACCCAGCCGGCTCGCGTGGCCTGCATCGGCGAGCGGAACGGATGGACGTACAGGACGTAGTAATAGGTCCGCTCGAACGCTGAAAAACGGGCGTGGAACGCGTCGGGCATCGGCTTGGCCCACTGCACGGCGATCGTCTTCGGCAGAAAGGCGTTGGTGCCGCGAATCCACGAAAAATCCGTGCGATCGAGTTCAGTGTCGAAGTGCACGACCTGGCCAAGGCCGTGCACGCCGGTATCCGTGCGGCCAGCCACTACCGTCTGCACAGGCACTTGCGCGAACTCGCACAACGCCCGTTCGAGTTCGTCCTGCACGGTCTTGCCATGCGGCTGCGACTGCCAGCCGCAGAATGCCGAGCCGTCGTACTGGACGCCTAGCGCAATCCGCTTCACGACAACGGGGCGAGCGTCGAGAGCAGCGCGCGGGCCTCGGTGCGCGTGGCCGGATCGTTCGCCTCGATCACTTCGTTGATGAGCAGGCGCGCGCCGGACAGATCGCCGAGGTCGATATATTCCGCGGCCAGATCGAGTTTGTTGCGGGCAATGCGGCTGAGATCGGCTTGCGTAAAGGCGGGCAACGGCTGAGCCGGACTCGGCGGCAACTCAAGGTCGAAATCGAGCTTCAACGCGCCGAAGCCGATCGCGCCCAAGCCGGCCGCGCCAAGGCCCGCGACGGCTGCGTGGCCTGCGGTGCCGGCGGAGATTTCGTCGGAGATATGCGGGGCGTCGTCCGGATCGTGAGGCACCACGGCTTGCTGTGCGGTGGCTCCCGGGGAGGCCACCGGCTGTGTCGCCAGCGATTCAGGTGCGCTCACCCCTGCCTCGGTCGATTCGACGCGCGGCGGCAATGGCATGTTCAGACCGCCGAAGGCATCGACGGCGTCTCGCGGGAACGCGGTCGGAATGGATCGCACGGGTTGCGTTTGCGCGACAGGGGCCGGGTCGAGGCTCGGTGCGCCATCAGGTGTTGCGGTTTCGGCTTGCTGATGTGGCTGCCGGTGTGATTGCGGCGGCTCATGGGGCGGCTGATCTGCCGGGTCGACGTGAGACGTATCCTGTTGGACCACGGGCACTGCCGGCACAGACGTGCCGGGCACAGAATGCGCCGACGTGTCGATGTACGGCTGACCGAACGGCGACGTCGTGTGCGGCTCGGCCTCGTGCGGCGTGAAGTCGATGACCGGTGCGGGAGTGTCGAAATGGCTCTGCAGCTCATTTGTCGACGCTGCCAGCGGCGCAGCCGACGCGCTCGAGGCGGGTTCGTCGTCCCACTGCAGACGGTGTGGAGTCACTTCTTGCTCGAAAGTCTCGCTGACCGGTTCGAGCGACGTCAGCGGCAAAGCTTCAGCACCCAGTTCCGCGGCGGCTGCAAGACTTGCTGCCGTGGTCGCTCCGTCGAGGTTTTCGTGATGAGCGGTGGGAAGCGGTTCGGACAGGGAGCCGCTGTGGGCAGCCGGTTCGATGTCTGCGCGCGGTTGCGCAGATTCATACGATGCGGGTGCCGCGTGGCTTTCGGGCGACACGTGCCGGGATGCGTCGGGGTCTTGTGCGAGGGAGCTTGGGTGCGATTCGCCAGCCTCGGCTTCGCGTGCTGCTGCCGTTTGCTCTTGTGTTGTGGTTTGCTCTCGTGCTGCCGCTTGCTCTCCCGTTGCGGCCTGCTCTTCTGCTGCGGCTTCACGTTCTGCTGAGGCTCGCTCTTCTGCCGCGTCTTTCGCTACTACATGTTCTGCTGCAGCACGCCCTTGAGCCGCTTGGTCTGCCGCCGCGCGCTCAGCTTCAACGCGCTCCGCCGCCTCACGCTCCGCCGCCGCGCGAATTTCCGCTTCGCGCTCCGCAGCCACGCGTGCCTCTACTTCTCGCGCCGCAGCTTCACGCTCCGCGTCCTCACGGCCAGCCGCGGACAGTGCCACCCCATACGCTGCCGCGTCGTCGCTCGCATCCGACGCGTCCCGCACAGGAATGTGTTCGCGCGTCGAAACGATATCTTCCCGCTCGGCCGCACGCGCGGAAGCCGCCGCGGCGTCCTGCGCCAGCGAGTCTTCAGTCACGGCAACAGCGGCGCGCTTACGCCGCCGCAGACCCAAAGCCGCCAGCAGTACCACCAATGCCGCGCCGATCGCCGCTGCCACGCTCAAATTCGTCTGCGAGATGCCGACGTCGTTTGACGTGGAGATCGCCGCGCTACCATGCCCCGAAACAGCCGCCGCCGATGAAGCACCAGCGGCCGGCTGCGCACCGTTCGCCGAAGGCGCGGGCGTAGGCTGACGCGTGCCCGTCACGGCCGCTGAGCCGCCGATACCGTGTTTCTGCAGTTCCATCAGCACGCGATTTTTCAGCGCAAGCAATTGCTGCAAGCTGGACACCTGAGCACGCGGTTGCGATGCCGCCTGCGCAGTGGCCGTAGCCGTCGCTTGCGCAGCCGCTGCGGCAGCGGCTGACGCAGCTTCGGCGGCCTCGCTGGCCGATGGCTGGACCGCTCCCGACCAGACATGCGCGCCGCTGGCCGGCACCCCGCTTGCGGCCTGTGAGCCCGCGACAGGCGCCGTCGCGACCGCACCGGCCGTCGTCGAGCTCCCCGGCGTTGCCGGGCTTGCTTCAGCCGCCGAACTGGCCGTCCCTGAAACCGCAGGCGCGGACGGCGCTGCAGCGCGCGCCGCAGCACTTGCCGCGCTTGCTGCTGCGGCATTGACCTGCGCCACACCGCTCGCGGCGCCGACCGTCGCACTGGGCGTCGCCGTGCCCGGTGCGGCAGGTGCGGTGGACACGCTCGGCGTGGAAGCAGCCGCAGCCGCGGCGGTCGATGGCGCAGCAGACGCGGACCCAGCAACCGGCGCGGAAGCCACCAGAGCCCCCGACGCATCCAGTGCCGGAATCGTCAACACCGCGCCGACGCGCATCCGGCTCGGGTCATGGCTCATGAAGCCGCCCGGATTCGCATCGAACAACGCGCGCGAAGCGCGTGCGAGCGTCGCCCGATCGCGCGACTGCGTGACGGCAATCGCGACGTCGTTCAACGACTGACCAGGCTTCACCGTATATTGACTGCCGGCGGCATAGGAAACGGAGGCGCCCTCCGGCGCACTTGCGGCGTCGCCCGTCGCTGCTACTGCGTTGCCTGCGCCGACACCGACGCTGGCCAGCGCAAAAGTCAGAGCTGCGGCGACCGTCAAGTGGCCCGTACCTCGATACATAGACATAGCCCGAAGGGAAGAGAGTCGAAGGTTCATCGGGACTCCTGGCGCGTCAGCGCGCAGCCCTTTTTTGCGGTTGAGAAGAGACAAGATAATCGGAGCACACAATGAAAAAAGCGCCGCGCAAGCGCGACGCTTCTTGAGTTTTCTACGCGTCGTGAGCGCGTAGTTTACTTTACTTGTCGAGCACAATGCGAAGCATGCGACGCAGCGGTTCAGCCGCGCCCCACAACAGCTGATCGCCGACAGTGAAGGCCGACAGATATTCGCCGCCCATCGCCAGTTTGCGCACGCGGCCGACCGGCACCGTCAGCGTGCCCGTCACCACGGCGGGGGACAGATCGCGCATCGACGCTTCACGCTCGTTCGGCACGACCTTGACCCAATCGTTGCCCGACGCGAGGATGCTGTTCACTTCGTCCAGCGGTACGTCCTTGTTCAGCTTGATGGTCAGCGCCTGCGAGTGGCAGCGCATTGCGCCGATACGCACACAGAGACCGTCGACCGGGATCGAACCCGGCGTGCCCATGGCCGGCTTGCCGAGGATCTTGTTGGTTTCTGCGCCGCCCTTCCACTCTTCCTTCGACATGCCGTTGCCGAGATCCTTGTCGATCCACGGAATCAGCGAGCCGGCGAGCGGGACGCCGAAGTGGTCAGTCGGCATACGGTCGCTGTTCATGGCGGAGAGCACGCGGCGGTCGATGTCGAGAATCGCCGATGACGGATCCGCCAGATCTTCTTTGGCCGCGCCGTACAGCGTGCCCATTTGTTGCAGCAGTTCGCGCATGTTTTGCGCGCCCGCGCCCGAAGCGGCCTGATAAGTCATGGCCGTCATCCAGTCGACGAGGTTTTCGCGGAACAGACCGCCCAGCGCCATCAGCATCAGGCTGACTGTGCAATTGCCGCCGATGAAATTCTTCTGGCCCTTGACCAGCGCGTTCTTGATCACGTCGAGATTGACCGGATCGAGAATGATGACCGCGTCGTCCTTCATGCGCAGCGATGAAGCCGCGTCGATCCAGTAGCCGTTCCAGCCCGCTGCGCGCAGCTTCGGGAACACTTCATTCGTGTAATCGCCGCCCTGGCACGAGATGATCGCTTCGCACTTCTTCAGGTCTTCGATGCTTGTTGCATCTTTGAGCTTGGTCTCGTTTTTGGCGAACGACGGCGCGTTGCCGCCCGCGTTGCTGGTGCTGAAAAACACCGGTTCGATCAAGTCGAAATCGCCTTCCTGTTGCATGCGTTGCATCAGGACGCTGCCGACCATACCGCGCCAACCTACGAGACCTACGTTCATGACTTCATACCCTTCGAATGGAGACTTCCCCGCATCTTTGCCCGCAGTGACCGCGCGGGGAAGATGAGCGGGCACGACGGACGATCAGCGTTTCGTGATCGTTTTCGGGGTAATCGTTTTGGTGAGCGATTTGGTGCTAATGGCGAGCTCAACCACACGGGCGGATTTGCCGTGCAGTTTGGAAATCGAGGAGATTTGGGAGCGCTGTGCCATCGCTACAATATACACGAAAACCGGAATCCGGCGACGTGATCGTCTGCCGCTATCGTCCGTATTACGCGCGAATTGGCCTGTTTCAAGGCCAATTCGCGTTTTAAAGGCCGCTTTAAAGACTGCGCGGCGACGCAACTACCCGCTGCGCTACGTCCGCGTCAAAGCGCCTTACAGGGCGGCGACGACTGCGTCGCCCATCGCCACGGTGCCGACCTGTTTGCAACCCGGCGTCAAAATGTCGCCCGTGCGATAACCCTGCTCCAGCACCTTCTTGACTGCGTTTTCGATGCGATCCGCCTGTTCCGCCTTGTTCAGCGAATAGCGCAGCATCATCGCGGCCGACAGGATCGTGGCCAGCGGATTCGCCACGCCCTTGCCGGCGATATCCGGTGCGGAACCGTGCGACGGCTCGTACAAGCCCTTGTTGTTCTTGTCGAGCGAGGCCGACGGCAGCATACCGATCGAACCCGTCAGCATGGCGGCTTCGTCGGAAAGAATGTCGCCGAACATGTTGCCGGTGACGATCACGTCGAATGACTTTGGCGCCTTAACCAGTTGCATCGCCGCGTTGTCGACATACATGTGCGACAACTCGACGTCCGCGTATTCCTTCGAGACGTCGATCATCACGTCCTTCCAGAACTGCGACGTTTCGAGCACGTTGGCCTTATCGACCGAGGTCAGCTTCTTGCCACGCTTTTGCGCTGCCTGAAACGCCACGTGCGCAATGCGGCGCACTTCGGGCTCCGAATAGCGCATCGTGTCGAAGCCTTCTTTCGAGCCGGCGAACAGACCGTCCGGCGCTTCACGCACGCCGCGCGGCGAGCCAAAGTAGATGTCGCCGTTCAGTTCCCGCACGATCAGGATGTCCAGACCCGAAACGATTTCTTCCTTCAACGACGAAGCGCCCGTCAATTGCGGATAGCAGATTGCCGGACGGAAATTCGCGAACAGTTGCAGGTGCTTGCGCAGACCAAGAATGGCCTGCTCCGGGCGCAGCGCGCGTTCGAGCGAGTCGTACTTCCAGTCGCCCACGGCGCCGAACAGGATCGCATCGGCTTCTTTCGCCAGCGCGAGCGTCGAATCGGGCAGGGGATGGCCCTTTGCTTCGTAGCCCGCGCCGCCAACCGGCGCTTCTTCGAGTTCGAACTTTTCGCCGAGCACGTTCAGGACCTTCACGGCCTCCTTGACGATTTCGGGACCAATGCCGTCGCCCGGCAAGACTGCGATCTTCATGCGAATTTCCTTGATGATTTTTTCGTTTATCCGACGATGCGGTGATTCAGCCACGGCTGCTTCGCGATCCGCTCAGCTTCGAACTGGCGAATTTTGTCCGCGTGACGCAGCGTCAAAGCGATATCGTCGAAGCCATTCAGCAGGCAGTACTTGCGGAACGCCGCCACTTCGAACGGATACTCAGCGCCACCGTCCGACGTGCGCACGACTTGCGCGTCCAGGTCGACGGTCAGCTTGAAGCCGTTGAACGCGTTGGTTTCGTTGAACAGGTGATCGACTTGCTGTTCGGTCAGCACGATCGGCAGCAGGCCGTTCTTGAAACAGTTGTTGTAGAAAATATCGGCGAAGCTCGGCGCAATGATCGCGCGAAAGCCATATTGCCCCAGCGCCCACGGCGCATGCTCGCGCGAGCTGCCGCAACCGAAATTCTTGCGCGCCAACAGCACCGATGCGCCCTGATAGCGCGGCTGGTTCAGTACGAAATCCGGGTTCAGCGGACGCTTCGAGTTGTCCTGACCCGGCTCGCCGTGGTCGAGATAACGCCATTCGTCGAACGCGTTCGGACCGAAACCCGTGCGCTTGATCGACTTCAGGAATTGCTTCGGGATGATCGCGTCCGTATCGACGTTCTCGCGATCGAGCGGCGCCACGACGCCGGTGTGTACGATGAATTTATCCATGACGCTTGCGCCTGTTTCAAGACCGGACAGTGCGGGTGGCGGCGGGAGAGCCCCCGGCGCACTGCCGGTAAAAATCAAAAACCGCTTATTTGTCAGCGTGATTGCTGATCGAATTGCCGAGGTGCGACATGTCCTCGCCGAATCCGTGCACCGTGTTGCAGCCGGCCAGACCGAGCACTAGCCCGGCCAGCGTACCGAGTGCGAAGCGGCGCAATAGAGTGGTGCGATTCATGTTCTTCATCATGCGATTTATCCAAGCTTGCGAATATCGACGAAATGCCCTTCGATAGCCGCAGCGGCAGCCATCGCGGGGCTGACCAGGTGGGTACGGCCACCGGCGCCCTGACGACCTTCGAAATTACGATTCGACGTGGATGCGCAACGCTCGCCCGGGTCCAACCGGTCGGCGTTCATCGCGAGACACATCGAGCAACCGGGCTCACGCCATTCGAAACCGGCATCGGTAAAGACCTTGTCGAGGCCTTCGCGTTCCGCTTGCGCCTTCACCAGACCCGAACCCGGCACGACCATGGCCAGACGGATGTTCGGTGCGACGCGGCGGCCGAGCTTCTTGACGACGTATGCCGCGGCGCGAATGTCTTCAATGCGCGCGTTGGTGCACGACCCGATAAAGATTTTATCCGGCTTGATGGACTCGATCGGCGCATTCGGTTCGAGCGCCATGTACTTCAGTGCGCGCTCCATTGCGTCGCGCTTGACCGGGTCTTTTTCGCGTTCCGGATCCGGCACGCGGCCGTCCACGGCGGTGACCATTTCCGGCGACGTGCCCCACGTGACTTGCGGCACGATTTCGGCAGCGTTCAATTCGACCACGCGATCGAATTGCGCGCCGTCATCCGACTTGAACTGCTTCCAGTACTCGACCGCGTGATTCCATTCGACGCCTTCCGGCGAGAACGGGCGGCCCTTCAGGTAGTCGACGGTGATGTCGTCCACGGCAACCATGCCGGCGCGCGCGCCTGCCTCGATCGCCATGTTGCAGACCGTCATACGGCCTTCCATGGACAACGCGCGGATGGTCGAACCGCCGAACTCGATTGCATAGCCGGTGCCGCCCGCCGTGCCAATCTTGCCGATGATCGCCAGCACGATGTCTTTCGCGGTGCAACCGCGCGGCAACGGGCCTTCGACCTTCACCAGCATGTTCTTGCTCTTCTTCTGCAAGAGCGTTTGCGTGGCCAGCACGTGCTCGACTTCCGACGTGCCGATGCCGTGCGCCAGTGCGCCGAATGCGCCGTGCGTGGAGGTGTGCGAGTCGCCGCAGACGATGGTCATGCCCGGCAGCGTAGCGCCCTGCTCCGGCCCGATGATGTGCACGATACCCTGACGCAGGTCGTTCATCTTGAACTGCGTGATGCCGAAGGCGTCGCAATTCGTGTCGAGCGTATCGACCTGCAGCTTGGAGACCGGATCGGCAATGCCGTGCCTGCGATCCGTGGTGGGGACGTTGTGATCCGACACCGCCAGATTCGCGCTGATACGCCACACCGGGCGCGCAGCCAGTTTCAGGCCTTCGAACGCCTGAGGGCTGGTGACTTCGTGCAGCAGGTGACGGTCGATATAGAGAATCGTCGTACCGTCTTCTTCCGTGTGGATCACGTGCGTGTTCCACAATTTATCGTAGAGAGTCTGTGCCATGGTATGCGGGGGTAGTAGTGACTGCGGGCTGACTGTGTCGGTCGATTATGCCACGCAGAACCCTGCCTGGGGTCTCTGACTCGGGGGAAAAACCGATAAAAAACAGGGAGTTGGGTGGTAGTGGCGATACCTGTATGGGTGTTACCCGGCAGGGGCTTGCAAGGCCGGCATCGGGCTCGCCGGTGCGCCAGGCGGTAGCGCGTCGGCATTGCGACGCGGCAACCGACCGGCGCGGGCTGGCCGAGCGCGCTAACCCCGCCTAGGGAACAGGCAGTACGGCTTTGCAAACGGCCATCGTCAACGTCGTCGGATCCGATGACTTTGTGGTGCACAGAGGTGTGGTCGGACTTGCGCCGGGCGACATCGTCACCGAGGCCGAGTTCGCCAGACGCGCCGTCGATCCCGCCGGTAATGTCCCGTAGCAAATACCCGGATCAGCTTGCAACTCAGATTCCGACGCCAGCTGAAAGCCCGACGGACATGTTTCGCCAGCGCTTGCCAAAATCATGGTCGAAAGAAAACGGTTCCCTTCGGCGACGCCGTTGTTACAGAAGGTATAAACGGGTTTTTGCGGAGGCGTCCACGCCCAGACCTTACAGGTCTCCGCATTGAACCAGCCATCAGCCAGGCCAATTACATTTGAACCGCTCGGCGAGTGAATGACCAGATTGCACAAAGCCGTTTTATTTGCCATTGCCTGCTGAACGTTTACGGGTGCGTAACGATCCCAACACACTGCGCCTTCGGGAGACTGAGATGAAACAACGACTTCAGGTGTCGTGTATGAGATTTTCTTGCATAGAGAGCTTTGAGTTACGCGTGTACTCTTCGAAATCACACATGGAACACGTTCGCTACCGGACACAATATTTTCGCCATCCAGTCTGGCAATGCTGTATATATCCATTTGCGTGAAGCAAATACTCGAATTTATTTCAACATCTTCCGCCGTCGCAAACTTATAACCTGCCGGACACCCAGGTACTGGATTATCAGTTTCAAATACGTTTCTGCCCGACGGCTGACATATTTCCCCGGTTGTATACTGCGTGTCCGGGGTTGCTATCACCATACAGGTCGAATCCGCACTTTTCAGAAGATACCCTTCTCTAACGCGAAGCTTATCGTCAATCTGCATACGGCTACATAAACTTTTATTATATATTTCCGCGATACTCTCCGGGATCTCCTCCCTACCGTAATCGCATTCGCGCTGGGTACCGTGATCGTACAGGAAGGTTATCGCCGAGTCGAAATCCTCATGCTGATTAAAGCTTCGATCTCCTTCGAGACAAGAGCCACCACACAATGTCGAACTGAGCGCCGACAAATATCCCGTGTAGTACGCGTAGTCCATGTTCCCATTATCGAATGGGATGCACTGCTCACTCGTAGATCCCGCACGTTTTTGCCTATTACCCGTTGGCGGTCGCCCGCAATTCGTAAATTCGACCCACGGCATTTCATTCCATGCCGCATGCCCGAGAGGAAAATGCGCTAGCTCCGGCTGAGCCGCAACGGGCGGCAGCGTGAATGCGATATGGTTTGGATTGTATTCGGGGTTAGGCGTCATTGGTGTTGTCGGCGGCTCGGCTACCGAGCGCCATCCGACAACTTGATACCAATGTATCCGCCCCATCGCAGCCCATTCATTTTCCTGCCGGATGACCGGATCCAGGAATCGGCCTAAGCTGGCATTGACATCGACGAAGTTTGCGGTTGGACGAATCGTGTAGACATAGCCACTACGGAACCCACCTCCCAGATCCCACAACCAGCGGTATCCCCGCATAAAATCGCTCGTTGTCGAGACGTAGCCTGAGTAGTCGTTCTGGGGCCCCGCATGTCCGGTCGCATGATTGTAAAGACTGAGATCGGCAATCGTTCCCGGTCGCGAAGCATCAACGCCTCTCGCGATAAATGCCCCAGCTCGCCTCACCTCATTGGGAGCACGTGTGTCAGCCCGATAGACAAACTCGGGAATTTGCGCCGGCCGGGCAGAAGTATTTCTCGCAACCCCAAGCAGTATCACAAAAGCAATCAAAAAAATCGAGAGAGATCTCATGGCCGCACTCCATTCAGATGTTCATCCGATTACTGTGGATACAAGATTCCCTCAGTGTTCAAAAGAATATAAGTCTCTGAAATTCTTACAGTCTGATTATTGACATGGGCGCCAATCCCAATCGGAATTCCGCTCGTTATAGGGTCGAAAAATCGTATGGATATCACATTTGGCTTGCTGCATACTCGATAAGCTACGGACACATTTGCATTCTGAACATTCGAGGTGGCAAGGTTTGTGTATTGAGTAGTTATGCTGTAAACGTAGCCTAAAGTCTCGTTCGAAAAATAATCCGACGAAGACGTTTGATGAACCATACAAGGTTCCTTATCTGTCGACAGAAAGACGTAAAAGGTGGAGTTCGGACCGTTTTTATCTTTTAATTCGATACCGTATTTGTAAAAACCCCAGACAATGGGACTTTCTCCTTCCGCTGAAAACCGCGGGCCCAATACAACATTACCACCCCCTGCCGGCAAAGAAACCCAACTGGTTCCAGTGTAGTATGTGACGTTATATCGCTGCGACAACAGTTCCGCAGTATCGACATCTGCCGACAGTGACGGTCCTGCCGCCGCGTTGGCATCGAGCATGCCAGTAACTGAAGCGAAGAAAAATGAACATAGTCCCTTCGCGGCCACGCATCTCAGATTCGACTTCATTTTCACACCTCGCTTTTCAATAAAAACCTGCGCCAACAACCTTAATCGTCGTTTAAATGGCGCAAAGAAACTTCGCCGCATACAACTGCTTTTTAATTACAAGCAGTAGGTGTACGGTGGCAAATTAGAGGTGGGGAAGCGATCTACGAATTTGTGGACTTATTGTGCGCCTCAGGGCGTCGGCATTGGCGCGACGGATCGACTCAGATATATGAATGGGTAAGTTGCAGCGCCCATGACACATGAAGCGCCGGGCGTTTAATGAGGACAGGGATGCTTCTAATAACAAAAAAGCCCCGGCAACTGCCGGGGCTTCTCAATCCTGCTAGACCGCAATCGATCAACGTTGCGCAATCGGCTTCGCTTCACGCTGCGTATCGCCGATGAACAGCTGACGCGGACGGCCAATCTTCTGTTCCGGATCGGCAATCATTTCGTTCCACTGTGCAATCCAGCCGACCGTACGTGCCATCGCGAAGATACACGTGAACATCGACGTCGGAATGCCCAGCGCGCGTTGCACGATGCCCGAGTAGAAATCGACATTCGGGTACAGCTTGCGTGACACGAAGTATTCGTCTTCCAGCGCGATCTTTTCCAGCGCCATGGCCAGCTTGAACAGCGGGTCGTCGTGCAGACCCAGCTCTTCCAGCACTTCGTGGCAGGTTTCGCGCATCAGCTTCGCACGCGGATCGTAGTTCTTGTAGACGCGGTGACCGAAGCCCATCAGCTTCACACCCGAGTTCTTGTCCTTCACCTGCTTGATGAACTCAGGAATGTTGTCGACCGAGCCGATTTCTTCCAGCATGTTCAGTGCGGCTTCGTTCGCACCACCGTGCGCCGGGCCCCACAAGCAAGCGATACCGGCTGCGATACACGCAAACGGATTCGCGCCCGACGAGCCAGCCAGACGAACCGTTGAGGTCGACGCGTTCTGTTCGTGGTCCGCGTGCAGGATCAGGATACGGTCGAGCGCGCGCACCAGCACGTCGTTGACCTTGTACTCTTCGCACGGGTTCGAGAACATCATGTGCATGAAGTTCGCGCTGTACGACAGGTCGTTCTTCGGGTACGCAAACGGCTGGCCGATGCTGTACTTGTACGCCATCGCGACGAGCGTAGGCAGCTTCGCGATCATGCGAATCGCCGACACTTCACGGTGACGCGGATTGTTGATGTCGAGCGAGTCGTGATAGAACGCCGACAGCGCGCCGACTGCGGCGACCAGAATTGCCATCGGGTGCGCGTCGCGACGGAAACCGCGGAAGAAGAAGTGCATCTGCTCGTGCACCATCGTGTGATTCGTGACGGTCTTCACGAACTCTTCTTTTTGCTGCACGTTCGGCAGTTCGCCCTTCAGCAGCAGATAGCAGGTTTCGAGGAAGTCGGCGTTTTCCGCGAGGTTGTCGATCGGGTAGCCGCGGTACAGCAGCTCGCCCTTGTCGCCGTCGATGTAGGTGATCGCCGAATTGCAAGCCGCCGTCGACATGAAGCCCGGGTCGTACGTGAACTTGCCGGTCTGGCCGTACAGTTTGCGGATGTCGATCACGTCCGGGCCCAGAGTGCCCTTGTAGATCGGCATTTCAACGCTCGGCGAGTTATCGCTGAACGATAGCGTGGCTTTAACATCTGACGGGGTCATAGCACATCCTCAATCGAAGTATGGAAACAGGGTTTCGATAATTTGCACGCCTGGGAACAACGGACAAGCGGCGCTCAAGACATTAGCGGCGCTCAGGCGTTGCGCAGCAACTCCAGCACCCGGATCACATCCGGGTCGGCAAGGTCGCCTTCCGGTTCCTTGCGGACCAGCAGCAAGTCCATCAGGTCGTTATCGCTCAGCTCGAGCAGGCGCGTGAGAGCGCCTACATCCGCATCGCTGAGGTCATGCTCATATCGGCTGAAAAAACGTTCAAAGATCAGATCGTTTTCCAGCAAGCCGCGCCGTGCGCGCCAGCGAAGGCGCGCACGGCGAAGAGGGTCGGACTGATGCGAAGACTCTTCCATCTCAGACAGCGCGGCGAACCATCAATTCCTTGATCTTGCCAATCGCCTTGGTCGGGTTCAAGCCCTTCGGGCAGACGTCGACGCAATTCATGATCGTGTGGCAACGGAACAGACGGTACGGATCTTCCAGGTTGTCGAGGCGTTCACCGGTCGCTTCGTCGCGGCTATCCGCGATGAAACGATAGGCTTGCAACAGACCTGCCGGGCCGACGAACTTGTCCGGATTCCACCAGAAGCTCGGGCACGAGGTCGAACAGCTGGCGCACAGAATACATTCGTACAGGCCGTCGAGCTCGTCGCGTTCTTCCGGCGACTGCAGACGTTCCTTTTCCGGCGGCGGCGTATCGTTGATCAGGTACGGCTTGATCGAGTGATACTGGTTGAAGAACTGCGTGAAGTCGCAGATCAGGTCGCGCACGACCGGCAGACCCGGCAGCGGACGCAGCACGATCTTTTGCGGCAGATCGTTCAGGTTCGTCAGACACGCGAGGCCGTTCTTACCATTGATGTTCATTGCGTCCGAACCGCACACGCCTTCACGGCACGAACGGCGGAACGACAGCGTTTCGTCCACTGCCTTCAGCTTGACGAGCGCGTCGAGCAGCATGCGTTCGTGCGAGTCGATCTCGATCTCGTACGATTGCATGCGCGGCGCTGCGTCCTTATCCGGGTCGTAGCGGTAAATTTCAAATGTACGCTTTGCCATTTCTGAATTCCTTTGACTTGTGCCTTAGAAGGTACGCGCTTTCGGCGGCACCGATTCGACGGTCAGCGGTTTCATATGAACCGGCTTGTAGTCGAGGCGATCGCCTTCGCTGAACCACAGCGTATGGCGCAGCCAGTTTTCGTCATCGCGATGTTCGAAGTCGTCTTGCGCGTGCGCGCCGCGGCTTTCCTTACGCGCTTCGGCGGAAACCATCGTGGCGCGTGCCACTTCGATCAGGTTTTCCACTTCCAGTGCTTCGACGCGCGCCGTGTTGAACACCTTCGACTTGTCTTTCAGGTAGATGTTGTTGACACGTTCAGCCACTTCGCGAATTCGCTCGACGCCTTCGGCCAGCAGCTTCGACGTGCGGAACACGCCGGCGTGCGCCTGCATCGTGGAACGGATCTCGGCCGCGACGTCTTGCGAGTATTCGCCCGACGAGGACTTCTCCAGCTTGTCCAGACGCGCCAGCGAGAAATCAGCGGCGTCGGCCGGCAACGGCTTGTGATCCTTGATTTCCTTCACATGCTTGACGATGTGGTTGCCGGCCGCGCGGCCAAACACCACCAGGTCGAGCAGCGAGTTCGTGCCGAGACGGTTTGCGCCGTGCACCGACACGCATGAGCATTCGCCCACGGCGTAGAAACCGTTGACGACTTCCTCGTGACCCTTCGACGTACCCACGACCTGGCCGTTGATGTTCGTCGGAATACCGCCCATCTGATAGTGGATGGTCGGCACAACCGGGATCGGCTCTTTAATGCAGTCGACGTTCGCGAACTTCATGGCGATTTCGCGAATCGACGGCAGACGCTTCATGATCGTCTCGGCGCCGATGTGCGACAAATCGAGCAGCACGTGATCCTTGTTCGGACCCACGCCGCGACCTTCCTTGATTTCCTGGTCCATCGAACGCGAAACGAAATCCCGCGGCGCCAGATCCTTCAAGGTAGGCGCGTAGCGTTCCATGAAACGCTCGCCGTTCGAATTGCGCAGAATGCCGCCTTCGCCGCGCACGCCTTCGGTAATCAGCACGCCCGCGCCGGCCACGCCGGTGGGGTGGAATTGCCAGAATTCCATGTCTTGCAGCGCGATGTTCGAACGCGCAGCCATGCCCAGGCCGTCACCGGTGTTGATGAACGCATTCGTGGACGCCGCGAAGATCCGGCCCGCGCCGCCCGTGGCGAACAGCGTGGTCTTGCCTTCGAGGATATAAACGTCGCCGGTTTCCATTTCCAGCGCGGTCACGCCGAGCACGTCGCCGTCGGCGTCGCGGATCAGATCCAGCGCCATCCATTCGACGAAGAACTGCGTCTTGGCCGCAACGTTTTGCTGATACAGAGTGTGCAGCAGGGCGTGACCGGTACGGTCAGCCGCCGCGCAGGCGCGTTGCACCGGCTTTTCGCCGTAGTTGGCCGTATGGCCGCCGAACGGACGCTGGTAAATCGTGCCGTCCGCATTGCGGTCGAACGGCATACCCATGTGTTCCAGTTCGTAGACAGCGTTCGGTGCTTCACGGCACATGAACTCGATCGCGTCCTGGTCGCCGAGCCAGTCGGAACCCTTGATCGTGTCGTAGAAGTGATAGTGCCAATTGTCTTCGCTCATGTTGCCGAGCGAGGCGCCGATGCCGCCCTGGGCAGCGACCGTGTGCGAACGCGTCGGGAACACCTTGGACAGCACGCAAACCGACAGACCGGCGCGCGCGAGTTGCAGCGAAGCGCGCATCCCCGAGCCGCCTGCGCCGACGATAACCACGTCAAACTTGCGACGCGGCAGAGAATTCTTGATTGCAGCCATTCTTTTACACTCTCCAGAGAATCTGCGCAGCGTAGCCCGCACATGCGAGCAGCCAGACGATCGTCAGCGCCTGAAGCAACAGGCGGATACCAACGGGCTTCACATAGTCCATCCAGATGTCGCGGATACCAACCCACGCGTGATAGAACAGCGACAGCAGCGTGACGAACGTGGCGAGCTTCATCCATTGCGTGGCGAAGATCGACGCCCAGCCGTCATACGAGAAATCGCGCGCGCCGAAGAACCAGGCGAGCAGGATCACCGTATAGACCGCCATGATGCAAGCGGTGATGCGTTGCGCGAGCCAGTCGCGCAGACCGTAATGCGCGCCAACGACGAGACGCTTCGGACCGATTCGGTTATTAGCTGCCATTTTTTTAGAATGCTCCGAAGAGTTTGAGCGCGAAAGCAATCGTCAGAAGCGACGAAACGACCAGCACTACGATGGAGGTTTGCTTGCCCTTCTCTTTAGTCGTGAGGCCGTGGCTCGTGTCCATGAACAGGTGACGGACACCCGCGCAGAAGTGGAACAGGAAGGCCCACGCGAGAACGAGCGTGATGAGCTTGACGATGATGTTGGAGAGGAAGCCCTTGAAGACTTCGAAACTAAGTTCGGAAGTCAGGCTCTGATCGAAGAGGTACAGCAGGAACGGAAGAAAAACAAAAAGCAGCCCACCGCTTAAGCGGTGCAAGATCGACACACGCCCCGCTAGAGGGAGACGGTATGCCGTCAAAATCTGCCCGATACCGATGTTCCGGAATTCCGGCCTCGGTTTTTTTACGGCTTCAGCCATGCTAGACCCCTACTATGTAGTCACACTAATCCGCAATTTTAGCGCCTTTTCATATCGCGCTGCAGCGAAAACCACGACAGGTCCGTTACAGCGTGCGCGATAAAGGCGCCTTCAAACAGGCGCGCGCGTGGGACGCGGCGCCTTTTTTCATCCCGCTTCAGCTCAGATCGTTCTGATAGTAATACCCGGTTGTGACATACCAGCCACGACGCACCTCAACCGGCCGGTCACCATATGTATAAGACACGCGTTCGACCGACAGCAGCGGAAAACCCGCCGGCACGTGCAACAGATCGGCGACCGCTGGCTCGGCTGCGACCGCGCGGATCTTCTCCGTTGCGCGGATCATGCGCGTGCCGAATTCAGTCTCGAACATTGCATAGAGGGGACCTTTATACTCCGACAGCCGCTCGAGCGTGAGCCCGCGGAACACCGCGCCGGGCAACCAGATTTCGTCGAGTACGGTGACTTCGCCGTCGAACTGCAGCAAGCGCTTGATCAGCACTACCGGATCGGCGGGCTTCAGATCGAGTTGCCGGGCGATGTCCGCCGAAGCGCGCAAGCGCCGGCATTCAAGCAGGCGGCTGACGTGCGGGTGTTCCGCGCCGTCATCGGCCAGTAATCTGAGGAAGCGAAACTGGGCGCGGTCTTCGTTGTGCGTCGCAACAAAAGTGCCCTTGCCCTGGCGGCGCACCAGCAGGTTGTCGGCGGCAAGCTCGTCGATTGCTTTGCGCACTGTTCCCTGACTGACCTTGTATCTGGCCGCCAATTCGACTTCACTAGGAATGATCTCGCCAGGTTTCCATTCACCGCTTTCGAGGCTTTGCGTAATCAAGCCCTTGATCTGCTGATACAAGGGGCTGAAAGTGGGCGACGTAGCGGGTGTGGCAGCGGATACACCCTCGCCGGCGGCCCCTTGGCCGTTCGGATTCACGGTGTTCGCCTGGTTCGAAGTCATCCGCGCATTTCATCATAAAGGGCCGGGCCGCGTCTAGGGTTTTCCCCGCAATAGATATGTCTTATATAAGACATAAGATAATGTTGACTTTGTGCCAGACGACTCCTACACTCCTTGTCGAGCAAGGGTTTGCGGGGTTTTCGGCGGCTGTTTTGCACGATGCAATACAGCGCCGCAACGCACCGGCGGCCACTCTGCACCATGCCGTTCCCACGCAGTCCAGGTTTCGATCCGCCGCCCTTCGTTGGTCAGACGCTTGCCGAAACGCGCTGTTTGCAGGAGCCCGCACCGTGCAGCGGCTACCCGGCGCAACATGCCCCGCCCCCGCTCTCTCAAGAAAACATCGGGCCGTCCCAGGTTTTCTTGCCCCATCGGGGGACCTGGCGCGAAGCGCCAGGTTGGGGGCATGCTGTAGTACAGGTTTCCGGCATGGCGGTCTTGCCGCAGCGCCGCACAGTCTCGGCACATTTCGAGGCCGTACGCGAACAGTGAATTCCGCCGTGTTTCACAACGCTTCGCTGAACGCGCATATAGAATGGCGTTTTCCCTAGCGTCTAACGCATCGTCCTGGAGATTTCTCAATGGCTAAGCCCGCAAAGCGCGTTGCCGTCACCGGCGCCGCAGGTCAAATCGCTTACTCCCTGCTGTTCCGCATCGCCAATGGCGATCTGCTGGGTAAGGATCAGCCGGTTGTCCTGCAACTGCTCGACCTGCCGCAAGCGCAAGGCGCCGTCAAAGGCGTCGTGATGGAACTGGATGATTGCGCATTCCCGCTGCTGTCGGGTGTCGTGATCACTGACGACCCGAAGGTTGCATTCAAGGATGCCGACGTTGCCCTGCTGGTTGGCGCACGTCCGCGTTCGAAAGGCATGGAGCGTAAAGACCTGCTGTCGGCAAACGCCGAAATCTTCACGGTTCAGGGCAAGGCGCTGAACGAAGTCGCCAGCCGCGACGTGAAGGTGCTGGTGGTCGGCAACCCGGCCAACACGAATGCTTACATCGCGATGAAGTCGGCGCCGGATCTGCCGAAGAAGAACTTCACCGCAATGCTGCGTCTGGACCACAACCGCGCGCTGTCGCAACTGGCCGCCAAGTCGGGCAAGCCGGTCGCTTCGATCGAAAAGCTGGCAGTGTGGGGCAACCACTCGCCGACCATGTACCCGGATTTCCGCGTTGCAACGGCTGAAGGTCAAGACCTCACCAAGCTGATCAACGACGAAGAATGGAACCGCAACACGTTCATCCCGACCGTCGGCAAGCGCGGCGCAGCGATTATCGAAGCGCGCGGCCTGTCGTCGGCGGCGTCGGCTGCCAACGCTGCAATCGACCACGTGCGTGACTGGGTGCTCGGCACGAACGGCAAGTGGGTCACCATGGGTATCCCGTCGGACGGTTCGTATGGCATTCCGGAAGACATCATCTACGGTGTGCCGGTTACGTGTGAAAACGGCGAATACAAGCGTGTTGAAGGTCTGGCAATCGACGCGTTCTCGCGCGAAAAGATGGACGGCACGCTGAACGAACTGCTTGAAGAGCGCGAAGGCGTTCAACACCTGCTCGGCTAAGCGCCTGAGGCAGATGAACCGGAACTCGTGAGTAAACGCCGGGCCGCTCCAGGTTTTCCGCTGCGCAGAAAGTCCCCCCGCCCCGAAGCAAGTCCCCTTGGGGGATTGGGGGGTCCCCTCTCAGGGGGCTTGGTGCGAAGCGGCAGGTCTGGAGCGTCACTGCAGCGGGCTCCGGTTTTTTACATGCGAATGCAGGTGCGGCGCTGCAATCTGCGGCTGATTCCGCAGATCGCCATGCCGGCATTCACATCTGATCCGAACGCGTTTTGAACGGGTGCTCGACGGTGACCGAACAGAACGCATCCGCATCAGATTTTCTCTAAACACAACCCACGCCCCTGACGCCGAAGATGCGCGCCCTCACACCCGCCGAAGTGCTGTTTGACGGCGAAGTGCCGCCCGCTGTGCTGCCTGCCTGCGATCACTACGCCGGCAGCGAGAAGCTGATGCTGAAATCGCTGGCATTGCAGCAGCAACTCGGCCCTGTGTTCGACATCACACTCGATTGTGAAGACGGCGCGCAGGTCGGCCGGGAAGCCGAACACGCGGAGCTGGTCGCGTCGCTGCTGGGCAGCGGGCACGACCATTTCGGCCGCGTCGGCGTGCGAATCCACGACTTCGATCATCCGCACTGGCGCGACGATGTCCGCCTCATTCTGCGCGCCGCCAGGCGAGCGCCCGCTTACATCACCCTGCCGAAGATCCGCAACGTGCCCGATGCCGCCGAGATGGTCGCGTTCATCGAAGCGACGCGCAGCGAGCTCGGCATTGCGCAGCCGGTACCGGTGCAATTGCTCGTCGAAACCCATGGCGCGTTGACGCGTGTGTTCGATCTGGCCGCGCTGCCGGGCGTCGAAGCGCTGAGCTTCGGGCTAATGGACTTCGTTTCCGCGCACGACGGCGCGATTCCCGATACCGCGATGCGCTCGCCCGGTCAGTTCGATCATCCGCTGGTTCGGCGTGCCAAGCTCGAGATCTCGGCGGCCTGCCATGCATACGGCAAAGTGCCGTCGCATAACGTCAGCACGGAAGTTCGCGACATGAGCGTAGTCGCGAATGACGCCACGCGCGCCCGCAACGAGTTCGGCTACACGCGCATGTGGAGCATCCATCCGGCGCAAATCGAGGCGATCGTCGCCGCGTTTGCCCCGCGTGACGAGGAAATCGTCACTGCCACCGAAATTCTGCTGGCTGCCCAGTCGGCGCAATGGGGACCGACGCGCTATCACGACACGCTGCACGACCGGGCAAGCTATCGCTACTACTGGTCCGTACTGCGTCGCGCGCAGTCCACTGGCCGCACCGTCCCGCAAGACGCCGCACCACTCTTCACGAAAGTGGGCGCTAACGGGCAAACCGAATCATGAGCATGACGGCCAACGCTACAACCGGCGCGGCAGCGCTGCACAGCGCCCACGCGTGCCGCCATGCCAGCGGATCGCAGCATCGTTTGGCTTTGTTGAAAACAGGCGTCGAATACGCGATTCAACCAGAAGCATTGAGCAGGCACAAAGGAGATTGCGGGAGATGAGCGAGACTACGCAAACCGCCGGTGCACAAGGCGAGAACGAATCCAAAAGCGGCTTCAAACCGAAGAAATCCGTGGCGCTATCCGGCGTGACGGCTGGCAACACCGCTTTATGCACGGTCGGCAAGACCGGCAACGATCTGCATTACCGTGGTTACGACATTCTCGATATCGCGACCTCATGCGAATTTGAAGAAATCGCGTATCTGCTGGTCCACGAAAAGCTGCCCACGCAGGCCGAACTGACCGCCTACAAGATCAAGCTCAAGGCGCTGCGCGGCCTGCCCGCGAATGTGAAAGCCGCGCTGGAATGGATTCCGGCCGCCGCACATCCGATGGATGTGATGCGTACGGGCGTCTCCGTGCTCGGCACCGTGCTGCCGGAGAAAGACGACCACAACCTGCCGGGCGCTCGTGATATCGCCGACAAGCTGATGGCCTCGCTCGGTTCGATGCTGCTGTACTGGTACCACTATTCGCACAACGGCAAGCGCATCGAAGTCGAAACCGATGACGATTCGATCGGCGGCCATTTCCTGCATCTGCTGCACGGTGTAGAACCGTCAAAGTCGTGGGTCGACGCGATGCACGTGTCGCTGAACCTGTATGCCGAGCATGAATTCAACGCGTCGACATTCACTGGTCGCGTGATCGCCGGCACGGGTTCGGACATCTATTCAGCGATTACCGGCGCAATCGGTGCACTGCGCGGCCCGAAACACGGCGGCGCGAACGAAGTCGCGTTCGAAATCCAGTCCCGCTATCAGACGCCGGATGAAGCTGAAGCCGATATCCGCAAGCGCGTCGAGAACAAGGAAGTGGTGATCGGTTTCGGCCACCCGGTGTACACGATCTCCGATCCGCGCAACAAGGTCATAAAGGAAATCGCGAAGAAGCTGTCGAAGGAAGCGGGCAACAACAAGCTCTTCAATATCGCCGAACGTCTCGAGTCGGTGATGTGGGACGCGAAGAAGATGTTTCCGAATCTCGACTGGTTCAGCGCGGTCTCGTATCACATGATGGGCGTGCCTACCGCGATGTTCACGCCGCTCTTCGTGATCGCCCGCACGGCAGGCTGGAGCGCGCACATCATCGAGCAACGGATCGACAACAAGATCATTCGTCCGAGCGCGAATTACACCGGACC
>NZ_JAQQEF010000015.1:0-207545 GCF_046027605.1 Paraburkholderia fungorum
GCTGTGTCTTAAGCCGAGTAATTTTCGCTCAACGCTCTTTATTGCGCTAAGCGAAACTTTAGTGTCGCCTAACACGACTACCAATAGGTGATTTCACCTAACGCATTTGTTTTCGCACAGCGAAAATTTGAGGGTCGTCTCCACCCCTCGTTCCGATGGAGGCGGAGGCCCGGGATAGGCTCACGGATCGTGTTGGTTGAGGTGCGCCGAACGGGATCAGACTCATGAGCGCGGCAACGTTGCTCACGCCCTGCACCAACCTGAAAAAGGCACAACATGCCCGGCGCGGCTGCTCAGACGGTTCGCTGATTTAGCGCATGGGATACGTCGAGTCGAAAAAAAGCCGACCGGTTAAGGTCGGCTAAAGATTCTGGCTATTCCGAGGGTGTGCCAGAACCTGAGAGGGCCACATTATGCCGCACTATGCCGCAAACCGGCACGGCAAAGGCGGTGCGCCGCTTTCAGGGGAGGTGCGGTCCGCCCGTCAGCACAGGCCAGATAGCCGGTGATCGGCAGCAGCCCGCCCACGAACGGTCGTTCGCCGGCAAGCCGCTTTAAGGCAACCTATGGGTTCAATAAAAACTATTTAATCTTATTATTTAATAGTGCGGGTTTATACTTAGCTCCGCTGTCGTCGCAGCACCAATTGTCCGGCATTCAACAACGCCGTTCGCGACCAATCACTGGAGGTTTCACCATGCTCAAGTCACTCATTCCCGCCTTTGTTCTCGCTTCGGCCTTGGCCATGCCAGCCGTATCGTTCGCCCAATCGAACGGGCCTGTCACCCGTGCGCAAGTGCGCGCCGAGCTTGTCCAGCTCGAGAAAGCCGGCTATCACGTGGGCGATGGCCACACTACCTATCCGGTTGAAATCCAGGCCGCCGAAGCCAAGGTTGCCGCGGAGAACGGTGTAGCAAGTGGTTATGGTGGCGCCGCAGCGGGATCTTCGGAAGCAGGGCGCCCGGTCGTCTCGACGACCGATTGGGATGCGATGTACAGCCGCCATTAATGAGGTGAATTCGGACCCACGGGCAGGCCGACAAAGCATGTCGCCCGAGCGTCGTGGTCTGAGCGCGCAGTTCGCTTTTGTACCTTGTTAGAAACCGTCCCGCTTACTGCGGGCAGGTTCTGCTGGCAGGCCAGTTTCGGTTCGAATACCTCAACAGGTGGGACATTCAACGAACAAGGAAGTCGCCATGTCGTTAGCCGCGCTCGCACGGGTTCATATCTCACGCGCTTCACAGTCCTCACCAAGATCTGCAATTCGTCCTTACGTCCTTCGCTTCATCGCTCATGACGGCACGCGCTCGGTCGTCGCATTTGCCAATCGAGATGAACGCGACGAGCGCGGCGCCCAGCTCGTGATGCTTGGCACCGCGGTAACGCTAGCCACTGTGCGGCGTGAGTATGAGTGACGCGGCGATCTGAAATTGCGGGTAACGTGCGCCGCTACTGAAGATTTTGAGTAGCTGTGCGGGGTCGACGGCGCCATTCAGGCGTCTGTTTCGCCTTCGTCACCGGCCATACGGTTATCAATAGCTAGCGCCTTGATCAGGAATATTGATTAAGTGCGGACTCGAAAAGCGGCTTCCACGAAAGGATGTGCCGGCTGATCAGATCGCTCGCCTCTTTGGCGTTCCCCTGGGCAGCCAGATCCACCATTTGATAATGCTCTTTTACCGACTCTTGCTGGCGTCGACGACCTTCGGAAGAATCGATCCCATAGAGCCGCATGTCGTCGCGCAATTGCATCACCATTTTTGTCAGGAAGGGGTTGCCAACCTGTCCGACAAGCGCTTCGTGAAAAGCCCGATCGGATGCGATGTATTTCGGCAGGTTCTCCGCTGCGACTGCGTTTGATACTTCATCAGCAAGCGCGATCAGCGCGTCGCGGTCTTTGACACCTTGACGCGCGAGCGTCTCGAGCGCGAAGCGTTCGAGCAATTCCCGCATGGTGAAGAGGCTGTCCAGTGCTGCCAGAGAAAGCAGTTCAACGCGGAAGCCACGATTGCGCATCGCAACCAGCAGGCCGCTGCGAGTGAGTTCCAGCAACGCCTCGCGAACCGGGGTGGTCGAGACGCCAAGCTCGGTAGCAAGTCCCGGTACTGAATAAACGGCGCCGGGTGGCGTACGTCCAGACACGATATCCGCGCGCACATGGGCGACGACTCGCTCGCGCAAGTTGCCTGCGACGACGTCTTGCAGGTGTTCCATTTCGCTCCTCTTTTTGATCAATGCCATTGAGGCTTACGTAGGCCGACAGAGTAGTGCGTACCGACGCCGCTGCCATTGTTATGGCCGCCGCACACTGACCTTTTCGCGCTTTAGCGATAGCTTCCGTCATGTAACGCGCTACTCAAACTACGGATAATCTTAAACTGTTTTTCGGCTGATGACACGGCTTGTCTCAGCATCGGTTGGCTTAAATGTGGAAGCGCTTCCTTAATTTCCTGTCCGACCCGTGGATCCGATGATCGGCCGGCCGAAAACGTTCTGACGACAGACGGCCTGTTCGCTGTAACGCCCTACAGAAGGGGAAGTTCGCGCGTTGAAAGCCATCCGGACAGACGGCCAACGACCGCCGGACAACAGTTTGGCAGACTTAAGGGTTTTCCCTTATTGCCGCCAACAAATTCGAGATTAAAATCCACTCACTTCGTAGTAACGCGCTACTCGTTCTACGAACTTTTTGACGGCAGATTTTTATTGTTCTACAACACGAGATCCAGACAAAAAGCGCATCACTCACGACAAATCGGTAAGGTACTCGTAATAATTCCAGCCGTCTGATGGCTCTTCCAATACGTTGTTCGTAAGAGAACGGGGAGCTCACTACACCAATGGCGTTCCGTCCATAGTCACAGGACGCCTGCGGTACTTCACGAGGGAATGATGCGAGTACTACTGGTAGAAGATGATGTACATATCGGTCAAAGCCTGTTTTGCGCGTTGAAGGGTGCGGATTACACCGTTGATTGGGTACGTGACGGCAAGTCCGGCAAGGACGCGATCGGCAATGCTTATTACGCAGTCGCGTTACTCAATCTGGGCCTTCCGGGTATTTGCGGCATAGACCTGCTAAAAGCATCGCGGGCTGCCGGAAACAGCGTCCCTGTATTGCTCCTCTCCGCCCACGACGATCCCGAAACGCGTGCGCGTGGTCTCGATACGGGTGCCGACGATTTCGTACTCAAGCCAATTGATGTCCGCGAACTGCTGGCGCGCATTCGCGCTGTGCTTCGGCGGACGGCGGGCTATTCCACCTCGCGAATCGGCGACGAATCGATCAGCCTCGACCTTGATAAGCGCACGTTCTTTCATAACGGCGTGGAGTCGTCGCTCTCGGCGCGGGAATTCGCGCTGATGCATGCTTTTCTGGAACGGCGAGGCACCGTCCTGTCCCGAGGCCAACTCGAAGAACGCTTGTATGGTTGGGGTAGAGAAGTGGAGAGCAATGCGATCGACGTGTTGATCCATGCAATGCGAAAGAAGTACGGACAATCGTTGATCCGCAATGTCCGTGGTGTGGGCTGGACGGTCATGCCAAGGGAAACTTCTCACGGTACGGCGCGCAGCACGATGTCAAGCCGCAAGGGCTTGCCAACCCATTGATCTGGCAAAGCGCCCATCGTTCCCACTTGACCGCAGGACCGCGAGCTAGCTCGCGTCCTCCGACGCGATCACTTCACGCGGCTCGGCGCGCTGCGGCGCACGACGTCCGCACCCGCGCCGACCAGTCGTGGATGCACCGGAATATCCGTTTCTTTCACTGCGAAACGTTTGAGTAGTTCCCAATACCCCCTTGAATCACGAAGCCACCGTTCTTCGTCGCGTAAGCATCGCGCCGAATCCGGTAGGCACGTGGGATGTGATACCACGGCAGATGCGGCAGATCATGATGCACGAGGTGGAAGTTATTGCTCAGATACAGAAGCCGCACTAGCAACATGACGACGCTGAGCGGCGGCCCGACCATCAACCGGCCAAGGAAACTCTTGCGCATACGCCATAACGTACGTTGCCATGCCGTTGCATTCATCCATTGCTCGGGCAGCACGTAGTTGCTCTCCGGATCGACGTTCGGAACGGTGAGGCTTTCATCGCGATGATGCGCGATGTGAGTATCGCGATAGATCGCGTAGGGATACCAGATTGCAAGCGGGATACTGCCGAGCAACGTGTTGACTGGCGCGGAGCGCGTCGGATGACCATGAAGCAGTTCGTGCTGAAGTGACATGTGCCACGTGCACAACACGAGGCTCTCTCTCTGAGAAGGGAATTAGGCGAGGTCAGTCGATGAGGAAATAATTCGACGCTAACTGTGAACGTAAAAAATTCAAACTGCCGCCGCAGTGCTGACCGTAGTCATTGAACGACGCCACGTTTCCAGTCGCAGGCTGATCGGCGGCTATGGGCCGCGTGAGCGCGTCCTAACCCTGTCGTAACGGCATGCGCATAGTGGACTCCAACCAGGTCGGCCAATGCGATTTCAGATCTGCTTGCGTTCGGTGACCATAGCCAGAAAGCCTCCACGGTCACCGCGCTGCGAAGGGCTTTTAACCTTGCGCCGAGCTACGCACGAAACTCCTGTACGGTGTTTCGCCTGCTGGCCTGTGAAAGAAAACGCGAGTAAGCAGAGACGTATGGGTGTGGAAAGCGGTTGGGCACTCCTGTTTCAACTTTTGAATCACCGCATCGATACTGTCGACGCCCCCATCGGCTGCGGTGATCAAATCGGCTTGCTGAATTGCGTTGAGTTTCATATGGGATCCTGAAGTTTACGAGTTGTTTCAGACGGTCATAGAGCGCATCGTTTCCGACGCAGCTCGCGCCACATGGAGTGCGCGGCGCGAGCTGTGTCGCGACAGATAGCTATGGCGCACATATGGCACAGCGCAATTCTGAATCGTGAAAATTAGCGGAAAGTGAGCGGATGCGCGCCCGATTGGTTGCGTCCAGCGCCTGTCCGCCTGGCATTAATTCGCAGCTAATTTGACCAGCGCATTGTCGCCAACTAATCTTTTGTTGCGATGGTAAGCAGGCGTACTTTTTGAACTCGCAAGGAAATCTCATGAGCACAATCGGAAGCAATACCGGCGTGACTTCAGACCTCGCCGCGCCGCTGCAGGTGCGTGAAATCGGCAGCTTTCACGTTGGCGGCCAGATGGTTTCGCTAACTGGCATGGCGCCACGGCTGCGTGTCAGCACGGCCCACGGCGCCGTTCATCCCATCGATCCCAATGGAGAGATGATCGTTGGCCAGATGTACGTCCAGTATGTGAAACTCGCGGCGCCGCGCAGCCGGCATCCTCTCCTGCTATGGCATGGCGGAGGAATGAGCGGCGTCAATTGGGAAACGACACCAGATGGGCGCCCGGGATGGCAGATGTTTTTCCTCCGTGCGGGCTTTGACGTGTTTGTGTCCGACGCGGTTGAACGAGGCCGGGCGTCGTGGGCGCCTTATCCCCACGTCTACCCGGACGCGCCGTATTTCCGCACGGCACGCGAAGCCTGGGAAGAAACCTTCCGCTTCGGTCCGGCTGACTCCTGGCATGCCGACCCTGCACAACGTCATTCTCACGACGGGCTCCGCTTTCCCGTGGCGCAAATGGAAGCGTTCATGAACCAGTTTGTGCCCCGCTGGGGTGGCAACGATACGCTCACCCAGCACGCCTATGATGCACTCATCGGCCACCTCGACAGCAGCATCGTGCTGACCCACAGTCAAGGCGGGAATTTTGGGCTCAACGCCGCATTGCATGCTCCCGATCGTATCAAGGCTGTGATCTCGCTCGAGCCGTCTGGCGCACCCGACCCGGAACAGTGTGACCCCGCAGCTTTGCGCGGCATTCCGCATCTGTTCCTTTGGGGCGACTTCCTGGCTCAACATCCTTTCTGGGTCAATTCTGTGCCTAACGTGCGGCGATGGTATGAGGCGCTGGCCGCCGCGGGCGTGGACGTGCAATGGATCGATCTGCCTGCACGTGGGATCGCCGGGAATAGCCACGCGTTGATGGCCGACAATAACAGCGACCTGATCGCCGAAATCGTGTTCGACTGGATGCGAGAAAAGAAACTCCATTGATCGCGCCGGAAGCCGCCACGAAATCATTCTGAGCTAATTCTGCGAGTCTACGATCCCCACAATTGATGGCTGACCATCGGAGGTTCGATTGCATGCCATTGCGTCACCGGATACCGATCGCGAGCATGACTTGATGCCCGCGGTGCACAATGTGAGGAGTAGCGTCATGCAGCCGAATTTCAACCACTCAACAACAGTGAACAGCACAATCGCCATCCCCGCCATCGGGGTCAAGGTTCAGGTGCGTATTGCTCCGACAGCGACCGGGAATCAGGCGACACTCATAGAAACTACGGACGAATCTGGATACGGGCCGCCCCAGCACCGACACGAACGGGAAACCGAAATCTTCCACGTGCTGTGCGGTCGATACCTGTTCGAAGTGGACGGCAAGCGCACCGTTGTGAGCGCGGGCGAAACCCTGGTTGCTCATGTGGGCAGCACCCACCGGTTCACCAACATCGACGACCAGGCGTCCCGAATGCTGGTACTGATCACACCGGGACTCGACGCGGCTGCTTTTTTCACTGAGCTTCGCAGTGTGATGGCGAATGGTGAACCCGAGCCTGATGCATTGCGGGACTTCGGTACGAAATGGGATGTCGAGTTTCTCGGCCCCCCGTTGACGGCGTAACGGTTCGGCTGCGAAGAAAGGACATGCCGGAACAAGGCGGCAAGCCCTTGACGATCCTCAAATAACCTCCTTCAGGTGCCTCACAATCGCCGCGGTCACAGCCATCTTGCCGTGCTCCGCGCGCTCCAGCATGCCCACGATTCGCCTCGCGTCCGTCTGGGGCAGCGGCATCACCCGTAACGCGTCATCGCGCATCCACGACGAGCGCCGCAGCAGCGGCACCACCGCGACGCCGATCCCTTGGCGCACTAGTTCGGCAATGCCTTCCAGCGAGTTGAGTTCGAGAAATTCGTTCACCTTCAGGCGCTGTTTGCGTATCGCGCGATCAATGACGACGCCGGTTCGCTGCGTCCGGTCAAATCGCAGGAATCGCTGCGACTTGAGCAACTCGGGCACCGATTCGGGAACCATGGTCGCATTGGCGAGCAGCACCAGCGGTTCCGAATAGACAGGTGTCCATTGCACGCTGGCCGGCCGGCGCCCAATGGTGTCGATGATCACGGCCGCATCGATCTCGCCCGAGTCGACGCGCGCGGCCAGGTCGACGGATTTTGCCGCCATGATCCGCACATCGAGATTTGGTCGCGCGATCTTCAGATGCGCCGCGGCCTCGGCGAGTGCGCCCACGACCGATTCGACCGCCCCGATGGAGACCGGCCCGACGTCTTCTTCGAGGCCGCCCGCCGCCATCCGCATGGCTTCATACAGCGAGAGCAATTGCTGCGCGTGCGGCAACAGGCTTTTGCCCATCGCATTCAGCATCACCTTGCGCCCGCAGCGGTCGAACAACTCATGTTTGAACTCGATTTCGAGTGCGCGCATCTGCATGCTGACCGCCGATTGCGTAAGCGCCATCTGCTCGGCGGCAACCGCGAACGAGCCGTGGCGTGCCACGGCCGCGAAGGTACGGAGAAAGCGTAACGTGCTCAAGTCAACCTCGACAACACCGGAAATGGATGCGCCCGCAACGGATCGGACACGATTGATTCATCAAAAATTTTGAAGCGAATGACAACAAATTTTAGCTTTCTTTGATGATAACGGCTATGGACAATGCGTAGTCAGAAGACGAACCGGTATCAGGCACACGGCATGAAAGTGACCCAACTGCGTTTCAGTGCTGACGGGGCCGCTCGATTTATCCAAAAACAGACTATTTGCCGTGCTCAAGGAGACATACATGGATGTACCCGTTCAACGAGGCGAATCTGAGGCGTTGTCTCGCGCTGCCACGGGCACGCGGCGGTTCGACGCGCGCGTGATTGTCGTTGCAACCGTCGGCAATGCGCTCGAGTGGTTTGACTTCACCGTCTTCTCGTTCTTTGCCGCGATCATCGCGAAGCAGTTTTTCCCGAGCGACAACGCCACCGCCTCGCTGCTGGCGGCGTGGACAACCTTCGGTGTAGGTTTTCTGACGAGGCCGCTCGGCGGCATCATTCTCGGCAATTATGCCGACCGTCACGGGCGCAAGTCCGCACTGGTGGTGACGATCTCGTTGATGGCGCTCGGCGTGGGGATCATTGCGTTTGCGCCGACCTACGCGCAGATAGGCATCTTCGCGCCGATCCTCATGCTGATCGGACGCTTTCTGCAAGGTTTTTCCGCTGGCGGCGAAGTGGGTAGCGCAACAGCGTTTCTCGTCGAACATGCACCGGTGGAACGGCGCGGCGTTTACGGCAGCTTTCAGATGATCAGTCAGGCGTGCAGCATGCTGCTGGGCGCGCTGACCGGCGTGGCGCTGACCCAGTTTCTGAGTCCGGAGCAGCTCGACCAGTTTGGCTGGCGCATTCCGTTCATGCTCGGATTGCTGATCGTGCCGGTGGGGCTCTATGTGCGTTCGAAGCTCGATGAATCGCCCGTTTTCAAGCATCAGGTGAAGCGGTTGCCGACGGCAAAATCGCCGTTCTTCGAGTCCATCGTGATTCACTGGCGGGCGATTCTCGCCGGCTTTGGTCTGACGGTGTACGGCACGATCGGCACCTACATCTTCTACTACTTCATGCCGAGCTACGCGACCAGAACGCTGGGCATCCCGTTTTCGAGCAGCGTGATTGCTTCGTGCTGCGCGGCCATTGCCTATATCGCCGCGACCTTCGCTTCGGGGCTTATCTCGGACGCTGTCGGCCGCAAAAAGCCGATGATGGTCTCCACCGTTCTGAGCCTGCTGATCTCATATCCGCTCTTCGCGCTGCTGACAGGCCATCCGACACTGCCTGTGCTGATTCTTGTCCAGTGCTGCCTGATGGCGTCGCTCGGCCTCTTTCAGGGCTCGTACTGTGCGTTCGTCTGCGAACTGTTTCCGGCGCATGTGCGCTCGACGGGCATGGCCATCGGCTACAACTTTGCCGTGATGATATTCGGCGGCTTCGCGGGTGCGATTGCGACGCTGCTCATCAAGGTGACCGAGGACAAACTCGCGGTCGTCTATTACGGGCTGTTCGGCTGCGTCGTCGGATTCGTGACGATTGCACTGCTGAAGGATCGCTCGAAGCAACCTCTGATTTAACCGGCCAAACGAACCACTTCTCAAGCAAGCAGGAACCCTTATGAAAATCATTCCCGAGATTACCCAGGCTCAAGCTGAGATCCAGGCAATTCGTCGCGACATTCACGCGCACCCGGAACTCTGCTACGAAGAGAACCGTACCGCGGACGTCGTCGCTCAGAAGCTTGCGTCGTGGGGAATCGAAGTCACGCGCGGACTCGGCAAGACGGGCGTCGTCGGCGTGCTGCGTAACGGCTCCAGCCGCAAGGCGATCGGCTTGCGTGCGGACATGGACGCACTTCCGATCCAGGAGCTCAACACGTTCGCGCATGCGTCCCAGCATACCGGCAAGATGCATGCGTGCGGCCACGACGGCCATACCGCCATGCTGCTCGGCGCGGCGCAGTATCTTTCGCAACACCGCAATTTCGATGGCACGGTCGTGTTCATCTTTCAGCCCGCCGAGGAGGGCGGTGGCGGCGCCAAGGCCATGATCGAAGACGGACTGTTCGAACGCTTTCCGGTTGATGCCGTGTTCGCGCTTCACAACTGGCCCGGTATGGCGGCCGGCGAATTCGGCGCGCGGGTCGGCGCGACGCAGGCGTCGAGCAACGAATTCCGCATTCAGGTGAAGGGTGTCGGCGCGCACGCGGCCATTCCGCACAACGGCATCGATCCGGTATTCACCGCGATGCAGATCGGCACGGGCCTGCAGAGCATCATGACGCGCAACAAGCGTCCGATCGACGCGGCGGTCCTGTCGATCACGCAGATCAACGCGGGCGAAGCCGTCAACGTGATTCCCGATACGGCGACGCTTGCCGGCACGGTGCGCACGTTCTCGGTGGACGTGCTGGACCTGATCGAAACCCGCATGAAGCAGCTCGCCGAAGCGACGGCGCTCGCCTATGGCTGCAGCGTCGAGTTCTCGTTCCGGCGCAATTATCCGCCGACCGTCAATACGGAGAAGGAAACGCATTTCGCGCTGGACGTGATGCAGGATATCGTGGGCAAGGACCGGGTGGAGACGAACATCGATCCGACCATGGGCGCCGAAGACTTCTCGTTCATGCTGCTCGAGAAGCCGGGCTGCTACGCGTACATCGGCAATGGTCACGGCGATCATCGGGACCACGGTCATGGTCTTGGCCCCTGCATGCTGCACAACACGAGCTACGACTTCAACGACGACGTCCTGTCGCTCGGTTCGACCTACTGGGTGCGCCTCACCGAATCGTTCCTGACGCCCGCGTAAGTGCCGGGCCGCGCGCGGACACACCGGACACACGTCTCACGAGGAGAACCGATGAACGAATCACAGTATTTCCAGCGCTCTTATGCGAACGCCCGGGAGCGTTACAGGCGGGCTGCCGAGGTTATTCAGGCCCGCGTGGAAACGCACGTGATACCGGAGCACCAGGGTCTCGAAGGCGAAGACCTGTCGACCGATGTCGTGCGCCTCGGCCCCGCCACGGCGCGGCGAATGCTCGTGCTGACGTCCGGCACACACGGGGTCGAGGGCTTCTGCGGCTCGGCGGCGCAGATCGCGTTGTTGCATGATCGTCCGCTGCAGGCGTTACTCGACAAACTGAATGTCGCGATCCTGGTGGTCCACGCGATCAATCCGTACGGCTTCTCGCATTTGAGCCGCACGAACGAGGACAACGTCGATCTGAATCGCAACAGCATCGATTTCTCTCAGCCGCTGCCGGTTAATCCCGCCTATGACGATCTGCACGCATTGCTGGTGCCGTCGAGCTGGCCGCCGTCGGACGAAAACGCGGCGGCCATTGCGGACTACATCTCGCAACGCGGTGAACAGGCCTATCAGCGGGCGCTGACAGTGGGGCAATATCAGCATGCCGACGGCATGTTCTTCGGCGGCCATCGTTCTGTCTGGAGCACGCGGGTATTGCAAAGGGTGTTCGAGCAGCATGGCGCAGCGTGCGACAGCATTGGCTGGATCGATTTTCATACGGGACTGGGCCCGTACGGACACGGCGAGAAAATCTGCGTGGGGCGGCTCGGTAACGGCGAGCTGCAGCGCGCCCGCAACTGGTGGGGTGCCGACGTGACGAGTCCGCTGGACGGCACGTCGGTTGCAGCAAACGTAGCGGGACCCGTGCTCGACACGCTGCGGCGGACCTGCGCGCATGCCGACACCACGGCGATCGCGATCGAATACGGCACGATTCCACTCGTCGACATGTTGCACATGCTGCGGGCCGATGTCTGGCTGCGCCAGCATCCCCAGGCGGAGAAGCAGCAGATCAACTCGATCCGCGAGGCGATTCGCGCAGCCTTCTATTGCGATGACGACGCATGGCGGGGGATGATTCTCGGACAGGCGCGCGCGGCGATTCTGCAAGCTGTCATGGGGCTGTCGCGCGAATCGGCGAACGTCGGGTCAAGCTGACCGGAGTGTCGAGAGGCGGGGCGCCCATGCATCGACAGATGCTGAGGTTCTCATCGGTCGCCGGCTCCGTTCTCAGGCGTCGGCGAGCGGCGGCGTAAGCACCGTGTAACATTGCGCCATGCACAATCATCTTGTCGTTGCGCTGGCTTACGACCGGCTCTGTACCTTCGAATTCGGCTGCGTGACCGAACTGTTCGCGCTCGAGCGCCCGGAACTCGGCGTGGACTGGTATCGCTTCGCGGTGTGCGCGAGCGAACCCGGTCCGATTCGCGCAGCCGGCGGCATCACCGTCGCCGCGCCATACACGCTCAAGCTGCTGGATCGGGCCGACACGATCGTCATCCCCGGCTGGCGCGATGCCGACGAATTGCCGCCCGAGCCGCTGTTGAAGAAAATTCGTGCCGCCTACCTACGCGGCGCGCGCCTCTGCTCGATCTGCTCCGGCGTGTTCGTGCTGGCCGCCTCGGGCGTGCTCGACGGCAAAATCGTCACCACGCACTGGCGCTACGCCGACAAATTGCAGCAACGCTATCCGCAATTGCACGTGCAGCCGGATGCGTTGTATGTCGACGAAAACCAGATCATCACCTCGGCGGGATCGGCGGCGGGGCTCGATATGCTGCTGCATCTGGTGCGACGCGATCATGGCAGCGCCGTCGCCAACCGGGTCGCCCAGCGGCTCGTGGTGGCGCCGCATCGCGAGGGCGGCCAGGCGCAGTTCGTGCCGCGGCCGATGCCGCAAGACGAGAGCGGGCGTCTGGCGAAACTGATGGACTGGGTGCGCAGTCATCCCGCGTTGCCGCACACCTTGCGCTCGCTGGCCGAATGGGCCGCGATGAGTCCGCGTACGCTGCAGCGGCAGTTTCACGACGCCACCGGCATGGCGCCCTACCAATGGCTGGTGCGCGAACGCGTGGCGATCGCGCGAGAGCTGCTCGAAGCGCCGACTCCGTTGCCGATGGCGCGTGTTGCGGAGCTGGCGGGCTTCGGTTCCGAGGAATCGCTGCGGCGGCACTTCCGGCGTATCGCCTTGACGAGCCCAGGCGCGTATCGTAAGAAGTTTGGCGTGCAGGCAGATGCGCAGGCGAGCGGATAGGGCCTGCATCGAGCCGCCTGAAGGGGAAACACATGTCCGATATTGCACAGATCATCGCCAGCTTCAATGCGGGCCGGGACCCTGAACGGCTCGCCATGAAATACAAGCTCATGCGCGGCTCGCCGTTCGTGTTTTTGCGCGGCACCTGTCACCTGTTTTACGCGCGTTTGCCGCATGACAAGGTGCTCGACGAAGCGCCGCCGGTGTGGATTTGCGGCGACATGCATCTGGAGAATTTCGGTAGCTACAAGGGCGATAATCGCCTGATCTATTTCGACAACAACGATTTCGATGAAGCCTGTCTGGCGCCCAGTCTTTACGAACTGGTGCGGCTCCTGACGAGCGTGCTGGTCGGCGCGACCGACCTCAAGCTGAGCCGCGCGCAGGCACTTGCGCTGTGTCACACCGCGGTCGACGCCTACGGTGCGGCGCTCGCCTTCGGCAAATCACGCTGGATCGAGCCGGAGACGTCGATCGGCATGGTGCGCGAGCTGTTCGACGCGCTGGCGAGCCGCTCGCGCGCCGCGCATCTCGACCGGCGCACCGTGCTCAAGGGCAAGACCCGCGTGCTGAAAGTGGACGGCAAGAAAGCGCTGCCGGTCAGCGACAAGGCGCGCGCCGCTGTCACCGACTTCATGAATAAATTCGCCGCGGGCGAACCCAATCCCGACTTCTATCGCATCATCGACGTGGCGCGGCGGATTGCCGGCACAGGCAGCCTGGGCGTGGACCGCTATGTGATTCTCGTCGAAGGCAAAGGCTCGCCGGACGGCAACTATCTGATCGATCTGAAAGAGGCGCTGCCTTCTTCGGTCACGCCGCATGTGCGCACGCCGCAGCCGAAATGGCAAAGCGAGGCGCAGCGCGTGGTTGAAATTCAGCGGCGCAATCAGGCGGTCTCGCAAGCGTTCTTGCATGCGGTTGAATTCAATCAGCGCTCGTATGTGCTGCGCAGTTTGCAGCCTTCGGAAGATAGGGTGGCGTTGAGCGATTGGGACGGCAAGCTGCCGCGGCTCGAAGAAGTGATCAACAGCATGGCTGAATTGAGCGCGTGGGGGCAATTGCGCAGCGGTGGCCGGCAGAAGTCGTCGATTGCGGATGAGTTGATTGCGTTTGGTAATCGGCGGGATTGGCAGTTGCCGTTGATTGAGCTGGCGACGCAATGCGAGGCGCAGGTGATCGCCGACTGGAAGGTGTATTGCGAAGCCTACGACGGCGGCGCGTTGAATCTGGCGGCGAAGAAGTCTTAACGGCGCGTCACGGCGGGCGCTTAACGCGGTGCCCGGCGCTTTGCATCGATCTTTTGGGGCGGCTGTCGCCGCGCCCCGTCTTTTCCTTCGAGTTGTCTCAGATCGGCCCCTCAGTCCCCATTCATCTTCATGCAGGTATATCTCGCGTCCAACGGGACTGCGTGCAGCCTGTCTAAGTCTTCTGTTTTTCTTACTGCGACGCGCCGATGGCAGGCAGGCTCGTTCGTAATTCTCTACGGATTACGTAGGATGTCTGAGTGAAATTGTGTGCGGGAATTCTGAAAATTGTAATTTTGGGAATTTTCGGATAGCAGGGATGTAATGCTCCTTATAGGTTACTTGTGGTTAAGGCAAGTAAAACCAATAAGGATGACTATGAAAAATAATAGATTTGCCGAGGAGGCGGCGGGCATGGCGGCTCGCCTGCTAGCCGTATTCATGCTGCTTATGGTCGCGTTTGATGTTAACGCGGCAGATTACATGCAATGCATGCAGGCATATCAGAAGTCTCTCGGGACTCCCGGGACCCCGACCTGCGCTGTCCAGGTGGCAGGCACGACACCTATGTCGAGGGGCGCAGACGATCCGTTCAACAGCATGAATTACTACAACTGTCCCAATGCCTCGGACTGGATAAAGGACTATTGCGGCGGCGCACCGGTTCCCCCTTCTCCGGAAGGCTCGTGCCCGGTAGCGGACCCGGTATTGCCGGCAGAGGGCATCGTCACGCTTTCCGAAACTGACTTTGCGAGCGGCGATGCGCTCCCATTCGTCTTTGGGCGCACGTATCTTTCGAGGCTTTATGACACCTCGCAGACAGCGATGGGCCGCAACTGGGTCAACAACTGGCAGCGCAGGATTGATCTGACGGCGGTTAATGCGAGCGCGCCGAAAATCGTTGCTTATCGGGGTAACCAGCAACCTTTGACGTTCAAGTGGAACGGCAAAGCGTGGGCCGTGCTGGGAAATCTGGGGCTCTCCTTGACGAATGCTGGCAATGGAGACTACCGCCTGACAGACGAACTACTCCGTATGACTGAAGTTTATTCGGGCAACGGCAATCTCTATTCCGAGACCACCCGCACCGGGATGATCCGCAAGTTTGGGTTTGACTCCAGACAGCGGATGGTGCAAATCAACCAGTGGCCGGTCGATCAGATAGGACCGAACGGATTCAGGATCACCCTTCAGTATGACGATAGCGATCGTATCGTTGGCATGGTAGATCCTTTGGGCAAGGTCACACAGTTCTGGTAAGACGACACTCAGCGACATGTACGGCACGAGCACGTACAGCTTCAGTTTCCCGGACGCCTGGCGTCCTGGTTCAATCGTTACACCAGCCGGAACGATATCGCGCAAGTGGGATATCGCGGGGAATCTGACGCAGAGAACGACTCCTGAAGGAGATACACAGGACAGGCGAACAGGGGCTGAAGGCGGTCGGGACGGGCAGTCAACTGACGGTCGGCGCACGCTACGATGACGCGGGCCGTCTTCTGTCGGCCACGATCACCCAGAATGCCACGAAGACAGGAGACTGGACCTACACGTACGACGCGAGGGGCAATATCGCGACGACGCGAGATGCTATGTCGGGTTGGTCGATGCGAACGCTCGCTCGTGACGCCGCGAATCGTGCAACAGCGATAGCCGGCAATAGCGGTCAGGCGGACATCAGTTACGACGAACGCGGGCGCGTATCTGTTTTTCAGTATGACGAGAAGGCAGGTGCTGTCAACGGTGGACTCGCCCGCAAACTGGTGGTCCGGTACGGCTATGCTGCGAACGGCACGGTGTCGACGCGTACAGCGACAGTGGCAAAGAATGGTGGCGGTCAACAGCCGATCAGCGACGCGGAACTGGGCGTGTGGCTCACCAACTGGGAGTTGGGTAACGATCCGGTTTCGCCACCCGCTAACCTTACTGGAATCCAGTCCGACGGTAAGGCCTTCGTCCCACGACTCTGCGTTGAATGCTATGTGGCGTGGAAAGCCAAGTTGACGGGGACGCTTTTTGGTAATGAACTGAGCGAAACACTGCCGAAGTGGGGCGAGACGACAGAGCTGATGCTGAGCGATCAGTTGCAGGTTCCTTATCCCGCTCTTGTGCCGGACTTGACCAGCTCTGCGAAAAGATCGCTGCTTTACAGCGCTCTCTTCGGAGCCGGAAGCGGTGGCGGTGGGATGATTAAGTGTGGTGGCAGGGAAGCCCACGAGAGTGAATGCTATGCTCAATACGAGAATGATAGGGATGAGTGCGCTCTGTTAGCTGGGCCAAGGGGTAAGCGAAACTGGAGCCTGTGTTTAGCGAACGCATTTGATAGATATCAACAATGTAGGGGGTATTGATGGCTAATCGTCCGCCGTATTGCATGGTTTTGACCTACACCGAAGATCCTCAGCAGTTGATCATGCAAGCTGTAGATTCAACCAAGCTGGCTTCGCTCGTGGGTGGAGTCATGGAGGTGCCGTTTTTTTTGGAAGGTGACGAGTTCAAGTTTGACGACGAATTGGCGCGGCAGCTCGGAGTTGCAGTGCTCAATGTGATTGCAGCGGGCCGTCCTGACATCAAGAGACTCCTGAACGTCACGCAGCACCCAATCGACGAGCCGAACAGCGCAGAGGATACTGATGGTTAAGCGTACGCCTTATTCCGTGATTGTGACCTATGTCGAAGATTGCCAACCGTTGATCGTGGAAGCTGTTGAACCAGCAAAGTTGACCGCACTCGTTGCCGGAAAACTCGAAATGCCGATCTTGTTGGACGAATACGATTTCAAGTATTGATGCAAAGAACTTTTAGACCTCAAGAACGCGAGCTTCTTGAGTTTCTTATATCGGTCAACGCGTCGCTCTACAGCGCCGACGTAGCTCGCTGGATGGAGCAGATTCGAACCTGTACAGTGCGCGAAGTCAACGTTCCTTATTGCCTGTCGATCAGTCACAACGAGGAGAGCTATGGGGGCTGGGAGAATTCCAGAACGTTGACGCGTGAACTGATATCCGTCGACGAGGGTGTCCCGGTGCTTATTTACGCAATCGTCGATAAAACCTCGGCAGGTCTCGTCCTCGACTCGTTCAACATTGATCGCCTTGATGAACAGCCGCTTGCTAGCTATCCTGAGGCGGGCGACGGGTTAATGATTGTCGAGCGAAACAAGAGGGTCGGCGGGGCGGACTTGCGCCATCTGTATGGCGGATCGGGTTCGTAACGTACCTTGGTATGTGATCAGTCAGCGTAACACCTGACTTGTTGCAGCACTTCACCTTGGATCGCCGGACAGCGCCAACCGCCTGTTCAATCCGGCTTCAGCCAAACACTCTCATGCGCGGCGCATTTTCCCGCCGCGCATGCCAGCCCTCTCCAGACAAACCCTGATTGCTGCGGTGAATCCGCCACTGCTATCGTTCGCTGGTCGCTTGTGGAAGCGCTTCCACTTCTGCCGTGAACGGGCTCGGAAACAGCTTCCACATCGACGTCCGCCGTACCCGGTTCAATGACCTCAGCGCAGGAGAGAATCCGTGGCAAACGACGCATCGGTTGTATCCGACACCCGCTCCCCAGCAGTTTCCAACGGCTCGCTCGCCGATCCCTTCATCCCGCCCGCGGACTCCACGCTGTGGCGCAAGAACTTCCTGCTGGGTGCCGCCACGGCCTCCTATCAGATCGAAGGCGCCGTAAACGAAGACGGCCGCCTGCCATCAATCTGGGACACCTTCTCGGCCACGCCCGGCAAGGTGTTGGCCGGCGACACAGGCGCCGTGGCCTGCGATCACTATCACCGCTGGGAAGCCGACATCGACATGCTGGCCTCGCTCGGACTGGAAGGCTACCGGCTCTCGATAGCATGGCCACGCGTCATGGACGCAGCAGGCGCGCCAAATCGCCAAGGACTCGACTTCTACAAGCGCCTCCTGAACCGTCTGAAAGAGAAGGGCATCACGACCTTCGTGACGCTCTATCACTGGGACTTGCCGCAGCATCTGGAAGACCGCGGCGGCTGGCTCAATCGCGACACCGCATATCGTTTTACCGACTACACCGACCTGATGAGCCGCGAACTGGCCGGCACGGTCGACGCGTGGGCGACGCTCAACGAGCCGTGGTGCTCGGCGTATCTCGGTTACGGCAACGGACACCACGCGCCGGGCCTCGCCGATGGACGTTTCGCGACGCAGGCAATGCATCATTTGCTGCTCGCGCACGGCCTTGCGATCCCGGTATTACGCGCCAACGATCCGGCTTCGCAGAAAGGTATCGTGGCCAACATCGGCCGCGGCACGCCCAATAGCGACAGCGCCGCAGATCAGCGCGCCGCGCATCTGTTCGAAGTCCAGCACAACGCATGGATTCTCGATCCGCTGCTCAAGGGCGCGTATCCGGAAGAGCTGTTCGAACTGTGGCCGGGCACCGAACCGCTGATTCTCGACGGCGACCTGCAGACCATTTCCGCGCCGCTCGATTTCCTGGGCATCAACTATTACTTTCGCAGCAATGTTGCGAGCGACGGCGCGCACGGATTCCGCGAAGTGCCGCTCGAAGGCGTCGAGCGCACGCAAATGGGTTGGGAGGTCTACCCGGATGGCTTGCGCGATCTGCTGACCGGCTTCCACAGCACGTATCACAACCTGCCGCCGATCTACATCACCGAGAACGGTATGGCTTCGGATGATAAGGTGATCGACGGCCACATTGACGACACCCAGCGCATCTCGTTCCTCAAGCGCCATCTCGCGGCGGTCGATCAGGCGATCAAGGCCGGCGTGGATATTCGCGGCTATTTCCTGTGGTCGCTGATGGATAACTTCGAGTGGGCGTTCGGTTATGAGCGTCGCTTCGGTGTCGTGCACGTCGACTACAGTACCCAGAAGCGTACAGTCAAACGCAGCGCGGAGCTGGTGGCGAAGTTCTTGAAGGAGCGTAAAGCACAGGTCTGACGGCAGGTTGAGCTGGTTTGTATGTCGACTTGAAACACAGGCGCGCAGCCTGGAGGAGACGGAATGCACAGCAGAAAAATGGTCTTGCGAGGCGTGGTTGCAGCACTGGCGTTGTACGGCGTCGTCGCGCACGCAGCGGAACCCTTGAAGGCCAACGTGATTCACTGGTGGACTTCCGGCGGCGAGTCGGCTGCAATCCGCCAGTTCGCCGATGCGTATAACAAAGCCGGTGGCCAGTGGGTCGACAATGCGGTAGCCGGCGCCGATCAGGCGCGCTCCACTGCAATCAACCGGATCGTCGGCGGCGATCCACCCACGGCCGCGCAGTTCAATACCTCCAAGCAGTTTCACGACCTGATCGATCAGGGCCTGCTGAACAATGTCGATGACGTCGCCGCGAAAGAAAACTGGAACGGCGTATTCCCGCAGTCGATCATCGACAGCATCAAGGTGAAAGGCCATTACTACGCCGCGCCGGTCGATATTCACATGCCGGCCTGGTTCTTCTATTCGAAGCCGGTGTTCCAGAAGGCCGGCATTGCCGGCGAGCCGAAGAGCTACGATGAATTCCTCGCCGATCTCGGCAAGCTGAAGGCGGCAGGCGTGATCCCGCTCGCGCTCGGCGGTCAACCGTGGCAGGAAAAGATCACGTTCGACGCGGTCTTCGCCGACGTCGGCGGTCCCGATCTCTACCTGAAGGTGTATCGCGATCGCGACCAGAACGCGGTCAAGTCCGACGCCTTCAAGAAAGTACTCGCGTCGTTCAAGCGCTTGCATGATTTCGTCGATCCGGGCTCGCCTGGCCGCAACTGGAACGATGCCACCGCGTTGGTGATTTCCGGCAAGGCGGGTGTGCAGATCATGGGTGATTGGGCCAAGGGCGAATTCTCGGCGGCCAACCAGACTGCCGGCAAGGACTTCGGCTGCTTCCCGGGTTTCGGTCCGCACTCGCCGTATCTGGTCGCGGGCGACGTCTTCGTGTTCCCGAAAACCGATAACGCCAACGCGATCAAGGCGCAAAATCTGCTTGCCACGGTGATGACCTCGCCGGCCGCGCAAGTCGCATTCAGCGCGAAGAAAGGCTCGATTCCGATTCGTCCCGATGTGGACGCCAGCAGTCTCGACATCTGCGCGAAGGAGGGCATGGCGATCATGAAGGACAAGTCACGTCAGTTGCCGAATCCGGAAATGCTGCTCTCGCCTGATACGCAGGGCGCGTTGATCGACGTCATCACGAACTTCTGGAATAAGAACCAGTCGGTCGACGACGCGCAGAAGGCGTTTGCCAGTGCGTTGAAGAGCTAGGCGCTCGCGATGCATGCGCTCAAGCTGCCAGCCGCCGGCTCCAGGTCTCGCAAGGGGTCGCAGAAAAAGCCGTTAAAGAAGCGTTTTCCATTTGCGGTGTGGCTGGCGTTGCTGCCCATGGTCCTGACCGTCGTGTTCGCGTATCTCGGCACGATGGTCTGGACCGCGCGCGTGTCCCTCAGCAACTCGCGCACGTTTCCTTCCGGCGACTTCGCGGGCCTCACGCAATATACGCGGCTCTTCAACAACGACCGCTGGCTGCTGTCGCTGCAAAACATCGTGATTTACGGTGCGTGTTTCATTGTGGCGTGCATGGTGATCGGCTTGTTGCTGGCGATTTTCATCGACCAGCGCGTGGTGGCGGAAGGCGCGTTGCGCACGGTATTTCTCTATCCGTATGCGATGTCGTTTGTCGCAACGGGTCTGGTCTGGCAGTGGATTCTCAATCCGCAACTGGGCGCGCAGGCCGTGCTGCATAAACTCGGCTTCGTGCATGCGCGTTTCGACTGGATCGTCGATCAGGACTGGGTGATCTACACGATTGTGATCGCGACGGTGTGGCAGGCGTCCGGTCTCGTGATGGCGCTGTTGTTGGCCGGCTTGCGCGGTATCGACGACGAACTCTGGAAAGCCGCCCGTATCGACGGGATTCCGCGTTGGCGCGTCTATGCGAGCATAGTCGTGCCGATGCTCGGACCTTCCATGTCCACCGCCTTCGTGCTGCTCTTCGTGATGGTCGTGAAACTTTACGACGCGGTCGTCGCGATGACGCAAGGCGGCCCCGGCACGGCGAGCGAAGTACCGGCGAAGTTCATCATGGATTATCTGTTCGGCCGCGCGAACATCGGCCTCGCGTCGGCGGCGTCGATCGTGTTGCTGGCCACGGTGCTGGCGATTCTCGCGCCGTTCTTCTATGCCCGCAGCCGCGCTGCGTTGCGTAAGGAGGTGTGATGAACACGCTGAGTCCGCCACTCAAGGGCGGCACGCCGAGCCGTACGCGCCGGCGCCGCCGGGCTTTTACACCCGCGCGCCTCGGCGTCTACGCATTCCTGCTCACCGCCGCGTTGTTCTTCCTGTTGCCGCTGTATGTGATGCTCGTCACCTCGGTCAAACCGATGAGCGAGATTCGCCTCGGCAATCTGCTCGCTTTCCCCGCGCATTTCACCCTCGACGCATGGAGCGCCGCGTGGCACTCCGCGTGTACCGGGCTCGATTGCAACGGCATCCAGGTCGGCTTCTGGAATTCGGTGCGGATCGTCGTGCCGAGCACGGTGTTGTCGATCGTGATCGGCGCGGTGAACGGCTATGCGCTGTCGTTCTGGCGGCCACGCGGCGCCGGGCTGCTGTTCGGCGTGCTGCTGATGGGCGCCTTCATTCCTGTGCAGGTGATGGTCTATCCGCTGGTGCGCGTGCTTGCGAGCGTGCATCTGTTCAGTTCGCTGCCGGGCATCGTGGTGATTCATACGATCTTCGGCATGCCGGTGATGACGCTGCTATTCCGCAACTACTACGCGTCGATTCCGCAGGAGTTGTTCAAGGCGGCGCGCATCGATGGCGGCGGCTTCTGGCGCATCTTTTTGCAACTGATGCTGCCGATGTCCACGCCGATCATCGTCGTCGCGGTGATCATGCAGGTGACAGGTATCTGGAACGACTTCATTCTCGGCCTGGTGTTCGCCGGCACGAAAAATCTGCCGATGACGGTGCAGCTGAACAACATTATCAACACGACGACTGGCGAGAGGCTCTATAACGTCAATATGGCGGCGACCATTCTGACCTCGATGGTACCGCTGGCGGTTTACTTCATTTCGGGCCGCTGGTTTGTGCGCGGCATTGCGTCCGGCGCCGTCAAGGGATAAGTCAAAGGATAGGGCATGACAAACCTGGCTAGTGTGGCAAACGCGGCGGCAAATGCGGGGGCAAATGGGGCGGCAAATGTGACCGCGGATGCGACGGCACATCCAGCAGGCGCGGTTAATGTGGCAGACGCTGTGGCAGACGCTGTGGCAGACGCGGCAAACCTCGGCAATGCGGCGGATGCGGCGCGTCTATCGAATCCGGCCAATGTCTCGGTGCGCAATCTGAAGATCCAGCTCGGCGCGAATACGGTGATCGAGAATCTCGATCTCGACGTGCAAGCAGGCGAGTTCGTCGTGCTGCTCGGCCCCTCGGGTTGCGGCAAATCCACTTTGCTGCACAGTATCGCGGGTTTGATCGACGTGACCGACGGCAGCATCGAGATTGCCGGCGAAGACATGACCTGGGCCGATCCGAAAGACCGCCGCATTGCGCTGGTGTTTCAGTCGTACGCGTTGTATCCGACCATGAGTGTCGAGCGCAATCTGTCGTTTGCGTTACGCATCAACGGCACGCCGAAGGCGGAAATCGAGCGGCGCGTCACGCGGGCGTCCGAGATGTTGCAACTCGGCCCGCTGCTCAAGCGCAAGCCGGCGCAACTATCGGGCGGGCAGCGGCAGCGCGTGGCGATCGGCCGCGCGATCGTGCGCGAAGCCGACGTGTTTCTATTCGATGAGCCGCTGTCGAACCTCGACGCGAAATTGCGCACCGAATTGCGCCGCGAACTCAAGCAACTGCACCAGCGTTTGGGCGCGACGATGATCTACGTGACCCACGATCAGGTCGAAGCGATGACGCTCGCCACGCGCATGGCCGTGATGCGCGGCGGCGTGATCCAGCAGTTCGGCACGCCCGCCGAAGTCTATGCGCGGCCGAACAATCTGTTCGTCGCGACATTCCTGGGCTCGCCCGCGATGAATGTACTCAAGGGCTCGCTGGAAGCACGCGACGGCTCGCTATACTTTTGTACGGCGCACTTGCGGCTCGACGTATCGCCGTACCCGTTCAAAAGCGCACCCGCGGATCGCACGCGTTGCTTGCTCGGCGTACGGGCCGAAGACGTGCACGTGGGCGAAGCCTCGAGCACGACCATGATCGAGCGCGCCACCATTTCACTGGTCGAGCCGATGGGCAACCACCGCGTCATCTGGCTCGACTATCATGGTGTGCAAATCGCGTCGATCGATCCGACGAAAACGCCGGTGGCGATAGGGGATGCCGCGACGTTCTGGTTCGACGGCGCACATATTTCGCTGTTCGATGAAGAAGGCGGCGCGCGTCTATAGTGACCGTGACCGCATGAGGCGTCGTTGAATACAACAAAAGGCTTGACGGAGAATCGCGTGGCAACACTCAAAGATGTCGCGGCACTGGCCGGCGTCGGCATGTCGACCGCGTCGCGAGCTATTTCCGGCAAGGGGCCCATTTCAGCGGATGCCGCCGCGCGCGTAAAAGCGGCGATCGAAGCGCTGAATTTCCGGCCGTCGTCCATCGGCCGGGCCATGGCGACGCAATCGCTCGGCATGATCGGCATATTCGTGCCGACCTTCTTCGGCTCCTATTACGGCACGATTCTCAAGCAGACCGACACCGAACTGCGCGCAGTGCACCGCCACGTGGTGGTGGCAACGGGCTGCGGGGAAGCGTCGCCGCGCGAACAGGCCATTGAGGCGGTGCGATTTCTGATCGGCCGCGATTGCGACGGCGTGGTGGTGATCAGCCACGATCTGCACGACGACGATCTGGACATGCTGCATCGCATGCATCCAAAGATGGTATTTCTGAATCGCGCGTTCGATCAGTTGCCCGAGGCGTCGTTCTGCGCGGATCACCGGCGCGGCGGAGAACTGGCGGCACGCACGCTGCTCGATCATGGGCATCGGCATATCGCGGTGATTTCCGGGCCGTCCAGCGCCTCGGACAATCAGATCCGGCTCGAAGGCTTCTTTGCCGAACTGGCACGCGAGGGTATCGCCCGCGAGGACGTCACACTGATCGAATCGGACTTCTCGCCGGAAGGCGGCTACGCGGCTGCGCAGAAGCTGCTCGATTCGAAGCGGCGCTTCACGGGACTCTTCTGCGCGAACGACACGATGGCGGTGAGTGCTCTAGCGCGCTTTCACCAGGCGGGCATTGCCGTACCGGACGAAGTCTCGGTGATCGGCTATGACGATGATTATTCGGCCGCTTATGCCGCGCCTGGGCTGACTTCGGTGCATATCCCGACGGCGGAGTTGACGCAGAACGCGGTGCGCTGGCTGGTCAACCAGTGCTACCGGACCTCGTGGGAGATTTTCCGCGAGTTTCCGGTGAGCGTGACGATGCGGGAATCGGTGGGACCGGCACCTGGGGCTGTCGCTTCATCGAGCAGGACCCAGACGGCCAGTTGCAGTAGCGCTTCGTAGTTTCTGCTCGCAGCGGCGTTCAGGTACGCGCAAGCTGCGGGTCCGTTCGTGGACCGCTTACGCGTTGCGCAACGGCTGCTCAGGGTGATCAGGTTCCGCTGCGCAGCGACTGTTCGTAGCGCAGACGCGCTTCCTCATCGAGCCGCGTGTCTTCGAGTTCCTGAAGCACGCCTTCGAGATCGATCGGCGTGGTGTCCAGTTCGACCCGGCCGGTCAACTCGGCATCCACGTGCAACGCGCCCGCTTCGTATAGCGACCAGATTTCCTTGCCGTAGCTCGAGTCGAGCAAAGCGGGGGCGAATCGGCCGAAGTAAGTGGCGAGGTTGTTCACGTCGCGCTCCAGCATGGCCGGTGCTTCCAGATTGCCGGCGGCATCCACGGCCTGGGGCAGGTCGATGATCACCGGGCCGTCTGCGGCGAGCAGGATGTTGTATTCGGACAGGTCGCCGTGAATCATGCCGGCGCACAGCATGCGCACCACCTGGTTGAGCAGCAGCGCGTGCAGTTCGAGCGCGCGCGCTTCGGTCATCTCGACATCGTTCAGACGCGGCGCGACGTTGCCGTGCGCATCCGTCACCAATTCCATCAGCAATACGCCGTCGGTGCAGATGAAGGGCTGCGGCACACGCACACCGGCGTTGGCGAGCTGGAACAGCGCATCCACTTCCGCGTTCTGCCACGCCTGTTCCTGCACCTCGCGGCCATAGCGGCTGCCTTTTTCCATTGCGCGCTGCTGGCGGCTGTTCTTGACCTTGCGGCCCTCGCGATAGGACGCGGCCTGACGGAAACTGCGCTGTTTGGCGTCCTTATAGACCTTCGCGCAACGTGTGGATTCGCCGCTGCGGACCACGTACACGGTGGCTTCCTTGCCGCTCATCAACTGCGAGATGACTTCGTCGATCAGGCCTTCCTCGACCAGCGGCAGCAGACGTTTGGGTGTTTTCATACGGCCGCCGTGGGGTGGAGGGCGGCGCGGTGGCCATGGGTGGCCGCATGGGTGGCCGCGTGCTGGAGCGTAGAGAGGGAAATTCGGATCATGCCGGATTATACGGGGTGCGAGGCCATGTGCCGGAACGCCGGCGCGAAGGTGCCAGTTGTGACCGGCATGCCTCGTATGCCGTGCTGCGAACCTCGCGCATCAAACCTGGAACCGTCAAGGGGTGTGTCCGATACACATGGTGTGTCCGATACTTTGGGCAGAATTCGAGTTTTTGACTTAAGTATCGGACATATTCAGGCTCGAAATAGCAGGCAAGCAGGCCTTGTGTCGGTGTCGGGCGTCGCCGTAATACGCCGCAACAGTGACTTGCGTTTTCCCTCATTCATTTCGCATACCAATCGCTTAAACTTGGCCGTAACAATTTGTTACGGGGTGTGAGATGTTGGCCGTATTCATCATCGCCTGTCCGATCTGCATCGCCGCGTTGTTCGGTTTTGCGCGGCACGTGGATCCTCAGACCGGGCAGTTCAAGCGTTAACCCAAACTGGAACGATTCGGGGTTCAGCCATGCCGCGGGGATGAACGGCAGGCCTTGGGCGATCTTCTTCAGCCGGGCGTGCTCTCCAGCCTTGCCTTTATGTGCCGAGTCGCGGCACGATGCGCGATAACCTAAGTTTGGGGCAGCATCGCGCATGCGAGATTTTCTGGCAAACATCACGGCGCGCCTTGGCGTACTGAAAGGCGTGCTTCCTTTGAGCCGTGCCGCGGCGGCGCGTGACGCGCTGGCCGGCGTGCAACTGGCGTCGATGGATATTCCGCAAGTGCTCGGCTATGCGCGCATTGCCGGCATGCCTGCCGTCACGGGGCTTTACACCGTCTTTCTGCCGCTTATCGCGTTCGCGTTCTTCGGCGCGTCGCGGCACCTCGTGGTGGCGGCCGACTCCGCCACCGCGACTATTTTCGCGAGCCGCCTCTCGACCATGGCGCCGGCTTCGAGCGCCGACTATGCGGCGCTCGCCGGGATGGTCGCCTTGCTTACCGCCGCGCTTCTCCTCATCGCGCGGATCTTCAAACTCGGTTTTCTTGCTGACTTTCTCTCGCGCACCGTCCTGGTCGGCTTTCTCGCGGGCGTCGGCGTCCAGGTCGGCATCGCCATGCTGGGCGACATGGTCGGCTTGCCCGGGCATGCCGCGACCAGCATCGCCCAACTTGCGCTGGTGGCGCGCGATGTCACGCGGATCAACTTGCCGACGCTCGCTATTTCCGCTCTGGTCGTGGTCTCCATTCTGGCTTGCAAGCGCTTTTTGCCGCGCGTGCCGGTACCGCTGGTCGCGGTGGTGGCGGGCATTGCCGCGAGCGATATCTACGGCTTCGCCGCGCACGGCATTGCCGTACTCGGCCCGGTGGCGGGTGGCCTGCCGCCGCTGCGCATGCCGTCGGTCACGTGGCAGCAAATTCTCGATCTGCTGCCGGTCGCCGCCTCGTGTTTCGTGATGATCGTTGCGCAAAGCGCTGCCGCGAGCCGCGTATTCGCCGAGCGTTACCACGAAACCGTCGATACCAACGCCGATCTGCTGGGGCTTGCCGCCGCCAATGCCGTGGCGGCGTTTTCGGGCGCGTTCGTGGTGAACGGCAGTCCGACGCAAACCGCCATGGCCGATCGCGCGGGTACGCGCAGCCAGTTCGCACAGGTTGTATTCGCGGTGGTGGTGGTCGTGGTCTTGCTGTTTTTCAGCCGGTTTTTGCAGTACCTGCCGCACTGCATTCTGGCCAGCATCGTGTTTACGATCGCCGTCGGCCTGGTCAATCTGAAAACGCTGTTTTCGATTCGCCGCGAAAGTCCCGGTGAATTCACGTTGGCGGTGTTCACCGCGGCGGCCGTGGTGTTGATCGGTGTCGAGCACGGCATTCTGGTGGCGGTGGCGTTATCGCTGCTGCGACATGTGCGGCATAGTTACCGGCCGCACACCATGGTTCTCGCGCCCGGCGAAGACGGCGTCTGGGTACCTGTGCCGGCCACGCCCGGACTTCAGACGGCGCCCGGGCTGATCGTCTATCGCTTCGGCGCGGATCTGTTCTATGCGAACGACCACTTTTTCGTCGACGACGCTCGCCGTCTGATCGATCAGGCACCGAGCGCGGTGCGCTGGTTCGTGATCGATGCGAGCGCGATCACCGACCTCGACTATTCGGCGGCGCGTTCGGTCGGCGAATTATGCGCGACGCTCAAGCACAGCGGCATCGAAGTGATTTTCGCGCGCGTGAACCGCTATTTGCGCTCGGATATGGACCGGCATGGAATCACGCCGGTCGTCGAGACAAGATGTATTTTCAGCACCCTGCATGAGGCGCTGCGCATGGCAGGCGTGGAGCAGCCCGGTGCGCACGTTAAAGACGCGCCGTAACTGCCTGATTAGCGGGGCCGCGGCGGATGGTTTCAGGGCTGCGGCTCTTCGTCGGCAAAGAAGTAGCCGATAAAAAAACATGCGCCGGCGGAGAGCGCGCCAAGTACGGCTACCGTATAGGCGAGCGCCGTGCCGTGCCATAGACCGTCGAACCACTGATGAAGCTGCGCCATCACCACCGCCGCGTTGCCACCGATGCGCTGCAATTCGATCTGATAGCGCGGGTCCGCGATGCTGTACATGGAGACGGCGCTGTCTGGCGCCGGCGCCATCGCATAGATGATCGCCGCGGCGACCAGGCCGGCGGCCAGCACGACGGCGCCGGCCAGATAAAGCCGTCTTTGTAGTGGCGAGCGCTTTGCTGCCGGATTCAGGTCATTGCTACCGCTCATCGTGTTCGCGTGTCCGCTCGAGTCATCAGGCTGACAGTATCGCAGAGCGGTCGCGTCCCTCAGGCGCGGCTAGCTTTTCGACGTCAGCAGTTTGATTCCGGCGATGCCGAACATGATCGCGAGCGAACCGTCCAGCCAGCGACGGATCGCGGCGTGGATGCGCCGCGCGGATGCGGTCGAAAACAGCACTGCGTAGCTGCTGAACACGGATACGCCGATCGCCATGCAGCCAAGCACCACGGGCGCGGTGTGCGACGTGCCGCTCGCAGGTGACATGGCCAGCGAAACGATCGAGAGCCACACCAGAATCGCTTTCGGATTGGTGAGATGCAGCAGCAGGCCACGCAGATAGAGCCGCTTGAGCGGCTCGCCTTCGCGGGCGGTTGTGGCGGGCAACTTTTTCGCGCTGAATGCGGAGCGCGCGGATTTGAAGCCTAGCCACAGCAGATAAAGTCCGCCGGCAACCCTGATCGCCACCAGGCATTCCGAGTAAGTGGCGAGTACCGCCGACAAGCCCAGCGACGCCAGTAACGCCCAGAAAAACGAGCCGGATACCACGCCGAGCGCGAAGGTCAGCGCGGATTTCCGGCCGGCGCTCATGGCGAGCGACATGATCGCGAGATTGCTCGGCCCGGGGCTCGCCGTGCCGACGAAATAGGCGCTATAGGCGATCAGGACGTCGGCGGTGAGGAAGGTACTGGCGATCATGGGCTTGTTGTGAACCTGGGTGGCCGCAAACCGTGCCGCTCGAAACGGTACGGGTCAAAAGCGCGTATCGATGCGCGAACAACGATTCTGCTCGCCCGCGTGCGACTCTCACAGATACAGTTGATGGCTTGTACGGCGGGACAATCGGGTGTTTGCGGCACAGTTCAGGCGACCTGGCTACTCAGACAACCCGGTCGGCTCGACAACTCGGGCCAACCACCCAACTCAGCCACCTCACGCCCCCGCCGCGCTACCGATGCAATCCGCCAGCGCGCCGGCCACCGCCTGGCGGCTATGCCGCGGACGCTGTACGAGGCCGATTTCACGGTGAAACGTCGCGTCGCCGAGTTCGAGTGCGGTGACGTTTGCGGGCCACTTGCCGAGTCCCGCCGTATTCGGAATGAGCGCCACGCCGATGCCGCGCGCGACCAGTTGCGCGATACCTTGGAGCTCGTCCAGCTCGATCACGTCTTGCACATTCAGCCGCGCGCGCCGTAAAAAGCGGTCCACCAGCCTGCCGCCGAACGATCCGCGGTCATAGCGGATGAACGGTTCGCTCCTGAGCAACTCGCGCCATGACCGCTTGCCGCGCGCTAGCGATTTCGGCACCAGCAGCACGAATGGTTCGGTGACGAGCGTGCGCCATTCGAGCTCAGAGGGCAGGGCGAACGGCGGTTTGATGACGACGGCGAGATCGAGCTCGCCCGAATCCACTTGCCCGAGCAAACCCAGCGACACGCCGGGCACGACGCGAATCCGCCAGCCGGGGCGGTCGTCGCGAAAGCGGGCCAGCGCGTCGGCGAGAAACGACACTTGCGCGGACGCAATCGCGCCCACTCGCAGCATGCCGCTTTCCGCCGCGCCCGCGCCGCGTTCCGAGAGCCGGCTGTACAGTGTCATCATTTCTTCGGCCAGGGTGAGCGTTTCGCGCCCGGCGTCGTTGAGCGTGGCAGAGCGGCCAGTGCGGTCGAACAGCGCGAAGCCGAGTTCCTCTTCGAGCCGCTGCATCTGCGCACTCACGGCGGATTGCGTGAGGCCGATGCGTGCTCCCGCACCAGAAAACGTGCCGGACTGGCTGACGGCGATAAAGGTTCTGAGTTCGTTGAGCATGGTCGATTGATAGATTCTGGTGATGGTCAGATCAAATATATATCGTTTTCCATCATTTTTAATCATGGTTAGAATTTGTCTTACGCGTGCTCCTTCATGAATCGCTTCATAGACCGCTTCATGGATCGATACGCGAGCCCCTTTCCTTTCTGCGAGTTTTCCCATCATGAGCATTTCCGAAACCGTTTTGCCGCCGTTCCATCTGGCGTTTCCTGTGCATAGCATTGCCGCCGCACGCGAGTTCTACGGCGAACTGCTCGGCTGTCCGGAAGGGCGCAGCGCACCGGATTGGGTCGACTTCAACTTCTACGGCCATCAGATCGTCGCGCATCTCGCGCCCGAGGAAGCCGGCCATCGGCAGACCAGCAAGGTCGACGGCGACGCGGTGCCGGTGCGCCACTTCGGCGCGGTGCTCTCGATGGAGCAATGGCAGGCCGCGGCGGACAAGCTGCAAAAGGCCGGCATCGACTTCATCATCGAACCGCATGTGCGCTTCAAAGGCGAGGTCGGCGAACAGGCGACGATGTTCTTCCTCGACCCGTCGGGCAACGCGCTGGAATTCAAGGCGTTCGCGAATATGTCGTCGTTGTTTGCGAAGTGATGCCGGCGCCGCGAGCCTGGTCAAATCCGGTAAGCGGACGCTGATTACCTGAGTGCGACTTTCACGCAAGGGCTTTGCACGATGCAAATCTGAGCGTAGGGTATTTGCATTGCGCAATTCAATCTAAAGGTATTTCTCGCGGTGTGAGAGCGAGACATGCCTTTAGTCATTCCATTAAAAGCGCGCATCTCCCTGTCATCAAACGTTTGCGTCCTCGGACTCAGCCAGCGTTCGAAGCGCCAGCAAGGCTTACATTAGCCTTCCTGACAATTTCGCCATTTTGGCGCCATGCAGGTGTTGGTGCTATCGATCTAGCATACGCACTGATTCACCGGAGAGGCGCGGGCATGGGCCCCGGCAAACATGTGCGCATGTCTGCCGGCTTCGGCATTTCGAATGCTGAAACAGCGCGACCGTTCAGTCACGGCGATTCAATTCCTTTCGGCATTCTCTCGGGCGCGTTTCATGTGGATCGTCAACGTAGCGCTTAAGCGGCCATACACTTTCATCGTGATGGCCATTCTGATCCTGCTGGCGACGCCGTTCGTGCTGCTCACCACGCCGGTCGACGTGTTGCCGGAAATCAATATTCCGGTGGTCAGTATCATCTGGAGTTACACGGGCTTGTCGGCCGAAGACATGGCCAACCGTATCGCGTCGGGCAACGAGCGCGGCCTGACCACTACGGTCAACAACATCGAGCACGTCGAATCGCAGTCGCTTGCCGGCATCTCGATTCTCAAGGTGTTCCTGCAGCCGGACGCGAACATCCAGACCGCGATCGCGCAGGTGGTGGCCGTCGAACAGGCGCAGCTCAAACAGGCACCACCAGGCGCGACACCGCCTTTGGTGATCAGCTACTCGGCCTCCAGCATTCCGGTGATCCAACTCGGTTTGTCGAGTCCGAAACTGTCGGAGCAGGCGCTCAACGACACCGCGCTGAATTTCCTGCGTCCGCAACTCGTGACGATTCCAGGTGCAGCCGTGCCGTATCCATACGGCGGCAAAGCGCGTCTGATCTCGGTCGATCTCGACACGCGCGCGTTGCTCGCAAAAGGGCTGACGCCTTCGGACGTAGTCAATGCGTTCAATGCGCAAAACCTGATCTTGCCGACCGGCACGGCCAAGATCGGGCCGAAGGAATACACGATCAATATGAACGGCTCGCCTTCCACGCTGGACGGGCTCAACGACATCCCGGTGCGTACGCTCAACGGCGCGACGACGTATCTGCGCGAGGTTGCCCATGTGCGCGACGGCTTCTCGCCGCAGACCAATATCGTGCGGCAAGACGGCCGGCGCGGCGTGCTGATGTCGGTGCTGAAGAACGGCAATGCCTCGACACTGGCGATCGTGGACAGGCTGAAGGACCTGCTGCCGAGCGCGCGCGCCGCGTTGCCGCCGGACCTGCACATTACCGCGTTGTTCGATCAGTCGGTGTTCGTGAAAGCGGCGGTGCAGGGCGTGGTGCGTGAAGCACTGGTCGCCGCCGTACTGACCGCCGCAATGATTCTGCTGTTCCTCGGCAATTGGCGCAGTACCTGCATCATCGCGATCTCGATTCCGCTGTCGATTCTGTCCTCGCTGATCGCGCTGCACGCGCTTGGGCAAACCATCAACATCATGACGCTCGGTGGCCTTGCGCTGGCGGTCGGGATTCTGGTCGACGATGCGACGGTGACGATCGAAAACATCGAACGGCATCTGCATATGGGCACGAATCTGCACGATGCGATTCTCGACGGTGCCGGCGAAATCGCGATTCCCGCGCTGGTTTCGACGCTGTGTATCTGTATCGTGTTCGTGCCGATGTTCTTCCTGACCGGCGTCGCGCGGTACCTGTTCGTGCCGCTCGCCGAAGCGGTGGTGTTCGCGATGATCGCCTCGTACGTTCTGTCGCGCACGCTGGTGCCGACTATGGCGATGCTGCTGATGGGCCACGCGCACAAGCCGAAGGCGGGTGCCAGGCCGAATCTGTTTATGCGGCTCTATCATCGCTTCGACGCGGGTTTCGAGCGCATGCGTGCCGCGTACATCATGATTCTCAGCAGCGTGCTGGTGCGCCGGGGCCGCTTCGGCAGTCTGTTTCTCGCGTTCTGCGTCGTCTCGATGGGACTGGTTTTCGTGCTCGGCGAGGACTTCTTTCCGAGCGTCGACGCGGGCGACATTCGTCTGCACATGCGTGCGCCGACCGGCACGCGCATCGAGGAAACCGCGCGTCTTGCCGACGAAGTCGAGAAGGTGATCCGCGAGGTCATACCGGCCGACGAACTCGGCACGATCCTCGATAACCTCGGCTTGCCGTATAGCGGTATCAATCTCTCGTACAGCAACTCGGGCACGATCGGCACGCTCGACGGCGAAATCCAGCTGGCCTTGAACGAGAACCACAAGCCGACGCAGCTCTACATGGACAAACTGCGCGCGATCCTGCCGCAGCGTTTTCCGGGCGTCGAGTTCTTCTTTCAGCCGGCCGACATTGTCACGCAGATTCTCAACTTCGGCCTGCCCGCCGCGGTGGATGTACAGATTTCCGGCGCGGATCAGGTGGGCAACTTCGACGTCGCGCGCAAGTTGCTGAAACAGGTGCGGCTGATTCCCGGCACTGTGGACACCCACATCCAGCAAAAGCTGGATGAACCCGCGATCAATCTTCAGATGGATCGCACCCGCCTGCAGCAACTCAATCTGAGCGCGAGCAACGTGGCGCAAAACGTGCTCATTTCCTTGTCGGGCAGCTCGCAGACCTCGCCGGGTTTCTGGTTCAACAACAGGAACGGCGTCGAATATAGCGTCGCGGTGCAAACGCCGCAGTATCAGATAACCTCGATCGATGAATTGTTGCGCACGCCTGTGTCGGCTTCGGCCAACGGACCGACGCAACTGCTCGGCAACCTGGTGCGGCTTACACCGCAGACTCAGTTCGCGGAAGTCACCCACTACAACATCCGGCCCGTGATCGACCTCTACGTGAGCGTCGAGAAGCGCGATCTGGGCAGCGTGGCGAATCAGGTCGACAAGCTGGTGAATAACGTGCGGGCCTCGCTGCCGCGCGGCAGTCAGATCACCGTGCGTGGCCAGGTGGAGACCATGCGCAGTTCGTTCTTCGGTCTCGGTCTGGGCGTGGCGGTGGCGATCGTGCTCGTGTATTTGCTGATCGTGGTGAATTTCCAGTCGTGGGTCGATCCGCTGATCATCGTCAGTGCGTTGCCGGCGGCGTTGGCGGGCATCGCGTGGATGCTGTTCCTGACCGGCACGCATCTGAGCGTGCCGGCCTTGACCGGCGCGATCATGACGATGGGCGTCGCGACCGCCAACAGTATTCTGATGGTGTCGTTCGCGCGCCAGCGGCTCTCCGCCGGTGCCCCGCCGTTGACGGCCGCGCTCGAAGCCGGTGCCAGCCGGATCAGGCCGGTGCTGATGACCGCCTTCGCGATGATCATCGGCATGATTCCGATGGCGCTCGGGCTGGGCGAAGGCGCCGAGCAGAACGCGCCGCTCGGCCGCGCGGTGATCGGTGGCCTGCTGTTCGCCACGGTGTCCACGCTGTTTTTCGTGCCGCTGGTGTTCGCGGGCATCCATACGCGCCTCGCGCGCCGCCATCACGACGATGACGACACGGACACGACGGGCAAGCACGGCAACCATGGCGACGGCGGCGGCCACGGCAATGACGGCCCCGCGCCGGATCACGGCGGCGCGGGCAAGCCCGCGTGACGTTCAATGTAAATGACGGCTGGCTGCGCTGGCTGACTGAGATGGCTGACTGAGATGACCGAAAAAACTCATGCATCGCTGGCGATTCCCGCGCGAGAGACTGAAGGTGGCCACGCCTTGCCGCCGCGCCATCGCGAATGGAAGCGCGCCAAAATCGCCATCTGGATCGTGCTGGCGCTGCTCGCCGTGGGCGCGTTGCGTACCGTGATCGCGGATATCCTGCAAAACCGCTCGGTCGCCGATACGACGAAGCAGAACGCCACGCAGTACGTCAACGTGGTGAATCCGACGCAAACGGAAGGCGGCGGCAATACCCTGTTGCCGGGCACATTGCGCGGCAATGTCGAATCGCCGATCTTCGCGCGCTCCACCGGCTATCTGCTGCACTGGTACGCCGATATCGGCGCGCGCGTGAAGCAGGGACAACTGCTCGCCGATCTGGATACGCCGGAGATCGATCAGGAACTCGCCCAGGCGTTGGCGCAGCGTCAGCAAACCAGTTCGAGTCTCGGCCTCGCCAAAAGCTCGATGGAACGCTGGCAGCAACTGCGTCAACGCGATGCGGTTTCGCAGCAGGAACTCGACGAACGGCAGAGCGCCTACACCCAGGACGTCGCCAATCTCGCCGCCGCCGATGCCAACGTGAAACGCCTTCAGCAGCTCGAATCGTTCAAGCGCATCGTCGCGCCGTTCGCCGGTGTGGTCACACAGCGCAACGTCGACGTCGGCGACCTGATCGATGCCGGCAGCGGCACGAGCCGCGCGTTGTTCGCACTGGCGCAAGCGGATCCGCTGCGGGTCTATGTGCAACTGCCGCAGGCATATGCGCAAAACGTTTCGGTCGGACAGAAGGTGGTGGTCACGCAGGCCGAATTGCCGGGCCAGCAGTTCCACGGCACGATCACGCACATGTCCGGCGCGATCGACGTGCCGACCCGTTCGCTGCAGGTCGAAGTGACCTTGCCGAATCCTGACGACAAGTTGCGGCCCGGCGCGTACGTGCAGGTGGCAGTGCCTGCGGTTGCCCACGCGCGCTTGATGGTGCCGGGCAATGCCCTGCTGTTTCGCGCCGAAGGTCCGCGGGTCGCGGTGGTTGATGCGAATGGCATGGTGGTGTTGCACAAGATCGTGATCGCGCAGGACCTCGGTCAGTCGCTCGAGATCGAAAGCGGGATCGAGGCGAGCGACAAGGTCATCATCAACCCGAGCGATTCGATCGCGGACGGCGATCACGTGCAAATCACGCAGCCGCAGAAAAACGGTAAGGGGGCGTCGTGATCGCGAAGCGGGCGGGCGCTGGCCGGGCACCCACGATACGCATGGCACGAGGAACACAGGCGGGGGCATTGGCGGGGGCATTGGCGGGGGCATTGGCGGCCGCCGCGAGCGCGGCCTTGCTGGCCGCGTGCACAGTCGGCCCGGACTATCAGCGGCCGCAAGCCGAGGTGCCGCCCAGCTGGCAAACCGATTCGTACTGGCGCGTCGCGGTTCCGTCGCATGCGCCGATCTCGCCGGACTGGTGGAGCGCGTTCAACGATCCGACGCTCGGCACGCTGGAAACGCAGGCGCTCGCACAGAATCAGACGCTGGCGGCGGCCAGCGCGCACTATGAGCAGGCCAAGGCCACGCTCGCGAATACGCGAGCCCAGCAGATTCCCGAAGTCGATGCCACTGCGGCGGCATCGCGCTTCAGGATCTCCAGTGATCGCCCGCTCACGAATTACGCCACGCCGACGATGTCGACGGTGCAGAACAATCTGCAACTCGGCCCGACGCTCAACTACGACACCGATCTATTCGGCCGGATACGCCGCGAAGTGGAAGGTGCCGCGGCCTCCGCGCAACAATCGGCCGACGACCTCGCCAACGCGCGGCTCGTCCTCACCACCGATCTCGCCACCGACTATTTCTCGCTGCGTGAGCTCGACGCCGAGATCGACGTGCTGAATCAATCGGTGAAACTGCAGCAAAAGGCGCTCGATTACGTAACGACCGAGCACGATCTCGGCTCGGTCTCCGGGCTCGACGTGTTGCAGCAGAAGTCGCTGCTCGATGCGACCCGCGTGCAGGCGCAACTGCTGCTCAATCAGCGCGCGCAGTTCGAACATGCGATTGCCGCGCTGGTGGGCGTGCCCGCGCCGCAATTCGCGATCGAACCCAAAGTACTCGCCGTGCAGGTGCCGCCGATTCCGCTTGGGCTGCCGAGCGACGTCTTGCAACGCCGTCCGGATATCGCCTCGGCGGAGCGCGCGATGGCCGCGGCGAACGCGCAGATCGGCGTTGCCAAGGCGGCCTTCTTTCCCAGCCTGACGCTGACCCCAAGCATCGGCTGGGAAACCACCCAGTTCGCCAGTCTGCTGAGCGCGCCCACGCTGATGTGGACGCTCGGCGCGGCCGCCGGCCAGGTGCTGTTCGACGGCGGCCGCCGCGCGGCGAACGTCCAGTTCGCCAGCGAAGGCTACAAGGTCACCGAGGCGAACTACCGGCAAACCGTGCTCAACGCGTTCCAGCAGGTGCAGGACGGCATCACCGGTCTGTCCGTGCTCGACGGCGCATCGAAGCAGTCGCACGAGGCGGTCACCGATGCGCAGCATTTGCTGTCGCTCGCCAACGACCGCTATTCGGGCGGCCTCGTCGCGTATCTCGACGTGATCACCGCGCAACAGTCGCTGCTCACCAGCGAGCGTCAGGACGTGCAGATCCACGGCCAGCAGATGACGCTGTCGGTGTCACTGGTGAAGGCATTGGGCGGCGGCTGGGATGCCGGCACGGACATGTCGGGAGCGCAGCCGCGCGGCAATACCACGGGCACAGCGAACCCGACTGACTCAGCAAACATGGCGAACGCAGCGAACACCGCGAACACCGCGAACACCGCGAACACCGCGAACACCGCGAACACCGCGAACACCGCAAACATGGCGGACACGAAGGAGGCGATGGCTCCTGCGAAGTGAGCCGCCCGACCATGACACGGCCAGCCAGAAAACGGAAAAACGAGGCGTTTCGTATAATGCAAATACTTGAGGATGCGTATGAAATTGCTGATCGTTGAAGACGAACATAAGGTGGTGGATTACCTGCGCTCCGGTTTGACAGAGCAGGGTTGGGTCGTCGACGTCGCGCTCGACGGTGAGGAAGGCATGCATCTGGCCACCGAATTCGATTACGACGTCATTGTCCTCGACGTCATGCTGCCCAAACGCGACGGCTTTAGCGTGCTGAAGGCGCTGCGCATGCGCAAGTCCACACCGGTCATCATGCTGACCGCGCGCGATCACGTGAACGACCGGGTGCGTGGTCTGCGCGAAGGCGCCGACGACTACCTCACCAAACCGTTTTCCTTTCTCGAACTGGTCGAGCGCTTGCACGCACTGGCACGCCGCACGCGGTCGCAGGAGTCCACGCTGATTTCCGTGGGCGATCTGTTCGTCGATCTGATCGGCCGGCGCGCTACCCGCGACGGCGTACGCCTCGATCTGACCGCCAAGGAATTCCAGTTGCTGAGCGTGCTGGCGCGCCGGCAAGGCGACATTCTCTCGAAGACCGCCATTACCGAACTCGTGTGGGACGTCAATTTCGACAGCCATACGAACGTGGTCGAAACCGCGATCAAACGACTGCGCGCCAAGCTCGACGGCCCGTTTTCCTCGAAGCTGCTGCACACCGTACGCGGGATGGGCTACGTGCTCGAAGTGCGCGAAGAGGCAGAGCAACCATGAACCGCTCGATCGCGCGCCGCCTTGCGTCGATGTTCGCGCTGGTGGCGCTGTTCGTTTTCACGCTGGTCGGCACCGGGCTGTTTCTGGTGTTGCGCACCCAGCTGGAACACCACCTGCGCGAATCGCTCGACGATCGCACCCAGATCGCGCGCATCATCGTCTATCACTCGGTGACGCCGGAAAAGTGGCGCATGGCGCGCGAAAAGCTCACCGACATGACGCCGCACGACGGCAGCACCCTGTATTCGATCTCGAGCGCCGATCCGTATTTCCACTATGGCAATCCTGTCGAGGGTACGGTGGTGAAGAGCTGGGCAGGTGGCTACGCGCGCGTGACGCCGCCGGGCGGCGCTGAGGACATGCTCACCTCCACGGTGACGATACCGGCGTACGCCAACCGCCCGCCCGTGCAGTTGCAGGTGGCCGCGAGCTATTCGCCGAACGTGCGCACGATGCGCGTGTTCGGCTCCGCGCTTGCGGCGCTGTCGGCGTTGGGCAGTCTCGCGGTGCTGCTGCTCAGTTACTCGGTCACGCGGCTCGGCCTCGCACCGTTGACGCGCCTGACGAGAGATGCCTCCGCGGTGAGTCCGAATAACCGCTCGCAACGTCTGAATACCGCCTCGCTGCCGCTCGAATTGAACGATCTGGCCAACTCGTTCAACGGCGCGCTCGAACGTCTGGACGGCGCCTACGGCCGCCTCGAGTCGTTCAACGCGGACGTGGCGCATGAACTCCGTACGCCGGTGACGATTCTGATCGGCCAGACCGAGGTGGCATTGACGCGCAATCGCTCAGTCGACGATTTGCGCCATACACTGCAGTCGAATCTCGAAGAGTTCGAACGCATGCGCGCGATCATCAACGACATGTTGTTCCTCGCCCGCGCCGACCAGGGCGAGCGCGCGACGGGACTGATCGAATTGTCGCTGGCCGCGGAAGTTGCGCATACGCTTGAGTTTCTGGAGATTCCGCTGGAAGAAGCGCGGGTGAGTGCGCAGTTGCACGGTGATGGGGTGGCGCGTATGAACCGCTCGCTGTTCGGCCGCGCCTGCGCCAATCTGTTGATGAACGCGATCCAGCACTGCGAACCCGGCGCGGAAATTACCGTGACGATCACGCATGACGCGGATCAGTTGCGAGTCGCGGTGGCCAATCCCGGCAAGCAGATCGAGCCGGCGGTGCTCGAACATCTGTTCGACCGGTTCTATCGCGCGGAAGTGTCGCGCACCAATAGCCGCGAAAACCACGGTCTCGGTCTCGCGATCGTGAAGGCGATTGCGGAGATGCATCGCGGTACGGTGTCGGTGCAAAGCGCGAACGGCATCAACACGTTTGCGTTTTCCGTTACCGCGTTGCGCGTGGAAGGCGACGGCCTGGCGGCGGCGCGTTCGAGCGCCGGCGTGACGGCGGAGGCGGGCGATTACTCGTCGCTGGTAAAGGGCAAATCAGCCTGAACCGGTAGCCGCTGCTTCACTGGCTGCGCGTTGGCCGGCGTCAACGCCGTGACGCGCACGCCCAACAGCCGCAGCTTGCGGTTCAATTCCACCCGCCTGAGACATTCGGTTGCCGCGCGCCTTATCTCGGTGGCATCGGCGGTCGGCTCGTCCAGCGTCAGGTCGCGCGTGACTGTGCGGAAGTCGTCGTAGCGCAGCTTGATGCCCACCGTGCGGCCCACATAGCCCTTGCGAACCAGATCTTCCGCGACTCGCACGCATAAGCCGGTAAACGAACTCGACAGGGCCGGCCGATCGTGACGCGGATGCAGATCGCGCTCGAAGGTCGTCTCGCGGCTCATCGACTTGGGCTCCGATTCGACCACGACCGGCCGCTCGTCGTAGCCTTGCGCGACTTGCATGAGCCACGCCGAGTAACTGCGCCCGAAGTGATCCTGCAGTAGCCCCGCATCCGCCGCCGCCAGATCGCCGACCGTGACGAGACCGAGCGCGGTGAGCTTTTCCGCGGCCTTCGGTCCGATCCCATTGACCTTGCGCACCGGCAACGGCCACACGCGCAACGGCACGTCCGCAGGCGTCAGAATCGTGAGGCCGTCGGGTTTGTCGAGTTCGGAGCCGATCTTCGCCAGCAGCTTGTTTGGCGCCACGCAAATGGAGCAGGTGAGGCCGGTTGCCTGATTGACGGCCTCCTTGATGCGCGCGGCGATCCCGGCCGGCTCGCCTGGCAAATCGGTGAGGTCGATATAGATTTCGTCGATGCCGCGGTCTTCGATCCGCTCCGTGAACGTGGCGACCGCCGCTTTGAACAGGCGCGAGTAGTGGCGATACGACTCGAAATCGGTGGGCAGCAGAATCGCGTCGGGCGCGAGCATGGCCGCTTTCATCATGCCCATCGCGGAGAACACGCCGAGCGCGCGGGCTTCGTAGGTGGAGGTGGTCACCACGCCGCGGCCCGCGTAGTCGCGCAGCTTCGCAAAACGGCGGCTGCCGTCTTCAAGCGTTTGCGGCACGCCATTGCGGCCGCCACCGATCACCACCGCCTTGCCGCGCAGTTCGGGATAGCGCAAAAGCTCGACCGACGCGTAGAACGCGTCCATGTCCAGATGCGCGATGCGGCGGCTTGCAGAACTCATGGATGGCGGAAACGGGTGACGGCGCGAGCCGCGGGCATCGTAGTCGATGCGCGCGGCCGTCGCTCTGTCTGATGGCTTGCGTAGGCGTTCGCAACACGCCACAGGTGTGCGGCACGCCCGACGTCAAACCGTCATATTACCTTGCTCCGCCGGGGCCAGCCCGGATTGCGTCTCGACCGCGCGGTGAACCTCGTACTAGCAATAAAAAAGCCTTTAACCCGATGGGCTAAAGGCTTGTTTCTGGCGTGAGCATTCTTAGGCGGGCGCTCCACGCAAGCTGCGTGGCAGCACAGTATTACTGCTTGATGCCTTCAGCCTGAATATGCAGCGTGGTCTGCATCTTGAAGCCATAGGTCTTGCCGAAGTCGACGCCAAAATCGTCGCGGTTAAACGTCGCGGTCGATTCGGTGCCGCAGACTTCGCGCTTGAGCATCGGGTTCATGAAGCACTTGAACGATTCGATCTTCAGATTGACCGGCTTGGTGATGCCATGCATGGTCAGCGTGCCGATTACTTCCACGGGCTTGTCGCCGTCGAAGCGGATCTGCGTACCCTTGTACGTCGCGCTCGGGTACTTGGCGGCGTCGAAGAACTTGTCCGTGACCAGTTCCGCGTCGAGCTTGTCGTTACCGATATCCACCGAGCTCATATCGATCGTCACGTCCACCGTGCCGGTCTTGGCGGCGCGGTCCAGCACCACCGTGCCGCTGCTCTTCTTGAACTTGCCGCGCCAGATCGACAGGCCGCCGAAGTGGTCGGTTTCGAAGCTCGGATAGGTGTGCGTCGGGTCGAGCTGATACGTATCGGCGGCCATTGCGTTAAACGACATGGCGGCGGCCAGCGCGCTGGCGGCCAGCAAAAGTTGCTTCTTCAAGTTCTTCTCCAGGTTTCAGAAAGTGTTGTGACGCTTCGGTGTGTTCAGTTATTTCTTCGAAGCGACGATGTGAAATTTGATGACGACCTCGTCGGCGACCACCGACGTGTCTTTCCATTCGCCCGTCCCGACATCGAACTGTGAGCGTTTGATCGGCAATGTGCCGTCGAAGGTTTGCGTGTTGCCTTGGCTGGCGATGGTGACCGGCACCACCACGGTCTGCGATTTGCCTTTGATGGTGAGCTTGCCGGTGATCTTGTACTGATTGCCGCCGGCCGGCGCGATCGCGCTCGAGACGAAGGTCGCGGCCGGATAGGTCGCGCTATCGAACCATTCCTTGCCCTGGGCCTGCTTGTTGTAGTCGTCCGCGCCGAGGTCGTAGCTGCCGGTGTCGATGGACACGTTGGCGCTGCCGGCCGTCGGCTTGGCCGGATCGAAATTCAGCTGCGCCGAGAACTTCTTGAACTTACCGTCAACGGGCACGTTCATCTGCTTCGTCGTGGCAATCACGCTGCTTTTGCTCGTGTCGACATCGGCGTGCGCCAGACTTGCGCTGAACAGGGAGAAGGCGGCGACGCCGGCCAGAATGGAGTGGTAAAGGTTTGATTTCATAGTAGTACGCATCCTATCGAACCCGCGCTTGCGGATTGCACACCGTTGGGAATTTGATTGCCAACAAGCCGTAGCCAATCGAGTAATACGCGTGTGTTATTTGAGGAATGGAATCATCCGCGCGAGTAATCCGTCGCGGTCGACGAATTGATGCTTGAGCGCGGCGAGGACATGCATCGCAACCAGCGTCAGCAGCGTGTAATTGAGCAGTATGTGGACCGTGCGCAGGCTTGTCTTGAGCGCCTGGTCCGGGCCGATGATGGTCGGCAGCGGCACGATGCCGAGGTACACCACCTGAATGCCCGCGGCCGAGCTATAGAAGTAACCCGACAGCGGAATCGCCAGCATCAGGACGTAGAGCACGCCATGCACGAGATGGGCCGCCGCTTTCTGCCAGGCAGGTGTTGCGCTATCGAGCGCCGGCGCGCGGTGCGTGGCGCGCCACAGCACGCGCGCGACGGCCAGCACAAAGACGGTCACGCCGATCCATTTGTGCCACGAGAAGTACTTCAGCTTGGTGGGCGTGAAGCCGGGGATATCGGTCATGATCCAGCCGATATAGAACCCGCAGACGATCAGCAATGCGATGAGCCAATGCAGGGCGATCGCGGGGCCGCTGTAATGCTCGATGTCTGAAGGATGGGGTCTCATTGATTCATGCTCACTGGTCGTGGTGCTTGCCGCGTGCGGTATGTCGCGAGTAGATGCGGATAGTAGGGAGGCCAATGAGAACTGACTAGCTGGAGATAAATGAACAGATTGTTCTAGCCGCGACGCTAATATGGATGGAATAAAACGCGTGCGGCCCGAATTGGCGCGCCGATGGGGCTGTGTTAATTTGCCGGCTCAACCGCTACAAAAGGTTCGACCCAATGAATAAGACCGAAAACAGCAGCGTCGCGCCTGGCGCGGATTTCCTGCGGCATGACACGGCGCCTGCCGCGGCAGGTGTCGAAGGTTATCTGGAACATGATGCTGCCGTCTACAGGACCTTGCTCGAATCGACCAAAGCGATTCCGTGGAAGGTCGATTGGGCGAACCATGGTACGCAGTTGTATCACGCCAAGGATAACGGGCGGGATTGCATTGCCGCCATCAACCGGGTGGCCTGACAGCGCAGGCAGGGCGGTATGGCGCGGCACACAACTTGCGCCCTGATCGCCTGCGGCATGCCGGTCATCGGTTATGCTGCGGCCACTCCCGCGTTCGCGCGCAATCAGAATCCAGGACTTGCTTGGTGAATTCCGTCTTTCTCTCCTGGGGTATCGCCATCGCCGCCACGGCCGGCGTCATTACCCGCCCGTTCAAATGGCCCGAGGCCGTGTGGGCCGTGGCAGGCGCGCTACTCCTCGTGTCGCTGGGCCTGCTTCCCGTTGATCTGGCAATCGAGGCAGTCGGCAAAGGTACGGACGTCTATCTGTTTCTGTTCGGGATGATGGTGCTCTCGGAAGTTGGGCGCCGCGAAGGCCTGTTCGACTGGGTCGCCGTCTTCGCAGTCAATCACGCCAAAGGCTCACCGAGAAAGCTGTTTTTGCTGGTCTATCTGGTTGGTGTGGTCATTACCGCCTTCCTTTCCAATGACGCCACCGCGGTCGTGCTGACGCCGGCCGTCTTCGCGGCCGCCAAAAAAGCGAAGACGCATCCGCTGCCCTTGTTGTTCGTCTGCGCATTCATCGCGAATGCCGCGAGCTTCGTGCTGCCGATCTCGAATCCGGCCAACATCGTGTTGTACGGCAATCACACGCCCGCGCTCGGCGCCTGGCTGATGCGCTTCGCGCTGCCTTCGCTGCTGTCGATCGTGGCGACCTATGTGCTATTGCGCTGGACCCAGCGCGAAGCGCTCGCCGGCACCTGCGAGTCCGATCTCGAGCCGCTCGAATTGTCGGCGAGCGGGCGTGTCGCGCTCGCGGGCATTGCGGTGACGGCCGTTGTGTTGCTCACGGTGTCTGCCTTTGATATTCCGCTGGGCCTCCCGACTGCGATACTCGGTGCGCTGACCGCTGCGGTCGTGCTGATCCAGGAGCGCAAATCACCGCTGCCGATGATCCAGGAAATCTCGTGGAGCGTGTTGCCGCTTGTCGCCGCGTTGTTCGTGCTGGTCGAAATGCTCGATCACACCGGCGTCGTCAAGACGCTCGTCGATCTGGTGCAAGGCGCGACGCAGCGCAATGAACTCGCCACGGCTGGCTGGGCCGGCGCCATTATCGCGATCGGCAGCAATCTGATGAACAATTTGCCGGCGGGTCTGATCGCCAGCTCGACCGTGATGCAAGCCCATAGTCCTGAGCGTGTGATCGATGCGCTGCTGATCGGCGTCGACCTCGGGCCGAATCTGTCGATTACCGGCTCGCTCGCAACGATCCTTTGGCTCAACGCGATTCGCCGCGAAGGCGAAGACGTCAGCTTCATGAAATTCCTGAAAGTGGGGGTGGTGGTGATGCTGCCGGCTCTCACGCTAGCGCTTGCCGCGCGGATTCTGATCGGCTGAGCGAGCGGTTGAGCGGATCACTTTCCCATGCCGGCTTGCGTCATGACCCGGTGCCGGTCGGACGCATCGGTGGCCTGGACGCCACTTTTTCCTGCGCGGACTGCTCCAGCGAGCGCAATGCGGCTTCAAGCCGTGCAAGGCGTGCCCGTTGCGTCGGCATCAGTGACGTTTTCGGCAGTTTGTGCAGACGATTGCGCCAATACGATAGCGGAATCCGATCGTTGACCGAAATTTGCCCGAATACGAGCTCGAGATGGGCAATTTCTTTGTCTATATCTTGGTAGCTCATCTGACAGTCCAGAAGAAGAGTGGATCGGCAATGAAACGGTGCAAGCGATGCCGCCGGTTGGACAGATCTGTCTGACCAACGAATGTGTCTCACGGTAATGCAGAATCCAGCAAGCGCCGTACCGGCCACTCGCGATGTTAATCTAACGCGAAGCTTTCAAACTACATTCATTTGTCTGACGTGTGGCGTCTTGCACCTAGGGTGGCCTGTGAGGAGACCGCTCTTCCACCTGTTTTAATTCCCGAAATATCTCGTGGACTCCAAAAAAAACGAGCCCGTCTCGCGTTGCGTAGAGCGGTAATAAATCTCGCGGGTACCGGTACGAAAGGACGCGGATTCGCCAGGCTGACGCCACCAGAAGTCACGACATATCGCGACATGATTCTGAAATTGCCTTCCGCCGGCACTTCTCCAAGAATTCGGTCTGTCATCGAACGGATCGCGGCGGTTTTGCAGGCGACGCACGATGACTCAATCGAAGGAGTCAGTCATGAAGAAGTTGATCGCCGTTGTGCTGCTGTGCTGCGCATCCACTGTCGTGTTCGCGCAAACGGCTGCGCCCCAGGGTGGCAATCCCCAGCGCATGGAACACATGGCGCAACAACTGCAAACGCGCTTTGCGAATGCCAATACCACGCACGACGGCAAGCTCACCCGGGAACAGGCCGCCGCCGGGATGCCGATGGTCGCCAAACATTTTGACGAGATCGATACGCAAAAAGCGGGCTACATCACGTTGCCGCAGATCGCGGCATTCATGCAGGAACGCGGGGCAGCGCACTGAGTCGCGCGGGCATCGGCGGGATCGTAAGTTCCTTGACGTCCCAACGCGCAATGAAACCCGCCCCGTCCTGCCGCCTGACCAACGCCTGCGCGCCGATCGTGTCAATGAGCGCGCGCCATTAGCCTGGCATTGCGGTATTTTCGGGGATGCTCGCTTCCACCTGCATCGCCGTGCTGTTCATTCCGTCGTTCCATGTGCTGTCGCAGCGCGAGCCGGAACGGCACGCGGCGCGGCCAGCACCGCCCGACGCCTAAACCGAGGAGCTTTCGTATGGATCGCCCCGCCAAAATCATCGTGCTCGACGACGAAGCCGAACTGCGCAACATGCTGCAGCGTTTCCTGCGCAGCCATGGATTCGAGGTGCGGATCGCGGAGGACGGCAAGCGGCTCGACCGTTATCTGGAGCGCGAGCCGTTCGATCTGCTGGTGCTCGATCTGATGATCGGCGAAGAGGACGGCCTCGAAATCTGCGCCCGCTTGCGTGCCCAGGGGCAGACGCTGCCGATCCTGATGCTGACCGCGAAAGGCGATCCGCTCGACAAGGTGGCCGGCCTCGAAACCGGCGCCGACGATTACCTCGCCAAACCATTCCTGCCGCGTGAACTGGTGGCGCGGATCAACGCGCTGCTGCGTCGCCAGAAGATCGCCTCGGGTGAGCTCACCGTGACCTCGCAGAGCGTGCGCTTTGGCGATTTCAGTCTCGATGTCGGCAAGCAGCAGTTGTCGCGGGCCGGCGAACTGCTGGAGATTCATTCGGCGCAGATGCTGTTGCTGGTCGCGCTGGCGTCGTCGCCGAACCGGCCGGTGAGCCGTGACAATCTGCTGGCGCGCGCCCGTGGTCGTGAGCATGATGCGCTCGATCGCAGCATCGACGTGCAGGTGCTGCGGCTCAGGCAGATCGTCGAGGACGACCCGTCGAAGCCGCGTTTCATCAAGACCGTGTGGGGCGTCGGCTACATGCTGATCGCGGACGTCGACTCATGACGCGCTCAATGCTGCAAATGGCACTGCCGAAAACGCTGTTGGCGCGCAATATCGCTCTGCTGATCGTGCTGGTGATGCTGAGCCAGATATGCTCGCTCGGCGTGTTGCTGCACTATGTCCAGCGACCTCGAGTCGAACGGGCGGCCACGGTGTTCGCCACCTACGTGGCGACGCTCGACAGCCTGCTTCAAGCCACCCCGGCTGATGCGCGCGCCGGCTTGATCACACGTCTGAACGGACGCGCGGAGCTGCCTCGCGAGGCCACCCTCGAAGCGCCACGCAGTGTGCTACGCGCCTATCGCAGCTATCAGCGCAACGTGTTTCTGGAGAGCTTGCGCGCGCATCTGCCTGCCGACATGCCCACGCGCTGGCAGTTTGAAGGCGGTCAACGCTTGTGGATTCGCATGCACGCGCCGGTCGACGCGCCGCACACACCATACTGGATCGCACTGCCGATTCCGGAGGACGCGCAAGGCGCCGGGCTCGACGCGGCGATCCTGTTGTCGCTCGGTTTGGGCGCCCTGGCGGCGCTGACCGGTTATGTGATCCAGCGCCACCTCAACCAGCCGCTTCAGCAGTTGACGCGGGCGGCGCGCCGCGTGAGCGCCGGCGAAACGCCCGCGCCGTTGCCGACCGACGGCCCTGCCGAGATCGCCGCGGTGAGCAGCGCTTTCAATCAGATGACGCAGACGTTACAGCAGGCAGAGGCGACGCGCGCGCTGATGCTGGCGGGCATCTCGCACGACATTCGCACGCCGCTTACCAAATTGCGGCTCTCGATGGCCATGGCAATGCCGGATGGCAGCGACAGCAGCTTTGTGGTCGCCGCCGAGTCATACCTCGATCAGATCGAGACGATCTTGCAGCAGTTCATGGACTACGCGGGCAGCGGCGAGCGTGAGGCAGCCGAGCCTGGCGATCTGAACGCGTTGATCGAACGGCTTGCCGGCGATTTCGCGGGACTCGGGCATGAATTTGCGCTGTCGCTCGCGGTATTGCCCGCTGTGGCCTACAGGCCGATCAGCATGATGCGGCTCCTGATGAACCTGATGCAGAACGCGATCGTGTATGGCGGCACGGGGCTCGCTGTACGCAGTTGGGCTACCAGCGAAGCCGTGTACGTTGCGGTTGGCGATCGTGGCAAAGGGCTTTCAGCCGAGGAGCTGGCGCTGTTGAAGGCGCCGTTTCAGCGTGGCCGCAATGCTCGCGCGCATAGCGGCGGAACCGGGCTCGGGCTGGCGATTGTCGAACGGATCGCGCGGCTGCACGGCGGCAGCCTGCAGTTTCAGGCGCGCGAAGGCGGCGGGTTGGAAGCGTGGGTGGTGCTGCCGCTCATTTCCGTTCCAGCCACGCATCCAGGCCCACGCGGAACGCCACGCCCGCGATAACCGGCACGGTCAGCATGAGAATGATGCCGAAGTTGGGAATCTGGTCGCCGTACGTGATGGGACCGTAGAGAACGACTGTCGCAACGATCGCGAAGACGATGACGCCGACCGCAACCATCATAAGATTGCGCGACACAATGGACAGATCCTTGCGCTTTGCCTGGCCCGGCTTGGCGTTGGCAGTGGGGACTTCGTCGTGTTGAACGGGCATGATGGTTCTCGTGACTGAAGAAGTGCCGCGCAAATGCGGCTGCAAATGCGACTTCAAAACGCATGACAAAACGCAATGACAACATGCGTTACCCGGCGCGCGGCGATGAATCGAGCGCCGACTCGTGCGCGACCGGAATCATACCCGGGGTTGTTCGCGCCGCACACATCAAGCTGCACCGACCAGCAACCCCGCGGCGACGATTGCCAGCACGAGGGCGGTAATCGCGCTGAACCGGTAATCGCGTTGATGCAGGAACATCCCTAGCATCAATATAAGCCGCATTATCGGCAGCAGGATGAAAAGCGCGATGCCAACGGTCACGATATGCATGCCTGTCGGCATTGAAAGCAGTTGGGGGTGAGTCCGCAGGCCGGGTAATGCGCTTTCAAAATGGCCCGGCAGGGCAATCGCAAGGCCACTCGCAATCGTGACCGTTGCCGCCCATGTGCCGTAATGCAGGAGCCGCGCAAGCCAGCGTTCGAGCCGCGCGCCGGTCGACACGGTGCGGCTCATGCCGACGCTCCGGCAAGGTGAATGCCGAATGCCTCGAGCAGCATTTGCACGGCGAGCAAGGCGAGCACCACGACGAAGAGCACGCGCAGCCTGTCATTCGAAACGCGCATGAGGACGCGCGCGCCGAGCACCGCGCCGACGACCGATCCCAGTGCCACCGGCCCGGCGATGGCGGTCACGATCTCACCACGCAGGAAGTATGCGCCGGCGCTGGCCGCCGCCGTCACGCCGATCATGAAATTGGACGTGGCCGACGAGACCTTGATCGGCAGGCGCAGCGCCGTATCCATTGCCGGAATCTTGAGCACGCCGCTGCCGATGCCGAGCAGCGCCGAAATCAGTCCTGCTCCATACATCAGGGATAAGGCCAGCGGTATGCGTTGCACGCGATAGTCGACGTCGCGGCCGAGCGCGCGATCCGGATAACTCGAATTCAAACGCAACGCCGTGCCCCACGAATACGCGCCCGCTGCGTCGGCGCCCTGGCCGATGATCGGATCGGCGCGCCGGGCGAGCATTTGCCGGGCGGACAGCAGCAGAATGGCCGCGAAAATGAAAAACAGTGCGGGCACCGGAATGAGTCCGCTCAGCAGCACGCCGGACAGTGCGCCGAGCGTGGTGGCGGTTTCCAGCACCACGGCGAGGCGCACATTGGTCAAGCGCCCGCGCAGGAATGGCGCGGCGCCGCCGCACGAACAGGCGATCACCGAAACGATGCTGGCGCCGATCGCCAGGTGAATATCCAGGTGACCGAACATCGTCAGGATGGGCACGATAAAAATGCCGCTTGCCATGCCAAGCATGCCACCCAGCATGCTTGCGCCGAGCGACACCGCGAACAGCCACAGCGTGTAGTGCAGGTCCATTGCAGCCGCCGCGCCGGTCATTGGGCGTTCGGCTTGCGCCGGGCGAGACGGGTGACGAACTGGATCTGATCGCCGCGGTAGTAGAGCTTTTCGTAGTCGACCGGACGGTTGTCGTTGCAATACGACGTGCGCTCGATCAGGAAAATCGGACTGCCCGCGTCGACCTCGAGGGCTTGCGCAACGGCTTCGCTCGCGGCGATCGCCTCGAGCCGGTATTCGGCTTCGACGAGCGGGACGCCGTACTTCTCTTCGAGCAGGGTAAAGATCGGCTCCGCTTCCAGATCGTTTTCGATGATCTTTTCGCCGATGTCTTTCGGTAGCCAGGTTTCGTCGAACGAAAGCGGTGTGCCGTCGGCGATGCGCACGCGCTGAATGTGGACGACCGGGGTGCCCGGTTCGAGCGCGAGCTTGCTGGCGACGGCGTCGCTGGAATTTTCGATCTGCCTCGCCAGCAGCCGGGCGGTGGGATGCCGGCCGTGCGCACGCATATCCTCGACGAAACCGCTCAGTTCGGTAAGCGGCTGAGTGAGGCGCGGCTGGGTGACGAAGGTGCCTTTGCCGCGACGGATTTCGATCAATCCGCGCGTAATCAGGTTCTGCACCGTTTTCTGCAGGGTGGTGCGACTGATGCCGTAGCTTGCCAGCAGACTCGCTTCATTCGGCAACTGCGTGCCGGGCGGATACGTGCCGTCCGCGATCCTTGCCGCGAGTACCGCTTCGACCTGCGCGTAGAGGGGGAGTTGGCTGGTACGGTCGGTGCTCATGTTAGACATCATGACGTCATGATGTCTTGGTGTCAAGGCGCGAGTTCCGCTGCAGTGTGACGGATTGCGACGGCGAAAACACAGACTGGATTGCCGGCCAGAAGGGCCCTCGGCGAACGGAAAGTGCGCGGTCCTTGGGCTTCGACGGAGGTAACGGCTCTCGATGCAAATAATAATGATTCTCATTATAATGCGCCGCGAGTGAGATGTCGGAGATGCGCGGCCTTGGGACATCAACTGGAGTCCATGCCGTTTTGAAATTTTTCGATTGAGGTTTGTGAATGCTTCCCTTTAGAAGGGCCGGCGGGGGTTTCCCGCTCCAAAGAAAAAATCGGCTTGCCAACGCGTTGTTCGCTGCGGGGCTCGCGACGATGTCGGCTTACGCCAATGCCGACGACGGTGTTGCCGGTTCAAAGTCTGAAAGTTCGGAGGACGAAGCAGGCCAGCTTGCCCCCGTTAAAATTACCGGCCAGAAAGAGCAAGGGTTTGCGCCCGCCACCGTGGAAACGGGCCCCTACCGGGGGCTCGACCCGCTCGACGTGCCTGCAACGGTCAACGTCGTCACTCGCAGCGTCATGGACGCGCAGGGTGACACCGGGCTGTACGACGCCCTGCGCAATGTGGCCGGCGTGACGAGACAGCAGCTAAGCGGGCTTGCCTACGACAACCTCTCGATTCGCGGCATCGCGCTGGATAACCGCTCGAGCTACTTCATCAACGGCATACTTCCAATCGACAATAACATCTGGATGCCGATGGAGGACAAGGAGCGAGTCGAGGTGCTAAAGGGTGCATCCGCGCTCTACTACGGCTTTACCGTGCCGGCCGGGATCGTGAATATGGTCATGAAGCGCGCCGGCTCCGAGCCTGTCACCAACGCGACACTGCTCGGCGACTCCAGCGGTTCATACGGTGCTCACGTCGATATCGCCCGGCGTTTCGGTTCTGGCCAGCAGTTCGGCATTCGCGTCAACGCGATGGACGAGCATGTAGAAGCGCCTATCGACGGCGACCATGGCTATCGCAAGTTCGTAAGCGCCGCACTCGACTGGCGTGTGAATAGCAAGCTCAAGCTCCAGTACGATCTGGAGCACATCGAAACCAGTATCGTGGAGCAGGCGGGCATTGTGCCGCTCGCGCCAAAGAACGGCGTCATTACTCTACCTGGACTCCCTGACCCGAGTCGACTGCTGGTCAGCAGCGACAGGCCCACGCGAGCGAGTGCGACGACCCAGTTGGTCCGCGCCGACTACGCGTTTTCAGACAACTGGAGCGCGACGCTGACAGCAGGTCAATCGATCACTCGACGCGATCGATGGGCCTGGGTGTTCCAGAAGTACAACGTCGCGACGGGCGCGGGCAGCTTGCAGGCAAGCCAGCAATACGGACAGATGTACGAGAACAAGAACGTGCGGCTGGAGGTCAACGGAGTCTTCAGGACGGGAGCGATCGGCCACGATGTGACCGCGGGTGTTGTGCAGAACTGGCTTTTTCAGCCTGACTTCACGACCCATTTCTTTACCGCCAGTCAGAACCTCTACAACCCGGTTGAAATAACGAAGCTGACGCCCGGTGGTGCATCGAAGCAGTTTTTCGCTCAGCATGTGCAAAACCGTGGCGCTTACCTGTTTGATCGCGTTGACCTGACGTCGCAGTTGCAACTCGTTGCCGGCGTGCGTCGATCGGAATATCAGAGTTCCCAGGCCGGCACACCGAGCTCCGATATTAGCCGGACCTCTCCGTCCGGCAGCCTTATCTTCCGTTTGACGCCGAACACCAGTGTCTATGCAAGCTACGTCGAAGCGCTCGAGTCAGCGGGCAGCGCACCGGCCACTGCGAGTAACGCCAATCAGATACTGCCGGCGGCGGTCAGCCGTCAGGAGGAGATCGGCATTCGCACGAGGATTGCCGGTAATACCCTGGCGTCGCTTGCACTGTTCAATCTCAAGCACCCGTCGGCAGAAGTCAACGCCGACAACGTTTATGTGATGGACGGCAACGCGCGCTACCGGGGTGTCGAATTTTCAGTGCAGGGCGATGTGACACGGGACATTTCACTGACGGCTTCCGCGGTCTATCTCGATGCGAAGCAACTCGACTCGTCGGATCCGACACTGGTTGGAAAAACCCCTGAAAATACGCCTCATGTCACCGCAAGTCTGTTTGCCGAGTATCGAATACCTCTGGTTACGGGACTCTCGGTCAACGGCGGGATGTACTACATCGGTTCGAGGCCGGTCAACAGTGCGGACCAGGCGAGAATTGGCGGCTATACCCTTTTCACCGCAGGTATGCGCTACGCGACACGCGTCTACGGAAAGCGCGTGTCAGTTCAAGCCAACCTTGAGAACGCTACCAATAAGCGGTACTGGAGCGCCGCTGGCTCGAACCAGCTGGGTGTCGGACTTGGCCGGGTCCTCGAGATGAGTTCGACTCTTGAGTTCTGACTCTGGCATTGTGGTGCGTCGATTGCGTCGATTGCGCCGATCGGTTTTTGGCTTTCTCTTTGCGTCCATTTCCCGCCGCGAGAGAGGAATTGTCGATCCAGCATGAACCGACAATTCAACCGGGCGGCGTGTGTCGCTTAGGCGACGTTATGCTGCCAGCTGTTGCTTGTGGACAGCCACAATTTCAGCTTCGTCCTTCAAGGCCTTTTGTACAGACGGACGAGCGTCGATACGAGCGATGTAGGCCGCAAGGTTCGTGAGGTGGTCGAGGTTGACACCCGAACGCTTGTGCCACAGCGTTGCCCAGACGTACGCGTCAGCAACCGTGAACTGTTCGCCGGTCAGGTACGAACGACCGTCCGAGAGTTGCTTGTCGAGCACGCCATAGGCGCTCAGCAGTTTGTTCGTGTGGAACTCGATGCCATCCGGCGTCATCAGCTTGCGCATCAGGGGAATGTGCTTCTGCGCGATTTCGGTTGCGACAAAGGTCAGTAGCTGGTCCATGCGAACGCGCTCAATCGTGCCATGCTTCGGAATCAGGTTCGACTCGGGATGCTGGTCAGCGAGGTAGGACGTGATAATGACGGTTTCAGTCAGGCGTTCGCTTTCGTCGTCAAGCTCCAGAACCGGAACGTATTGGAGCGAATTGACGTCGGTGAAATCCTTCTGGTTGGACGTGCTTTTTCCGAACACGTCGTAGTGCACCAGTTCCGGCGCGAGGCCCAGTTCGTTGGCGATAGTCTGAGCGGCGAGGGAGCAGGTGGCTTCAGCGATGTAGAGCTTCATTTGCGAGTCTTCCTACGAGGATGAATGACCGGTGTTAGCCGGGTTTCAGGTGGTGCGTTTGCTGCACCGTTGAAATGAAGTATGGGTTAAACGGTGGCCTCGATAAACTGCGGTTCGAGCGTCGCTCTGTCGACTGCCGAGCGACAATCGTTGCGTCCGCTGTTGCGTGTCTTTCCACAAACCTATTGTCGCTTCGGGGGAGACTCTCTGAACACCGAGGCGGTGTTTATCCGCACTGAAACGCTCTTCACAATAGCGCGCTTCGACGGCCCTTTTGGCGTAGCGTGGCGTTACTCATCTACGGGGCCGTTCAATCTACCGATACGGTGTCTATCAATGAGTACTGCAACGTCACAAGGAGCGGAAAGCAACAAGCTGCTGATTCTCGCGGCAGTGTGCCTTTCCGCGCTAGTGTTGCCGCTAGCGTTTTCGGGTGGAGCTGTAGCCACCCCTGCAATCGGCCGGGATCTGGGCGGAAGCCCCGTGATGCTCACGTGGGTGACCAACGCCTTCATGCTGAGCTTCGGCAGCCTGTTGATGGCCGCTGGCGCATTGGCTGACCAGTTCGGCCGCAAGCGTCTGTTCGTATTCGGACTCGGCGGGTTTATCGTGACTTCGTTCGCGATGAGCTTTGCGCCGTCGACGCTCTGGCTCGACATTCTTCGGGGCGCTCAGGGCGTCGCGGCCGCGGCCTCGTTGTCGAGCGGAGGCGCTTCGCTTGCGCAGGAGTTCGACGGTCATGCGCGCACGCGTGCGTTCAGCATGCTCGGCACCAGCTTCGGCATTGGCCTCGCGTTCGGCCCGCTGATGGCCGGCACACTCATCGAGAACTTCGGATGGCGTTCGATATTCATGGTGATCGCGGCGATTGGCGTTGTCGCGTTTATGTTCGGTGTGCCGCGCATGCGCGAGACGCGTGACCCGGGTGCGACGGGTCTGGACTATCCGGGAACCATCACGTTCACCGCAACGCTTGCGCTCTTCACGTTCGGAGTGATTCAGGCGCCGGAAAGCGGCTGGGGCAGCCCACTCGTGGTGTCACTGCTCGTCGGTTCCGCTGTCTTCCTAACCGCGTTCATCGTGGTTGAAAGCCGCGTCAAACGCCCGATGCTGGAACTGAGCCTGTTCAAGTATCCCCGCTTCGTTGGCGTGCAGATTCTGCCGGTAGGGACCTGCTATTGCTACATCGTGCTGATCGTGATGTTGCCGCTGCGATTTATCGGTGCGGAAGGGCTGAGCGAAATGGACGCGGGTCTGCTGATGATCGCGTTGTCTGCGCCTATGCTGGTTGTCCCGATGCTGGTCGCATCGTTCACCCGATGGATGTCGCCGGGTGTGCTTTCGGGCATCGGGTTTCTGATCGCGGCGGCCGGCCTCTACTGGCTGAGCCTCATTGACTTCAGCGCGTCGAAGGCGGCTCTTGTCATGCCGATGCTGGTTATCGGCATTGGCGCCGGCATGCCATGGGGTTTGATGGACGGCCTGTCCGTGAGCGTTGTGCCGAAAGAGCGGGCGGGAATGGCATCGGGCATCTTCAGTACGACCCGTGTCGCAGGCGAGGGCATTGCACTCGCCATCGCGACGGCGATTCTGGCAGCGCTGGCTCACACGAGCCTCGAGCGCATTATCCCGGACAATGCGCCGGGTATTGCCGCACGTGTTGCAGAGGCAGCACAGCGCATCACTGCGGGCGACATGGGTCACGCCGCCGCGGTGCTTCCGGAAGTGAGCCGTCACGCGCTGTCTTCCAGCTACGCCGATGCGTTCACTAGCCTGCTGCATGTCCTGATTGTTATTACCCTGCTGGCGGCATTTGCAAGCTTTGTGTTCCTCAGCAAGACGCCCGCGGAAGATGATGAGCCGGGTGCGAGCGAGAGTAAGAAAGAAACCGTCGACGTGGCGGTTAGCGCCTGAACATCGTTTAAGAAACGCGTTTAGAAGGGGCCGCTGACACGCGGCCCCTTCTTGCAATGGCAGCGGTCATATCTCTGAGCCAGACGATGGCGGCCAAGACTTGCCGGAGGCAATGAACCTCTGCCTTGGAGAACGCAATGGCTATCGCAGCAATCGTGGTGGGCTTTCTGGTCACGCTAGTAGGTGGCCCCAGCCTTGTAGATCACCTGTCGAACACACAGTTCGAGCAGCAAAAACAGACCGGGCATACTGAGCAATCGCAACTGCCCCCGGAGCAGTCGGGGCCGCTAACGCGTGCGCGCGTTGGTGATGAAACGCCGGCGCCGGTGTCCGCAGCAAATGAAATCAACGCCTCATAGCGACGCGCCTATCTTCTGAACGACGCTAAGGCATTGCCTTCATATGAGGAGCCTGCCGAGGGTGCCGGCGATTTGTCGGCGCAAACGCAATCTGCGGGCGACGCGACTGTGCACCCATTGAAGTAACGGTGGAAGCAATGAGAATCGTGGACGGCGTCAGTACGCAAATCAGGTCCTCGTCTTGTGATCTCCTGTGCCGAATGTGACGTAACGTACGCGATGCAATTCTGATGACAAGCCCATCCGATACTCTGGATGGGCCTATGTTCTGCTTACCTCACCACTGCTCTGTTACTTCTGTGCGACTGCTGTTTGCACTGGCGTCGCGGGCGGGGTCTGACCTACGCTCGTCTGGGGCGGTTGGGGGACCACGTCACCCCAGCCGCCGCCAAGCGCGCGGATCAGGTTCACCGTGGAGGCTGCCTGCACGCCTTGCAATTGCACCGCTGCGCGGCGAGCCTGCAAGACGGTACGCTCCGCATCGATGACGTCCAGATAGTTCACCGCGCCCTCGGTGTACTGCGAGCGCGAGAGGTCTGCTGCACGTTGCGATGCCTTGACGGCTTCGTTCTGCGTCCTGGTCTGGTCTTCCAGAATGCGCATATCCGACAGGTTGTCTTCCACCTCACGGAAAGCGACGAGTACCTGTTGCCGGTAATTCGCGACATCCTCCTCATAGACCGCTCGGGCATTGGCAAGGTTGCCCTTGCGCCGGCCCCCATCAAAAATCGGGATGTTCAGCGCCGTTCCCGCAAGCGGTCCGAGCAGGAACGCCCGGCTGCTCCATTTGAAGAGGTCGCCAAGTGTCGCCGATTCGAAGCCGCCCGTACCCGTGATAGTGAGCGATGGAAAGAACGCGGCCTTCGCGACACCGATGCGCGAGTTCGCCGAGGCCATCGAGCGCTCTGCGGCAGCGATGTCCGGCCGACGTTCGAGCAATGACGAAGGCAGACCCGGCGGTACGCGCAGATTGACCGGACTGATCGGGTCAGCGGCCATCGAGAACTCCGCGGGTGCCTTGCCCAGAAGCACGGCAAGGCTATGCTCGGAAGCCGCACGAAGACGCTGCACGGTCATTGCATCCGACTGCGCGGTGGCCAGCTCAGCTTGTGCGCGCGACAGGTCGAGTTCAGTGATTTCGCCTTCGGTGTAACGGCGTTGAACCAGCTTCAGCGCTTGTTGACGCAATTCGACAGCGTTCCTGAACACCTCGGCTTCCGCGTCCAGCTCACGCAGCGCAAAGTAGTTCTGCGCGACGTCAGCCTGCAGAGCAAGCATCACCGAGCGAAAGAGTGCTTCGCTGCGCTCGGTGTCGGCGCGGGCCGCGTCAACTGTCGACGCGACACGACCGAACAGGTCGACTTCATACGAAGCGCTCGCCTGAGCGCGCCAGAACGTCTGCTGCGGCACATTCGTGCCATCCGACTCAAACAGGGAAGCAGCGGAGACCCGTTGCCTCGTCGGACCAAAGCCGGCGTCGAGCGACGGGAAGAGGCCCGCGCGCGCAGCCTGATTCATCGCCCGCGCTTCCTTCACGCGGGCTGCTGCCGCTTTGAGGTTCTGGTTCGCATCCAGCGCCTGCTGTTCAAGGTCGTTCAGCTTCGCGTCCTCGAACACCTTCCACCATTCGCCGCGGGCTACATCTTCCGACGGTTGCGCTGTCTTCCACGTGCCAGCTTCTTCGGGTGACAAAGGCTGCTGCGGCGCTTCCTTAAAGGTCGTGGTGGTCGGCGTCGACGGCACCTCGTACTTCGGTGCCAGCGAGCAGCCAGCCAGAACCAGCAGGGCGCCCAGCAGGATGGAGCCGGTGAAACCCTTGTGCATCGAAAAAATTCCTTTCATGACGGTCTCCTTAGTCCTGCAGTGCCGGTTCCGGCACCTTCGCGCCGGAGGCAGTTGAAGCGCCGTTGGCGCCGCCGTTGCCACCATTCCCACCATTGCCGCCGTGCCCGCCATCGTTGTCATCCGGACCGTGGGTGTGCGGATGCTTGCCATGTTTGTCCGTGAGCTGCTTGCCGCCCGCGAGCTTACGAAGAAGCACGTAGAACACGGGCGTGAGGGCGAGGCCGAAGAAGGTCACGCCGAGCATGCCGAAGAACACGGCGATGCCCATCGCGCGACGCATTTCCGAGCCAGCGCCGGTCGACACAACCAGCGGAATCACACCCATGATGAACGCGATGGACGTCATCAGGATCGGGCGAAGACGCAGACGGCAGGCCTCAATGGCAGCCTGAACAATCGTGCGGCCCTGAATTTCCAGCTCGCGTGCGAATTCCACAATCAGAATCGCGTTCTTCGCCGATAGCCCCACCAGCACCATCAAACCAATCTGCGTGAAGATGTTGTTGTCGCCACGCGTGAGCCAGACACCGAAGAGCGCGGACAGAATGCTCATCGGCACAATCAGCAGAATGGCGAGCGGCAACGTCAGGCTTTCGTACATGGCAGCGAGCACGAGGAACACGAGCAGCACGCTGATAGGGAACACCCAGAACGCCGCGTTGCCAGTCAGAATCTGCTGGTAGGTCAGGTCCGTCCATTCGAACTTGATGCCACGCGGCAGAGTCTCGGCTGCGATGCGTTCGACGGCCGCCATGGCCTGGCCAGACGAGTATCCCGGCGCGGGTCCGCCGTTGATGTCGGCCGCAAGGAAGCCGTTGTACCGGATCACCGTCTCCGGACCGAACGTCGGCGTCACCTTGACGAGCGACGACAGCGGCACCATCTCACCGGCCGCATTGCGGGTCTTGAGCTGCAGAATGCTTTCAGCCGATGTGCGGAACGGCGCGTCAGCTTGTGCACGCACCTGATACACGCGGCCAAATTTGTTGAAGTCGTTCACATACAGCGAACCCAGATAAATCTGCATCGTGTCGAACACGTCGGTCACGCTCACGCCGAGTTGCTTGGCCTTCTCGCGGTCAAGTTCAACATTCAACTGCGGGACATTGATCTGGTAGCTCGAGAACGACGGGCCGAGTTCAGGGGCCTTTGCTGCCGCCGCCAGAAACGCCTGAACGGATTTGTTCAGTGTTTCGTAGCCCAGCGCGCCGCGGTCTTCGATCTGCAGCTTGAAGCCGCCGATCGTGCCCAGACCCGACACCGGTGGCGGCGGAAAGGTCGCAATCATTGCGTCCTTGATGCCGGCATATTCCCTGTTCAGGTTGCCGACAATCGCTGCTGCTGATTCGTCCTTGCTGCGCTCCTTCGAGGGGCTCATGACCGGAAAAACCAGGCCACTACTCGACGAATTCATCAGGCCGGTAACGTTCAGACCCGGGAATTCCGGCGAGTGGACGACACCCGGCTGCTTGCGGGCAATGATGCCCATCTCATGAACGACTTTTTCGGTCCGGTCCAGCGATGCACCCGGCGGCAACTGCAGAATGCTGACGAGGTAGTCCTTGTCCTGACCCGGCACAAAGCCGCCTGGCACAATCTTGCCGAGCAGGAACGTGCCGCCCAGCAGGACACCGTAGACGATCATCATCGCGGCCTTGCGATTGATGATGCCACCTACACCCGTGCCGTATGCCTCCGAGCCACGATGGAACACCTTGTTGAACACGTTAAAGAACGGTCCAAGAATACGGTCCATGATTCGGGTGAGCCTGTCCTTGGGCGCGTGATGGTCCTTTAGCAGCAGGGCGGAAAGCGCGGGAGACAAGGTGAGCGAGTTGAAGGCCGAGATGACGGTCGAGATCGCAATGGTCATTGCGAACTGCTTGTAGAACTGACCGGTCAAGCCCGACATGAATGCCAATGGCACGAACACGGCTACGAGAGTCAGCGCAATGGCGATAATCGGCCCACTCACTTCCCGCATCGCTGCGTATGAAGCCTCGAGTGGCGTAAGCCCCGCGGCGATGTTCCGCTCGACGTTCTCCACCACCACGATCGCATCGTCGACCACGATCCCGATGGCCAGAACCATGCCGAATAGGGACAACGCGTTGATGGTGAAGCCGAATGCCAGCATCAGCGAGAATGTGCCCACAATCGAGACGGGCACTGCCAGCAACGGAATCAGCGACGCGCGCCAGGTCTGCAGAAAGACGATGACGACGATAACGACAAGAACGATAGCTTCAAAGAGGGTGTGGACAACCGCGTCGATACTTTCCCGGACGAATTGCGTCGGGTCGTAGACGATCTTGGCCTCAACGCCTTCGGGCATGTCCTTCTGCAACTCTGCCGTGATCCGGCGAACATCGGTCGAAATCTGCAGCGAGTTCGCGTTGGGCTGCTGGAAGATGATGAGCTGCACCCCAGGCTTACCGTCGAGGCTCGCGCGCAGCGCATATTCCGCCGCGCCCATTTCCACGCGCGCGACATCGCTCAGATGCGTCACTGCGCCGTCCGGGGACGTCTTCAGGATGATGTTGCGGAACTCTTCTTCGGTCTTCAGGCGACCCTGGGCGTTCACGCTCAGTTGCATCGGAACGTTTGTTGTCATCGGAGCGCCGCCGACGATACCCGCCGCGACCTGAACATTCTGCTCACGGATTGCCTTCACGACGTCGGTTGCCGTCAGGTTCTGGCGGGCCACCTTGGTCGGATCAAGCCAGACGCGCATGGAATAGTCGCCGGCGCCCCACATCGCAACTTCACCCACGCCCGGGACCTGTGCAAGCCGGTCCTTGACGTTGATAAGCGCGTAGTTTCGCAGATAGGTGAGGTCGTATCGTCCGTTCGGCGATACGAGGTTCACACCCATCGTCAGGGTAGGCGACGACTTGATGGTATTCACACCAAGTCGCTGCACGTCCTCCGGAAGACGAGGCATGGCTTGCGACACGCGGTTCTGCACGAGTTGCTGTGCCTTGTCCGGGTCGGTGCCGAGCTTGAACGTCACGGTCGTCGTCATGTTGCCGTCGCTGTTAGCCTGCGACTGCATATACAGCATGTTCTCGACGCCGTTGATCTGCTCTTCAATGGGGGACGCGACGGTCTCGGCAATGACCTTCGGATTCGCGCCGGGATACTGGGCACGAACCACAACCGACGGTGGCACAACTTCCGGGTATTCGGCCGTTGGCAATTTTGTCAGCGCGATGAAGCCCGCCAGCACAATCACCACCGACAGAACGGCCGCGAAGATTGGCCTGTCGATGAAAAACTTTGAGATGTTCATGGTGACCTTCTCGCGCTGTCAGGCTTCGGATTTCGCAGCGTCGGCCATGTTGACCACGTGCGGGCTGACGGTGTCATTAGGACGGGCGTGCATCGTGCCGTTCACGACGATGCGCTCTCCGGCCTTGAGACCCGAGGTCACGACGCGCAGGTTGTCATGCAGGGAACCGAGTTGAACTTCGCGATAGACGACCTTGTTCGTGCCATCCACCACCAGCACAAACTTCTTCGCCTGGTCGGTGCCTACTGCGGCATCGTCAATCAGAATGGCCGGATGCGGTTCCCCACCGCCGACCTTGACGCGTGCATAGAGACCCGGAACGAGTGCGCCATCTGCGTTGTCGATCGTGGCGCGCACGCGGATCGTGCCGGATGACGTGTCGAGCCGGTTGTCGACCGATGTAATGGCACCCTTGCGCGAATAGCCATCTTCATTGGCAAGACCTAATGAGACGGGTACCTTCGTGTTCCGGTCACGGCCCAGGTATTGCAGATACGTCTGTTCGTCGACATCGAACGAGGCGTAAATCGGCGACACCGAAACGAGCGTCGTGAGCAGCGGAGCGCTCGCACCAGTCGAAACGACGTTGCCCACGGTCAGTTCGGCACGTGAGACACGGCCCGTTACCGGCGCGGTGACCCTGGTGTACCCGAGATTCACCTGAGCGGCCTCCAGTGCGGCCTCGGCCGCTTTTACGCCGGCGGCGGCTTCGCGTGAGGCATTCTGCTTTTCGTCGTAGTCGCGCTTTGCAATGGCGTTGTCGGCGAGCAGGCGGTCGGCACGTGCGGCATCGGTCGATGTATAAATGGCGCGAGCCCTGGCGGCGGCAACCTGCGCCGCGGCACGGTCAACTTCCGCCTGGTAGGGGCGGGGGTCGATCGTAAAGAGCGGATCGCCCTTTTTCACCAGCGCGCCGTCCTTGAAGTGAACGGCAACAATGGTGCCGGGAACGAGCGGTCGGACCTCGACATGGTCGATGGCTTCGAGGCGTCCCGAATAGCTTTGCCAGTCCGTGATGGTCTGCGAGAGAACAGTGGCGACGTCAACTACGGTAGCCGGCGGCGGCGCGTCAGCGGCCTGAGCCGCACTCACCGGACCGGATGGGGTCCCGTGGGTGAAGCCAATGCCTGCAGCCGCGCCGACAAAAGCCAGCGCACCGAGCGCGACGGTAAGCCGTTTGCGATGGGTGAGCATGAGTAGCATTCCTTATAAATACAAAGTGATCTGTAAAAAATCGACAGGTCTGGATTTCAGTTCATAGCCGCCTCGGCGTTACATCCATCACTGGGTGCGTAGCGTTGACGAAAGTATGGGCTTCGTGTTTCTGGTTATAAAGTAGCGAACAGTGGTTTCTTTGTATCTGTCGGAGCGACAATTTGCTGCGTCACTCAAGTGCAAGCCGCTTGCGCAGAAACTCGATCACGTCAGTGAGTGCCGGTGCGTACGCGATGAGTTCATCATGGGATACCCCAACATGTCGCGTCATCTCAACGGGAACGCCTGCGGTAATAAGCTCTCTTGCATAGGTCTCGCCGTCCGCACGCACCAGGTCCTGTTCCGCCGTCGCGATGAGAGTCGGCGGCAAGGTGCTGAGGCGCCGTGATTCGAGCGGCGCGGCATAAGGATGAATGCGTTGGTTAGCGCTGGGCAGGTATGCGCGGTATGAGCGCGCGCAGTCCTCCGGCGCCAGGTCGCTCCTGGTGGGGTGATGCCCCTCCATCAGCCGGGTCATGCTCGGATCGAGCAAGGGGGCGAGCAGTGCCTGGCCCGACAGGCGGCGTACGCCTCGGTCGCGCGCAATGGCAGCAAGTCCCGCCGCGATGTTTCCACCGGCGTCGTGGCCCACTGCGGCGATCCGCATGGAGTCCGCGCGGTAGTCGCGTGCGTTTGTCACTGCCCACTCCAGAGCCAGATGCGCATCCTCAGTCGCGGCCGGGAACGGGAATCTGGGTGCGAGAGAGTACCCCACAGCAATGACCCATGCGGGAATCTGCGCTGCAATGAGCGAAGCAGGTTTGCTTGCTTCGTCAAGCGAGCCTTTGACGAATCCCCCTCCATGGAAATACAGCACGATTGGCACACTACTGTGAGCAGACGGGTGATAACTGCGCAACGTGATGTCTTGCACATGTCCTGCAATCGTGATGTCGGAGATGTCCAGCGTGGCTTTCATCGGAAGTCGGCGCTATGCGCGCCACGGTTAAATGCGGTTCAGTTTGAAGCCCTGATTCTGCATATAACCGGACCCCGGATAAACAGCTCACTTTCGATAAGACAATTCGGTCGCAGCGAATTGTGCTGGCTTTTATAGCGGCGCCATATCCCTGCTGCGTGTGTCCTGTGCCCGTGCTGATTCGAGCACGAGGCCCGCAGCGGTCGAGGGCGGGCGATGCCTGACGTACTGTGCGATACCAGCCGGGAGCACGTTGTCGGCGCGAAGCAATTGGCAGCGTTCGAACAGTTCGGCAACCCATTCGACAAAAACGCGAACCTGGGGCGACAGATGACGGTTTTGCGGATACACCGCTGAAATCGGAAATGGACTGGGTCGCCATTCGCCGAGCACTTCTATTAGCGCACCGGATTCAAGATGAGGAAGTGCAAGGAAGTGCGGAACCTGAATGAGCCCGAGGCCCTGCAAGCCGCATTGCAGGTATGCATCGCCATCGTTGGCGGCGAGCTTCGAGCGCATCCGGACTTCGACCGGTTTGCTGTCGACGACGAAGTCCATCGCGACTATTCGGCCGTTGCGACTGGAAAAATAGTTCACAGCGGTGTGCGTTTCCAACTCCGCGAGTGACATAGGTTCGCCGTTGCGGGCGATATATTCGGGACTCGCCACGGTGACGAACTCCGATACGCCGACACGTCTCGCAACAAGCGTGGAGTCCTGCATCGGGCCCATGCGGATGGCGCAGTCGACGCTGTCCTGAATCAGGTCAACGGCCCTGTCGCCGACGCCAAGCATGAGGTCGATCTCCGGGTACCGGGCGTGAAAGTCGTCCAGTGCGGGAACCACAAGCAGACGCCCGATTGAACCCGGCATATCGACTTTGAGCTTGCCACGCGGGGCCGAAGCGCGGGAAAACGAGCTCTCCGAATCTTCGACCTCGGCGAGAATCCGGGAGCATCGCTCATAGTAGGCGGCGCCGTCCGGCGTGAGGCTGATGCGCCGGGTCGTGCGATTGAGCAGGCGCACCTTCAGATAGGCCTCGAGGCCCTGGATAATTGTCGTCACCGACGAACGCGTCATGTGCAGGGAGTCGGCCGCACCGGAAAAACTGTTGGTGTCCACGACTCGTGTGAAGACCTGCATCGCTTGAAGTTTGTCCATGATTCTCGCTTAAGGCAATAACGCTCCGCGGCTCGCTCTGCGCCGCTGCAGTCATTCGGATGCGCCGGGTATATCGCAGCAAGCTCGGCGCGACAGACGTTCAATCTCGTTGCAGAGTTCTTCGACGTAGGCGTCCCGCAGTCCGCACTCGATCAGGGCCTCGCGAAGCTTCAGCAGGTAATCGGTATTGCTTCCCAACTTTCCCGTTGCGGCGCCGATGAGCGGCGCAACTGTCGCCACACACGAATCCGGCTCAAACTGGTCGCGACTTTCGTCCGCAACGAATGCGATGGCGTGCGTCTCCGTGCCGTCGTCCAGCGTGACGGACGCCCACGTTGGCCGGTAGGACCCGAGGACCATCTCTCGAATCCAGATGAGCCGAAGCTCTTCGTCCAACGTCGCCTGCGGCAACTTCAGCGCCACGCCATACGTGTCCCCGCCCGGTCGCAACGCGAGCATGCGCCCTGGGCCATCCTGACTGCCTCGACCTACGACCATGCGCAGGCAGAAGCTTCGGTGCCAGCCATGCAACGTTGCGATTTGCCGTTTGTCGAACTCGATCATCGGGTTCCACATCAGGGAACCGTAGGCGAAAATCCAGGTGTCTGTCGCATCGACCGGCCTCGCCTGCATGGTCTCTGCGAGCGAGTTCTGAATTCGCTCCGTCGTCCACAGGTTCGGCAACGACTCGAAGTGCTCGAGGTACGCGCCTGAGTTAATCGCCTCTCTTGTCAACATCGTCATCGCCCCGTCAGATTGAAAGTCGTGGGACATTGCATGACGGCGTTTGAGGCGCCGCAGAAGATATGTCCCCACGTTGGCGACAGTATGACGGCGGCGTAGTACTAGATAAACACTCCCACAGGAGACGCTTTGACCACTCAAAGGCGACAATCCCGGCTTCGTCGGCATCCCTTACGGGAACGCCTCTCTCACCTGAGACATCGCAGCCCGGCAACGGAGAAAAAGGATGGCAGCGGAGGATTGCGGAAAACCGTGCTGCCATCAGTAGCGCGCTAATCGCGATGACTGAAGCGTAGGTACAGCGGAAGGGGGAATCTATTCTACGGTGGGGTGCGGCAATACCGCAAAGGCGTAATCGGGGTATACAGCCGTATAACGTGCTGGCCTGACGTGATCGTGCGTGGACACTGGATTCGAGGGAAAACGAGTAGTCCAGGCTGCATTGCGCTTATACGTCCGTATAGGATGGCGCTTGTGCTGCAACCCGCTTATACAATCGTATCATCGCGCCGGACCGGGCCGTCAGGTAGCCTGTAAGGTATAAACCGACGGGCGTGACCACCGCCCCGTTATTCCTTGAGAGAGAGTTGGGGCCGCGATTTTGCAGACAACGCCTGTAGTATCCATTGTCGACGACGATATGGCCGTGCGTCGCGCGCTTGGCAGCCTTGTGCGCTCACTCGGCTGGGAGGCGCGACTTTTCGAGTCGGCCGAAGCGTTCCTTGCGTCCGGAGAAGCGTCTGCTACATCCTGCCTGATTTCGGACATCCGGATGTCCGGCATGTCGGGTGTCGAAATGCACGAGCGCCTGGTTGCCCAGGGTGCGGCGCCCGCGACAATTTTTATCAGCGCGTATCCAACGCCGGCGCTGCAAGCAAGAGCTACCGATAATGGCGCTCTGGTTCTTCTTCAGAAGCCTTTTCAGGCTTCTGCGATGACGCATTGGCTTTCCGTTGCGCTGGGCCTTCCGTAAGCGCCAGCAACTGATGGCACTTACTGGGTGCGATGCGGTCCTTGTGAGTGGCGCACCTCGAACGGCTCGATGCCGAGCGATTCGGCTTTGCGCACAAGGTCGGGCATGGAGCGCGCGTTCAGCTTGCGCATCACCTGGCCGCGGTGAACCTTGACCGTGATTTCGCTGAGCTTCATTTCCGAGGCAATCTGCTTGTTGAGCAGGCCGGCGAGAATGAACGTCATGACTTCTTTCTCGCGCGGCGAAAGCGTTTCATAAGAAGCGCGTAAGCCGGCGACAGCGCGCTCCGATTCGAGCCGCGCAGCGTCCCGCGCAAGTGCCTGGCCGACGGCGTCGAGCATGTCCTGGTCGCGAAATGGCTTCGCGAAGAAGTCCATCGCACCGGCTTTCATTGCCTTGACGCTCATTTCGATATCACCGTGTCCGGTCATGAACACGACGGGAATACGGAGTCCGCTCCGCACGATTTCCTGCTGGAAGGTCAGCCCGTTTTTACTGCGCAGCCGTACATCAAGGATGAGACAACTCGGCACCAGCGGGCGCGGGAATTGCAGAAATTCTTCGGGAGAGGAGAACGTTTCGACACGCAGGTCGACCGAGCGCATGAGGGTTGCAAGTGCCCGGCGTACCGCTGCTTCGTCGTCTACAACGTAGACGGCAGCGTCGTGCCAGTCAGCGGTGCTAGGAGGCTTCACGGATAGAGGGACAAGTTCATTAAACATCTGGCCACCACACTCCCGCTGGAGCTGAATTCAAGCCCTGGCAGGCATGCTTTTACGTTCGCTTATTTTTTCACCTTTGGACTGTGCAAGTATAGAACGCCAATACGTGCGCTTGTACGCGGCGCAGCCATGACATTACAAATGCGTTACGTAATTTAGCCAATGCCTCGGGCATTGCCGGTAGGAGCAGCATCGGCCGAAAAGCGATAAGCCTGCGACAATGGTGCACGGTGGTCCACGGCGGACTATCCGCTGGTTATTGGAGGCTTCAATGGCAGCGCAGCGCAGAGCAGCTGGTTCTCCAGAAGGTGGGACGAAGCAGTTGGAATCAATGGGTGAGGGCAGGCATTCGTCGGCGTCGCTCAGCGCTGACGGCTCAGTGCGCCTCGCGACCTCGAACGTCGCGACTGGCGCTTATGCGCGGGAGTTCGCCCATCTGTTCAACGTCGACACCGCACACACGTTGACGACGACCAGCCTGAAGACGGCCCAACTGAGCGCCACGCACATGTATTCGTCCGTCCATGGACTAGGGATGAGCACGCCATTGCCAATGGAGGATGCGTATATCGTCTCTTTGCAATTACAACACTCGGGGGGAGCCGAGTTATGGAAACGAGGACGGCGCGTTCCGACGGAGCCGTATGCCCCGGGTTCCATCATGCTGGGGCATCTTTCCGAAGAGCCCGTGGCCAACTTGCCGGACCCGTTCGAGTGCATACTTTTTCATATTCCGCGGCCTGCTTTTGACGAACTCTGCGAACGGTCCGCGTTGCCACCGGTAGGAGAACTGGAGGACGTCAATCGCGCGATCGATCCTGTTCTACATCATCTGGGTCGTGCTCTCGTCCCAGCAATGGCTGACCCCGAGCTCGCCGGCAGCCTCTTCTTCGACCATGTCGCCCATGCCATCTATGAGCGGCTCGCCACCGCTTACGGCCGCTTTCGCGGGCCGGCCGCTCCGCGCTGCCGGGTACTCTCGAAGACGCAGGAGCGCATAGCCAAGGAATTGCTCGTCGCAGACCTTCTGGTCGAACCGCGCCTGAGCGATATTGCAAGTGTGTGCGGGCTGTCGGTGCGCCAGTTCATCGACGCATTTCGCAGTACGACGGGCATGCCACCATTCCGGTGGTTACGCGCCTATCGGATCCAGCGCGCCAGGGAACTGCTTCGCGGCACGTCGTTATCGCTGACGGAAATCGGCGCCGCGTGTGGTTTCTCGGACCAGAGCCACTTCACCAGAACGTTCTCAGCGGCAACGGGGACGACACCGGGCAACTGGCGTCGCGCGTGCGGAGCCTAGCGCTGCGGTTCCCTGCACGCGAGCGTGGAAGCCACCTCCGTATGGTCGAGCCACTCCGCGAGTTCGTGCCGCAACTGCGCGATATCGAGTGGTTTGCCAAGCAGCCGTGCGCCGGGAATCGGGTCGCCGATCTGGGCGTTCTTGCCGTAGCCCGAGACTAGCAACACGCGAATGTCCGGCTGCTGGCGCAGCACCGCGCGCGCGAGGTTGTCGCCGGACATCCCCGGCAACGTCAGGTCCGTGAAGAGGATGTCGAAACGTTGTGCGGGCACGAGCGGCAGCGCTTCCTCGGCGCTTGCGACCGCGGTGCAAGCGAGACCCAACGCGCCGAGCAGGTCACTGAGCGCGTCGCGCGAATCGGCGTCGTCTTCGACCAGCAGCACGCGCGCTGGCGTGCTGGATAGCTGCGATGGCCGGCTCGCGAGGGAGTCCGCCAACGAATCCGTCGAAGTGCCGGCGAGCGGATTCTGTTCCGAAGCACCTGGTTCGAGCGGGCATTCGCGCGGCTCCGACGCTTTGGTCGCACTGGTTGGATCGTAGACCGTGCGTGGCACGCAAGGAGCGATCCGCCCATCACCGATGCCGGCCGCAACGGCGGCTCCAGCGCCCAATACGCTGCGCACCTTGCGCGCCAGATCGTCACGCCGGTAAGGTTTCGAGAGTAGCGTAATGCCGGCGTCGAGCTTGCCGTGATGAACGATCTCGTCGCGCGTATAACCCGAGGTGAAGAGCGTGGGCACAGAGGGCGAGCGTGCTGCCGCGCGCTGCGCCAATGCCACGCTTTTAACCTGGCCTGGCATCACGACGTCGGTAAACAGCAGATCGATCGTCACATCGCTATCGATGAACTCGAGCGCCGCGTCGCCACTCGATGCAGTCAGCACCTTATAGCCAAGTTGAACGAGCATTTCGACCGCGGTCAGGCGCACATCCGCATCGTCTTCGACGACCAGAATCGTCTCGCCGCCGCCGCCCGGCGTCGCGGTTTGATCGACTGTTTCGGCTGTTTCCGGCTCGCAGCAGCGCGGAAAAAACAGCAAGACGGTGGTGCCGCGTCCTACTTCGCTGTCGATCACCGTATGGCCGCCGCTTTGCCTGACGAAGCCGAACACCATGCTCAGGCCGAGGCCGGTGCCATGGCCGTTGGGCTTGGTCGTGAAGAACGGTTCGAACACGCGCTCCAGAATGCCGGGCTGCATGCCGGTGCCGGTATCGGTCACCGAGAACACCACATATTCGCCCGGTGAGAGCTCCGGCTTGCCGCGGCAAAACGCCGGGTCCAGCACGCGGTTCGTCGCGCAGATGGTGAGCGTGCCGTCGGCTTGCATCGCGTCGCGCGCATTGATCGCGAGATTGAGCAGCGCGTTTTCGAGTTGATTGCGGTCGGCCTGTACATGCCACAGGTCGTCGCTCAACACTGTTTCGATCCTGATGGTCTCGCCGAGCGCGCGGTGCAGCATCTCGCTCATGCCGGCCAGCAGACGGCGCGGGTTCAGCACGGTGGGCGAGAGCGGCTGGCGCCTCGCGAAGGCGAGCAGATGCGCGGCCAGTTTCGCGCCGCGTTTGACGGCATCGGTCGCGGCGGACAAACGCCGCAGCGTGGCGGGATCGTCGTCGGCGTCGGCGGCGAGCATCTGCAGATTGCCGTTGATCACCTGCAGCACATTGTTGAAGTCGTGTGCGACGCCGCCGGTGAGGCTGCCGATCGCCTCCATCTTCTGGGCCTGGCGTAGCTGCTCTTCGGCGAGCGCGCGTGCCGCGACCGCGTCGGTGACCCGCTGTTCCAGCGTTTCGGTCAACTGACGCAGCGATTGTTCGGCGATCTTGCGTTCGTGGATGTCGATCAACACGCCGGGAAAACGTGTCGGCTCCCCATGTTCGTCGAACTCGCACTGGCCGTTCGCCTGCACCCACATATAGTCGCCATCGGGCCGACGAATCCGGTACTCGGCGCGAAACGGCTGGCCGGTGCGCAACGCTTCGGCCGTCGTGCGCTCGTTGAGCGGCTGGTCGTCCGGATGGATCATTTGCGTCGCGGCGTTGAGTGGGACGCCTTGCGCGGCCTCTTCGAGTGAAAACGAAAACGTGCGCGCGAAACGTTCGTCACCCGTGACCGTACCGGTGCGCACGTCGAGCACCCACGTGCCGAGCACGGCGCCGGTGTTGAGCGCGAGTTGCAGCCGTTCGTTGGTCTCGTGCAGCTCCGCTTCGGCACGTTGGCGCCAGCGTTCGGTCAATACGCGTGTGGTGGTTTCGACGACCATCGCGAGGACCCCTGCGGGTGCGCCGCTGTCGTCGGCGACCGGACTGTAGTAGAGGTCCATCCAGACGTCTTCGGGCTTGCCGTCGCGCAGCAGGACCAGTTCCTTGTCGCGATACGACAGCGTGCCGCCGGCGAGACACGTGAGCATCACGCGCCGGTTGAATTCGGCGACTTCCGGCCAGCCCCGTTCGACCGGACAGCCGAGCAGATACGGATGCCGTCCGCCCGCGAATACCGCGTAGGCGTCGTTGTAGATCATGTAGCCGGGTTTGCCCCATAGAAGCACGAGGGGCACCGGCGAGGCGAGCAGCATCTGAACGGTGGCGGTCAGACTGCGCGGCCAGCTTTCGATGGTGCCGAGGTCGGTGGCAGCCCAGTTGAAATCGCCGATACGCCGCGCCATTTCCCCGTTCCAGCCGGGGCAGCCGTGATCATGTGCCGGAAATGGCATTGCTGCGCTCCACAGAGTTCACGTCGATGAGTATGTCCCCACTCTGCCGGCGCGCACGACGCGCGTGGATGTTCAGCAGGAGGCGGGATGAATCTTCTAGCGTGCGCCGCAGGCGCGAAGCAGCCATGCGGCAGCAACGATTGTAGGCCACAACGCCATGCTGAGGACCGGCTCCCGTGGGCTTTACGCGTTTAGACGCGAGATGCGTAGAACGGACCTGGCAACTTTTACCTGACATGGTCGAGTAGGGTTTGCATAACGGAAAGAACAGCGTGTGGGGTCAGTCCGCGTTGCAACTTCACTGCTTCGGGAGCCACCGACGATGATGTCCCGGGGCGAGGATGTGGCCGGGCGTGTTTCGTGCTCTGGGCATGTGTTCGCTCGCGGCAAGGGGTGCAGGGTGGGATTGGCGCCACGCCGGATTTGAACTTCAATACACGCGGACACACGATGCCAAAGAAAACCATCATACGAAACAAACTGCCTAAGGCGGACGCACGCCAGGCGATCTTGACCACGCGCCGCAATGCGAGAATGGCACGCTCGGCCCACGCGTATGTACGCGGCAATACGAGCAAGTTTTACGAATGGCTCGATGGAATGGAGAGCCACGCCTTGCCCGAAGGTCCGGCGATCTGGATCTGCGGCGATTGCCATAGCGGCAATCTCGGGCCGGTGGCCGATGCGCAGGGGCGCGTCGAGATTCAAATTCGCGATCTCGACCAGACGGTGATCGGCAATCCCGCGCACGATCTGATCCGCCTGGGTCTGTCATTGGCGACGGCCGCGCGCGGCTCGGACCTGCCAGGCGTAACGACTGTGCGCATGATGGAAGCGTTGGCGGACGGCTACGAGCGTTCTTTCGACGACGCAGCCGGCGAAGCCGACATCCATGCGGAGAAGCCTGAAGCGGTGAGGGTGGTGATGAAGGAAGCGGTGCGCCGTTCGTGGCGTCATCTGGCGGAGGAACGGATCGAGGATATCGAGCCGAGCATTCCACTGGGGCCGCGCTTCTGGCCGTTGGCGAAGGGTGAGCGGCGCGAGATCGAGGCGTTGTTCGAGAAGGGAACGCTGGCGCGACTCGCGACGGTGTTGCGCGGCCGTGGCGAGGACGCGGATGTCGAGGTGCTCGATGCGGCGTACTGGATCAAGGGATGCAGTTCGCTGGGGCGCTTGCGATATGCGGTGCTGCTGGACATCGACGGTGCCGCGGCGGATGGCGACGATCTCTGCCTGATCGACATCAAGGAAGCCGCGCAGGCGGCGGCGCCGCGATATCCTGGTGTGCGTATGCCGCGGGACAACGCTGAGCGGGTGGTGGAGGGTGCACGGCATTTATCGCCTTCGCTTGGCGAGCGGATGCGGGCGGCGCGCTTATCGGATCGCGCGGTTGTGATGCGGGAGTTGCTGCCGCAGGATATGAAGTTGACGATTGAGCAGTTGACTCGCGATGAGGCGATGAAAGCTGCGCGGTTTCTGGCGTTAGTGGTGGGGAAGGCGCATGCGCGGCAGATGGATGCGGGGGGGCGCAAGGCGTGGCTTGCTGAGTTGCGGAGGAATCGGTCGAAGACGCTTGATGCGCCGGGGTGGCTTTGGACGAGTATTGTCGAGCTTGTTAGTAGCCATGCGGCTGGGTATTTGGAGCATTGTCGGAGGTATGCTCGGGAGGAATGCTAATGGTTTGGTTTTTGCCTGCGGTGGTTGGGGTTTTTATGATTTTTTTTGCCAGCGGGGCGCTTTGGTTGTGTGCCTGCGGCGTGGGCCTTTCCTTGATCTGTTTGCCTGCGGGCGCTTTGGCTGTGTGCCTACGGCGTGGGCCTTTCCTTGATTTGTTATTGGTGTATTAGCGTCGCCCCTGTGCGGGGCAGGCACCTACTTTTCTTTGCCTGCCGCAAAGAAAAGTAGGCAAAAGAAAGCGGCTCACCCCGCTAGCTTATAAGCGGGCCCCCCGCACAGTCACGGTAGTGGTGCATCTGGAATCCGTGCCCTCGCACATTCAGCGCGAGTGACAAAGCAGTCATACTTCCCGCCTCGCACTGCGTGCTCGCCGGAAGGACTCATCAGAACCATCGGGCTTCGTTTGGATGCGGCGGGAACCATCGGCTTCGCCTCGGCAAGACGCCCAAATAATTTAGTGACGAAGCCGCCGGCGAATGAACACGGCTAGCAGAACACGGCTAGCAGAACACGGCTAGCAGAACACGGCTAGCAGAACACGGCTAGCAGAATACGGCTAGCAGAATACGGCTAGCAGAATACGGCTAGCAGAACACGGCTAGCAGAACACGGCAAACGGAACATGCAAACGGCAACGGCAACGGCAACGGCAAACGGCAGACGGCAGACGGCAGACGGCAGACGGCAGACGGCAGACGGCAGACGGCAGACGGCAGACGGAAGACGGAACATGGTAAGCGAATGAACGTGGCAAACAGGGATCAAGCGAAGCGGGCATGTTGTAGCTGCGGAGGGGGGGGCAATCGCTATTGGTAGCGAGGGGCTGTGACGATTCGATGCGAGCCACGATAGTGGGCATAAACGCGAGTGTGAAGCGCGGCGATCGGTTTGTGGGGTACCCTTCGGCGCGCGCAGCGCCGCTGGAAGTATGACTCCTGTGTCACTCACGCTGAATGTGCGAGGGCACGGATTCCAGATGTACCACTACTGTGACTGTGCGGGGGACCCGCTTATAAGCTAGCGGGGTGAGCCGCTTTCTTTTGCCTACTTTTCTTTGCGGCAGGCAAAGAAAAGTAGGTGCCTGCCCCGCACAGGGGCGACGCTAATAGACCAATAAGAAATCAAGGAAAGGCCCACGCCCTAGGCCCACAAACCAACCACAAACCAACCACAAACCAACCACAAACCAACCACAAACCAACCACAAACCAACCACAAACCAACCACAAACCAACCACAAACAGACGAAAAAAATCAGAAAAACACCACCACCGCGGGCGCTCAGAAAAACACCGCCGCCGCAGGCAAAAAACCCCTAATTAGACAAAGACAAATACGGCGAACTAACCGCGGTAGGCGGAAACGGCTGCAAGCCAGTCTGTTTACTAAAGCTATACCTCAAATAAACCGCCGCGAGCCACTCTCGATACTCATAAGCATTGCCGAGCGAAGCGGTGGCCCCAAACGCCAACTGCGGCGCCAGTTGATACTCCCCCACCGCGCTAAGCGAATAAGAAACCCCAGTCTTACTCTGCCCAGGATAAACCGCGCCACTATCCACACCCGTGCCGATGAATTTGGCCTCCGCCGCCGCGTCGCTCTGACGGCTAGAACCATCATTGAGCGGGAAGTAATTCGATGCGTCCTGGCGATAATGCTGCACGCCAATCGATCCCTTCACGTCATAAGTAAACGCGCCGTTGCGCCCCGTCCATTCCACCGGCAAATTCAGGATCATGTACTGTTGCGGACTGAAGTACCCGCCCTGACCATAAGTGAAGTACGACAGGTTCTTGTCGTAAGACATCAGTGTCGTGTTCACACCAACGGTCAACGTCTGATCGGCATCTTTCAACAGTCGCGTGTAGACCCCGCCGCCGCCTTTCACCGCGTTGTTGCTCGCGACGTGATCACCCTGATAGTGCTGGTACGCAGCGTTCACATAGAGGCCACTCGTGCCGTCATCCCATGCAAGGCTGGCAAGACCGCCGTTGGACGTGACGCCACCCCACTCGAGACCGGAGCCCGAGTCGCGCGCCCCAGCATACGACAGCAAGCTGTCAGTCACCGCGCGGCGCGCGACGGCCAGCGAATACGACACCTTGTCGGTAATGCCACCGTTGTATTGCAAACCGCCCACGACGGTCTTCTCGGGGAAACCCAGCGGCGTCACGCCGACATCGCCGTTAAAGCTGCGGCCCTGGTAGCCGAGCGACAAACCCACGCCGCTCGCAGTCTGGCTGCCATAGTTGTTGTTGCCGGCAATCGCCGCCGACGCGGATGTGCTGTTGGACAGCCCGGCGCCAAAGCGCGCGAGTGTCGAGACATTGCCCGACGCGGTGCCGGCATCCAGCGTAACCGGCGTCGCCGTCACGACGATATGGCCGTTGCCCGCCTTGATGCGCCCCTGAATGGGCGCTTCGATATCGGTGAGCGTCGACAGGCCGTCCTCGCCCGAGCGGTTGCGAAACACGATCCCGCCCGACACGGTGCTCGCCTGTTCGCGATTGATCTGCGCCAGTTCTTCGGCCACGCCAAGCGTCTGTGCGCTCGCCACGTTCGCCGCGTTCGGCTGTGAGTAGTTGCCGCCATTGCTGTTCGTGCCGGGTTGTTGCGGATAATACGGCTGCGCGTAACCTGTCGGCGGCTGCGGGATATACGGCTGCTGTTGTTGCGCGTAATAACCCGAGCCCTGATTCGGATACGGCTGATAAGGCTGCTGACCGTAAGCCGGCTGCGGCGGATACGGTTGATAAGGCTGCTGCGCATAGCCCTGTTGTTGCTGCGGATAAGGCTGCTGGCCGTAGTAGGGCTGTTGTTGCTGCTGCTGTGGATAGCCTTGCGGTTGTCCATACGGCGCCTGTGCATAGGCTGGCGCGTTGCGATTGCTCTTCGACGTGCTTTGCTTCTTGCTGGTCGAGTGTTTCGTGCCGCTGGCCGCGCCCGTGTAACGCGGGGCTTGCGTCGAACCGGCATTGGCCTGCGCTTCGCGTGCCGCGGGCGACATCGGCCACGGTGTGGTCGCATAGCCGTCCGGCGCCTGCTGCTGATATTGCGTCGGCTGAGGATACCCACCTTGTTGCGGATAGCCGGCCTGCTGCTGATATTGCGTCGGCTGAGGATACCCACCTTGCTGCGAGTACCCGGATTGCTGCGGATACCCCGCCTCGTATTGCTGTTGCGGAGCCTGCTGCATCTGCGCTTGCATCCGCGGCTGGCTTTGACCGGGATAAGGCTGCAACGGTGCGCCCGACTGGCTCGACCCATAAGTCTCCTGACCGTAGCCACCCGAGTTGGCGCCCTGACCCGGCGCGTTATAAGGAAGGGCGGCAGGCGCGGGATTCGGCACATACGGCTGGGACGGCGCCATATAAGGCGCGACGTAAGGCGCGGGCGGCGTGGGAGACGTGGGAGGCGGATAGTTCGGCACGGTCTGTGACGGCAAGGAGGACTGCGAATACGGAAGCGATGCGCGCGCGGCATTGGAGCCGCCGCCGGCAAATGCGGCGTTGTCGGCGTCGGTCGGCGAGATCGTTGCGGTTTTACCTTCGAAAGGATTGGTGCCCGGCAGCGGCGTCGCGCCAATCCGGCGCATCGCGGCTTCCCAGCCACGCGGCACGTTGCCCGCTGCATTGGCGCGCGGCGCGTTGGCCATCAGCGGCGTATTGGCAGCGACCAGCGAGCGTTGCAGATACGTCGCCGCGAGCGACAATTTGCCTTCGGCCCGATACATGCGGCCGACCGTGGCCAGCACGCCCGGATCGCCTGGCGCCGCGGCAAGTGCTTGCCGCGCGAGCGATTCGGCATAGCTGAACTGTTTCGCACCGGCCGCCGCGGAAATCGCCGCTTGCAGCAGGTTCAGGTCGTCGGGCTTGCGCTGCAACGCAACGCGGTAACTGGCGAGCGCATTGCGGTCGTCGCCGGCGCTCGAATAGAGGCGGCCAAGGGCGGCTTGCAAATCGGGATTGTCGGGCATCGCCGCGAGCCACGGCGCGATCACGTCGTAGGCGCTGGCAAGGTCGCCGCGCTGACGCACCGTGTCGCATTGCTTGATGACGATACCCAGATTCAGATTGCCGAAATCCGTGCGCTGCTGCGGCGTCAATTGCATCGACGCAAGTCTGCGCATCACCATGCCAAGCTCGGCTTCCTGCTGCGTGGCGGACAGAATGCCCGCATATTGCAGCAGCAAATCAGTGTTGCCGGGCGCCTCATTCATCGCGCCGCGCACGAGGCTCAACGCGCGACCCGGGTCGCCCGCTTGTTGATACGCAGCGGCGATCACGCCGATCAGTTCGGGGCTGTTGCCGGCGACCGGCTCGGCTGCTTGCAACGTGGCCAGCGCCTGTTGCGTCTGCCCATTGCGCGCCATCCGTGTCGCGAGATCGGCCTGCTGATGCACCCACAAGCGGTGCTGCAAAGTCGTCATCGCATCGGTGCGTTGCGCGACCGGAATCCGGTCGAGTTGCGCGAGACCGGTGGCCCAGTCCTGCGTTTCCGCCGACAACAACGCACTCGCATACAGCGCGTCGGTCATGTCGGGATGCGCGGCGAGCAGACCATCCATCATGCTGCGCGCATTCGCCACCGCGCCCTGGCGCACGTAAATCCGCGCGAGGTCCAGGCGCAGCCAGGGATCGTCGGGCGTATTCAGCAACGCGTCTTCGAACAGGCTGCGCGCGCTGCCGAGATCGCCACGCGCTTCGGCGGCGCGTGCCTGGGCGGCCTGCGCCTCGCCACGCAGACGGTTGATGCCGCCGGCCTTCGCTTGCTGTTCGGTGTTCAGCTGATTGGCGAATTGCAGCGCTTCGTCACCGCGGCCTTGCGCGGCGAGCGCGCCGACGAGGCCGCGAATCGCGTCGGGATTGTCGGCCTGGCGGCGCAGCGCCATCCGGTAGGCCTGTTCCGCGCCGACTGGATCGCCGTTGGCGAGCAGCATTTCGCCGAGTAATACCTGTGCGGTGACGTCGGACGGATTCAGTGCGATCGCGCGTTCGAACAGCGACTTCGCCTTCGCGAATTCGCCATTGCTGCGCGCGCCGATCGCGTCGCTGGTATAGGTCCAGTAGGTCGCGCTATCGAGCGCGGTTTTCCAGCGCGCCGGATTGCCGCCGCGCGACGCGCGTTCCAGATAGTTGCGGGCTTCGGCAAAATGTTCCTGCTTCAACGCGGCGATACCCATGCCGCCGAGCGCGTCGGTATCGTTCGGACTATTCGCCAGAACTGACGAAAACTTCGCGCGTGCCATGACGAGATCGTCACGGTCGAGCGCGGCGAAACCGTCGGCGATGATGCGGCCGCGCGCGTCGACGGTGGCGTTTTGCTGGGCGCGATCGCGGGCCGCCTTGTCCTGCTGAACCATCGACTCGTAGCGCGCCTTGACCGCGGCGTCATCCGGTGCGCCTTGCAGATACGCCTCGTACAGCGCGGCATCGGAGGGCCGTGCGTCGAGCCACAACAGCGCCTGCCGCCAGGCCTTCTTCGCCGACGCGCCGACCGTGCTGTCGGCGGCGAGCTTCTGCAAGCGCGCGATACCGTCGCGGCGCGTCACATCGCGATACGTCAGATGCTGTGCGTAGGCGAGGGCGTAGCGCGGATCGTCGGGGTTGTCGCGCGCGAGCTGTTCGAGGCCGCGGCGCGCCTGGTCCCAGCCTTGCGGCGTAGCGGAGAGCGCCTGGTAATACTCGAGTTGCAGTTGAGGCGTAGCCGGCTTGCCGTCCAGCGCGCGCTGATATTCCTGTACCGCGCTCGCGCTTTGGCCGCTTTGCGCGAGCCGCCGTGCATCGTTGACGGTTTGGTCGCGCACGCTCGATTCGCCGAGACGCCGCCCCAGTTCGTCCAGATTCGGATAGTTCGGCGCTGCCGCCTTCAGGCGCGCGAGGTACTGCTGCGCGCCAGCACCGTCCTTGCGGTCGGCGAGCACCATGCCCATGCCGTACAGCGCGTCGGGCTGCTTCGGATCGATGCGCAGCACCTTTTGCCACGCCTGCTCGGCGAGGTCGCCGCGTTGATGCGATTGCCAGTACTTGCCCTGATCGATCAGCACGCTTAGGGGATCTTTCGAGGCCTGCGCCAATGCGTCGGGCGAAGCCGTCGCCACGCAGCAGACAGCCGTGAGGCTCAGCGCGAACCGCAATGAAAACGCGAGGGCGCTCAATCGCATGCATTTCTCCAACTCGGCACGAGACGACCGGCTTCGTCGAAACGATAGCGGCCGTCGATGAATCCGGTGCCGAACAAACCCAGCACACGATCGTAATAGACAGGTTCGCGGCCCGGCACGCTGGTGTCGAGCGCGGCCAGATGGGTGCGCGCGAGACCGAGGCCGTGCTCGTCGCCGAGCGACTTGAAGTACGGCGCGAGCGCGCCCCAGTAACTCAACGGGCCTTCGCCGCTCGCCGTGCCGGTGGTCGACGAAACCTTCTCGGGCGGAATGCCGGTTTGCGCAACCTTCGCGCGCATGCCGCCGACGGCCGCGAGCCACGGTCTGGCAAGCGGATCGGCGGCCGAGGCGACGCCGGCCCACAGATAGACGCGAATCGCGTCGTAACTGCCGGTGTCGCCGTCTTTCGGGTCGACCACGAACTGACCGTTGCGCCATGCCGCCCAGTCGGGCGCGAAGCCTTGTGGAGCGATGGTCTTGATGAGCTTGTACGCACTGTCGGCGAGTTTGCCCCACGGACCGTCAGGCACGTCATGAGCCAGCGCGCGCAGCACCGGCAAGGGCAGATAGCTCGGATTCAGGCGCGTCACGCCGCCTTCGTTGAAGCCCTGCGGTCCGGGCAGCAGCATCGGGCCGACACCCGGCAGCGTGGTCATTTCCTGGCGCGCGATTTGTGCGGCGAGCGCCTGACCGAGTTGCGTATAACCCGGCTCACGCCACAGACGGCCGGCTTGCAGCAGATCGTAGGCGATCCACAGGTCGGCGTCGGAGGCGGAATTCTGATCGAGCACGCCATACGAGCCGTCCGGCTTTTTGCCCCAGAGCCACGCCGGCAGCCGCACGTTTTGCGGATCGAACTGATTGTTCGCGAGATTGGTGCGGGTCCAGTTGAGCAGCCGGTCGAAGGTGGCGCGATCGTTTGCGACCAGCGCGAAGAAGAGACCGTACGACTGGCCTTCCGAGGTGGTTTTCAACTGCGGCGACGTATAGTCGATCACGCGGCCGTCCGCCTGCACGAAGCGTTCGACAAACGTGCGATAGGCGGGCCAATCGTTGTTGCACGGCCCCGTCTGGGCGGGCGTCGACGTGCTCTGGGCTACTCTCGTGAGATGGGCAGAACCCGCGGCAAAACTCGTCGCCGCCGTGAGGGCAAGGCCGAAGCCAAGCCCGAGCGTCAGCGCCACGCGTGTCTGATTGAGTCGAACCGGCATATCAGTCCTGTCAGTCCCTGAGGCGGCGCGCGGCGATCGAACGCAGCGTCCGGTAGCACAGACCCGCGATGATCAGCGCCGCGAGCACGCCGCCCAGCATCAGCAACAGCGGATGCGACGAGAGCGCCCAGCGCAGATATTCCTGCGGCGACAAATGGCCGACGTAGTACGCTTCGCCGTTCGACGTGATAGTGACCGTGCGGCCGTGAATCACGGCCATCGCGCCTTGAATCTGCGGCAGCACGTCGGCGTCGAGCAGCGCGGTGGACAGATCGGCGTCCGACTGGCCGGCCGCGCTCACCAGCGCGACGGCGCTGCGGTTCTTCTGCAGCGGCGATTCGAAACCGGTCAGCAGGGCCGCGCCGTTCGAACTCACGAGCGTCAGGTCGGCGCGCGCGGGCGAACGTTCGACACCGCGCTCGCCATGCCACCAGTCCTCGAGCTTGAAGACGACGTCGGAGAGCGCGAAGGTGCGCGAATCGCCGTCGCTGGAGAACGGCATCGACCTGGCCCAGCGCTGCAATAGCGGTTGCTTGCCGGGCGCGCCGAAAATCAGCAAATCCTTGTTGGCGTACTTGTCGACGTCGTCGGCCGTGCCGACCGTGACGCCGTTCACCGGATAACCCGTCGATGCGCCCATCCGGCCCATCGTCAACAGGTACAGGCTGTAGTCGCTCGAATCGGCCTCGTTCGGCAGGATCACCGCGGTCTCGGACAAGTCGGCCATGCGCGTGAACGGGAAGCCGCTGTTGGCGAAAGCCGCGAGATCGGGCAATGCCATGTAATGCGGGAACGACGACAGATCGATGCTCGAGTTCGGATCGATCGCGCCGACCACGTTGTCCAGCAGACGGCCATGACATTCGCCGGTGTTCGGAATGTCGTAATAGAAATGCAGACGCACTTGCGCGCGCGGCGTCAGCAGCAGCGGCGGAATATGCACTGTGCGGCGCGCTTCGGCAGTCTTGTCCGGCAACACGCGCCCGAAGTAATGGCTTAGCTCGAACACCGAGCTTGATTCGGCCGGAATCGGCAGCGCCTGCACGAAGCCGTCATTGACGCTGACATTCAGCGACGAACGATCCCGCAGCGGGCGCACCGTGTAGCGGTAGCGCAGGTCGATGGGCGCGCCCTTGGTGTGCCACATGAACAGGTCGGGCGGCACGCGCAGATTGACGCGCACGGCGTCGGCGTCGTAGCCGGATACGCTCAGGTCGCGCGCGTCGGCGAGCTCGCCGAAACGCACGGGGCGGTTGGTGGGCAGCCAGTTCGGCGCGTCGTACGGCGCACGCGGCACCAGTTCGTTCAACTGGGTGATCGTCGCGCTCGCGCCGGTCAGCGCGTTCTGGCCGATGCCAAGTGACCTGGCGGCGGTTTTCAGTTCGGCTTCGGTGCGCCCGAGCACGAGCAGCAGCTTGCCGCGCGCCGGCGCTTCACGATCCACGACCGCGATGGTCGGACCGGAAATCGCAGGAATCGTTACGCCGGCCGGACGCTGGTCGTCGGTCGCAAAGACCACCGCGTTGCCCGACAGCGGCGCGTTATCCAGTTGCGCCGGGAACAGCGCGCCGCGATAGCCGGCGAGCGCGCCGAACCACGAGGCGACGATGCCGCCCGCTTCGAGCGTGGCGGCGCCCGGTTTTTGCGGAAACACGAACGGCAACTCGAGACGGCGCACGTCGCGGCGATCGAAGAACGGCTGCGGCAACGCGGCGAGATCCGGCTTGCTGGCAAGCGACGCATAGGTCAGATCGAGCGAACTGGCATTGCTGACCGTGGCCCACAACGACGAATTCGCCGGGTCTTCGCAGCTCGTCGTGTAATGGCCGATCAACTGCACGTTCAGGTGATTGAATTCGGTGATGAAACGCGGATCGATCGAGACGTCGCGCGCCACCAGCATGCCGGCCTGTTCGTGCGGCACCGGCAGCGTCGCGGCGACTTCGCCGTTCACCAGCACTTTCAGCTGGGAAAGATTCGCGAGCAGCGCGGGCGAGTAGCTATAGACCAGATGCAGGATCGCGCCGGTCACCACTTCGTCGCCGCGTACGGAAAACGCGACGCCGTTCTGGCCGTCGGTGCCGCGCAGTTGCAGGGGGTCATGTGCGCCGAGGTCGGCGAAAGTGAGCGTTTGACGGCGGCCACCCGGCACCAGCGTGCCCGGTTCGGCCGTGGTCGGCGTTCTGTTGCCCAGCGCTTTCACCGACACCGCGGCAAGCGCCGGTGTCGGCGTGGCCAGTTGCGGTTGCGCGATCGTGTTCGGATCATAGGGGACGGCCGCGCTCGGCGCGGGCACATTGCCCACCCCGGTGGCGACGCGCGCGCCCGCTGCGCCCTGAGCCGCCGGCGCCTGGCCGGCTGGCGACGCGCTGGCACCGCTCATGGCCGCCGCGGCCACTTCAGCCGCCGACGCGAGCGGCGCCGCCAACGCGGTCTGCAACACGAGCCAGCAGGCGAGCCCGCGCATCAACCGTTGCGAACGGAGACGGCCGAAACGACGCGGCTCCGGGTCCATCCCACTGCGCTCGTGATTCGAGCGTTCGACGTTTGACTTCGCCATCCTGTTGCCCATAGATCAGTCTTTGGTTTTTAGCTTCTTGACGTCCACCGGACGGCTTTTCATCGAGCTTCGAAGGTCGGCATAAAGATGTTCGAATAGACCCGCGATGCCGCGCGCGCCGACCGTGAGCACGTGCGACAGACCACGCAACGGCGTGTCCTGCTGACGTCCCTCGGCCCAGCCGGTCCAGGCGTCGGCGCGTGCGAAGGTGGTCTTGACGAACTCGTACTCCTGTTCGCGCGTCATCGCGGCGAAGCGCAGGCCCACCCGGCCCGGCGCCGTGAAGCCGACGGTGGCGGGGAACGCATATTCCTCGTCGCCGCGAAACAGCGAAACGGTGACGCGTTCGTGCATGGGCACTTCGATTTTGGCCGGCAGTTCCACGCCGACGCCGCCTTCCGAATAGTCGATGGTTTCGCAGGCAAGCGTGCGGCCGGTCGAGAACTTCAGCATCACGGGCATGCGCATCGCCACGCGGTGCACCGCGCGGATCTGCCGGCGCTCGCTGGCCGCGGCCACGCTCGCGCCGAGAATCAGCATGTTGTAGGTGGTCCAGCCGAGGTTCAGGATGGTCGTGTTCACCACGCTGCGGATGTGCCAGTTCAGATAGATATGCACGATCCCCACGACGAAGCCGATCAGGTTCAGCAACAGCAGGAACAGATACGGCCGTGAGATCGCCCAGTCGAAATAGTTCTTCTCGATCTGGCCGCCCTTGGCCGTCACGTTGAACTTGCCGAGCTTCGGGTTGATCAGCGCGAGCAACGTGGGCGCGGTGATATACGACGCCAGCACCGATTCATACACTTCGGCCCAGAACGAATGGCGGAACGAGCGCTGCATCCGCGAATTGGTGATGCTCGCATGCATCATGTGCGGCAGCGCGTAGATCGCGATCGTGCTGGCGGCGGCTTCGATCACGTGCGCGCCGAAGAACAGATACGACAGCGGCGCGGTGAGGAACACGAGACGCGGGACGCCGTAGAAGAAGTGCATCATCGCGTTCAGATAACAGAGCCGCTGGCCGATTTTCAGGCCCTTGCCGGTAAGCGGGTTGTCGATCCGGAAAATCTGCGTCATGCCGCGCGCCCAGCGAATCCGCTGACCGATGTGGCCGGACAGACTCTCGGTGGCGAGACCCGCCGCTTGCGGAATGGCCAGATACGCCGTGGTGTAGCCGAGGCGGTGCAGCTTCAGCGCGGTGTGCGCGTCTTCAGTCACGGTTTCCACCGCGATGCCGCCGATCTCTTCGACCATGCTCCGGCGCAACAGCGCGCACGAGCCGCAGAAGAACGTGGCGTTCCACAGATCGTTGCCGTCCTGCACGAGACCGTAGAACAGTTCGCCTTCGTTCGGCACTTTGCGGAAGGTGCCGAGATTGCGCTCGAACGGATCGGCCGAGAAAAAGTGGTGCGGCGTTTGCAGCATTGACAGCAGCTTGTCGCGCAGGAACCAGCCGAGGCCGATCTGCAGGAACGAGCGGGTTGGAATGTGATCGCAGTCGAAGATCGCGAGGTATTCGCCTTGCGTGATCTTCAAGGCTTCATTGATGTTGCCGGCCTTCGCGTGGCGGTTGTGCGTGCGGATCGTCCAGTTGACGCCGACTTCTTCGCAGAACGCCTTGAACTCGGGGCGGCGGCCGTCGTCGAGCACGTGGATCGAAATCTTGTCGGCCGGATAGTCGAGCGCGAGCGCGGCGAAGATGGTTGGCTTCACCACCGTGAGCGGCTCGTTGTAGGTCGGGATGAACACGTCGACGCTCGGCCACAGGTCGCGCGAAGCGGGCAGCGGCATCGGCGTGCGTTTGAGCGGCCACGCGGTCTGGAAGTAGCCGAGCAGCAGCACGATGGTCGAATAGACTTCAGCCGACACCAGCAACAGGCCCCAGGCGGCGTCGAGCGGATGTTCCCAGTAAGTGGTCGAAGTCAGTCGCCAGTACATATAGCGGCCCGACGTGACCACCGAGAGCATGATCATCACCATCGTCGCGTAGCGGCCAGGCAGGCGGCGGAACCACAGCGCGGTGATGAAGCAGCAGGTCGCGAACGTGAGTTGTTCGTAGAACGCGAGCGGCACCGTGAACACGAAGTACAGCATCGTCAGCGCGAACAGCGTGACCAGTGCCGTCACGATCCGGCTGTTCCAGAAGCGCGCGTCGACGATGCGTTCGAGCCGCGACGGCTCCGCGCCTTCGAGGCCCTGCGAAGAAGGCGTGCTCATGCGACGTTCCTCGGCGAGACGGCGATCGCATCGACCGCCGCCATCAGCCAGTTGCCGCACGCGCGAAAATCGGCGGCCGCCTGGCTGAGTGGATCGTAGTGAATCAGCGTGGTGTCGCACGCAAGCGCTTCGCTCACGCCTTCGTCCAGATGGATCACGCCCGGGAAGAGCTTGTTGCCGAGCATCTGGCGCAAGACCTTGAGAACATCTTTGGTCAACTGGCGCGACTGGTCGATCTGATTGATCACATAGCCTTCGCCGCCAAACTCGGGGCGCGGCGCCGCGTACGTTTCAATCAGCCGTTCCATTAGCGGAATCGCCGCGTACGAAGCGGCGTCGGCGAGAACCACGTTCAGCGTGAAGGTGGCCGCGCACAACGCAGTGCGTACGTACGCCGACGAACCCGGCGGGGTGTCGATGATGACGATGTCGGACGCGTCGAGCCGCAGCGTTTGCAGCGCCTGCGCGAGCCAGCCCGGGTCCTGGTCGAGGTGCGCTTCGAAGCGGCGGCGGTCGTCTTCAAGCAGCGCGCCATAGGGCAGCACGGTCACACCGTCTACGCCGTCGAACATCACCGATTGCCATGGATCGCCCGTCAACGTCGCGCGCGACAAACCGTCGATGCTGTCAAGCGGCACGCCGAAATGCAGACGCAGCGCGTTCTGCGGATCGAGGTCGAGGGCGATCACGCGCCGGCCGCCGGCGGCCAGCACGGAAGCGAGATTGGCGGCGAGGGTGGTTTTACCGACCCCGCCTTTGGCGGACACGACCGAGATGACTTTCATGAGCGACGAGGGCCGTTGACCAGCCACGAGTTGGAGACGGCGGCCGTGGCGACGCCAGCAGTAGTGGCCGGCGCAGCGGCTGGTGCTGCGGCCGTTTGCGCGGGTGTGCCACGCAGACGGTCGAACACCGATTGCAGCGGTACGGATTCGCCCACGGGCGCAGCGGGCTGCGGCGCCGACGCCAGTTCGGGTTCCGAAGCGAACAGCTTGCCGAGGATCGAAGCAGGTGGTTTCGGCGCCGCGGGCGCGGTGGTGTAGGTGGGGGTGTGCGTGTGAGCCTGAGCGTGAACCGATGGCGCTTGCGTCCATGTCGGAGCGGCGGCGCGTGGTGTGACGGCGGGGATCCCGGCGCGCGCCGGCGTCGGCGCGCTTGGCGACATGCCGGTCACAGGTTGCGCGACAGGCATGGCCGGCGCGCGGGACTGCGCCACCGGCGGAATACTCGCACGCGACATGATCGGGGGCACCGGTGCAGGGGCGACTTGCGCGGCGGTCGGCGACATCTGTGGGAGGGCGACGGCAGGCGCCGCACGGGTCGCCGCCGGGGCCGCCGCGTCGAGCCGCGCCGGGGCCGACGCCGCTTGCGTGGATGGCGCCGCTTGCGCATCGGCATCAGCGTTCGCTTCTAGCGCGCCGAAACGCGAAGCGCCGCTCGGCGCGGCAGGCTGAGCAGCGGCGGTGGCGACCGGCGGAATGTCCCGTCGATGCGAGCGGGTGAAGAGCGGCGCCTTCGCGCGCGTCACCGAGACCGCGTCTTTAGGCGTCGTGTCCTGACGGTCGATGGCTGCCGCCTGCGCGGTGCTGGCCAATGGCTCGCGAGGCGGCTCACGGCGTTGTCCGATTGCGGGAATCTTCGGCTGGGTCAGGTCCAGCGTCACCAGCAGCGGCCAACGGGTGCGCGCCGAACGCGCTTCGTTTTCGCGGCCGATTTCCTGGTACGCGTTCGCGTCGCCGCCGAAATGATCGAACAGTTTCTCGATGTCGCTTGATGAACTCATAGTGCCGCCGTCTTGTTCATGACTTGTTTTGCTCCGATCCCTTTACTTATGCGCGGCGCTGGAATGCTGGCATTGCCACATCACGCGCACCGGTCTGGCGCGTTCCTCTACTGCCTGTTGCCTGGCGACTCTTCACCGGATGCGAGCCGGTCCTGCCGGCGCATGCCTGAGGGCGGTTCTTCTCTTTTCGAACCACCTACCCGGTTCGGCTGGCGGCTTCGCTTGCCGGTCCGCTCAGACGGAATGCCGCCCTAGCCGAAACTCGATCGCGGTGTCCGCGCCGTACTCGCTGGTTTGCACCACCGACAAGCCCTGTGCGCCCAATGCGCTCAACCAGGTCTGATAGACACCTTCGAGAAACGCCGGGGTCCATGCGAGCGCCGTGTGGCCGAATGCCTGCAGCGGCGCGCAGTAATGAACGATGCGCAAGGACTCGGCTTCGTCGGACAACTCGACGTAGCCCCAATCCATGTCATGCCAGTACAGATTTAATGCCTGAGCGAGCTCAGCCGTTGACCCGCATGCGGGCAATTGATGCACTGCCGCGAACCGGCAGCCGACGCGATACATCAGTTGGCGCAGCTCGTCGCGACCGATCTGCGCTTCGAACTCTGTCGCAAGCGCAGTCAGCATGCCGCGCCACTGTGGCGAGATTTGGCGCTCCAGCAGGTAATCGAGAATTGGGACCATGTTTTCCGGGAAATGGCCCATGCGTGGGCCGTGTAAAAAATGGATGCCGACGAATACAAATGAACGCGGTAGGGAAGGCCGCGCATTGCACGCGCCTTAGGTTATTTTTACCGGACTGTCTAGTCTTTCCGCCACACTTCGCAGAAGTCTACTTAAGAGATTAACTTTAAGCCAACTTTACATTCGTCTGGTTTATACGTGCAGACATTTGTGGCGGATGCAGATCCACGGCGTAATTTTTCCTGTGTGAATCGCTTTTGGTCTTGCCCACCGGCGCTTAGCCGGTGTCCAGGCATTCGTCATCGTTTTAAGCGTTGCCCGCATGACCCTGGCAGTGCCGGTTTTATCGTTGCTCTAGTGTTTTATTTCGTGGCAAATGCAACGCTTTGCGTTTGTGCGAATGAGATAGGCATTTGCCTTTGCCGGTAATTCTTGCAGAATCGTGCAGAATCGTTGCGACCTCAACTTTTGTCGGGGGCCAGAAAGCTGACGAACTTGCGCAGCCGGCTGTTCATGCAATGGGGCAACCGCGCAACCAGCGGAGCACGGCGCACCACGGGGATGCTGTTCGACTCAATAACAATGATCAATCCACTCACTATTCTGGCTGTCACGGTTTTATCGAGTGCCATGAGCATGGCCGTGCTCGGCTCGTTATGGCGCGCGGCGATTCCCGGCGTCGGTTACTGGATCTCGGCCAGTGCGGTCGCGATCGTGGCGCTGCTTGCCTTTGTCTCGCAGGGCCACACATCGCACTGGGTGGGTATCGTGGCGGCCAATGAACTGCTGGCCGTCTCACTGCTGCTGGTGGTCGAAGGCTGTGACCGGTTTCTGGGCCGCCGCACGCGGCCGTGGGCGGCCTACGCCGGCGCGCTTGCGGTATTGCTCTGCATTATTTACTGGACCTTTGCGGTTCCGGACTTCAACGCACGCGTGGCCGTAGTGTCGGCATATCACGCGATCCTCTATGCGATGCTTGCCATGATGATGTTGCGCGACCGCCCCGCCAACCGGCCGCGCTACAGCTACTACTTTCTCGCGGTCGCGGCGTTGCTGTTATGTATCGGGCATGTTTCGCGCGGCGTTTTTTACGGCTTTGGCATGTTGTTGCAGTCCGACTTGCTGCAGGTGTCGCCGAGCAACGTCGTTTTTCTCGCACTCGGCATTCTCGCGACGCCGTCCCTTTCGATCGGAGTGGTGATGCTGGCGCATGACCGTCTCGCCGAGCGGCTCGAGCGGCTCGCCAATGTCGACGAATTGACGGGCGCGCTGTCGCGCCGGGCGTTTCTCGCGGCCGGCGACGCGCTGCTGAACACGGCTCGCCGCACTCGCTCGCCGATGACGATGGCGATCATCGACATCGATTCGTTCAAAACCGTCAACGACAGCTACGGCCATGCCGCCGGCGACCAGGTGCTGAGCCATTTTGCGACGTTCGTCGCCGGCAACCTGCGGGCCGGCGACGTGTTCGGGCGGCTGGGCGGCGAGGAGTTCGGCGTGCTTTGCCCGGCAACCACCGCCGCCGAAGCGGTGAGCTTGCTGGACCGTCTGCGGGTTCAACTCGCGTCGGCCACGCCGCTCGAGTTGCCGCGTGGACTGAAATACACCTTCAGCGTTGGGGTGGACCAGCATCGGCGCGACGAATTGCTTGCCCAGTTGATGGCGCGTGCTGACGGCGCGTTATATGCCGCCAAGGCCTCGGGACGCAATCGCGTCGTGATGGCCGCGTAGTCCCGGCGGGGCGGGGCGCCATTCTATTTGCGGGCGTGGCATAAATATTTGTCAGACGGTTGCCGTTATACATGGGCAAAGTGACCGGAGCCAGCCTGATAGCGATCAATATGCCTTCCACTTCAACGAAGCAACTGTCCGATTCCGGGTTGCGTAATCGTTTTCATCAACGATCGCTGGAACATCAGCGCCCGCTTTCGGTGGTGACGATGGCGTTTACCGTTGTCGCGTTCCTCTGTTTAGTCGGGGCGCGCAACATGGTCGACGGCCCGGCGATCCCGCTCGCCTACCGGCTCGCCTGCGCGCTGGTGCTCGCCCTGCTGGTGATGGCAATTCCCCGCGCCGGCTCGACCTGGGCGTTTGGCGCAATCGGTGTCGCGTACTCGCTGGTGCTGGTGGCCGGTCTCGCGTTGAACGTCTCCGGTGTCGAACAACCGTTGCTGTGGGTCCTGCCGGCCCTGGTGGTGATCCCGATCTGCGCCGCGCCGCTGTGGCTCACGCCGATGCATTTTTGCGCCGGCAGCGTGCTCTTTTATGCAGCCGCGTTTGCGTTGCTGTCCGGCGAGCCACGCACGCATGAAGTCGACGTCGTCGTGTGGATGTGGATCGTGGCGATCGGCATACCGACGTCCGCTGTGTTTCACTTCGGCTTCTACCGGTTCCGGCGCAACCACTTTCTGCTCGAGAGCCAACTGGCGCAGCTCGCCGCGACCGATCCGCTGACCGGCCTGCAAAACCGCCGCGCGTTCGTGAAGCAGGCCGAGCGCCGCCTTGAAAACATCAAGCCCGATATGCGGGTCAGCGCGATTTTTCTCGACATCGACAATTTCAAATCGCTGAACGACCGCTTTGGCCACGCAGTCGGCGACCTCGCGCTTTACCAGGTCGCCCAGGTGCTGATGGAGGAGACTTCCGCGGACGACAGCGTGAGCCGGATCGGCGGCGAGGAGTTCGCCGTGCTGCTGCACGACGGCCTGGCCGGCGCACTGGCGCTGGCCGAGCGTCTGCGCGGCGCGATTGCGGCGATCGAGCGCCCTGACGGTCGTCTGACCGCGAGCTTCGGCGTGGCCGAGCACCGCAGCGGCGAAAGCATCATGGTGCTGCTCGATCGCGCTGATGAAGCGTTGCTGCGCGCCAAGCATTCGGGCAGAAACCGCGTGTGTGTCGAGCGCGCGTTACCGTTCGAGTCGCTGCAGAAGCTTTCCGGCGAGGTGCCGGACGGTGCGGCACCGCCGCGGCATCGATGGGAAGACTGTTACCTGACCTCGTATTTTCAGCCGCTCTACAGCTTGTCGCATCAGAAGCAGGTGGGTTTCGAGGCGCTGCTGCGCGGCGAGCAGCACGACGGCACGCTGGTGCCGCCCATGGTGCTGTTCGCGCCGAAGCCATCTAACGACGAGGGCGCGCTCGATCGCGCGAGCCATGCTGTGCATCTGGACAATGCGCGCAAGGTGCTGCCAGCCGATGCGTGGCTGTTCCTCAACATTTTGCCGGCCACCTTTATCGCTGCAGGCTACGCCGACCAGCTCGCGACGACCGTGCGGGCGGTGGGACTCGAACCTGAGCGGGTGATTCTCGAAATTCTCGAATCGCATGGCGGCAGCGTCGATGACATGTCGCGGGCGGCGGCCTTGTACCGTGTACACGGTTTCCTGATTGCCGTCGACGATTTCGGCGCGGGCCAGTCGAACCTTGACCGGCTGTTCCGGATCCGGCCGGATCTCGTGAAGCTCGACGGCGAACTGATTCGCGCGACCGGTCACGGCACGGAGCAGCCCATCTTGCCGAAGCTCGTTTCGCTGTTGCATCAGGCGGGGATGCTCGTGGTTGTTGAGGGCGTGGAGACCACGGAGGAATTGATTCTTGCGGTGGAGTCGAATGTGGATTTTGCGCAGGGCTATCTGCTGGGGCGGCCGGCTGCGGAGATTGCGCCGCCGGAGTCGGTGCATCGGCGGATCGATGATGCTTTTGATGTGATTGCCCAGGGGAGGGCACATCAGCATGCTTTGTTCGAGTCAGAGGTCGAGCCGTACCGGGTGGCTTTGAGCCATGCGGCTGATGATCTGCTGGCTGGGGTTTCGATGGATCAGGCGTTTGCTTCTCTGGCTACGTTTGATCGCTGTATCAGTTGTTTTATCCTCGACGATTCGGGGCGGCAGATTGGGCATGAGGTGCTGGGGCCGGCTTGGAGTAGCGAAGCGGCTTCGCTGCATCCGGTGGCGAATCCTCGCGATGCGAGGTGGGATCATCGGCCTTATTTCCGGAATGCGGTTTTGTTGCCCGGGGTTGCTGTGTCTAGTAATCCTTATCTTTCTTTGGCGAGTGGGCGGCCTTGCATTGCTGTTACTCTGGCTGTGCAGTTTGTGAGTGAGCGGTTGGTTGTTGGGGTGGAGTTGGATTGGTCGGCGGTGGGGTTGCCGTGGCCGGCGGGGGAATAAAAGGTTTGGTTTTTTGCCTGCGGGGCGCTTGTTTGTCTGTGTTTTTATGGAATTGGCCTTTCCTTGAGCTGGTTGCCCGCGTGGCGCTTGTTTGTCTGTGTTTTTATGGCATCGGCCTTTCCTTGCTTTGTTATTGGTCTATTAGCGTTGCCCCTGTGCGGGGCGGCACCTACTTTTCTTTGCCGGCCGCAAAGAAAAGATAGGCAAAAGAAAGCGGCTCAAACCGCTAATTCTTAAGCGGGTCTCCCGCACAGCCACGGTAGTGGTGCATCTGGAATCTGTGTTCTCGCACATTCGACGTGAGTGACAAAGCCGTCATACTTCCGGCGCGCGCTGCGCGCGCCGAAGAGTTCCCCCACAACCGATCGCTGCGTTTCACACTCGTGGTTATGTCCAGTACCGTGGCTCGCATCGAATGGTCACTCCTCTCGCTACCGCCAGCGCGATTGTCTTCCTCCGCAACCACGACATGCTCGTTTCGTTTGATCCGCGTTTGCGACATTCATTCCTTGCTACGTTCATTCTCTTGCCAACTCATTCGCTGCCGGTTTCGTCACTAAGTTATTTGACAGCCTCGCCGAGGCGAAGCCGACGGCCCCCACCGCGTTCAGACAAAGCCACTGGTTTGCATGCTCACTCCTTCCGGAGAGCACGCAGTGCGAGGCGGGAAGTATGACGGCCTTGTCACCAGGGCTGAATGTGCGAGAGCACGGATTCCAGATGCACCACTACCGCGACTGTGCGGGGGACCCGCTTTTGAGCTAGCGGGTTGAGCCGCTTTCTTTGCTTATCTTTCTTTGCGGCGGCAAAGAAAGTAAGTGCCGCCCCGCACAGGGGCAACGCTAATAAACCAATAAGAAATCAAGGAAAGGCCAAAAAGTCAGATCAAGGAAAGGCCAAAAAGCCAGATCAAGGAAAGACCAAAAAGCCAGACCAGGAAAAGGCCAACGCCGTAGGCAAACAAACGAACAAGCGCCGCGCAGGCAACAACGCCGTAGACAGACAACCCACCGCCGAACAGGCCAAAACCCAACTCTTAATACCCGCCCTTAACAGTCGTCACGACCCCGGCGTTCCTCTTGTACGAAGAGGCCAACTCCGCCGCGGCGCGGCTCAACAACCCCGTATCCGTCCCCACCGCCACAAACGTCGCGCCCGCCGCGAGATACTCAGCGGCAATTCCCGCATCCGGTGCCAGCACGCCCGCCGCCTTGCCCGCATCCCGCACCGTCTTGATGCCTTTACATATCGCTTCCCGTACGCTGGCGTCTCCTGGCTTACCCAGCAACCCCATCGACGCACTCAAATCCGCCGGACCAAAAAACACACCATCAATGCCCTCCACCGCCGTAATCGCCGAAAGATTTTCCAGACCCTGTACGGTTTCCACCTGCACCAGCACACACAATTCTTCAGCCGCCGTGCTCAGGTAGTCCGGTATCCGGTTCCACCGCGATGCCCGCGCGAGCGCACTGCCGACACCGCGAATGCCCTGCGGTGGATAACGCGTCGCCGCGACGGCGTCAGCCGCCTGCTCGGCTGTATCGATCATCGGCAACAATAAAGTCTGCGCGCCAATGTCGAGCAATTGCTTGATCAACGCGCTATCGCTGCGCACCGGACGCACCACCGGATGCGATGCATACGCAGCCACCGCCTGCAATTGCGCCAGCGTGCTGCGGACATCGTTCGGGGCGTGCTCGTTGTCAATCAACAACCAATCGAAACCGGCTGTGGCCAGCAACTCGGTGACGTAGGCATCGGCCAGCGCCGCCCATAAGCCGAACTGCGGTGTGCCCTGAGCCAATGCACGCTTGAATGTGTTTTGCGGAAGAGACATGTCGGAACACTCAAATGAAATTCAAACCAATACCACCAAGCGGACCATAGTCGACGTGAAACGTGTCGCCCGCTCGCGCCGGAATTGGGCTCGTGAACGAGCCGCTCAGAATCACGTCGTTCGCGTTCAATACTTCGTCATACGGCGCAATCTTGTTGGCGAGCCATGCGACGCCCGTCGCCGGATGATTCAGCACCGCCGCGGCAAGCCCGCTTTCTTCCACCGCGCCGTTCCTGTAAAGCAACGCACCAACCCAGCGAAGATCGACGTCCATCGGGCGCACCGGGCGGCCGCCCAGCACAATGCCCGCATTGGCCGCAAAGTCCGAGATCGTGTCGTAGACCTTGCGCGGTGCCTTCGTCTCGCGGTCGAATTGCTCGATGCGCGCGTCGATAATCTCCACGGCAGGGGTCACGTAGGCGGTGGCATCCAGAACGTCGAATAGCGTGATGCCCGGACCCTTCAAAGGCTTGCTCAGCACGAAGGCCAGTTCGACTTCCACGCGCGGGGCGATAAAACGGTCGGCACGAATGTCCTGGCCGTTTTCGATGAACATGCTGTCGAGCAGCGGTGCATAGTCCGGTTCGTCGATCTGCGAGGAACGCTGCATCGCACGTGACGTCAGGCCGATCTTGCGGCCTTTGATCACGTGGCCCTCGGCGAGTTTGAGTTTCACCCACTCGCGCTGAATCGCGTAACCGTCCTGTACGGTCATCTCGGGATACTTGGCCGAGAAGTGGCGCAATTGCGTGCGCGTTTTCTCGGCATGGTCGAGTTGCGCCGCGAGATCGCGAATAGTCTGTTCGTCTAGCATGATGGATTCTCTATAAGCGTGCTGTCACGCCGGGATACCAGGCCCCAGGCATTGGATCTGCGATCAGGCTTTCAACCGCGCGTGCAAATTGTTGTGCTTCCACGTGCCAGCCTCGCTGAATTCGTTGATCTCCAGCGATAACGCGAGGCCGTGCTTTTCAAACTCGGCGGCGAAGTGCTGTTTAATCAGTTCGAACAACGCGTCGCCGGTCGCTTTTTTGGCGGCTTCCGAACGACCGGCGCCGATCTTCAGGTTCGCGTGCAGAAACGCGGCGTCGGCTCTGCCGTCGGCGATGCAGTACTGCTCGCAACGCAACGCGCGCACACGGATGCCGCCAAGCGGATAAAGGCGCTGTTCATTCTCGCGCTGTGCGTCGAGACAATCAGCGAGCGATTTGCAAAGCCGCCCAAGGCTTTCTTCGCCGGCAAGGTTGGCGCTGTATTCGAGTGTCAAATGCGGCACGGTATGCTCCTTTCTCAGGACTTAAGCGGGCAGGGGAGTCACAGGGAAGATCGCATTGATCTGGCCGGTGCCCGAACTGCCAAAATACGGCGTGACGACTTCTACCTTGCCGTCGTAGCGATCCCAACCGAGTGCGCCAAGCAGCATCGCGGTGTCGTGCATGCCGCCTTCGCCCCAGCACTTCTCGTTATAGAGCGGCAGCATCTCGCAGAAGGTTTTCCAGTCGCCTGCTTCCCACAGCTCGACCACCTTGTGGTCCATCTGTTCGAGAAACGGGCTCCACACCTTGTGCATGAACTGCTCGGCGGTACCGTTGTTAGCGAAGTGGTGGCTCAACGAACCACTTGCCAGAATCGCCACGGTGCCGTCGTAACGTTCCTCGATCGCCTTGCGTACCGCGAGGCCGAAGCGCGCGCTGGTTTCGAGGTCGTGCCACATGCACCAGCCCGCCACTGACACGGTCTTGAAGTGCTGATCGCTATTCATATAGCGCATCGGTACGAGCGTGCCGTACTCGAGCTCGAGCGTGGTTTCGCTATGCGCGCGGCTCTTCACGCCCATTTCGTTGGCGACTTGCGCGATCAGATCGCCGAGCCCGACATTGCCGGGATACGCGTACGGCATGTTCTTGATGAAGTGCGGCAGTTCGTTGCTCGTATAGACGCCTTCGAACTTCGGCGCGCAATTGATGTGGTATTCGCTGTTCACCAGCCAATGCACGTCGAATACGACGATCGTGTCCACACCCAATTCGCGGCAGCGCCGGCCGATTTCATGGTGGCCATCGATGGCGGGCTGACGGCAACCCTTATGCGGACCGTCGAGTTCGGACAAATATAACGACGGGACGTGAGTGACTTTTGCTGCCAACGCGAGCTTACCCATCGCGGTCTCCTATTCTATGTGGCGCGAGGCCTGATTTTTGCCCATCCGCACTCGCGCACGGCGCTCAATGCGAAAGCGCCTCAAACGCCCCAGCGCGGGATGTGATGCGAGCCGAGCGATACGCACACGTTCTTCGGTTCGAGGAACACTTCATAGCTCCAGGTACCGCCTTCGCGGCCCACGCCCGATGCCTTCGTACCGCCGAACGGCTGGCGCAGATCGCGCACGTTCTGGCTATTGACGAAGCACATGCCCGCTTCGACGGCCGCCGCGACACGCAGCGCGCGGCCACTGCTCTCGGTCCAGATGTAGCTCGACAGGCCGTAGGAGATATCGTTGGCGAGTTTGATCGCGTCGGCTTCGTCGTCGAACGGAATCAGGCAGGCGACCGGGCCGAAGATCTCTTCCTGCGCGATCCGCATGCGATTGTCGACGTCGACGAACACCGTCGGCGTAACGAAATTGCCTTTGCGCATGGCGTCGGGCAGGTCGGGCGTTTCGAGTCCGCCGCATGCGAGCGTGGCGCCTTCTTTCGGACCCAGTTCGATATAGCTGCGTACCTTGGCCAGGTGCCCCTGGCTGATCATCGGGCCGACGATCGTGCTGTCGGCCAGCGGATCGCCCACCGTCAAACGTTTTGCGCGTTCGATGAAACGCTCCGCAAAGCGCGCGTAAATCGAGCGTTGCACCAGAATGCGCGAACCCGCCGTGCAGCGTTCACCGTTGTTCGAGAAGATCATGAACACAGCGGCATCGAGGGCGCGTTCGAAATCGGCGTCGTCGAAAATCACGAACGGCGACTTGCCGCCCAGTTCCATGGAAAACTTCTTCAGGCCCGCGGTTTGCACGATGCGGTTGCCGGTTGCCGTCGAGCCGGTGAACGACACTGCATGCACATCCGGGTGCGCCACCAGCGGCTCGCCGGTGTCTTTGCCGAAGCCGTGCACCACGTTCAGCACGCCGGCGGGAATCCCGGCTTCGAGCGCGAGATTGCCGAGCATCGATGCGGTGAGCGGCGACAGTTCGCTCATCTTCAACACGGCGGTATTGCCGAACGCGAGGCACGGTGCGACTTTCCACGTGGCCGTCATGAACGGTACGTTCCACGGCGAGATCAGCGCGCACACGCCGACCGGATGGAACAGCGTGTAGTTCAGATGCGTGTCGGTAGGGTAGGTATGACCGTCGACACGCGTGCACATTTCCGCGAAATAGCTGAAGTTGTCGGCGGCGCGCGGCACGAGTTGCTTGCGTGTCTGCGAGATCGTCTGGCCGGTGTCCTTCGTCTCGGTCTCCGAGATTTCCGGCACGTTCTTCGCGATCAACTCGCCGAGCTTGCGAATGATTTTCGCGCGTTCTGCAGCTGGTTTTCCAGCCCAGGCCGGAAACGCCTCCTTGGCGGCGCGCACGGCGGCATCGACTTCTTCCGCTCCGCCGCGAGCGACTTCAGCGAGCACTTCTTGTGTCGCCGGATTGACGGTTTCGAAGTAGCCTTTCGCGGCGCCCGATTTACCGTTGATCAGATGTTCGATTCGCATTGTGTTGTCCTTTCCTGCAAAGCAGTCGATCAGGCGCGGCCGAAGTCCGCGTCGGATGCAATCGTGTTGACCTGACGGCCCAGCCCGTCGATTTCGCAAACCACTTCGTCGCCCGCATTGACATTGACGATGCCTTCCGGCGTGCCGGTCAGGATCACGTCGCCGGGTGCGAGGGTCATGAAGCTGCTCAGATATTCGATCAACGCCGGGATATCGGTGACGAGATCGCGCGTGTTGCCGTGCTGCTGCCGCGTGCCGTTCACGAACGTGCGCAATTCGAGTTGCGTGACGTCTTCGACATCGGCTGCATCGACAAACCAGGGGCCGAGCACCGTGCCGCCGTCGCGATTCTTCACGCGCAGGTTGGGACGGTAATAATTCTCCAGGTAGTCGCGAATCGCGTAGTCGTTGCCGATCATGTAGCCGGCCACGTGCTGCATGGCGTTTTCCCGTTTGACGTTCTGCGCGGATTGCCCGATCACGACGGCCAGTTCGCACTCGTAGTGCATGAAGGTGACGTCGGCAGGGCGGCGCGTGAAGCCGCGATGACCGATCACCGCGCCGGGCCCTTTGATAAAGACCAGCGGTTCTTCCTGCTTGTTGAACTGCAACTCCTTTGCATGCTCGGCGTAGTTCAAGCCGAGTGCGAAGATCGTGCCGACCTCGATCGGCGCGAGCCATACCACTTCGTCCTCACGACACACGCGGCCGTCGGCGAGACGCACGCCCTGAGCGTCCGGATAGGCTTCGTGAATCGCGCCTGCATACGCAACACGGCCGCGCATCATGGCTGTTCTCCAGTGTGTTCTTGTGCGTCGACAAACGACACTTCGAGCGGCGGCATTTCACCAATCGATAGCGTGGCCGTGTCGCCGATATGAGCCACCGGTGAACCGTGAGGCACGCCCAGCGTAATGACGTCACCGGCGCTCAGTGTCATGAAATCGGTGACGTCCGCAATCAATTGGGCGACACCGCGTATCGACGATGCAGTACTGGCAATAAAAGCAACGGCTTCACGTCCTTCGAGCGAAACCTTGATCGTCAGATTGTCTGGCGCCGCAATATGATGCGCTGCAACCACCACCGGGCCGATCACGCAAAACCCGTCGCGCGCCCGAAATCGCACCGAAGGCCTGTACACGCTCGTGTGCGGCACGCTCAGATCAGCGACCAGCGTGTAGCCGGCGATGTAGTCGAATGCCTCGCCCACGCTGACCCGTGTTGCCGTGCGGCCAATCACGATGCCCAACGAAGCGCCGACTTGCACGCCCAGTGCATTGTCAGGCACGACGACGCGCGCGCGATGGCCGGCGATCGTATTGCGTGGCTTCACATAAAGAATCGGTGCTTTTGGCGGGGCCTTGTACGGCGCGGCATGCACCGCGTCGCCCAATGCTTCCAGCGCGGCGCGGTCGTTCAGCAACGTTCCATAGACGGCGCCCGAAACGGGCGCGCGGCAGGCCACGCCGCGCGCGAGCAGCGCGGCTGCGGTGCGCGCATCCACGTCGCGAGGCAGCGCGTCGCCTTCGGGATGCAGCAGGTGATCGGCAAGTGCAAACATAAATTAGCTGTCTCTCGGAGAAAACACTAACATGTTAGTAGTATTGCGCTTGATATCATCCACGGTCAATAGCCTGTCGGCTGATTGCGGGTTTTCCCTTAAGTTTCGACGGCTGCTTTTAACTTATCCGCCATGTCCGCTTCCGCTTCTACCCGAGTTTTGCACCGCAACCTGCCGATGTTGTTGCTACGCGCCAGAGAAAAAATGATGGAGCGTTTCCGCCCGTTGATTACCGCGCATGGGCTGACCGAACAGCAATGGCGCGTGATTCGGGCTCTCAACGAGCACGGCCCGATGGAGCCGCGCCACATCTCCGATATTTGCACGATTTCGAGCCCGAGCATGGCCGGGGTGCTCGCGCGCATGGAGAGCATGGAACTGGTGACAAAGGAGCGCTTCGCGGAAGACCAGCGTCGCGTGCTGGTGTCGCTGACCGATACGAGTGTGGACCTGGTGCGTGTGATCTCGAAGGATCTCGAGGCGCACTATCGCGAACTGGAGCGCAAGGTGGGACCGGAAATCGTCGAGCGCGTGTATCGCGCGGTCGACGATCTGCTCGCGGGTCTTGAAGAAGAAGACGAGTGACGCAACCGCTCATTTGCGTTGGGCGGACGGCGAGGTGATCCTTCACCAGCCCTGAAAACGTCTCCACTCGACGCTGCCGCCATCCGCCGAAACCGCGTGATACTCGGGAAACTGCGCGCCGGTTGCGCATGCGTGATTAGGCAGAATGCGCAGCTTCATGCCGATCGGAAAGCGCTGTTCGATGTCGTCGACAATCACGTCTGCTTCCGATGAAGACAGAATTCCGTGCTCCTGATTGGCGCCGCTCACCAGATAGCCGGGAAGCGGCGTGCCATTCAGCAGACAGGGCTGGCCGTAACCGAAATCGTGCTGCTGTTTCGAGGTGCCGCGATCGCGGCTCATCGCCATCCAGCCTGCATCGAGAATCGCCCAGCCCTTATCCGCCTGATGGCCGATCACGGTGGCGAGCACGCTGAGCGCGATGTCCTCCAGCGCGCACACGCCGACGTTGTGCATCACCAGATCGAAGAACACGTACACCCCGGCGCGCACCTCAGTCACGCCTTCCAGTTGCCCGGCGGCGAGCGCCGTTGGCGTGGAGCCGACGCTGACAGCCGGGCACGGAATGCCTGCGTCGCGCAGCCGTTGCGCCGCACGCACGCAACCCGCGCGTTCCTGCTCCGCGAGCGCGGCAAGCGCCTCCGGCGTATGGAGCTCGTAGCTGGAACCCGCATGGGTCATCACGCCGCCCACCTTGACGCCATTCTCATGCAGGATCCGGCCGACTTCGAGCAGCGTGTCCTGTTCCGGCGTGATACCGGAGCGGTGTCCATCGGTGTCCACCTCGATCCATACCTCGAGGGATTCCGCGTGCTGGTCCACAAATCCGGCGATGGCCGCGGCGGCGGTTGGATTGTCGACCACCAGCTTCAGATCACAGCCTTGGCGACGCAGCGCCAGCGCTCGCGGCAGCTTTGCAGGCGCGATGCTGACCGCGTAGAGAATGTCGCTGATGCCGGCCGCAAAGAATGCTTCCGCCTCTTTCAGGGTCGAGACGGTGATGCCGCGCGCACCGGCGGCGATCTGCGCACGGACTACGTCGATGCATTTGGTGGTCTTGACGTGCGGACGGAATGCAACGCCCAGCGCGTTCAGATGACCCTGCATCCGCGCGATGTTCTTCTGCATCCGAGGGATGTCGATCAGCGCGGCAGGGGTATCGATATGGTCGAGTTTCATGCTTTCACCGGGGGATGGAATGGCTGGGGTCCGCGCCGAAACGGCTGAGCCATGGGACCAGCGAGTCGAGCGTCGGCGCCTCGATCTCGGGCGGCTGCGCGCCCCCCACCAGCGGCAGGCCCACGCGGTTGTGCCAGTATGTCCGCAAGCCGACCGCGGCTGTGCCGAACATGTCGTAGCTGGAGCCGGCCACGAACGCGGCCTCATGGGCGTCCACGCCAAGTTTGGCGAGCGCGAGCCGGTACGGCAACGGATCCGGCTTGTACATACCGGCTTCTTCGGCCGTGACGATTGCGTCCCAGTGGATCGGGAAGAGGTTGGCAGCCTGCGTGCCGAGGTGGCTGGAGCAGTTGGTGACGATCGCCAGTTTGCAATGCGCACGGAGCGCCTGCAACGTCTCAAGGGCGCCGCTCCAGGGCGCAAGCTTCAGCCAGTTGGCTTCGAGTGCGAGCGCGGCGGAGGCCGGCAGTCCAACTTCAGCGGCTGCGTCGCGCACCAATTGTTCATACGCAATGTACTTGCCGCAGCCGTAAGTGAGGCGCAAATATGCGGCACGCCACGTGCGGCCCATCTGCTCGGAGCCCGCGGCGTGGTTCCATGACGTCCACGAGTCGAGCAGGGCAGTCAGGAGGTCAAAGAGAACGGCCTTGGGATAGGCGCTTGGGGTCGAAACGGAAGTCATGATTTAACCGGCGGTGGACGGTGAACCGATTATAGAGTTTCATTGGCACGCGGCGTTCAGCCAAAGTAACTCTAAGATTCAGTCTGGTTGAATTGACTGTTCGCTCGCGATTCGTCGCGCTGCAAACGCCTATCTTCTCCACGGCGGCAACGGCTTGAATCTGCTCTGCAGATATTGCATGAAATGCCGCGTACGCGCCGGCAGTCCCGCGCGCTGATGCGTGAGCGCGATCACGTTGGCGTCCGGCGCCTTCCAGCCCGGCAGAAGCCGTACGAGCTTGCCCTTGGCGAGGTCGTCGGCCACATCCCACTCGGAACGCAGGATCACGCCGCGGCCTTCGCAAGCCCATTGGCGGATCACGTCACCGTCGTTGCAGCTCAAACGGGCAGGCACGCGCACGCTGCGGCGCGTGCGGCCCTTGCTGAACTGCCAGAGCGAAACGTCCTCGTTGTTCTCGCGCAGCACGATGCACGGCAGTTTGCTCAATTGCTCCGGTGACTCCAGCTGGCCAAACCGCTTGAGCAGTGCAGGCGCGGCGCATACGAAGCGCGCATTCGGTGCGATCGCATAACCGACCAGATTCGATGCCGGCAACTCGCCGATATGCACGACGATGTCGAAGCGGTCCATCGTCTCGGTCAAAGGCCGGTCGGACAAAGTGAGCGCCACGTCGATATCCGGATTCTGCTGCTGGAACCCGGCAATCGCGGGCGCAAGGTGGCGCCGGCCGAATCCCAGCGGCGCATTGATTTTCAGCGTGCCGACCAGCCCGCCGCGGCGAGTCTGCAGGTCTTCGAATAGCGAGTCGAACTGCTGGATCAGTTCGGCGCCGCGTTCGCACAGGAGCGTGCCTTCTTCCGTGAACTGCAAACGGCGCGCCGTGCGATTCACCAGTTGCGCGCCCAGCTTCTTTTCCAGTTGCTGCAGGCGCTGGGTCACCGCCGAGGGTGACAGTCCCAGTTTTCGCGCCGCGGCGATCAGGCTGCCACTTGCGCGGATGGTCAGCAGAAACCGGATATCGGCCGAGTCGTTCATGGCGGCAACTTTTGAGTTCGGGAGTCTGGCAGCTTAAAGCGTTTGGATGCGAGGTTCCAGTACGCACGGGTAGCGGCGCATTCGCGGGTGAAAGCCAGAGCCGCTAGAATGTGCGCTTGGGCAGCGTGGCGGCAGGCCGCGCCGGCCGTCCATCAATTCGTTGTCGCTTCCATTTTGAAGAGAAGTCCAATGCCGTTGTCACAGGGGCCATCGAGCGACCCGTCAGGCGCCACTGGCGGATCGACCCGCATGTCGAATGATCCAGCTTCCCGTCCGGCCGAAGGCCCGGCGCAAAGTGCCCTGAAACAGGGGGTATTTCTGCACACGGGCTGGCGCAGCGCCGGAACGTGGATCTGGTCGCGTCTGCGCGCACTCGATTCCGTGACCGGCTTTTATGAACCGCTCAGCAACGTGCTTGCTGACCTGAGCCTCGCCGACATTGCCGCGTCCCGTCCCACGCTGACCTCGGGACATCCGCCGCTCGCCGCGCCGTACTTCGAAGAGTACCGGCCGTTTCTGCAAGAGGGCGTGCGCGGCGTAGCCGGATACCGGAAGCGTTTCGGCACGGATCGCTTCTCAAATGCCCCCGACGCGGAATTCCCCGCGTTGCAGGCCTATCTGGCCAACCTGTGCGAGCGCACTACCGGGCACGGCAGCGTCCCCGTCTTCAAGTTTTGCCGTTCGTCGGGCCGCTTGCCGTGGCTCAAGCGCGCATTCCCGCAAGCCACGCATGCGGCCGTGCTACGAAATCCCGCCTCGCAGTTTGCCTCGGGGTGGTTGCTCAATCAGCAATGGAGCAATCCGTTCTTCGTGGCCGCACCGTTTCGCGTGCTGGGTCTGAATCAGTCGGAGCCTTTAGTCCGGCAGGCCATCGAAATCTGCGGCGTGAGCTTGCCGCCTGTCGTGCCGACTTCGGACGACGCCTATGCGATGGCGTGCGAGCACTATGCGCGCACCGCGGAAGGCAACAACGCGTATCGCGCGTTCGTCGCGTTGTGGATTCTCTGCGTGCTGCGGATGGCGGACGGCGTCGATCTGATGATCGACGTCGATCGCCTGGGGCAGTCGCGCGACTATGCGGCCGCGTTGCGCACCGAGTTCGAGGCGCGGAGCGGCTTGTCGCCCGACTTTGGCAGCGCGCGTGATCTGGTCGAGGAAACGCGTCGCAGCGCGGCGCGCATGGCCGGGATCGACGGCCGGTCGATGCGAGCCGTGCACTCCGCGGCGCTGAAATTCCTCAAGGCGCAGAGCGGAGCGGACGCCGCTTTTATCGAACTCGTTCGCGAGAAGATGGTGCTCGCGAACGAATTGACCGAGCAATGGCGCTGAAGATTCGCCAGCAACGACGTCGCCAACCAATACAGTTGCCACGCGAAAAACAATACAGTGAGGCGCGGTTTTATTGTGCTGTATCGGGAATATGACGGGCACCGTCGATACAGTTTGCCAATCCTGCCGGCCTATCCCGTACACGAGGTAACGAAATGAATGCAGTGAGCGAACAAGCGAAGCTTTCGGTGCAACAGTTGGGTCATTACATCAGCGGCGCGCCGGTTGCGTCGACGAGCGGCCGGGTCAAGGACGTGTTCAATCCCGCCACCGGCCAGGTGACCGGTTCGGTCGCCTTGGCTTCGGTCGAGGAAGTGGACGCGGCGGTCAAGGCTGCCAAGGCCGCCTTTCCGGCCTGGAGCGAAACCGCGCCGATCAAGCGCGCGCGCATTCTGTTCAAGTTCAAGGAACTGCTGAACAGGCATCACGATGAACTCGCCATGCTGATCACGCGCGAACACGGCAAGGTGTTCACGGACGCGCAAGGCGAAGTGGTGCGCGGCATCGAAGTGGTCGAGTTCGCCTGCGGCATCCCGAACCTGCTGAAGACCGATTTCACCGACCAGATCGGCGGCGGCATTGACAACTGGAATCTGCGTCAGGCGCTGGGCGTGGTGGCGGGGATCACGCCGTTCAATTTTCCTGTGATGGTGCCGATGTGGATGTTCCCGGTCGCGCTGGCGTGCGGCAACACGTTCGTGCTGAAGCCGTCGGAGCGCGACCCGTCGGCGTCGCTGCGGATTGCGGAACTGTTGAAGGAAGCCGGTTTGCCCGATGGCGTGTTCAACGTCGTGAACGGCGACAAGGTGGCCGTGGACGCGCTGATCGACCATCCGGACGTCGCGGCGCTATCGTTTGTCGGCTCCACGCCGATCGCTGAATACATCTATACGGAAGCGTCGAAGCGCGGCAAGCGCGTGCAGGCGCTCGGCGGCGCGAAGAATCATCTAGTGGTGATGCCGGACGCCGATCTGGACCAGGCAGTCGACGCCTTGATCGGCGCCGCCTACGGTTCGGCCGGCGAGCGTTGCATGGCGATCTCGGTCGCGGTGGCGGTCGGCCATGTCGCCGATGAATTGATCGAACGCCTGGTGCCGCGCGTCAAGTCGCTGGTGATCAAGAACGGTGAACATCTCGACGCCGAAATGGGTCCGCTGGTTACCGCCGAACATAAGGCCAAGGTGGCCGGTTATATCGACTTGGGTGTGGCGGAAGGCGCGAAGCTGGTCGTCGATGGCCGCGCGCATCCGGTTGCGAATGAAGACGGCTTCTTCATCGGCGGTACGCTGTTCGACCAGGTCGGCACCGAGATGAAGATCTACAAGGAAGAAATCTTCGGCCCGGTGCTGGCCGTGGTGCGTGTGCCCGATTTCGCAAGCGCAGTCGAGCTGATCAACGCGCACGAATTCGGTAACGGCGTATCGCTCTTCACGTCGGATGGCGGCGTGGCGCGCGCATTCGGCCGGCAGATTCAGGTGGGCATGGTCGGCATCAATGTGCCGATTCCGGTGCCGATGGCATGGCACTCGTTTGGTGGCTGGAAGCGCTCGCTGTTCGGCGATCACCACGCGTACGGCGAAGAAGGCGTGCGTTTCTATACGCGCTACAAGAGCATCATGCAGCGCTGGCCGGATAGCATCGCGAAGGGCGCTGAGTTTACGATGCCGGTCGCGAAGTAAGCAATAGAGCAGGATTGCTGCGGACTCGCATGCCGTGTGGTGTGGCGGCGGTGCAGCCTCAGGGCTGCACCCGATACCGATTGTTGGATGGTGATCACGACGGCGATATGCCATCCTGTATCAGTCCATTTGCCGCATCGCATGGCATCAAGCGCTTCCTCATGGTGCATAACTGAACGCCCATTGCTGGTAGCTTTGCGCCGCCGCGAAGGCTGCCTGATCTCCTTTGAATCCAGCCACTTTGACCGGCTTGCGCGACGACGCGCTGCGTACACCCATCACGCCACCGTCTGGCGCAAGGATCGGGACAAAGCCTTTTCCGGTGATCGGATCCGGATAGAGTCGGCGCATATAGCGGCGAATCACAGGATAGCGTGGGTCGCGCAGCAGATCGTCGAGTTTCTCTGGATAAGGCTTGGCACCGATTGGCGTACTCTGCCAGTACTGCCGGATTGCGTCCCGATACAAGTTGCCGGTGTAGAGCAAATCCGCTTCACGGGCGCGCTGGTTCGATCTCGCCACATTCTCCAGCAGCTTGCCAAGACCCAGTGTAATGAACAGCACCAACAGCAGCGCCCAGAAATACGCCATACCTCGCTGGCGCGCGAAGCTTGGGGTGCGGATCACCACGTCTTGTATTCCGTGCCGTCGAGGGCTTTGCCTCGCGCGCCACTTTTTACGTCGATAATAGTTTTGTCGTCATCATCGGCACCTTGCACGGGCACCCAACTGTCAGAGCGACCGGTCACCGGGTCCGCCGGCAGTGCCCGGAGATAGTGCCGCTCGGTTAGCGCGGAGAGGGTTTCCGGGTACTTGCCGGTGTCGCTGTAATGCTCGTCCAGCGCCCGGCGCAGGACCGATAGATTCGCTTTCAATGCGGCCTCCTTGGCGCGGTCGGTCTGATGAACATAGCGCGGCGCGACGATCGAGAGCAGCGTTGCCACGATTGCGAGTACCACCAGCAATTCAATCAGTGTGAAGCCACGGTTCTGCTTTTGCAGGGCCATCTTCATTTCACCATTGTAGATAAGGGATGCCGTTGGTTCCCTTCCGGTCGCTCAGCGAAAATATGTCGTACACGTCGCCGTTATCTTGCGGATCGTGAGCTTCGCTGGAGTAACTGCGCTTACCCCAGCTGTCTTGAGCGGGCCCAGACAGCGCCGGATTCATCGGATCGCGCGGCACTCGGCGCAGGAAGTAAATCTTCCTACCTTTCGGGTCTCTCTGATTCACCACACCGGTCACGAGTTCGTCCAGGGATCCTGGATAGCCGGTCGAATCGAGTGAACGTGCAATCCGGCCTTCGTCGCCCGCTTTTTTATAGGTATCGATCGCGGTCCGGATTTCTCGCAATGCCTCTTTTAGTTCGCGCTCCTTCTCACGCTGCTCATGCAATTTGACGAACGTTGTCGCAACCGACGCAATGATCGCGACTAACGCGACCGTGACGATCATCTCGATCAGCGTAAATCCGGAACTCAGAGGCTTCTGCTTCATTTCAAGGGGAAACGACGATCTGTTTGGGTAGGGCTACCGTGCTGGCGATCTGCGCATGGTTTTCTTTCTCCACCTTCAGGTTTTGCAATGACAGATTGACTGGCCCACTCGACGGGTGATCTGCCTGAAATGTGATCATTGCGAGCGAGCCATCGGCTACCGCCTTACCAATGGAAATATGAAGACTATTCCCGTCCTGCTTCGCATCGAGCGTAACGCCGGCACGCGGCTCAACCTTGAGCAACCGGATATATCTTCGATGGTCAATCCACGATACCGAATATTCCTATTACCGACGAAGAGTATGCAACCCTCCGTCCAGGTGATTACTACGTAAGTAATCTAAGGCTCGGCGGCCTAGGTTACTACTATCGTTGGCGCATCGATTCGTGGAATCGCGGTTGGGAAGCCCGAGGCATGGTGCCCAAACAGGACGCAAGTTCCAGTGCAAAGAAATAATCTTTGCTAGGGATTTAAAGTAGGACTGGGGCTGTATTATTACAAGGCGCGGATGTACTCGCCGGCGTTGGGGCGGTTCCTGCAGACCGATCCGGTGGGCGGCGCTGATGATCTGAACCTGTATGCGTACGTAAAGAACAACCCGATCAACTTCAGCGCTCCTTCTGGATTGGCTGCACAATGCTCGCAGTCCGATACGTTCGGTCAAGGGGTCGCCAAGAGCGATGCGATAACGCCTGTATATCCCGACGCTATTGTTTCAGGTGGGCTACGGATAGCGCTGACTATTTCCAACGCGGTCAGCGGAGCAGCCGCCCCGACAGCTACTCAGACAATTAGTACTGGCAGAACGACTCCTAATAGTCTTCAGGAAAAATTGGCTATGGAGCAGGTAATGGCTAAACCGGAGGGCACAACTCCACCGCGCATGCCAAAAATGTCGGATACAAAAAATGGTCTTATGGATGCGGACGGATGGGTGAAGCGCACGCAAAATGTCAATGGCGTCGAAATTCATTACGTTGAAAACATCAAGACTGGGAAGCTTGTCGATTTCAAGTTTAAGGACTGAATATGGAATACAGAAAGGCCTTATTGCAAGCAATCGAAGGGTGGAATTCAGAGCAAATTGAGGATGAATGGCTCTTCGAGAAATTTAGGGAGCAGACTGTTGGCGTAATGTCCGCTTCAGAGGCGTTTGGGGCAATTGATGAAACTGTAGATCTTCTGTTGCGTGAACAGGACGAGTCTACGGCGACAGAAATTCTACAGACAATCATTGGATTGGCTCTGCGAAGTCAAACAACGGAGCTGCCGAAGTCGTTGTTGGAGAGTAGGAGCGAAATCCAGATCAAGTTCTCAAAATTTGGAGATTACGCCAAAAATAAATTATTGGAGTTATATCGGTACTATCGGATACCTAAAGATTGATAGGTATTAAAGACCAGGGGCCGCTGACGGGGCCCCTGGTCATTCCGTCAACCGTGATCGGGCATGATGGTAAGTCGTGCGTAGCGGTAGTCGATACTGAAGCTGACGCGCTCACCGGGCTTGAAGCCGGCGGTGGCGAGCCAGTGGTCGGCGATCTGCATCCACGGGAAATACGGCTGTCCGTCTGGTTGCGCCGGCCTTGGATCAGGGGTGTTTCGCAGGATACCGCTGGGATGCTCGTACTCGGGCCGGACACTGCGTTACACGCACGATGCGGCGGGCAATGTGACCGATACGGCGTGGCCGGACGGCTTCCACGTGACCATGCAGTACGACAGCTACGGCCGGCCCACGCAGATGCTTGAGAACGGCACACAGAACCTGGCGAAGTACACCTATGACGCGCTCAACCGGCGCACGCAGGTAGATCTGGGCAACGGCACGCGCACGGAACTGGCGTATGACAACCAGGGCTGGTTGTCGAATCTGAACCACCGGTTTGCCAGTCACGCGGAAGACTGGCTGGCGAGCTTCACGCGCAACCAGTTGGGGGAGATCAAGCGGAGCGTGACGATTCACGAGTACGCGATTCCGCCGATGATGTATGGGGGCAACTTCAGGACGAACGCGCTGAACCAGTACACGACGGCGTGGGGCAATTCACCGTTGACGTACGACCGCAACGGCAACGTGACGGCCCAGTCGATCTGGACGTACAGCTACGATCTGGACAACCGGCTGAAGACGGCGAGCCGCAACGGCATCAACGCGACGCTGGGCTACGACCCGGAAGGGCGACTGGTGCGACTGACCTACAGCAACGTGGACACCAACCTGCTGTACGACGGTCAGAATCTGGCGGCGGCGTACGATGCTGCGGGGACGATGAAGTATCGCTATGTGTTTGGCCCCGGTGTGGATGCGCCGCTAGTGCAGTACGAGGGTGCGGGCACGAACGCGAAGATGTATCTGTACGCGGACCATCAGGGCAGCATCGTGTCGTCGGCGAACGCTGCGGGTGCGACGAGGGACAGCGTGAAGTACGGACCGTTCGGGGAGACTACGGGGTCGGTGCCGTTGTCGAACTTCCTGTACACGGGGCAGTATTACGTGGCGGGGCTGGGGCTGTATTATTACAAGGCGCGGATGTACTCGCCGGCGCTGGGGCGGTTTCTGCAGACCGATCCGGTGGGGACGGCTGATGATCTGAATCTGTATGCGTACGTGAAGAACAATCCGGTGAACTTCACGGACCCGACGGGGATGATTGCGGCATCGGGGTTTGCATCGCCGACAAGCTATCCGTCAACTGCTTCTGCAAATGTTTCGGCTCAGTCGTCAACTGGTGGGGCGAGGCTTGATGCGCCAACGTTCAGTATGCCGGCGACGGTTGCGGGGAATCAGCCAGCGATCCAAGTGGCGGCTCAAAACAAAACGCCCAATCTCGGTGAGCCGGGAACGTGGTACACCAACCCAGGCAGCGGGCAAATGCGGCTGTATGGCGATCTTGGAGCGCCCGTGGTCGATCTGGATTTCGACCATAAGCATCTTGGCCTTCGACCGCACGCTCACAATTGGAATGGTGCTGTGAGAGACGGTGGGACCGATGTGGTGCCGTTCAGTCCATGGAAACCTTAAAGACTAAGGATGTGTTCAATGGAAATTTTCAAAAAATATGAGTCGTTCCACGACTGGTATTTGCTTGGTATTGCGGCGGACTTGGACGCGAACCTGGTTGAGCTTCATTTGATGTTTGACAATAAGAAAGATCATGTACGAATATTTTTTAAAGGGGCGTCGCGATGCCTCGTAACTGACTTTCTAATACAGAACATTATTTACTCAATGAAGGTTATAACGGAGGCTGATGCTGCGGAGTACAAGCCTGCGCTTGACGCCTTGGATAATTCGTATCCTTGGGGGCGCAACAAGCCGTTAAAGAACATAGCGGCGATTACCGCGACTCTTGGCGCCGAATTGTTTGTCGAGTTTGAGTCGTTGGAGATTCAGGCGATGTGAACTGGACAAAACCTAAGCGATTGCTAAGGAATACTGTTGCATAGACGAAGGGGCCGCTGACGCGGCCCTTCGTCTTTTAAGCTGGTGTAATGATGAGTCGCTGGTGCTCGACGGCAATGCGTACGCGGGATCCGGGTTCGAAGCCGGCGGTCTCGATCCATCGTCTTGAGAGCTTCATCCACGGAAAGGCGGTCGGCTCCTTGCGCCTATGGAAGGGCGGGCGTGCCTGTTTCTAAATGCCCCACAACTCCTGGATGGTGCCAAACCCCCTCATGGCCGTCCCCTATGCCACCTACTACGCTCAGCACTGTGGCCCTTAAACCCCGGCGGACGAATCCTCTTCCGCCTCGTTCAGCACGGCATTCTGCACCGCGGTTGCCGGGCTGACATAAGCCGGTCCCTGGCGCGGATCGTCGATGCTATAGCGCAAGCGGCGCGCCTCCACATACACGCGCAACTGGCGATACTTCACCAGATAAACCAGGCCGACGATCGCCGCCGCGAAGCCCGATGCGGCGCCGACGCCGAGCGCCCACCGCGGGCCGAAACGATCCGCCACCCAGCCCACCACCGGCGCGCCGAGCGGTGTGGTGCCTAGCGAGATGGCCAGCAGGATCGCAATCACCCGGCCGCGCATGGCCGGGTCGGTGGAGATTTGCACGAGACTGTTCGTTGAAGTAGTGAACGTCTGCGTCGATATGCCGATCACGACAAGCGCAAGTCCGAACAGCACATAGTTCGGCATCAGCGAGGCGGTCGTACAGCCCATTCCGAAAAGCGCCGCCGCGACGATCAGAATCGCCATGCGAGGCTTGGCTCTGCGCGCGGCCAGCAGCGCCCCGGTCACCGAACCGATTGCCATGGTCGAACTCAACACGCCGTATTGGCTTGCGCCCGCATGAAAGGCGGTGACCGACATGGTGGAGATGAAGATCGGGAAGTTCAGCCCGAAGGCGCCGATCAGAAACAGCATCAACAGCGCGGCCTTCAGATCGGGGCGCGTCCACACATATTTGAAGCCTTCCACGAAGCTGCCACGTGTGCGTAGCGCACGAGGCTTCAGATTCAGTTCGCTGACGCGCAGCATGCGCAGCGAACCGAGCACGGCGACGAAAGAGAGCGCGTTGATCAGAAACACCCAGCCGGTGCCCACCGAGGCGATCAGAAGTCCGGCGACGGCAGGCCCGATCATGCGCGCCGCGTTGAACGAGGTGGAATTCAACGCGACCGCGTTCGACAGATCGGCTTCGCCCACCAGATCGGAGACAAAGGTCTGACGTGCCGGTGAATCGAACGCGGTGACGCAGCCGAGCAGCCCCGCAAACATATAGACCTGCCATAACCGCACGAGGCCGGTCACCGTAAGAAGCCCGAGGCATAGCGCCAATGTGCCCATCGCCGCCTGCGTGGCGAACAGCAGCTTGCGACGGTCGAAATGATCGGCCGCATAGCCCGTTAAGGGCAGCAGGAGCATTTGCGGCCCGAACTGCAGCGACATCACAATGCCCACGGAGGTGGCATTGTGATGCGTGAGTTCTGTGAGCACGAGCCAGTCCTGCGCCGTGCGCTGCATCCATGTGCCGATGTTGGAGACGATCGCGCCGCTGGCCCAGACCCGGTAGTTGAACGTGCGCAGCGAACGGAATGTGCCGCTCATCGGGACATTCCATGGAGGATGATGCGCGTCGCGCAGCGATTCAACCGGATACTCATGCGCGCGATTTCTCGAGCAGATCGAGGACCTCCTGCGTCGTGCCCGTTTCGCCGAGACGCGGGAAGATTCGCGCGATGCTGTTGGTGTGCGCGTCGGCGTTCAGGTCCGTCATCGCGTCGACCGCGAAGCTGACGTTGAAGCCGAGTTCGTGTGCGAAACGCGCGGTGGACTCGACGCCGATGCTGGTGGCCACGCCGACCAGCACCACTTGCGTGACGCCTTGCTTGCGCAGATACGCTTCGAGATCCGTGTTGGTGAACGCGCCCCAGGTGCGCTTGGTGACCAGATGATCCGACGGCTGCTGATTTACTTCAGGGACGAGTTCGGCAAAGTCAGCGGGGAAATCGCCGCTGTGGCGCGCTTGTTCCGCGCGGCCCGGAGCGCCGCCCGCCACATTGACGAGCACCACCGGCAGGCCGTGACGGCGAAACGCGTCGGCCAGCGTGGCGGAGCGTTTCACGACCTCGGCGGTGGGGTGGGCGGTGGGCAGCGCAACAATGCCCCGCTGCAAATCGATGACGACCAATGCGGTCTTTGCGTCGAGCGTGGTGACAGCCATGAGGTTTTCCTGGAAGTTACGAGTCGATGAGGCGTTTGAGCAAGTCGATGCCAATCGCGAGCTGTTTCTGTTCGGCGGCGCTGAAGCGGGTCTGGATGGTACGGAATAGCCAGTCTTCGCGTGCCGTACGGCTTGCCTTGACCTTTTTGCGGAAGGCCGGCGTGAGGGAAAGCACGGTTTGCCGCCCGTCGTTCGGGTCCGGTGCGCCGCTCACGAGCCCGGCAGCTTTCAGAACCGAAAGCGTCTCGCCCATGGATTGCGGACGCATGCCCTGGATGCGAGCGAGCGTTGTAACCGTTGCGGGACCCTCGCGTTCGAGCAGGCTGAGAACCTGGACCTGCGACGGCGTGAAATCGCCCACATGCGCTTCTTCGCGCAACCGGCGGCGCAATTTGCCGACCAGGACGCGCAGGTCTTCCGCCGTTGCGTGCAGCGCGTCGGGATCGGCGGGGCGTGTGGGCTGAGTGTCGTTGCTGGACATACCGGCAGATATGAAGGTTACCTTCGTAGGTTACCTTCATATCTGCCGGGAGTCAAGTTGGCGGCCGTCGGCGCGCGATGCGTGGCGAGCCGATCAGCGCTTCGTATCTGCGCTTCGAACCGGCTTCGGGCCGGTTTTGGGCCGGTTCTTTCATGTGGACCAGGCGAATTATTGTCGCTGGTACTAGTCAGGTGCATTTTCGGCCACCGATACTGAAATCGTCTGCTATGGCCGTCATGTCCTATCCGCTCGCGGCGGAGCGCCACCATCCGCTGCGGTCATTGAAGGGCAGGCGGAATCGGCAGAGATGATTTCATCGAACACGAAACGCAGACGGAGACTCCATGCTCAAGTTCCTGATTGGGATCGGCATTCCCTATATCGGCGTGATCGGCCTGCTGCCCTGGGTCGCGTCAGTCGATCGATTCGTTCTGGGTGTGCCGTTCATTTATGCGTGGATTTTCGCGTGGTTCATCCTGACGTCGCTGTGCCTGCAGGTGTGCTGGCGTCTGTTCGATCGCCGCGCCGACGATGCACATCCGAAAACCCACTGAAGCAGCAGGAGAGTCCGTATGTCCACCGTCGTCTTTCTCGGTTTGATTCTCTTCTCGCTGTATCTGGCGATACGGTCCAAAAAGGGGCATGGTGCACAAAGCGTTCATGACTTCTTTGTCGCGTCCCGGCAGTTTGGCGCCTATCTGGTCTTTTTCCTCGCGGCGGGCGAGATCTACAGTATCGGCACGATGGTCGGCTTTCCAGGCGGCATCTATGCCAAGGGGCCCACTTACGGGGTCTGGTTCCTCGGATATATCCTGCTGGCGTACCCCGTCGGTTATTTCATCGGACCGAAGATCTGGGAGGCCGGCAAACGCTATAACGCCATTACGCTGCCCGACCTGTTCAAAGGTCATTTCGGCAGCCGCGCGCTGGAGTTGATCGTGGCCGGCTCGGCGATCCTGTTTTTGCTGCCGTGGGGCGAGTTGCAATTCACGGGGCTCGTGGCCGCATTCAAGGGACTCGGCTGGAATTTCGAGCCGCTTTATCTGATTCTGATTTCAGCAGTGCTGGCTTTTACCTACATCGCCATTTCAGGCGTGCGGGCCTCGGCGTACATCGCGATCCTGAAAGACATATTGATGGTCGCGGCAATTGTGATCACCGGCCTAGCGGTTTCGTGGGAGTCCGGCGTGACGGAAGTTTTTCACGCCGCGAGCTTGCACGTCAGCAACAGCATGAACGCGAGTCAACTGACGTTCTCGATGAGCACCATGCTGTTCCAGTCGTTAGGGTTCTACGTGATGCCGTTCGCCGTGCAGGTTTTCTTCACGGCCGCCAGTCCGAATACGATCCGCCGCACGCAGGTCGCCATGCCGCTGTACATGCTGATGTATCCGTTTCTGGTGATTGCTTCGTACTATGCGATCAGTCAGAACCTGCACCTTGCCTCGCCGAATGAAGCGTTCTTTGCGGCGGCGATCCGCTTGCTGCCGGGCTGGTTGCTGGGTCTGGTCGCGGCCGGCGCCTCGCTGTCGGGTCTGCTGGTGCTGACGGGAATCTGCCTCGCCATCGGCCCGATCGTGACGCGCAATCTGTTGCCGAAGATGCCCGAGAGCAAGCAGAAAGCCACGGCGAAAACGGTGATCGTGGTCTATCTGCTGGTTTCGATCGTGATGACCTTGCTGACGCCGAATCTGATGCTTACGCTGATCAATACCGCGTACTACGGCGTGACCCAGTTTTTCCCGGGCGTCATGGTCATTCTGTTTTCGCTTCGAGTCAAACCGGCTGCCATTGCAACGGGCATTGTGACCGGCCAGATACTCGCGATCATCCTTTATATGTTCCATGTCGATTTCGGTGGATTCAACCTGGGCCTGCTGTGTCTCGTGGTCAATATCGCGGTGACCGCCGTGCTGAACTATGGTGGGAAGCGTAAGGCCGTGCATGCGCTGTCTTGACTGTGTGACCCGTGGCCTAACTCAAAGCACTCTTACTTACTTATGAATTCGATTGAACGAGGTCCCATCACCGTCTTCGTCGCCAGAAAAATTCTGACGATGAATCCGGCCCAGCCGCACGCCACGCATGTCGCCGTGCGAGACGGCCGAATTCTCTCGGTCGGCAATCTGGAAGAGGTCAGTGCGTGGGGCGAGGCTGAGATCGTCGACACGTTTCAGGACAAAGTGCTGATGCCGGGTCTCGTCGAAGGACATTGCCATCTGATGGAAGGTGCGATGTGGGATGCCGTGTATCTCGGCTACTACGATCGGCGCGGTCCGGACGGCAAGTTGTGGCGAGGTCTGAGAACGTTGGATGAGGTGATCGAACGGCTCACTGAAGCGCAACGCGCCATGACGGACGCAACCGCGCCGCTGTTGGCGTGGGGCTTCGATCCGATTTTCTTCGGCGCGAGCCGCCTGTCGGTCAGGGAACTCGATACCGTTTCGACGAGCCGACCCATTGTCGTGCTGCACGCGAGTGTGCATCTGATGAACGTCAACAGCGCGATGCTGGCGCTTGCCGGTATCGACGAGAACACCGACATCGACGGGATAGACAAAGACCAGGATGACCAGCCGACCGGCGAGTTGCAGGAGTTCGCCGCGATGTTTCCGGTGTATCAGGTGATCGGCAGCCAGCTTTCCATCGCGGCGAGCGAAAAGACCGAGGCCATCTGGAATTTCGGCAAGGTCGCGCAACTGGCCGGCGTGACCACCGCGACGGATCTGGTCAACGATCTCTCGGCGCTGGGCAATCGCAACCTGCGCGAAGTCACGGCCGACCCGCAGTATCCGGTCAGGATCGTGCCCGCGTTTGCGCCGCAGCGAAGCCCCGACAACGGTGTCGAAAAAGTGCTGTCGGCTATCCACGACAGCACGGAGAAATTGGCGTTCGGTCCGGTCAAATTCATCGTCGATGGATCGATTCAGGGCTTCACGGCTCGGCTGAAGTGGCCCGGTTATGTGGGTGGCCAGGCGAACGGATTGTGGCTGATTCCGCCGGGCCAACTGGTGGATGTGTTCACGCCATTTCATCGCGCCGGGCTGCAACTGCATATTCATACCAACGGAGATGAAGCCACCGAAGTCGTCCTGAACGCGGTCGAGAAGATGCTCGACGCCTGTCCGCGCAACGATCACCGTCATACGCTGCAGCACTGCCAGATGGCTGACGCGAGCCAATTGGCCCGCGCGGCAAAACTCGGCATGTGCATCAACTTTTTCTCCAACCATATCTATTACTGGGGCGACGCCCATTACGCGCAGACCATGGGCCCGGACCGCGCGAACCGGATGAATGCCGCGGGTTCCGCCCGACGTCTGGGAATTCCCTTTGCGTTCCATTCGGACGCGCCGATCACGCAGTTGAGCCCGCTGTTTACCGCCTGGTGCGCGGTGCAGCGCAAGACCGCATCGGGACGCGTGCTGGGCGCGAGCGAGTGCATTCCCGTGGCCGATGCATTGCGTGCGATTACGCTGGGCGCTGCCTATACGCTCAAGATGGATCATCTGATCGGCAGTATCGAGGTGGGCAAATTCGCGGACTTCGCCGTGCTCGCTGAAGACCCGAGCGAGGTTGCGCCTGAACGGTTAAAGGACGTCGAAGTGTGGGGAACGGTTCTGGGGGGGCGCGTGTTTCAGTCGCCGGCAAAAAATGATTGACGCTGCGGCTGCGGCTGCGGCTGCGGCTGCGGCTGCGGCTGCGGCTGCGGCTGCGGCTGCGGCTACGGCTACGGCTACGGCTACGGCTACGGCCACGCCCACGACAGCGGCCACGACAGCGGCCACGACCACCACACCCACCTCCCCAGACGGGCGGCCACCGATTCCGTTGGTCGTGCTCGGCGGCTATCTCGGCGCCGGCAAGACAACCTTGCTCAACCATGTGCTCTCGAATGCGGGTCAGCGCCGCGTGGCGGTGCTGGTCAACGATTTCGGCGATATCAATATCGACGCCGCGCTGATCCGCGAACGCACCGACGATGTCATCAATCTGGAAAACGGCTGCGTGTGTTGCTCGATCGGCGGACGCCTGGTCGATGCGCTCGTAAAAATCAGCGCGCGGCCTGCGCGGCCCGAGTTGTTGATCATCGAAGCCAGCGGCGTGTCCGATCCTGTGAAGATCGCGCAGATCGGCCTGCTCGACCGGGCATTCAGGCTGATCGGGATCATCGTTGCCGTGGACGCCGAGCGCATCGGCGCCACCTTGCTCGACCCGTACGTCGGCGATATCGTGCGCCGACAGATCGCGGGCGCGACGGCCCTCGTGCTCACCAAGACCGACCTCGCCGCACAGAAGGACAAGGCAGCGGCGATAGACGCGGTGTCGTCGCTCGCGACCACGTCCATCCTGCTCGAATCGGCAAACGGGTCCATTCCACTGGCGCTGATCTTCGACGCGAGTGTCGCGCCTCGCCATCGAACCGGCGACCCGCTTCTCGCGGCGGGTGAGCGGGCGGAAGGGCGCCTCAATCGCCATCAGGACATCTGCAGCTTTTCCTTTCGCTCGGACTTCCGCCTCGACAGGAAGAAACTGAGGCAAGTTTTTCGCAGTTTGTCGGTCCCGCTATTGAGAGCGAAGGGCATCGTCTGGCTGGACCAGGAGGCTTCTCCGCAGGAACTCCATGTGGTTGGCGGCCGCATTCTGATCACGCCTTTTGCGGGCCGCGCGGCGGCTGAGTCGACGATCGTCCTGATTGGCCGCTTCAGCGACGAAGACGAGCGGACCGTGAAGCGTTGCCTCGAAAGCGCGCAAGCGTTGAATTAACAGCGCGCTTCGCGCCAGCGTGCCGGGCTCATCGCTCCAAGGGTGCCAGGCTCGCCAGCGTGCTGGGTTCATCGCTCCAGGAGTGCCAGGCACGCCAACTACACCGGGCGCATCAATCGCACCAAGCCCACCCATGGCCTGAATCCGAAAATCTCGGTTCAAGCCCAGCCCACCCACGTACTCTCCCCACGCGCTGCACCAGGCGAATCCATCGCACTGGCCCTACCGCCGGCCCCCCACCAAACTTACACTTTTCCTCAAGAGATCGCCGCTCGGGCGATCACAAGCCTCACCCAATTCACGAAGCAGGAGACATGCATGGCCACAACAGAAACGTCCGCATCGAAGGTGACCGCGGACACGCTCGCCGCCTTTTCCGATGCGTTCAACCGTCATGACGCGAAGGCGCTGATGGAATTCATGACCGAAGATTGCGTGTTCGACGCCGCCGGCGGAAGCGAAGTCTACGGTGCGCGTTTCGTCGGTCGCGACGCGGTGCGCGCCGCCTTCGAAGCGGTCTTCAAGACCTTTCCGGATGCGCATTGGGGCCGTGGCCGTCATTACGTCATCGGCGAGCGCGGCGTGTCCGAATGGGTGTTCACGGGGACGCACGCGGAAGGCTGGCGCATCGAAGCAGAAGGGTGCGATCTGTTCGAGTTCCGCGATGGATTGATCGCCGTGAAGCGCGCGTTCCGCAAGGAACGCCCGAAGCAGAACGTTTGACGCCGACGAGGAGCTTCACATGGAGCAAAGTGTCATCACACGGGTCGGCGAAGGTCTGTCCGCAGGGCGGGACAGCGCGGCGCAATATGATCCGAGATACGATCCGCTGGTTTCGCCGGGGCCCGGCCACGGCAGGCAATACGCCCCCACCTATTGGGCCGCGACCGCCGGCACGCCGCCGCCCGACGATGGCCCGATCACGAAAGACATCGACGTGGACGTGGCGATCATCGGCGCAGGCTATACGGGACTCGCAACGGCGCTTTGTCTCGCGCGCGAGCATGGCATCAAGGCAGTGGTGCTCGAGGCCAACAAAACCAGTTGGGGATGCAGCAGCCGCAACGGCGGACAAGGGCAGAATGCGTCGGGACGTCTGTCGCGTTCGCAATGGATCGAGCGTTGGGGTAAAGACGTCGCGTTGAAAATGCACGACGAGATCCAGGAAGGCTTCGACAACTTCAAGTCGCTGGTGGCTGAAATCGATTGCGATCCGCAGCCGGGTGGTCACTTCCTGATTGCGCACCGGCCGCGCATGATGGCCAAACTCGCCGCCGAAGCCAAAGTATGGAAAGACGTTTTCGGTTACCCGTCCGAGCTCATCGATCAGGCTACGTTGCGCCGCGAGTACGTCAACGATAGCGAGGCAGCGGGCGCGCTCCATGAACCGGAAGGTATCGGTATCCATGCGCTGAAACTCGCGTATGGCTATCTGCGGCTCGCGCGCGAAGCGGGCGCGCGCGTCCATCCGTCGAGTCCGGTGATCGGGTGGGAAACCATCAACGGTATTCATCATTTGCGCACGCCGGGCGGCATCGTGCGTGCGCGCGCGGTCGGCATCGCGACCGGCGCTTATACGGCGCCGGACCTCCATCCTTTGCTGACGAGCCGCGTCATGCCGATCCTGTCGAATTCGATGGTGACGCGTCCGCTCACGCAGCAGGAAATCGCGGCCTGCAATTTTCGTACGACCCAGGTGCTCACGGACACGCGCACTTTGCGCTTCTACTATCGTTTCCTGCCAGACAATCGGCTGCAGATCGGCAGCCGCAGCGCGATCACCGGCGCCGATGCGCCGAACCCACGGCATTACGAGTTGCTCATCGAAGGCATGGGCCGCAAATTCCCCGCGTTGCGCGGTGTCGCGATCGATTATTCATGGTGGGGCTGGGTGGACGTCAGCCACGATATGATGCCGCGTATCTGCCAGCCGGATCCGAAGCAGTCGGTGTTTTACGCATTGGGCTACGGCGGCAATGGTGTGTCATATTCGCAGCAGGCGGGCCGCCGGCTCGCCGAACGGATTGCCGGTAAGGGGGCGAAGCAGACGCTGCCGATCTTTACTTCACCGTTGCCCGGCCATCCGTTCGCACCGTTCCGTCGCCTTGGACAACGGATGCTCTATCAGCTCTATTTCAGGCGCGACGAAAAGCCGTGAAGGCGGCTTATGTACCGCGGTATCCGCGGTTTTATCCGCGTTGTCCGCATCACCCGCGTTAACTGCGGTACGTAGCGCATCATTTACCGTGCCTCACCCGCACGGCACCGCGCAGGCAGCCAGGTCTGCGCATTCAGTCATAAGAAAAAACAATCAGCAGCGAGGCGCACAAGCGTCCTCGCTCGATCCGGATTGACGGCGCCCCGGTCTGGCGGCTGCACACGCAGTCCTGCACGACAGGCGCCTGAATAAGCAGGATATGGAGGTGACATGCAAGTATCAACGAATAAAAGTGAACTGAAGACCGGCCTCAAGGAACGCCATATGACGATGATCGCGCTAGGCGGCGTGATCGGCGCGGGCCTGTTTGTCGGCAGCGGTGTGGTGGTCCAGCAGGCCGGCCCAGCGGCGGTCCTGTCGTTTCTGATTACCGGCGGGCTGATCGTGCTGGTCATGCGCATGCTCGGCGAAATGGCCTGCGCGATGCCGGCGGTGGGTTCGTTCTACGAATACGCGCGTCTCGCCTTCTCCGGCAAGCGCGGGCCCGGCAAACTGGCCGGCTTTCTGACCGGGTGGATGTACTGGTATTTCTGGGTCATCGTCGTCGCGGTCGAGGCGGTGGCCGGCGCGAAACTCGTTCAGTTCTGGTTGCCCGAAACACCGGCGTGGGCGATCAGTCTCGTGCTGCTGGTCGTGTTGACGGCGACCAATCTGATCTCGGTGGGCAGCTACGGCGAATTCGAGTTCTGGTTCGCGTCCATCAAGGTCGCGGCGATCGTGGTGTTTCTGTTCCTCGGCGGCCTGTATGTGCTGGGGTTGTGGCCCGCGTCGATGCACACCACCGCCGTGATGCCCACGCTTCTTTCGCACGGCGGACTGATGCCGAAGGGCATTGGGCCGGTATTGAGCGGCGCGGTCGCGGCGACAGGTTTTTACTTCGGTGCGGAGATCGTCACGATTGCGGCGGCCGAAGCGCATGAGCCGGTCAAGGCGGTCGCCAAAGCCACCAACTCGGTGATCACGCGCGTGCTGATTTTCTATGTCGGCTCGATTCTGCTGGTGGTGGCGCTGGTGCCCTGGGATTCGCCGAAAATGGCGACGCCGTATGTGAGCGCGCTCGATGCGATGGGTATTCCGGCCGCCGCGAACGTCATGAATGCGATCGTGTTGACGGCGGTCCTGTCCGCGCTCAATTCCGGCCTCTACGCCGCCTCACGCATGATGTTCGCGCTGACCCGTCACGGCGACGCGCCGGCGGCTCTCGCCAGGGTCAATCGTCGCGGTGTGCCGGTTCGCGCGATTCTGGTCGGCACCTTGTTCGGCTATGTGTCGGTCGTGATGTCTTATGTATCGCCCGATACGGTGTTCGCCTTCCTCGTCAATTCGTACGGGACGGTGGCCATTTTTGTCTATGTGCTGATTGCGGTATCGCAACTGAAACTGCGCGCGCGGCTCGAGCGTGAGGCGCCGGAGATGCTGCGCGTGAGGATGTGGTGCTATCCGTATCTGACGTGTTTCGCGATTCTCGGCATGGTCGGCATTCTGGTGGCCATGGCGTTCATACCGGATCAGCGCACGCCGCTATGGCTGGGCGTCGTGAGTCTGGGAGTGCTGCTCGTGGCTTATGCATGGCGCGCCCGCAAGAGTGGGGCGGCTTCTTCCGAGCCGGAATTCGTCGAGTATCGGCCGCACACGCATTGATGGCGGCTTCCCGTGTGTGATTTGCATCTTCAGCAATGCAGCGGTGCGAGCCGTGCGTCGGAGGAGCGACAGAACGCTACTTCGACGCAACCACCGCGGCCGTAGCGGCAGTAGCCGCCGTCCCAGGCTGCAACAGCGGCCCGATGCGCACGGCGATTTCCTTTAGCTTCGGCACCGCTTTCAACAGATCCTCCAGACTGGCACGCGCCGTGGGCGAATGAACGGCCAACGCGGCCAGCACGCGGCCATCCTCGACGTTGCGCACCGGCACGGCGACCGCCACCATGCCGCGCACGAACTCTTCGTTGTCGACACCAATGCCGCGCATGGCGAGGCGGTCCAGTTCCGCTTCCAGCAGATCGATATCGGTCAGCGTGCGATACGTCATCGATTTGAGCGGCAAGCGCCTGATGACGAGCCCGCGCTCGGCGGCTGTCATCTGCGAAAGAAACAGCTTGCCGCTCGCCGTGCAGTGCAGCGGCACGCGCGTGCCCGGTTGCATATGCAGACGCAAGGGTTCGTTCGTCTCGACGCGCTCGACGTACAACACGGTATCGCCGTCGAGCACGGTGAGGTTACAGGTCTCGCCGAGCGCATCCACGAGTGTGCGCAGCAACGAGCGGCAAGCGCGCGTAAACGTGCTGTTCGCGAGCGTGGTGAGCGCGAGCTGCGCCGCGCGTGGACCGAGTGCGATCGCACGATCGGCGCCACGCGAGTCCGGCATATGGGTGACATACCCCCGCGCTTCGAGCGATTCGATCAGACGCATCAAGGTCGCCTTCGGAATCTGCAGACGTGAGGACAGTTGCGACAGCGAAGACGGTTGTCCCGCGGAAGCAAGCTGTTCCAGCACATTGAGGGCGCGCAGCACGCGGGTGTCGTCGGTGGGCTCGTGAGCAGGTGAGGGCGAACGCGTGGTGTCTCTCATTGGCCTTCCCGAGGCGGATAAAGATGGATGCAGTCCGAACGGATCAGTGACAACCCGGATGAGCGCGCGCGGACAGATCGAATAGTGAAACGAAAAAGTCGGTTTTCGTACCGGATTACTGAATCCTAACCGGATTTTCTTGAAGTCGAAACAGCCATCCAATAAATTGGGACGAAATGAACCGTTTTTAAGTACAAAGATAAGCATAAGCACGGAGACATCAATGGTACGGAGTTTCGACTACGTGGTCGTCGGCGCGGGATCGGCCGGCTGTGTACTGGCCAACCGCCTCTCTGAAAATGGCCGCTACTCGGTGTGCCTGCTCGAAGCCGGGCCGCCGGATCGTTTTCTCTGGATCCATATCCCGATCGGTTACGGCAAAACCATGTTTCATCCGGTCTACAACTGGGGCTTCTACACCGACCCTGATCCGAACATGCACGATCGCAAGCTCTACTGGCCGCGCGGGCGGACCCTGGGAGGCTGCAGTTCGATCAACGGACTGATTTACGTGCGCGGCCAGAAGGAGGATTACGACCACTGGGCCGCGCTCGGCAATCGTGGCTGGAGCTGGAACGAGTGCCTGCCTTACTTCCGGCGGCTCGAACACAACGAACTTGGCGAGTCGCCCACACGTGGCGTGGGCGGCCCGTTGTGGGCCTCCACGATCAAGCAGCGCCACGAACTCGTGGATGCGTTCATCGCCGCGTCGAATCGCCTGGGGGTCCCAACCGTCGATGACTTCAATCAGGGCGATCAGGAAGGGGTCGGTTACTACCAACTGACCACGCGACGTGGCTGGCGCTGTTCGACTGCCGTCGCTTACCTCAAGCCCGCGCGCAGCCGTCCGAATCTGCAGATCGAGACCGACGCGCTGGTATCGAAGATCCTTTTCGAGGGCACGCGCGCCACGGGTGTTCGCTATGGTCAGCACGGCAAGGAGCACGAGGTGCGCGCACACCGCGAGGTGGTGCTGACGGCGGGCGCGCTGCAGTCGCCGCAATTGCTGCAGGTGTCGGGCGTCGGGCCGGCGAAATTACTCAATGAGTGCGGGATTCCGGTGGTCGCGAATCGCGCCGGCGTCGGCGAGAATCTGCAGGACCATCTGCAAGTACGGCTGACTTATGAAGTGACGCGGCCGATCACGACGAACGACTTGCTGCACTCCTGGACGGGCCGCGCGAAGATGGGACTGCAATGGGCGCTGTTTCGCGAAGGGCCGCTTTCGGTCGGCATCAATCAGGGCGGCATGTTCTGCCGCGCATTGCCGGATGAGGCGAAAACGCCCGACATCCAGTTCCACTTCTCCACGCTCTCAGCCGATACCGCGGGTGGCGACGTCCACGCGTTCCCAGGCTGCACCTATTCGATTTGCCAGTTGCGGCCGGAGTCGCGCGGCAGCGTGCGGATCCGCACGAATGACATGCGCGACGCGCCGTCGATCCAGCCGAATTATCTGGCAACGGATCTCGACCGCCGCACCACGGTCGCGGGGGTGCGTTTCGCGCGCCGGGTGGCCGCTGCCGAGCCGATGGCCGCGCTGATGAAACGTGAAGTGCGTCCCGGCCGGGACGCACAAAGCGACGACGAATTGCTGGAGTTTTGCCGCGAATACGGCCAGACGATTTTTCATCCGTCCGGCACCGCGAAGATGGGTGTCGCGAGCGATCCGGGCGCGGTGGTCGACGAACGGTTGCGCGTGTATGGCACGCAGGGATTGCGGGTGGTCGATTGCTCGATCATGCCGACGCTGGTCTCCGGCAATACCAATGTGCCGATCGTGATGGTCGCTGAAAAGGCGTCCAGCATGATCCTCGAGGATGCCCGTGCCGGCGACCGGCCGGCGGCGCAAGTGCAATCGCGGAGTATGGAAGCGCATTACTGACGCAGAAAGCGGACGTACAAAAGTAGAAGCAGAACCAACGAAGCAAAGTAGCCACAAGAAGTAAAACGAGCGCTACCCGACTCGCTGCATTCGAGGTCGATAAAAAGCAGCCTGCGGGTAACGATATTCGCGCCCCCGAGGAGGAGACAGACAGGGGGCTGAAAATGTGCTGCGATGCCGGGACGGCACGCGGCCATCCATTGGAGGAGACGCTATGGCAATCGATCAGCGGGTGATCCGCCGTGTTGCATTCGCGAGCGTGATTGGGGCGACGGTCGAATGGTATGACTTTTTTCTGTACGGTGTCGTCGCCGGTATTGTGTTCAACAAACTTTATTTTCCCGCTCACGATCCACTCGTGTCGACGATGCTCGCCTATGGCACGTTCGCCGTCGGCTTCGTGACGCGGCCGCTCGGCGGCGTGATTTTCGGCCACTTCGGCGACAAGGTGGGGCGCAAGTCCGCGTTGATCTGTACGTTGATCATCATGGGGATTTCGACCGCGGGGGTCGCCTTTGTCCCGACCTTCGCCCAGATCGGCATCTGGGCGCCGATTCTGCTGCTCACCCTGCGTGTGTTGCAGGGCATCGGGCTCGGCGGCGAATGGGGCGGCGCGGTACTGATGGCCTATGAATATGCGCCGCCGAACCGGCGCGGTCTGTACGCGAGCTTGCCGCAGATCGGCTTGTCGATCGGCTTGTGTCTCGCCTCGGGCATTGTCGCGGCCATTTCCCGCTTGCTGCCGGAAGAGGCGTTTCTTTCGTGGGGCTGGCGGGTCGCGTTTGCCGCTTCGTTGCTGCTCGTGCTGCTCGGCCTCTACATCCGCGTGAAGGTGATGGAGACGCCCGAGTTTCTCGCGCTCAAGCGCAACCGCCGCGCCGTGAAGATTCCGTTCGTCGACATGATCACGCGCTATCGCAGTGAGGTGCTGCTCGGCATGGGCGCACGCTGGATCGACGGGGTGTTTTTCAACATCTTCGCGGTGTTCATGATCGGCTACCTCACGCAGCGGCTTTCGATGAGCCGCACGGAAGCCCTCACCGGCGTGATGATCTCGGCGATGGTGATGTGCTTCTTCATTCCGTTCTTCGGCAGGATGTCGGACCTGATGGGACGCGCGCGCGTGTATCGCTGGGGGTCGCTGATCTGCGGCGTCTCGGTGCTGCCGGCGTTCTGGCTGATGGAGACGCAAGCGGGCAATACGCTGGCCGTGTGGCTCGGCGTGGTGATCCCGTTCGGCATCTTCTACGCGATGGTCTACGGGCCGGAAGCGGCGCTGTTTGCCGAGCTGTTCGATCCGGAGGTGCGTTATACGGGCATCTCGTTCGTGTATCAGTTCTCGGGCATCTTCGCGAGCGGTCTCACGCCGATCATCGCGACGGCGCTGCTGCGCCTCGACGGCGGCAAGCCCTGGTACGTGTGCGTCTATGTGATCCTGTCGGCGCTGCTTTCGGCATGGGCGGCGCGCGCGATGGAGCGGCGCGCGAAACCGTTCGACGAGATGGCGACCGCGCGCTGAGAGCGCGCCCCGCCGGTGGCCGTGGACGAAGCGCCGCCCACGGCACGCGATTCTGTTTATAATAAAACGGAACAAATCGTACCGAAAATTGAAAATCGTGCCGGCGGCGCCGAACGACTATCCCCGCAGCGGGGAGGAGATTGAAGTGATTGATATGGCGACTGGCAAACCCGACCGGATGGTCTCGGTACGGACCGTTTTCGGCATCGATTCCAGCCTGATGGTGCCCGCTTTCAGCGAGCGCGACGACCACGTGCCGGAGATCGACGAGGTCTACCGGTTCAATCCGGAGGTGACCCTGGCGATCCTGGCCGGCTTTAGCCGCGACCGCCGGGTGATGGTGCAGGGCTTGCACGGCACCGGGAAGTCGACCCACGTCGAACAGGTCGCCGCGCGGCTCAACTGGCCATGCGTGCGCGTCAATCTCGACGGTCATATCAGCCGCCTCGATCTGGTGGGCAAAGACGCGATCGTGGTGCGCGACGACCTGCAGGTCACCGAGTTTCAGGAGGGCATCGTGCCGTGGGCATTGCAGCGGCCGGTCGCGCTGATCTTCGACGAATATGACGCGGGCCGTCCGGACGTGATGTTCGTGATCCAGCGCATTCTCGAGCGTGACGGCAAGTTCACCTTGCTCGACCAGAATCGCGTGATTCATCCTCATCCGTATTTCCGCATGTTCGCTACCACGAACACAGTGGGGCTCGGCAATCTGAACGGCTTGTATCACGGCACCCAGGTGCTGAATCACGCGCAGATGGACCGCTGGAATGTGGTGGCCACGCTCAACTATCTGCCGCGCGCAGAAGAGGCTGGCATTGTGCTCGCGCGCGTGCCGGAACTCGCTGACGAGGCGGGACGCGCGCTGATCGAATCGATGGTGAGTGTGGCGGAACTCACCCGCAAGGGTTTCGCCAGCGGCGATCTGTCCACGCTGATGTCGCCGCGCACGGTGATTAACTGGGCGGAGAACTGTCAGATTTTCCGCGACCCCGCGATGGCGTTTCGCCTGACCTTTCTGAACAAGTGCGACGAGGCCGAGCGGTCGATCGTGGCCGAGTATTTCCAGCGCTGCTTTGGCACGGAACTCGAGCCTGCGGACGTGGGCGGTGACGCGGACCACGCAGCGGAATCGAGTCGATGACGTCGGAACGGCAGGGGGACTTGCGTCGAGTGGATCCGCAGCAGGTGGACTTGAGTCGAGTAGACCCGCAGCATGGGGACTTGCGGGGAGTAGACCCACGCCAGGTGGACCTGAGTCGAGTGGACCCGCCTCAGCTGGACTTGCGTCAGCCGCCCCCGCTTCAGGCAGACACGCGAGCCACGACGCTGAACGCAGCGCTCTCGCGCCAGGCGACACTACGCGCGGAGCAGCGCGAGGCGCTATGCGCGGCTGCCGTGCGCGCCCTCACGGGGGACGCCTCCTTGCACTACCGCGAGGGCCGGTTATGCCGCGACCTGCGGCCTTTGCCGCTGCACGCGCCGCATCTGCGCACCGACCCGCAGCAGGACGGCCTGACATCCCTGCGCGGCGCCGCCGATGGCGCCGCCATGCGACTCATGCACTCCGATGCGGCCTTGCACAGCCGACTCTGCCCGACCGATCCCGTCGAGCGGCTCATGTTCGAACTGCTCGAACAACTACGTTGCGAAACGCAAACGCCGCCTGGCATGCCGGGCCTCGTGCAGAACCTGCGCGAGCGTTTCGAAGCCTGGTCGCGAGCCTTCTATCACGCCGGGCTCGCCGAGGACCCTGTCGGCATTCTGCTATTCACGGTGGCGCAGATCGCGTGGTCGCGCCTGACCGGCTGGCCCGTGCCGGAACAGCTCGAAGGCCCGATCGAAGCCACGCGCGCGGCCATCGTGCCGGTGCTCGGCGTGTCGCTGGCGGGTCTGCGCCGGCATCGGCAGGAGCAGGACGCGTTCGCTGTCCATGCACTGGAATTGGCGCGGCTGGTTGCCGGGATGATTCGCGCCGCCCGGGCCGATGCGCTCGACGATGCGCAGGACGACGCGCCGGAGAGCGACGACAAAGCCCCGCGCACGGCGTTCTCGCTCTGGTTCGATGTCGAGGACGACGAGTACAAGGACATGGCCGTTGCGCTCAGCGGCAGGAGCCGCGTGCTCGAAGCATCGGAGCAGGGTTATCGCGTCTTTACGACGCGCCATGACCGCGAGCTCGCTGCCGGTACGCTGGTCCGCAAAGCGTTGCTCGATGAGTTTCGCGAGCGGCTCGACGAGCGCGTCGCCGCCCAGCGGATCAACGTCGCGCGGCTCGCGCACGCACTGAAAGCGGCGCTGGCGATACCGCAACGCGATGGCTGGTCGTTCGGTGAGGAGCATGGCCGGATCGACGGCAGGCGCCTCGCGCAACTGGTCAGTTCTCCCGCTGAACGGCGCCTGTTCCGGCTCGAGCGGAACACGCCCAGGGCGGACTGCGTGGTCGGCTTCCTGATCGACTGCTCGGGTTCGATGAAAGCGCATATCGAGCCGGTGGCGGTCATGGTGGACATCCTTACCCGCGCACTCGACCAGGCGGGCGTGACTACCGAGGTACTCGGCTTCACCACCGGCGCCTGGAACGGCGGCCGGGCCCGGCTCGACTGGCTGGCGCAGGGCCGGCCAGCTCATCCGGGCCGGCTCAACGAACTGTCTCATCTCGTGTTCAAGGACGCCGACCGGAGCTGGCGACGCGCCCGCGCCGATATCGCGGCGCTCTTCAAGGCCGACCTGTTTCGCGAGGGCGTGGATGGCGAGGCGCTCGACTGGGCCTGCGGGCGCCTCGTCGCGTGTCCTGAAGCGCGGCGCATGCTGATCGTGATCTCCGATGGCAGCCCGATGGACAGCGCGACGGGTCAGGCCAACGACGCCTTCTATCTCGACAACCATCTGAAAGCCGTCGTGGCGCGTCACGATGCCTCGCGCGACGTTGAGGTGCTGGGTTTGGGCGTCGGCCTGGATCTCAGCCCGTATTACCGCCGATGTCTCGCCGTGGATCTCTCCGTGCCGCCGGATATGAAGCTGTTCGCGCAGATCGTCGGGTGGCTGGGGGCGCGTGGGCGGGGCGGAAAAGGGTAGCGCCTGTCAACGCGAGTTGACGTTGCATCTTCCCACTGCTCATGAAGCGTGGTGCGGCATCCCATGCGCACTCACCGGCTCAGCCGCGGCCTGCGCCTGCACAGCCGTCACTGCGATTACGTAGTAGACATCGTCCGCACTGCAGCCGCGCGAAAGATCGTTCGCCGGTTTGTTCAGTCCTTGCAACAACGGACCGATGGCCTTCGCATCGCCGATCCGCTCAGCCAGTTTGTAGCCGATATTGCCGGCCTCCAGGCTCGGGAAAATCAGCACGTTGGCGTGCCCCTGCACCTGCGAATGATCGATTTTGCGCAGCGCGATTTCGGAGACGAGTGCCGCGTCCAGTTGCACGTCGCCGTCGATCGCCAGATGCGGGCGCGCAGCTCTCACCTGACGCGTCGCTTCGACCACCTTGTCGACCGCCGCGTGCCGGGCGCTGCCGCTGGTCGAGAACGACAGCATGGCCACGCGCGGCTGCTCCATCAGCAGGCTTTGCGCGCTGTCGGCCGCCGCCATCGCGATCTGCGCGAGTTCACCGGCGTCCGGGTCCACCACTAGTCCGCAATCGGAAAAGATCAGGCCGCCTTTGAGGGTGTGGAAGGGTTCGCACAGCATCATCAGAAAGAAGCTCGAGACCAGCTTGAACGATGGCTGGATACCGATGATCTGGATCGCCGTGCGAACCACGTCGGCAGTCGTGTGCACGGAGCCGGCCACCGAACCGTCGGCGTGACCGAGCCGCACCATCAGGTTGGCGAAGCAGAGGGGCTTGAGGACTTCCTGTTGCGCTTCTTCCCGCGTCATGCCTTTTTTGCTGCGCAGGGCAAAGAGCGCCTCGGAAAACGATGAGGTGAGGAGCGAAGTCGCGGGGTCCACCAGCTCCATGCCGGCCAGGTCGATGTTCTGCCCGGCGGCCGCGGCCCGAATGCGCGCGCCTTGACCCACCAGCACGATGCGGGCGATGCCTTCACGCGTGGCGCGCTGCGCCGCCTGCAACATGCGGGGATCTTCCGCTTCGCAGAGCACGATGCGTCTGGGCGAGGTGCGGGCGCGTTCGATGATGCGGTTGATGGCTTTCATGGATGGGGCGGGGCGGCGGTCATGGTTGAGGAAACGGAGCAACAAACGGCAAACGGCAAACGGCAAACGGCAAACGGCAAACGGAACAGGCCGGAAACGGCAAAGAAAGCCCCGTTTCCGGCCAGCCGGGCGCGAGGAGAAATAACCCCGCGCCCGCACCTTCAGACAACGGACCGCTCAGACATAATCCTTGTACTTGTCCAGCAAACGCACGGGCTTGGCCAGCGCATCGCGGCGGAAGGGATCGCCGAGTTCGCGGGTGCACATGATCTCGATGATGGTGGTCTTGCCGTGGTTCATCTGTGCATCGATCGCCCGCTTTAACGCCGGGCCGACATCCTCGAGCCGATCCACTGTGACACCTTCGGCGCCCATCGCGCGCGCGATACCGGCGAAGCTCTGATTGTCCAGTTCACCCGCCACGAAGCGGCGGTTATAGAAGTCCACCTGGTTCTTCTTCTCGGCGCCCCACTGCCGGTTATGGAACACCACCGCGGTGACCGGAATGTTGTGACGCACGCAGGTCATGGTTTCCATCAGGCTCATGCCCCACGCGCCGTCGCCGGCGTAGGAGACAGCGGGGCGATGAGGCGCCGCAACCTTGGCGCCGATGATGGTCGGGAACGCGTAGCCGCAGTTGCCCCAGCTCATCGCGGCGAAGAAGCTGCGCGGCTTGGTGAAACGCAGGTAGCTGTTGGCCACGGAGTTGATGTTGCCGATATCGGTGGAGACCATCACGTCTTCCGGCATGGCTTTTTCGAGCTCGCGCAATACCTGGCGCGGATGCAGATAGTGGCCGCCGCCGGGCGTGCGCTCGTTTTTCTGCTCCTCGATCATGTCCATGCTGTACGGGTCGCGCTCGTGGGTCCAGCCGTCGAGTTCCTTCTCCCATGCAGCCTTTTCCGCGGCGATGTGGCCGGCGCGGTCTTCACGCGAGGCGTCGCAGGCGAGTGTGCGGCCTTCGAGGCGCTGCGTGAGCGCAACCGCGGCGGCCTTGGCGTCGCCGCAGATGCCCACCGAGATCTTCTTCACGAGACCCAGCATCTTGTGATCGGCATCGATCTGGATGATCTTGGCGTTCTGCGGCCAGTAGTCCATGCCGTGCTGCGGCAGCGTGCCGAACGGTCCCAGACGCGAACCGAGCGCGACCACCACGTCGGCGCGCTGGATCAGCTTCATCGCCGCCTTGGAGCCCTGATAGCCGAGCGGACCGCACCACAGCGGATGGTCGGCGGGGAAGGAATCGTTATGCAGGTAGCTGTTGACGACCGGCGCACCGAGACGCTCGGCCAGTACCTTGCATTCCTCGATCGCATCGGCCATGACCACGCCGCCGCCCGAGATGATGACCGGGAATTTGGCCTGCGCGAGCAGTTCGGCCGCTTCGTTCAAGCGTTGATCACCGCCGGGGCCACGGTCGAGGCGCTGCGGCTGCGGAATCTCGGCCTTGATCTGGCCATAGAAATAATCGCGCGGAATGTTCAGCTGGGTCGGGCCCATTTCGGCCAGCGCGCGGTCGAAGCAGCGGCCGGTGAATTCGGCCATGCGCGCGGGGTGGGTGACGTGGCCCTGATACTTGGTGAACTCCTGGAACATGGGCAGTTGCTTCGCTTCCTGGAAGCCGCCCAGGCCGATGCCCATGGTGCCCGCCTCGGGCGTGATCATGACCACCGGGCTGTGCGCCCAATAGGCCGCCGCGATGGCGGTCACGCAATTGCTGATACCCGGGCCGTTCTGGCCGATCACCACACCATGGCGGCCCGACACGCGTGCATAGCCGTCGGCCATGTGACCGGCGCCCTGTTCGTGCACCACGGGGATCAGGCGGATGCCGGCGGGCGCGAAGATGTCCATCGCATCCATGAAGGCCGAACCCATGATGCCGAACATGTCGGTCACGCCGTTCGCGGCCAGGGTTTCAACGAACGCTTCCGAAGGGGTCATGGCCTGCGGGCCGCTGACAGGGGTGTGATCGCTCATGAGGGCTGTCTCCGTTGTTTAATGAAACCGGAACAAATCGTTCCGAAAAGTGGTTATATAAAATGTAGAGCATGCACCTGACGTGGTCAATAGGTGATGCGAGGTAAACGGTACAATTTGTCTCGAAAATTAATGAATGCTGTGCAGCGTGGCTGTGCGAGTACGCCACTCAGTCCCACGGCAGCGAATAGGTCTTCACATTGGTGAAGCTTTTCATCGCTTCCTGGACGCCTTCCTTGTAGCCAAGACCCGAATCCTTGATGCCGCCGAACGGCGTGAGCTCGAGCCGGTAACCCGGCACTTCGCGCACGTTCACACTGCCTACCTGCAGTTCAGCGATAAAACGCGTGATGTAGTCGAGGCGATTGGTGCAGACCGAAGACGAGAGGCCATAGTCGGTCGAATTGGAAATCCGGATCGCGTCGTCGATGTCGCGAAAGCGGATCACCGGCGACACGGGCCCGAAGGTTTCGTACTTGACGAGCGGCATGTCCGGGCTCACGTGATCGAGCACCGTCGGCGAATACAGCGCGCCTTCGCGGCGATTGCCGAGCAGGAGGATCGCGCCACGGCTGAGCGCGTCGTTGACCTGTGCTTCGAAGAATTTCGCGGCGGCTTCGTCGATCACGGTGCCCATGTCGGTCGCGGGATCGGCGGGATCGCCGTAACGGATGGCGCGGGTCTTCTCGACGAGTAGTTCGACGAAACGATCGGCCACCGCTTCATGCACCAGGATTCGCTTGACCGCGGTACAACGCTGGCCGGAGTTCTTATAGGAGCCGGAGACGGCGAGGGTGCTGGCTTCTTCCAGATCGGCGTCTTCCATCACGATGATCGGATCGTTGCCGCCGAGTTCGAGCACCGCTCGCCGATAGCCCATCTTGCCGGCGATAGTTTTGCCGATCTGCACGCCGCCGGTGAACGTGATCAGATCGACGTGCTCGTTCGTGATCAGTTCGTCGGCGATGTCTTTCGGGTCGCCGGTGACGACCTGCAGCATTTCTTGCGGCAGGCCGGCCGCGTAAAGAATGTCCGCGAGCAGATAGGTGGACAGCGGCACCTTTTCAGACGGCTTGACGACGATGCGGTTGTTGGTCGCGATCGACGGCACGACCTTGTGCGCCACCTGATTCATCGGATGGTTGAACGGCGTGATCGCGGAGATGACGCCGAGCAACGGATCGCGCTGCGTGTAGACGCGGCGCTTCTTGCCGTGCGGCGTGAGATCGCAGGAAAACACCTGGCCGTCGTCCTTCAATGCTTCATTGGCGCCGAATGTCATCACGTCGGCAACGCGGCCTGCTTCGTAGAGCGAGTCTTTCTTGCACAGTCCGGATTCGGCGGTGATCAGACCGGCGATTTCCTCAGTACGCCGCCGGACCCCATCCGCTGCGCGCAGCAGGATCTGTGAGCGCTCGTAGCGCGTGAGGCGGGCACGATACTGATGGGCCCAGGCAAACGCGCGCCGCACGTCGGCGAGCGTCGCCTTGGGCACCGTGCCGACCAGTTCGTTGGTGTAGGGATTGAAGACTTCGATGGTCTCCGCGCGCCGGATCTGTTCTCCGCCGATGCGCAGCGCTTCATGACGAACCTGCAGCGCGGGCCAGACTTTCGCGATTGAATTCATGCTGCACTCCAGCGATAACGGACAGCTGAAGTATCGCGGAGCGCACTGTCAGCCCGGTAGTGCCAGCCGCCGCCAATCGCTGAGTCCACGCCGAACCGGTCACACTCTGCCTTTCCACGGCACCAGCACGCGCTCGAGATGGCGCATCAGCAGGTCGAAGCACAGCGCGAAGAAGCCGATCACGATGATGCCCATGATCACCACGTCGCTGGCGAGGAACTCCGCGGCGTTGAGCACCATGAAGCCGAGGCCGCTGGTCGACGCCACCATTTCCGCGGCCACCAGGGTCGTCCAGCCGACGCCGATGCCGATCCGCATCCCCGTGAAAATCTCCGGCAGCGCGGACTTCAGAATCACATACAGCACCACCTGCGTGCGCGAGGCGCCCATCGAATAGGCCGCATGAATCTGCTCGATCGACACGGAACGCACGCCGGATCGCGCGGCGATGGCGAGCGGCGCGAAGATGGCCAGGTAGATGAGAAAGACTTTCGAGAATTCACCAATGCCGAACCAGATGATGATGAGCGGCAAATAGGCGAGCGGCGGCAGGGGGCGATAGAACTCGATCGGTGGATCGAAGATGCCACGCGCAAAGCGCGAAACGCCCATCATGACCCCAATCGGAATCGCAGTCACGCAGGCGAGCGCGAAGGCACCGAACACGCGCAACAAGCTGACGCCGGTATGCTGCGCGAGCGTGGAATTGGCGAAACCCTCGGTGGCGACGTAGACGAACTTGGCATACACCGCTTGCGGCGAGGGCAGAAAGAGCGGCTTGATCCAATGCAGGTTGGTCGCGACGAACCACAGTCCGATGAACAGGGCGACCGTCACGAGGCTCGTGACGATGCTGCTGCCGTGGCCCGGTACGCCGAAGGTGTCGCCGGGCCTGGCCGGTTTCTTCGCGAGAAGCCGTGGGCGGCGGCCAGGGGTGCGTGGTGGTTCCATCGTCGTGTCGGATCCGGGTGGGACATGCTGGCCGTGCGCCAAGGCGTGAGCCCGTTTTGAACTAAACATGTGTCACCTCGGCTTCGGCGGCGTGCATTTTCTCGTCGCCGTAAATGATGCTGAGCACGCGCTCGCGCATGTCGATGAAATCCGGGCTCGACTTGATGGCCCGCGCGTCGCGTGTTTCCAGAAAGCGTCGATTGAAATCCAGTTCATAGGTGTGTGTGATGCGCCCGGGACGCGGCGACATCACGATCAGGTGGCTAGCCAGAAAAAGCGCTTCCTCGACGCTGTGCGTGATGAAGAAGAACATCTTGCTGGTCTTCGTCCAGACGTCGAGCAGCAGCTCCTGAATGGTTTCGCGGGTCAGCGCGTCGAGCGCAGCCATGGGCTCGTCCATCAGCAGCATGGCGGGGTCGCAGGTCAGCGCGCGGGCGATGCCGACCCGCTGCTGCATCCCGCCGGAGAGCTGATAGATCATGTGCTTGTGAAAGTCCTGCAAGCCGACCAGCGCGAGATTGCGCGCGGCGATCTCGCGCCGCTGCCCTTTGGGCACGCCCTGAAGCTTCAGGCCGAACTCGGCGTTGTCGATCACGTTGAGCCACGGCAGCAGCGCGTGCTTCTGAAACACGACGCCACGGTCGGCGCCCGGTCCCGCGATCGGCGCGCCGCCGAGCAGCAACTCGCCGCGGGTCGGCGCGATGAAACCCGCCATCAGCGAGAGCAGGGTGGTCTTGCCACAGCCCGATGCACCGAGCGCGACGACGAAGTCACCCGCGTTGATCGTCAGATTGATGTCGTCGAGTGCATGGACGGTCTGGCCGGGCTTGCGGCCCGGAAAGACCACGCTCACATTCTTGACTCTCATGCTTTCCATGTTGCCTCCTGATGCGACGGAACCGGACTACGTCATTTGAGTTTCATTGCCGCTTCGGCATACACCGGGGTCACGAACTTCGAGTAATCGGGCAACACCGCGCTGATCTGTTTCTGATCCTTCAGGAAGTTGGCCGTGTCCTTCAGCGCGAAGCTCGCGCGGCCCGCACTGCCGCCGCCCAGCCATTGCGAGGAGGCCTGCTCCTGGAGCGTCGGAAACGCGTACAGCGAGAGCGACTCCGGTACATCGGCCGGCGAGCCGCCGATCATCTTCGCGATCGCGGCGGCCTGCGGCGAGGTGGCGTTCCACTGCGCCGCATTCTTGCGGTATTGATCGTCCGCATCGGCGATGGCTTTGACGAGCTTTGCCATGAAGTCCTTATGCGCCTCGCCCCATTGGCGATCGACCGCAATCCCGTCGAAGGTCGGTTTGCCGAGCTTCGACAGGTCGCCGGACGTAATCAGGACCTTGCCGTTCTTCTTCAGTTGCGCGAGCGCGGGATCCCACACGTAGGCGGCGTCGATATCGCCGCGCTCCCATGCCGCGACCAACTGGTTCGGCTGCATGTTGAGGATCTTCACCTCGGACGGATTGATGCCCCAATGCTGTAGCGCGAACATGGTGTGATAGTGGGTGGTCGACACGAACGGCACGCCGATCGTCTTGCCCTTCAGATCGGAGGGTTTGGCGATGCCGGAACCGTTGCGCACCACCATCGCTTCGGCCTGGTTGATGTTGTCCAGAATCCAGAAGAGCTGCAGGTCGAGCCCCTGGCTGACCGCCGCGGCGAGCGGGCTCGAACCGATCACGCCGACCTTCACGTCACCCGAGGCCATCGCGGTTGCCACCTTCGCGCCGGATTCGAATTGCCGCCAGTTGATCTTGTAGCCCGTGTCTTTCTCGATGGAGCCGCTCGCGATCGCGACGACCCATGGGTCGACGATCTGCTGATAGGCGATCGTGACCTCCTTGTCCTGCGCGTAGCCGGGTTGCGCCGCGAGGCAGGCGAGCGCGGCGAGTGCAGCCACTGTCGCCACTCTCGTATGGCGCGCCAGAGCGCCGAACCAGCGGGACAACTTCGGTTGTTTGTCGCTTTTCATCGTAGGTCTCCAGAATGGCCTTGTGGGTACGCGAGTACACGTGAATCCAATCCCCGCCGACGGGGGCTTGTCCCAATCGCCGGCAATGGGTTGATGCGAGTATCGTTAGTAAAAAATGTTGCGGGTTAGGGCCAGACGTGGCTGATCGTTGAGTCCACATCCCCGCGCCAGAATGGGCGGCGCCGCCGATTCCCCCCGACAGCCGCCCCGGTGGCTAGTGCGCGTTTTTTTGCGCGTCCACAATGCCGGTGCCCGCCTTTCGTGCGGGCGGGCTCCGCCGACAACAATCAGAGGAGAAAGCATGGCAAGTCGTACCTCGGTGGCTCTCTGGAGCCAGCGATTCCAGCGTTCACCCGAATCGAACATGAGCCTCCAGGGCCAGATTCGCCAGATGCTGGTGGCCGCGATTCTGGACGGCCAGCTCCTGCCGCATCACGCGCTGCCGTCGAGCCGCGAGCTGGCCGACCAGTTGAGCGTCGCCCGCAATACGGTCGTGCTCGCTTATCAGCAGCTGGTGGAGGAGGGGTATCTGATTTCGCGTGAACGCAGCGGGCATTTCGTCAATCCGGCCATCCTCGAAGGGCGGCACGACTTTGCCCCGCTGCAAACGGTCCCGGAGCAGGCGGCCAATGAGGCGCTCGCGCGGCCGGATTGGGATCAGCGCGTCAGAAGGCGGCCGTCCGCGCAGCGCAACATCGTCAAGCCGGGCAACTGGCTGAGTTACGAATACCCGTTTATCTACGGACAATTCGATCAATCGCTGTTTCCGACCAACGACTGGCGCGAATGCTGCATGAAGGCGCTATCGGTGATGGAGATCCGCAACTGGGCGCCGGACCTGATCGAGCGCGACGACGATACGCTGATCCAGCAGATCCGCACGCGCGTGTTGCCGCGGCGCGGCGTGTTCGCGATGCCGGACGAAATCGTCGTGACGATCGGCTGCCAGCAGGCGCTCTATCTGATCGCGGATCTGCTGGCGAGCGAGCGCACCACGCTCGGCTTTGAAAACCCCGGCTATCCGGATGCCCGCAATATCTTCGAGAACCGCAATGCGCGGCTGCAGCCGCTGCCGGTCGATAGCGGCGGCGTGCGCCCGGTCGAGGACGCCGATCTCCTCGCGCAATGCGACTACGTCTATGTGACGCCAAGCCACCAGTGCCCGACCACGGCCACCATGCCGATCGAGCGGCGCCATGCGCTGCTGGAGCTCGCGCAGAAACACGACTTTGTGTTGATCGAGGACGACTACGAGAGCGAAAACAATTTCTCGGGCGCGCCGCATCCGGCGTTGAAGAGCCTGGATACAGCGGACCGGGTGATCTATATCGGCAGCCTGTCGAAGACGTTTGCGCCGGGGCTGCGCTTGGGCTATATCGTCGGGCCGCGTGAACTCGTGCGCGAACTGCGGGCGCTGCGGCGTCTGATGGTGCGCCATCCGGCTGCGTATATTCAGCGCGCGTTCGCCACGTTTCTGGCCCTTGGGCACCACGACGCGCTGCTGCGGCGGCTTGCCCACGCTTATCGGGAGCGTGCCCAGGCGCTGATGACGGCGCTCGACACGCATCTTCCCGAAGCTCGCTATCTGCCGGTGGGCGGCGGCGCCTCGTGCTGGGTCGAGGGGCCGCCTTGGCTCGATGCCACGCGCCTTGCCGCGGATGCGCAGGCGCATGGCATTCTGATCGAACTGGGGCGGGTTTTCTTCATGACTGGACTGGAGCAGAACCACTGCTTCCGGATGGGCTTTTCGGCCATCAAGCTCGAAAAGATCGATGCGGGCGTACGCCTGCTCGCGGAGCTGGTGCGCGCGCAGCAGCCTGAGGCCTAAGGAGTGGAATGAACCGCGAAATGAGCTGCGAAATACGCGGCACAACAAGCGGCACAACAAGCGGCGCAACAAGCGGCGTATCAGCGGTGGAACAAGCGCCGCAGAATACGCACCGGAACAAGCCCACTAGAACGTCCTGGCGAGTTGCTGCGCGGCTTCCTGCAGACGCGGCACGAACTCCAGCGCGCGCGACAGCGGCGCGCGCGAAACCGGCGCATGCACGGCGATCGCCGCGATGCAGGTGTTGTTCTCGTCCATCACCGGTGCGGCCACGCACGCGATCCCGGCGACAAATTCCTCGTTGTCGATGGCGATGCGCTTGTGCGCGGTGCGATCGAGTTCCGCTTCGAGCAGTTCGGGATCGGTGATGGTGTTCGGCGTGAAGCGCTCGAGCTTCAGCGTGCGAATGAGGGCGGTGCGTTGTTCGCGCGGCAGCATGGCCAGCAGCAGTTTGCCGCTCGCGCTGCAATGCGCCGGCACGTGCGAGCCTGGCTTGAGATCGAGCCGCAACGGCCAGGGCGCTTCGATGCGGTCGAGATACAGCACTTCGGTTTCGTGCAGCATGGTGAGGTTGCAGGTTTCGCCGAGATCGGCGACCAGGTGCGACAGGATCGCATGCCGCAGCCGGCGCGCACCCGAGTGCATCATGACGCCAAGACCGAGTTGCGCGAGACGTGGCCCGATCACGTAGGCGTTTTTCTGGCCCGGTTCGCGGATCACCAGGCCACCGGCCTCGAGCGAAGCCAGCATGCGATGCAGCGAAGCCTTCGGCAGGTCGACGTCGTGAGCAATGTCGGCGAGCGACACCGGACCGTCGGCGCGCACGAGATGTTCGAGCAAGGCAAACGCGCGCAGGGTAGGAGTATCCGCTTTAGTCATATGGCCGTTCCGGAAAATGGATCGGCGTCATTGTAACGCGCTGCCTTTGCCGGCAGCGGTTTTAAGGGCATTGCGGGTGCCTGAAGGGCGCAAATTCAACGTGAATCATCCCGTTTTTCGGAATGCGGCGCGGCGCAATGTTACGTGCCTGCGTCCGCGCTACTGCCGGAACGTTTTGGCCGTTTCCTCGGCAGCGAGACGCAGATCGGGCAGGAAAGCCAGCAGGTCATCGAGTACAACCCGCCCCACCGGCGCCTGCACGGCAATGGCCGCGCAGGCGCGATTGCGATTGAGCATGACCGGCACCGCGATCGCGATGAGTCCCTGCAAATGTTCCTGATTGTTGATCGCGAGCTGGCGCCGCCGCGTCTCGGTCAACTCCTTGCGTAACTCGCCGCGATCCGTGATGGTCCGCTCGGAATACGCGCGCAGCGGCAAGGTCTCGATGACGCGCTCGCGTCTGTCCTTCGGAAGAAAGCTGAGCAATAGCTTGCCGCTTGCCGAACAGTGCAGCGGCACATGCGAGCCCGGTTGAAGGTGCATGCGCAGCGGCCATTCCGTTTCCACCCGGTCTACATAGACCACGTCGTTGCCGGCCAGCATGGTCAGATTGCAGGTCTCGCCGATTTTGGCCACCAGTTGCTCGAGCAGCACATGGCGGGCGGCTGCCGGCCCCGCGTGCATCAGCACATTGACCGCCAGCATCCGCACGCGCGGCGAACACTCATACAGCCGGTCACCGGCGCTGCGCGTGACCAGCCACGCGTCCATCAACTGAACCAGAATCCGATGCACGGTCTGCTTGGGCAGTTCGAGCACATGGACGAGATCCGTCATGGAAAGCGGGCCGCTGGCCTCCGCCAGGGTTTCGAGTACCCGAAATGCGCGTACGGCCGCCGCATTCGATTGATTCGATGTCGACACGCTGTCTCCTCATCGTATTTATAAGTTGGATTGTGCATCGGACCGTTTAGTTTTCGGGACTATGGAAAGTCCCGAATTTTGCACTTTCCGATTCTCGCTGCGCCCACGCAGGGAATAAATCAAAAAACGGGACTCCGAAGCAGATGCGGCTCACTAGATTGGTACCAACGCCAATTTTTTCAGTCCGGAGTGAACCGTATGAATGTCAGGGCCACAGAAGCCGAAGCAGCACACGCGAGCGCACAGAGCGAAGTCGAACGCGCCGTTGCGTCAATCGTGGAACGCGCGCGCGCCGCACAGCGCGGATTCGAGGCCGCGGGACAGGACGTGCTCGATGCCGCCGCCAACGCCGCCGCGTGGGCGATCATGGAGCCCGCGCGCAACCGGCAGCTTGCCGACCTGGCGGTGCGCGACACCGGTCTCGGCAACGCGGACGACAAGTTCCGCAAGAACTTTCGCAAGACGCTCGGCCTGTTACGCGATCTGCGCGGGCAGAAGACCACGGGTGTGATCGCGCGTCATGACGCCACGGGCATTGTCGAGATCGCGCGCGCCGTCGGCGTGGTAGCGGCGATCACGCCGTCCACCAATCCGGCGGCCACGCCGGTCAACAAGATCGTCAACGCGCTCAAATGCGGCAACGCCGTCATCGTGGCGCCTTCTCCCAAGGGCTATTCGTCTTGTGCGCTGCTGATCGATTTCATTCACGCGCAATTCGCCAAGGTCGGGCTGTCTCCGGATCTCGTCCAGATGCTGCCCGCGCCGATCAGCAAGGCGGCCACCGCTGAACTGATGCGGCAGTGCGATCTGGTCGTGGCGACCGGCTCGCAGGCCAATGTGCGGATGGCCTACGCAAGCGGGACGCCCGCGTTCGGCGTGGGCGCGGGCAATGTGGCTTCGATCGTTACGGCGTCGGCCGATCTGCACGATGCAGCGCACAAGATTGCCCGCTCGAAGACGTTCGACAACGCCACGAGTTGTTCATCCGAAAACAGTGTCGTCATCGAAAGCGCGGTGTACGCGGACATGCTGGCCGAACTGGGCGCTTGCGGTGGCGTGATGCTCGGCGCCGCGCAAAAGGCGCAGTTGCAAGCGGCCCTATGGTCGGACGGCAAGCTTTCGGCACACTGCACCGCGCGCTCGGCCGCGTCGATTGCGCGGGCTGCGGGACTCAACGACATTGCCGCACGCGAACCCGCGTTTCTGATGGTGGAGGAAAGCGGCTTCGGCGCTGACTATCCGTTCTCGGGCGAAAAGCTCGCACCGGTGCTGACGGTTTATCGCGCGGACACTTTCGACGCCGCCGCCGATATCGTGCGCGGCATCTATGCCTACATGGGAGCCGGGCACTCGGTCGGTCTGCATTCCGCCGACCCCGAGGCGGCGGTGCAGCTCGGTTCAACGCTACCGGTGGCGCGCGTGATCGTGAATCAGGCGCATTGCCTCGCGACCGGCGGCAACTTCGATAACGGCTTGCCCTTTTCGCTGTCGATGGGATGCGGAACCTGGGGCCGCAACAATTTTTCGAGCAATCTCAACTTTCACCATTACCTGAACATCACGCGCGTGGCTTATCCGATCGAGGAACGCGTCCCCGAACTGGATGACGTACTCGGAGATTTCTTCGCGAGGTACGGCAAATGAAAATGCCTCACTCCATCCGCGCGCTGATCGACGCGCGCGCCGCGCAGTATCCCGACAAGCCCTTCCTGTTGACAGCGTCTGAAAGCGCGGATGACGGCGACGCTGCCGCGCAGGCCGGCGTGTTGACCTTTGCGGCGCTGCGTGACGATTGCCGCGCGCTCGAGACGGTCTTTCACGAAGCAGGCTTGCAGGCCGGCGATGTCGTTTCGGTTTTCATGGGCAACGGCATCCATACGGCGAGGCTGCTGCTCGCGGCGATGTACAGCGGGCTCGTCGCCAATCCGCTCAATCTCTTGTGCCAGCCGTCGCAGTTGCGCTACATCGTCGAGCATTCGGACACGCGCATGGTGTTTGTTTCCGGCGATACGCACGCGGCGATGGCGAGCGCGATCGCGGAGCTGCGCGAGCAAGGCATCACTCGCACCATTGCGCTGATTCGCACCGAGCCCGATGCCGTCGTTGCGCGTTTGCCGGCTTGCGTCGAACCCGCGCTGGTGGAAGCGGCAGGCGTCGCTGCCGTGCATCGGGTGACGGCGAATGATGCGTTCCATGCGCCAGCTTCATCCGCCTGGGATTCCCATGTGTCGTCGAGCGCGGAACCGGACGCAAGCGATGTGGCGCTGCTGATGTATACGTCCGGCACCACAGGCGCCCCGAAGGGCGTCCTGCTGGATCATCGAAACCTGCTGGCCAATGCGCGCAATATCTCGCACGAGCACCGCCTCGGCAGCGGCGACCGTGTCTTTGCCGCGTTGCCGCTTTATCACATCAATGGTCTCGTCGTGACGCTGCTTGCGCCGCTCTTTCATGGAGGATCGGTGGTCATGACACCGCGGTTTGCCGCGCGCACCTACTGGCGCGATGTCGCGCGCCACGGTTGCACATGGATCAACGTGGTGCCGACGATCGTCGCCTATCTGCTCAACAACGACGAGCCGTGCTCGTTCGATCTGTCCGCGCTGAGGTTCTGCCGCAGTGCGTCGGCGGCGTTGCCCGCCGATCACCACCGCGCGTTCGAGGCGCGCTTCGGGGTCGGCATCATCGAAACGATGGGCATGACCGAAACCGCCGCGCCGGTGTTCAGCAATCCCTATGATCCGGAGCGGCGAAGGATCGGCAGCATCGGCCTGCCCTCAGGCGGTGAAGCGAAGGTGATCGACCGTGACGGACGTGAATGCGCAGCCGACGAGTGCGGCGAACTGGTGCTGCGCGGCGAGCAGGTCATGCGCGGCTATTACAAGCGCGCTGAGGAAACATATGCGGCCTTTACCGCCGACGGCTGGCTGCGCACCGGCGACCTCGGCTATCGCGACGGCGACGGTTACTTCTACATCAATGGCCGCGCGAAGGAATTGATCATCAAGGGCGGCGAAAACATTGCGCCGCGCGAGATCGACGAAGCGTTGCTCAAACACCCCGGGGTACTGGACGCCGCGGTGGTGGGTGTACCGGATAGCGCCTACGGGCAGGAGATTGTCGCCTTCATCGTGCCTCGTATGGGAGAGGGGCAGGGCGCGCTCGACATCGCGGATCTGCGTGCGTACTGTCTGCGCGAACTGGGCCGCTACAAGACGCCGAAGGAGTTCCGCTTTGTCACGGAATTGCCTCGCGGACCTTCGGGCAAGGTGCAGCGCCTCAAGCTCGTGCCCACTTGACGGCATGCGCATCGGCGCGCGCGGATCGCGTGGCAGGCATAGGAGGAAGGCCCGCAATGCCCGCAATGCGCCGCAGTAAGGAAGTACGGATCGAACGACCACAGACGCCATAAGCGTCACATAAAAGACACCGGAGACAGCATGCAAACGCACAAGCGGCGTGTGAAGACGCGCCACATCATCCTGGCGGTCATGTGCCTGATGTATTTCATCTCGTACATCGATCGTGTGAATATTGCCGTGGCAGGTCCGATCATCCGGCACGAAATGGGGCTGACAACAGTTCAGCTCGGCCTCGTGTTCTCGGCCTTTGCTTATCCATATGCATTCATGCAGGTCATCGGCGGCTGGCTGTCGGACAAGTACGGGCCGAAGCTGGTGTTGACGGTGTTGTCGCTGATCTGGGGCGCGGCGACGCTCGCCACCGGCTTCGCGGGCAGCGTGGCCATGCTCGTCCTGTTGCGCTTCGCGCTGGGCATCGGCGAGGGCGGCGCCTTCCCGACCGCGACGCGCGCCTTTACCTACTGGATGCCGGTAGCCGAGCGGGGTTTCGCCCAAGGCATCACCCATAGCTTCGCCCGGCTCGGCGGCGCGGTCACGCCGCCGCTCGTGCTCGCGGTGGTGGTAGCGGGCGGCTGGCGCGACGCGTTCATTCTGCTCGGCGTGGCGAGTCTCGCGTGGACGGTGCTGTACCTCTGCGTGTTTACGAATTCGCCGGAACAGAACCGCCGCGTGACGCCCGAGGAAACCGCTGAGATCGGCTATCGCGCCGGCGACTGCGAACGCGCCAAGCGTGCGGCCACGCCGTGGCGCAAACTGGTCCGGCGGATGTGGCTCGTCACGTTCGTCGATTTCTGTTACGGCTGGCTGCTGTGGGTCTATCTGACCTGGCTGCCTTCGTATCTGAAGGAGGCGCGCGGCTTCGATCTCAAGCAACTGGCGCTGTTCACGGCGCTGCCACTGCTCGCGGGCGTGATCGGCGATACCCTCGGCGGCGTCGTCTCGGACCGGCTCTACAAGCGCACCGGCCGGCTGCGTTTTGCGCGCTGCGCGGTGCTGGTGGTGGGCATGGGCGGCTCGCTCGTATTCCTGCTGCCAATGGTGTCCGCGACCAATCCGCTGATGGCGGTGGTGTTCCTGTCGGCGTCGTTCTTCTTTCTCGAGATCACCAATCCTGTGTTGTGGACCTTGCCGCTCGACATCGGCGGGCGCTACGCGGGCACGGCGGGTGGCATGATGAACACGGGCTTCGGTGTGGCCGGCATGATCTCGCCGGTGGTGTTCGGCTATCTGATCGAAACCACCGGCAGCTACAACGTGCCGTTCACGATTTCCGCGGGTTTGCTGGCGGTGGGGATCGTGGGCGCGCTGTTTATCGATCCGACCCGCACGGTCGAAGCCGACGAGGAGCGCGAGCGGCTCGAAGGCCGGCAACTGGACGACGGCATGCCCGCGTTTCTTCACGCGGGCGCCGCGGTGCGGCTGGAGCGGCATCATCTGCGCCGTCCGTTGCGCTGGCGGAGATAGGCGGCGGTTGCTCGGTGAAGGGCGGGTTGTTTACGCATTTATTGTGGGAGGCGCCGATCACACGAAGGTCCATCAGGAACCGCGCATTGCAACTGGAGATATCATATCCACAGTGGATGCAGCAGCTCCGCGACGAGTAACACGTGCTGACTCGAACTGATGGAATTCGCCATGAACCAGGACTCTTCCGGTAAGCCCCATGATCTGTCGTCAGGCGGCAGCCGCTACCATCAGGTGTATCCCAGGCTGGACGAAGCGCAGTTGGCGATACTGGAGCGCTACGGCGAACGGCGCAAGTTCAAAGCCAACGACGTCCTCTATTCCGAAGGCGACCGGCACACCGGGATGTTCGCCATTCTTTCCGGAACGATCGAGGCGACCCGAGGCTCCGTTCAAGGTCCCCGGGTACTGGGCACGCATGGCCCGGGCAGTTTCACCGGCGAAGTCGCCACGCTCGCGGGTCGGGCTGCGGTGGCGACGACGCGCGCGCTTTCCGATTGTGAAGTCATCGTCATCGATGAGGACTCGCTCCACTTGCTCGTTATCGCCGAAGCGGAGTTAAGCGAGACCATCATGCGCGCGTATATCCTGCGCCGGGTCGCCTTCATTCAGGGCCAGCAAGTCGGCTTGATGGTGATTGGCAGTACGTCTTCGGCACCCACGCTGCGACTGCGCCACTTTCTGAGCCGCAACGGCCAACCGTCGGCGTACTTCGACATTGTCGATCACACTGAAGCCAAAGAACTTCTCGCGCGCTATGGCGCTAGCGAAGCCGACATTCCGGTGGTGATCACGTTGCAAGGCGTCGTCCTTGTGCGACCAAGTCACCGGGCCGTCGCAGATGCAATCGGCCTGAGTCCGGACCGGCTCGATGGCGAGCGCTTCGACCTCGTTGTGGTGGGCGCGGGGCCTGCCGGGCTTGCCGCCGCGGTTTATGCCGCATCTGAGGGATTGAAGGTGGCGGTGCTGGATGCCAAGGCGCCCGGAGGGCAGGCGGGCACCAGTTCGAAGATCGAAAACTACTTTGGTTTTCCGACTGGCATATCGGGGCAGGCTTTGGCCGGCCGCGGCCTGTCTCAATGCCGCAAGTTCGGCGCCGAGGTCGGCGTGCCCATTGAGGCACTCACGATCGATTGCCCGGACACCGGATCGTTTCGCATTGGCCTCGATCATGACGAGCACGTGTTCGCTCGTGCTGTCGTCATTGCCACGGGTGCGCGCTACCGGAAGCCGGACCTTCCCCGTCTTGAGCATTTCGAGGGTCGCGGTATCTACTACAGTGCGACCTTCATGGAGGGCGGCTTCTGCAACAACGAAGAATTGATCGTGGTGGGTGGGGGGAATTCGGCCGGACAGGCTGCGGTGTTCCTTGCGCGGTTCGCGCGTCATGTCCACGTCGTGGTTCGTGGCGACGGGCTCAACGCGAGCATGTCGGCGTATCTGATCAGACGAATCGACGCGGCGGCCAACATCACCCTTCATACGCGCACTCAGATCGTCGAGTTATGTGGAGAATCACGGCTCGAGGCAATCCGGTGGGATCGGCAGGGCGAAATCGAATACAGGCCCATCCGGCATGTTTTTCTTTTTCTGGGCGCCGAACCCAATACCCGGTGGCTTGGCGATTGTGTCACCCTGGATAAGAACGGTTTTGTGCTGACAGGCGCCGATACCGGCGAAGACTGGACAGCAGATCGTCCGCCGCATGATCTCGAGACAAGCCGGCCCGGCATTTTTTCAGCCGGAGACGTGCGCAGTGGCTCTGTCAAGAGAGTGGCCGCTGCCGTGGGAGAGGGGGCCGCTGCCATTCAGGCGGTTCATCAATTTCTTGCCAGGGGCTAACGCCCGTTTGCGCGCGTCATCATTCATTCATTCATGCTCCTTCATCGTCTGCACCTGGGTGACCAGGGCCCTCTCGCGCCGACTCGAGGACGGCCTTTGCGGACGCGAACCAGGGCGCCGACTGTCTCCGGGTAGCGAATTTTGACAGGCGAAACAGCCTGCGCAATCGCGCCGCCGCGCTGCTTCCTTGTGCGAATATGATTCGCGGCTCGTCCATTCCGGAGGTTCTGCGTGAATCGCGACGATGCGCGCCGGCCCGCCGATTGCCGCGTTCGGCAATGCCGGCGGGTCGCAAACGCGAACCGTTCGATGCCGCCAATCACCACGGAGACACCATGACCCGACTTTTCAGCGAGCGCTTCCTGCACTCGCTCGAACCCGACGAGCGCGCGCTCGTCGACACCACGCGCCGGCTCGTGCGCGAAACGATCGGGCCGAGCGCCGATGCGCTCGCGCAGGAAGACGTATTCGCCGCCGACACGTTCCGTCTGCTCGTCGAGCATCGCATCATCGGCACGGCCTTTCCCCGCCGGCATGGCGGCAGCGATGCGCGTCAGCGGCTGCGGATCCGGCTGGTCGAGGAGCTCGGGCGCGTATGCAGCGCGGCGGCGTCGCTCGTGACAGGCGCGGACCTGTCGTGTCGCGCGATCGTCGCGGGTGCGTCCGATGCCGTCGCCGACCGGCTGTTGCCCGCGCTATGCAACGGCTCGATCCAGGCAGCATTCGCGCTGACCGAGCCCGGCGCGGGCTCCGACGTACGCAATCTCGCGACCGTAGCCGTGCGGGATGGCAACGGCTATCGCGTGAGCGGACGCAAAAAGTTCATCACGCGTGCCAATGTCGCCGATTGGTACGTGGTGATCGCGCGCATCCGCGGCGCAGCAGAGGCCCGCACACATGAAAGCGCGGTTGCCGGCACCGACGATCCGTTCGTCGCGCTGTTGATGCCGCGCGATGCGCAAGGGCTATCGGTCAGCGAGCCGACCGCGAAGCTCGGCTGGTTCGGCGTGCCGATCGCCGATCTGCAGTTCGACAACGTAAGCGTAGATGCGACCTGGCGGCTCGGTCAGGAGGGCGAGGGCTTCGCGCTGGCGCAGGACGCGCTGGTGCGCGCACGGCTCGGCCATGCTTCGATGGCGCTCGGCCGCGCGATGGGTGCGCTCGAAATCGCCGCGACCTACTGTTGCGATCGCAACGTGTTTGGCAAGACGCTCGGGTCGCATCAGGGCGTGCAGTGGATGCTGGCGGATGCGCTCACGCAGATCGAAGCCGGCCGCGCTCTGGTCGACGCCGCCGCGCAGAGCTACGACCGTGGCGACGCAGATGCGCCGGTGCAGGCGTCGATGGCGAAGATGTACGCCACCGATCTCGGCATGAAGGTTTGCACCGACGCGCTGCAACTGTCGGGCGGACGCGGCTACCTGAAAGCATTTCCGCTGGAGCGGTTCTTCCGCGACGCGAAACTGAACCAGATCGGCGAAGGATCGAGCGAAGTGCATCGCACGGTGATCGGGCGCGACGCCGTGCGACGCCTGGGCGACGAGGCGATGGAACGGCATCCGTGTCTGCCCGAAGGCATGCTGACCACCGACTTCTGATGCCCGCATCCGGCATGACGCCGCGCGACGATGCAGCCGCTCGCGCGCGGCGTCAACTGGAACAGCTAGATCACCTGCTCACGCTTCAATCGGTTCAACGTCACCTCGTCCAGCCCCAACTCCGCATACACCTCCGCGTTGTGCTCGCCGACCGACGGGCCACTGCGCGGCGCCGGCATCTCGCGTCCCCTCACGCGCGGCACGATGCACGGCGCGGGGATCGTGCCGAGATCGGGATCGGGTAGACGGATCACCGCGTCGCGCGCCTTGAAATGCGGGTCCGCGAGGATATCCTCGATCGTATAGATCTTCGTATGCGGCACGCCTGCGGCGGTGAGACGCGCGTCGAGCCGATCGAAAGGAATTTGCGCGAATGCATCGGCGAGCAGCGCATCGAGGGTTTCGCCGTGCTCGACCCGGCTCAGGTTGTCGCTGAAGCGCGGATCGTCGATCAGCGCTTCCATGCCGAGCATGGCGCAGAGTCGCCGGAAAATGGGCTGCGATGACGCGACCAGCGAGAACGACACGCCGTCCGCGCTCACGTACATGTTCGACGGCGCGGTGTACGTGGCGCGATTGCCGTGGTGCCCGCGCACGATGCCAAGCTGTTCGTGCTCGACCGCAAGCGGCTCAAGCATCCGGAATAGCGCTTCCGTCGCCGACAGATCGATCTCGACGCCCTGCGCGTGCGGATCAGAACGCATCCGCACCATCTCGGCTGAAATCGCGAATGCAGCGAAGATGCCCGCCACGGTGTCGCCGAGCGGAAAGTTCATGTGCAGCGGCATGCGTCCCGCTTCGCCGCAAAGATGCGTCAGGCCGCTCATCGCTTCGAAAATGCGCGCGAAGCCGCCGTTCTGCCGGTACGGCCCGGTCTGGCCGAAGCCTGTCAGACGCAGCACCACGAGGCGCGGATTCACCGCGTGCAGCGTCGCGACGTCGAGTCCCCATTCTTCGAGCTTGCCGGCGCGGAAGTTCTCCACCAGCACGTCCGCCTTCTCAGCGAGCTTGAGCAGCAGTTCACGCCCTTCGGGCTTGCGCACATCGAGCGTGATGCCGCGCTTGCCGCGATTGGTCACCTTCCAGTAGAGCGGCAGGTCGCCCTTGACAGGCTGCAATTTGCGCAGCGCGTCACTGCCATCGGGCAATTCGATCTTCGTCACGTCTGCGCCGAGATCGGCGCACAGCGCGGTGCCGAACGGCCCGGCTACCACAGCGGACAGATCAAGAATGCGTACGCCGGCAAGCGGTCCCTGTGACGGCGGATTCCGTCTGCTCATGGTGTCTCCTCCACGCGTAATGCGGTTTATGGATAGCGCTAAAGTAGGCGACCTTGGTGTCTCAGTTCAACTGGCATACCGCAGAGCGAAACACTATCCTGATGTTCTTGACCCACTCCGAACGGAATCCGACCATGGGATCGTCATCGTCGAAGCGGCCCGCCGCGCCCACGAAACACATGCAAACCCAGCCCATCTCGCCACCGAAACGTCGAACCGCACGCGCTGCCGCAACGTCGTCTGCGACGCGCGCGCCTGCCGTGGCGACTCCGCAGGCGTTGGCCACCTCATCGGCAAACGCACCCGCGAACGCACCCGCAAACGCACCCGCCACGACGAAGCGCACACGCGCCGCACTCAAGCCGACGGTGCGTCCCGGCGAACCGTTGCTGCCCGCGCCGCCCGACGACGATTCGACCGACCGGCAGTTCGCGATCAATCTCGCGCGCGGCCTTCAGGTGCTGCGCGCCTTCACGCCAACCGAGCCGATACTCGGCAACCGCGAACTCGCGGACCGTACCGGCTTGCCCAAGGCGACGATCTCGCGGCTTACATACACGCTCACGCTGCTCGGCTATCTGAACCGCAGTGAAAAGTACCAGCGTTACCGGCTCGGCCCCGGCGTGCTTACGCTCGGCTATCCGATGCTCGCGGCGATGCAGATTCGCCAGATCGCGCGGCCGTACATGGAGAGACTCGCGCGCGAGACGCGCTGCACGGTAAACCTTGGCATGCGCGACCGGCTGAACATCGTCTACGTCGATACGTGCCGCCCGGAGCGCGACAACAACGCTCATCCGGATATCGGCAGCACGCGTCCGCTGCTGTCGACCGCACTCGGCCGCGCTCTGCTGATCGGCGCGAGCCTCAACGAACGCACGGCAGTGCTGAACCGTCTGCGTCTGAACGACCCGCAGCGTTTCGCGCACGACCTGCCCGTGTGGGAAGCCGATTTCGCCGCGTTTGCGCAGCGCGGCTTCACGCATAGCAGAGGCGACTGGATCAAGGACATTCATGCGGTGGCCGTGCCCGTACGCCAGCCGCCGCACGAAGAAGGCATCGCGCTGAATTGCACGATCGTGAGCCGTCGTCTCGCCGACGACTGGCTCGAACGCAAGGTCGCGCCGCTGCTGCTGGAAACGGCGCTGCGCATCGAGCGCGCCTGTGGCGTGATCGACGCAAGCGGTAGCGCCGGTCACATGAGCTGAGCGCCGTTTTCCGGCGCACGAATTCAAAACAGACAAGGAGACACGATGATCCGGGACGCCGGCCAACTGAACGCGCTGCTTTCGCAGCTCTATCGCTTCGTGGTGGACGAGTGCATTCCACTCGAGGCCCAGGTCGATTGCGATGATGCGTTGCCTGAAGCGATTGTCGAGCGGATGCGCGCGCTCGGCTTGTTCGGCCACAGCATTCCGTCCGCGTATGGCGGCGCCGGGCTCACGACCGAGGAACTCGCGTGCGTGAACATGGTGGTCTCGCAGTGCGGCCCGGCGTTTCGTGCCCGCTTCGGCGGCAATACGGGTATCGGTTCCGAAGCGCTGATCGCCGACGGCACCGAAGCGCAGAAGCGCCGCTATCTGCCGCAACTCGCGAGCGGCGCGATGACCGGCGCGTTCGCACTGACCGAACCTGGCGCGGGCTCGGACGCCATCGCACTTGCCACGACGGCGCAGCGCGACGGTGACCATTACGTACTGAACGGCACCAAGCGCTACATCACGAATGCGCCCATCGCCGAGCTCTTCACGGTATTCGCGCGCACTGACTCCGGCGATTCCGCGTGCGTGGCATCTCCGCATTCCTGATCGAGCGCGGCACGCCGGGCCTGACGACATCGCCTGCGTACAAAATGATGGGGCAGCGCGGCTCGCCGGTCGGCGAAGTGCATCTGAACGATTGCCGCGTGCCTGCGTCGGCATTGCTCGGCGGTGAGCCGGGCAACGGTTTCCGCAGTGCGATGCAGGCGCTCAACAAGCAGCGCATCAATCTGGCGGGGCTGTGTATCGGCCCGGCGATCCGGCTGCTCGACGAAATGCTGGTGCGCGCACGCGAACGCGAGCAGTTCGGCAAGCCGATCGCCGAGTTCCAGCTCGTGCAGCAGCTGATCGCGCAGAGCAACATGGAAATTCACGCGGCTCGCGCGCTGGTGCTGGAGACCGCACGCGCGCGCGACCGCGGCGAGGATGTGACGATGACCGCTTCGATGTGCAAGCTCTTCGCGACCGAGATGTGCGGCCGTGTCGCCGATCGCGCGGTACAGGTTTACGGCGGCGGCGGATTTATCGCGGACAACGCGGTGGAGCGGCTCTATCGCGACGTGCGCCTGTTCCGTCTGTACGAAGGCACGTCGCAGATCCACGAACTGAACATCGCGAAGCTGACGCTGCGCGGCGAGCCGGACGATGCGCGGCATCGGCAGTTGCATCAGCCGCTGATGTCGCACGGGGGGGCACTATGACGCGCCTCGCTGCCACGGCCATCTGCCGCGAGCTCGGCGCGCGCTATCCGATCTTCGGTTTTTCGCATGAACCCGACGTGATCGTCGCGCTCGCGGAAGCGGGCGGTTTCGGCGTGCTCGGTCTGGCGCGCGAGATGCCGCACGAAATCCCGCAGCTCATCGAGCGCATCGAAGCGCGCCTCGCGGGCAAACCGTACGGCATCGACCTGATGTTGCCCGCGAACGTGCCGCAGGCGGCCGATATCGACGGCGTGCGCGCGCAGATTCCGCCCGCGCATCGCGCGTTCGTCGACGGCCTGCGCGAGCGCTTCCAGTTGCGCGCGCCGACGCGCCCCAGCTTTTTCACTACGCAGGTGCGCAGCGAGGCGCTGTTCGACGCGCAGATCGAAGCCGTGCTCGCGTCGAACGCACGCGCGGTGGCGACGGCGATCGGCATCCGCCCCGAGCTGATCGCGCGCGCCCGCGCGGCGGGCAAGTACACGCTGTCGCTGGTCGGAACGCCGCGGCATGCGCAGAAGGCGCTCGATCTCGGCGTCGATGGACTCGTCGCGCAAGGCTGCGATGCCGGTGGGCATACCGGCACGATCGGGACGTTCTCGCTGGTGCCGCAGATTGTCGCCGTGGCGCGCGGCAAGCCGGTGCTGGCGGCGGGCGGCATCGGCACGGGCGCGCAGATCGCCGCGTCGCTAGCAATGGGTGCGCAGGGGGCCTGGCTCGGCACGTTGTGGCTCGCCGCCGCGGAGAATCACACGCCGCCCGCGCTGCTCGAACGACTGATCCATGCGCAAAGCGCCGATACCATGATCACGCGAGCCCACAGTGGCAAACCGTGTCGCGTGGTGCGCAGCGCGTGGATCGACGCGTGGCACGAAACGGGCGCGCCCGATCCGCTGCCCATGCCATTCCAGCAGGCGCTGACCGGTTCGGACTTCAGTGCGATGCACGAGTTTGACGACGCAAACCTGATTTACGAGGCGGCGGGCCAAAGCGTATTCGCGATCACGCAACCGACGACAGTCGCCGCGCAGATGGCGCTCCTGATTGCCGAAGCGGACGCGGCGCTCGACGCATTGCAAAGCGCGATGACACTCACACCGGCGGCATGACGCGGCACCGATAGCCGGCTGCTCGAACGCGCTCGCACACACACAAAACAGAGGTGGAGACCACACATGAATGACAAAGCATCTATCCGTGCATGGCTGATTGTCGGCATGCTGTTTCTGTTCATGGTGATCAACTTTGCCGACAAGGCGGTGCTCGGTCTCGCCGCCGTGCCGATGATGCACGACATGAATCTCACGCCGCGCGAGTTCGGGCTCGTCGGCAGCAGCTTTTTTTTGCTGTTCTCGCTGTCGGGCATCGGCTTCGGATTCCTTGCGAATCACGTGCAGAGCAAGTGGCTGCTCGCGGTGCTGGCCATCGTGTGGAGCGCGGTGCAGTTTCCGCTCGTCGCGGCGAGCGTGAGCCTGCCGGTGCTGGTCACGTGCCGCGTGTTGCTCGGAATCGGCGAAGGACCTGCATTTCCGCTTGCGCAACATGCCTGCTACAAGTGGTTCGACAATGCGCATCGCAATGTGCCGAATACGATCGTGCAGCAAGGTGCGAGCGCGGGGTTGATGCTGGCCGGGCCGATCCTGTCCTATCTGATCGTGCATTACGATTGGCATCGTGCGTTCTTCGCGCTCGGCATCGTCGGCGTCCTGTGGACGCTGCTGTGGCTTGCGATCGGGCGCGATGGCACGGTCGGCAGCACGAGCCCTGCGGTGGATGCCGCCGCCGACGCGGCTGCTTCGACTGCTTCGACTGCTGCAACTGCGAACGAAAGCAGCACATCGTTCATGTACCGGCATCTGCTGCTGAACAAGACATTCATCGGCGTGCTGTTCATCTACTTCGTCGAATACGCAGCGATTTCGCTCGCGTTCACGTGGTTCGCGGTGTATCTGCGGCTCGGTCTCGGGTATTCGCCAATCGTGACCGGCTGGCTCTTCTCCTGCATCGTCGGCTCTTTCATTCCGTTGACGCTGGTGCTTGCGTGGTGGTCGCAACGCATGATTCGCAAGGGCCGTAGCTCGCGGCTCGCGCGCGGTGTGCTGACCAGCGCGTTCGCGATGCTCGGCGGCGTGATGTTCATCGCGACGTCGGCGGAATTGAGCCCGGCGTTGAAGGTGGTGTGTCTCGCGATCGGCGGCGCGACGAGCCAGCTCATCTTTTCGTTCGGCCCGCTGATGATCAGCGACATCGTGTCGGTGAAGCAGCGCGGCGCGCTGCTCGGCATCAACAGTTCGATCGGCACGCTGGCTGGACTGATCGCGCCCGCGCTAATGGGCGGCATTGTTCAAGCCCATCATGAGGCTTCGGCGATTGGCTACGAGCGCGGTTTTCTGGCGGTTGGCGGCATGTTGCTGGTCAGCGGCGCGCTGGGTCTTTTGCTGCTCAATCCCGAACAGACGCGAGAGCGCATTCTGGCAGCGGCACAACGGCGCTCGGCGCGCACGAATTCATCCGCGACACAGGGTGACTCGCACCGGGGGCCCGTGAGCGTCCCCTCGGATTGTTCATGAATGTCCACAAACGCTCGGCATCGGGCAGCGGGCAGCGGGCAGCGATCGGCCAGTTGAGTCCTTACCGGTTTCAGCGAACGCTACCGTACAGACTTGCCGTCCCGACTACGCGATGCTCTTCGTGTAAATCTGCGTGTATCAGCGATCGCCGACGTCGCTGTCTCCGGTTCTGACGTCGGGAATCTGCAGACTACAAGGGCATTGGAGCCGGAAAGGCGCAACACAGAGGCCATCGTGTCAGATCATCCCTCGTTGTTCCGTTGGTCGATTGGCTCGCCCGCCGCGCGTTGTGTGCATGTTGCGGACGGAGTTGCGCAACGCCCACAGGGCGGGTTCGGCTCCTTGTCCAATTACTCTTCAGCTGCCTGCTATCGCTTCGATGCACTACGGCGCAAGGACGAAATTCTTGCGATGGTGGCGCACGAACTTCGCGGACCGTTGACGCCGATTCAACTCGCCAGCCATTTCATCCGCAGAGCGTCGGCGGATCGTCCGGAGGTCCTACGGTCGGTCGACATGATCGACAGGCAACTCAGCCAGATTACCCGGCTTGCCGACGACTTGATGGACGCAACCCGGGTCGGCCACGGCGCACTTCGCACGAACATGGTTTCTATAGACGTTGCCGATTTCCTGGCTGCCCCCCTCGCGGCAGCCGCACTGGCAGCGGCCGAGCGCGCTCAAACTCTCGACGTGCAGATCGCGGATAGCACGTTGCGCGTTGAAGGCGATCCCGTCCGTCTCGCTCAGGCGGTCAACAATCTTCTGCATAACGCCGTGAAATACACGCCGGAACACGGTCGCATCGCCGTGAACGTGCTGGCGGACCGGGAAGTTCTCATCGTCTCAGTGAAGGACACCGGTCTCGGTATTTCGGATGCGCTCCTGCCCCATGTTTTTGATCTCTTTGCGCAATCAAGCAGAACGATCTCAGCGAGTGCAGGCGGCTTGGGAATAGGTCTTGCCGTCGTAAAAGTTGTAGCGGAGTCGCATGGCGGAACCGTGTCGGCGGTCAGTGCAGGTCCTGGAGCCGGTAGCGAATTCACTCTCCGTTTGCCCATCGTGGTGGAGCAGAGTGTGACCGAGGCGCTCGCCTGACGACGGTAACTCTCAGCGCTCGACATCGCGTATCAGATCGACGTGCTCGGCCTCGTGCGCAAGCTCAGCGAGGAGCGAGGCCTCGGTGTCGTGGTGGTATTGCACGACGTCAATATGGCCGGCCGTTTCTGCGACGATCTGATTGCGCTGAAAGGTGGTCAGCTACTGGCAAGCGGCAGTGCTGCCGAGATGATGCACGCCGAAACGCTGAGTGCGATTTATGGCATCACGATGGGCACGGTGCCGCATCCGCGTGGGGGCATGCCGATCAGTTTTGCGCATTGAGGGCGTTGCGTCCACCGGCGTGATACCGAGGCTGGCTAGTGCGCATAGCTATTCCGGCAGGTTCCGGCTCGCTCCTGCCGATGCGGTTGCGAGGACCACGAGCCATGCGCACATGCTCCGGAAAAGCGCGCTAAAGGATGCTGTCCAACGCCTTGGCAAGCCTCGCGACCGCGCCTTCGACGTCATGCAGTTTGTCCAGGCCAAATAATCCGACGCGGAAGGTCTTGAAGTCTTCAGGCTCGTCGCATTGAAGGGGAACGCCGGGCGCGATCTGCAAGCCGGCATCAGCAAATTTCTTGCCGGATCGTATGCCGTCATCGTCGGTATAGCAGACCACGACGCCCGGAGCCTGAAAACCTTCGGCCGCCACGCTTTTGAACCCCTTGGCGCTCAGGAGCGAGCGAACGCGCGTGCCGAGTTCAACCTGCTCCGCTCTCACTTTGTCGAAGCCATATGCCTCGGTTTCCTTCATGACGTCGCGCAGCGTCGCGAGACTATCCGTGGGCATCGTGGCGTGGTACGCGAACCCACCGTTCTCGTAGGCTTCCATAATCTGCAGCCACTTGCGAAGATCGCAAGCGAAACTGGTGCTGGTGGTTGCGTCGATTCTTTCGCGGGCGAGAGGGCTGAGCATGACCAGTGCGCAGCAGGGGGATGCGCTCCATCCCTTTTGCGGTGCGCTGATCAGGACATCCACGCCACTGGCCTGCATGTCCACCCAGACCGTGCCGGAGGCGATGCAATCCAGTACAAACATTCCGCCGACGGCATGAACAGCGTCGGACACCGCGCGTAAATAGGCATCAGGCAGCATCATCCCGGATGCGGTTTCGACATGTGGTGCAAAGACCAGATCCGGCTTGTTCTCCCTGATCGCAGCGACCACTTCTTCAATCGGCGGCGGTGCATAGGCGGCCTGCCTTCCTGGTTCGACCGGACGTGCCTTCAACACGATCGATTCAGACGGAATGCCGCCCATGTCGAAAATCTGCGACCAGCGGAAACTGAACCAGCCATTGCGAATCACCAGACACTTCCTGCCCGTAGCGAACTGCCGGGCGACGGCTTCCATACCGAAAGTCCCGCTGCCCGGGACGATAACGGCCGACTGCGCGTTGTAGACTTTTTTCAGGGCGCCGGAGATATCCCGTACGACTCCCTGAAAAAGTTGCGACATATGGTTGATGGATCGGTCGGTGTAAACGACTGAATATTCGAGGAGTCCCTCGCGGTCGACATCGGGTAGTAACCCTGGCACGTTCGCCTCCGGTAATAGACGAATAAATGAATCGAAAACAGATTCTAACGAAAACCACCTGCACTGGTATCGGTATCGGCCGGGACGCCCCGTTACCCCGATCCGGCAAGTTTCGGCCCGGACGCTGTCGCCACCCACGCAGGCAGGCGGCCGGAACCGGGTCTGGAAAGACGTAGGCGTTGCTGGTCGGGCAGGCGCTTCCAGACCGCTACATTTGTGTGTATGACTCCGGATGGCGGCCTGCTATTCTGTTTGAATTGCACGCTGCCCTATCCGCGGACGGCGAATTTCCTGATCGAGCGTCGTCATGAGATCGTCAGGCCTCAGGCTGCGCAGGTTCAGCTCGGCGGCTCAGGAACGCGCGTTCCGGTCGGACTACGCACGGCGCTTCTTCGGACAGCGCAGGCTGGCCATCACAATCTTCACCGCGTTGTGGGTCGTATTTTCCATCCGCGACTTCCCCCGGTTAAACGTACTCGATCCCGCCCATCTGCACCACAACGAGCTCATTTTCCTGCGAGTCGCCGGAGCGATCGGAATGGCGATTCCCGTGCTGTTCTGGAACCCGCGCGCACTCGATGAGCGTTGGGCCGTCGGGCTGCTCAGTGTCTGGACGATCAGTTGCTGGTTCACCACCCTGAGAATGCTGCAGTTCTATCCGGGCGACCTTGGCTGGCGGGAAGTCTATCCGGTGCTGATGCTTTCGCTTTTCGTGATATTCATGGCCTTTCGGCTTCGGGTCATCACGGCGGCCTGGCTGATCGGGATATGCATCGTCAGCTATCTGATCATGCTTTATTTCAAACCCGTCGGCGGGAGTGTCGAACTGCGCGTGGAGTCGGTCGCTGCGCACGCCACGATGCTGCCGTTGATGGCTGTCGTCGGTGTACTGCTCAGCATCCCGCTGGAACGCGCCGCAAGGCGCGAATTCATGTACCGGCGCACCTTGCGCGCGGCCAAGGCGCGCGTCGAAGCGGCGTCGCGTGCGGTCAACGAGCAGAACAGACGCATGCAAGAGCTCGTCAAGGAGAAAGAGCGGTTCTTTTCGTCGGCGTATCACGACATCCAGCAGCCGCTCGCCGCAATCAACCTTTTCATCCGAAGCGCCCGGACGAGGATCAGGGACGGGTACGCCGTGGATCGCGAGCTCGACGTCATCGAGGAGACCGCGTCCGACATCCTCGACATGTTCAAGGACATTCAGGACTACAGCGAGCTAGGCTCATATGTTCCCCATGTCGTACCGGTCGATACCCACGGCCTGTTGACCGAGGTCTTCGAGCAATACCGGGAGACGGCCCGATTGCGTGGCATCGATCTAAGGATCGCGGGGCGGCGAGGGACCCCGCCGTCCATCGAGACCGACCGATCGCTCTTCAAGCGGTCCGTATCGAATCTCGTATCGAACGCGATCAAGAACACGTCATCGGGTGGCGTTGTGCTTGGCTGGGTACAGCTGAATGAACGGCTGCGCATCGATGTATGGGATACCGGCATCGGCATTGCGCCCGCCCATCGGGACGCGATCTTCTCCGAGTACTATCAGATCAACAATCCCGGGCGCGACCGCTCGAAAGGGCTGGGACTGGGGCTGTCGATCGTGCAGCGTGCGATCCATATTCTGCCGGGACACGGCATGAGTTTCGCCTCCGTGGAAAGGCGCGGATCGCGCTTTTCCCTTTACGCGACGGTGTCGGCATCAACCCCGACCGTCGGGGCAAAGGCTCAGGATGGCGACGTCTACATACCCGATCTCGCTGGCACGTTCATGCTCCTGTGCGACGATGAACCTACCGTGCTCGAAGGCCTGAGGCGTCTTTTCTCAAGCGCGGGCGCGCTCGTGCACGCCGCCGAGTCGATGGCTGGATTCGAAGCCATCCTTGCCGATGACAGCCGCATTCCCGATCTCATCGTCGCCGATATCCGTCTGCGCGAAGGCGCCACCGGCAAGGAGGTTGCTGATCGGATCAGGCGTCATTTCGCGTGGGCGGGCGTGATTCCCGTCGCATTTATCACCGGCGAGCTGCTGTCCGATCACATCCTTCGCGACTTTCCCGAACCGTTCGTGCTATTGCGCAAGTCTTCCGCCCCCAAAGACCTGCTGGCCGAGATCAGTCGGTTCGTGAGCGCTCAGCGGAAGATGAATCTCGATCTCGCGAACGACTAGTGACTGAAGGCGTTCTGAGCGCGGTGCTCCTTTGGGTACGCTCGATTCGTCTAATGATGGGTGAAAACCGCCACTTTTCAGGCGACGCCCTATAGATCAGCCGCCAGTGTGTACTATCCGACCTGAAGACATCGGACGATCACGACTGATCTAGCCATCCTCCGATGTGTAATCCAGCTCGGCTCGAAGACGGTTCTGGGAGACGATGGAATGCGCGTACTGATCGTCGACGACCATGAACTGTTCAGAGCCGGATTGGCGCTTCTACTGACGGAACTCTTTCCGAACATCGAGTTGCTGCACGCGAGCACATTGTCGCAGGGGGTGAATCATGCACTTTGCGAGCTCCTGAACATCGTTTTTCTCGATCTCGACCTGCCCGATGGCCACGGTTGCAACGCGCTTGCCGAATTGAAGGAATCGCGACCGTCGTTACCGGTGATCGTGATATCGGCCGATGAGCGCGTGGAAACCATCAGTCGATGCATCCAGCTTCGCGCGATGGGATACGTGCCCAAATCGTCGCCGCCTGAAGCGCTTCGGGCGGCGATAAGCGCGGTGCTTGCCGGGGGCGTGTTCCTGCCAGCCTCCAGTATCGCGAGCCTCAGTCGTGATATGGACACTGATGAGGCGCCGGCAAATGGACCTGGTGATAGACAGCCTGGACAGCCGCGCGTTAAATCGGAAACGAGCAATGCATCCGAGCTGGGACTCACACCGAGAGAGTTCGAAACGTTGGCGTGGCTGGTGCGCGGACTGCCGTCCAAGGCCATTGCCGTGAGAATGGGGCTCGAGGACATTACGGTACGGAAATACGTCAGTCATCTGCTCGCGCATTTCAATCTGCGGCGCCGTACGGAACTCATCGTCATGCTGGCGAATAGCGGGATCAAGCTCGGCGTCCCGCCGGTCACGGATCCGGCGCTTGACCGAAGCCTTCCGGCCGTTGGGGGACAACCAACCGACTGACTTCAGCCAGCGTGCTTTCTGGCGTGGAAGACTTGTTTAACAGCACGATGCTCAACGCCCTCGTGCGTAGCCACAGCGCGATAAAAACAAAATAACAGTTCGCCACCCCTACCATCAGCCACAAATGTATCAGCGACGTGACGTGCGCTCGCCCCGCACCTGAACAGTTCAGGAAGGAGCGCCGTCGGGAGGCGAGTATCCGACATGTCATCGTAATCGGACGATGACAGTGCATACATCTTTCGCCGACGATTGCTGTCCCCATGCCTACGCATGTGCGTTGCGACGGCGGTTCGCCTGACCAAGAATGAATATGACAGCAACGCTGAGGGAGCATTCGTCGAGTGCACCCGCAGCGGTTGGTCGTCGTGATGAGCTGAACCGGCCTTAACGAATCGCATGAATGGAAACTCAACGTAGATAAAGGAACCAACATGAAATCACCACTGATAGTCGCATCCGCTGTCGTGCTGTTTGTCATGGCCGGTGTTGCGCATTCGCAAGGCACACCGCAAGCCTCTCAACCCGCCCCCCAGGAAAACGCCGGAACACAGGCCTCTGACCCGAGTGCGGGGATGGAAGCATACGGCGGTACGCCCGACACACAGGTACAAAGCGGTGCAAAACATGCCAGACCGTGCCGGATGGATCCACAATGCAACGTTTTTTTCGGAGGGAGCTAACAAAGGTCTGACGGCGCGCGAGCCATGACTGGAAAGTGCCCGATACCCGTATTGCGAACGGGACGAAATCCCTGGTACGGCTTACCGAGTTCGCTGTCACTCTTTCAGATGGCGCCTCCTGACAGGGGAGGTGCCTCGACACGCGGAGAGGCGCGACGGCTTCCGGAGCAAGCGGAATGGGCGTCATAACGAGCATTTGGACGGCCGCAAGCCCGGCGTCGCTAACGCATCCCGTTGATGACGAAAAGGTGAAGAAATGAAAGTGCAACCCTCGGCTGTAACCCTCGTGCTGTTCCTGCTCACCGCGGCCGGCGCTGCCGACTCTCAGGAAATGCAACCGTCAAATGTCGCTAGCCACTCATCCAGTTCGCAGCCGATAAATTCATCGCAGCGGGCGATGCCGATGGACGGCGACAGTCCGTAGGACTATGGAGCCCAACCGGGTGGACGCAATGGTTACGGCAAAACCCGAGACGGTCAACCGTGCGTGGTGGGCCTGTCGTGCGATATCTATCAGGGGAGCTAACCGGGGTGGCTGTGTCGCGACAAGCTAACCTTTTTTGTCGGCGAACACAGCAGCGTCATGCCGTCCTTGCCTTTTCGATTTGTTTAACTATAGTGTTAAATATCAACCGGAAGGTTTATAAAAGGAGGCAGCCATGAACGAACCGCATCAACGTCCTTCGCTGGGTGCGTCGGTGTACTACAAGGACCCGTTCGCCGCCCTCGATTGGCTCGAGAAAGCGTTCGGCTTCGAGCGTCAGATGGTCATCACGGAGAGCGACGGCCAGTTGGGCCATTCGGAAATGCGTTTCGGCGACAGCTACGTGATGGTCTGCCGGGAATGGTCGGAAGACGCCGCGAGTCCGGCTTCGATCGGCGGCAAGAATACGCAATCGGTGCACGTGCAACTGCGCGAGGGCATCGACGAACATTGCGCCCGTGCGCGCGCCGCGGGTGCCGTGATCACGCGCGAGCCGGCGGATCAGTTTTACGGCGACCGCGTCTACGCGGCGCGTGATCCGGAAGGGCACGTCTGGAGCTTCGGTCAGACGGTGCGCGAGGTGTCGCGCGAGGAAGCCGAACGCGTGAGCGGCCTGAAAATCGAAGGATGGGTGTAACCGATGGGACTGCCAGCCAGGGTCTCGCTCGACCGCACGTTGGCCGCGCTGGCCGATCCGAACCGTCGTCAGGTGGTCGATCTGCTCGGCCGGCAGCCGATGCGCGCGGGCGAACTTGCGCAAGCCACCGGCCTCTCGCCGCAGGCGATGAGCCGGCATTTGCGGGTGCTGCGTTCGAGCGAACTGATCGAAGAATCGCACGACGGCGTCGACGCGCGCGTGAGGCTCTACGTGCTGCGATCAGCACCGATGAGTGAACTCAAGGCATGGCTCGAACAGACCGAAGCCGTGTGGTCCGAGCAATTGCTGTCGTTCAAGGCGCATCTGGAGCAGCAGGCATGAGTTCACGCGTGCAGGTGTCGCTGCGCGTCGCGGCCACCCCGCAGCGCGCGTTCGATGTGTTCACACGCGAGATCGGTAGATGGTGGCGGCCAAACGGGCTGTTTCAGTTCACGCCGAAAGGCGGGGGCGTGCTGTCGTTCGAGCCTGCGTCAGAGTCCGGCGAACCCGGACGCCTCGTCGAAACTCAGCAGGACGGCAGCGTGTTCGAGATCGGCAGAGTCACGACCTGGGAGCCGGGCGAGCGTCTGGCATTCGGCTGGCGTCAGGCCAGTTTCACCGAGGCGCAGCACACGCATGTCGAGGTGCGTTTCGAAGCGGTGGGTGACGAAACGCGCGTGACAGTCGAGCATCGCGGCTGGGATACCGTGCCGCAAGAACATGTGGCGCGCCACCATTTCCCCGAGCGCGTGTTTCTGTTGCGGCACGGCGAATGGTGGCAGGCTTTGCTGGCGTCGCTACGAATTGAAGTGCAAGCCGCTGTTGCGCCATGAGGCTGAAAAGCCAGCGTGCTGACGATCAACGTGCAGCGATAGCCACCGCGCCACCGCGCCGCCAAGCCGCCAAGCCGCCAGGCTGGCGCGTCGGCATTCAGCGTGTCGCGATAGCGGCGGCCACACCGGCCATGACCTTCGGTTCAGTGCGAACGCGACCCCCTTTCAGTGAGCCCGCCACCTCCGGTTGGCGAAGCGCCACACGGCGCTCACCAGCAACGATCCGACACCGAGCGAGACACCGAGCAGCACAATCGAACTCATATGATCGCGTACCAGCGGCACGTTGCCGAACAGATAGCCGGCCGCCACCAGCGATACGATCCACAGCGCCGCCCCGGCCGTGACGAACGACACAAAACGCGCGAACGTCATGCGCGAAACGCCGGCGACGAACGGCGCGAAAGTGCGCACGACGGCAATGAACGGCGACAGCAGAAAGGTCAAGCCGCCGCGTGCTTCGTAAAACGCATGCGCTTTACGCAGCGCCTGCTTGTCGAGCCAACGGTAGTTGGCCGTGTAGACTTTTTCGCCGATCGCGCGGCCGATTGCATAGTCGACGATGCTGCCCGCCACGGTAGCGGCGAACAGCACCGGGATCACGAGCCAGACGTTCAGCGCGCCGGTCGCGGCAAGACCGCCGCAGATGAAGATCAGTGGATCGCCAGGCAAAAAGAATAGCGGCAGAAAGCCGATCTCCACGAACACGACGAGAAACAGCATCGCGTAGACGGCGGTGCCGTATTGCACGATCAGGCCGCTCAGGTGCTGGTCGAAGTGCAGGGCGACCTGCAGCACATGCATGAGATCCATCTTGGTTCGAAAGGGATTGGGGTGTTCGGGAGTTTAGTCCCGTGGCGGCGCGGGCACTTGTTTATTTCGTGGCGTTGATGTCAACATCGGGGGGTGTCCTCCGAAATCGCGCTTAAAGAACGCGACGAACCACCTATGCAACATGCTTCCAAGCTCACGTTCCGCCTTGCCGCGCCGCACGATGCCAACGCTATCCGTGCGATCGAATTCGAGGCCGGCCAGCGCTTTGTCAGCGTCGGCATGACCGGTATCGCCGACGCGCCGCCCATGGAATTGGAACTCGTCAACCGCAAGATCGACGCGCGGGAGATTGTCGTCGCCGTGGATGCCGATGAGGCCTGCGCGGGGTTCGTGATGTTCGAGCCGCAGCCCGGGCGTTTTTATGTGCAGGAGCTCGATGTACTCACGTCGCATGCCGGGCAACGTATCGGCGCGGCACTGATCGAGCAGGTCGCGCAACGCGCACGTGCGCAACAGGTCATGCAACTCATCTTGTCGACGTTTCGCGAGGTGCCGTGGAACGCACCGTACTATCGACGGCTCGGCTTTTGCGATATCGAGGAGGCCGATCTCGACGCCGCGCTGATTGCCCGGCGCGATGCGCATATCGCGCGAGGGCTCGACGAATCCAGGCGCGTGTTCATGCGGCGTGATCTGGCATGAGGGTAGACGTGGACCTGAGACGTGAGCGCGTGGATCGCTCGTAGCGCGGGCAGTGCGTGCTGTACGCAACGGCCAACGCAAAAAAACGCGGCGGGCGTGACCGGACATCGTTCCGGTCCCACCCGCCGCGTGCTGTTGCAGCGTGCTACGAATAACCAGCCGCTTTAGCGAAGCAGCTTAAACCCGAGAAGCTGCCTTCAGCTGCTTATTCCACCGTCTCCAGCGTCGGATAATCCACATAGCCGACTTCGCCGCGTGCATAGTACGTGGCCGGATTCGGTTTGTTCAGCGGCGCATTCGTCTCGAAGCGGCGCACCAGATCCGGATTCGCGATGAACAGCTGACCCCACGCCACCGCGTCCGCTTCACCCGCGTCCAGCACTTGCTGCGCGGTTTCCTTGGTGAACTTTTCGTTCGCGATGTACGGGCCGCCGAATGCCTTCTTCAGTTGCGGGCCGAGGCGGTCGTCGCCGAGCGCTTCGCGGGCGGCGATGAACGCAATCTTGCGCTTGCCGAGTTCGCGTGCCACATAACCAAAAGTACCCGCCGGATCCGAATCGCCCATGGCGTGCGCGTCGCGGCGCGGTGCGAGGTGAACGCCGACACGGTTCGCGCCCCAGACGTCGATACATGCGTCGGTGATTTCGAGCAGCAGGCGGGCGCGGTTTTCGATCGGGCCGCCGTAAGCGTCGGCACGCGTGTTGGTGCTGTCCTGCAGGAACTGGTCGAGCAGATAACCGTTCGCGCCGTGCACTTCCACGCCGTCAAAACCTGCTGCCTTGGCGTTTTCGGCGCCTTTGCGGAATGCGTCGACCACACCGGCGATTTCATCGAGTTCCAGTGCCCGCGGTGTCACGTACGGGCGCTCCGGACGCACCAGACTCACGTGACCTTGTGCCGCGATGGCGCTCGGCGCGACCGGCAGTTCGCCGTTCAGGAACAGCGGGTCCGAAATACGGCCGACGTGCCACAGTTGCAGGAAGATCTTGCCGCCGGCTGCGTGCACGGCGTTCGTGACGAGCTTCCAGCCTTCAACCTGTTCTTGCGACCAGATGCCCGGCGTGTCGGCATAACCGACGCCTTGCGGCGTGACCGAAGTGGCTTCGCTGATGATCAGGCCCGCCGTGGCGCGTTCGGCGTAGTACTTCGCCATCAGCGCGTTCGGCACGCGGATTTCCTCGGCACGTTGACGCGTGAGCGGCGCCATGATGATGCGGTTGGACAACGTAATGTCGCCAATCTGGAGCGGATCAAAAAGAGTCGGCATATGAGTTCACCTCAGGTAGCGGGCGCGTGGCCCGAGCCTTTAAAAAACTGCGCAATGAAATAAACGAAATAAGCGAAAAAACGCGGCGACGTGGATGACGCGCTCAGAGCCCGGTATTCATGTGCTCGAGAAAGGCCTGAATGACGGCCTCGTTGCGTTTGAAAAACACCCATTGACCAACCCGCTTTGACGTGACGAGGCCCGCGCGCTGCAAGGCGGCGAGGTGCGCCGACACGGTGGACTGCGACAGGCCGCAGCGCGCATCGATCTTGCCGGCACATACGCCGTGATCGAGCGGCAGATCCTGGTCGGCGAAGTGCGCGTACGGCTCGCGCAACCAGCCGAGAATCTCCCTGCGCACAGGGTTGGCAAGCGCTTTGTGAATCGCGTCGATATCGAGCGTCATGTGGATCGGTTTTCGGGGCTTCAACTCAAAACAACAGGCACGCTTGCCGCCGGCTAACGGCCGGGGCATCGCATCTGCATCGCTACAAGACGAATTATATATCGTAATTTAACGATATGTGTGAAGGCACTACTGGCGGTGGGGTCGGTAGGTGCGGGGATTTCGTCTTGCGCACGCATGGTTACGCGAGAGGGATACCAGCAGGATCGCCAGCAGTCCGTACCGACCAGGTAGCTCGGTGGAATGAAGCGCGCGTCCGTGAAGCGCGCCGCCAGCGATGCGCGCATCGCTGGCCCGGCCGGGGCAATCGAAGAAAAATCACCCCAGCCTGGAATACGGCACGGCTGGCCCTTCAGTCATTTCATCCGTTGCGCACGCACGAGTCTGATTACCGCGCGTGGACGCGCCCAATCCGGCTGCTCCGGCATTTGCCACGCGGCACGCAGCAGGCGCAGAAATCCGGCTTCTCCTTCGGAGATATGCCTGTCCGCATGAATGGCTTCCTTGCACAGCTCGATGACGTCACGCCGCATTTGCCAGTCCTGCACGTCGGCCGCGAGTTGCACGACGATGACGGGATCGAGCCTGCACGCGTCGCCCCAATTCAGATAGGTGGCGCAAGTCAGGTCTTCGCACAGCGCCTGCACGACGGGCAGAAACTGACGCGGGCGCAACGACAATCGCTGTTCGATGCCGTGGCGATGGAGCGCGTCGAGTTCGTCCACGCCCACGTGGCCGTCCGATAGTAAGCAGGCCGCGACGATGCGGGCTGCGGCTTCAGGGCTGTCGCATTGATAGTGACGCATGTCGGTTCTCCTTGTCCGTTGATCGCTCACAGTTCGTTGTCGCGCGGCATGACGCTCGAATGCAGACTGAACGGATAGCTGCCGCTGTCGAGATGACGCATGCGGCGTTCGAGGTCCGCGAGATCGGTCGATGACGCCAGATACGCTTCGCGGTCGTCGTCGTGATATGAGAAGAACAACGACCCCAGTTTTTCGGAAAGTGCGGCAAACATGATGTGCTCCTTGAGTAGCGCGACGCATGTCGGGCCGGCGGTCCGTATCGTCGCTTCAGTCCGATGCGTGCCAGACGCGTTTCTCGCGTCCGAGTGGCGGTTCGAACCTGAACCTGTGCATCGACGAACGAATCGTAGGCGCCGTCAATTAGCCGGAAATGAGCCGTGTTCGCAGCACTCCGCCAATGAATCACGTTGTGATCCACCGCCCGTTTGATCCGACATAAGCCGCTCATTCTTTCCTCATTCTCGGCGGCCAGAATGCATGTCAACCGATGCAGTCAATGCGCTGCACCGGAGCTCAAGGAGAAAAACATGAAAGGGATTCGCCAGGCGGTCGTCGCCGCCGTATTAAGCGTTGGCCTTGTGGGTGTTGCCGAGGCTCACGTGTTCGTCAGTGTCGGCATCGGCTTGCCGGTGATGCCCGTTATGCCGATGGTGGCCGCGGTGCCCGTCGCCCCCGTGCCGGTCTATGCACCGCCGCCTCCCCCCGTGTATTACGCGCCGCCGCCTCCTGTGTATGCGCCGCCCGTGGTCGTCGGTTATTACGGGCACCCGCGCGGATGGTACCGGCACTACGGGTATGGATACGGATACGGATACTGGCGCTAATCGAGGCCTGAGCCGACCCCTGAATCAATCGCCACGGGCAGGCGACATGCCCGGATACCGGACGTTCCTCACCTCAATGGAGCATGCATCATGAAGCAAAAACAGTTGACGCTGGTTGCCGCAACCGCTATCGCGCTTTCCCTGATCTCGGGCTGTGCGGTCGCCGACGAAGGCTATTTCATGAGCCGTCATCCGAACATCGAGGCCGCCGACTTCAACGCGCAGCAGGCCATCGAACGGATGCGCGCGGCGCAACGTGCGAACGACTACGACATGGGCGGCCATGCTGGGCGCGCGATCCGCTTGATGCAGGACGCGCGCTACGAAATGCAGGCCGCAGCCGAGGCGGCGACCCGCTGATTCACATGCAGACGGCTGCTCATTGTTCGCTAATTCTTGTTCTTTACAGTGAAGTCCATGGCAGAGAACACCTGACTCACGGAACGACCAAAAAACACATCAGGAGAGAAATATCATGAAATCGCTGATCCAAACCGCCGCTGTTGCCGTACTTCTTGCGCTGCCGATCGCGTCGTTCGCCCAGTCGAACGAGCCGGCGACTCGCGCGCAAGTGCAGGCCCAACTCGCGCAACTCCCGCCGACCGTTTCACTTGCGCCACTCGAACAGGCCGACGGCGCGTCGCAAAGCGGCATCGGGATTCATTCGCTGAACAACATCGGCTTGAAGTCGATCTATATCAAGCACTGAGCGATTGTTAAAGCCGGTCTCTATCGCTCGTTGCAAATGGTGGGCGCGCAGCAAAAGGCTGCGCGCCCTTGCCGTCGTTTCGACGCCAGAAAAGCGCCGCGTCGCGGGAGTAGAATCGCTTTACAAAAAAAGCCTGCCTTACCCGTCTCTCGCATTGCACTGAGTGTCCCGGCGTCCACACATTACCCGTTGGACGAAACACTTTTTCTGCGCCTCCATGATCAAGTCTCTAAGAAACCAGCTTGTCCTCGCCCTTTGCGTGCTGGCCAGCATCGTCGGCGTGGTGCAGGGCGTCAGTTCGTATCAGCTCTCAAAAGCGGGCATGAGCGCGTTGCTCGACCTGCGGCTCGAACAGGTTGCCGGCCGTATGCGCGGCGGTCTCGCGGATTCGCTGCCCAGCATTCCCGCGCGCGGCTCGCAACCGGAGCGCGACATTGTCATTACGATCTGGAAAGACGATCAGGCCACGCCTTACCGCTCGACCGAGCCGTCGCTGGCGCTGCCACGCGACGCGCCGGCGGGTTTCGTGACGACCGCCGTTGACGGCGACGAGTGGCGCATCTACACGCTGCGTGAGCCGTCAATGGTGATTCAGGTTGCGCAACGTTCGTCGGTGCGGCACGAGCTTGCGCAAGAACGTGCTGTCAATACGCTTTGGCCGATGATCGTGCTCGTGCCGCTGGTGTGGGTCGCCGTGCTGCTTGTCGTGCGCCGCTCGTTGCGCAAGCTGAATCGTTTGGGTGCGCAAGTGCAGGCGATCGACGTCAGTCATTTTCAGCAATTGTCGACCTCGGGCGTGCCGATCGAGATACGTCCGTTTATCGACTCGATCAATCTGATGATCGAGCGGCTCGCACAATCGATCGAATCGGAGCGAAAGTTTATTTCCGACGCCGCGCACGAACTGCGCACGCCGCTCACCGCGCTTCAATTGCAGGCGGACAATCTGCAGCCGCATATCGTGCCCGGCAATCAGGAGCGCTTCCGCGAATTGTGCAGCGGTATCAGACGCAGTGGCGGCTTGATCGCGCAGTTGCTCAGGCTGGCGCGGGCCGACGCGGCTCTGCAAGCCGACACGCTGACGCGCGTCGACGTGCCCGCCGTAGTGGTCGACGCCGTGGCCGAAGTCCTGCCGATCGCGATGAAGCGCGGCATCGATATCGGCGCCGACGAAATGGCCAGCGCGTTTGTCCGCGCGGTCGAAGCCGATGTCGGCATAGTCGTGCGCAATCTGGTCAGCAACGCGATCCGCTACACGCCGGACGGCGGCAAGGTCGATCTGAGCGTACAGATACGCGACGAGATGGTGTGGATCGACGTGACCGACACCGGGCCCGGCATTGCGGAAGACCTGCTGCCACGGGTGTTCGATCGCTTCTTTCGAGCGAATACGCAAATCGAGGGCAGCGGCCTTGGCCTGTCGATCGTCAAGGCGATCGCGACCAAATATGGCGGCGAGGCGAGTCTTCGCAATCGTCATGACGGTCAGTCGGGAATCGTCGCGTCGATCGGCTTTCCGTGCGCCACTGAGGCGGTGGCTGCCCCGGGCGCGAGTCAGTTATGATGCGTTCTGACCCGTGCCCGTATCACGCAGGCACGGGCGGGCTCGGCCTGGAATCGTAACCCGTGTTCCGTTCCTCGCGCCGCGGCCAACGACACTATTCGTTGCTGTGGGAACGACATCATGCGAGTTCTACTGGTTGAAGACGACCTGCAGATCGGACAAAGCCTGCTGCGCGCGTTGCAGGACGCGGACTACAGCGTCGATTGGGTGCGCGACGGCAATGCCGGCAGCGCGGCTATCGCGGCGGCTGAATACACGGTCGTGCTGCTGGATCTCGGCTTGCCGGGCATGAGCGGGATCGACTTGCTGAAAACCTCGCGAGCGGCCGGCAACAAGGTGCCGGTGCTGATCCTGACCGCACGCGACGACCTGGAGGCGCGCGTGCAAGGCCTCGACGTCGGCGCCGACGACTACGTCCTCAAACCCTTCGACGTTCCCGAACTGCTTGCCCGCATTCGCGCGGTATTGCGCCGCAAGGCGGGCTACGCGGTGTCGCGCCTCGGCGACGATTCCCTCAATCTCGATCTCGACAAGCGCACGCTATGCTGCAATGGCGTGACGTCGGTACTGTCGGCGCGCGAATTCGCGTTGATGCTGGCGTTTCTCGAGCGCCCCGGCATGATCCTCTCGCGTGATCAGTTGGAGGACCGCTTATACGGCTGGGGTAAGGAAGTGGAGAGCAATGCGGTCGACGTGCTGATTCATTCGGTACGCAAGAAGTTCGGGCAGTCGGTCATTCGCAATGTGCGCGGCCTCGGCTGGACCGTCATGCTGGGCGATTCCGCCAAGGCATGAGGCCGTTTCCTCATACCGAGGCTTGTCGCCGACGCGGTTGAGCGCGCTACGCTTTGCTGGAGGCAAATAACGGGCGCGCGCTCATCGCCCGCCAGTAAGTGAAGAAGCGCCCGCCGAACACGCCCGCCACGACCCCGGACACCGCGGCGTCGATCAGCATAACCATTCCAAGCGACGAAACGTCGGTCGCGGTCGCCATTTCAAAGCCGAGCCAGAATTTCGCGGCGAAGGTGGCGACGATCAGCACCAACGGCAACGCGGAACCCGGCAGCATGACGGTATTCGCCATCGGATTGACAATGAAACGCGACCGGCTCGCGAGGAACACGCCGCCTGCAATGCCGGCGAGCGAGCCTGCCATCCAGGCGATCGCGGAAGACCATCCCGCCAGCGGATCTGAAATCAGATGCGCGATACCCCAGCCCGCAAAGATGAGCGGGACGATGGCGAGCTTCGAGAGTGGCGCCGTGCCGCTGCTCAGTGCCTTGAATCCGCGCGATAGCAGGACGACGAGTAGCACCCAGACCCACACTGGCGTGCCGTGAATGATTGCTGCTGGTGACATGATGAGCTCCTTCAGATCGGGTGATTTCTCGAGGCGTGACTCACGTCCGAGCTACTGAATGATGCGCATCGTACCGGCCTGGAATTAGCGAAGAATTAGGAGAAGCATGCGCGCCTGGCGCTGAGTTAGTTGCCCGCGCAACGGCGAGGTGCGAGTTTGCACGACTTGTCGGACATTTGTTTTTCTGTCATTTTTCCGTCTGTTCTTCGGGCTTCCCGTTCCACGATTTCGCCGACACGTTCGTATCAATACAACGGAGACCATCCATGCAGAAAGGCACTTACGGCAACCGCGCGGCTTTGATGTTTTCGGCGCTCGCCGCCGTCGTGGTACTTGCCGGCGTCGCCACGCCGGCCGAGGCTCAGACCTACGGCACCTGCACAGTTACGGGCAAGAAAGGATCGATGCCGATAACCCCGGCTATTCCCGGACAGTTGACGGTGGAAGTCGCGCTGCCCGCGCCGGGCTGGTGGAACGGCGATACCCCGGCGACCATCAAGGACGGCTACGAATACTGCATGGCGGCCAACATCGCGCATCGCGCGGGGCTCGACAAGGTTGCCGTGGTGAACGTGTCGTGGGAGTCGCTGATCGCCGGCCAGACGAAGAACTTCGACCTGTCGTTGTCTGAAGCGTCGATCACGCCCGAACGTAAGAAGGTGATCGATTTTTCGACGCCGTATTTCAATTCCGACATTGGTGTGCTGGTCAAGACCACGACCAAGGTCACCGCGGACAATATCCGCAGCATGCGCATCGGCGTCCACCAGGGCACGACGGGCGCCGATTTTGCCGCCAACGTTCTCAAGCCGACCCAGCCCATCAAGGTCTTCCCCGATACGGCGGGCATGTTTACCGCGCTCGCCGCCAACCAGATCGACATTGCGCTCAGCGATACCGCCTACGTGCTCGGCCAGGCGGCCAATTCTCACGGAACGATGCAGGTCGTAGGCCAGTACACGACCGGCGAGACATACGGCGCGATCTATCCGAAGGGGTCGGCCAACGAGGGAAAAATCAACCAGATCATCCAGTCGATGGCCGACGATGGCACGCTCAAGATGTTGACGCAGAAGTATCTGGCAGCGGCCTGGGGCCAGGACCCGACGAAAATCCCTTACTTCAAGCCCTAAGGCGAAACGCACGGGATGCAACAGTCTGAACCTCTGGTGGCCGGCGAGCGCGGCTGGCACTTTCGCGTACCGCCAAAAGACACAACCGGGCTCGCGGCGCTCGCCATAGCAGTCGCTATCGTTATAGTGGGCTGCAGTTGGCGCACGCTGTTCGATCTGCGCGCGGCGCTGGGGTCGCTCGATGTGACGGGCCGGGCAACTCTCGCGTTGCTGGTGCTGCTCGGCATCGGCGCACTGTATCCATTCGTGCCGGCGCTGCGCAGTCTGCGACTGGCGCGACAGGCACGCCGCGCGATCGCCGGCGGCGACCTCGTGGCGGCACGCGTGGCCGCCATGGCCTCGCGCGATGCCAGCTGGATCTCGATCAGTCTCGCCGTCGCGCTGCTGGTGCTACTGGCGGCGATCCAGTTTCTGATCGCCAACGATCTCGCCGTCAGCCGCACGTTCTTCCTGCTGCCGCTGATGTCCGAGACCTTCCCGTTGATCGTGAAGGCGTTCTGGACCAACATCCATATCTTCGTCGTGGCCGAGATCCTGGTGCTGATCGTCGGCCTTGTGTTCGCCGTTGCGCGGATGACACCGGGCCCGGCCGGCCGCCCCATCCGGGCACTCGCGATTACTTACATCGACGTGTTCCGGGGTTTGCCGGCCGTCATCACGATCTACCTGGTTGGCTTCGGCATTTCGCTGACGGGTTTGCCGGTGTTGAAGGACCTGTCGCCCGAGACCTTCGCGATCATCGCCTTGACGCTGACTTCAAGTGCTTACGTCGCCGAAATTTACCGCGCCGGCATCGACAGCATCCACTGGAGCCAGACCGCGGCGTCCCGTTCGCTCGGCTTGTCGTATGGACAGACCTTGCGCTTCGTGGTGATTCCGCAGGCGGTCCGCCGCATGATTCCGCCTCTGCTGAACCAGTTCATCAGCCTGCAGAAGGACACGGCGCTGGTGAATATCATCGGCTCGATGGATGCGTTCAATCAGGCGAAGATCATCGCCAGCAACCACTTCAACCTGTCGGCGGTGAGCACCGTGGCGTTCATCTTCATCGTGATTACCATTCCGCAGACGCGGCTCGTCGACCGGTTGATCGAACGCCGCCGGCTCGCCGGCGGCTCATGAGGCGAGTATGCCGCTCATCGAAATCCGCGATATCCACAAACGCTACGGCGAGCACACGGTGCTCGACGGTCTGCGGCTCGACGTCGATGAACATCAGGTGGTGTGCCTGATCGGGCCGTCGGGCTGTGGCAAGTCCACGCTGTTGCGCTGCATTAACGGGCTCGAGCCGATCGACGGCGGTGAGATCCTGATTCACGGCGACCGGATGACCGGCGTCGGCGTCGACGTCGACGCGCTGCGCCGCGATATCGGCATCGTGTTCCAGAGCTTCAATCTGTTTCCCCATATGACGGTGCTGCAGAATGTCACGCTGGCGCCGATCCGTGTGCTGGGGATCGACCGTGCCGAGGCGGAGGCCAAGGCGCTGGCGCTGCTCAAGCGCATCGGGCTGGAACACAAGGCGAATGCTTTTCCCGACCGGCTCTCGGGCGGGCAGCAGCAACGCGTGGCCATCGTCCGCGCGCTGGCCATGGGGCCGATCGTGATGCTGCTCGACGAGATCACCTCGGCGCTCGACCCCGAACTCGTTTCCGAAGTGCTGCGCATGGTGCGCGACCTTGCCGCCGAAGGCATGACCATGCTGCTCGCCACCCATGAGATGGCGTTCGCGCGCGAAGTCGCGAGCAAGGTCTGTTTCCTGTACGAGGGCCGCGTGCACGAAGAGGGCCCTTCGGTGCAGATTTTCGATGCCCCGCAAAGCGAACGCACGCGGGCCTTTTTGCAGCGGATCATCGAAGCTGGCAGGCTATAGGCTGGACGGCGATAGCCGTGCCGGAAGACTGGAGAGTGGCATGAACATTCAACCGCTGGTCGGCGCGCTGGGCGCCGAAATTCTCGACATCGACCTGTCGGTGCCGTTGGCCCCGGACACGCTTGCGGCGGTGCGCGGCGCGCTGTTCGGCTATCAGGTGATCGTGTTTCGCGAGCAACGGCTCTCGCTCGAGCAGCACAAGAATTTCGCGCGGCAATTCGGGCCGCTGCACGTGCATCCCTACATCATGGCGAAGCCGCTCGACGGGCATCCGGAAGTGCTGCGCGTGGTCAAGGAGAAGGAAGACCGGCGTGTGTTCGGTGAGAAGTGGCATTCCGACGTGACCTTTCTCGAGCGGCCGGTGCTCGGCTCGGTCCTGTATGCAATCGAGACGCCCAAACAAGGCGGCGACACCCTGTTCGCCAACATGTACATGGCCTACGACACGCTCTCCGATGGGATGAAGGCCCTGCTCGAACCGCTCGTCGGCGTTCACGAGACACCGGTGCCGGAAGTCGATCCGGCGACCGGTTTGCCGTTTGAACCGCTGCGGCTCGTCAACGCGCGCGGCGAGCATCCAGTGGTTAGCGTGCATCCGGAGACCGGCCGCAAACTGCTCTATGTCAATTCGACCTATACGACGCACTTCAAGGGCATGACGGTGGAGGAGAGCCAGCCCTTGCTGGACTATCTGTTCCGGCATGCGACGCAGGCCGAGTTTACCTGCCGCGTGCGCTGGGCGCCGGGCACCGTGACGTTCTGGGACAATCGCAGCACCCAGCATCTGCCGATCAACGACTATTACGGCGAACGGCGCGAAATGCATCGCGTGACGGTTGAGACCTGAGCCCCGTCGGCAAAGCCCTGCTGCATCCCTCCGATCATCTATAGTGTGCGCTGCGCGTCCTGGGCGGCCGCCGCGATGCGCCTTGGCGCACCGGCGCCGACGTGCTGAGCGCCGGTTTGTCGTTGTTCGCGTTTTTTTTACGCTGCGCATCTGATTAATAGAGTCATAAAAAAGGAGAAACATGAAACCCCTGCTTGCAACCCTGACGATTGCGCTGCTCGCTGTATCGTCCGCCAGCGCAACCGCGAAGGATTGGTCGACCGTGCGGTTCGGTGTCGACGCGAGCTATCCGCCGTTCGAATCAAAATCCGCCGACGGGAAGCTGGTCGGCTTTGACATCGACCTGGGCAATGAAATTTGCCGCCGCCTGGACGCAAAATGCGTGTGGGTCGAAAACGCCTTTGACGGGATGATTCCCGCACTGAAGGGACGCAAGTTCGACGGCGTGCTATCCACCATGTCGATGACGCCGGCGCGTCAGGCGCAGATCGCGTTCTCGTCGAAGGTATTCCGCATCCCGACACGCCTCGTCGCGAAGAAAGGCTCGACCATCACGCCGACGCCGGAAGCGCTCAAGGGCAAGCACATCGGCGTCGAGCAGGGCTCGATCCAGGAAACGTATGCGAAGACCTACTGGGAGCCGGTCGGCGCGGTGATCGTGGCCTATCAGGATCAGGATCTCGTGTACTCGGACCTGCTTGCCGGCCGCATCGACGCATCGCTGCAGAATGCCGTGCAGGCTGATGTGGGTTTCCTGCGCACGCCGCGCGGCAAGGACTTTGCGTTCGCCGGCAATGCGCTGTACGACGCGAAGACGCTGGGAAGCGGTACCGCGATCGGTTTGCGCAAGGAAGACACCGACCTGAAGGCGAAGATCGACAAGGCGATCGCCGACACGCGCGCGGATGGCACGTACGACAGGATCGCGAAAAAGTACTTCGACTTCGACGTCTACGGTCAGTGAAGCCAGGCCGGCCAATGGCGGTGACGGCATCGGCCGGAATCCACCCAGGAGGCGCCGATCGCCGTCGTGGCATGCCGGATGCTGCGTGAAATGTGCGAGACGGCGCGGCCTGATTATTCGAATTGTTCCGATTGTTCCGATGGCCCCGAGCGTCGCGCGTATTTTCACGGAGAAACGGAGCATGGATAGCAATCTCGAAGCCCGCATTCGCACCCGGGCGTATCAAATCTGGGAAAACGACCCGTCGCCGGGTGGCAATGCAGAACAGCACTGGGAGGAGGCGCGCAGGCAGATCGAAGCGGAAGGCGATGATGGAGGGGAGCGACCCGAGCTCAGCGTCGACCAGTCGGCGGAGCGTGAGCGCGCGGGTAGGATCGCGCCGGAAGAACAATTGCAGGACATGTCTCCCGGCGAGTCGGACTCGGCTACTCGCTGAACCTGGCAAAGCCCGGGCAGGCCAATCGGCTTCGGGGCGTGCGCCGCCACCGCCGGGTGGCGGCCAGATTTTCTCGACTGAAGGTAAGCGCGGGTAAATGCGGGCCGAGCCTCGGCTTGCGTGGATCGCATGGCCGAGGTTATCCACAGAAAATGTTCATATCCTTGTGGACAAGTCCTGGCCAATTCCGCCAAGTGATTGAGCGCAGGGCGATTTCCCGATTGGTATGGCCAACACGCGTCTCCAGGCAGCCAACTGGACAGGCGAGCGCAACACGCCGCTCATTCCTCTGGGGAGGACAGCAGCGACACCGGCACGCCATGGCAACTTACGCTGGCGACGAGCGCCGCGCCGAGGCCCGCGCTGGTTTTTGTATGCGCGTCGAACGACGACACTTCCTTTTCGACGCGCAGAATGTTGATCGGCCACGAGCGCCGCGAGAGCCGTTCGTGGGCGAACGCCCCAACCCACAACGGGGTGGCTGACACGCCGTTTTCCACCGCATAGCCGCTCGGCCAGAAGCGCAGGACGTCGCGTTCGTCGCGCGTGTCACCGGGACGCATGAAGACCAGTGACGAAGGCACGCCGTTGTTCAGCTTCGGCAAGACCGGCAGCGACACGGCCGCGACATTCGGCGAGGCAAGCGAGAGCAGGCTGTGCGCGGACAGGTCCGTGCCTTCGATCCATCCCTGGGCGCGCAGTTGCCCCTTAATCGAAGCGAGATTCGACACCCATTGCAGCGTCAGCGGTTCCTTATAGTCGCCGCCCATATCGGAGCGATAGCAGGGGAGTCGCTTCCACAGCGACATCGTCCATTGCGTCTGCGTGACCAGCACGGGTGGCGGCCGCGACATGGCATCCTGCGGCGGCGCCAGTGGCTTGATGCTCAGCTGCACGCCCACGCTCACGAGCATCACCAGCAGAATCACGACCGGCATGAAGCTGCGTGTGGGCGGCACTTCGGGATGCCGCAACATGGCTGTCAACGAGACGATGGCCACCCAGATATACGCGAGCGCGGCGCCGCCGATCGCGTCGGAGACCCAGTACCGGCCGAAGTAAAGTCCCGCCAGCGCGACCACGATCACGACCACCGTACTCACCGTCGTCACCAGCAAACCTTCCAGCATGCCGACGCGCCGCGCCAGCAGGAACGCGAGGAAGCCGTAGACGATCACCGTCGCGGCGACGTGATTGCTCGGGAACACGTAGGCGCCTGACAGGAGTTCGTTAGGCGGCGCGCGGTGCATCGCGAATTGCAAAGCGAAGATCAGCAGTTGGGAAAATACGACCGCGGCGAGCCAGTAACCGATCGTGCGCCAACGCCGCTCCAACAGCATCCATATCACGACGGTCACGACCAGCGCCGTCAGCGTGACGACGCTGCCAAGCGTGGCCAATCCTGCAAGCACGGTGTCGCTCCAGGGCGTGCGCACCGATTGCAAAAAGTGATAGACGGACAGATCGACGCTGACCAGCGGATCGCCGCTGATCACGTCTTCGAGAACCCCAAAGAAGAGCGCGCCCGACACCAGCACGATCAGCGACGTCACCACCACGCTGGTGGCATCCGGCTGTTCGGGGTCCAGCAGACGCCGCGCGAGACGGCCGAACGGGCCCGGGTGACGGCACGCCCAGCTTCCCAGATAGCGGCCCGCCGCGCCCGACCACGCACTGGCATGCGAGAGCAGGAAACCCGTCGCGCGAAAGCTCAGCCAGACGATCCCCACCAGCAACGCGATGATCACGACGAGGCGGAACGACACGGCGCCGGCCAGCAGCACCGAGGCGCCGAATACCACGCCGGGCAGGATATGCGCGGGCGCCCATAGCAGCGCCGACAACACGTTCATCGCGTAGAAGCGCAGCGGCGGCATGCCCAGCATGCCCGCCACCACCGGCACGATCGCTCGCAATGGTCCGATGAAGCGGGCGAACACGACGCTCTTGGCGCCATGTTTCTTGAAGAAGCGTTTGCCGGCGCCGAGTACCTGCGGGTGGGTGCGGAACGGCCACAATTGGACGATCCTGTGTTTGTAGCGTGAGCCGATCCAGAAGCTCATGCCGTCCCCGGCGATCGCGCCGACGATCGCCCACAGGAACACCCAGCCGAGGCTCAGCGCACCGGTGCCGGCCAGCGCGCCGGCGAGAAACATGGCAGTGCTGCCTGGGATGAAGGTGCCGATGACGGCAATGGCCTCCAGGAAGGCGGCAAGAAAGACGACCGTGAGCGTCCAGGCCGGATGGCCGGCAAGCTGATGCAAAAGGTGGATGTAGGCGTGCTCCATCGTGCGCGATCGGCCGTTCTGGCGTAACGGTTGATCATAACGCGCACGGCGTTGCCCGACATTCCTGCAAACCAGTACCCGGTGGCCTGGCGGCGCGAAACTTTACGTCCAAAGGCCGATCGTCGATCAAACCCTGAATTTCAGCGATGAACAAACCTGGCCGGCGACCGGTCTGACTATTTGACCGGCTTCTTCACGAGCGACGTTTGCTCGACATCGCGACGATGGTGTGAGTACTTCGGTCCACAATTTGACGGTATGACGGAGTGGATTATGAAAATCGTGGCAAAAAGTTTTTTGATGTCGGCGCTGGTAATCGGGCTGACCGGTGCGGCTTATGCGCAGTCGGCAAACCTGGGCGCCCATGGCATGGTCGGTTTGCAGGCAGCTGGGATCAACGGCGCGGGGACGGGGCTGGGGACGGGAATGGGGACGGGTTTGGGCACGGGCGCGGCAAGTCCGAGCCCGATGCCCGGCGCGGGTACGATGGGCCGTTCCACTGCGATCGGCGCAACCGGCAGCGTTGGCTCGAGCCCGGCGCTCAACAATATGCGGGCGAACGGCACCAGCCTGAATATGAATCCGGATCCTCGTGCACCGAATGTAACGGGTAGAGCGTTCGGATCGCAGTAGTCACTCAGCCCGAATCAGTTGCACAACAATACGCTTTGCCGATGCAAGATGTTCCACCGTCATTGATCGCGCAAGGCGCGCGTTGCCGGCCTCGCAGGCTTCGAGAATCTTCAGATGCTCGTCCTGGAAGGCCGGCGTATCGGCGAGCAGCGTGCTTTGCAATCGTTCGTAACGTTCGACCTGAGCGCGCAACTCGCGGATCGCTTTCAATTGCCGGCCGTTCTCACACGGGCGGTATAGCAATTCATGAAACTCGCGATTCAGTTCGCCCTGTCTTTGCGCCGTATCGGCGTCGCCCAGCAGCCGATGAACGAGTTCGGCGCGCGATAACGTCTCGGTGTCCATGCGCTTGACTGCGTGAAAGATGGCGTCCCCTTCGAGCAACATACGCAGGCGGTAGATCTCGTCGAGATCGGACTCCGTCAGGGTTCGCACAACGGCGCCGCGATTGCGCATGAGTTCGACCAACCCTTCGCCCTCGAGCTTTTGTATGGCCTCTCGCATCGGTACCCGGCTCACGCCGAATCGATCGGCGAGTTCGCGCTCGACCAGCCGTGCACCGTCCTCCAGTTCACCCGCCGCGATCAGTTCTCGTAGTGAGACGGCGATGGCATCGGCTGTCGAATCCAGTTTGTGGTCCATCTGCGGTGAGTCCTTGGATACTTGTCGTTTGGAATAATGGTATACCAAAACCGGTGCGTGCGTATAGAATGCATGCGTGGCTAATTCGAATCCTGGTTGATGGAAAGGAGAGTGGCATGGCGCACGGTGAGCACAAATATGCGGTATCGGTGCAGTGGACAGGCAATCGCGGCAGCGGCACCTCGGGATATCGTGATTACGGTCGGGACCACATCATCGCGGCGGGGAGCAAGCCCGAGATTCCCGGATCATCGGACGCGGCGTTTCTCGGCGACGCGAACCGGTGGAATCCGGAAGACTTGCTGGTCGCCTCGGCATCTGCCTGCCACAAGCTCTGGTATCTGCATCTTTGCTCGGATGCGGGAATCGTTGTTGTGAGCTATCGCGACAACGCCGAAGGCACAATGCTTGATACGCCGGAGCAGGGCCGCTTTTCGCAGATCGTTCTGCGTCCGCACGTCGTCATTCGGGGCGGCGATGTCGAGCTGGCCACGCGTTTGCACCATGTCGCGCATGAGAAGTGCTATATCGCGAACTCCGTCAACTTTCCTGTTTTGTGCGAACCGGAAATTGCAGCGGAAGCAGCATGATGCGCGCGCGGCGTTGACTTAATGCAGCAACGTCATCTGTACGACCTTCACGATGACAAGCGCGACGGCCACGATCAGATAACCGCGCAGCACACCCATCCAGACGCGTTTGGACAGCGTCAGTTGCGGCGCCGGCAGTTGTTCCAGCGGCGGCATGCGCCACGTATTGCGCACATCTTTCGAAAGCGGTTGCTCGCGAGCGGAAGCCGCGGGAGCCCCGGCATTCGTCGCTGCGGGCCGCAGCCTGCGAAGCGTCACGGTTGCAGCGTAGCCGACAACGGCCAGTAGCGTGCCGCCCGCCAGCACTTCGAGAATCGCTTCGCCGGTAATGTCCGGATACATCACCGACGCAGTCAGGATGATCGAGAGCATGACGAGCACCCAGACAACTGCGCCGGTGAAAAAGTTGAGCTTTTTCGAGTTCACCCATGGGCCGAGAACGGCGCGGTCGTTGCACAACAGCAGCAGAAACACCGTTGCGCTCGGAAGCAGCACCCCTGCGAGTGTCTGCACCGCTTCAGTCAGGAGTCCGAGCGGGCTGCCTGGAATCAATACCAGCGCCGCCGCGGCCGCGATAATGCCGAAGTAGACGAGGTAGAAGCCTTTTGCGTCCGATACACCGCGGTGCAGCGAGTGGCGAATCTTGAACACGTCGCCAATTGCGTAAGCGGTGGACAGCGAGACGGCCGCCGCGCCGATGATGCAGGCATCGAGCAACGCGATCGCGAAGAGCACCGCGGGAGTGCGGCCGGCATATCTTTCGAGGCCGGCGATCACGCCGCCCGCATCCGTGAAATTGCCGAACTCCGGTTTGCCTGCGTACAGCGCGGCGCAAAACGAGATCATGGCCACCGCGCCGATCATCACGAAGACGATGCCGATCCACAAATCGGCTTTCTCATACTTCATGAAGCGCGGCGTGATGCGTTTATCCACGATATAGCTCTGCTGGAAAAACAGCTGCCACGGCGCGACCGTGGTGCCGACAATGCCGATCACGAGCAACATCACATCGCTCAGTTTCGAATGGGCGGGCCAGTTCGGAATCACCAGATCACGCGCGATCTGGCCGACAGGCGGATGAATCGATACGAGCACGGGGACGAGCAGCAGGCTCAACAGACAGAGCGCGACCGCGAAGCGCTCGAAGCGCCGGAAGTTGCCTGTACTGACCGCGGCCATCGTCACTGCCGCGGCGATGCAGACGCCAGCCACTTTCGAAATGCCGAAGAAACCGAGCACGAACGTGATGCCGATGAACTCGGTCACGATGGTGAGCGCGTTCAATATGAACAGATCGACAACGCTGAATGCGCCCCAGAACTTGCCGAAGCGTTCGAAGATCAGTCGTGCATGGCCCACGCCCGTCACCGCGCCGAGGCGTAGCACCATTTCCTGATTGACGAAGAGAACGGGCACGAGCAGCAGCATGGTCCACAGCAAGGCGGTGCCGTAATTCTGCCCCGCCTGCGTGTAGGTGCCGAAGGCGCCGGCATCGTTGTCGCCGACCATCACGATGAGACCCGGTCCGAGAATCGCGAGCAGCGTTCGGATGCGGGCCCACCAGTTGTTGCGCGGTGCGGTGTCGTGATGCGCGATAGTGCCGAGCGCGCCTTTGATGTCGCCGAGATGAGCTTCGTCGAGAACGGCGCTGCGTGGTGGTGAGACGTTGATTGGAGTGGACATTTCCAGCCGCCTGAGTAGGTCTGATTTTTGTGCAGTGGCGCGCCTTCGGGATCCGCAGCGCACGTGTCGTCGAATGGGGACGAGCGACGGCGCTGCATGCGGTTGCGAAAGCGTGCGGGTACTGACAGCGGGTCGTTACGAAGCCGAGGGCGGAACGGAGTGCGGGAAAAGCGCTTTGACGCGGTGCCAGGACACGGCGAGCCAGTGCGGCTTGACGCTGTGAAGCGCGAGTGCGGCGTCGCTATGGATATGCGTTTGCTGACGGGGTGGTACGAGGATGGCGATGTACATGGTATTTCTCCGTGCGTATGGCTCTACGCGGATCGCGGAAAGCCAGCAGACACGGAGCGCGGCCGGCGCTATGCGCGTGGCGGCGAAGGTCTACTCACTTTCCTCGGGCAAAAAAAAGACTGCGCGGCAATTGAGCGGCATAAGGGGTAACTGTCACTGTCCGGCATCGCGGCTCCTTATTGGTGTTGCTTATTGGTGGATCGGTGTTGTTCATCGACGTTGCTTATCGACGTTGCTCATCCACGTTGAGTACGCACGTGTTTATCCACGCGCCCGGCCGCGCCGGAGTTCGAACGGATCGAACCGGCGTGAGCGAACGCAGCCGCGAGTGGATGCTCGCGACGCCATGCCATACGGACGCGGGGACGCACGAACGCAAGACATGCGTCGAGCGCGGCGCGACCGAATGGCGCTGCTTAAGGTGCACGGAGAGAGTGATTACGGCGCGCACCGTCTGCCTGCTGGCAAGACGGCGGCTAAAAAGAGAGCGCGGGCGTCGGGCTGGTCAGGCAGTGAAGCTGTTCGAAAATCGACTACTGCTGGTGTCCAAGGCAATGGCCCCGTTTGTGATGACGGGCGAATTTTATGCACTCCCGCAATCAGAAGTCAACATGCTTCGTTAAACGAAGCAAATATTCTTCTTTTATGCGTGGGACAGCGCGCTTAGTCGTCTCTGGACGGCCTGAGTCTTTCAGAAATGACAGGAAGGACAGGTGGATGAAGGGCACAGGTGTAGCGGGACTAAGACGGCCCGGTGTCGGTCGAAGGGCGGCCGTAAACTTCGGAGTGCGATTGCTCTTATGCGGCTTGTGCTCGCGATTTTATAAGTGTGCCGAAGCAGCGCGTCGGAAACGAAACGATTGTCGGATGTGGGCCAAGAGCGGTTTTGAGTAGCCAGGGTTGATTGACCCACCGCGCTTCTGAACGCAGCAACGCGTTGAAACGGGAGGGCCGTGCGGAGCGGGTAGGGACGCACCGGCCTTGCGGTGATTCCACGTCAAAGACGTTGATACGCAACTAACGGTCAAGTCCGGCAAGCACCTCCGAATAGCGCGACGACCGCCTCAGTGAAAACCGATGACGGCCACCGCTCGCGTGCTACTCAGCGGCTATGCAGTGAAGAGAACCGCTAAGCCACTCAACGATTGCCGTCAAGCAGATCGCCGAGCAATTCGTCGAATGCGGCTTGAGCGTCTTCGAGTTCCTGCAAGGCAGCGTCGAAGGTTTGCAGCGCGAACTGCGAAGGCTGGCCGGGGCCGGCCGGCGGAAATTGCGATTGCAGCGATGCGAAGGCCGCCTGGACCCGTTTGGTTGCGGTCAATACGCGCTCCATCGCGGCTGTTTCTTCGGCTCTTGCCTTTTCGTGATCCATGAAAACTCCGTGCTCGTCTGGTCGGCTCGCGCCGTATCAAATGGGTGACTATGCCATGTCTGCATTCAGGACAGCGGCAGCCCGCCGTTAGCCTTCACTTCCCGCAGGGACAACGCCGATTCCACCGACGTCACGCCAGGCAGGCTGCGCATCTCGTCGCGCATAAAAGTGCCGTAGTCGTCGAGATCGCGCGCGACCACTTGCAAGATGTAGTCGGCGCTGCCCGATACGTTGTGACATGTCAGAATTCGCGGGATTGCCTGCACCTCGCGCTCGAAACGGGTCGCCACCGCGCGGTCGTGCACGGCAAAACGCACGTAAACAAACGCGACCACGCCGAGGCCGAGGGCGGAGCGCGAAAGCATCGCGCGGTACTGGTCGATATAGCCGTCGTGCTCGAGGCGCTTGAGGCGGCGCGCGCAAGGCGTCTCGCTCAGGCCGACCATTTCGGCCAGGCGTGCATTCGACATGCGGCCGTCGTTCTGCAACGCGGCGAGGATCGCGCGATCTGTTTTATCGAGGTCGGTTGACATGACTTTGGGGGCGCTTACCTGTGCGCTTCCTTGTATTAGCGGAAAACATGGCTGGGGGATGGGATATTAGCGCATTCCTCCAGGGCTGAAGCGCCGATGCACTGCATTTCGCCAGTAAACCCTCCGCCGACGATAGCAAAATAGAACCCTTAAAAATAAGAGGTTTCTATGATTTCCGCACACCTTCTAGTCGTCTATATCGCTGCGTTGTTGGTGGTTTATGCCGTGCCGGGTCCCGACATGGCGCTGGTTTTACAGACCAGTATCGGGCGCGGCATGCGCAGTGGCTTCGCGGCAGCGGGCGGGTTGGGCGTCGCGCGTGCGACGCACGTCACGCTGTCGGCATGTGGCGTGGCGGCGCTGTTGCGCAGTGCGCCCTGGCTATACGACGTGGTGCGTTACGGCGGCGCGGTGTATCTGGCGTGGGTCGGCATTCAGATCTTCCGCTCACCTGTGTTCGCGTTGCCTGAGGGCGGTGCGGTGGGTGTCGAGTCGCGGCCTTTGCATGCCGCTTTCGTCAAGGGTTTGCTAACCAATCTGTTGAACCCGAAAGCGCTGCTGTTCTGTTCGGTGCTGCTGCCGCAGTTCGTGCGTCCCGAGGGCGGACCGGTTGCGCTACAGATGGTCGAACTGGGTCTGGTACTGCTCGCCATCGGCGCGTGTTTCGACGCCATGTACGCGATCGGCGCCGCACGAATCGCCGGCTGGATGCGGGCTCATCCTCTTGCGCAGACACTGCAGCGTTGGACTTTCTCCGCGGCGCTGATCGGCTTCGCGCTGCGGCTCTCGCTTGACTGACGTGCGGCGGTGATGATGGCGCGCCGGGTTGGGTTCGAGGATCGCTTAAACGGACGATCGCTTAAGCCACGAGGCCAAACCGTTCCAAGATCACGCGCCGCTGCTCACTTTCGCAATTTATGCTCCCGGCGCGAACGATCCTCGATGATTTTCCGGCGATGCTTGTCTTTCATCTTCTTCCAGCTTTTACATTCGTCGCGAGTGCGTAGACAGCCGATGCAAAGGCCGGTTTTATCGTCGAACTTGCAGATGTCGATACAGGGGGACGCGATACTCATGACAGGCAGGCAATAGGGGGAAAGTTGCGACGACTCTCGCATGCGTCATGCCCGCGCGCAAAGTGATTGTGTTAATAAAGCCGATAGACTGCTGCGCACAGTCACGCGGCAACACAACCACTCGCTTCTATCTTCGATGAAAATTTTTCTGCTTTATGCCGTGACCGCCGTGGCCGAGATCGTCGGCTGCTACTTGCCCTGGCGTTGGATAAAGGAGGGCGGCTCGGTCTGGCTGCTGGTGCCTGGCGCGCTCAGCCTCGCTTTGTTCGCCTGGCTGTTGACGCTGCATGGCACCGCCGCAGGCCGCGTATACGCGGCTTACGGCGGTGTGTATGTGGCGGTGGCTATCGCGTGGCTATGGTGCGTCGACAAAGTGCGCCCCACGCTGTGGGATGCGGCCGGCGTGGCGTTCACTCTGGCGGGCATGGCGATCATCGCGTTCCAACCACGCGTTTGATGCTCGTCGTGCATGGCCTGTGCGTAGCCTATGGGTGGCTTATGCTTTGGGGCGTGAGCGGTTCATGCGTACCTTATCCGCGGCTCATGTATGGATCATGCGCGGTTCACACGCGACCGCAGAGTGGTTCACGCGAGGCGCGTGAACCACATGTGGCCCGCGTGCTGCTCATGCCGCATTCACGTGCCGCTCGATCAATAGCACACGCGATAGCACGCCCACATACTTACTTGATACCGCCCAGATAGTCGAGCTTGCCGAGTTCGACGCCGTTGTGACGCAGAATGTCATACGCCGTCGTGACGTGAAAATAGAAGTTCGGCAGCACGAAACCGAGCAGATACGACAGCCCCGTGAATTCGATCGGGCCGCTGCGCATTTTCAGCGTGATCTCACGCTCTTCCGATCCGTCGATCTGTTGCGCATTGAATTCCTTCAGATAATCAATCGTCTTTTGAAGGCGGGCATGGAGTTCGTCGAAGGTCTGTTCGACGTCGTCGAACTTCGGCGCTTCGACACCGGCCAGACGCGCGGCGCAGCCCTTTGCCGTATCGCTCACGATATAGACCTGGCGCACCAGCGGCAGCATGTCCGGCGCGAGCCGGGCGTTCGTGAACACGGACGGGTCGATCTGTTTTTCGGCAGCGTGCGCCTGGGCCTTGCCGAGAATGACTTGCAGGTTGGTCATGCCGCGCACCAGCACGGGCAATGAGGCTTGATACATCGAAATTGACATGGGTTCCTCTGATTCTCCGATCGTGCGCGCGGGTGGCGCGCGAGGCGCTGCAACGGCTGGATTGCCGCTTCAGCATCATAGCGCGCGCGCTGCACGATGCGCATTGATCCAGCCAGGCGTTAGCCATTCGGACAACTGCCGCCCGCACCGGAACTGTGTTCGAATGCATGGGTCGGACGATTTGGCGCAGTCCTTGAAACAACGAGCCGGCGCGGGTCGCGCGGCGGTGAGTTCGTGCAGGCGCGTGCCGTGCCTTGGGGTCCCCCTCGCGGCTCGCGCCGTCACGCTAACAGGAGAATCGACACCATGGTCAATAGACAAACGCTGCCGGGCAGCGAGCGCACGGTAGAGCAAGGTTCGAAAGTTATCGGGCAATGCGATCCGGCGGAACGGATCGAGGTTTTCGTGATGCTGCGCCGGCAGCAGCAGGCGCAGTTCAACGCACTGATGAGCAAGATCGAAGCGGGCGACCCGAGCGTCAAGCCCCTTTCGCGCGAAGCATTCGCCAAAGATTACGGCGCCGCGCCGGAAGACATTGCCAAGGTCAAAGCCTTTGCCACCGCCCACGGCTTGACGGTGGTCCGAGAGGATCCCGCGGCGCGCCAGGTGTTGTTGAGCGGCACGATCGCACAGTTTCAGACGGCCTTCGGCGTGAAACTGGAGCATTACCAGCATCACAACGCGGGCCAGTTCCGTGGCCGCACCGGCACGATCAGCGTGCCGGACGATCTGCATGGTGTCGTGGAGGCCGTGCTCGGGCTCGATAACCGGCCTCAGGCGCGGCCGCACTTTCGCATCCGGCCGCCGTTCCAGCCGGCCAAGGGGCATCAGGCGTCCTTTACGCCGCTGCAGCTCGCATCGTTGTATCAGTTTCCGCAAAGCGACGGCAAGGGCGAATGTGTCGGCATCATCGAACTCGGCGGAGGGTATAACACGTCCGACCTCAAGACTTACTTTGGGAGCCTTGGGGTTGCCTCGCCAACGGTGAAATCAGTGGGCGTCGATCAGGGCAGCAATCAGCCGAGCGGCGACCCGAACGGGCCAGACGGCGAAGTCACGCTCGACATCGAGATCGTCGGCGCGATCGTGCCTGGCGCGGCGATCGCGGTCTATTTCACGCAGAACAGCGACGCCGGCTTTATCGACGCGGTGAGCCGCGCGGTGCATGACACGGCCAACAAACCGTCGGTTGTCTCGATCAGTTGGGGCGCGCCGGAGTCGAGCTGGACCAGCCAGTCGATCCAGGCTTTCAACAGCGTGCTGCAAACAGCAGCGGCTCTGGGTGTGACTGTGTGCGCGGCATCCGGTGATAGCGGTTCGAGCGATGGTTCTGGCGGCGGCGATCAGGTCGACTTTCCGGCGTCGAGCCCCTATGTGCTGGCATGCGGCGGCACGAACCTGACGGCGTCGGGCACTTCGATCTCGCGTGAGGTGGTGTGGAACGACGGCGAGGAGGGCGGCGCGGGCGGCGGTGGCGTGAGCCAGGCCTTTCCTGTGCCGGTATGGCAAAAGGGCCTGTCGGTCACCTCATCGAGCGGCGGCAAGAAGGCGCTCAGCGGGCGTGGCGTGCCCGACGTGGCCGGCGATGCGTCGCCTGTCACCGGCTATAACGTATTGATCGACGGTACGCAGACGGTGGTCGGCGGCACCAGCGCGGTCGCGCCGCTGTGGGCGGCGTTGATTGCGCGGGTCAATGCGGCGAAAGGGCAGCCGGCCGGCTTCATCAACCCGAAGTTGTACAAGGCGCCGGGCGCGTGCAACGACATCACGCAAGGCAACAACGGCAGCTTTGCCGCGTCGAAGGGCTGGGATGCATGCACGGGTCTCGGCAGCCCCAATGGCCAGAAGGTGGCGGCGGCACTATAGTCTGATGAGCCGCCGGTCGGTTCGCGGCGAGCCTGGCTGGCTGTCGGCTGAGGGACCGCCGGTCGTTCGCGGCGGGTCCCAAGGCGCGCCGCGTTCAGGCCGCAGGCGGCACGGTGCAAGGCTTCAGGAGACACGGGCGCCACAGACGCCACAGGCACCGCGAGACACACACGAGACACCAAGACGTTAACGAACCCATGGAGCGATCATGACGAACCCCGAGTCAGCTTCCGTTAGTCCGCAGTCGTCAGACAGTACGCATGCTTCGTCCGCAAAGGCTGCCGTCGGCACGTCGCGTCAAGCCGGCGATCAGCCGTTTTTCGATCCGGTTGCTTACGGCAACGGTCCGGACGACTCCGTTACCGACACCGCTGAAGCAGCCGCGCTCACGCACCATTCCACCACGATCGGCGGCCACAAGATCAACTACACGGCGACAGTGGGGCACCTCGTCATTGTCGACCCGAGCAGTTCGCAGCCCGACGCCAAAATGTTCTACGTCGCGTTCACGCAGGACAACCAGAAGGAGGAAACGCGCCCGGTGACTTTCTTCTACAACGGCGGCCCGGGCTCGTCCTCGGTGTTCGTGTTGCTGGGCTCGTTCGCGCCACGCCGCATCAAGACATCGATGCCGGGCTTTACGCCGCCCGCGCCCTACGCGATGGAAGACAACCCGGACAGCCTGCTCGACAAGAGCGACCTCGTCTTTATCAACCCGGTCGGCACCGGCTATTCGGCGGCAATTGCGCCGAAAAAGAACCGCGACTTCTGGGGCGTCGACCAGGATGCCGACTCGATCAAGCAGTTCATCAAGCGCTTTCTGACCAAAAACAATCGCTGGAATTCGCCGAAGTATCTGTATGGCGAGTCTTATGGCACGGCCCGCAGCTGTGTCCTTGCCTACCGTCTGCATGAAGACGGCGTCGACCTGAACGGCGTCACGCTGCAATCGTCGATTCTCGATTACACGCAATCCGGCAACCCGGTCGGCGTGTTGCCCACCGCCGCCGCGGACGCGTGGTATCACAAGAAACTCGGTATCGCGCCGCGGCCGACCGACCTCGGCGTGTTTGCCGAAGAAGTGGCGCAATTTGCGCGTACCGACTATCTGGCGGCGCTGCGCAAGTTTCCCACCACGGATTCCGCAACCGTCGAGAAACTCAGCGAATACACCGGTATCGACAAGACGACCTTGCTTGCCTGGAGCCTCGATGTCGCGTCATACGACAGCCGTGGCAATTCCCTGTTCCTGACCACGTTGCTGAAATCGCAGGGTCTCGCGCTCGGCGAGTATGACGGTCGCGTGACGGCAATCAGCACGGGCATTGCCGGCAAGATCGACCCGAATTCCGGCGGCAACGATCCGACCATGACGGCGGTAACTGGCGTGTACACGACCATGTGGAACGTGTATCTCAACGAACAATTGAAATACACGTCGAATTCGGCGTTTACCGATCTCAACGATCAGGCATTCAAGTACTGGGACTTCGGCCACATCGATCCGACCGGCGCGCAGAAGGGGCTCGACGCGAAGGGCAACATCATTCTGTACACCGCCGGCGACCTTGCCGCGGTGATGGCGCTCAATCCCGACCTGAAGGTCCTGTCGGCGAACGGTTTCTTCGACTACGTCACGCCGTTCTATCAGACCGTGATCGATCTGCAGGAAATGCCGCTTCTCAGCCAGCAGGTGCGGCAGAATCTGTCGGCGCGTTTTTATCCGTCGGGGCATATGGTCTATCTCGACGGCGGCTCGCGTACTGCGCTCAAGGCGGACCTCGCCAGTATGTATGACGCAACGGTGTCCAATACTCAGGCGCTCGGGCGTATCCGTGCGTTGCAGGCGCGAGTGGCGAGCAAGCCGAAGTAAGCGCTGCTGGCGCAGGGCCCGAGCGGCGCGCAGGCTGGCGCGTTGCCTTTTTAAGCAGCGCTTCGGCGCGGCCTTGCAACGTGCATTTACGTATGGCAAGACCGCGCCGGCAGACAACTTGAGCGCACCAGAAGGCGTCGGCATGAACCCGCGCAAATGCGTCTATTTCGCGCGGGGGATATTGGATGTGTTTTAATTAGTCTGCGAATTGAACTATTGCGCGCCGCTACCGGCGCGCCGAAGAATGAACGCAGGCAATGCAGACACGCGTCGCGGCATCCATTACCGCGACGCAACCAGCATGACATATCAGGCCACTCCACCGACGCACCCGCGTGGGCGCGTCGTCGCGCGTCGTGGCGGCATCGCCCGCACAACGCGCGTTGCGATGCTGCTCGGCTTCGCTGTCGTACTCGCTTTGCGCGTCGGTGCAGTCCGGGCCCAGGATGCAGCAATGCTCGACGAGCGCGTCACGCAGCAGTCGGTCGGCGAAACGATTTGCCGGCCCGGCTATGCGGACACGGTCGCACCGCCGTTCGACGAGTTGATGGCACACAAGGACCGCATGCTGGCCGCGCGTGGCATCGATGCCGGCAGAGGTCAGGGTTTCGCGCTGGACCGGCGCGTGCCCATTGTGCTCGGCGGCGCGCCGGATGCACCCTCCAATCTCGATCTTCTGCCGTGGGCAGGCCACGAGGGCGAGCGCCGCAAGGCGCGCGCCGCGGTCATGCTCAAGCGCTGCGTTTGCGAGGGGAAACTGAGCCTCGCGGAGGCGCAAGCCGCGATTGTCGGTAACTGGTCGGTGGTCTATTCGGGCTTCAGCCAGACGTCTTGCGACGTGAGCCGTCTCGATGTCGCGACCGGCGAGAGCAACGCACGAAGCGACGGCCGCGACGGTGTGCCATGAGGCTGCCTGTCTCAGTCCGCGTCGATCAGGTGGTTGATTCGCATGCTTCCAGCCGCGCCTCTGGCAGCGCGCTGTCCCTACTTATTCTCGGAGAATCACCATGACGCATTCACGCCTTGCCGCACTGGCACTCACTGTCGGCTGTCTGTTTGGCAGCGCCGCGGCGCTTGCCGCCGAACCCGTGCGCTGCGGCGGTGCCGGCTCGCTGCAGATCCGCGGCGATGTGCCCGCGGCAATCAGTTTCGACGTGTACCGGCAATTGCGGCCGTTGAACGCGCAGCGGGTCGCGCTGTTCCAGGCAGCCGGGGAGGTGAAACGCCTGCCGGACGGGCTCGCGGTATGCGAAGTTGCCGACGACGGCGTCGACGATCCGTCCGCCGTGCTGGTTCAGGTGCCGCATGGCAAGAATGCGTGGTGGGTGAGCGCCGCCAACGTGCAAGCGGCGGACTGATCCAGACGGTCAGCGCGCCTTTGCGCACGTCCCCGGAGGATGTCAGTGGGCGATGCGTAGCGCAGCCCGGTTTTTGCGACCAGCGTCTGCGTCTGACGCCCGTGGCGGGCCTGCATCACTAAATGAACATGTGTTTTGCTATTTTTACTGCTGTTTATTCAGGTACAGTGCACTAACGGCAGATTTTAAGATCCGTCTTTTACGGCATTGTGTCGCATCGCTTTTGTTGTCGATTGTGACTATCCTGAAAACAGGACGAAATTCGAAGGGGAGATTTAAATGATTGCCTTCTATCTGTCATTGGCTGCGTTGGGTGCGGCTGGCGCTGCGTTGATTCGCCAACTCGCTGCCGCTCAGGAGAAACAGCGTGCCGCACTGCGCCCGGTGCGCGTGCATACCGCGGATCGCGGCTCTCGCCGAGGGTAGGCCGCATGAACCTGATCGTGCGCAATATCGCGGAATCGTGCAGCGAGCAGGAAGTACGGGATTTTCTCAAGCATGAGCTTGGGCATTACGCGAAAAATATCGAGGTGGTCGATGCCGGGAAGCCTACCGCCTACGCCACGGTCGAGTTGGACGCGGACGTGCCCTATGTGGGCGAGGTGATCGCGCGTCAGATCCACGGCAAGCAATTGGGCGGCTTGACGCTTGAGGCGAGTGCCGATCTGTTCAGCGACGACGAGTCGCCGCCTGCTCACTGAACTCGTCGCGACGGGGCGTCTTGTCGCGAGGGCGCGCGCCAAAGCGTCGAATGGGGAGCGCACGCGGCGTCTGGCGCATTTTTGACGTGCATCCTCTCCCCGCATTCTCGTTATTGCACGTCTTCTCTCATTCCCCGCCTGCTTTCACCGGCCAGTCGAACGGCGTGTAAGGCAGCGCCCGCTTGTGCCGCGTGACATCGTAGAAACGCAAGATCGTTTCGCGCGCGGCGTCGCTCACCGGTTTGTCTTCCAGAAAGTCGTCGATGTCGTCGTAAGGGATGCCGTAGGCGTCTTCGTCCGGCCGTTGTGGGCGCAACATTTCGAGGTCGGCGGTCGGCACTTTGTGCGCCAGCGCCTCGGGCGCGCCCAAGGCTTTGGACAGTGCCCGCACCCGGCGCTTGTTCAGGCCGGTGAGCGGCAGCACATCGGCGCCCCCGTCGCCGAACTTCGTGAAAAATCCCATCACCGATTCGGCCGCGTGGTCCGTGCCGATCACCACGCCGGCCCGCGCACTGGCGAGCGCGTACTGCGCAATCATCCGCTGCCGTGCCTTGATATTGCCGTGCACGAAATCCTGCTGTGAGTCGTCGTTAAATCGCACGTTGCTGTTGTTGTTCAGCGCGGCGAGCATTGCATCGGCGGCAGGTTTGATATCGATGGTGAGATTTTCGTCCGCCCGAATGAAACTCAGGGCCTGCTGCGCGTCGGCTTCGTCTTTTTGCACGCCGTAGGGCAGACGGATCGCGACGAAGCGCGCGTCGTAATGTTCGGCGCGCAGCCGTTCGACCGCGAGTTGCGCAAGCCGGCCGGCGGTGGTCGAATCGACGCCGCCGCTGATGCCGAGCACGTAGGTTTTCAGGCCGTTGCTGCGCAGATAGTTAGCCAGAAAAGCAACCCGGCGCTCGATTTCCTGTGCGGCGTCGAACCCGGCGGCGACGTGCATTTCCGCTGCGATGCTGGCCTGGCGTGCGGCTGGGTCATGTTGCGTCATGTTCGTCTTTCCTCGATGTGGAGTGGTGCGCATCTCGATGTCTTAACGCCCGTGCGGCTGCAGGAGCGGCAGCGCCACGAACGCACCGGTTCTGCGGGCATGATGTGACAAATCAATCTCGCGGCTTTATCGCGGGATATTGGCTTTAAATTCATTTTGCGCGGCCTTTAATCAGCCGCGCGGAACGTTAGATATGGACTGTCAATGCCGTGATAGGGGTGAATGGCCGCGTCTTGATCGATAGATGCCAATGTGCTTAGCAACATCCGCGTTCCGAGCGTTGCCCGAGCCGGGGAGCAGTCAATAATAATCAGGTTTGCGCAAATACGCGATGAACCACCCCAATCGGCCAGGCCAGTCTGCACCAGGTTCAGCTACGGTTGACGAGCAAAATGTACCGCCCGCCACGCCTGACGAACGCCCGTTGGCTGGAGCGGGCCCGTGTACGCCATTCAAACTCTCAAGACCTCGCCAGCAGTACGCCCACCAGCGCCAACGCAAATCCAGCGAGCTGCACCGGCAACAGCGTTTCGCCGAAGCCGACATACCCCTCGAGGGCGGCAAGCGGCGGCGCGAGAAACATCAACGCGGTGGCACGCGCGGCATCGCCGCGCCTAACCATCCACACCAGCAAGGTCACGCTGATCCCGGACAGCATCACGATGCCCCACGCCAGCGACGCCCACAAAGCGGCCGATGGAATCCAACGATGCTCGCCGAGCGCCAGCGCAAGCATTGCCGCAACCACCGCCGCGCCGAAATTCTGCACGGCACTTGCGCTGCGGATATCGGCCTTGGCCAGCGAAGTCTTCTGGAACAACGTGCCCGCGGTGATTGCGCCGATCGCGAGGATCGAGATGAGCACGACCAGCCACGGCGGCGCGTGGCCGTGTTGGGTGGGCGGCGCGCCCGCAGCGAGTTTGGGTCCGAGAACCAGCACGACGCCGGCCAGGCCGAGCGCCATGCCGATCCAGCCGCGCCGCGATAGTCGCTCGCCAAACAGCGGTGCTGCGACGGCGGCAGTTGCGAGCGGCTGCAACGCGCCGAGCAAGGCCATCACGCCGGCGCTCAAGCCCTGGGCGACGGCCCAGTAGCCCGCGCCAAGATAGACGCCTTGCAGGAGGGCGCCCGCGAGCAGATGTTTGCCGAGATCGCGGCCGGTCGGCCAGGCGGCGCGTGCGGCGAACGCGGCAAGCGCGAAGATCAGCGCGGTGCCGGCAAAGCGCGCGAGCAGGAACAGATTGGGATCGGCGTAGGGTGTGATCGCCCGGGCGACCACGAAACCGGTCGACCACAATACGACGAATACGGCGGCGATTGACGAAGCGAGCATCGGAGACGGTCGGAGGGGAAAGCGGCCATCTTGCCGGGACACGCGGCGCGCGTCTTGTTCGAAGCTGCAATCGCGGGTGTTTTGCTCGATGGCGGATTGCCCGAGTCTCGCTTTGGAGCGTGCTCTCCTTATCAGCCATCAGGTCAGCGGCATCGGCGTCCCGATGGCATCGCCACATCAGCGGCATCAGCATCCCGCCGGCATTGCCATCAACCGCACCTCACCACATCAACAAAACCGTCCCCGCGCCGAGCACCCCGCCGCACACCGCGCATGCCCACAGCAGCACACGCGTGCGACGATATTCACGGCCGATGTCCAGCATCAGCTGTGCATTCTGCCGCGGCGTGCGGGCGCGGTCGTGCTCGTGCTGCAGGTAGCGCACGGCCAGTTGGGGCACGCGTGGCAGCATATGCGCCAGATGCGGCAGCTCACGCGAGATGCGTTTGATCCAGCCGCGGTGATCCATGTCACGCCGTGCAATCCCCGCCAGCACGCCGCGCGTGACATTCCACGTATCGACGCCCGGATGCAGCGCGCGAGCCAGCATTTCCGCCTGCTGGAACGAGCGCTGCGCGGTGGCGAGATGGCTGGGCACGGTGCCGTCGAACGGGTGCACCGCGTGCAGCAGATGATGAAATAGCGAACCCGCCGAGCGGTCTTCCGGTTCGGCTGCGAAATGCGCTTCGGCGCGGGTGCGCAATTCGGCTTCGAGCATTTCCTTACGCGTGTCGTGCGGCACATGCCCCGCTTCACGATGAAGTTCGGCAAGCCGGCCGTAGTCCTGGTCGAACAGCGCGGTCGCGCCGTGCACGAAGAACTCGCGTTCGCCGGTCGACAGACTCGACATGATCGAAAACTCCGCCAGCACGAGGCGTCCCAGCGTGTCCGGCTCGACGCTCACGCGCACCCGGCGTGCATCGAGCGTCGCGTGAAAGAAGCCGTGCTCGAACGCCTGTTCAGTCACCACCTCGACGATATGCGCGGCCAGCGGCGCGAGCTTGACGTGATGGGCGTGCAGGCCGGGCAGGTCGCTTGCGGCCAGGGTACTGACGCGCTGCATCGTCAGCGTGTGGCTGGTGCACAGGTCCCAGATGACGTCCGGTACGACGATGCGCGTGTCGCCGTCGAAATGATGGCCGGTCTGGCTCAGATTGGCGGCTTCGGCGCGCAGATCGAAGCGGCGCAGGATGTCGTCGGTGAAGGTCTGCGCCAACGTCCGCAGTCGCAGCCGCCGGGCGGATCCGGAAAGCTTCTCCAGCCAGCGCGCGACCCAGCGCAACAGCGCGAGCTCGTCGCCGATCTGTTGTAGCTGTTCGGCGCGCACCAGCTTGATGGCCACTTCGCTATGGCCGTTGACCGGTATGAGCAGCCGCGCGAGATGCGTCTGTTCGGCAAAGCCGCCGCGCACCGGCACCAGGTCGACTGCGCTGAAGAGGCTGGCGAGCGGCCGGCCGAATGCACGCGCCAACGCCTGTTCGGATGCCTGCGGCGGCAACGGGGCTTCGAGATGATCGATCGCGTCGATGGCATCGTGCAGGGTGCCGGTCGCGAGCTCGGGCCGTTCAACCAGGGTCTGCGCGAAGCGGCTCGCGAGCGGTCCGAGCGCGGGCAGCACACCGTGCAGGCGCTCGCTGCTGCGCCCGGACGCATGCACACGGCCGACCAGCTCGATCATCCAGTGCAGTTTGTGGTCGGGCGGGGCAGCAAGCCAGATCAGGCGCGCGCCATAACGCAACGCGTGGAACAACAGGAGTAAACGGCGAAACAGTGGCGGCATCGGCAGTTCGGTTGACGGACTAAGCGGCTTCGACAGGCGTGGGCGCGCGGCCAGGGCGTTCAGGTTAGCAGGTAAGCGCGTCAGGAGGAGCATCCCCGCGCCGCGCGTAATACAATACGCCGGCCTTTCACCTGTGGCGAAACCCAAGCGTGCCGGCTTCCGGCCCTCAACAGATGCTCGCAGAACAACGTCACCAATATATCCTGGCGCAAGTCGCCAAAACCGGCGCGCTCTCGGTCGCTGAACTGGTGCGCGAACTGAATGTGTCGCGCGAGACGATCCGCCGTGATCTGAATGCGCTGGCCGGGCGCGGTCTGCTCGTCACGACCCACGGCGGCGCGCTGTCGAGCGACCGGCGCGAGCCCGACCTCGATACGCGTGAAGCCGCCAACGCTGGCGCGAAGCGGGCGATCGGCGAGCGCGCGGCCGAGTTCGTGCCGGACGGCGCTTCGCTGATCATCGATTCGGGTAGCACCACTCAGGCGGTGGCGCGCGCGCTGCTCGACCGGCATCGCCTGTCGGTCTATACGAACGACTGGCGTATCGCGCTGCTGCTCGGCCGCCGCAACGATAACCGCGTAACACTGCTCGGCGGCGAACTATCGGATATCGAAGACGCCACCTTCGGGCTCGACACAGTCCACCAGCTGACGCAATACCACGCCGACTTCGCCTTTATCGGCGCGGGCGGCATTTCGCCGGACGGCTACCTGACCGACTACAGCCGCATGGCCGCCGAAGTGCGCAGCCGCATGATCGCCGCGGCCGACATGGTGGTGGTCGTCGCCGATCACTCGAAGTTTGGGCGCGTGACGCCGGTGCGTATCAACGGCATCGAGTCGGCGCGTTATCTGGTCACCGAACTGGCGCCGGAGAAGACGCTCGGTAAGGCGATCACGGCGCATGGGCCGGAAATCCTGATCGCCTGAAGCGGAAATGGGTCCAGGCGTCGGAAACCGGGGGAGGCGCCGAACGCGAGCCCTCCCGCCCCACCAGCTCTCATCAGCGGGCCAGTCCCCCCAGTCTGATCGCCATCGCGCCGCGCGTTATCTCACACGGATACCCAACTTCTCGACCGTACGGCCGATCGCGGCCACCGCGTTGCGTAGTTCGTTCTCATCGATCGCACCGATGCAGCCGACGCGGAACGTTTCCATTTCAGTGAGCTTGCCCGGATAGAGCACGTAGCCCGCCTCGCGCACCGCGGCATAAAAGTCCGCAAAGTTCCACGCCGGGTCGCGCGGCGCGTGGAACGTGACGATCACCGGCGCCTGCACTTCAGGCTTCAGGAACGGCTCGAAGCCGAGCGCTTTCATGCCGTCCACCAACGCCGCGCAGTTGCGCCTGTAGCGTGCGCCGCGCGCCGCTTGTCCGCCCTCCGCGATGAACTGATCGAGTGCCCGGCGCAACGCGGCGACCACGTGAGTCGGCGGCGTGAAGCGCCACTGCGTCGTCTTCTCCATATAAACGTACTGATCGTGCAGATCCAGCGCGAGCGATGGCGAGCGTCCTTCGCTCGCTTCCAGCACGCTGCGCCGCACGATCACGAAGCCCATTCCCGGCACGCCTTCCAGGCATTTACCGCTCGCCGAGATCAGCGCGTCGATGCCACCGCGCCGTAAGTCGATCGGCAACGCGCCGAATGAACTCATCGCATCGACGATCAGGGACTTGCCGTGTCGCTGACACACCGCGGCGATATCGTCGAGCGGATTGAGCAGGCCAGCGCTCGTTTCCAGATGCACCTGCGCGACGTGGGTGATGCGCGAATTGCGATTAAAGGCGTCTTCGATCGCGGCGGCGCTGACCGGCTCGTCCTGGCGCAGGGCCAGTTCGACATAAGCGATCCCCATTCGCTGCAAGATTCTGACCAGACGGGCACAATATGCGCCGTTGTTCGGAACCAGCACACAGCCTTGACGCGGCACCAGCGTGCCGAGCGCCGCTTCCACCGCAAACGTGCCGCTGCCTTGAAGCGGCACGCATACATAGTCATTTTCGCCATGTACGATCTTCACCAGCTCGGCGCATACGCCGTGAGTCATGCGGTTGAACGCAGCGTCCCACGAACCCCAGTCGCGCAGCATTGCTTCGCGGGTTTGCGGCGAAGTGGAGAGGGGGCCCGGCGTCAACAGGATTGGGTCGTTTCCAAGGATCACACAGCCTCCGTCAGCAGATGAATGTTCGTCGCCCGCGCCGGGTGACGAAAAGATTGGTTTGGATATTATTGGCGAATTGTGTCATTTTTTGGAAGCCGACAGAATAGTCATGGCGTTGTCATGGAAACCTGTGATCCTTGCCGTGCCCGATCAGGCATGGCAGGCAGCGCGAGTGTCGTAGATGGGCTGTAAGTCAGGCTGGAGAAGAAGCGGCAAAGTTGTCGGCAATCTGCAATCGATACGAAAACTGCACGACAGCTGGCTGCGGGCAACACGCAAGCGGCACGGCGCTATCGCCGTTCAATCACAACAGGTATCGGGAAAATCCCGACCGTCTGGTTTTTTGCCTTTCGGAGAGAGCGACATGACAAAGACGAATTCCCTTCACGCCACGGCGGGCCTCGCACGCAAGCTATTGCCGGCATTGGTCGCCGCCGCAGCGTTCGGTGGCATGGCGATGCAAGCGCACGCGGCTGACGCAGTGGTGCTGTACACCGCCGACGGCCTCGAAAATCTCTACAAGGATGTGCTGCCGGCCTTCGAAAAGAAGGAAGGCGTGAAGGTCAACATCGTCACGGCGGGTAGCGGCGAAGTGGTGAACCGCGCCACTATCGAAAAGGATCAGCCGAAGGCCGACGTGCTCGTCACGTTGCCGCCGTTCATCCAGCAAGCCGACCAGAGCGGCCTGTTGCAGGCTTATCAGAGCGCTAACTACAAGAACGTGCCGGCCATCGCCAAGGCGTCGAACGGTGCATGGGCGACGTTCGTGAACAACTACTTCTCGTTCGCGATCAACCCGGACGTCGTCAAGACCCAGCCGAAGACCTTCGCCGACCTGCTGCACCCGGACTACAGCGGCAAGATCGCTTATTCGAACCCGGCCACGGCTGGCGACGGCATGGCCGTGATCATCCTGACCTCGGCGCTGATGGGCGAAGACAAGGCGTTCGACTACCTGAAGAAGCTCGAACAGAGCGCCAAGTTCCACACCAAGGGCACTGGCTACCTCGACGTGCTGCTCTCGCGTAACGAAATCGCCTTCGCCAACGGCGACTTGCAGATGGATCTGGACGATGCGGCCAACGGCGGTCTGTCGCTCAAGCCGATCTTCCTCGCAGCCAGCGCCGGCGGTAAGCCGACCACCTTCCAGCTGCCGTACGCGATCGGCCTGATCAAGAACGGCCCGAACCAGGCAGAAGGCAAGAAGCTGATCGACTACCTGATGTCGACGGACGTGCAGGCCAAGGTGCCGGACATCTTCGGTATCCCGGCCCGTACCGACGTGCCGCTCACCGGCAAGAACGGCGAAGCCGTCAAGCAGGCCATCGCCGGCGTGACGCTGATTCCGGTGGACTGGAACCAGGTGATGGCGAAGAAGGCTGACTGGACCGCACGCTGGAAGAACGACGTGATCGGTTCGTCGGGCAAGCAGCTCGAAGTCGTCAAGCCGAAGTAAGCCGGACCGTTCGTCATTGAGTCAGGCGGCGCTTCCCGTGTTCGTGCGGGGCGCCGCGTCAGCATTAATCCAGTTGGAGGATGAACCCGGTGAATACGGCCAGTCTCGCTAACCCCGGCGCGCTCGGCGCCTCGCCGGACGCGCTCGACGCCGCGCGTTCGAACACGCCGGGCGGCGTGCAGATCGATCATCTGACCGTGCGGTTCGGAACGCGCACCGTGCTCGATGATCTGTCGCTGACCATTCAGCGCGGCGAACTGCTCACCGTGCTCGGCCGCAGCGGGTGCGGCAAGACCACGCTGTTGCGCTTCATCGCCGGGTTCATTGAAGCGGACGGACTGGCCGGCACCTTGACGGTCGCCGGTCACGATCTGACGCATGTGCCGCCGCACAAGCGCAATCTCGGCTTGCTGTTTCAGAGCTATGCGCTGTTCCCGCATCTGTCGGTGTTCGATAACGTGGCTTTCGGGTTGCGCGCCCGCCGCACGCCGTCGAAAGATGTCGCGCGCCGTGTCGCCGATGCGTTGAAGCTCGTGCAACTGGGCGACGCCGGGCATCACATGCCCGCGCAATTGTCAGGCGGCATGCAGCAGCGCGTGGCCTTGGCGCGCGCGCTCGTGATCGAGCCCGATGTGCTGTTGCTCGATGAACCGCTTTCCGCACTCGACGCCAATTTGCGCGCCTCGGTGCGTTCCGAACTGAAGGCGTTGCACGAGCGCCTGCCGAATCTGACGATCGTCTGCGTGACGCACGATCAGGACGACGCGCTGGTGCTCTCCGACCGTACGCTGCTGATGCGCGAAGGCCGCATCGCGCAACTCGGCACGCCGCAGCAGTTGTACGACGCGCCGAACGACGGCTTCGTCGCGCGTTATCTGGGCGCGGCCAATCTGTTGCCGCCGCAGGTCGCATTCGGTATGGGCGACGTGCGCTACAACGAACGTGACCAGGTGGCCTGCCTGCGTCCGGAAGCGCTGCGCATCGTGCCGCTCGGCGAAGGGCAGTTGCATGGCGCGATTACGTCGGTTGAATGGTACGGCGCGGTGCTGTCGGTGTCGGTCGCTCTGGACGCGATGCCCAACGAGCCTGTGCTGGTCACCATGCAGCGCGGCCACGGCATGATGCCGGAGAAGGGCGCGCGTGTTTCACTGCGTTATGAGGCTGACGATGTCGTCCTTATCAACCCCTGATACGCCCGATTCGATGAGCGCGACGGCCGCCGCCGACGCTCGCCGCACGGCCAGCGCGGCCTCGCACACGGCAGCGGTGAAGCGCCGCGAACGCGCGGCGCAATGGCACCTGCTGTTCCTCGCGGTGGTCGTGCTCGGTCCACTGGTTATTTATCCGCTGGTGCGTCTGGTGCTGCTCAGTCTCACCGGTCCGCATGGTTTGAGCCTGCAGGCCTACTCCGCGTTTTTCGGCAATCCGGAAACGCGCGGCGTGGTCGGCACGACGCTGTGGATTCTGTTTGCCAGTGCGGGGCTCGCGTCCTTGCTCGGCGTCGCGTTGGCGTCGATGCTGTTTTTCAAGCCGTTTCCCGGCGCGCGGATGATCACGCGTTTCCTTGAGCTGTTCGTCGCGTTCCCGTCGTTTCTGGTCGCCTTCACGCTGATTTTTCTGTACGGCTCGCAAGGTTCGGTCAGTATCGGCTTGCAGCGGCTGTTCCATCTCGAGGCGCCGCCGCTCGATTTTCTGTTCGGCGTGGGCGGCGTGATTCTCGCGGAAGTGGTGTTCTACGCGCCGTTCGTCGTGCGTCCGACGCTGGCTTCGTTCGCCACGCTCGACATGCGTCTGATCGAAGCCGCCCGCAGTCTCGGCGCAAGCGGCTGGATGGTCGCGTTCAAGGTGATCCTGCCGCTCGCGTGGCCGGGTATCGCCGCGGGCACGATCCTGTGTTTCCTGCTGACGTTGAACGAGTTCGGCATTCTGCTGGTGCTCGGCAGCGCGCATCTGATCACGCTGCCGGTCGCGATCTACAGTTCCGCGACAGTCGATCTCGATCTGCCAACTGCCGCCGCCGGCGCGGTCGTCATGCTGATCATGTCGTTGTCGCTGTATGCGTTGTACCGCCAGGTCAACCGTCGCAAGGTGAAAGGAGCGGGCCATGGCCGTTGAACTCGACCCGACCGTCCTGCCGGTCATGCACAAGAAGGCGCGGCCGGTGCGCCGCAGTCTGCCGGTGCGCGTGCTCGGCGGCCTGTTTCTCGGCTTCGCCGCGTTGTTGTGCTTCTGGCTATTCGTCTTGCCGGTGCTGGTGGTCGCGTTATCGAGCGTGGCCGGGCACTGGTCGGGCACGATCTTGCCGGACAGTCTCAGCATGCGCTGGTTCGAACGGCTGGGGTCCAGCGACTTCGACGCGCTGACCACGAGCCTGGAAATCGGCATGGGCGTCGCCGTGCTCGGCACGATTCTCGGGCTCTGGCTGGCGCTGGCGCTCGAAGGCCGCGACCGGCGCGGTCTCGGCGCGTTCGTCGACACCATCGCGATGATGCCTAACGGCGTGCCGAGCGTCGTGCTCGGGCTGGCCGTGTTGATCGCGTACCACAAGCGTCCGTTCGATCTGTCGAGCTCGGCGGCGATCGTCGTGTTCGTGCAGCTCGCGCTGGTGCTGCCGTTCTGCTACCGGTGCGCGGCCGCCGCATTGCGCCCGGAATTGACCGTTCTGCGCGAAGCGGCCGCGAGTCTCGGTGCGCCGCCGTCGATGGTGCTGCGCCGCGTCGTGCTGCCGCAACTGGTGCCCGCCATTCGCGCGAGCCTCGCTTTGGGCTTCGCGCTGTCGCTCGGCGAACTCGGCGCCACGCTCACCGTATATCCGCCGGGTTTCGCGACGGTGCCGATCGTCGTGGTCGGTCAGGTGGAGCGCGGTTATTACCTGCCGGCTTCCGCGTTGTCGCTGATTCTGCTGATGGTCTCGCTTGCCGCGCTGCTGCTGATCGCGGCGCGTGTCCCGCGCCGTCGGGTGGACTGACGCGCATCTTCTGAATGTTGTGTTTGCGTGGCAAGCGGCGTGCGAACATATATCGATGTGGCAAAATTTGTCAGAATGACCGAATATATGCAAACTGCTTCTGTCGATCCGATTGAGGTTGTGCGCAGGCATTCGCTGACGACGCTGGTCCGCGACGAAATCGAACGGCACATCATCGAAGGGGCGCTCGAGCCCGGCGACAAACTCAACGAAGCCGACTGGGCCGCGCGTCTGCAGGTGTCGCGCGGGCCGGTGCGCGAGGCGTTCCGCGCGCTGGAGCAAGCCGGCCTTGTGCGCACCGAGAAAAACCGCGGCGTGTTCGTGCGCACGGTGTCGCTGGCGGAAGCGGACGAGATTTATGCGGTGCGTGCGGTGCTCGAAGAGGCGGCGTGCCGGATGCTGGCGGCGCGTATCGATGCACGCGAACTGGCGGCGTTGCGCGAGTGGCTCGACGCGATGCGCGCGGCACTCGACGCGCAGGACCACGATGCCTACGCGCGTGCCAATGTGGCGTTTCACGACGCGATCGTGGCGGCATCGGGCAACGTCAAGCTGTATGAGACGTATCGAAGGCTGGTGAGCGAACTGAGCCTGTTTCGCCGCGCCGCGCTGGTGGTGCATGCCGACGCGATGGAGCGCTCGCTAGCCGAGCACCGCGCGATCCTGACGGCGCTGGCCTCGCGCGACGCCGACCATGCCGCGGCGCTCATGCATGCGCACGTGAATGGCGGCCTGCGGCGCGCGCGTGAGGCGTGCGAACCGGCGGGGCCGTTGAGCGCGGTACGGATGGCGGTGGCATCGAATGATTGAGACTGGTTGCAACGGATTGACTGGAGCACGTGTGCTCTTCACGCATGGAAGATAACGATGGAAAACGCAAATACAAACGCAAGCGCAAGCGAACGTACGATCGAAGTCAACGGCCGCCGCTACCGGCTGCCCTCGCAACCGACCGTGGTGGTGTGCGTCGATGGCTGTGAATACGATTACCTCGAAGCTGCGGTCGCGGCGGGCGTCGCGCCTTTCATCGGCAAGATGATCGAGGGCGGCGCGGTCTTCAAGGGCGACTGTGTGATTCCGTCGTTCACCAACCCGAACAATCTCTCGATTGTGTGCGGCGTGCCGCCCTCGGTGCACGGCATTTGCGGCAATTACTTCTGGGACCCGGACGCAAACGGCGGGGAAGGCGCGGAAGTGATGATGAACGATCCGGCCTATCTGCGCGCGGGGACTTTGCTGGCGGCCGCGGCCGAAGCAGGCGCCGCGGTGGCCGTGGTGACCGCGAAAGACAAGCTGCGCCGGCTGCTCGGCTGGCAACTGAAGGGCATCTGCTTCTCGGCGGAAAAAGCCGACAAGGTGACGCGCGAAGAAAACGGCATCGACGAAGTGCTCGATCTGGTCGGCTTGCCGGTGCCTGACGTGTATAGCGCGGGCTTGTCCGAATTCGTGTTCGCCGCCGGCGTGCGGCTTGCCGAAACCCGCAAGCTCGACCTCATGTATCTGTCGACCACCGACTACATCCAGCACAAATGGGCGCCGGGCACCCAGGGCGCGAACGACTTCTACGCCATGATGGACGGCTACCTCGCCAAGCTCGACGCGCTCGGCTGGGTGATCGGCTTGACCGCCGACCATGGCATGAACGCCAAGCACGAGCCGAAAACCGGCGAGCCGAATGTGATCTATCTGCAGGATGTGCTGGACGATTGGCTTGGGGCCAGCAAAGCGCGCGTGATTCTGCCGATCACCGATCCGTATGTCGTGCATCACGGCGCGCTCGGTTCGTTCGCGACGGTGTACCTGCCGCACGATGTAAGCGTCGGGCAGGTGATCGAGCGGATCGGTGGTTTGCCGGGCATTGAAGTCGTGCTCGACAATCGCGCCGCCTGCGAGCGCTTCGAGCTGCCGAACGACCGCGTCGGCGACATCGTGGTGGTCAGCACCAAACACGTGGTGCTCGGCACGCGTCGCAAGGAACATGATCTGTCCGGATTGACCGTGCCGTTGCGCTCGCACGGCGGGATTTCGGAGCAGGAGGTGCCGCTGCTGTTCAATCGCCGCGTCGAAGGATTGCCCGCCGGTAAGCGGTTGCGCAACTTCGATATTTTCGACGTTGCATTGAATCACGTGTCGGCATCATGAACGCCGTGCTGCGGGACCATCCGGCGTTTCGGGCGGAAGCGCTGCGGCTCAAAGGCGAGCGCGCGACGCGCTCGCGCACGCTCGACGTGTTCGATCCTTATACGGGGACGCGGGTGGGCACCGTCCCATTGGCGAGCATCGACGATGTGCGCGCCGCGTTCGACTATGCCGCCGCGTATCAGGCGACGCTCACGCGCTACGAACGTTCGCAGATTCTCGAGCGTGCCGCGGCCTTGCTGCGGGAGCGCACCGAGGACGCGTCGGACCTGATTTCGCTCGAGTCGGGTTTGTCGAAGCAGGATTCGCGCTACGAGATCGGCCGCGTTGCCGATGTGTTGAAGTTTGCCTCGATCGAGGCCTTGCGTGACGACGGACAGAGTTTTTCCTGCGATCTCACGCCGCATGGCAAGAAGCGTCGTGTGTTTTCGCAGCGTGAGCCGCTGGCTGGGGTGATCGTCGCGATTACGCCGTTCAACCATCCGATGAACCAGGTCGCGCACAAGATCGCGCCTGCGATCGCGACGAATAACCGTGTGGTGCTCAAGCCGTCGGAGAAGGTGCCGCTGTCGGCGCTGTATCTGGCAGACATTCTTTATGAAGCGGGTTTGCCGGCGCCGATGCTGCAGGTGCTGACCGGCGATCCGCGCGAAATCGCCGATGAGCTGATCACGCATCCGCTGGCCGAGCTCGTCACGTTCACGGGCGGCGTGGCGATCGGCAAATATATCGCGGCAAAGGCGGCCTACCGGCGCATCGTGCTGGAATTGGGCGGCAACGATCCGCTGATCGTGCTCGAAGATGCCGATCTCGATCGCGCGGCGACGCTTGCCGTGCAAGGTTCGTATAAGAACTCCGGCCAGCGGTGTACCGCGGTCAAGCGGATCCTGGTGCAAAAGAGTATCGCGGCGGATTTCACCGATCTGGTCGTGGAGAAGACGCGTGCATGGACCTATGGCGATCCGTTCGATGCATCAAATCAGATGGGCACCGTGATCGACGTCGCCGCCGCACAGCTATTCGAGGCACGTGTGAACGAAGCGATCGCGGCCGGCGCGCGCTTGCGGATCGGCAATGAGCGCGTCGGCGCGCTGTATGCGCCGACGGTGCTGGATGGCGTCGATCCGTCGATGGCGCTGGTGCGTGAAGAAACCTTCGGGCCCGTGTCGCCGATCATCACCTTCGACACGCTCGACGACGCCATCCGGATCAGTAACGGCACGCCGTTCGGGCTGTCGTCAGGCGTGTGCACGAACCGGCAGGACGCCATCACGCGCTTCATCAACGAATTGCGCGTGGGGACGGTCAACGTGTGGGAAGTGCCGGGATACCGGATCGAGCTGACGCCGTTCGGCGGCATCAAGGATTCCGGGCTCGGCTATAAGGAAGGCGTTCAGGAAGCGATGAAGAGCTTCACCAACCTGAAGACCTTTTCATTACCGTGGGAGTAAGAGCGTGGCACTGAGTTTGAACGACATCCGTTCGTTATTCGAGAAGTACGGCAGCCTTGCCTACAGCGGTGAGCCTGTGACGCAACTCGAGCATGCGCTGCAGAGCGGTGCGTTGGCGGAACAGGAAGGCGCCGGCGACGACCTCGTCGCCGCTGCGTTTTTGCACGACCTCGGGCATCTGCTGAATCTGCAGGGCGAGACGCCGACGGGGCGGGGCATCGACGATCTGCATCAGTATTTCGCGCTGCCGTTCTTGCGGCCGGTGTTGTCGGATGCGGTGCTGGAGCCGATCCGGCTGCACGTCGACGCCAAGCGCTGCCTGTGTGCAATCGACGATACGTACTTCGGCCAGCTTTCCGCCGATTCGGTGCGGAGTCTGGAGTTGCAAGGTGGCATCTTCAGTAAGGAAGAGGCGGAGGCATTCCTGCAGAAGCCCTACGCGGAAGACGCATTGCGCCTGCGCAGATGGGACGATCGCGCGAAAGAAGAGAGCCGCGCGACGCCGGGTCTCGATCACTATATGAGCATAGTCGAGCGCGTGATGCAGAAGCGCGTGGCTGCCTGAATGAGATGATTTTCGGCTGATCTCCGGGCGTGCTTGTTGCGCCATCTTCGCGCCATTTCTGGCGCATTCCATGCC
>NZ_JAQQEF010000016.1:0-196391 GCF_046027605.1 Paraburkholderia fungorum
GAAGCCATGCGGGTGGCGCGGTGCGCTTTGTGAGACGGGAAAGGGTCAATGATAGCGCCAACGGTGTGCGCTCTGGCCTTTGGCAAACCGTCAACGAAGCTTCCACGTACGCGCGAGGGCCGCCAGCAAAGGCCCGCCCGACCGTTCGGTCGGAGAATTATCCGTAGGCGCGTGTGGCCCCCGTTCAGCGCAAAAACGCTCAAACCCCAGCCACAAACCCGATTTCAGGCGTCAACGCGCGGCTGGATCATGGGGTAGAATTCCATTTTGGAATAAGGATCGGAAGATGCACTGGCAGCCTCGGATCGCCCATTTGATGCCCGTCCCGCGTGAGTCTTGTCCCGCGGCGGAGCGTCACGTCCGTCAGGCACGATCGTGTAGCTGTCTCTGAGCGCCGTGAAGCGACTGATGTGGGTAGGCCGTCGGTTGCGCTTCGCTCCCCTAGAAGATTTCCAGCATTGCGCGCCACGCGCACTGTCAGCCAGCGCCTCACCGATGAGCGCGCCGGGTTGACCCACCGAGTCGTCCAAACATGAACGCACCTCAAGTTTTCGATCCGCACGGGGCCGCCACTGCGGTGGCCGCCGATCCTGAAGCGCGTCTGCGCGAAATTCCCTATAACTACACGTCATTTTCCGACCGCGAAATCGTCATCCGTCTGTTAGGCGACGACGCCTGGACGGCTTTGGCCGAACTGCGCGCGGAACGTCGCACCGGCCGCTCAGCCCGGATGCTGTACGAAGTGCTCGGCGACATCTGGGTCGTGCGCCGCAATCCTTACCTGCAGGACGACCTGCTCGACAATCCGAAGCGCCGCGCGCTGCTGATCGAGGCGCTGCACCACCGTCTGACCGAAATCGAAAAGCGCCGCCGCGCCGATCTGGTCGCGCATGGCGACGAAGCGGGCGTCGATCGGGCCGCCCGCGTTGAAACGCTGGTCGCGGCTGCGCGCCGTGCCGTCGACGATTTCGAAAGCGAGTTCCAGAAGACCTTCGATTTGCGCCGTCGCGCGAACAAGGTGCTGGGCAAGGTCACGGAAAAAGACAACATCAAGTTCGACGGCTTGTCCCGCGTTTCGCACGTGACCGACGCGACCGACTGGCGCGTCGAATATCCGTTCGTCGTGTTGACACCGGATACGGAAGCCGAGATCGCCGGCATGATCAAGGCGTGTTTCGAGCTCGGTCTGACGGTCATCCCGCGCGGAGGCGGCACCGGCTACACCGGCGGCGCGGTCCCGCTCACGCCGTTCTCGGCGGTCATCAATACCGAGAAGCTTGAACAACTTGGTGCGGTCGAAATGACCGACCTGCCGGGTGTTGGCCGCAAGGTGGCGACGATTTTCTCCGGTGCGGGCGTGGTCACACGCCGCGTGACCGAAGCGGCCGAGCAGGCCGGCTTCGTGTTCGCGGTTGATCCGACCTCGCTGGACGCATCCTGCGTAGGCGGCAACGTCGCGATGAACGCGGGCGGCAAGAAAGCGGTGTTGTGGGGCACGGCGCTCGACAACCTCGCGTGGTGGCGCATGGTCGACCCGGAAGGGAACTGGCTCGAAGTCACGCGTCTGGATCACAACCTCGGCAAGATTCACGACATCGAAGTCGCGCGTTTCGAACTGAAGTGGTTCGACGGCAGCTACGCGCCGGGCGAAAAGCTGCTGCGCACGGAAGCGCTCGACATCAAGGGCCGCGTGTTCCGTAAGGAAGGTCTTGGCAAGGACGTGACCGACAAATTCCTCGCCGGTCTGCCGGGCGTGCAGAAGGAAGGCTGCGATGGGCTGATCACATCCGCGCGCTGGGTGCTGCACAAGATGCCGGCGCATACGCGCACCGTCTGCCTCGAATTCTTCGGCCAGGCGCGCGAAGCGATTCCGAGCATCGTCGAGATCAAAGACTATCTGTTCGAAACGTCGCGGCAAGGCGGCGCGATTCTCGCCGGCCTCGAGCATCTGGATGAGCGCTATCTGCGCGCGGTCGGTTATGCGACCAAGTCCAAGCGCAACGCGTTTCCGAAAATGGTGCTGATCGGTGACATCGTCGGCGACGATGCGGACGCGGTGGCGCAAGCCACTTCTGAAGTGGTGCGCATGGCCAACGGCAAGAGCGGCGAAGGTTTCGTCGCGGTCAACGCGGAAGCGCGCAAGCGTTTCTGGCTCGACCGCAGCCGCACCGCCGCGATCGCGAAGCACACCAACGCGTTCAAGATCAACGAAGACGTGGTGATTCCGCTCGACCGCATGGGCGAGTACACCGACGGGATCGAGCGCATCAACATCGAACTGTCGGTCAAGAACAAGCTGCAGCTGGTCGACGCGCTTGAAGCGTTCTTCAAAGCCGGCAAGCTGCCGCTCGGCAAGAGCGACGACGCCAATGAAATCCCGAGCGCCGAGTTGCTCGAAGATCGCGTGCAACAGGCGCTCGATCTGCTGAAGAAGGTGCGCGCGCGCTGGGAATTCCTGCGTGACAAGCTCGATCTGTCGGTGCGCGAAGCGCAGCATTATCTGGTCGGCCTCGGCTACGAAGGTCTGGCGGAGAAGTTCGCCGATCGCGCGGACGCGCAGCCCGACGCCACCGTGTTCCACATCACGCAGGACCGCACGATCCGCGTGTCGTGGAAGCAGGAGATCCGCGCCGAGTTACGGCAGATCTTCAATGGCGGCGAATTCAAGCCGATCCTCGACGAAGCGCAGGCGATCCACAAGAAGGTGCTGCGGGGCCGCGTGTTCGTCGCGCTGCACATGCACGCGGGCGATGGCAACGTCCATACGAACCTGCCGGTCAACTCCGACAACTACGAGATGCTGCAGGACGCCCACACGGCGGTCGCGCGCATCATGAAGCTGGCGCGTTCGCTCGACGGCGTGATTTCCGGCGAGCACGGTATCGGCATTACCAAGCTCGAGTTCCTGACCGATGAGGAAATCGGCGAATTCCGCGCGTACAAGCAGCGCGTCGATCCGCATGGCCGCTTCAATGCGGGCAAGCTGCTCGAAGGCGCCGACCTGCGCAACGCCTACACGCCGAGCTTCGGCCTGATGGGCTACGAATCGCTGATCATGCAGCAGTCCGACATCGGCGCGATTTCGGAATCGATCAAGGACTGCCTGCGTTGCGGCAAGTGCAAGCCGGTGTGCGCGACCCACGTGCCGCGCGCGAACCTGCTGTACAGCCCGCGCAACAAGATTCTCGCCACCTCGCTGCTGGTCGAGGCGTTCCTGTACGAAGAGCAGACCCGTCGTGGCGTGTCGATCAAGCACTGGGACGAGTTCAACGATGTCGCCGATCACTGCACCGTCTGTCACAAATGCGTGACGCCGTGTCCGGTAAAGATCGACTTCGGCGACGTGACGATGAACATGCGCAACCTGCTGCGCAAGATGGGCAAGAAGAAGTTCAATCCGGGCAACGCGGCCGGCATGTTCTTCCTGAACGCCACCAATCCGCAGACCATCAATCTCGCGCGCACCGCGATGATGGGCATCGGCTATAAAGCTCAGCGCCTCGGCAACGACGTGCTGAAGAAGTTCGCGAAGAAGCAGACGGCGCACCCGCCAGCCACCGTCGGCAAGCCGAAGGTCACGCAGCAGGTGATCCACTTCATGAACAAGAAGATGCCGGGCAACCTGCCGAAGAAAACCGCGCGCGCGTTGCTGGACATCGAGGACAACAAGATCGTCCCGATCATCCGCAATCCGAAGACGACCACCGCCGATACGGAAGCGGTCTTCTACTTCCCGGGCTGCGGCTCGGAGCGGCTGTTCTCGCAAGTCGGTCTGGCGACACAAGCCATGCTGTGGGAGGCGGGCGTGCAAACCGTATTGCCGCCGGGCTATCTGTGTTGCGGCTATCCGCAGCGCGGCTCAGGCCAGTTCGACAAGGCCGAGCAGATCGTCACGGATAACCGCGTGCTGTTCCACCGCGTCGCCAATACGCTGAACTATCTCGACATCAAGACGGTGGTGGTGTCCTGCGGCACGTGTTACGACCAGCTTGCCGGTTACGAATTCGAGAAGATCTTCCCGGGCTGCCGGATCATCGACATCCACGAGTTTCTGCTCGAGAAAGGCATCAAGCTCGAAGGCGTGAACGGCGTGCGTTACATGTACCACGACCCGTGCCACTCGCCGATCAAGACGATGGATCCGGTCAAGCTCGTCAATCAGCTGATGGGTTCGGAGAACGACGGCTACAAGATCGAGAAGAACGATCGCTGCTGTGGCGAATCCGGCACGCTCGCGGTGACGCGCCCGGATATCTCGACGCAAGTCCGCTTCCGCAAGGAAGAGGAAATGCGCAAGGGGGCGGCCAAGCTGCGCGGCATTCCTCTGGTGGCTGAGGCCGGCGCCAACGCGATCAACACGGCCAATGCATCGGCCGGCGCGGCGGGTGCGCCGAACGGTTCCGTGCTCAAGGCCGGCGACGGGCCGCAACGCAACGGCGCCACCGACGTGAAAATTCTGACCAGTTGCCCGTCCTGCCTGCAGGGCTTGTCGCGCTACAACGAAGACGCGGGCACCGAGGCGGACTACATCGTCGTCGAAATGGCACGTCACGTGCTGGGCGAAGACTGGATGGCGGATTACGTCCAACGGGCGAACAATGGCGGAATCGAGCGCGTGCTGGTTTAATGGCACGACTGACGATTTTTGCCTGAGGACGACGATGGAATGCGTTTTTTGCCGTGAAGATGGCGGTGATGTGCTGTGGCAGGACGACACCTTGCGTGTCGTCCTCGCCGATGAACACGATTACCCGGGCTTCTGCCGGGTGATCTGGAACAAGCATGTGGCCGAGTTTTCCGACCTTGCCGGAAGCGACCGCGATCGCGTGATGAAAGCCGTGTATGCGGTCGAACACGCGATGCGGCGCATCATGCAACCGGTCAAGGTCAACCTGGCGAGCCTGGGCAACCAGGTGCCGCACGTGCATTGGCATGTGATTCCGCGTTATTCGAACGACGCGCATTTTCCCCTGCCCATCTGGGCGCCGCGCCAGCGCACGGTGTCCGAGGCCATGCTGTCGTCGCGCCGCGCGCAAGCTACCCTGCTGCGCGAAGCGGTGAGACAGGAAATCGAACAGGCGCTCGGCTGAGCGCCGCTGAATCTGTCGCCTGGCGCCGGGCCTTCCTGCGGGCGGAAAACCTGGGGCAGCCCGGCGTGTTCTTACGAGGTCAATATGAGTGGTCTGACTCCCGATACCCCGGTCCCGACCGGCGTGGTCGTGCATTCCAAATCGCGCGTGCTTGAATTGCAGTACGCAAACGGCGAATCGTATCGCCTGCCGTTCGAACTGCTGCGCGTGTACTCGCCGTCGGCGGAAGTGATGGGCCATGGGCCAGGCCAGGAAACCCTGCAAACCGGCAAGCGTGACGTCACGATCACGATGATCGAGGGCGTCGGCAACTACGCGTTGCAGCCGACTTTCTCCGACGGGCATGCCACGGGCATCTATTCCTGGGACCTGCTGCACGATATGGCCGTTCGTCAGGATGAACTCTGGCGCGACTATCTCGCCAAACTGGCAGCGGCCGGTGTCGACCGCGATGCGCCGATGGCCGTAGCGGGCGCTGCGCACGGGCACTGTCACTGATACGATTCGCCCTGGTCGCCGCACTGATGCGGCGCAACATTTCAGAATACGCGAAAGGACGAGCGCGATGAGCAAAACCCACTTCGGCTTTCAATCGGTCGACGAGCAGGAAAAAGCGCAGAAGGTGGCGGGCGTGTTCCACTCGGTCGCTTCCAACTACGACTTGATGAACGACCTGATGTCGGGCGGGTTGCACCGGGCATGGAAGATGTTCACGATCGCCCAGGCCAACGTCCGGCCGGGCTTCAAAGTGCTCGATATCGCGGGGGGCACGGGCGATCTGTCGAAGGCATTTGCCAAACAGGCCGGCGAAACCGGTGAAGTCTGGCATACCGACATCAACGAATCGATGCTGCGGGTGGGCCGCGACCGCCTGCTGGACAAGGGCGTCATTACCCCGGCGCTGCTTTGCGACGCCGAGAAAATTCCCTTTCCGGACAATTACTTCGACGTGGTGACCGTGGCATTCGGCTTGCGCAACATGACGCACAAGGATGTCGCGCTGGCGGAAATGCGCCGCGTGCTGAAGCCTGCAGGCCGTCTGTTGGTGCTGGAGTTCTCGAAGGTGTGGGATCCGCTCAAAAAGGTCTACGACGTCTATTCTTTTAAGGTGTTGCCGTGGCTCGGCGACCGTTTTGCGAAAGACGCCGATAGCTACCGCTACCTGGCGGAATCGATCCGGATGCATCCGGACCAGGAAACTTTAAAAACAATGATGGAACAAGCGGGCCTGGACGGCGTCAAATATTACAATTTGTCAGCTGGCGTGGTAGCTTTACATGTGGGGACCAAATACTAGGGTTCCTAACCCATCGATTTTTAAAGGAAAGTACGAAAATGTCCGATTCAGGTGTGTTATCTCCCCGTAAGGTTAAGCGGTCGTTGGTGAGAAGAATCGGACTGATCGCGATGGTCGGTCTGATCATGGCCGGCTCTCTCGCCTCGCTCGATGCGGAAGCTCGCCGCATGGGCGGTGGCCGTAGTCTTGGCCGTCAGTCGAACACCGTTCAACAGCAATCCGCCCCGTCGCAACCTTCCCAAAGCAATCAGGCGATGCAGCAGCGCGCCCAGCCGGCACCGGCGCCCGCGCCGACGCCGGCCGCCGCGCCTAACCGCTCGCGCTGGCTTGGCCCAATCGCCGGTCTCGCGGCCGGTCTTGGTATCGCTGCGTTGTTGTCGCATTTCGGTCTGGGCGGCGCGTTTGCCGGCGCCATGGCCAACATCATCGTGATCGCGATCATTGCGATGATCGGCATCTGGTTGATTCGCCGCTTCATGGGCCGCAAGCGCGATACCGCGCAACCGGCGTACGCGGGCAGCGCACCTTCGCTGAATGCGGGTAACACTGGCTATTCGCAGGAACCGCGCTACAGCGCTCCGCCCGCCGGCTCGTATCTGGAGCCGCAAGGCAACCCGCTGACCACGCCGTCCATCAACGCAGCCCCCGTAGTGCCGGCCGGCTTCGATTCGGAAGCGTTCCTGCGCAACGCCAAGGTGTACTTCGTGCGGCTGCAAGCTGCATGGGACGTCGGTAACACGGAAGACATCCGCGAATTCACCACGCCGGAAATGTTCGCCGAAGTGAAGGTCGATCTGACCTCGCGCGGCGCTGAATCCAATCAGACCGACGTGGTGCAGCTGAACGCCGAATTGCTGGGCGTTGAAGAGCGCGCGACCGAATACTTCGCCAGCGTGCGCTTTTCCGGCTTGATCCGTGAATCGGCGGATGCGGCGGCTGAGCCTTTCGTCGAGGTCTGGAACCTGACAAAGGCGAACCGGCCGGGTGAAGGCTGGCTGCTGGCCGGCATTCAGCAGGTAGCGCAGCACTGAGCAATAGCAGGGCGGAGACAGGGCAGTCCTGCCCGCCTTGATTCTGCGCACAGGATTGGCCGTTCGGCATAGCAGGCCGCGAAGCGAACGGACGTTACAATAGGAACCCGTGCGGGCACCTCGCCCGCGCGGGTTTTTTCTTGCCACTTTCAATGACCCTCGCCGCCAAGCCCTTCGCCGCTGCTGTCAATCATCTGCTCGCCCGCGAATCGTGGGCTCGCGAGCGTCTCGCCCCTTACGCGGGCAAGACCGCGAGTCTGTCTTGTCCGCCCGTCGTACTGATGCTGCTGGTGCAGCCGGACGGCTACCTGAGCGCGGTCGAGGCAACCGAGGCGCAACAGTTCGACGTGACCATCTCGGTGCCGTCCGAGGCCCTGCCGGCTTTCGTGCAAGGCGGCCAGGCCGCTGTGATGAAGCACGTCAAGATCGAAGGTGACGCTGAGTTCGCGACTGTGATCGCCAAGCTCGCCGAACATCTGCGCTGGGAGCCGGAAGAGGATCTGGCCAGGCTGATCGGCGACGGTCCGGCGTGGCGGGTCGCGTCGGTGGTGCGCACGGTCGGCGAACACGCGCGTCGTACCGGGCGCAATCTGCTCGACACCGCCGCCGAATATCTGCTCGACGAAAATCCGCAACTGGTGCGGCGCACCGCGCTGGAGGATTTCAACGTCGAGCTGGCCCGCGCCCGCGATGCCTTGGCGCGCGTGGAGAAGCGCATCGAGCGTCTTGAACAGAAGGTCGAAGCCCGCGGCGCCAATGCGCCGGGCGGCGCCGCCACGTTGCGCGGCACGCGCTAGTCACCGGGCACAACTATGCGTTTTCTGCGTTTCCTCAAGATTTTCTTCACGGTCATCCGCTTCGGTCTCGACGAGATGATGCTCGGCCGCGTCAACGACCGGCGGGTGCGTCTGCTGCTGCGTATCACCACGATCGGTCGCAAGTTCGACGCGCCGCCGGGCGTGCGCTTGCGGCTCGCGCTCGAAAGCCTCGGGCCGATCTTCGTCAAGTTCGGCCAGGTGCTGTCCACGCGGCGCGATCTGCTGCCGGTCGACATCGCCAATGAACTGGCCAAGCTGCAGGATCAGGTGCCGCCGTTCGACTCGGCGGTGGCGATCGGGTTGGTCGAGAAGTCGCTCGGCGCGCCGGTCGACGTGCTGTTCGACGATTTCGAGCGGGTGCCGGTTGCAAGCGCGTCGATCGCGCAGGTTCACTTCGCGAAGGTGAAAGCAGGGCAGCACGCGGGCAAGGCCGTCGCCGTGAAAGTGTTGCGACCGAACATGCTGCCGGTGATCGACTCTGACCTGGCTTTGCTGCGCGACATCGCCGTATGGGCCGAGCGGCTGTGGGCCGACGGCAAGCGTTTGAAGCCGCGCGAGGTGGTCGCCGAATTTGACAAGTATCTGCACGACGAACTCGATCTGATGCGCGAAGCGGCGAACGGCAGCCAGCTGCGCCGCAACTTCGCCGGGCTCGATCTCCTGCTGGTGCCGGAGATGTACTGGGAATTCTGCACGCCCACGGTGCTGGTGATGGAGCGCATGGTCGGCGTGCCGATCAGCCAGGTGGAGACGCTGCGCGCGGCGGGGGTCGACATTCCGAAGCTGGCGCGTGAAGGTGTTGAGATTTTCTTCACCCAGGTGTTCCGCGATGGTTTTTTCCACGCCGACATGCACCCGGGCAACATCCAGGTGAGTCTCGATCCGGCGCACTTCGGCCGCTATATCGCGCTGGATTTCGGCATCATTGGCGCGCTGTCGGACTTCGACAAAAACTACCTCGCGCAGAACTTCCTCGCTTTCTTCAAGCGTGACTACCATCGCGTCGCCACGCTGCATCTGGAGTCGGGCTGGGTGCCGCCCACGACTCGCGTCGAAGAACTGGAAAGCGCGATTCGGGCGGTGTGCGAGCCGTATTTCGACCGCGCACTGAAAGATATTTCGCTCGGCCAGGTGCTGATGCGGCTGTTCTCGACCTCGCGCCGCTTCAACGTCGAGATCCAGCCGCAACTGGTGCTGCTCCAGAAAACCATGTTGAACGTCGAAGGGCTCGGCCGCTCGCTCGATCCTGAGCTGGACCTGTGGAAGACGGCCAAGCCCTATCTCGAACGCTGGATGAACGAGCAGATCGGTTTGCGCGGCTGGTACGAGCGGCTGAAGATCGAGGCGCCGCAGTGGAGCAAGACGCTGCCGCAGTTGCCGCGGCTGATCCATCACGTGCTGGCTGAGCGTCACGACAACACGCGTGGCGCGAACGACGACATGATTCGCCAGATCCTGCTCGAACAGAAGCGTACCAACCGGTTGCTGCAAGGGCTGCTGCTGTTCGGCGCGGCGGTCGGCGTGGGCGCGGTGCTGGCACGGGCGTTTCTGGCGTTCGCCTACGGCGGGTGAACCCGCTTCTGATCCACACGAGGCATGCCATGAGCGACCCGACCCAGCCCTCCGCCCCCGACTTTGCGACGCGCGACCCCAACTCGCCCGAGTTCTGGGACGAACGCTTCGAGCGCCGTTTCATGCCATGGGATCAGGCTGGCGTGCCGGCGGCGTTCCAGTCGTTCGTCAGCCGGCACAGCGACGCTGCCGTGTTGATTCCTGGTTGCGGGAGTGCCTACGAGGCACTTTGGCTGGCTGAGCAAGGCAATTCAGTCCGGGCGATCGATTTCTCGCCGGCCGCCGTAGCGGCCGCGCGCGAGCAATTGGGCGCGCAGCATGCGCAACTGGTCGAGCAGGCTGACTTCTTCACTTATGAGCCGCCGTTCACGCCGGCCTGGATCTATGAGCGCGCGTTCCTTTGCGCGCTGCCGTTGGCGCGCCGCGCTGACTACGCGCAACGGATGGCCGAGTTGTTGCCTGACGGCGCGTTGCTGGCGGGTTTCTATTTCCTCGGCGCGACGCCGAAAGGGCCGCCGTTTGGTATCGAGCGCGCTGAACTCGAGGCCTTGCTCACGCCGCACTTCGATCTGATCGAAGACGAAGCCGTGAACGATTCGATTGCCGTCTTCGCCGGACGCGAGCGTTGGATGACCTGGCGCCGTCGCGCTTGATCGCACCGCACTTGATTCGAGAACGGCCGCCCCAATCTAGGCGAACGGCGGCTGCGCCTGGCGCGCCGGCCCCGAAATTCGCGGGTGGCTAGCCAGATACGGCTATAATTCAAGGCTTTGCAGGCGTTACGAGATTTCAGTAGGGAAAAGATTATGCCGATCTACGCTTATCGTTGCGAGTCATGCGGCTTCGGGAAGGACGTGCTTCAGAAGATGAGCGACCCCCAGCTGACGCAGTGTCCCGAGTGCGGGCAAGACACCTTTCGCAAGCAGGTGACTGCCGCCGGTTTCCAGTTGAAGGGTTCCGGCTGGTATGTGACCGATTTCCGCGGCGGTAACAGCGGCGCGAGCGCGCCGGCCAAGCCCGACGCGAATGGCGACTCGAGTGCAAATTCGGGCGAAAACGCCGCAGCCGGGAATAACGGCGCAGCGAAATCCGACACGGCTTCGGCCAACGGCACGGCCGCCGCCGCTTCATCGGGCGCCGCCGCAACGCCCGCCGCGCCTGCTGCCGCACCCGCCGCATCGGCGAGTTCGAGCGGTTCCGGCAGCGCCTAGTGGGACTGCCGCCCTCAGGGGCGGCGCACACGCCGCGCATCGAGTATCGGTTCGCGCGGCTTTCTGGCGGTACACATGACGACGAAAAAAACGACGCTCAAATCGGTGTTCCTGACTGGCCTGCTGGTGCTGGTGCCTCTGGCTATCACACTGTGGGTGCTCGGCCTGATCATCGGCACGATGGACCAGACGCTGTTGCTGCTGCCTACCGCATGGCAGCCGGAGCGCGCGCTCGGCTTCCGTCTGCCAGGTCTTGGCGCGGTGCTGACGCTGGCGTTCATCTTTGTTGTCGGTCTGTTGACGCAAAACTTCATCGGGCAGAAGCTCGTGAAGTGGTGGGAAGTCGTGGTCGCTCACATTCCGGTGGTCGGCCCGATCTACACCAGCGTGAAGCAGGTGTCGGACACCTTGTTGTCGAGCAGCGGCAATGCGTTTCGCAAGGCACTCCTGATCGAGTACCCGCGCCGCGGTTCCTATACGATTGCGTTTCTGACCGGCATTCCGGGCGGCGACGTGATCAACCACCTGAAAGAAGATCACGTCAGCGTGTATGTGCCGACTACGCCGAACCCAACGTCCGGCTTCTTCCTGATGGTGCCGAGGAGCGAAGTGATCGAGCTCGACATGACGGTCGACGCTGCGCTCAAGTACATCGTCTCGATGGGCGTCGTGGCGCCGTCCGCGCCGCCGGCGCCGGTGCGCCGCACCACAGTCGAGCCTCCGCTGTAATGCCGGTGCGCAGCGTTTCACGCAGTGTCAGATTGCTGCGCGCCGTTCAATCAATGCAAAACGAAAGACAAACATCATGTCGATGAGATCTGAATACTGCGGTCTGGTGACCGAAGAACTGCTGGGCCAATCCGTCTCGCTGTGCGGCTGGGTAAGCCGCCGTCGCGACCATGGCGGCGTCATCTTCATCGACTTGCGCGACCGCGAAGGCCTCGTTCAGGTCGTCTGCGATCCGGATCGCGCGGAGATGTTCAAGACGGCCGAAGGCGTGCGCAACGAGTTCTGCCTGCAGATCAAGGGTGTGGTTCGCGCCCGTCCGGAAGGCACGACGAACGCCGCGCTCAAGAGCGGCAAGATCGAAGTGCTGTGCCACGAACTGATCGTGCTGAACGCGTCGATCACGCCGCCGTTCCAGCTCGACGACGACAACCTGTCGGAAACCACGCGCCTCACGCACCGCGTGCTGGACCTGCGCCGTCCGCAGATGCAGCACAACCTGCGTCTGCGCTACCGCGTCGCGATCGAAGTGCGCAAGTACCTGGACTCGCTGGGCTTCATCGACATCGAAACGCCGATGCTCACCAAGAGCACGCCGGAAGGCGCGCGCGACTACCTCGTGCCGTCGCGTACCAACCCGGGCCAGTTCTTCGCGCTGCCGCAGTCGCCGCAGCTGTTCAAGCAGTTGCTGATGGTCGCTAACTTCGACCGCTACTACCAGATCGTCAAGTGCTTCCGCGACGAAGACCTGCGCGCGGACCGTCAGCCGGAATTCACGCAGATCGACTGCGAAACCTCGTTCCTGTCGGAACAGGAAATCCGCGATCTGTTCGAAGCGATGATCCGTCACGTGTTCAAGGAAACGATCGGCGTCGAACTGGCCGATAAATTCCCGGTCATGGAGTACTCGGAGGCGATGCGCCGTTTCGGCTCGGACAAGCCGGACCTGCGCGTCAAGCTCGAATTCACGGACCTGACCGACGCCGTCAAGGACGTCGACTTCAAGGTGTTCAGCACGCCGGCCAACACGAAAGACGGCCGCGTCGCGGCGATCCGCGTGCCGAAGGGCGGCGAGCTCTCGCGTGGCGATATCGACAGCTACACGGAATTCGTGCGCATCTACGGCGCGAAGGGCCTGGCATGGATCAAGGTCAACGAAGTCGCGAAGGGCCGTGACGGCCTGCAAAGCCCGATCGTCAAGAACCTGCACGACGAAGCGGTCAAGGCGATCATCGAGCGCACTGGTGCGCAAGACGGCGACATCATTTTCTTCGCGGCAGATCGCGCGAAGGTGGTGAACGACAGCCTGGGCGCACTGCGCCTGAAGATCGGTCATTCGGAATTCGGCAAGGCCAATGGTCTGGTTGAATCCGGCTGGAAGCCGCTGTGGGTGGTCGACTTCCCGATGTTCGAATACGACGAGGAAGACAACCGCTACGTCGCCGCGCATCACCCGTTCACGAGCCCGAAAGACGAGCACCTCGAGTATCTGGAAACGGATCCGGCGCGCTGCCTCGCGAAGGCCTACGACATGGTGCTGAACGGCTGGGAAATCGGCGGCGGTTCGGTGCGTATTCACCGTGAAGAAGTGCAGAGCAAGGTGTTCCGCGCGCTGAAGATCAACGCGGAAGAAGCGCAAGCCAAGTTTGGCTTCCTGCTCGACGCGCTGCAATACGGTGCGCCGCCGCACGGCGGTATCGCCTTCGGTCTGGACCGCATCATCACGATGATGGCCGGCGCCGATTCGATCCGCGACGTGATCGCGTTCCCGAAGACGCAGCGTGCGCAGGATCTGCTCACGCAGGCGCCGAGCGAAGTGGACGAGCGCCAGCTGCGCGAGTTGCACATCCGCCTGCGTCAGCCGGAACCGAAGGCCTAAGGTGCCCACCTAAGGTGCCGGCGTAACAGTCGAGCCGGTCAAAGCTGCCAGAACCTTGGCAGTTTCAAGCAAACGAGAAAGGCGCGTGATGCGCCTTTTTCGTTTTTTGCGTTACAGTCGCAGCAACCGGTCTCGACCCTTCGTGGGACCACTTGAACACTCGCCGACATGTACCGCGCAAGCATTGCGCCCAGTTCTTACGCCATGCCGAAACCGCCGAAGATCCCGCAATCCGTACTCGTCGTCATCCATACGCCCGCGCTCGACGTACTGTTGATCGAGCGTGCCGACCATGCAGGCTTCTGGCAGTCGGTGACGGGCTCCAAAGACCAGCTCGACGAACCCTTCGTCGAGACGGCCGCGCGCGAGGTCGCCGAGGAAACCGGCATCGTGGTCGGCAGTGCACTGGTGCCGCACAGCGCGCTGTTCGATTGGCAGTACGCGATTGAATATGAGATCTACCCGCAGTTCCGGCATCGCTATGCCGAGGGCGTGATCCACAACACCGAACATTGGTTCAGCCTGGAAGTGCCCGAACAGCTCGAGGTGACGCTCGCGCCGCGAGAACACACCGCATTCCTGTGGCTGCCGTATGAAGAGGCGGCGTCGCGCTGCTTTTCATCGTCGAATGCGGATGCGATCCTGCAAATGCCGAAGCGGCTCGCTGGGCGCCCGGATGACGGGCAGCCCAAGGAGCGTGCCCGGTGAGCGTCGGCGGCGCGCGCCGTTTCGCGCGACTCCGGCAATCGCTGCTCGGCCGCCGCTACTGGCAGCGCTACCGCTTTACCAGCGGCAACGACGTCAAGCTGCTGCGTTCCGGCGACGAGTTCTTCGCGGCGCTCGTCGAACGCATCGACGCGGCGCAGAGCGACGTGGTTCTCGAAACCTATATCTTCTGCAACGATAGTGCCGGCCAGGCCGTTAGCGCCGCGCTGATCCGCGCCGCGTCGCGCGGCGTGAAGGTGCGCGTGATCACCGACGGCATCGGCACGGCCCGCCTCCAGATGTTCGCCGAATGGCCGCTTGCCGGCATCGATCACCGCATCTATAACCCGCACATCTTCGGCCGCTTAGGCTTCTCGCGGACGCACCGCAAGATCGCGGTGGTGGACGATCAGTTCGCGTATTGCGGCGGTATCAACATCGTCGACGATTACGAGAACAACGGCGAGAAGCTGCCGTACCGGCGCTGGGATTTCGCGGTGGAACTGCATGGGCCGGTGGTCGCCGATATCCGCCAGGCGTTCGAGGTGCAATGGCGGCGGATCCGCCTCGGGCATCGGCCGTTGGAGTCCCTCGAGCCCGATCTCGGGCCGAAGACCATGGCGTCGCTCGGCACGCTGCGCCGCCGGCGCCGCAACCGCAACGAGGCACTCTGGGCCGGCGGGCAGCCGTGCGTGGCCTTCGTCGCACGCGACAACCTGATCAACCGCCGCGCCATCGAAAAAGCGTATCTGACCTCGATCGGCCAGGCCCGCAGCGAAGTGCTGCTGGCCAACCCGTACTTCATGCCGGGCCGCAAGCTGCGGCGCGCGCTGGTGTTCGCGGCGCGGCGCGGCGTCGAGGTAAAGCTGATCATCGGGCGCAAGGAATTCAAGGCGCTCGATTACGCGGTGCCGTTTCTGTATCGTGCCCTGCTCAAGGCCGGCGTGCAGATCGCCGAGTACGAGAAAACCCTGCTGCACGGCAAGGTCGCGGTGGTGGATTCGAACTGGGGGACCGTCGGCTCGTCGAACCTCGATGCGTTGAGTCTGATGCTCAACAACGAGGCCAACGTCGTGCTGGTGAACGATCCCTCGATCGACGCGCTGCGTGAAGCGATCCTCGTCGCCTTCAAGGATTCGCGCAGGATCGATGAGGCGCGCTACGATGCCCGTCCGGCGGGCGAGCGCGCTCTCAACTGGCTGGCCTACACGACCTACCGGGCCGTGATGAAGCTGTTGACGGTGGGCGGCTATGACTAGCGCTCGCTCCACTCTCACCTAAGCGCAAAGGCGTGGCGTCAATGAAAGGCAGCAAAAGAAGGCAAACGCCTCTAAAAAATCTCCTTCCTCTGATTGACGGATGCAGCAGAATTGGAACCTGGTTAGAAACCGGTTTCTAATAAAGTCCTTGTTTCGCGGACGGCGGCACTCAATAATAGTACGGCCGTTCGATTTTCTTTCGGTCACATTAGAACGGTAAAAAGCTATGCGAAAAGGCGAACAAACACGAGCCGCGATTCTCGAAGCAGCACTCGATCTGGCAAGCCGCGACGGACTGGAAGGTCTGACGATTGGGCTGCTGGCCGAACGCATGCAGATGAGCAAAAGCGGTGTGTTCGCGCATTTCGGGTCGCGCGAGGATTTGCAGGTCGAGGTCGTGCGCGAATACCACCGTCGTTTTGAAGACGAGGTATTTTTCCCGAGCTTGCGCGAGCCTCGTGGGTTGCCGCGCTTGCGCGCGATGATCTCCCGCTGGATCGAGAAACGCATTCAGGAAGTCACCACTGGGTGCATCTACATCAGCGGTGCCGTCGAGTACGACGACCGTGCGGACAACCCGGTGCGCGAGCAACTGGTGTCGAGCGTGACGATCTGGCGCGCGGCGCTCACCCGGGCGATTTCGCAAGCCATGGAAGAAGGGCATCTGCGAGCCGATACCGATCCGCAGCTGATGCTGTTCGAACTGTACAGCTTCACGCTCGGCCTGCATCACGACGCGCGCTTCCTGCACTTGCCGGATGCCGTGCGTCTGACGTGGGCTGCGCTGGAAAAACTGATTATTTCGTATCAGAGCGAAAGCCGTTAGCAGGGCCGCCGAACTTAAACAGATTCAGCGGCGCTGATCGATCCGATCCACGGACTCAGCTAACAGCCTGGCTCCTTGTCAAACTTGGGAGAGAGAGTCATGGGACAGTACGCCGCGCCGCTGCGCGACATGCAATTCGTGTTGCACGAACTGCTTAACGTCGAAGCCGAAATCCAGCAGATGCCGAAGCACGCGGATCTCGACGCGGATACGATCAACGCCGTGCTCGAAGAGGCCGGCAAGTTCTGCTCCGAAGTGCTGTTCCCGCTCAATCACAGCGGGGACCAGGAAGGCTGCACGTACGTTGGCGACGGCGTCGTGACCACACCGAAGGGCTTCAAGGAAGCCTACAAGCAGTACGTGGAAGCCGGCTGGCCGGCACTCGGCTGCGACCCGGAATACGGCGGCCAGGGCCTGCCCGCGTTCGTCAACAACGCGCTGTATGAAATGCTGAACTCGGCGAACCAGGCGTGGACGATGTACCCGGGCCTCTCGCATGGCGCGTATGAATGCCTGCACGCGCACGGCACGCCGGAGCTGCAACAACGTTATCTGCCGAAGCTGGTCGCGGGCGTCTGGACCGGCACGATGTGTCTGACCGAACCGCATTGCGGCACCGACCTCGGCATTCTGCGCACCAAGGCCGAACCGAACAGCGACGGCTCGTACGCGATCAGCGGCACGAAGATTTTCATCTCCAGCGGCGAACACGATCTGGCGGAGAACATCGTTCACCTGGTGCTCGCGCGTCTGCCGGATGCGCCGAAGGGCACCAAGGGCATTTCTCTGTTCATCGTGCCGAAGTTCGTCCCGAACGAAGCGGGCGAACCGGGCGAGCGCAACGGCGTGAAGTGCGGCTCCATCGAACACAAGATGGGCATTCACGGCAACGCCACCTGCGTGATCAATCTCGACAACGCGAAGGGCTGGCTGGTCGGCGAGCCGAACAAGGGCTTGAACGCGATGTTCGTGATGATGAACGCCGCGCGCCTGGGCGTTGGCATGCAGAGCCTGGGCCTGACCGAAATCGGCTATCAGAACTCGCTGGTGTATGCGAAAGAGCGTCTCCAGATGCGGTCGCTGACGGGCCCGAAGGCGCCGGAAAAAGCCGCTGATCCGATCATCGTGCACCCCGACGTGCGCCGCATGCTGCTCACGCAAAAAGCCTACGCGGAAGGCGCGCGCGCGTTCTCGTACTGGTCCGCGCTGCACATCGACAAGGAACTGTCCCACGCCGACGAATCGGTGCGTAAAGAAGCCGCGGATCTGGTCGCCCTGCTCACGCCGATCCTGAAAGCGTTCCTGTCGGACAACGCGTTCGAAAGCACCAACCACGCGATGCAGATTTACGGCGGCCACGGCTTCATCGCCGAGTGGGGCATGGAGCAATACGTGCGCGACGCGCGTATCAACATGATCTACGAAGGCACCAACGCCATTCAGGCGCTCGACCTGCTGGGCCGCAAGATTCTCGGCGACATGGGCGCCAAGATGAAGAAGTTCGGCAAACTCGTGGCGGACTTTGTCGAAGCCGAAGGCGTGAAGCCGGAAATGCAGGAGTTCATCAACCCGCTCGCCGACATCGGCGAAAAGGTGCAGAAGCTGACGATGGAAATCGGCATGAAGGCCATGCAGAATCCGGACGAAGTCGGCGCTGCCGCCGTGCCGTATCTGCGCACCGTCGGCCACCTGGTGTTTTCGTACTTCTGGGCGCGCATGGCACGTGTCGCGCTGGATAACGAAGCATCGGGCGATCCGTTCTACAAGGCGAAGCTCGCTACCGCACGCTTCTACTTCGCGAAGCTGCTGCCGGAAACGGCGATGACGATCCGTCAGGCGCGCGCGGGTTCGAAGTCGATGATGGAAGTCGACGAAGCGCTGTTCTAAAGCACATCACGGCAAGCGTCACGCGCTTTGAAACGCGTGGCGCTTCGCCAGCCACACATCGCGACAAATACGCGACACCGCATAACTCCCCGGAGGAACGACGTGAGCAATCTGATCATTCGCAAGGTAGCCGTGCTCGGCGCCGGCGTGATGGGCGCGCAGATCGCAGCGCACCTGATCAACGCCAAGGTGCCCGTGCTGCTGTTCGACCTGCCCGCAAAAGAAGGCCCGAAGAACGCGATTGCGCTGAAGGCGATCGAGAATCTGAAGAAGCTGTCGCCCGCGCCGTTCGGCGTGAAGGACGACGCGCAATACATCCAGCCCGCCAACTACGACGACGACATCGAGAAGCTCGCTGAGTGCGACCTCGTGATCGAAGCGATCGCCGAACGCATGGACTGGAAGCACGACCTGTACAAGAAGGTCTCGCCGCACATCGCACCGAATGCGATCTTCGCGACCAACACGTCGGGTCTGTCGATCACCGATCTGTCGAACGGTTTCACGGATGAACTGAAGGCGCGCTTCTGCGGCGTGCACTTCTTCAATCCGCCGCGCTACATGCATCTGGTCGAACTGATCCCGACCGCGACTACCCGTCCGGAGATTCTCGACCAGCTCGAATCGTTCCTGACGAGCGTGGTCGGCAAGGGCGTCGTGCGGGCAAAAGACACGCCGAACTTCATCGCCAACCGCGTCGGTATTTTCTCGATCCTCGCCGTGATCACCGAAGCCGCGAAGTTCGGCCTGCGTTTCGACGAAGTGGACGACCTGACGGGCTCGCGTCTGGGCCGCGCGAAGTCGGCAACGTTCCGCACGGCCGACGTGGTCGGTCTCGACACCATGGCGCACGTCATCAAGACGATGCAGGACACGCTGAAAGACGACCCATTCTTCCCGGTCTACGAAACGCCGGCTGTGCTCGCTGAACTGGTGAAGAAGGGCGCGCTCGGTCAGAAGACCGGCGGCGGCTTCTACAAGAAGGAAGGCAAGGCGATCAAGGTGCTCGACCCGCAGACGGGCGAGTATGTCGACGGCGGCGCGAAGGCCGACGAACTGGTTGGCCGCATCCTGAAGCGCCCGCCGGCGGAACGTCTGAAACTGCTGCGCGAATCAGAGCATCCACAGGCGCAATTCCTGTGGTCGATTTTCCGCGACGTGTATCACTACATCGGCGTGCATCTGGAATCGATCGCTGACAACGCGCGCGACGTCGATCTGGCGATTCGCTGGGGGTTCGGCTGGAACGAAGGTCCGTTCGAAGGTTGGCAGACGGCCGGCTGGAAACAGGTCGCCGAATGGGTGCAGGAAGACATCGCGGCAGGCAAGGCACTGTCGAACGTGCCGCTGCCGTCGTGGGTATTGGAAGGTCCGGTTGCCGAGAAGGGCGGCGTGCATACGAACGAAGGTTCGTGGTCGCCGGCATCGAAGACTTTTGTGCCGCGCTCGTCGCTGTCGGTCTACGACAAGCAGGTGTTCCGTGCCCCGCTGGTCGGCGAGACCGCCGCGGACCCGAAGACCTACGGCAAGACGCTGTTTGAAACCGACGCCGTGCGCGCCTGGGTCGACGACCGCGCCGGCGAGAACGACGTCCTGATCGTGTCGTTCAAGAGCAAGATGAACACGATCGGACCGTCGGTGATCGACGGCCTGACGCAAGCCATCGAACTCGCCGAGAAAGACTACAAGGGTCTGGTCGTGTGGCAGCCTACGTCGCTGAAACTCGGCACGCCGGGCGGCCCGTTCTCCGCCGGCGCGAACCTGGAAGAAGCGATGCCCGCCTTCATGATGGGCGGCGCGAAAGGTATCGAGCCGTTCGTGCAGAAATTCCAGCAAGGCATGCTGCGCGTGAAGTATGCGAGCGTGCCGGTCATCTCGGCGGTGTCGGGCATCGCGCTCGGCGGCGGCTGCGAACTGGCGCTGCATAGCGCGAAGCGTGTCGCGCACATCGAAAGCTATATCGGTCTGGTCGAAGTCGGCGTGGGTCTCGTGCCCGCGGGCGGCGGTCTGAAGGAAGCGGCATTGCGCGCGGCGGAAGCTGCAACGCAAGTGGGTGCGACCAACGATCTGCTGAAGTTCGTGCAGAAGTCGTTCGAAAACGCCGCAATGGCTAAGGTCTCGGCCTCGGCGCTGGACGCCCGCGCAATGGGCTACCTGAAGCCGTCCGACACGATCGTGTTCAACGTGTTCGAACTACTCGACGTCGCGAAGAAGGAAGCGCGTGCGTTGTCGGCAGCGGGCTACCGTCCGCCGCTGCGTGTCACGCAAGTGCCGGTGGCCGGCCGCTCGGCGATTGCGACCATCAAGGCATCGCTCGTCAACATGCGCGACGGCCGTTTCATCAGCGAGCACGACTATCTGATCGCGAGCCGCATCGCTGAAGCGGTGTGCGGCGGTGACGTGGAAGCCGGCAGTCTGGTCGACGAAGAATGGCTGCTGAAACTCGAGCGTCGTGCGTTCGTCGATCTGCTCGGCACGCAAAAGACGCAGGAACGGATCATGGGCATGCTGCAAACCGGCAAGCCGGTGCGTAACTAAGCGGCAAGGGAGATATTCAATGGCAAAGCAATTGCAAGACGCATACATCGTCGCCGCGAGCCGCACGCCGATCGGCAAGGCGCCGCGCGGGATGTTCAAGAACACGCGACCGGACGAACTGCTGGTGCACGCGATCCGATCGGCTGTGGCGCAGGTACCCGGCCTCGATACCAAAGTGATCGAAGATGCGATCATCGGCTGCGCGATTCCGGAAGCGGAACAAGGCTTGAACGTCGCGCGAATGGGCGCGCTGCTGGCAGGCCTGCCGAACACGGTCGGCGGCGTGACGGTGAACCGCTTCTGCGCCTCGGGCCTCACCGCGCTGGCAATGGCGGCGGATCGCATCCGCGTCGGCGAATCGGACGCGATGATCGCCGGCGGCTGCGAATCGATGAGTATGGTGCCGATGATGGGCAACAAGCCGTCAATGTCGCCGCACATCTTCGATCGCAATGAAGACATCGGCATCGCCTACGGCATGGGCCTGACGGCAGAGAAGGTCGCGGATCGCTGGAAGATCAGCCGCGAAGCGCAAGACGCGTTCTCGGTCGAATCGCATCGCCGCGCGATCGCCGCGCAGCAAGCCGGTGAGTTCAACGACGAAATCGCGGCCTACACGATCACTGAGCGTTTCCCCGATCTCGCCACCGGCGAAGTGAAGGTGAAGACGCGCGAAGTCTCGCTCGATGAAGGTCCGCGCGGCGATACCTCAATGGAAGGCCTCGCCAGGCTGCGCACCGTGTTCGCCAACAAGGGTTCGGTGACCGCCGGCAACAGCTCGCAAACGTCGGACGGCGCGGGCGCGCTGATCGTCGTGTCGGAAAAGATGCTGAAGGAATTCAACCTGACGCCGCTCGCCCGTTTCGTCAGCTTCGCCGTGCGCGGTGTGCCGCCGGAAATCATGGGCATCGGGCCGAAGGAAGCGATTCCGGCCGCCTTGAAGGCCGCCGGCCTGAAGATCGAAGACATGGACTGGATCGAGCTGAACGAAGCATTCGCCGCGCAATCGCTGGCGGTGATTCAGGACCTCGGTCTCGATCCGTCGAAGATCAACCCGCTAGGTGGCGCGATCGCTCTGGGCCATCCGCTGGGTGCGACGGGTGCGATTCGTGCGTCGACGGTGGTGCACGGCCTGCGCCGCCGCAACTTCAAGTACGGCATGGTGACGATGTGCGTCGGCACCGGCATGGGCGCGGCCGGCATCATCGAGCGTCTGTAATCGTGGTTGCCCGGGTCCCCGCGGCGGTCGCTGGAGCGATCCTCGCAGTGATTGCCGCAGTGGTCCCCTAGGGATCACGGAAACGGTTCGCAGGCCGCCTGGCTTGCGAACCGTTTTTTCCTTTCAGCAGCAAAGAGGAGTACGAGGAGATGACAATGGATATTCTGATCGAGCGCGCCGATGGCGTGCTGACGATTGCCTTCAACCGGCCCGACAAGAAAAACGCGATCACGGCCGCCATGTATCAGACGATGGCTGACGCGCTGGTCGAAGCACAGGGCGACGCGTCGATCCGGGCGATTCTGATTCGCGGCAGCGCCGGCATCTTCAGCGCGGGCAACGATCTCGAAGACTTCATGAAGACCCCGCCGATGGGCGAAAACGCGCCGGTGTTCCAGTTCCTGCGTGCGATCAGCTCGGCGGAAAGGCCGGTGGTGGTATCGGTGGCGGGGCCGGCGGTCGGCATCGGCACGACGCTGCTACTGCACTGCGACCTGGTTTATGCGGCGGATACGGCGAGTTTTTCGCTGCCGTTTACTCAACTTGGGCTGTGTCCGGAAGCGGCGTCGAGTTTGCTGTTGCAGCGCGTGGCCGGCTACCAGGCGGCAGCGGAGAAACTGCTGCTAGGCGAAGCGTTCGATGCCGCCGAAGCACACCGCATGGGCTTCGTGAATCGCGTGCTGCCCGCCGCTGAAGTCGATGCGTTCGCGGCAGCGCAAGCGGCGAAGCTGGCGGCACTGCCGGCCTCGTCGTTGCGCGTGACGAAGAATCTGATGAAGCGCGCGAGCCACCAGGAACTGCATACGCAAATGACAGAGGAAGCGGTGCACTTCGGCAAGATGCTGCTCGCGCCGGAAGCGCGCGAGGCGTTCAAGGCGTTCTTCGAGAAGCGCAAGCCGGATTTCCGGCAGTTCGACTGAGCGAGGGCTGCGTTTGGGTGCTTGAATGGCGGCGAAGGATGCCAGAGAGGCCTGAATGCACTAGATGCGTCCGGCGATCATGCGCATCAACAGTTGCAGATCCTCCCGGCATTTCCTCCGCTTAAAGCTGCGTCGACTGCAACGTGTCATAGTCGACGTAGCTGGTTTCGCGGCAGAAGCTGACCAGCCGCACGCCGGCCTTGCGGGCAATTGCAATCGCCAGCGACGACGGCGCCGAAATCGTCGCGACCATCGGCACGTCGACACGCGCTGCCTTGCGCACCAGCTCGTAGCTGGCTCGGCTCGACAGAAACACAAAACCTTCCTTGGTATCCACGCGATCAAGCACCAGCTGGCCGATCAGCTTGTCGAGTGCGTTGTGACGGCCGACATCCTCGAACGCGTAGCGAATCGCGCCTGCCGCATCGCACCATGCGGCGGCGTGCAGGCCGCCGGTCAGACGCGTCAGCGACTGGTGTTCCGGCAATTCGCGCGCGGCACGAGCAATCGCATCCGGCGCGAGCCGTTGCAGAAAGCCGGTGTCGGGCACGCGCTCCGGATTCAGATCCAGCAGATCGATGCTTTCGATTCCGCACACGCCACAGCCGGTGCGCCCGGCGAGCGCGCGGCGCTTTTCCTTCAGCGCGACGAAAGCCTGCTGCACCACTTTCAATTGCACCTCGGCGTGCGGCAATTCGTCATCGTCGTGTAGCTCGACCTCGATGTCCTGAATGTCGCTGCCGCGTTCCACGATCCCTTCCGAAATCGCAAAACCGACCGCGAACGCTTCCAGATCGCGCGGCGTGCACATCATTACCGCGTGCGAGATGCCGTTGAAGACGAGCGCCACCGGCCACTCCTGACCGACGTGATCGGTGACGGATTCGACCAACGCGCCGCGATGCCGGTGTACGTGGCGCTCCACGGTGCCCGGCTGCCCGGCTGTATCCAGTTCGTTCAAGCTGTTTCACTCCTGTCATGCTGCGCGGTTGAGCGGCTGGCAGCGTTGCCCGGCGTTGTGAAGCGGTGCCAGACCACGCCGCTATTACGCGAATAAGGTTCTAAAATACCTCAAGCTGGGCTGGTGCGCTGCCCGCTACCAACGAGGAATACTGTCATGGGACTCAACGAAGCACCGCTTCTGTTCAACTTCGAAGTCGCGTCTTCGGAGAATTTCACCTACATCCCGATGTCGGTGCGCTTCAATCTTGATCGCTTCGGGTTGCGCATCACGCTCGCGCAGTGGCAGCTGCTGCCGCTCGAGGATCGCAAGCTGCTGGCGCGTTTTCCGGTCGAAGAGGACGCGGAAATCGAACCGAATTTCGACCATGCGCTGTTCGAAATGCTGCGCACGCACGCCAACGTCGAGCCGGAGTGGTTTACGCCCGAGGAAGCGCCCGCCTGGCGCCGCACGGATAGCGTGCCGGATGGCGTCGCGCATCAGGCGGGGCTGGCCGGCCTGCCGACGCCGGACGTTGCCCAGTGGGCCGAACTCGGGCCGTTCAAACGCTACGTGCTCGCCAAATTGTCGCGCAAGCCGGACAGCAACCACGACTTCGTCCCCGCGATGAAGGAATTTGGTGCGGCCGGCTAGGTGCGGCGTTTTTTTTCATCCCTCGCCCTCAATCTGTTCCGAACCCTGCCGTTATCCATGGGTTGGCGCGTAAAAAGACTCGACTCGATGCGACCCGACGCACCGAAAGCGACCCCGCGCTCCCGCCCTCAGAACGATTGACGTTCGGAATCCATGACTCCTTTTTTATCGAAGCGGCTGCTGATCAATCTGGCGGTCGTCGCCGCGGCGGTCGGCGCGAACGCGTGCGTCGCCTATACGCAGATTTGCGGCCAGCGTGACGCCGACGCGCGCATGCTGCGTTCGGCGAGCGTGCGTCAGAACCTCGACGCCTACCATACGGCGCTCGACGGCGGGCTGGCCACGCTTGGCCGTTTCGAAGCGATAGGTGAGGCCGTGCCGGTGAACGAGGTCGCCGCCATGGCGCCCGTGCTGGCGGGTCTGGAGCATGATTTGCGCAACGAGCTCGCCGGCGAGCCCGCGATGCTCGACACGCTCGCCAGGCTCAGCGCGGACAGTCACGTGCTGCAGCACGATATCGCCGATGCGCTGTTGACGGGCGCCGGCGCGACGCCGAACGAATCGCGCGGGTGGGCGGTGTCGACCTATACGCATCTCGGGCTGGGCCTCGGCCGAGTGGAGGCCGGTCTCGCGGCGTTGCGCCAGCAGGAGGATGAGGCGTTGCAGGTGTCGCTCGCGGCTTCCACGAGCGAGACCCGGCGCGCCATGTTTCTGCTGCTCGTGACGATGCTAGGCGGTGGCGCGCTCCTGATCTTCACGTTCGGCGCCCGCGAAAGCCGCGCGCGTGAAAAGCTGCGCACCGTCGGCGCGATTAGCCGCAACGACGAGCGTTTTCGCGGCCTGTTCGATGATCATCCGGTGCCGATGTACATTTTCGATCGCGAGACGCTGCGCTTTCTCGCGGTCAACGCGGCCGCGATCCAGCAATACGGCTACTCGGAAAGCGAATTTCTCGGCATGACGATTCGGGCGATCCGGCCGAATGTCGAAATCTCGCGACTCGAATCGTACTTGCAGCGCAGCGATGTCCAGCAACAGGGCCGCACGATGGCGGGCATCTGGCACCACCGGCGCAAGGACGGTTCGATGATCAGCGCCGACATTTCGTATCACGCGCTCAACTTCATGGGCCGCGCCGCTTTCTTCGTGCTGGCCGATGACGTCACCGAGCAGATCAACGCCGAAGCCGAAGCGCAGCGTTCGAACCAGATGCTTGAAACGGTGATCGACAACATTCCGCAGCGGATTTTCTGGAAGGATCGGGAGTCGCGCTATCTCGGCTGCAATATGGCGTTCGCGCGCGATGCGGGGCTCTCGTATTCCGAGCAGGTCGTCGGCAAGAGCGACAGCGAGATGCCGTGGCGCGCTTACGCCGAGCTGCTGAACGAGCACGATAGGGAAGTGGTGACCACCGGCGTGCCGAAGATGAACTTCGAGGTCGATGTGCTGATCGACGGCGTCCATCGCACCATGGTCACGAGCAAGCTGCCGTTCACTGACAGCGACGGACGCGTGATCGGCGTGCTCGGGTCTTATACGGACATCACCGAGCGCAAGCGCTCCGATCTGGCTTTGCGTCTGCAAAGCCGTGCGCTCGACGCCAGCGTCAACGCGATTCTGATAACCGCGCCGTCGCCGGCGGGCAATCTGATCGAATACGTGAACCCCGCGTTCATGCGCATCACCGGTTACGACCCCGCCGAAGTGATCGGCCACGATTGCCGTGTCCTGCAGCGCGACGACCGCGACCAGGAAGGCGTTGCGCTGATCCGTCAGGCGCTCGCCGCGAACCGCGAGGTGAGCGCCGTGGTGCGCAACTATCGCAAGGACGGCGCGCTGTTCTGGAATCAACTGTTCATCGCACCGGTGCCGAACGCGGAAGGCGTGATCACGCACCACATCGGTGTGATCAACGACGTGACCGATCTGATCCGCTATCAGGAACAGCTCGAGTATCAGGCCAACTACGACAGTCTCACGCGGCTGCCGAATCGCAATCTGCTGCGCGATCGTCTGCAGCATGCGTTGATCGTTGCGCACCGGCACCACAAGGGCGTTGCGGTCGTGTTCATCGATCTGGATGGTTTCAAGAACGTCAACGATACCCTCGGTCATAGCGTCGGCGACCGCTTGCTGAGCGTGGTGGCCGAGCGGCTCGCGCGCTGCTCGCGAACCAGCGACACGGTGGCGCGGCACGGTGGCGACGAGTTCGTGATCGTGATGACCGATACCGTCGACGAGCAGTCGCTGATCGCGTGGATGGAGCGTGTGCGCGCGTCGATTTCCGAGCCGGTGTGGCTCGACGGCACCGAGTTGTATGTCGGCTGCAGCATGGGCGCGAGCCTCTTTCCGCAGGACGGCGAAGACGCGGAAACGCTGATGAAAAAAGCCGACCTCGCGATGTATCGCGCGAAGGACATGGGCCGCAATACCTTCCAGTTCTACCAGCCGGAGATGAATGCGAGCGCGGGCGCGCGCCTGAATCTTGAGCGGCGTTTGCGCCGCGCGTTGCGCGACAACGAGTTCCTGTTGCACTACCAGCCGCAGGTGGATATCGAGAGCGGACGGATCGTCGGCACCGAGGCGCTGGTGCGCTGGCACGATCCGGAAGTCGGCCTGGTGCTGCCGTCGCTATTCATTCCGGTTGCCGAGGAGAGCGGCTTGATCGGGCCGTTGTCGGAATGGGTGTTGCGCGAGGCGTGCCGCCAGAACAAGGCGTGGCAGGACGAAGGCTTGCCGCCGGCGCGGGTCTCGGTGAATCTGTCGGCGCGCGTGTTTCAGCAGCGCGATATCGCGAAGCTGGTCAAACAGGTGCTGGCCGAGACGGGTCTCGAGCCGCAGTATCTCGAACTCGAGCTTACCGAAAGCACCATCATGCGCAATGCCGAGGAGGCGGTGTCGATGCTCAACGAGCTGCACGCGCTCGGCATCGGCCTTGCCATCGACGACTTCGGCACCGGCTATTCGAGCCTGAGCTATCTGAAGCGCTTTCCGGTGGACCGGCTGAAGATCGACCGCTCGTTCGTGTCGGATATCGGCGTGTCGGGCGACGATGAAACGATTACCTCGGCGATCATCGCGCTCGCGCATTCGCTGAAGTTGCAGGTGATCGCGGAAGGCGTGGAGACGTCGGCGCAACTCGACTTTCTGAAAGAGCGTGCATGCGACGAAATGCAGGGCTTCTACTTCGCAAGGCCGCTGTCGACGGATGCGATCTCCGAGTTGTTCCAGGGTGGCGTGGACCGGGAAGCGGCGACGGTGTAAGCCGTGACTGCGGATGAGCGCCGGCAGCCAAAGCGCGGCCGGCCGTCCCGGCGCCTGCAATCGGCAGTGAAGCCCGTTGCAGGCTGCGCTTGTTGCTCGCTGGCTGGCTAGCCGCCCGGGCGCGTTTTATACCGCTGGCGTGTCGACGAACACCGGCAACTGCTCGGCTGCCTCGGAAAATGCCTGGAGTTGCGGATGTGCCGCCTTGGTGACGATCTCCGGCAAGAACATCTGCGTGAAATTCCACGCTACGGCTACCGTCACGTCCGCCGCGCCGAAACGGTTCGCTTCGACGGGTAGCGGGGTCGACACGAGTTCCGCTTCGAGTTCGCGGTAAGCGGCGAGCAATTGCTCGGTCACGCGGTCGACCCACGGCTCGTGCTGCTTGTCCGCCGGACGCAGATTGCGTTCGTAGACGATCTGCACGGACTTCTCACAAGCGGCCAGCGCGAGGCCCGTGAGACGCGCGGCGCGCAGGCAGTGCTCCGCTTGTGTCGGGAAGATCCGTTGCTCCGGCGCGGCGAGCGTGGCGACGTATTGCAGGATCACGGTCGAGTCCATCACGCGCTGGCCGTTGTCGAGGATCAGGGTTGGCGCTTTCACGACCGGATTGATCTTCGCGAACGCCTCATACGTGCTGAATACGGAAATCGACTTGTGGTCGAAGTCGAGCTTCAGCAACTTCAGGCAGATAGCGACGCGCCGCACGTAGGGCGAATCCAGCATTCCAATCAGTTTCATTTCACTCCCGTTAGAAGATCCATCGGACTTGCCCGAGCGGGCGAGGATGTCGCCGTTCGACTGCCAGACGGCGTTCGTGCAGTATTAAGCCAGTAGATCAAGGCGTTCGCCAAGCCAAAAAGCGACATTAATCGACGATTCGACCGGTCTTTCGCCGGGTAAAGCGGTTTGCGCGCGAGGGTCAGTCGTATATATTCGAGTTTCCCATCTCAGACTTCGCTGGGAACCACGAAGCACCGATTCACGTGGCGTTGCGCCCGCTTTTCGCTGCTCGCACTCTGTCATGGGCGTTTCGCCGTCGAATATCTGCCAATCCGACTGGAGAGAAAAATGACGTCTTCACCTGCAAGGAAATGGGCTGTGTTGCTGGCATCGGTTGTACTGAGCGTGGCTTCGGTTGCACCGGCGTTCGCGCAAAGCGGCGGTGGCGGTGGCCCGGCGGGGAATGACGCCGATGCTGCCAAGCCAATGGCCGCTTCAAAGGCAACCACCACGAAGGCCGAGCGCAGTGCCGCGGCCAAGCAGCGACGGGCGAAGAAGAACGCCGAGCTGAAGCAATTGGAGAGTAACGGGTATAACCCGTCGCGCAACGACCCGAACTATCCGACTGACCTGCAGAACGCGCAGAAGAAGGCGGGGATAGGCGCAGCGGCGAGCCAATGAACGTGAGCCAATAAACGGCTGCGGGCCGGACGGAGGCTGGCGGTTCGGTCGTGCTGGCGCTGGGAGATTCCGGCATACGCAACCCGGCGTGCACGGCCTGGCAACACAACCCGCCAGGCACAACGTATGAAGATAAACGAGGCGCTCAGGCGCCTCGTTTTTCATTCAGTATCCGCCGCTCAATCCAGCACCGGCAGCGCGCGCGGGCGCCGGTCGCTATCGGTCGCGACATAGGTCAGGGTCGCTTCGGTGACCTTCACGAGCTCTTCGGTCAGGCTCATGCGTTGCGCGTAGACCTCGACCGCCACCGTCACCGACGTGTTGCCCGTCTTGACGATATCGGCATAAAAACTCAACAGATCGCCGACAAACACCGGCTGCTTGAAGACGAACGAATTGACCGCGATGGTCGCCACGCGCCCATTGGCACGACGGCTTGCCGGAATCGAACCGGCGATATCCACTTGCGCCATGATCCAGCCACCGAACACATCGCCGTGGACATTCGCGTCCGACGGTTGCGGCATGACGCGTAGCGCGCAAGGTTTTTGCGGGAGTTGAAGAATATCGGTCATCGGGGCACCCTTGAAGTTCGTAATGGCTCGGCCGGCTCGACTAGCAGGCGGGGGATTTCACGAAGACTGTACGACACAGCAGTACGACACAGCGGTTCGGCACGGCCACGCGGCACACCGGCACGGCCCGGATGAAACCTCGGCCGGCCATTCCATGAAAGCGGCGCCAGCCAGCTTCTGCGACAGTAAAAGATCAGGAATTGTACGGGAAAGCGCCTGCTCAGGGCGCGTACCGGAAAGCAGTGAGTCAGACGTTCGCTGCCGGACGGCGTGCCGCTGATAACACCTGGTCCGCCGGGAATTGACGGCGCGCGGTCCTGTTGGTTCTATTTCGATGATCTCGATGTGAAATGGCGCTCCGAAGTACGGGGGTAACACCTTCGGCAAAAACATCAGCGCACGATGGCGGTTCCCGTGCGGATTGCCTCGTCCCGGATATCCAGGACGCTGCCGCGGATGGCGGTTTCGGGCCAGACAAAGCGAGCAGTGCGCACGTCCCGAAATCCGACGACGCGAGATTATCGATGAGAATCACCAGCAGTATTGCAGTGTCCCATTGGCAAGAGCCGGAGCCGAACAATATAGGACGCGCCGGCGATGAACGAAGCGTGCGCTCCGGTGGCGCACGCGTGAAGCGCTCTATACCTGGAGACGACCCGCCAGCTTCTCCGCCCAGGAAGGAGCCGCCGCATAACGGCCCGGAGGAGGTCCGATATGTGGGAGGTATTCGCGTCAGAACCGATTACACGTTGGAAGGTGTGCTGGAAACCGTCAAAGATGCGCTTAAACACCCGATTGGCGCGTTTGCCGCGAGTATCAGCGATGTGCACCACGTCGTGATGCATGGCAGGAATATCACAGATCAGGAGAGGAAGGAGATTGCCGAAGATACCGCTCAGATCGACTCCGTTCTGGTGGCCATTCGCGGGGTGACACCGGGCGGCGGCGTGATGAATGTCATCACTGTTTCCGCCGACGTGCTCACCGCCATGTCCAAAGACAAGCCATTGACGCTGGATCAGGTGCACGATCTGGTCTTCAGCATCAACGATTTGCCTTCCGGAAAAAGCGCCGAAATACCCATCAGGCGAGAGGAGGGCGTGGCCCCGAAGGCGCCGCCGAGCCGTCCGGATTTCCATCCTCCGAAGCGATTGCCGGACGGCCGTACAGGCTATCCGCTGAGTCCAACCGAGCCCCCGAAACTACCCGGCGAGTTGACGGGAGCCGGCGCAAGCGAGCATGGGGCGCGGCCCAAAAAAAAGGCACCGCCTCCCGAGGCGCCCCAAGCCGGAACAAGCGAGCCGCAACCGGGCCCGAGCCAGAAAAGGCCGCGCACTCCCATCAAGTCGAAAATCCGGGGCGCTTTCTATAGCGACGCCAACCGGGTCAGGAAAGGCGATATTGCGCCGCTTGAAGGGAGAGGCGCCATTTACCTCAAGACGCCGGGCAAGAACAACACCAGGTTTAGTTTTTATCGTCACGACAAGGAGATGAAAATGTCCAGCCCGACTAACTCATCGGAAATCTCACCCGCTGCGGCACAAGAGGTTCTGCGAACGGGAAATGGGCGGGACGTCACTTCTTTTTCTTCGAATTCGAACAGTTATTTCGGTCAATGGGGGCGAGGCAAGCGCACGCTGAGTGAGCAGGTCGATGTGATCGAACTCGAAAACGGCCGGGAAGGCGTGGGTGCTGTGCAAATATCGTTTGCGGATATACCGCCCAAGGGGGCGGTTCTGGTGACGACTGGGAGTCTCAGCGGATGTACCACGATGTTCGCTGCGGATAACCAGAAATTTTATGCTTACCATACCGGGACATCGACTCCGAATGCCAACTGGAAAACCGCTCGGGAAGGCGTGAGCAGTCTGCGCGAGGCGCATGAACATTTAAAACCCGATGCGCAAAAGAAGGCACTGGCACAACCCAGTAATAACGACCTGGTCGACATGGGGAATGACTATCCATTTTCCGTGATCACCTACAACGGAAAATTCAATAAGGCCCGCCCGCAGGACGACACGCGGATTAATCGTCCGGAATGGGAGTGGTCGAAAGGAACCCACGTTAACAATTATTTTGAACCTGACGGAAAAATGCCGTCGATAGGAACGAGTGTTGCCTTGATTCGAAAAGATGCACGGGGACGCGTCACTGTCAGCGTGCTTTATGAAAAAGGTGGGCTGAAAAGAGCGGCCTCCAAAGGGCGCGTGGGCGATCCCCTCACGTACGACTACAAAGCCATGGAGACGGAGAAATATAAGTTCACCCCGCAAGGCAGTTGACGGGCCGGGCAAGCGGCTGGAGGCGAAGTACTGCTGCCGCTGCCGGGGTCCTTCTGGACATGGTCCGGCTGCCGGCATGGCAAGATCGCGACCGGCGCAAGCCGGACACTCCAGGATACGGTAGACTGATCCGCAATGACCCGGCGCTTAAGCCATCCGCAGTGAAGGCGGGCGCCGTGGCTTCACTGGAGCGCGTCTGGCCTGTACAGGGCGGTTCCGGCGCTTCCACTCTCTCCCCAGCCGATCCCATGCGCCGTACGCCCTCATCCGAACCTTCACCGATCTCGACCCAGCCGCGTAACGACTGGCAAACGATCCTGTCGCTGCTGCCTTACCTCGCCACCTATAAATGGCGCGTTGGCTTTGCGCTGAGCTGCCTGATCGGCGCGAAGGTCGCCAACCTCGGTGTGCCGATCGTGATGAAGCGGATCGTCGACAGCCTCGCGTCGGTGCAACATCTCACCGCACTCGGCCGTGCGCACGATTCGCCCGGCATCGTGCTGCTGGGCGGCGTCGGCTTGCTGGTGGTCGCCTATGCGGTGGTGCGGCTGTCCACTTCGCTTTTCACCGAGCTGCGCGAAATCCTGTTTGCGAAAGTGACCGAAAGCGCGGTGCGCCAGCTCGCGCTGAAAGTGTTCCGCCATTTACATGCGCTGTCCTTGCGGTTTCATCTCGACCGCCAGACGGGCGGCATGTCGCGCGATATCGAGCGCGGCACGCGCGGCATTACGCAGCTGATTTCGTATTCGCTGTACAGCATCCTGCCGACGCTGGTTGAAGTCGGTCTCGTGCTCGGCTTTTTTGTCGTCAAATACGAGGCGTATTACGCGATCGTCACGTTTATTGCGCTCGCCACGTACATCACGTTTACCGTGAAAGTCACCGAATGGCGCACGCATTTTCGCCGCACGATGAACGACCTCGATTCAAAGGCGAATTCGCGCGCAATCGATTCATTGCTCAACTACGAGACGGTCAAATACTTCGGCAATGAAGAGTGGGAAGCGCATCGTTACGACGAAAACCTCAAGCGCTATCGCACGGCCGCGATCAAATCGCAGCGCTCGCTGTCGGCGTTGAACTTCGGGCAGCAGGCGATCATCGGCACCGGGCTCGTGTTCATTCTGTGGCGCGCGACCGAAGGCGTGATGGCCGGCCGCCTTACGCTCGGCGATCTGGTGTTGATCAACACCTTCATGTTGCAGCTTTATATTCCGCTGAATTTTCTCGGTGTCGTGTATCGGGAACTGAAGCAAAGCCTCACCGATATGGACCGCATGTTCACGCTGCTTGGCGCGGCCCAGGAAGTGCCCGATGTGCCGGGCGCGCCCGAGTTGCGGGTGAGCGGTGCGCAGGTCCGCTTCGAGCAGGTGAACTTTTCATATGAGCCGGCGCGGCAGATTCTGCACGACGTGAGCTTCACGATTCCGGCCGGCACCACCACGGCGGTGGTCGGCCACAGCGGTTCGGGCAAATCGACGCTCGCGCGGCTGATGTTCCGTTTCTATGATCTGGACCGCGCAACGGGCGGCGCGATCACCATCGACGGTCAGGATATTCGCGACGTGACGCAGGATTCGCTGCGGGCTTCGATCGGCATCGTGCCGCAGGACACCGTGCTGTTCAACGATTCGATCTACTACAACATCGCTTATGGCCGTCCGTCGGCCACGCGTGAGGAAGTGATCGCGGCGGCGCGCGCGGCGCATATTCACGACTTCATCGAAGGGTTGCCGAAGGGTTACGAGACGCCGGTCGGCGAGCGTGGCCTGAAGTTGTCCGGTGGTGAAAAGCAGCGCGTGGCGATTGCGCGGACCATCCTCAAGAACCCGCCGATCCTGTTGTTCGACGAGGCGACGTCGGCGCTCGATTCGCGTTCGGAGCGCGCGATCCAGCATGAGCTCGACCAGATTGCCCGCGAGCGGACGACGCTGATCATCGCGCACCGGTTGTCGACGGTGGTGCACGCGCAGCAGATCATCGTGATGGACAAGGGGCGCATCGTCGAGCGCGGGACGCACGCCGAGTTGCTGCGTGCCGACGGCCTGTTCGCGCAGATGTGGGCGTTGCAGCAGCAACGTGCCGCGCAGGCGCCGGAGTCGGCTGAAACGGTGGATAGCGAGCACTGAGCAAGCAGCAGCGAGACGCCCTGCTGGGCGAGCGGCGTTGTCCGCTCAGTGTTGACCATGACACGCTGCGCCGCGTACGTTATTCCGTTGCGTCGTCAGCACCATGCGGCCTGCAATCAGCGTGCGCTCAAACGCTGATCCAAAGCCTGCAACTGCGCCGGCGTGCCGACGTTCTCCCACAAGCCTTCGTACAACTCGCCGCTCGCGAGACCGCGTGCAATCGTCTCGCGGTAGTAAGGCGAGAGCGCGCGCCGCGTACCACGCGGTAGACCGCGCACCATGCGCGTGTCGTAGAGGCCGATGTTGCCGAACGTGAAGCGCGGTTGTGCATCGAGCGACAGCACGCCGTCGATCAAACCGAAGTCGCCGCCAGGATGGAACGCCGGGTTCGGCACCATCACCAGATGCATGCCTGGCTCAGGCAATGCCTTCAGCGCTTCGGCGCGTGTGTTCAGCGTCGCGTAATCGAAATCCGCGTAGACGTCGCCGCTTACCGCGACGAACACTTCGCTGTTGCCCTCGTCTTCGAGCAGGGGCAACGCCTGTACGATCCCGCCCGCCGTTTCCAACGCTTCATGCTCGGCCGAGTAGCGCAATTCGACGTTCCAGCGTGAGCCGTCGCCGAGCGCGGCTTCGATCCGCTCGCCGAGCCACGCGTGGTTGATCACGATGGTTTGAAAACCGGCGCGCGCGAGGCGTTCGATCTGCCACACGATCAACGGCTTGCCGCCCACTTCGAGCAAAGGCTTCGGGCACGTGTCGGTCAACGGACGCATGCGCTCACCGCGGCCCGCCGCGAAAATCATCGCTTTCTTCAGAGACATCGTCATCGCTCAGAACGTGTAGCCGACTTCATTCGCGCGGCCTTCGAGTTCGTCGAGCAGCTTCGCGAACGGGCGCAGCGGCGCATAGCGTTCCGCCACCTTGCGTGCATAGCCGATGAAACGCGGCAGATCCTTCATGTAGTGCGGTTTGCTGTCGCGGTAGTTGATCCGGCAGAACAGCCCCAGCACCTTGATGTGCCGTTGCAGCCCCATCCATTCGAGCTGGCGGTAGAACTCGCCGAAATCCGGATCGACCGGCAGGCCCGCTTTTTTCGCGCGCTCCCAGTAGTACACGAAGCAATCCAGTTCGAACTCTTCGTCCCAGCCGAGGAACGCGTCGCGCAACAACGAGGCGACGTCGTAAGTGATCGGGCCGTACACCGCGTCCTGAAAGTCCAGCACGCCGGGATTCACGGGGTTGGGGGCGGTCGCGATCATCAGATTGCGCGGCATGAAATCGCGCAGCATGAACACCTGCGGTTGCGCCCGGGCGCTCGCGATCAGCAGCGCGAAGGTGCGATCGAGCAGCCCGCGGGTCTTGTCGTCGATCTCACGGCCCAGATGGCGGCCGATGAACCATTCCGGCATCAACTCCATCTCGCGGCGCAGAAAGGCTTCGTCGAACGGCGGCAGCACGCCTTCGCGCGACGTGAGCTGCCAGCGGATCAGCGCGTCGAGCGCGTCGCGCATCAACGTGCGGGCCCGGCGCGGGTCATCGCCGCTTTGCGCCGCGCTCAGCGCGCCGAGGTACGAATCGGTGCCCAGATCGGTGACGAGCATGAAGCCGGCCTCGAAATCGACCTCGAGCACACGCGGCACATGCACGTTGGCGGCGTCGAGCAATTGCGCGACTTGCACAAATTCGCGGCACTTTTCGGGCGGCGGCGCATCGACGGCGATCAGGGTGCCGGCGCTTGCGCCTTCCGCCGCCTTACCGGAGAGCCGGAAATAGCGACGGAAACTGGCGTCGGAGGAAGCCGGCGAAAGTGTGTCCAGTTCGAGCGCATAGCGCGCTACATGGGCGTTCAGCCAGGCCTTGAGCAGGTCGAGGCGGCTGTCGGAGGAAGCTTGAGTCGGGTCTTTGGCAGGGGGCAGCGTCATGAAAACCGGCGGCAAATTCTGAGGGGCAACGTCTTGCCATATAATACCCCACGACTTTTTTGACGCGACTCACGCCAGCTTTCGCGTGTTCCGCTTTACCGCCCGCCTCATCGTTCGAAAGATTGTAAATATTGATGTGCAGCCGACTGTCACGGTCGGGGTGTGCAGGCGGTGGATCGTGACTGCAGAAGCTGACGGACGGGCCGATTCGCCAAACGATACATGCCGCCTAGACAGCTTTCCCAAACGACTCCCTCTTGTGCTGTAGTGCCGCGCAAAAGGCGGCTCGTCGCGGCGTTGATCGCCGTTCCGGGCCTGATGCCCGCGCTTGCGCACGCCCAGCTGGTGGGGGAAGCCGCGCAGCCGCAACCTATCGACGCGCCATGGGGCATGCAGCTCGCCCCGCAGCTCGAAGAACATCCGTTGCAGGCGGGCCAGAAGCCGGCCACCTTCGTGCTTGGCGACACGACAAGCGGCACGACCGACCAGGACATGGCCGCCAAGGGTTCGGCCGAGGTGCGGCGCAATACTTTCGTGATCAAGGCCGACGCGCTGCACTACGATCAGGACACGGACATGGCCGACGCTTACGGCCAGGTTCACCTGAACAATAACGGCGCCACGTTTGCCGGCCCGGAAGCGCATATGCGGGTGGACTCGAGCGAAGGCTTCATGTCCTCGCCGAAGTACCACTTCAACGTGACGGGCGGCTCGGGCAGCGCGGAGCGCGTCGATCTGCTCGACAACGAGCGCTCGGTGTTCACGAAAGGCACGTACACGGCGTGCTCGTGCACGGACAATCCGGCCTGGTATATCAAGGGCAGCGAGTTCGATTTCGACACCGGCGCGGACGAAGGCGTCGCGTACAACAGCGTGCTGTTCTTCCAGGGCGTGCCGATATTCGCGTCGCCGTGGCTGTCGTTCCCGTTGTCGGGCGAACGGCGCAGCGGAGTGTTGCCGCCCACGTTCTCGGTCAGTTCGACGAACGGTTTCGAACTGTCGGTGCCGTATTACTTCAACATCGCGCCGAATCGAGATCTGACTGTCACGCCGCGCCTGATCTCGAAGCGCGGTGTGCAACTGCAGTCCACCTTCCGTTATCTGTCGCCCACCTATTCGGGCTCGATCACGGGAGAGTTCCTGCCTGACGATCACCTGACGCATACCAACCGCTACGCGCTGTACATCCAGCACAACCAGAACTTCGGCAACGGGTTCGGCGGTTACATCTATTACAACAAGGTTTCGGACAACACGTATCCGGAAGACCTGTCGTCGTCGGTCAATCAGTTCATGAACGGCACCCAGCTCCTGTATCAACAGGAAGCCGGGTTGACCTATAACAACGGCCCGTGGTCGGTGCTCGCGCGCGAGCAGCACTGGCAGACGCTGACGCCGTCCGTCGCGCCGTACGGCCGCGAGCCGCAGTTGAACGTGAAGTACGCGAAGTACAACGTCGGCGGCTTCGACTACGGCGCGGAAGCCGATTACTCGAATTTTCGCATCACCACCGCGGACATGACCCAAGGTCAGCGGGTGATGTTCAACCCGTACCTGTCGTATTCGGTGGTCGGGCCAGGTTACTTCGTGACGCCGAAGGTGCAGTGGCACTTTGCGTCGTACAACCTGAACAACATCAGTGGTGACGTACCGGTCGGCACGCCGAAGAATTTCACCGAATCGATCCCGACGCTCAGTTTCGACACCGGGCTGATTTTCGATCGCTCGGTGCGGATCTTCGGCGAGGATTACATCCAGACGCTGGAGCCGCGGCTTTACTACGTCTACACGCCGTACCGCAACCAGGAGTCCGCGCCGCTGTTCGATACGGCCGACTCCGACTTCGGTCTCGCGGAAATCTTCACGCCGAACACGTTCGTCGGGAATGACCGGATCGCCGACGCGAACCGTCTGACGGCGGCCCTCACCACGCGCTTCATCAACCCGGCCACCGGCGACGAACGCGCGCGCTTCGTGATCGCGCAGCAGTACTACTTCCAGGACCAGCGCGTCACGCTGCTGCCGACCCAGACCAGCACGCAGGCCACGCATTCGGACTTGATCCTGGGCGCGTCGCTCAAGCTCGGCGCCGGTTTCGCTTCGGAAACGGCGTTCCAATATAATGCCGACAACAACCAGTTGGTGAAGACGAGCGTGGGCTTCGGGTTCAGTCCGGCTACCGGCAAGGTGATCAATGTCGCGTACCGCTACACCCGCGCGAACACCACGCTGGACAACCAGCCGATCAATCAGGTGCTGATCTCGGGGCAATGGCCGCTGACACACCGGGTGTACGGGGTAGGCCGTTTCAATTACGACCTGGGCGGGCATCGGATCGTCGACGGTCTGATCGGCCTGCAATACGACGCCGACTGCTGGACGCTCGGCGCCGGGATTCAGCGCTATGCGAACGGGGTGAACACGTCGGCCCAGCAGCAGACGGGCACGCGGTTTCTCGCGCAGTTGACGTTCAAGGGCTTGTCGAGCGTCGACAACGGACTGATTTCCGCATTCCGCACCAGCGTGGCGGGCTATACGCCGTTGCCGCCACCGCCGCCGCCGGAAGCGCGTTTCACCAATTACGAATGACGCTCGCACGCTCATTTATAGAATGCGAAAAGACGGGCCAGGCGCGCCCGACATCATTGGAGTATCTGTGGCAATCATGAAAAAGCTTCGCTTGGCAACGCTTGCGGCCGGTCTTGCCGCCGCGGCGTCTTTCCTGTCGGTTGCGCCGGTTCAGGCGCAGGCGCTGTCGTCCGGCAATGGCGGCCAGACGGTCGATACCATTGCCGCAGTGGTCAACAACGGTGTCATCACGCGGCGCGAGCTCGACGAGCGCATCGGCCTGATCACGCGCCGGCTGAACCAGCAGAACGCGCCGGTCCCGCCGATGGACCAGTTGCGTCAGCAGGTGCTCAACCAGATGGTGCTGGAACGCATCCAGTTGCAGAAAGCGAAAGAAGACGGCATCAACATCGACGACGCCGCCGTGCAAAAAACACTCGAGCGCCTCGCACAGGCGAACAACATGACGCTCGACATGTACCGCTCGCGTATCGAGGCGCAAGGCGTACCCTGGACCACCTTCACGAGCGACGCGCGCACCGAGCTCACGCTCTCGCGTCTGCGTGAGAAGGAAGTGGACAGCAAGGTCACCGTGTCGGACGCCGAAGTGGCGAACTACATTGCCAGCCAGCGTGGTCCGAACTCCGGTCTGACAAACGATCTGCATCTTCAGCACATTCTGGTGAAGGCGCCGTTGAACGCGTCGGAAACCGATATCGAGGCCGCGCAGCAAAAGGCTCAGGCCCTGCTGACCGAAGCCAAGGGCGGCGCCAATTTCGAAAAGCTGGCGAAGGCGAATTCGCAAGCACCGGATGCGTCGAAAGGCGGCGATACCGGTTTCATGCCGCCGTCCAAGCTGCCGCCTGAGTTCGTCAAGGCCGCTTCGGCGCTGCGTCCGGGCGAGGTCAATCCGGATCTGGTCCGCACCAACGACGGCTTCGAAATCGTGCGTCTCGTCGATCGTCGCGCGGGCCAGGGCACCAGCTCCGATGCACCGAAGCTCGTGCAGACGCACGTGCGCCACATTCTGCTGCGCGTCGGCGACGGCATGTCCGAGCCGCAAGCGCGTCAAAGGCTGCTCGACATCAAGAGCCAGATTGCCGCGGGCGGCGACTTCGCGAAGTTCGCGCACACCTACTCGCAAGACGGTTCGTCGTCGCAAGGCGGTGACCTCGGTTGGATCAGCCCGGGCGAGACGGTGCCGGAATTCGAGCGCGCCATGAACAGCTTGCAGGACGGTCAGATCAGCGACCCGGTGCGCAGCGAATACGGCTATCACCTGATTCAGGTGCTGGGCCGCCGCGAATCGGAAGGCTCGGTTTCACAGCAGATGGATCTGGCGCGTCAGGCGATCGGTCAGCGTAAGGCGGAACAGGCCTACGCCGACTGGCTGCGCGAATTGCGCGACACCGCCTACGTGGAAGTGAAGCCGACTCTGTCCAGCACGCAATAACCATCATGACAAGCGCCGCGCCGTCCACCAGCCTTCCGTTGCAGATCGCGATCACGACCGGCGAGCCTGCCGGCGTCGGCCCCGAGCTGACCGCGCAGGCGCTGGCGGGCGCGGCGGCGCATTGGCCCGGCGCGCAGTTCACCGTGCTGGGCGATGCGGATCTGCTGACGGAGCGCGCGCGTGCGATCGGCGTCGATTGGGCCGCGTTGATGGCCGACGGCAAGCGCGTGCGGGTACAGCATCGGCCGCTCGGTGCGCCTTCGCTGGCTGGCAAGCTGGACGCCGCCAACGGCCGCTACGTGCTCGATCTGCTCGACAGCGCGATCGACGGCGCCGTGGCCGGCACGTTCGACGCGATCGTTACCGCGCCGCTGCAAAAAAGCACCATCAACGATGCCGGTGTACCGTTCACAGGCCACACGGAATATCTTGCCGAGCGCACCCACACACCGCGCGTGGTGATGATGCTGGCCGGCACCGGCAAGCGTCCGTTGCGCGTTGCACTTGCCACCACGCATCTGCCGCTCAAAGACGTCTCCGCCGCGCTGACGGTCGAAGGTATCGTCGAGACGTTGCGCATTATCGACCACGATCTTCGCCACCATTTCGGTTTGCCCGCGCCGCGCATTCTCGTCACGGGCCTGAACCCGCATGCGGGCGAAAACGGTTATCTGGGCCGCGAGGAGATCGACGTGATTTCACCGGCGCTGAAGCTCGCGAACGCGCAAGGCATCGACGCGCCCGGCCCCTATCCGGCCGACACCTTGTTCCAGCCGCGTTATCTGGAACAGGCCGACTGCGTGCTGGCCATGTTCCACGATCAGGGCTTGCCGGTCTTGAAATACGCGACGTTCGGCGAAGGCATCAATGTCACGCTCGGTTTGCCGATCATCCGCACCTCGGTCGATCATGGCACCGCGCTCGATCTGGCCGGCACCGGCCGTGCCGACGCGGGCAGTCTGATTGCCGCGATCGATACAGCAGTTTCGATGGCGCAGCACCGCCGCGCGGGTTGATACAGCTGTGTCGATCGCCTATCACCGTCGAACGGGCTGATCCAGCGGTGTCGATGGCGTAGCATTGCCGCGCAGGCCGCAACAGCCGCCAGGGAGTACGACTTCATTGGCGTTTCCCACGATTGCGAGTCGTTCCGCTTGCTCTCTTTTTAAGCAGTTTTCTTTCTTAGCGTTTCTTCGATGTCCACCAGCAGACAGCAACAGGGCCGGCACCAAGGCCACATCGCGCGCAAGCGTTTCGGACAGAATTTTCTGGTCGATATGGGCGTGATCGATTCGATCGTCGACGTGATCCGGCCGCAGCGCGGCGAGCGCATGGTCGAGATCGGGCCGGGCCTCGGCGCGCTCACCGAACCGCTGATCGAGCGTCTGGCGACACCAGAGGCGCCATTGCACGCGGTGGAACTGGATCGCGATCTGATCGGCCGCCTCAAGACAAAATTCGGCGACCTGCTCGAGTTGCATGCGGGCGATGCGCTCGCGTTCGACTTCGGTACGCTGGCGGCAGCTGGCGAAAAGGCCTCGCTGCGCATTGTCGGCAATCTGCCGTACAACATTTCGAGCCCGTTGCTGTTTCATCTGACCGCGTTCGCGCATCGCGTGATCGATCAGCACTTCATGCTGCAGAACGAAGTGGTCGAGCGCATGGTGGCCGAGCCGGGCACCAAGGCGTTCAGCCGCCTCTCGGTGATGCTGCAATACCGCTACGTGATCGACAAGCAACTCGACGTGCCGCCCGAGGCATTCAACCCACCGCCGAAGGTCGATTCGGCGATCGTGCGGATGATCCCTTACGAACTGCATGAACTGCCTGCCGTGGACGAGCGCGTGCTCGGCGAAGTGGTGACGGCGGCCTTCTCGCAGCGTCGAAAGATGCTGCGCAACACGTTGGCCGCGTATCGTGACTCGGTGGATTTCGAGGCGCTCGGCTTCGATCTGCAACGCCGCGCCGAGGATGTGCCGGTGGCCGAATATGTGCAAGTGGCGCAAATCGTGGCGGCTTCGCCGGCGCGTGGCGCCGCGGCCGCCGGAAACGGCGAGGCCTGAACGGAGCGCACAAGTGGAGCACAAGGTTGGAAGAGGCGCGCCATTGTCAGAGGTGGCGCGCTTCTACATCCCACGTTCCTAACCAGCTCGACGTTTCCCGGGCGCATTGACCAGCGCAATGCCGGTCAGCACCAGCACGGCGGCCATCAGAAAGCGCAAGCTGAACGATTCGCCGAGCAGCAATACGCCGAAGGTCACGCCGAACAACGGCGTCAAAAACGAGAACACCGACAGGCGCGACGCGATGTAGCGCGTCAACAGCCAGAACCACACCAGATAGCTGACGAACGCCACGATCACCGCCTGATACCCGAGGCTCAGCACCGCCAGAGGCGTGACGTTGTCCACGTGTGCCTGGCCTAGCCCCAGCGCGAGCGCGATCAGCACTACCGCCGACACCGTCAATTGATAGAAGAGCGTCTTGCTGGCGCTCGAATGGGCGAGGCGCGTGGCGCGCACCACCACGGTGGTCGCGGCCCACGCGATGCCGGCCAGCACCCCAAGCGCGTCGCCGGCGGCGCCCTTCAGCGTCGCGCCCTGCGCGCCGTGGCCGTGCAGGAAGCCGTCCGCGAATGCCAGCGCCATCCCTGCAAACGCCACCAGGATGCCGAGCCATTGAACGCGCCGCATCCGCTCGCCGTCGACAAACCAGTGCAGCCCGAGCGCCGTGAAGCAGGGCGCGGTGTATAGAAAGACCGCCATGCGCGAAGCGCTGGTCAGCGTCAGGCCGAGAAAAATGCAGACGAATTCCGCCGCGAACAGCACACCCGCGAGCAAGCCCGCACCCAACGTGCCGTCGTCGCGAAAGAGCGGGGTGCCGCGCGAGCGCGCCCAGCCCCATACCAGCACAGCTGCGATGGCCGAGCGCAAGCCGGCCTGGAATACCGGCGGCAGCGCCGCGTTGGTGCTCTTGATCGCGACTTGCTGGAGTCCCCAGATCGCGCACAAGCCGATCATCAGCACGATGGCGAAGCTATCTGGCGCGCGGCGCGCGGGCAGGACTGTTGTGCTCATGAGGAGTGTCGATTGGCGATCATAGGTCATACGATAGCAAAACAGTTCGTGCCGCAATGCGATGACCCCACCGCCTACGCGTGCTTCTTACAAGCTGCAAGCCCTTCGATGACATAACAACAGTTACATCAGTCTATTTTCTTGCGGCTTCAGATTCGCGCTAAGGTTCACCCAGACGCATTTCGTCAGCTTATTCGCGCAGCCCGCAGGGGTCGCCATGCAAGGCTCCGAGCCGGACCCGTCGATTTGCGCGGTCTCGAATGAGCAGCGTGCCGGTACTTTGCATCAGGTATGGCGGTGTCGAAATATCCGCGAAAAGTGGGAATCTGTACAGGGGAGACGATATGAGGAACGCAAGCCGGTGGGCGATCGCAGTGGTGCCCGCAGCGTTGGCATGTCACATGGCGCATGCGCAATCCAGCGTGACGCTCTACGGTGTGGTCGACGAAAGCGTGCGGTATCTGACCCACGTCAATAGCGCAGGAGATTCGAAGCTCGCGCTCGGCAACGGCGGCACGACCGAAAGCCGCTGGGGCATCAGAGGGGTCGAGGATCTCGGCGGCGGCTGGTCTACGTTCTTCAAGCTCGAAAACCGCTTCTACATAAATAGCGGCCAAAGCGATCCCAACATGCCGTTCTTCAATGAGGCGCAAGTGGGCGTGCGCTCGGACACCTATGGTCAGGTGATCTTCGGCCGGCAATACAACGTGATGATCGAGGGCATCACCATCGGCGGGTACGGCAGCAATCTTTGGATTCCGTACGATTTCAGCTTCCAGCCGGAAGTGACCATGACCGGCGGTATCTGGACCAGCAATCAGGTGCAGTATCAGGCGAAATACAACGGCTTCTATTTTGCCACCGGCTACGCGTTCGGCGGCAACGCGGGCAATTCGTACGGCAGCCAGATCGGCGCGACGCTCGCGTATGCGCCGGGCGGTCCGTTCACGCTTGGCGCCGCGTATGAAGAGTCGAAAGATTCGGTCAACGGCTCAGCCGCGAAAGACTGGACCATTGGCGGGTCGTACACGTGGAACATGACGCGGTTCTCGGTCGGCTATATCGTCAATCAGAACGACGCCGGTTTTTCGAACTTCGCCAACGGGCCGTTCACCGCGCCCGCGTTGGCCGCGCTCAAGTACACCGACTTTTCGCGGCGCCGCATGATCATGGGCGGCATCTCGCAACAGGTCGGCACCGCATGGCACTTCGCCGCGAACGTCTGGCGCACGCTGCAGGACGGCAAGACCGCGGCGCAGGACGGTTCGGCATGGCAGTACCAGCTGATGGCCGACTACAACCTCTCGAAGCGCACCGATGTTTATCTGGAAGGCGATTACTCGCTGTACCGGGGCGACCTGATCGGCGCGCAGTTGCAGGGCGTCAATGGGGTCGGGCTCGCGCAAAAGGGCAGCCAGATCGGCCTGATGGCCGGTCTACGGCATCAGTTCTGAGCCCTTACCAACTCCAGCGCGCGCCCAGATTGCCCTCCACCGTGCTGCGGTGCTCGCCGTTCACGTTCGTGGTGTAACTCGCCGTGGCGAACACGCTGCCGCGCGCGCTCAGATGCGCGACCATGCCGACGCCGAACTGGGCGGCCGTGGCGGCGACATCGGTGGGAATCACGGTCGTGCCGGCGAAGGTCGCACTATCGGTGCCATGGAAATAGCGCCACAGATTCGCGCGCAGATAGGGTTGCCACTGCGCGCCCGCACCTTCGAAACTGCCTTGCAGGCGTAGGCCGAGTCGGCCCACCAGGCCGTTTGCCGCGTGAAACGATACGTTCGAAATGCCGTCGTTCAGATCGTTGATCGATGCGTGCTGCCAGATCAGTTGCGCTTGGGGTTCGAGACGGAGATTGGCGCGCAGCGGAATCGGCAAGCCGGCTTCCAGTGAGGTCGTGACCGAATGGCCGTGCGTACTCGCGCCAATGCCCTGATTCGACGAAGGATCGAGCGTGAGTGAGCTGCCCATCGCAACCGCATCGGTGTACCAGCCGCCTGGGCCGATATGAGTCCAATACACGCCTGCACTGTATGCATTGATCGACAGACGACCAGCCGAGAGATCGGGGACGCCGAGCGCGAAGCCGTTCACGTCGCCTTGAGCGCGGGCAAAGCCGATGAAGAAGCCATAGTGATTGCGATGGCCGCTTTCGCTGCGATCCGCGTAAATATCCTGACCCACTTGCACGCCGGCCATCGTGCCGCTGAATTCGGGGTTGGCCGCGCCGCTGTTGCTTTGCGAACTATGCTCGCCCCAGACACGTGTCCATGTGGCGGCAAGCGGGCCGCTGTCGTTCAGCAGCGCCTGCTCGCCCTGGCGGTCATGGAACGTGCCAATCTGCGCGATGCCGAGTTCGCGTGTGAGAACCGGGACCTCGGCGTAGACGGGCACTTCCATACGGTAGAGCGGTGTGGGGGCGGCGCCCGCGGGCGGTGGTGCGGGCAGGGACGGCGTGCCGGGCGCGGGGATCGGAGCGGCTGGGGCGACCGGTGTTGGTGTCGGCGTCGGTGTGGGTGTTGGTGTTGGTGTTTGAGTCGGTGTCGGTGTCGGTGTCGGCGTGGGCGTTGGAGTCGGCGTTGGTGTCGGAGTCGCGGCCAGACTCGAGCGCAGATACCAGTTGTCTGCTGTCCCCGCGCTCACACCGCCCTTGAACAGATAGTATGTATAGGCGCCCGTGGTCAAGGACTTCGGCAGCGTGAAAGCGTTCGCCGTCGTTGTTGCGCCGTTCGTCGCCTGCACGACGAGAATGCCGTCCGTGAGCGTGGCGCCGCCCGTGCCGCCGACATTGACGACGCCAAGCGAAGTATTGCCCGAGCCGACGCCTTGCGCGATCACCAGCTTGTCGCTAGGCGAGCCGTCTCCGCCAAGCACCGTCTGTAGCAGCAAGCGGCCATTGAGCCCGGTGTAGTTGCCGTTGATCACCAGCGTATTGCGCGTCGCCGTCGCGCCGTTGGTCAGATCGATTGTGCCCGCATTGTTGACGTTGACGCGTTGCCCCACAACTGCCGATGCGATCGCCGCCGTGCCGCCAAAGCCGCCCGCAAACACCGTGCTGCTCGAATCGACGTTGAGCGTGCCGGTCAGTGTGCCGCTATCGCCGAGCACCAGGCCGTTGGCGTCGAGCGTCAACTGGCCGCCGTTGGTGACGTTGACCGTCTCCCAGTTGATGAAACGCCCAAGGCCGCTTGCCGACGTGCCGTTGAAATTGAGCACGTCGTTGCCGGTGCCCCCGTCGAAGCTCGGCACGCCGGCGAGATTGGTGTCGGCGAGGCCGGTGAGGTTGGCAATGTCGTCGCCTGCGTCGAGACGCACGAAGCCGGTGACGGTGCCCCCGCTCCAGTTGAAGGTGTCGTTGCCGGCATCGGTCCAGATCGCGCGGCCGTTGCCGCCCGCAATGGTACCGGTGTTGTTGATGACGATAGCGAAGGCGGTGGTGGAACTGATCGCCTGACTCCCGGCCGCGGTGATGGAGCCGCTATTCGTGATCGTTGCCGGAGCATTGGCAAAGGCGACCGCGTTGATAGCACCCGCAATCGTGCCCGCATTGTTGAAGGTGCCGCCGCCGTTCGCGACTATAGCATTGGCCTGCAGGCTGACGATGCTCGCGCCCGCCGCATTGTTTAACGTGACGGGGCCGGAGAAGATGGCGCCGAGACCACCAACGCCACGTGCCGTCACCGAGCCGGTGTTCGTCACGACGCCGGGCGCAATATCCTGTGAAACGAGGCCGTGCGAACCCGCACCTGAGACGTCGATCGTGCCGTGATTCGTCAGCACGTTGTTGCCCGGGCCGTCGATGGCGTTACCGTTGGCCTGCATGCCATACGAACCGGCGCCCGTCGTCGTGATCGAGCCGTTGTTGACGAGCGTGTCGTTATTAGTCAGCGCAGCCATGCCGTGTGAGCCGTCGCCGCTCGTCGAGAGCCTGCCGTTGTTGGTCAGCGTTCCGCCACCGTGGCTTGCGAAGTCATGCATCGCGACTGAGTTGTTGCCGGTAGTGCTGATCACACCGGTGGTGTCATTGAGCATCGTGACCGCGGCAGCGCTGTTGAACATGCCTTCCGATTCGACACCGCTCGTGACGATCGTGCCGCGGTTGATCAACACGTCATGGCCGGCGCCGCCGCTCGCGCCATGCGCCGAGATGGCATCGAAGGTGTCACCTGCGCCATGCAAGGTGCCGAGGTTGGTGACGGTGCTGCCGTCGCGCACGAGGATGACGTTGTTGCCGGTCACGTCGAGTTCGGCGCCCGCTTGCACGTTCACCGTGACGTTGGTGCTGCCGGCAACCGCGGCGATTGGCATAGCGGCCGGATTGGGGGCGCTGCTACCGCAGGTGACGGTCTGGCCGCTGGCCGGCGCAGTGTTGTCACAAGCTGCGAATGCAGGCTCGCATGGCAAAAGAATCGCTATCCCAAGTGCGGACGAAAGGGCTTCGAAAAGACGCGAACGAACAGACACATGCAGCGGACATGCACGACGCATACGACGGTTCTCCAGTAGAACAGGTCTGGTCAGTTCCTGCTGGGTTTGTTATGTGCGCTGCGTCGTCTCTTGGGATGCCGCGTCTGGACGATGTGAAAGAGAATGTACCGTCGGATGAATTTAGTCAACGGTACTAATGACGTGGAAAGGGAATGATATGCCGCATGACTGAACATGAAGGAACTGTTCGAGCAGGGCGTTAAAAGGTGGAGCAAAAATCGCACTGAGGGCGAGAGAAAACGATGCGAATGGCTACGAGAAAAGGCGGCGCGAACGGCCATGCGAAAGTTAGCCCGGGCGTATCACCCCGCAATGCCCTCGATGCGCCGCTTCGACCGTTGTGGATCGATCAATGCGAAACCCGCCGCGCCGACGATCAGCAGCAACACGCCGGTTACCGCGAAGCCGATTTCATAGCCACGCGCGTCGCCTGCCACGCCGAGCAGCTTGCCCATCGCAACGGGGCCGATCAGTCCTGCAGTGGTGACAATCGAGTTGGTGATCGCGAGCAGCGCGCCGCGCCGCGTTGCCGGCGCAACTTCGGCGACCAGCATCGGACCGAAGGTGAACGTCTGGATCGCCAACGCGCTGGCAAGTCCCATCAACGCGACCTTGATGAACGGCGGCGCGCCGAACAACAGTGAGCAGTACGCCAAGCCACTCACGACGCATGCCGCGCTGATCAGTTTGCCGCGCGCCACCTTCGACGGCACGCCGCGTTTGAGCATTCGATGCGACGCAATCGCGAGTGCGATGCCAGGCGGAATCTGCGCCGCGACTTGCAGTGCGAACAACCAGCCGGCCTGGGTCGCGGCAAAGCCGAGGCCGAGCCGGAAATACGCGGGCACCCAGGTGAAGCCGATCGCGATCACCGCATAGCCGACAAAGCATTGCAGCATCACGCCGATCACCGTGCGGTCGCTGAGCATGCGCCGAAAGCGCAATGACGCAGCATGAGGCCCGGCTGCGACCACCGGTGCAAACGCGGGCGACGCGTTGTGCTGACGATCGCCGGTCTTGCCCAGGCACAGCCACAGAATGGTCCAGCCAATGCCGACCGCGCCGAGCGTGAGAAACGTCGCGTGCCAGTGCCAACGCTGCGAGATGTAGGTGAGCAACGGTCCCGCGATGATGACACCCGAGGTTGCCCCTTGCTGAACGATGGCGGTGGGAAGATTGCGTTCGCGGTCGTCGAACCAGGTGTAGACCACATGCAGTGCGAGCGGCGAGGCCGGCCCTTCGCCTGCCCCTAGCAGCACACGGCACAGCAGCAGCACGGCGAAGCTGGTCGGCCAAGCAAGCGGCAACTGCGCGACCGCCCAGATAAGCGCGAGCGCGGCGAGCAGCCATTTCATGTTGACCCGGTCGGCGATCAGGCCCACGGCGATGCCTGAGATCGAGAACAGCACGAAAAACGCGCTGCCGACGAGCCCGAACTGACCGTGCGTCAATTGCATGTCATGCATCAGCGGGATCGCGACGAGACCGAGTACGGCCTTGTCGGCGAAATTGATCAGCATGAACAGGAACAGCGCGGCGACGATCACCCACCGACGGCCTTGCACGGTCTCGCGCGCGTGGGCGGGTTGGGTTGGGTGAGCCGACGCCGTGTCGGCGGCAAGTGCCGTGCAGCGCTTCGTGCTGCTGAGGAAAATGGGCAAGGCGGGTCTCCGTTTCTGGCGCGGGGGCGCTGGGTTTTCGCCCATTTGAGGTGGTATAACTGAATTGTTCAAGTGCATTCTCGTTATCGGGAGCTTGCAAACTATGCATGAGGTCAATTCTCGCCGTCTTACCCATCTGATCGCGCTCGCGGAGGAGGGTAGTTTCGCGCGCGCGGCGGAGCGGGTTCATCTGAGCCAGCCGGCATTGAGCCGCAGCATTCAGGCGCTCGAAGAGGAAGTCGGCATGAAACTGTTCGACCGCGCCGCGCGTGGCGTCGCGATGACGGCGGCCGGGAGGATGCTGGTCGAGCGCGCCCGGCGCGTGCTGTTCGAAACGCGCTGCCTGTTTCGCGACGTCGAACTGCTGAAGGCGCATGAGCTCGGCGAGGTGCGCATCGGCCTCGGGCCCTATGCGGCTGTCGTGCTGCTGCCGGACCTGCTGGTGCAGTTCGCACGGCGCTTTCCGAAGATCAAGGTGTCGATCGAGCTCGGCGAAGGCGATGCGCTGCTGGCCAAGCTGCGCGCCGAACAGATCGACTTTCTGGTCACCGATCGCCGGGTGCCTCCCGTGACGCCCGATGTCACGTTGCAGCGTCTGCCGCGTCACGAGGGCGGCTGGTTCGCGCGCCCGGGCCATCCGCTGTTTGCGCGCGACACGGTGCTGCTCGCGGCGTTGCGCGAGTTTCCGCTGGTCTCGGTGAGCTTGCCGGCGTTCATGAAGGACGCGCTGCATCGTCTGCTCAAGTACCGCGCGCACGAGCAGATTCCGTTGCAGATCGAATGCAACGACGTGGCGGTGCTGAAGGACGTGGTTGCGCAGAGCGATTCGGTGCTGTTCGCGACGGCGTCCGCGGTGCGGCGCGATCTGGAGATGCGGCGGCTCGCGCGCATTCCGCTTGTCAATCCGCCGCGTCTCGCGCTGGAATTCGCGCTGGTGTATCTTGCCGAGCGCACGCCGTCGCCTGCCGCCTCTTCCGCCCTGGAGCTCGCCGAGCAGGTGATGGAGGACGCCAACCGGACCGCGCAGGGCTTGCTGCATCCCGACTCAATGTCGACATGAATGGATCGCTGAACGGCCGCCGGAGTGATCGTATGACCGCCCCGTGATTACCCTGGATGCGATTGACACAGCGATCCTAATCACGGACGATCCGGAATCCAGATTCCGGTTTGCCGTGAGTCTTCATTTTCTCAGAGCAGCGAACCGAAGCTGAAACCTGCATGACAACGATTTCACCACGCAGCCGCGAGGCACAGCAGCCCAGCGCCATTGCGGCGCCGCGCCAAGCGCGCAGTCAGCAAGGGCTCGTGCGCATGCTGCAAGCCGGGCGCGAATTGCTCGAAGCGAGCGGCAATCTCGACGATCTGTCGATCAACGAGATCGTCGAGCGTGCAGGCACGTCGATCGGCGCGTTCTACCGGCGCTTTGATAACAAGGACAGCTTCTTCGAAGTCGTCCAGGACGCGGTGATGCAAGAGGGGCTCGATCATGTGCGCCAGACCGTCGAGCGTGACCCGGCCTGGCGCTCGAACGATACAGGCACGCTTGCCGATGCGGTCATTTCGTTTTACGTGATGACGTTCCGGCGCAATCGCGGGTTATATCACGCGTCGTTGCTGCGAGCTTCGCAGCGCAAGGCGAGCTGGGACGCCGTGAAATCGACCAATCACGAGGTTCTGGCGATGATCGTGCCGCGTCTCGTCAGCACGTTGGCACAGTCACGCGGCATCAAGGCCAATGAGAACGCAACCCAGTCGCTCGAATTCGAAGTGCGTGCCACGTTGCAGATGATCCTCGGCATGCTGGTCAATAGCGTGTTGAACGACCCCGGTCCGTTGTCGCTCTCCAGCCGGCAACTGCGCTCGTGGCTGCAAATTCGGGTGCGGCGCTGCCTCGGTTTGCCGGACAGCTAATTTTTTTACCTTAAGACCGGAATCAGAATTCCGGTTCCATTAATCGAAAAATCGATCCTCAAATGCGGCGCGATGCCCGCTACGCGCAGCCGACTATCCCAGGAGACACCGCATGAGCTCATGTTGCCCCGCACAGGTCCGCAATCCCGACTTCGACGCGCCACATATCGGCGAACCGCTCGATGTCGCGTTCGACGCCGGCGTGAATCTCGCTTTCGCCATTGCCGCGCCGACCGTGCCGCCGCGCCTCACCGAACACTCGCGGCGCATGGCACAACGTATCTATCGCGTCGCTGAACGCGTGTATTGCGCGGTCGGCTACGCAATCGCAAACATCATCTTCGTGGTGGGTGACGACGGTATCGTGGTGATCGACGCGACCGAAGCCGTGTCCGCTGCGAAACGCATCTACGAGGACTTCTGCGCGATCGATCCGCGGCATGCCGAGCTGCCGGTCAAGGCCATGGTTTATACGCACAATCACACGGACCATACCGGCGGCGTGCGAGCCTTTGTCGATGAAGCCGCGCTCGCGGCGGGCAGCGTCGAGATCATTGCGCACCGCTCGTTGATGGACACCGTGATCAACAACGCGAATCTCGTCGCGCCGATTCTCGCCACGCGTTCGGCCTACAGCTTCGGCACGCTGCTGCCGCCCGGCGCGACCGGCAAGGTCAACGCGGGCATCGGCCCCGTGCTGATCGCCGAGCCGGCGAGCTTCTTCGCACCGACCCGCGTGTTCGACGACACGCTCGACATCGTGCTGGCGGGCGTGCGCTTCGAGTTCCGCTACGCACCTTCGGAGGCCGACGACGAAATCGTCATGTGGCTGCCGGAACTCGGCGTGCTGCTGTCGGCGGAAGTGATCCAGGGCGAGTGCCTGGCGAACGTGCATACGCTGCGCGGCACGCGTTACCGCGATCCGGTGCGCTGGTACCAGACCATCGACATGATGCGCGGCTTCAACGCGGCGCATATGGTGCCGGCGCATGGCCGGCCGGTATCGGGCGCGCAGTATGTCGCCGAGGTGCTATGCGTGTATCGCGACGCCATCCAGTTCATCCACGATCAGACCATCCGTCACATGAACTTCGGTCTGAGCCCGGACGAACTCGCTGAAGCGATTCCCGCGCTGCCGCCGCATCTCGCGGCGCATGCGTGGCTCGGCGAATACTATGGCACGGTCAAGCATTCGGTGCGGCAGGTATATAGCGGTCAGCTCGGCTGGTTCGATGGCGATCCGGCGTCGCTCGATCCGCTGCCGCGCGCCGAACGTTCGCAACGCATGATCGGGATGATGGGCGGGGTGGACGCAGTGCGCGCTGCCGCGCGGATCGCGTTGGGCGATTTGGACTGGCGCTGGGCCGCGGAATTGTCGACGCTGCTGGTGCGCCTCGATACCTCCGACACCGACGCGCGCAATATCAAGGCGAGCGCGCTACGCGAGTTGGGCTACCGCACGGTGAACACCAATTGGCGCAACTGGTATCTGAGCGCGGCACGCGAACTCGAACACGCATACGACGATCTGCCGTTTGCGGGCAGCGCGAGTCTCGCCTCGACGGATGTGTTGCGCGCTCAACCGTTGCGCAATGTGTTCCAGCGCTTCAGCGTGAACGTCGATCCGGATCGTTGCGCGGACCTGCAGATGACGCTGGCATTCCGCGTGACGGATCGCAATGAAACGCATGCGCTCGAACTACGGCGTGGCGTGTTGCAGGTTCACGAACGCATGCCTTCAACGATCGATGTTCAACTCACGCTGGAAACCAGCACCCTGTACGGCATGCTGCGCGACGTGGCGACGCAGTTGCCGCAGTGCCTCGAGAGCGGCACCGCGGTGCTGGAGCGCGGCACGGCTGAGCAGTTGCGCAGGTTCTTCGATTGCTTCGACCGGCCCGCGCGCCGTATGCCCGCGCTGACTACGCGATAGACACGGCGTACCTTGCAGCGCACAGCGGCGCAACAGCGCAACAGCGCGACGGCACATCGTGCGGTGATGCATCGCGATGCAAAACCAACAAGGGAGAAGACATGGAAAAAATCTGGTTGAAGTCCTATCCGCCGGGCGTGCCGGCCGAGATCGACGCGACGCGGTTCAGCTCCGTTGCGGACTTGCTGGAGCAAAGCTTCCAGAAGCACGCGGCAGAGTGCGCGTTCGTCTGCATGGGCCGCGAGTTGACCTACGGCGAACTCGATGCGAAGTCGCGTCATCTCGCAGCGTGGTTTCAATGGCTAGGTCTCGCGCGCGGCGCGCGCATCGCCGTGATGCTGCCGAACGTATTGCAGTACCCGGTAGTCATGGCGGCGATTCTGCGTGCCGGTTACGTGCTGGTGAACGTCAACCCGCTGTATACGCCGCGCGAACTCGGGCATCAGTTGAACGACAGCGGCGCGCAAGCGATCGTGCTGCTCGAACCATTTTCTCAAACGCTGGAGGCCGTGCAGGCGCAGACGCCGATCAAGCATGTCGTGCTGACCTCGATCGGCGAGATGCTCGGCGCGGACAGCCCCGAGATCGCGGCCGATGTGCCGCCCACGGCGCGCATTGCATTGAACGATGCGATCGCACGTGGCGCGGACGCGGGCTTTACACCGGCCACGCTCAGGCGGGGCGACGTCGCGGTGCTGCAATACACGGGCGGCACCACGGGCGTTTCGAAAGGCGCCACGCTCCTGCACGGCAACCTGATCGCCAACGTCTTGCAATCGGAGTTGTGGCGCGAGCCGGTCTATCGCGGACGCACCGACATCAAGCAACCCATCACCGTGGTGGCGCTGCCGCTGTATCACATCTTCGGACTGACGGTCTCCGGCTTGCTGACGATGCGTTGCGGCGGCATGGGCATTCTGATTCCGAATCCGCGCGATCTGGCCAGCCTGATCAAAGCCTTGCGCGGCTACGCGATCAATTCGTTCCCCGGCGTGAACACGATGTACAACGCGCTGCTGAACGAACCCGACTTCAAAACGCTCGACTTCTCGAAGCTGGTGCAATCGAACGGCGGCGGCATGGCGGTACAGCATGCCGTTGCGCAACGCTGGCAAGCGCTCACCGGCGTGCCGATCGTCGAAGGGTATGGATTGTCGGAAACCTCGCCGTGTGCCACCACCAATCTGCCGACGTCGACCGCGTTCACCGGGACGGTCGGTTTGCCGTTGCCGTCCACGGATATCTCGATCCGCGACGACGCCGGCAACGAAGTGCCGGTCGGAGAACGCGGCGAAATCTGCATTCGCGGGCCGCAGGTGATGGCGGGCTACTGGAACCGTCCCGACGAAACCACGAAGGTGATGACGCCGGACGGCTTCTTCAAATCCGGCGACATCGGCGTGATGACAGAAGAAGGCTTCGTGAAGATCGTCGATCGCAAGAAAGACATGATTCTGGTGTCGGGCTTCAACGTCTACCCGAATGAAATCGAGGATGTGGTGGCGAGGCACCCGGGTGTGTTCGAAGTGGTGGCAGTCGGTGTGCCGGACGCGGAGGCTGGCGAAGTGGTGAAGCTTTACGTCGTGAAGAAAGACCCTTTGCTCACCGAGGCGGACATTCTTGCGTTCTGCAAGGAACAACTAACCGGCTACAAGCGCCCCAAGATCATCGAATTTCGCAGCGAACTGCCGAAGACAAACGTCGGCAAGATTCTGCGACGCGTATTGCGCGACGAAATGACGCGGGCGGGGTGAAGCGGGCGTGCCACGGGCCTGCCGGCGTGGGGCACGCTCTGCAGCGCTGCGCGATTCGGGGTACATTTACGCTCTCGACATCACGCACTAGGGAATTCACGATGCGCCTGCTTCACACCATGCTCCGGGTCGGCGACCTGGACCGTTCCATTGCGTTCTACAACGACCTGCTCGGAATGAAATTGCTACGCCGCCAGGACTATCCGGAAGGCAAGTTCACCCTTGCCTTCGTCGGCTATGAAGATGAACGTGACGGCACCGTTCTCGAATTGACGCACAACTGGGACACGCCGTCGTACGAACTCGGCAACGGCTTCGGCCACCTCGCCGTCGAAGTCGACGACGCGTATGCCGCTTGCGACAAGATCAAGGCACAGGGCGGCAAGGTCGTGCGCGAAGCCGGCCCGATGAAACACGGCACCACCGTGATCGCCTTTGTCGAAGATCCGGACGGCTACAAGATCGAGTTCATCCAGAAGAAAGCGTGACGTAAGCGGCGGGGCGACGACAAGCAATGACTAACAGCAATCCCTACTTCAAAGAACTTGGCGACATTCACGCCGATATCCAGGCGCTGTTCGACGGCTCCGCGGATCACGGTGTGCTGGATCGCATCATGGCGCGCTTCGCTCCGCAATTCACGCTGATCATGACCTCCGGTATTGCACTGGACCACGCGGGCGTTCGCGAGATTTTCGCGAAGCTGAACGGCGCGCGTCCGGGCTCGCAAATCTCGATCCGCGATATGGAGATCGTGTCCGAGTATCCATCGGGCGCGGTGGTGAAATATCGTGAGTATCAGCGCGACAACACGGGCAACGCGAACGTGCGGCGCTCGACAGCGGTGATGGATCTGGACGCGCAGGGCAAGGTGACGTGGCGTCATCTGCAGGAAACCTTCTGCACGGCATGAGCCTTCTCGGCGCTCGGAAGGTCGGCGCTTTGGGTCAAAGCGCCGCCTTCAAATCTTCATGCAGGGTCTTCGGTTCGGGCTGTTGACCGAAAGACTCAAAGACCGGATCCAATAGCCGGACAACGCAAAAGCCGCAGGATCCGATAGCGCTAAAGCGTCGGCAGCAATTCCGGCGGATGCGACTTCAACGTCTGCCGCGCTTCGCGGAATTCCGGAAAAATCGATTCGACCGTCTGCCAGAAGCGCGGACTGTGATTCATCTCGCGCAGATGCGCAAGCTCGTGCGCGACGACGTAATCGATAATCGACAATGGGAAGTGGATCAGCCGCCAGTTCAGGCGAATTTTGCCGTCGCTCGAACAACTGCCCCAACGCGTGGCCGCCGAAGAAAGTGCATACGCACGATAGTTGACGCCCAGCTTCTCCGCGTAGATCGCGAGACGCTCGCCGAACAGGCGTTTCGCTTCGCCTTGCAGCCAGCCCTGCACACGATCCTTGATCTGCTGAGGATCGGCTTGCAAGGGCAGCGGCACTTGCAATGCGGCTTCATCCGCATTGAACGCGAGCATGCCTTGCGGTGAACCGAGCTTCACGCGCACCGGCCGGCCGAGATACGGCACTTCCGCGCCATCTTTCCAGTCGACCTTGGGCAACGCACGTTGTTCGACACGTGTTTGCCATTCGATCAGCTTCGTAAAAATCCAGCGCTGCTTTTCGGTGATCGCGGTTTCGATATCGGCGAGCGTGACCCAACGTGGTGCGGTAATCATCAGGCCGGTGCTGTCGATTGCAAAGCCGATCGAGCGGCGTGCCGAGCGCTTGAGCGCGTAGTGCAGCGTGCGCGAACCGATGGTGAGGCTGCGCAGCTTCGTACCGTCGGGTGCGAGCGGCACGGTGGACTGCTGCCCGCTCTGCAAACCCGAAGGCGCGGAGGGTGTTGGGGACGACGACGTCGACCCCGGCTCGGCGAAGAGCGGGAGATCGAGTTGCCGGTTATCGAGCGCCACAGCGGGCTGCGACGTAGGAGACTTCTGCATCGGATTCGGCTTCGCGCAAATGCGCCTTCGAGGGCGCGGGCGCGTCAGATTGGTGCGGCGGCGGAGCTGCTATCCGCCGCGCGGTACGCGGTAGGATCGATGCGACGCATTTCAGCTTCGATCCACTGTTCGACGCGCGTGTTGACTTCATCGGGCGTGAGCCCCGTCGTCTCGATCGGCTTGCCGATCGACACTGTGACTATACCCGCATATTTGAGAAACGAGTTGCGAGGCCACACACGTCCAGCGTTGTGTGCGATCGGCACGACCGGCGCGCCGGTGGCAATCGCGAAACGCGCGCCGCCGGTTTTGTACTTGCCTTGCTTGCCGGTCGGCGTACGCGTGCCTTCCGGAAACATGATCACCCAGGCGCCTTCCGCCATGCGCGCGTTGCCTTGCTTGATGACGGAGTTGAACGCGTACTTGCCTTCCTTGCGGTCGATGTGAACCATCTTCAGCATGCCGAGCGCCCAGCCGAAGAACGGCACATACAGCAGCTCGCGCTTGAACACGTAGCACAGCGGCCGTGGCATCAGCGCCGGAAACGCCAGCGTTTCCCATGCCGATTGATGCTTCGACAGCAGCACGGCCGGACCGTCGGGCAAGTTCTCATAGCCGTCGATCTTGTAGCGGATGCCGTTCAGCCAACGCACCGTGTTGAGCGTGGCGCGGCACCAGCCGGCAGCCATCCAGTACCGATTGTCGGCGCGCATGAACGGAAACGCGATGAAGCACGCGGTCGCGTACGGCACCGTGAACAGCACGAAATAGATCATCAGCAGCAGAGAACGAATGAAGCGCATCGGCGTGGTCTGTGAGGGTTAAGGACGCGCTCGACGCGCATCACTCGTGATCGTCGGAAAGAAAATCGAGCGCGAACGCGCGCAGGTCATCATGCACCTGGGTGCCTTCGGGCAGGCCGCCAGCTTCGAGGGTCTTGCGGCCCTTGCCGGTCAATACCAGATGCGTCGGAAAGCCGAGTGCCGCGCCCGCTTGCAGATCACGCATCGCGTCGCCGACCACCGGCGTATGCTCCGGATCGACTTCGAAACGCTCGGTGATCATCTTCAGCATGCCGGGCTTCGGCTTGCGGCATTCGCATTGATCCTGCGCCGTATGCGGGCAGAAGAACACCGCGTCGATACGTCCGCCGACCGCCGCCGCCATGCGATGCATTTTCAGATGCATTGCATTGAGCGCGTTCATGTCGAAGAGACCGCGGCCGATGCCCGACTGGTTCGTCGCGATCGCCACGCGATAACCCGCCTGGTTCAGCCGCGCGATCGCTTCGAGCGCGCCCGGCAGGGCAACCCATTCGTCCGGCGACTTGATGAACGCGTCGGAATCGACGTTGATCACGCCGTCGCGGTCGAGGATCACCACTTTTTTGGTCGGCATGGGGCGGCGCTCAGGTGGCGAGTCGGGAAATGTCGGCGACGCAATTCATCTGCTGATGCAGCGCGCCGAGCAAGGCCAGACGGTTGGCGCGCAACGCCGGATCTTCGGCGTTGACCATCACGTCGTTGAAAAACGTGTCGACCGGTTCGCGCAACGCGGCGAGCGCGGTCAGTGCGCCCGTGTAGTCGCGTGCAGCGAGTTGCGTTTGCACACGCGGCGCGACTTGTTCCAATTGCGCGTGCAGGGCCTTTTCCGCCGCTTCGGTCAGCAGCGTGACCTGCACGCCGCCGGTTGTCGCGCTTTCCGACTTCTTCAAGATGTTCGAGATGCGCTTGTTGGCCGCCGCGAGCGAGGCCGCTTCCGGCAGCGCCGCGAATTCGCGCACCGCATCCAGACGCGCGACGATGTCGTCGAGGCGCGACGGGTTCAGGGCCAGCACCGCGTCGATCTCGCCTGGCGCGTAGCCACGCTCGCGCAGCAAACCGCGCAGGCGGTCCATGCTGAAGTCGTAGATCGCTTGCGTGGAATCGGCGACGCCCGGCACGGCGGCGAAGGTCGCGTAAGCCGCGCGCAGCAGTTCGATCAGGTCGACCGGCAATTGCTTCTCGACCAGGATCCGCAGCACGCCAAGCGCATGACGGCGCAGCGCGAACGGGTCTTTCTCGCCGGTTGGTTGCAGGCCGATGCCCCAGATGCCGACCAGCGTTTCGAGCTTGTCGGCGAGTGCGACGACGGTGCCGGTTGCCGTGGTGGGCAGTGCATCGCCGGAGAAACGCGGCTGATAGTGTTCCGAGCACGCGAGCGCGACCTCTTCCGGCTCGCCGTCGTGGCGCGCGTAGTACGTGCCCATCGTGCCTTGCAGCTCGGGGAATTCGCCGACCATGTCGGTGATCAGATCGGCTTTCGCCAGACGTGCGGCGCGCCTGGCCAGCGCTACGTCCCCAGCCGACAGCGCGTGAATCCCGCCGGCCGCCTGATGACCCTGTTGACCCACTTCGATCAGCGACGCGATCGCGCCGGCCAGTGCTTCCAGCCGTTCGACGCGTTGCAGCGCCGAACCCAGCTTGTTGTGATACACGACGTTCGCGAGCAGCGGCACACGGTCGGCGAGCGGTTTCTTCTTGTCCTGCTCGAAGAAGAATTTCGCATCCGCCAGACGCGGACGCACCACGCGCTCGTTACCTTCGACGATATCGCCCGGCGTTCTGGTTTCGATATTCGACACGATCAGGAAGCGCGAACGCAGCTTGCCGTTCGCATCCGTCAACGCGAAGTATTTCTGGTTAGTCTGCATGGTCAGGATCAGGCATTCCTGCGGCACTTGCAGGAATTCGTCCTCGAAACGGCAGGCGTAGACCACCGGCCATTCGACCAGCGACGTCACTTCGTCCAGCAGCGATTCCGGCATCACCACCTGATCGGCTTCGGCTTGTGCGAGCAGATGCGTGCGGATGGTTTCCTTGCGGTCGGCGAAATTCGCGACCACGCGGCCCTTGTGCATCAGCGTGTCCGCATACGCATCCGCGTGCTGGATCTGCACGAAGCCTTCGGACAGGAAGCGGTGGCCGAGCGTGGTGTCGTCGGCATCGACGCCCAGCGCGCTGACCGGCACGACCTGTTCGCCGTGCAACGTGGTCAGGCGATGCACCGGACGCACGAACTGCACATTGGTGCCGTCCGGGCGCTGATACGTCATGACCTTCGGGATCGGCAGCCTGGCGAGCGTTTCGTCGAGCGCGGCTTGCAGGCCTTCGGCGAGCGTGGCGCCCGGTGCGGCGTAGCGCAGGAAGAACGCTTCCGCCTTACCGTCTTGCGCGCGTTCCAGATCGCTCACCGAGAAGTCGGGGAAGCCGAGCGCGGCCAGTTTCTTGGCGAGCGGCGCGGTGGGTTGACCGTCTTTGTCCAGCGCAACGGAAACCGGCAGCACTTTTTCGCGCACGTGTTTTTCCGGCGCGACCGAACGCACGTTCCTGATCGTGACGGCGAGGCGGCGCGGCGTCGCATAACGTTCGAACGACAGTTCGCCTTCGACCAGATCGCGCGCCGCGAGGCGCTGCGCAATGCCTTCGGCGAAAGCGTCGCCGAGGCGCGCGAGCGCTTTCGGCGGCAGTTCTTCGGTTAGCAGCTCGACGAGGAGGGTAGCTTGATGGGGTTGAGTCATTTCTTGATGTTCTCGTCAGTCCGGGTCGATCTTGCGTTCGATTTTGAGCGGCGGCACCCACGCGGGCATTGCGGCATCCTGCTCGTCGGTCGTGAGGCCGGGTACGCCGTGCACCGGATTGCCGAGCATCGGGAAGCCGAGCTTTTCGCGCGAGTCGTAGTAAGCCTGTGCGACGAGGCGCGACAGCGCACGAATCCGGCCGATATACGCCGCACGTTCCGTGACGGAGATTGCCCCGCGTGCGTCGAGCAGGTTGAACGTGTGGCCGGCCTTCAGCACCAGTTCGTAAGCGGGCAGCGCGATCTGTGCTTCGATCATGCGCCTGGCTTCCGCTTCGTAGCTGTTGAAGAACGTGAACAGCAGATCGACGTTCGCGTGCTCGAAGTTGTAGGTCGACTGTTCGACTTCGTTCTGGTGGTACACGTCGCCATATGTCAGGCGACGGATTTCCGGGCCGTTCGGACCTTGCTCTTCCCACTCGGTCCAGACCAGGTCGTAGACGTTCTCGACCTTCTGCAGATACATCGCGAGACGTTCGAGACCGTAGGTGATTTCGCCCAGCACCGGCTTGCAGTCCAGGCCGCCGACCTGCTGGAAGTAGGTGAACTGGGTCACTTCCATACCGTTCAGCCACACTTCCCAGCCAAGGCCCCAGGCGCCGAGCGTGGGGTTTTCCCAGTCGTCTTCGACAAAGCGCACGTCGTTCTGCTTCAGGTCGAAGCCGAGGGCTTCCAGCGAGCCGAGGTACAGGTCGAGGATGTTTTCCGGCGCCGGCTTCAGCACGACCTGGTACTGGTAGTAATGCTGCAGGCGGTTCGGGTTCTCGCCATAGCGCCCGTCTTTGGGACGGCGCGACGGCTGCACATACGCGGCGCGCCACGGTTCCGGACCGATGGCGCGCAGGAAGGTGTGGACGTGGGACGTGCCCGCGCCGACTTCCATGTCGATCGGCTGGAGCAACGCGCAACCCTGTTTGTCCCAGTAGGACTGCAGTGTCAGGATGATTTGCTGAAACGTGAGCATGAAGTGCCTTTCGGGCATGGGGCCGCGCCGTAAGCGCCGAAGCGCGCGGGCTGGCCGTGGAGCGAAGTGCTAAACCGGAGATTTTAACGGAAAGGGAGGGGGGTGTCCGTTTTGCGGGGGTGGAGGAGGAGTGAAGGGTCCCCGAACGACAAAAGGCCGCTGCGGGCGGCCGATGGTAGTTTGTCTTCTCGGGAAGCGCCGTGGCGGCTAACTACTCAAACTCATCAACGCATGCGTTGCCGAATCCGCATCCGTCACCTCCACAAACCCATCGATCTCCATCTCCAACTCCCCCGGCAGCGCGAGCATATTGCACGACAGCAACCTGCCGTAGATATTCTCCGTGCGTCCAAAGAAATTCCCCGGATTGAACAGCGGCGGCAAATGCCACCACATCCGATACTCCTTCGACCACAACCACTCGATCAACGCCTGCGACCGATCCAGCCGGTCGTTCTCCACGTAAATCACCGGCCGCGAGCGCGCGATGGTTTCCTCCGCGCCTTGCAGCGCGCTCAACTCGAACCCTTCCACGTCGAGCTTCAACAGCCCGACGGTATGCGAGCGCAGCACATCATCGAGCCGCACGCACGGTACCGCAAGCGTATTCGCCGCGGGCTCGGTTTGCATCGACACGCCGCCGAAGTTACCCGGCGCGTCATAGTCGGGCCGCGCAAAATGCAGCGTGCCCGCACCCGCTCCGCACGCATACGGCCACGCCAGCACATTACGCAACGCATTGGCCGCGAGATTCGCGCACAGGTTCTGAAAGATCACCGGCTGTGGCTCGAACGCGACCAGCACCTGGCGGCGCGCCTGCGCCTCACGTGCCAACGGGACGGTATGCACGCCGATATTCGCGCCGACTTCGACGACAATGCCCGGCCGCACCAGCAACTGTCGCAACACAGCAGATTCGAGTTCGCTGCATTCGCCGTATTCGATCAGCGCGCGGCCGAGATAGAAGTCGTTTGGATTGGCGAGCATCCAGCCATGACGTGTCTGAACGAGTTGAGTGTGCTCGCCGAGCGGCAGCAGAACAGAAGAGGGCGTGGCCATGAACTTTGAGCGGGAACAAGATCACGCAAATGTACGGTCCGCCGCTGCCCTTGTATATAAGACGGAGTCTTAAGGATTCTTATCTTTCTGCAAGAACTCGTCGTTAAAACCTAAGACTCCGCGACGACTTCATGATTTCCTAGCCAACGAACCAAACTTTTTCGATCTTCGTAGCACCCACTTGATAGATTGCAATCGCGTGGCGAACTGAATCGTCGTCTAGAAAGCCCGAAACACGCTCGCTGTCGATCACAATGTTGCCGTGAACAGCACGACTTACAAGCTCGGCCTTGAGCAATGGACTCGATTGGAACAGGCGGTGATACCGGGGGCGAAATGCCGGACCGGAGCGATCCGTCAGCTCTGCCCCTGACGGGAACGCGTAGACCCTCACCTCATCGACATAGAAACTCAAAAACGCCTCCAGATCGCGTCGATTGTACGCAGCCAGTTGTCCCGCGACGATTTCTTCAACTACCATTCGAGCACCTCTTCCATAACGTTTCAAAGATCCATTGGCTTTTTATCACCGCGCCTCCCGCGGGCGCCTTGATGAAGCCGAAGCGACCGTGTCAGGCTGATCGCTCCATAGGGCCGCGGCTATCAGCAATATCAATCCGACAAGCAGGCGAACCACGCCGAGTGATGCTGTTTTGGCCGCATCGGTCAGCGCAATTCCAGCTATCTGTTCACCGATGCCGAACACGACGCCCAAGTAAAGCAACATGCTGGCGCGTACTTGTCCTACCGCGTGCGACGGGGCACGCCGCAGGATCTGCGCGTTGGTGTAATGAAGCCAGAACGCATTGACGAGAGTCAGTACGACGTAGATCAACGCGTGGACCGTGACGTGCGAGAGGTCAACCAGTGAGCCCAACAAACCGCATGCGATAAGTGCTACGGAAAATAGGACCGCCGATGGCCTTGCGACGCTGGCACTGCGCAAAAGCGGAGCGGTGAGCCAGAAAGCCAACCCGTAATAAAACCACGATGCCGCGAAGCCCATTTGCACAGGAACGACGTCTTGCCTCTCGGCGATCGCGTAACCATAGACCATCATTCCAGAAAGGCCGATTAGAAAGCAGATCTGCACAAGGGACCATGGGCGCAACGCCGGCAGCCAAAAGCTTCTGACAGCGCTCAGGATAGCGCCACCCATATTTCGCCATCGAAACGCCATCGAACCGGATTGGTCCTCTTTTGTGCATGCGCTGCTAGAGAGGAACACCACCAGGCCGCCAGCGGTCAACGCGTCGATGATCAGGGCAGTGACCATGGAATGCGAAGTCCAAACCGGAATGAGCACGCAGATGATCGACGCGAAAACCATTGCGCCTTGGGGCGACGAGACCATGTGTGTAACAGCGCCGCGCGAACCCGAGCCGCTGAGGTCCGCGAGCAGTCTGTAAGCCAGTACCGTGGTAGCGCCCACGATGATGAATCGCAGGCCGGTCCAGACCAGAACGAACGCGGGGGCGACACTGGGAGAAGAAAGCATTTTCGCGAGAAGTACGAGCGCAAGCCCCAACTGCGCCGCCTCCAGAAGAGCAAATTTCTGGATGACCCGCCCTCTGTCGGCCCATGTCCCTGCCAGCAGCGATCCGGCGACCATGGCGATCTGCCGCTCCATTCCCAGCAACCCTACAAGGCGGCTGGACTGGGCAACCTGATCGAAATACGGCACCAGCAACAGCCACATGATCGTCGAGCCCAGCGAGGCAGCCAAAATCGATACGAACATTGAGCGCACGATCAACCCCTTGCTGCAGCGGCAGACAGCTGGTCGAGCAGGCGCAACGTGGCCCGAACCGGGTCGTCCCCAAGCAACACGTGCAACGGGATATTGACGCCGCATCGTGCGCGCAGGGCACTGACGATCCGCAGCGCCTCGAGCGAGTCCGGCTGGAAGTCCAGCAAGGCCGATCCGTCTGGCGCCGCGCCCGCCTTTTCCCGATATATTTCCACGAACACGTTCCAAACGGCCGTCAGATCCACCGCTGCCTTGGTGCGCGGAAGTCTGTAGGGGACCGCGCTGTCGCGATCATAGTTGTCCGGCATACGGTCTTCGACCTTGGGTAAGTCCGCGAGCAGGACTTCCAGCGGGCGGACTGCGCTACACGATTCGGCTGCATCGCCTTGCTGGTCCGTGTTCGCCAGGTCGCGCAACACGTTCCGATATATGTCGGCGATTGTCTCCAATGCATCCTGGCTCAGTACATGCGCGGCCGCGTTGAAGGACAAACGGAGTTGATCGGTAAATGGATCGACTTCGAAGGTTGTGAGCAGCGCGAAGTCCGCGTGTTCGAACCAACGGATGTCGCTGATCAATGCCGCACCGGCGGGGCCTAACCGGTCGCGATATGAACTGAATTCGACAAAGTTGAATCCCGTTTCGACTAGCCGCCGTCCGCCCTGGTCCCGTTGTATCGATGCATATGAATATCGACGGTGAGGAAGCTGCTCGTGGTCGAAGTGCTGAACATCCGCAATCAGTTCGTTCCAGTCGGAATTCACCGACATGCGCACCGACCCGCGCACCGGCACGCGCATCGGCAGGATGTTCAGAAACAACCCGATCATGCGGTCCGCGTCGACATGCTCGGGTCGACCATGTGCGAAGACCCCTGTGGTGACATCCTTCTGCTGCGTGATTAGAGCCAGCACTCGCAGATGCGCGGCCAGACACAATTGGCGAACCGTTACGTTGCGTTGAGTCGCGGATCGCGACAGGCGAGCGTGCAGTCCTTCATCGAGACACAACGAAAGCTCCGACCAGCGGTGATAGGGGTCCTTCTCAGGAACCCGTGGTAGCTTGGTGTAGGGCGCGCCTTGCAGCCTGTGCATCCAGTAGCTTCGCGCCTGCTCATCGTGCTGCGCATCAAGTTCGAGACGAACGTAATCCCGATAGGCCAACGTGCTCTGTTCCGCCGATACCGGCGGCAGGCCAAGGGTGGCACGACGATAGTTATCGAGCAGTCCGGCCATCAGGCGTGAGAAGCTCCAGCCGTCGATGATGGCGTGATGGAAGCTCACCGAGAAGTTGAATCTCTCCTCGCTCAGGCGGTGCACGAAAAAGCGCATGAGAGGTGCCGCGTTCCACTGAAATGCACTCGCCTTCTCAGCTTCAAACCATTGGTCGATCAGCACCTCCTGATAGGCTTCGTTGAGGTGGGACATGTCGTGCACCGCAAGCGCAAGCGTTGCATTCTCGTGTACGAGTTGGAGTGGGCGCGAATAACCCGTCAGAGCGAACGACGTTCGCAGCACGTCGTGCTGGCGGACCATCTGCTCAAGCAAGCCCGCTAGCGCGAGTTGATCGAACGGTAGTTCGATCCTGTAGCTGATCAAGTCGTGAAAAGTGGCCTGCGCAGGGTCTAGCTTGGTATGAAACACCATGCCGAGCTGGAGTTGTGTAGCCGGATAAGCATCGACAACGCCGGCAGGAATGCGTTGCCGGTCCGCGGTGGAGAGCAGCCCGAAGCGCTCGATACCCTGAAGGGACCCGTCCGCCTGCCGCGCTGCGCCGCTCCCAAGCGCGACGTTGTGCTCGAAAAGCTTGCGGATGGTCTGCAGTTGGAACAGATCGGCGAGTGCCACGTCGAACCCGTGCCGACGCAGTGCACCGACCAGACGAATTCCCTGGATGGAGTCGCCGCCCAGCGCGTAGTACGTATCGTCAATGCCGACCTCCTGCGTGCCGAGAACCTGTTGCCACGTCCGAGCCATTTCTGCTTCGGCCGCTGTGCGAGGTGTGGCATGACTACGCGGTGAGCCGGCAGCTTCGGTTTCGGGATTGGGTAGCGCATTAAGGTCCGTCTTGCCATTGATGGTCAGAGGCCAGCTTTCCATCGGCAGAAAGAACGACGGCACCATGTAGCTGGGAAGCATGGCCTGCACATGTTCGCGTAGCGCTTGCACCGCCACGGAATGCGCTTGTTTGACCACGTAGTAGCTTGCCAGGGCCATATCGCCGTTACTGCGTTTGAATGCAATCACCAGCGCGGAAGCGACCGCGGGGTGGTTCACCAAGGCGGCCTCGATGTCGCCGGTTTCAATCCGATAGCCATGGATCTTCACCTGAGCGTCCGCGCGCCCGATATATTCGATATCGCCGCCTGGAAGCCGTCGAGCCATGTCTCCCGACCTGTAAAGGCGCGCGCGCCGCCCACTTCCGCTCAAGTCGCGTTCGACGAAACGTTGCCGGGACTGATCGGGGGCGTTGACGTAACCACGTGCGACGCCTGCGCCAGCGACCACCAGCTCACCCACGGTGCCGATAGGCAGCGGTTGAAGATGTTCGTCCAGAACGTAAAGCGCCAGGTCAGGAATCGGCGTGCCAATCAGGCTGCGTGAAGACAGAACGTCCTCACGACGCACGGGCCGGTACGTCACGTGGACCGTGGTCTCCGTGATGCCGTACATGTTCACCAGGCACGGCTTCTCGTCGCCGAAGTGGCCGATCCAGTCAGCAAGCGCGGCGAAATCCAGCGCCTCGCCCCCGAAGATTACATAGCGCAGCGGGAGTTGGGCAGTGTTTGGACCGCAACGTCGGATCAATTCTCGCTGGTTATTGCGGAAGGCCGATGGCGTCTGGTTGAGGACCGTGACCTCTTTGGTCAACATCAGATCGACGAAGTCTTCCACGGAGCGGCTTGCCCAATAAGGCACTACGACAAGCTCGCCACCGTGGAGCAATGCGCCCCACATTTCCCAGACGGAAAAGTCGAAAGCGAAGGAGTGGAATAAGGTCCAACGGTCATACTCATTGAATTTGAACCACTGATCCGTCGCGCCGAACAAGCGCAATACGTTGCTGTGATTGACCAGCACGCCCTTGGGCCGCCCAGTCGAGCCCGAGGTGAAGATCACATAGGCGCTGCTTTGTGCGCCAAGCTCCGTGGCGGGGCGCGCATCGGCGCCGATCCCGGCGATTGCCTCCAGTGCCGCTCGCGTGCCGAGAATGCAGGGACGCTGCGGCAGCTCGGAAAGCACGGACTCGGTGCCGATCAACAACCGTGCGCCGGAGTCCGCAACGATTGTGGCGATCCGCTGACTCGGATTGGCCGGGTCGATTGGAACATAGGCTGCGCCTGCCTTGATGACAGCCACAATGGAAAGCACCATTTCCAGATCGCGCTCCAATGCAATTGCGACCAGATCGCCAGGCCGCACGCCACATTGGGCGATGTGGGTGGCCAAAGCATTGGCGCGCCGGTCGAGTTCACGATAGGTCCATTCACGCTCGCCGCACGAAACGGCAATCCGATCGCTATGGGCGACGGCCATCGCTTCGAAACGGCCCCTGATATTGTCGTGACCCCCGAGTCCCGGGGCGGTTTCCTGAGCCGGGCCGGCCAGGGCGGCGTCCCGCTCTTTCGCTGACAGCAGCATGTCATCGATCCATTTGCCGTCGCCATGGACGGCAAGGGCGGCGAGCGCGCGTCCGTAGTAGTCAAGATAGCGACTGATCTGTTCGGCACTGAACTGGTTGGGGTTGTAGCCCATGCGATATTCCCAGCCCGCCGAGAACGCGTTCCATCCCACATACACGACAAGCGGGACATTGGTCTGCTCGAAATAGTCGACGGACTCGATCCTTGGCTCGTTCACCGCGGCGTCACGGTTGTGCACATGGAAGTTGGTGAAGTTGAAAATGACGTCAGAGATTGCGGCGCTTCCCGCGACGCGTTGAATGGCGGCCAACGGATACCAGCGATGCGACTGCAACCGTTGTTCGAGCGCAAAACATCTTTCGGCCAGTGCTTTCCAATTGTCAGTGACATTCAACTCGACACGGAAAGGCAGCGTATTGAGGAACATCCCGAGCGCCCGTTCGGCGCCGTCGGTTTCCGGACGTCCATTCGTCACGAGCCCGGTCACGACGTCGCGCCGGTTCGCGACAAAGCCTAGCAGTCGAATGTGGGCAGCCAGGAACACGCTTTTGAGCGGCACGGCCCAGTCGCATGCGCGTTGCCGCAGCGCGTCGATCAACCGCGGATCGAGCGGGCGGCCCATGACAGCGACTTCCATCGACGTGCCCGGCTTACCGGATACGTCCGCCAGGCGAGGCAGTTCGAACGTCTCGGCCGGACCCAACAGGCCGCGCCAGAATTCAGCTTGTTCAGCGTCGCCGATGGCGCGTTGCTCCAACTCCGCATAACGTTTCTGAGCCATCTGGGTCGCGTCAGTTGTGCTTCGCACGATATCGCGGCCGGCGAGTATGTCGCTATAGCAATTGACCCATTCCTCGAGTACGGATGCAACGCTCCACCCATCCAGAATGGCATGGTGAAATGCGAAGCCGACCACGACCTGGTTGGGCCCGGTGACAAAAAAACGCAGCCGGTAGGCGGGACTTCTTGCAGGGTCGATCGGCGTGCGTTTTTCGTGTTCTACCCATTGACCGATGAGATCCTGTCCGGATGGACATTCGACGACCTCCACCGGCAATGCGGGAGCGCTCTCGATCACCATGCGCGGCTCGTCCCAGGTCTCTGTATCGAAGCGTGCGCGCAGGGTGGGATGTTGCTCAGCAAGTATTCTCCAGGCGCTCACCAGCGCAGCCTTGTCGACTCGGGGCACCTCGACCCGGTAGCGGAAAATATCGTGGTAGACAGGTATCTCCGGGTTGAGCCGGCTGTGATAGATCATGCCAATCTGGAGTTGGGAGGCCGGCCACGAATCCAGATCGCGATTGTCAGCGGCCGCTGTCCCGGCCGCCTCATGGTGTTCGTTTGGACGACGCGCAACGGAGGCCAGGTCGGCCAATCGGTGATGTGAGAACAAATCGGCAATCGTGATCTCGTACCCGGCGTCGCGCATGACTGCGATCAAGCGGATACCGAGGATGGAGTCGCCACCCAGCGAGAAGAAGCTGCTATTTCGACCCACGTCGCGGACATTGAGAATGTTCTGCCAGCAGCGAGCAATGCATTGCTCGTGCAGCCCCTTTGGCGGTTCCAGCAAACTGGTGTCCGCGTCGGCATGCTCATGAATCGGCGGATTGGGAAGTGCTTTGCGGTTTAGCTTTCCATTGGGAGTCAACGGCATGTGGTCCACCCGCATGAACGCCGATGGGACCATGTACTCCGGCAACTTTCGGGCGAGTCTGGACGTCAGCTCCGTCGCTTCGCATTCCGTCCCGGAGCGGTAATAGCCAACGAGTAGGGTGGCTCCGCTTGGTGCGATGAAAGGACGCACGGCGGCTTCTCCGCATTCAGCCGCTTCACGTAAACAGGCTTCGATTTCGCCTAACTCGATACGGAGTCCGCGCAGCTTGATCTGGTCGTCGATACGTCCGAGATATTCAATTGCACCGTCGGCCCGAAAACGCGCCAGATCTCCGGTCTTGTAAAGCCGTGCATTTTTCTCGCCGCTGAATGGATCGCTCACGAACCGTTCAGCAGTCAGCTCGGGGCGGCCGTGGTAACCACGTGCGAGACAAATGCCGCCGATGTGGAGCTCGCCGGGCAAGCCTGCCGGTTGCGGATTACCTGCCTCGTCGAGTACATAGAGCCGAACATTGGAGATCGGCTTGCCGATCGGCACAGCACCGTGGACGTCGTCCCGCGTGCAGTGCCAATGCGATACATCGATAGCGGCTTCGGTCGGCCCGTAAAGGTTGTGCAGCTGCGCCGTGAACTGTTCGTGGAAAGTGCCGACGGTGGTTGCCGATAGCGCTTCGCCGCTGCTGAAAACAAAGCGGAGCGTGGGTAGCGGGCCAACTTCGCTGTCCAGGAACAGTTCGAGCATGGACGGCACGAAGTGCGCAACCGTCACATCGTATCTGCGAATCGTGTTTGCCAGCGCCGCGGGGTTTCTGTGCACGCCCGGTTCAGCCATGACAATTCCCGCGCCGTACATCAGTGGCCAAAAGAATTCCCACACGGAGACGTCGAAGCTGAACGGTGTCTTTTGAATGACACGGTCAGTCGAATCGAGTGGGAATGCTCCCTGCATCCATGCCAACCGATTGGCTAGCGGACCATGTTCGAGCAATACGCCTTTCGGCCGCCCGGTGGAGCCCGAGGTATAGATCATGTAGGCCAGCGAGTCTGCTTCGATCGGCAAGTCCAATGGCGTAACCGGCAAGTCGGCGTTTGCCAGTACGCTGGCCACGTCGACGATCATGGTGCGGGTATTGAGCGCATTCACCCATTGAGTTTGCGTCAGGATCACGGCCATTCCGGCGTCTTCGATCATGTAGTCGACGCGGTCCGGCGGGTAGTCCGGGTCTAGCGGAACATAAGCTGCCTGTGCCTTGTGTATGGCCAGCAACGACACCACCATTTCCACGGAGCGATGCATGAAGACACCTACGAGGTCTTGCTGTCCAACGCCTGTACGCCGCAGATGGTGCGCGAGTCTATTCGCGCGAGACATCAATTCCTCGTAGGTCAGCTTTTCATCCCCGAACTGCAGTGCGATCGCATCAGGCGTCGCTCTCGCCTGACGGTCGATCTCAGCCGTTACGGTTCGCTCCGAATAATCCCGGTGGGTTGCGTTCCAATCGTTATCGAGTTGCGCGCGTTCGGTCTCAGTGAGTATCGGAAGTGTATGGATTGGCAGATCAGCGTGTTTCGGCAACTGGCCGCACAGCTGTTTGAAGTGTCCGATCATGCGGCTGATGGTTGTGGCGTTCAGCAGATCGGTGTCGTATTCGAGTTCGAAGAAAAGGCCGCCGTCTTTGGATTCCAGAGTGAGCTGCAGATCGACGCGCGCACCGGAAACCGCAAACGGGACAGTTCGCGCGATCAGTTCCGGACCGAAATCCGAGGAGACGGGCTCTCGGGCGACTACGATTGAGCGAAGCCAATCGTCGCGATTCCGGTGCTCAGCGCCATCGGTCCTGGCGGAGACTGATTCAATGATATGGTTGAAATCGAGTCGCTGGTTCTCCAATCCACCAACGACCGAATGTCGAACTCGCTCCAACACCATTGGAAAGTTGGGATTTCCACGCAGGTCGATGTGCATCGGCAGCGTATTGGCGAAGAAGCCGATGGCCGCCTGTTCGTTCTCGTGAATGCGCCGGGAGAAAGGTGGGCCGACAACAACTTCGGACTGGCCGGAGTATCGACCGAGCAATACACCCCAAACGGAAAGGATGGCGACGAACTGCTGGCCGCCTGCAAGCCGGAACAACGGGGCAAGCTCATGCTGCGACAATTCGAAGAAGGCAGTTTCGCCGTGGAAATTCCGCTTTGCCTGTACGTCGCCATCGTAAGGAAATGGAAATTCCTTTGATATACCGGTCAACCGTTCTTTCCAGTACGAGCTCTCTTTTCGACCCGGCGTGGTGTCGGCGTACTCTCGATCACGCTCTGCGAATTGACGAATCGCTACGGCGCCGGCAGATGCAAGCGGTACCGACTCACCACGGTGAACAAGTGAAACGTATCGCGCTGCCAACTCGCGGACGAGGACCAATTGAGAGCGACCGTCCGAGATGATGTGGTGGCAGACAATCAGTAGCTTCCATTGGGCATCGGCGACTTGAGCTAGTACCGTGCGCATAAGCGACGGCCTGGCCAGATCAAAGGGCTCGTCAGCCAATGCTCGCAAGCGCTGATCGACAGCACTGCAACCGTCAGTCTTCTGCAATTCGCGTAGATCCAGGCGATGCAGCCGTGCGGATACCCCGGCATACACTTGCCGAACGAGCCCCGAGGGCACGGACGTAAAGCCGGTACGCAATACTTCGTGTTGCACGACGAGTTCGCTCAGCGCGCGTTCCAATGCCGCCTCGTCAAGCCGACCTTCAAGGGAGAGCAGCGTGACAACCTTATAGGGCGCCCGGCCGCACGACAACTGCTCGATAAAGTGCAAACGTTCTTCCGCATGCGAAGCCACACCGGTCAGCAACATTTCACCTGTTAAATTCGACGCGCTCATAAATGAAATCAACTCCAAGACAGTTAACGTAGATTCCCGCGTATTCAAGCGAGCATAAAAGGACTGTCTAACAGCCTTTTATTTAAAGTAGGAATACTAAAATCTATTTGTTCGACTTGAAAATGCGTCGGATTGAATTGGTATCGCGTATCAGCGATTTTCCTGATTCAGGTCAGGACATTTCGGATGAGTTCTTGATCAAGCGGTCGGGCACATTCGGGTTGCAAGATATCAAGACTCTGGAATATTTCATTCAGTGTCCAACGTGATAGCGGTTGCAGGCAGCTATCCCGTAGTGCGTATTCGCGCCGACGTTTGACGGTCCCCGACTGCGCCTGCAATTGCCGCAACACAGGGGATTCCAGTTAGCTTCGCCATATTCGGCCAGAGCGTGGCCGAGATAAAGTCTTGAATTGGTGAGCACCCAGCCGCAGCGGATCCGGACGAGTTGCGCATAAGCGCTGAGCGACTGCAAAGCGAGGTGGGCCATAACCATGAACATTAAGCGGGGGAGAAGACTCCGCTAATGTACGGTCCGGGACCGTGCTTTGTATATAAGACGAGTTCTCAAGGATTCTTATCTTTCTACCGGAACTCGTAATCCACGTCTAAAACGTTGCGACGATCGGCACGTCAGCCGATCGCCACCATAACCGGGTTAAGTCGCCGCCAGCTCAACCTTCGGCGCAAACGAATCGCTCTGCGCCATAGGCCAATATTTTTCGTACAGCGTATAGCGATAGTTGCCGTTCAGAAGATCATTCGGATCGAGATACTTCAACAGTTCGGACATCAGCTGCACCTCATGCGACGACACGCGCCGCACGATGTGATGCGCGCGCAGTTCCGCCGGATGCTTGAGTCCCGCGGCCTGAATGATTTCCTTTAGCGCATGCAACGTGTTGTGATGGAAGTTGAATACGCGGTCGGCTTTATCCGGCACCACCAACGCACGCTGACGTACCGGGTCCTGGGTGGCGACGCCGGTCGGGCAGCGGCCGGTGTGGCAAGTCTGCGCCTGAATGCAGCCCACCGCGAACATGAAGCCGCGCGCCGCGTTGACCCAGTCGGCGCCGATCGCCAGCGTCTTCGTGATGTCGAACGCGGTAATCATCTTGCCGCTCGCGCCGATCCGGATGCGCTGACGCAAGCCGATACCCACCAGCGTGTTGTGCACCAGCAGCAGGCCTTCCTGCAACGGCACGCCGACGTGATCGGTGAACTCCAATGGCGCTGCGCCCGTGCCGCCTTCCGCACCGTCGACCACGATGAAGTCCGGCAGAATCCCCGTCTCCAGCATCGCCTTTGCAATGCCGAAGAATTCCCACGGATGCCCGATGCACAGCTTGAACCCGGTCGGCTTGCCGCCGGACAATGTGCGTAAACGGTCGACGAATTCGAGCAGGCCGCGCGGCGACGAGAATTCGGAGTGAGTGGCGGGCGAGATGCAGTCGCGGCCCATTGGCACGCCGCGCGTCTCGGCAATCTCGGGTGTGATCTTCGCGGCCGGCAGCACGCCGCCGTGACCGGGCTTCGCACCTTGCGAGAGCTTCACCTCGATCATCTTCACTTGCGGTTCGGCGGCCTGCTTCGCGAACTTCTCGGCGCTGAAGGTGCCGTCGTCGTTACGGCAGCCGAAGTAGCCCGAGGCGATTTCCCAGATGATGTCGCCGCCATGCTCGCGGTGGTATTTCGACATCGAGCCTTCGCCCGTGTCGTGCGCGAAGTTGCCTTTCTTCGCGCCGAGGTTCAGCGCCATGATCGCGTTCGCCGACAACGAGCCGAAGCTCATTGCGGAGACATTGAAGATCGACATCGAATAGGGCTGCTTGCGCTCGGGCCCGACGACGATGCGGAAGTCGTGGTTATCGAGCGTGGTCGGCGCGAGCGAGTGGCTGATCCATTCGTGCGCGACGGCTTTGACGTCGAGCTCGGTGCCATACGGGCGACTGTCCACGTCGTTCTTCGCGCGCTGATAGACGATGCTGCGTTGCGCGCGCGAGAACGGTTTCTCGTCGGTATCGTTCTCGACGAAATACTGGCGGATTTCCGGGCGGATGAACTCGAACAGGAAGCGGAAGTGGCCCCACAGCGGATAGTTGCGCAGAATCGCGTGGCGTTCCTGCGTCAGGTCGAACAGGCCGAGCGCGACCAGCACCACCGGCACGATGATCCAGAACCACGAAAGATGATGCGTCGCGGCGAGCGCCGCACAGATGGCGAGCAGAACGGTTGCGCACCACATCGCCAGATAACGTCGAGAAAACATGGGGACTCCAGTGCAGTGAAGGTCGTCACGCAGGGATCGTCGGCGCTGTGAGCGCAGACGGAATCCGTCGCGAAGGGAAACGAACAACTGCTTGTTATGGTGAGGCTAGCTGCGGCTCGAAGGTGAAGCGCGTGGGTGAAGCGTGATGATGAGCCAGGAAGGTGAAGCGCGTGAGGCGGCGTCGAGCGATGCCCAACGTTGCCGCACGATAAAACGCATGGCTCAACGGGCGGTTAGCAACGCGGCCGTTTGCGCCTGGCGCGCCGTGGGCTGCCCGGTCACCGCGTGTTCGATGATGCCGCCGCCGAGACACACGTCGCCATCGTAGAGCACCGCAGATTGCCCTGGTGTGACAGCCCATTGAGCGGCGTCGAAATTCAGTTCGAACAGACCGGCGCCGGCCCCCGTCGCGCTTGCATCCGCGCTTGCAGCCGCGCTTGCATCCGCATTTGCACCCGCACTGAACGTGCACGGCGCGTCCGCTTGCCGGTAACGCGTTTTCGCGCCGCACGCGAAACCGTCGGCCGGCGGCTCGCCTGCAACCCAGCTCGTATTGCCCGCGCTCAACGTATGGCTTAGCAGCCACGGATGCTCGTGGCCTTGCGCGACATACAGCGTGTTCGAGGCAATCTCCTTGCCGGCGACGAACCACGGTTCGCCGCTGCCGTCCTTGCTGCCGCCGAGGCCAATGCCCTTGCGCTGCCCGAACGTGTAGAACGCGAGGCCGATATGTTCGCCGACCACTTTGCCGTCGGTGGTTTTCATCGGACCGGGTTTGGTCGGCAGATAGCGGTTCAGGAAGTCGCGGAACGGCCGTTCGCCGATGAAGCAGATGCCGGTCGAATCTTTCTTCTTCGCGTTCGGCAGCGCGATCTGTTCGGCGATCTCGCGAACTCTGGTTTTCGGAATCTCGCCCAAGGGAAACAGCGTCTTCGACAACTGCGCCTGATTCAGCCGATGCAGGAAGTACGACTGATCTTTCGTATGATCGAAGGCCTTCAGCAGTTCGAAGCGGCCGTTGTTCTCACGCACACGCGCATAGTGGCCGGTCGCGATGGTTTCCGCGCCGAGCGACATCGCGTGGTCGAGGAAGGCCTTGAACTTGATCTCGGCATTGCACAGCACGTCAGGGTTCGGCGTGCGGCCGGCCGAGTATTCGCGCAGGAATTCGGCGAACACGCGGTCTTTGTATTCGGCGGCGAAGTTGACCGCTTCGACGTCGATGCCGATCAGGTCCGCCACCGAGACGACGTCGATCCAGTCCTGCCGCGTCGAGCAGTACTCGCTATCGTCGTCGTCTTCCCAGTTTTTCATGAACAGGCCGACTACGTCGTAGCCCTGTTCCTTAAGCAGCCACGCGGTAACCGACGAATCGACGCCGCCCGACATGCCTACTACGACTTTCTGCTTGCTCATAAGGTGCTCACTGGGTGCTGCGTGACTTCATTGATCGTGGGTTGACCGGGGTTCGGTCGCCTGGTGGGCCGCTCGTGACGGCTCAGGCCCGTTTGTGACGGCTTAGGCCGGACTATGTCTGGCTATGCCGTGGCTGCGGCCGCTTATGTGTGTCGCTTACGTCTGCTTATGTCCGACCGAATGCGTGTGCACAAAGTCGAGCGGGATGCGCCGCCCCGCGAGGTAATCGTCGAGACATTGCATGACGAGCGGCGTGCGATGCCGTTCGGGGCAGGCGCGCAATTCGTCGGCGCTCATCCACAGCGTGCGGACGATGTCGGGATCGAGCGCGCGTGCCGCGTCCGGTTCGCCGCTCGTGCCGCAATAGGTGAAGCGCAGATAGGTCACGCCCTCACTGCCGGGCCGCTCGAAATGCGTCATATACGTGCCGACCAATGCCTCGGGCGCGAACGGATGCGCGGTTTCCTCGAGCGTTTCGCGGATGACCGCTTGCAGAAGCGTCTCGCCCGCTTCCAGATGGCCGGCGGGCTGATTCAGGCGCAGGCCGTCGGCGGTATGTTCCTCGACGACGAGAAAGCGTCCGTCACGCTCGACGATGGCCGCAACGGTGACGTGCGGTGCCCAGATTTCTGGTTTCATGGGTGCGCATTTTACCGTTTATGGGCTTGGGCTGCCGGGAAGTGGGCGAGCGGCGCTGGACGGCCTGCGGCCGGCCTCCTGCCAGACGCCAGCTGGGCCAGGAACCCCGGATTGTCCCCGATTTCTGCGCGCCCCCCTGTTTCGGTTAAAGTGACGCGTTAGCCGTTGCAATTGCAAGCCGGCGTGCCTCGTCGGCGCATCTGTCGTAAAACAGGAAGTCGAGGAGGAGCAAAGATGCACATCGGAGTGCCAGCCGAGACGCGCGCGCACGAAACCCGCGTCGCCGCGACGCCCGAAACGGTCAAGAAGTATGTGACCCAGGGCCACCGGGTCACGATCCAGAGCGGCGCCGGCACCGGCGCGAGCTTTCCCGACGACGCCTTTACGGCCGCCGGCGCGGAAATCGTCGATGCGGCTACCGCATTCGGCGCGGATCTCGTCCTTAAAGTCCAGTCCCCGACTGATGCCGAATTGCCGCTGCTCAAGCGCGGCGCGACGCTGGCCGGCATGCTCGATCCTTTTAATACCGAAAACTCATCAAAGCTGGCGGCAGCGGGCGTCACCGCATTCGCTTTGGAGGCCGCGCCACGCACCACGCGTGCGCAGAGTCTGGATGTGTTGAGCTCGCAGGCGAACATCGCCGGCTACAAGGCGGTGCTGCTGGCGGCCACGCTCTATCCGCGTTTTATGCCGATGCTGATGACGGCGGCCGGCACCGTGAAAGCGGCCCGCGTGCTGATTCTCGGCGCGGGCGTGGCGGGTTTGCAGGCGATTGCGACCGCCAAGCGGCTGGGCGCTGTCATTGAAGCGTCCGACGTGCGTCCGGCGGTGAAGGAGCAGATCGAATCGCTTGGCGCCAAGTTTCTCGACGTGCCGTACGAAACTGACGAAGAGCGTGAAGCCGCGCAGGGCGTAGGTGGCTACGCGCGGCCGATGCCACCTTCGTGGCTTACGCGTCAGTCCGCCCTGGTCCATGAACGGGCCAAACAGGCCGACATCGTGATCTCGACGGCACTGATTCCGGGCCGTGCCGCGCCAACGCTGATTTCGGTGGAAACCGTGCAGGCGATGAAACCCGGCTCCGTGCTGGTGGACCTCGCGGCAGGCCGGGGCGCGGAGTACGAAGGCCGGCGCGGCGGCAACTGTCCGTTGACCGAAGCGGATCAGGTCGTCATCAAACACGGCGTGACGATCGTCGGCTATACGAATCTGGCCTCGATGGTGCCCGCCGACGCGTCGTCGCTCTACGCACGCAACCTGCTCGACTTCCTCAAGCTGATCATCACGAAGGAAGGCGCCCTGAACATCGATCTCGCAGACGACATCGTCGCGGCCACGCTGCTGGCCCGTGACGGTGAAGTCACGCGCAAGGCATAAGTGGAGAGTGCGGCAATGGAAGTCATCAACCACACCGTCATCAATCTGATCATTTTCGTGCTGGCGATTTATGTCGGCTACCACGTCGTCTGGAACGTCACGCCCGCGCTGCATACGCCGCTGATGGCGGTGACCAATGCCATCTCGGCGATCGTGATCGTCGGCGCGATGCTTGCCGCCGGCCTCACGCTGGGCACGCCCGGCAAGTTCTTCGGCACGCTCGCCGTCGCGCTTGCCGCGGTGAACGTGTTCGGCGGCTTTCTCGTCACGAGGCGAATGCTGGAGATGTTCAGGAAGAAGGAGCCGAAGAAGCTCATCGCAGATAAGACGGCCAAGGAGAACGCGTAATGAGTCTGAACGTCGTCACGCTGCTTTATCTGGTCGCGTCGGTCTGCTTCATCCAGGCGCTCAAGGGACTGTCGAATCCGAAGACGGCCCGCATCGGCAATACCTTCGGCATGGCCGGGATGGCGATTGCGATCCTCACCACCATTGCGTTGATCATCAAGCAGGCTAACGGGCTTGGCTCGAATCTCGGTTTGGGGCTCGGCCTGCTGCTGGTCGCGCTGGTGATCGGCGGCGCGATCGGTGCCTTTGTCGCCGCGCGCGTCGAGATGACCAAGATGCCGGAACTGGTCGCGGCGATGCACTCGCTGATCGGTCTCGCTGCCGTATGTATCGCGTATGCGGTGGTGTCGGAGCCGTCCGCGTTCGGTCTGGTCGATCCGGAGAACACGACACCTGGTTTCCTGCCTTATGGCAATCGCGTCGAGTTATTCATCGGTACGTTTGTCGGCGCGATTACGTTCTCCGGTTCGGTGATCGCGTTCGGCAAGCTGTCGGGCAAGTACAAGTTCCGGTTGTTTCAGGGCGCGCCAGTTGTTTATGCAGGGCAGCACCTGATCAACCTGCTGCTCGCGCTCGGGATGCTCGGCTTCGGCGTGATCTTCTTCCTCACGCAGGCGTGGCTGCCGTTCATCATCATGACGATCATCGCGTTCGTGCTCGGCGTGCTGATCATCATTCCGATCGGCGGCGCGGATATGCCGGTGGTCGTGTCGATGCTGAACTCGTACTCGGGTTGGGCGGCGGCAGGGATCGGCTTCTCGCTGAACAATCCGATGCTGATCATCGCGGGCTCGCTGGTGGGTTCGTCGGGTGCGATCCTGTCGTACATCATGTGCCGGGCGATGAATCGCTCGTTCTTCAACGTGATTCTCGGTGGCTTCGGTAACGAAGCGGGTGCGGCGGCAGCGGGTGGTTCGGCGGAACAGCGTCCGGTGAAATCGGGTTCGGCCGACGATGCGTCGTTCATGCTCGGCAATGCTGAAACCGTGGTGATCGTGCCGGGTTACGGGCTTGCCGTGGCGCGTGCGCAGCACGCGTTGAAGGAGTTGACCGACAAGCTGGTCGAGAAGGGCATCGAGGTGAAGTACGCAATTCACCCGGTGGCCGGCCGCATGCCGGGCCACATGAACGTGCTGCTCGCCGAAGCTGACGTGCCCTACGACATGGTCTATGAAATGGACGACATCAACGGTGAGTTTGGCCAGGTCGACGTGGTGCTGGTGCTCGGTGCGAACGACGTGGTGAACCCGGCGGCGAAGAACGATCCGAAGTCGCCGATCGCGGGCATGCCGATCATCGAGGCGTACAAGGCGCGCACGGTGATCGTGAACAAACGTTCGATGGCCGCTGGTTACGCGGGTCTCGACAATGACCTGTTCTACATGGACAAGACGATGATGGTGTTCGGCGATGCCAAGAAGGTGATTGAGGATATGGTGAAGGCGGTGGAATAGCGGGCCTGGGTTGTTCAGGGCCTGGTTGTTCAGCGTGTTGGTGGTTCGCGGCTGGGCTCGCGGCGGACCGTAAGTCACTGAGCATGCAGCTCGGATGCGCGCGCGAAATTTTGCTGACGGAGCGGCTTCCTGATTTGCCGCCTGGACCATGGGCACTTATGGTCCGGGCGGGTCGTCGGTCCGCGGCACGTCCAGTTGGACTACTCGATTCATTGCCACGTGCACGCGCATCAATTCGTCGATGCCGCCGTGACCGTGTCTGGAACACCCCTTCCACATTGAACTTGGCCGAACGCGTCGCGTTGTCCGTGCCTCTGGTCGTACGCGACATAGCCGTCAATCGCCGCCGAGTGTCGAACGTCCGGACACACTGCCGAATCTCACCGCGAAGATGGGCGCTCGCGTCTCACACAGCCGCGGCCTCATCCGTATTGTCATCTCGCCTTCGCATTCACATGCCGCAGCAAGTCTGCCAGGCGCCTGCCTTCCTGATCCGGATACTGTTCGTGCACTTGGAGAGTCTGAATCTTCTCCAGCCCGAAATTGCGAAAGTCGCCGCGCAATTCACACCACGCGCCGAGCGTCCAGCGCGCGCCCCAATACGCTAGCGCCAGCGGCCATACGCGCCGTTCGGTCGCCGCGCCGTTTGCATCGGTGTAGGCAAAGCTCACTACATGCCGTGCGTCGATCGCCCGATGCAGGACGTCCACCTTCGTCGAGAAATCCGCTTTGATGTGAAACGACGGCGCGAAGATCGCCAGACGTTCGAGCGTCGCCCGCTTGTCGGCGGGCATCGCCGACGCGATCTTTGCCAACGCGCCGCGCGCGCCGCTCGCGAAGCCGGCGCCGCCCCACGATTCGAGCATCCGCGCGCCTGCGGCGAGCGCGGCCAGTTCATCGGCGGTGAAGGTGAGCGGCGGCAGGCTCGCTGCGCGGCTCAACCGATAGCCGATGCCCGCTTCGCCTTCGATCGGTACGCCTGACAATTGCAGATCGCGCACGTCGCGATAGACGGTGCGCAGCGAGATGTTCAGCCAGTCGGCGAGTTGTTGCGCGGTGGTCAGACGCCGTCCGCGCAGCAGATCGGCGATCTGGAACAGGCGGTCGGCACGGCGCGTCATCGTGGGCGTCTTGTAGAAAAGGACGGGGACAGTCCCGCGATGATAGCGCCGCATGCCGCGCTCCGGTCGGCGTTCCGCGCGGTGCCTGCTGGCCGCCGCGCTTGTGCGCCGCGTCGCGTGTTAGCCGTTGGTCCGCGAATGCAGGCCAAGGCGGTTGCCTTCCATGTCGGTGAAGAACGCGATGTAGCCGATGTCCTGCGGCAGTTTTGATCACCGGACCATCGGTCTTGCCGCCGGCCTGTTCGACGCGGGCGAGGGTGGCGTCGACCGTCGGCTGCGCGTTCAGGTAGACGAGCACGCCGTCGTCGGTCGGTGTCATCGACGGGCTATGAACGATCGCGCCGCCGGTAGCCGGTTCCTCGTAGCCGAAGATGGCGATCGGCTGGCCGCCGACTTCCTGACGATCCAGTTTGAGGTCGAGCGCGGCTTCGTAAAAGCGAACAGCGCGATCGAAATCGACGGACGGAATCTCGAACCATGCAACAACTTTGGATGATGCGGACATGACACTCTCCTGTGAATGGCGGTAAGCCGTGCAAAGCGCCGGATGGCGTGAGAAGGAGTGTGCGGGGGTGCTACTGACAGCGTAGTGTCAGTAGGGCTTGGCGGAGGAGCAAAAGGACGTGGCGAAAAAAAACCGCGAACCTGAAATCCGCGGTTTTTTTCGATGCTGCTTTGCTTTGCTTTGCTTTGCTTTGCTTTGCTTTGCTTTGCTTTGCTTTGCTTTGCTTTGCTTTGGCTTAGGCCGCTGGCGTGTCGTTATTCTGCGGGCGCTGGCGCACACTGCCGGCGATCAGATCGAAGCGGAACAGCCGGCATTCGAGCGCGCCATTGAAGAGTGGTGTCTTGGTCGATTCACGCAGACGCAACTGACCGGGCAACTTGCGATCCGACGTCAGGATGAATGCGTGCCAGCCGGTGAAGCGCTGCTTCAGCGCATCGCCGAGCGATTGGAAAAATTCGCTATCCGGCGTTTCTTCCTGGGCGCGGCGGAAGCCGTCGTCTTCGCGGCCTTCACGCGTGGCGCGTCCTTCGCGGATTTCGCCGCGGGCGTTGCGGCCGCGCACTTCGATCCGTTCGCCATACGGCGGATTTGCGACGAGGATGCCAGGCTCAGCCGACGGCGCCGCCATGCCGCGCGCATCGACTTGCTTGAGTGGAATCGACGGCAGGCCGGCGCGCTGGAAGTTCGCGCGCGCCTTGTCCAGCATGTCGCCGGAGATATCGCTGCCGAAGATCTGCAGATCGGCGCGCGAGTTGCGGGCAGCGTGCTTGGCGTCGAGCGCGGCGGCCTTCAGCGTTTGCCAGGTCTTGGCGTCGAATTGCTTGAGCTTTTCGAAGCCGAAGCGGCGTTCCGCGCCCGGCGCGATATTCAGCGCCACTTGCGCGGCTTCCGCGAGGAAGGTGCCGCTGCCGCACATCGGGTCGTACAGCGGCGTGCCGGCGGTCCAGCCGGTCAGACGCAGGATGCCTGCCGCGAGATTCTCGCGCAGCGGCGCCGCGCCTTTGTCCAGGCGCCAGCCGCGCTTGAAGAGCGGATCGCCGGAGGTGTCGAGATAGAGCGTGCAATCGGTGGCGGTGAGGAACGCGAACACGCGCACGTCGGGCATGGCGGTGTCGATGTTTGGACGCGCGCCGCTCACTTCACGCAGACGGTCGCAGATCGCGTCCTTGACGCGCAGCGTCGTGAATTCGAGGCTGCGCAGCGGCGACTTGATCGCGGTGACGTCGACCCGCAGCGTTTCGTTCGCCGAGAACCACTGCTCCCAACGCTGTTCGACCGCGAGCGCGTAGACGTCCTGTTCGCTGCGGTACGGCCGATGCGCGATTTTCAGCAGCACGCGGCTTGCGAGGCGCGAGTGCAGGTTGGCGGCCATGCCGGCGGCCCAGCCGCCGCGGAAATGCACGCCGCCGGGCACTTGCGTGCCGGCTGTGAACGGCGCGCCGTTCAGGTGCTTCGCGGCAATTTCGGCGAGCTCGGTGGCGAGCGAGGCTTCAAGGCCGCGCGGACAGGGAAGGAAGAAATCGAAGGACATTGAGGTTGCCGGAAGGCGTTAGATAAGGGGGTATTGTACGCGGTCGGGGTGGGGGCGTTCCTGGCGTCACGGTGGGGGTGGGATTGCTCCAGGGGAGCCGGTTTTGTTTTTTGCCTGCTCGGCGCTTTATGTCTGTGTTTTTATGGGGTTGGGCTTTGCTTGAAGTGTTTGCCTGCTCGGCGCTTTGTTGGGTTGCCTATGGCGTTGGCCTTTCCTTGAATTGATATTGGTTTATTAGCGTCGCCCCTGTGCGGGGCGGACACCTACTTCTCTTTGCCGCCGCAAAGAGAAGTAGGCAAGAGAAAGCGGCTCAAACCGCCAATTCTTAAGCGGGTCCCCCGCGCAGTGACGGTAGTGGTGCATCTGGAATCTGAGTTCTCGCACATTCGACGTAAGTGACAAGGGCGTCATACTTCCCGCCTCGCACTGCGTGCTCGCCGGAAGGGTCGAGCATACAAACCAGTGGTCTTGTTTGGGCTGGTGGGGGTCATCGGTTTCACCTCGGCGTGTGCTGGTCTGCCTAGGAAAGCGCGTATCGGCTGCGAGGCAGCACAGCACGCGGAGATAAAAGCGTGTATAGGTCGCGAGGCAGCACGCGGAGATAAAAAATCAACGGCTTTATCAGGGCAGCAGGCCATGGGCTTGTCTCAACACGGACGGCCTTGCAAAGGGACACCCTCATCCACCGGCGGGCCGCGGCGCCGAGTGAAGCTTAAGCGCGAAACCGCGCAGATGGCTTTTTGAAGTGCGCATCGGCGCGCGCAGCGCCGCCGGAAGAATGACGCCCTTGTCACCAGGACTGAATGTGCGAGAACACAGATTCCAGATGCACCACTACCGCAACTGTGCGGGGGACCCGCTTAGGAGCTAGCGGTTTGAGCCGCTTTCTTTTGCCTATCTTTTCTTTGCGGCCGGCAAAGAAAAGTAGGTGCCGCCCCGCACAGGGGCAACGCTAATAATCCAATAACAATAGCAAAGGCCAACGCCGTAGGCACACAACCCAAAAGCGCTGCGCAGGCAACCCGTTCAAGGAAGGCCAACGCCGTAGGCGAACAACTAAAGTCGCCGAACAGGCAAACACTTCAAGCAAAGCCCAACGCCGTAGGCAAACAGACCAACAAGCGCGAGCAGGCAACCACTTCAAGGAAAAGCCAACACCATAAAAGCACAACCAAACAAGCGCCCCGCAGGCAAAACCCCCGATCAACTACCAGCAGAAGTAGCCCCTCCAACTCCACCAGAAGGACACGCCGGCACAGCAAAACTACCCCCGGCGGAGCCACTCCTAGGCGGAATCGCCGCCATCGCTTTCACAGCAACAGCAACCTGCATAGCAACCTGCTGCAACGCAGCCCGATGCCCATCGACAAGCGCGTCATAGCCGCCGCTAACCGGCTCGCTCACCACACTCCGACAGGTCATCACAGCAGTACTACGTACAGCCCTAACACTCCAAACCGCATCGATCAACGCATGTGACCCCGGCCATGACTCGAACCGCTGCACATTCATGCTGACCCGATACACCGGCGTCGTATCCGGATAAGCGGTGCCATACACATCGATCGTGCCAAGCTGCTGCGTCAGGCTAGTCGACAAAGCCCGCCGGATCTCGTCGCCCGGCAACGAAGCCCAACGCTCCTGCTCGAGCACCTGAACCTGAGTCGGCCCCGTCTGCACCACAAGCTGATTCTTCGCCACCTGCGGCGGCACATCGATCGGAGCGACTTCGATCAGCCACGCCGGCGCAGCCGCAGTGCGCGCACTGACCGGGGCCGCAGACCCAGCAGCACCGGAGCCACCGCTATCGGCGCCGAGCGTATAAAACCGGCTCGACGGCGACGAACACGCCGCCATCGCCACCAATCCGGCCAGAGCGCCGACATACACAGCGCCGCGCACAAGCCCGCGCGGCGGGCGGGGGAGCCGGGCAAACATCATGGTTTATCTCCTGATTTACCGCGCAACAGCGATTCCGGATGACGCTCCAGATAATCCGACAGCGCATTCAGCGACTGCAACGTGCGCGTCAATTCCTGCAACGCCTGATGAACATCCGACTGCAACGGCGAATCCTGCTGCAACGTCGCCTCGGCCGATCCGAAGGTCTGCTTCGCCGCTGCCAGGGTGTCGCGCGCCTCCGGCACCACTTCCTTGTCGAGTCGCGTGAACAGCTGGTCAGCATTCTTCAACGCACTGTTCAGGTTCGAACCGATCTGGTCGAACGGCACCTTGTCGAGCTTCTTCGCAATGTCCGCTACCTGCACCTGCAGTTCGTCGAGCGAGTTCGGAATGGTCGGCAACTCGATCGGATCGCCCGATACGTCGACCGTGGCCGGCGGCGCTTTCGGGAAAATATCGAGCGCCACGTACAACTGACTCGTAATCAGATTGCCGGTGCGCAACTGGCCGCGCAGGCCATGCTTGACGAGCTGTTGCAGCATGGTTTGACCCGCGATGCTGCCCGGTACCGGCGCGGTTTCGCGGAAGCGCTTGCCGAGACGATCCGGGTAGATGTTCATCGTCACCGGCATCGTGAAGCTACGCGTCTTCGGGTCGTAGTCAATGCCGATGTTGGTCACCTGGCCCAGCACGATGCCGCGGAAATCGACCGTCGCGCCCACCGACAGCCCACGCAGCGACTGGTTGAAGTTCATCACCACGCGCTGCGGCACGCCGTCCGGTTCGCGCATCGCGTCCGCTTCATCCGAACCGAGGCGGAACGTCATATTGTTCGGCGCCTGCGCGCCCACGCCCTGGCCCGGTGGCGACTGGAACGACAGGCCGCCGACGATCACCGTCGCGAGCGATTGCGTATTCAGCTTGAAGCCGCTCGAGTCGAGCCGCAGATCGACGCCGCTCGCATGCCACCAGCGCGAATTGGTGCCGACGTACTGGTCGAATGGCGCCGATACGAAGACCTGCATCGTCACACCGGTGCCGTCCTTGTCGAGCGAGAAGCCGACCACCTGGCCGACCTGCACGCGCCGGTAGAAAATCGGCGAGCCGATGTCGATCGAGCCGAGCGAATCGCCGTGCAGGATGAACTGGTGGCCCTTCTGGTCGCCGGTAATGGGCGGTGGCGTTTCAAGGCCCACGAAGTTTTTCTCGGTGTCCGGCGAATGTCCGGCATCCGCGCCGATGTACGCACCCGACAGAAGCGTGGTCAGTCCGGATACGCCGCTCGCGCCGACGCGCGGGCGCACCACCCAGAAGCGCGAATCCTTGACCGCGAAACTTTCGCCTTCCTTGGTGAGCTGCACCTGAACCAGCACGTGCGACAGATCCTTCGACAGCGTGATGGTCTTCACCGAGCCGACGTCGACGTCCTTGTACTTGACCTTGGTCTTGCCGGGCTCGAGGCCTTCGGCGCTGGTGAAGGTGATCGTGATGGTCGGCCCTTTTTCGGTCACCGACTTGATCACGAGCGCAAGGCCGATCAGCGCGGCGATCAGCGGAATCACCCAGACCAGCGAGGGCAGCCAGCGCCTGCGCGGTTCGATGTCCGGGTCCGGCAGTTCGGGTGGCAGCTTCGGTCCGTTCGAATCGTTGCGCGGCGCATCGGAGGCGGGCGTCGGTCCTGGCGGGCTAGTCATGGTCGAGGTCCTGAGGTTTTGGAGTAGTGCCTTCCACGTTGTCCCAGATGAGCCGTGGATCGAATTGCATGGATGCCATCATCGTCAGAATCACCACCGAGCCGAAGGCGATCGCACCCGGTCCGGCCGTGATCACAGCAAGCGACTTGAAGCGGACCAGCGCGACGGTCAGCGTGACGACGAACACGTCGAGCATCGACCAGCGCCCGATCCGTTCGACCATCCGGTAGAGCGTGGTGCGCTGTTCCGGCTGCCAGCGCGAGCGCCGCTGGCAGGTGGCGGCGAGCAGCACCAGCACACTGAGCTTGAGCATCGGCACCATGATGCTGGCGATGAACACGATCACGGCCAACGGCCAGTCGCCCGAGGTCCAGAAGTACACGACGCCGCTCATGATGGTGTCGTCTTCCGAGCCGAGCAGCGACGCCGTATGCATCACCGGCAACAGATTCGCGGGAATATACAGTAAGGCCGCGGCGATCAGCAGCGCCCAGGTGCGCATCAGGCTATCGGGGTTGCGCGAATGGAGGTGCGCGCCGCAGCGTCCGCAGTGCTGCGGCGTGACGGAGCGGATACGTGGCTCGACGCGTCCGCACGCGTGACAAGCAACCAGACCCGCGCGTTTCGCGGTCATGTATTTCATCGTGTGCTCATCCCTGATGCGGTGCCGGCGGGAAGGCGGATTGCGCCGCGCCGGATTGCGCCGCGCCATGCACGTCAGGCGGCGCGGGCGGCGCGGGCGGCCCGGCAAGCGAGCTGATAGCCGCCGCCGCACTGTCCGCCGAGGTGCGCGGCAGCGGTCGCTGACCGCGTTCGCCCATTTCGTCGGCAAGATCCCACAGCACCCGCGGATCGAATGTGACGACCACCGCGATCATCAGCGTCAGCACGCCGAACGCGAATAGCGCGGCTTCGGGAATCACGCGCGCGAGACTCACCATCTTCACAATGGTGATCAGCACGCCGAGCATGAACACCTCGATCATGCCCCACGGCCGCACGAATTGAATCGCGCGCAACACGCGGTTGAAGGCAGGCGGTACGTAGCCGGCGCGCAGCGGGATCAGCACGTAGAGTAGCGCGACCAGCTCGGTCAGCGGAAACAGGATGGTCGAACAGAACACCATGACCGCGACGATCTGCATCTCCTCGCCCCACAGCGCGACGAGCGCGCCGAACAGCGTGGTCTGCGAGGTAATGCCGTTGGTCTCGAGTTCGACGATCGGGAAGGCCTGCGCGATGATGAAGGTGATCAGCGCGGCCAGCGTCATCGCACAGATGCTGTCGAGCTTGCGCGAGACGCCGCGATAGAGCGTCGCGCCGCACCGCGAACAGCGCGCGGATGCCCGCCCGACAAGCCGGGGCTTGCGGAACAGCGTATCGCATTCATGGCACGCGATCAGGTTGTCTTGTTCCATACGGCAACGGGCTAACGACGTGAGAGTGGCGTGCAATGCCGGTTTCAGGGCAAGGCTGGAGAAAGCGTGGAGCAATAGTACCAAACGCGCTTTGACATCAGGCCGCCATTGCACCTGTTGCCGCCGAGGCTTGGGTGCAGTCAGCATTCAGACTAGTCTTACACAAAATCGCTGTGGGTCTGACAGCCTCCGTCCCCAATTGTTCAATATCGTTGGGGCGGGACAACTTTGCGTCTGACACATGTCGGGCGCCAGCTTTTTCCGCTTGCGGTAGCATGGCGGCCTTGGCGTGTGCCGCAGCCGCCATGCTTTCTTTCGAGTCGCACCATGCAGCACGCATGGGCAGTGTGGAATAGCAGGACCGGCTGCGCCGTTAACCTCTCTTAGCTTGCGTTCACCTGTCATGGCACTCAATCCTTCTTTCGGCGGCCGGGAGTCGTATACGCGGACTGCCATCGCCTTTCACTGGCTGATCGCGCTGTTGATCGTATGTGGCTTCTCGCTCGGTTGGGTGATGACCGACATCCCCGGCTTCACGCCCACCAAACTGCGCTACTTCTCCTGGCATAAATGGATCGGCGTGACGGTGTTCGCGCTAGCCGTGCTGCGTATTCTGTGGCGTGCCACTCACGCGGCCCCACCGCTGCCGCGCCGCATGCCGGCCTGGCAGCGCGGCGCCGCGCATCTCATGCATCTGCTGCTCTACGTGCTGATGATCGTGATTCCCGCCTCCGGCTATCTGTATAGCTCGGCGGCCAATGTGCCGGTGGTGTACCTCGGTCTGATTCCGCTGCCGCGCCTGATCGCACCGGACCCGCACCTCAAGGAGCTGCTGAAGAACGTGCACATCACGCTGAATTACACCTTGCTCGTGCTGGTCGCGCTGCATGTCGGGGCGGCGCTCAAGCATCAATGGCTCGACCGCGACGGGCTGCTATCGCGCATGCTCCCTTTCATCAAATAAGGACAACCATGAAAGTTTCGTTTTATCGCTACATGCTCGCCGCGTTCGCGGCGGCTTCGCTGACTGCGGCGGGCAGCGCGCTCGCGCAGGTCGACGTCGCCAAAAGTTCGGTGACGGCAACCTCGAAGCAGATGAACGTGCCGGTGGAAGGCAAATTCGGTAAATTCACCGCACAAGTGAAATTCGATCCGGCAAAACCGGCCGAGGGCAGTGCGCAGTTCAGCATCGACGTCGGCAGCTACGATCTTGGCGACGAAAGCTACAACGACCAGGTGCGCGGCAAGGACTGGTTCGACGCGAAGACCTTTCCGACCGCAACCTTCGTATCGAGCGCGATTGCGCCAGCCGGCGGCAATCAGTTCAAGGTCACCGGCAAGCTGACCATCAAGGGTAAATCGCAGACTGTGACGGTGCCGGTCACGGTCGCCCAGCAGGGTGCGACACAAACGTTCGACGGCTCGTTGCCAATCAAGCGTTCGCAATTCGACATCGGCACGGGCGAATGGAAAGACACCTCGGTGGTCGCCGATGACGTGGTGATCAAATTTCATATCGTCGCAGCACGCAAGTGACGTTCGCGGCGCTCTTCGGGCGCAACCGCTATTCTTCAAGCATTCCGGAACACAAGGAGCATGAATTGAAAACATCCCTGTTGATCGCCGTCGGCGCACTGGCTTCTTCTTTCTCGCTCGGCGCGTTTGCTGCTGCCGACACCTATCAGCTCGACCCGACTCACACGTATCCGAGCTTCGAGGCGGATCACTTCGGCGGCCTCTCGGTGTGGCGCGGCAAGTTCACCAAGAGCTCGGGCACGGTCACGCTCGACCGCGCCGCAAAAACCGGCACGGTGGACGTCACGGTCGACCCGGCTTCGATCGATACCGGCAACGGTAAGCTCGACGAACATCTGAAGTCGGACGCATTCTTCGACGTCGCCAAGTATCCGTCGGTGACCTACAAAGGCACCGATATCAAATTCGACGGCGACAAGCCGGTCGAAGTGATCGGCAATCTGACGATGCGTGGCATAACCAAACCGCTGAATCTGAAGATCGAATCGTTCAAGTGCATGCAGCACCCGGTGCTTAAGCGCGAAGTGTGCGGTGTGGAAGCGAGCGCTCATTTCAGCCGCGCTGATTACGGCATGGATTTCGGCGCCAAGTACGGCTTCAGCATGGATACCAAGCTGCACATTCAGTCCGAAGGCATCAAGCAATAAGGGTATTAGGATGCCTTCGCGTATTCGCGTTTAACGGCCCCTCGTGAACGCGGCGCGTTGCGCCGCAACAAAAAAACCGCTTCGTTCGCTTTTGCGACGAAGCGGTTTTTTTATAGCCCACTTGAAACGCCGGCAGCCTTGCGCGGCGGCCGCTGCGCATTTGCCGCTCGCGTCGTTTTAATTTTTCAGGTACATAGAGCGCTGGCATCGTATTGGTTGTGCGCGCATCCAGTTCGGGCAATATTCAGGGTAGAACCTACGTAAATAATATTCACGCGCATTGGAGATCTGTATGAATGCAACGACAGCGGCAAGCCTGGCGAGGAACCGGCAGAATTCGTGGCGCGCGGTGGTCGCCGCCTCGATCGGCAACGCGCTGGAATGGTTCGATCTGGTGGTGTACGGTTTTTTCGCGGTCATCATCGCGAAGCTGTTTTTCCCGGCGGGTAATGACACTGTCTCTCTGCTGCTGACACTCGGCACCTTCGGCGTGTCGTTTTTCATGCGGCCGCTCGGGGCGATCGTGATCGGCGCTTACGCCGACCGCGCCGGACGCAAGGCGGCGCTCACGCTGTCGATCCTGCTGATGATGTGCGGCACGCTAATCATCGCGGTGCTGCCGACGTATCAGAGCATCGGCCTCGCCGCGCCCGTGATCCTCGTGCTGGCGCGCCTGATGCAAGGCTTTTCGGCGGGCGGCGAGTTCGGCAGTGCCACGGCTTTTCTCGCGGAGCACGTGCCGGGGCGGCGTGGTTTCTTCGCGAGCTGGCAGGTCGCGAGCCAAGGGCTTACCACGCTGCTCGCAGCCGGCTTTGGCGTGCTGCTGACCGGCAAACTGTCGCCGGAGCAGATGGGCTCATGGGGCTGGCGAGTGCCGTTCTTCTTCGGCCTGCTGATCGGGCCGGTTGCCTGGTACATCCGCACCAAACTCGACGAAACGCCCGAGTTCCTCGCGGCGGAAACCACCACGACGCCGTTGCGCGATACCTTCGCCAGCCAGAAGCTGCGCCTCGTGATTGCGATCGGCGTGGTGGTGCTCGGTACGGTGTCGACCTATCTGGTGCTGTTCATGCCGACGTACGGCGTGAAGCAGTTGGGGCTGGCGCCGTCGGTCGCGTTCGCGGCGATTGCGCTGACCGGTCTGATCCAGATGGTGTTCTCGCCGCTGATCGGCCATCTGTCGGACCGCCACGGGCGCACCACGATCATGCTGATCTCGGCGCTGCTGCTTCTCGTGCTGATCAACCCGGCCTTCGTGTATCTGGTCGCGCATCCGACCTTCGGCACGCTGATCGCGCTGCAGATCGTGTTCGGCTTTCTGATGACAGGTTACTTCGCGGCACTGCCGGGTTTGCTCTCGGAGATGTTTCCGGTGCAGACACGTACCACCGGCATGTCGCTCGCCTATAACATCGCCGTGACGATCTTCGGCGGCTTCGGGCCGTTCATCATCGCGTGGCTGATCAGCTTCACGGGTTCGAAGGCCGCGCCGAGCTACTACATGATTTTTGCCGCGGCGATCAGTCTGGTGGCGCTGATGGCGGCGCGCCGTAAGCTTGGGTTCAAATAAAGTCCGCCAGAGGCTAAAGTCCGGCAGAGGCGGTAAACGTAAAAGGCCGGTTCGAGAGAGCCGGCCTTTCTTTATTGCGTTCGAGTCAGATGACTGCCTACGGCACGATCAGACTTGCGCGCCTGCGTTTGGATCGTCCGGATCGACACGTTCCTTCTTGTCCTTTATCAGATCTTCACGCTTTACGCCGAACCACATGGCGAGCGCCGCGGCGACGAACACCGACGAGTAGATGCCGAACAGGATACCCACCGTCAGCGCCAGGGCGAAGTAGTGCAGCGTGGGGCCGCCGAACAGGAACATCGACAGCACCATCATCTGCGTACAGCCGTGGGTGATGATCGTGCGCGACATCGTGCTGGTGATCGCGTGGTTGATCACCTCGATCACGGTCATCTTGCGTTCGCGGCGGAAGGTTTCACGAATCCGGTCGAAGATAACGACCGATTCGTTCACCGAGTAGCCGAGCACCGCCAGCACCGCGGCCAGCACCGACAGCGAGAACTCCCACTGAAAGAACGCGAAGAAGCCGAGAATGATGATCACGTCGTGCAAGTTCGCGATCACGCCGGCCACGGCGTACTTCCATTCGAAGCGGAACGACAGGTAGATCACGATGCCGACCACCACACAGGCCAGCGCAAGCAGGCCGTCGGTAGCGAGTTCCTTGCCAACCTGCGGGCCGACGAACTCGACACGCTGCAACTGCACCTGGGCATCTTCGCCCTTCAGTGCGCTCATCACCTGATCGCTCTGTTGCGCCGAGGTGTAACCCTGCTTGAGCGGCAGACGGATCAGCACGTCGCGCGAGGTGCCGAAGTTCTGCACCTGCGCGTCGGGATAGCCGAGCTTGTTGAGCGTGCCGCGCACCGGTTCGAGCGGCGCGGCGCCAGGATACTGCACTTCGATAACCGTACCGCCGGTGAATTCCACCGACAGATGCAGTCCGCGATGTACCAGGAAAAACACAGCGGCAAGGAACGTCAGGAGCGAGATTGCGTTGAAAATCAACGCACGCTGCATGAACGGAATGTCTTTGCGAAAACGGAAAAATTCCATGGTCTTGTTCTCCGGGGTTCAGCGGGATGAACCCGGTTTCTGCGGCGTGTTCGACGCATTGGACGCGTCGCGGCGGCGCACGGTCGGCTTGGCGCGCGCCTGGGCCCCAGCTTTGGCCTTGGCCTTGGGCTTGGCGCTTGCCGCGGCGACGGCACGGGCTGTGTCGGTCGCAGCATCTTCGCTGCCGAGGTAGGCGGCGGCGCCGTCGATACCTTCCGGTTGCGGACGCCACACCTGGCCGATCGCCAGCGACTTGAGCTTCTTCTTGCCGCCGTACCACAGATTGACGATGCCGCGCGAGAAGAACACAGCCGAGAACATCGACGTCAGGATGCCGATACAGTGGACCATGGCGAAGCCGCGCACCGGGCCGGAGCCGAAGGCAAGCAGCGCGAGACCGGCGATCAGCGTGGTGACGTTCGAGTCGAGAATCGTCGCCCATGCATGCGCGTAGCCGTTCTGGATCGCCAGTTGCGGCGGGGCGCCATGGCGCAGTTCTTCGCGCACGCGCTCATTGATCAGCACGTTCGCGTCGATTGCCATACCGAGCGCGAGCGCGATAGCCGCGATACCCGGCAAGGTGAGCGTGGCTTGCAACATGGACAGCACGGCGATCAGCAGCAACAGGTTGACCGACAGGCCGATCATCGAGATCACGCCGAACAGCATGTAGTACGCGATCATGAAGACGGCGATTGCCACGAAGCCCCACACCACCGAGTGGAAGCCCTTCTTGATGTTATCCGCGCCGAGGCTCGGGCCGATCGTGCGTTCTTCGATGATGTCCATTGGCGCTGCCAGCGAACCGGCGCGCAACAGCAGCGCGAGGTCGGCGGCGCCTTGCGGCGAGGCCTGGCCGGTGATCTGGAAGCGGTCACCCAGTTCCGACTGGATGGTCGCCACCGTCAGCACTTCGCCCTTGCCCTTTTCGAACAGCACCATGGCCATCGGCTTGCCGATGTTGTCGCGCGAAACGCTGCGCACCGCGCGGCCACCCGCCGAGTCGAGGCGGATGTTGACCGACGGACGCTGATGTTCGTCGAAGCCTGCCGACGCGTCGATGATGCGGTCACCTGTGAAGATGATCTGCTTGCGCAGCAGCACCGGGGTCTGGTTGCCCTGGGTGAACAGCTCGTCGCCCGGCGGCACCGGATCGGACGGATTCGGATGCGTGTTGACCGGGTCGGCGAGGCGCGCTTCGAGCGTTGCCGTACGGCCGATGATGTCTTTCGCCTTCGCCGTGTCCTGCACACCCGGCAGTTCGACGACGATACGGTCGGAGCCTTGCTGCTGGATCACCGGCTCGGCCACGCCGAGTTCGTTCACGCGGTTATGCAGCGTGGTGATGTTCTGCTTGAGCGCGGCGTCCTGCACGGCTTTCTGCACCGCCGGCGTGAACGTGCCGACCAGTTGCACGCCGCCGTCCGGGCCTGCCTGCGAGGCCCACTGGAGTTCGCTGATGCCGCGGCCCAGTTGTTTGAGCGCCGCGTCCGCCGTGGCCTGGTCGGCGAAATTGATCACCACCGTCTGGTTGACGCGATTCACGCCGCCGTCGCGGATGTTGTTGTCACGCAGCATGGTGCGCGCGTCCGAGGCATCGGAGTCGAGCTTCTTGTTCAGCGCGCCGGCCATGTCGACCTGCAGCAGGAAGTGCACACCGCCGCGCAGATCCAGACCGAGGTACATCGGCAGCGCATGCAGGGCGGTCAGCCAGCGCGGCGACGCGCTTTGCAGGTTCAGCGCCACGATGTACTGCGGGTCGCTCGGGTCGCTGTTCAGCGACTTCTGCAGCAGGTCCTTCACGCGCAGCTGCGTGTCGGTGTCGAGCAGCCGCACGCGAATGTTCGCGTTGGTCGACGAGTTGTCGAACGTGACTTCGTCAGGCTTGATCTGATTGGCCGCGAGCGCTGTTTCGACCGCCGACAGCGTGGTCGAGTCGAGCTTGACCGTTGCCTTGCCGCTCGACACCTGCACCGCCGGCGCTTCGCCGAACAGATTGGGCAGCGTGTACACGAGGCCGATGACCAGAGCCACCAGCATCACGGCATATTTCCAGAGGGGGTAGCGATTCATGAGTGGTCCAACGGGAAGGTTGGCTTGGAAGCGATGCGTCCGGCGATGAGCGCGGGCAGTTCAGCGTTGTTCCGCGAGAACCGCCGGCGAGGCCGCGCCGGACGCGAGAGAGCAGGCCTTACAGCGACTTGATCGTGCCCTTCGGGAGAATCGTCGTGACCGACGCTTTTTGCACGGTGATTTCCGTGCCTTCCGAGATTTCGACGCCGACGTAAGCTTCACCCACCTTGGTCACCTTGCCGACGATGCCGCCGTTCGTCACCACTTCATCGCCCTTGGCCATGGCCGAGAGCATGTTGCGATGTTCCTTCTGGCGCTTCATTTGCGGGCGAATCATGATGAAGTACAGCACGCCGAACATCAGAATCAGCGGCAGGAAGCTCATCAGGTTCGATTCAATGCCACCTGTTGCTGTGCCTTGGGCGAAGGCATTGGAAATGAACGACACGTTGGTCTCTCCGTTATAAGTCAAAACGATCAAAAAAATCAGCCGGTTATTCTACCACCGGCCTGACAGGCCTCGGCGAGGCGAATCGGCTTTGCGATCAACCGTTTAAAGCCTTTTTCGCCATTCGCGAAAGTTAATTGTAAGGTTTTCCGCGCCAAGCCGACGGATTCTTCCGGCAAATTCGTCAGCTGATTGCCGATCGCCGGCTAGTCGATGCCGCGCGCGCGGTTCTCGTGGAAGCGCTTGCGGAAAGGCTCGAACAGTTTTGCGTCGATCGCGTCGCGCATTTCCTGCATCAATTCGAGGTAGTAATGCAGGTTGTGAATCGTGTTCAACTGCGCGCCGAGGATTTCCCCTACACGATGCAAGTGATGCAGGTAGCCGCGGGTGAAATTTCGGCAGGTATAGCAGCCGCATTGCTCGTCGAGCGGTCGCAGCGAGTTCTTGTGCGCGGCGTTGCGGATCTTGATGTCGCCGAAACGGGTGAAAAGCCAGCCGTTGCGCGCGTTGCGGGTCGGCATTACGCAATCGAACATGTCGACGCCGGCGGCCACGCCCGCCACGAGGTCTTCGGGTGTGCCGACGCCCATCAGGTAGTGCGGCTTGTCGGCCGGCAGCTTCGGGCCGATATGGCTCAGCACGCGCATCATGTCTTCTTTCGGCTCGCCGACCGACAGGCCGCCAATCGCGAGACCGTGGAAATCCATCTCCGCGAGGCCCGCCAGCGACTCGTCGCGCAGGTCTTCGAACATGCCGCCCTGAACGATGCCGAAGAGCGCATTCGGGTTGCCGAGACGATTGAATTCGTCGATCGAGCGCGTGGCCCAGCGCATTGACATGCGCATCGAATCGGCCGCTTCCTGATGTGAAGTCGGCACGTTGTTGGTGGCGTACGGCGTGCATTCGTCGAACTGCATGACGATGTCCGAGTTCAGCACCTTCTGGATCTGCATCGACACTTCCGGCGACAGGAAGAGTTTGTCACCGTTGATCGGTGACGCGAACGTGACGCCATCCTCGGTGATTTTTCGTAGATCACCCAGCGAAAAGACCTGAAAACCGCCGGAGTCCGTCAGAATCGGTTTTTTCCATCCCATGAAGCCGTGCAGGCCGCCATGCGCTTCGATCGTTTCCAGACCCGGGCGCAGCCACAGGTGAAAGGTGTTGCCGAGGATGATCTGGGCGTGCATTTCCTCGAGTTCGCGCGGCTGAACCGCTTTCACGGTGCCGTACGTGCCGACCGGCATGAAGATCGGTGTTTCGACCACGCCGTGGTTGAGCGTGACGCGACCGCGCCGGGCTTGACCGTCGGTGCCGAGCAGTTCGAATTTGAGGCCGTTGTCGGGCCGCGACGGGGTACTGTCGCCGTGGCTCGCGCAGGTGGTGCTGGTACCGCTGGTATCGTGGGTATGACCGTCGGTCATGAAATAACTCCTGTGCTACCGGAAAACAGTCCGGCGCAACGTTGAAACGGCGCCGGGCAGGCCACGGCGGCCGGGTAAAAAAACTCAGGACGCAGCATGGATCTGCCGCGGCGCGCGGGCGCAGGAACGCAGCAACGGCTGCCGCTACATCGACGCAGCAAGGCGCGGCAGACTACCGCGCGCGCTGCCCGCACGCAACGCTATCGCGCGGAACATTGCCGCACGACATGGAACGGATCAGGCATCGCGCCGCGTCAGCAGCATCGCGTCGCCATAACTGAAGAACCGGTAACGCTGTTCGATCGCGTGCCGGTACGTTTCACGAATCGTCTCGACGCCCGCGAACGCCGACACCAGCATCAGCAACGTCGACTTCGGCAAATGGAAATTGGTCACCAGCCGGTCGACCACGCGGAACCGATAGCCCGGCGTGATGAAAATGTCGGTTTCCGTACTGGCCGCAGCGAGCGGGCGTCCGGCGGCCTCGGCATCGCGCGCGGCGGCTTCGAGCGCGCGCATCGACGTCGTGCCCACCGCGATCACGCGGTTGCCGCGCGCGTGCGTTGCCGCGACCTTGTCGGCGAGCGCTTGCGGCAGGTGATACCACTCGCTGTGCATCTTGTGCTCGGCGAGGTTTTCGACCCGCACCGGCTGGAACGTGCCCGCGCCGACGTGCAGCGTCAGCGTCGCGCGTTCTACGCCGCGGGCGTCGAGTCGGGCGAGCAGCGCGTCGTCGAAGTGCAGGCCGGCGGTGGGCGCGGCCACCGCGCCCGGGTTCTGCGCGAACACGGTCTGGTAGCGGGTTTCGTCGGTCGTGTCGGGATCGTGCTCGATGTACGGCGGCAGCGGCAGGCGGCCGAATTGCTCGATCAGCGTCAGGCAGTCGTCGGGGAAATGCAGCGTGTAGAACGGCTCGACGCGCTCGCCGACCATCACGTCGAACGCGTCGGCGAGACGGATCGCGGTGCCCGGCTGCGGGCTCTTGCTGGCGCGAATCTGCGCGAGCGCGGTGCGTTCGCCGGTCAGACGCTCTACCAGCACTTCGACCTTGCCGCCACTGGCCTTCTGGCCGAGGAAGCGTGCCTTCAGGACTTTGGTATCGTTGAAGACCAGCAGATCGCCGGGCGCGATGCACTCGGGCAACTCAGCAAAGCGGCGATCGATCAGGCGCGCGGTGCCGCTGGCATCAGCTGGGTTGGCCACTTCGAGCAAACGGCTGGCGCTGCGCTCTGGCAGCGCGACTTGCGCGATCAGTTCGGGTGGCAGATCGAAATCGAAATCGGAAAGCGTAAACATGCGGACGACTGGAAGCGAATTGGGACTGAATTGAGCCGAAGCCGGAGCCGGGCGGCTATGATTGCGGGACGCCAGAGCGGCCCGCGAGCCCGCGCGCTGTATGGCGGCGACACCTTTGACAGCCGATATTGTACTTGCGAAGCAACTCATGCCTTTGTCCGACCGCCGATTGCCCTCCGCTACCGATGAAGTGAGCACCGAGCCGAAGCGCCGCGTCTCGCGGGGCACAGCAGCGGCGGCGGGCGTGAACGACCTCGGCGCGGGTGTCGCGCCGCAGAGCGACAAAGCCGCGCGTGAAGATGAAATGGTTGACCCATTCGGTGACAAGCCCGCCGGCAAATCCGCGGGCAAGGCCACTGGGAAGCCTGCTGCCAAGGCCGCCTCAAAACTCGCCGCCAAGCCCGCCGCCAAGCCCGTCGACAAGCTCGCCAAACTCGGCCTCACGCGCGATATCGATCTGGTCCTGCATCTGCCGATGCGCTACGAAGACGAGACCTCGCTGACGCCGATCGGGCATCTGCTGCCGGGCGGCATCGCGCAGACCGAGGGCGTGGTGTTCGACAACGAGATCGCCTATCGTCCGCGCCGTCAGTTGCTGGTGAAACTGCACGACGACGCCGGCGACGAACTCGTCCTCCGATTTCTGAATTTCTACGGTTCCCAGGTCAAGCAGATGGCGATCGGCGCGCGGCTGAGAGTGCGTGGCGACGTGCGCGGCGGCTTCTTCGGCATGGAGATGGTGCACCCGGCGGTGCGGGTGGTCGACGAAGACACGCCGCTGCCGCAGGCCCTGACGCCGGTGTATCCGAGCACCGCCGGCGTGACCCAGGCGTATCTGCGAAAATCGATCGATAGCGCATTGTCGCGCACGTCGTTGCCGGAGTTGCTGCCCGAGCCGATCGCGCAGGCTTATATGCAGCCGCTCGGCGTGCCGACGCTGATGGACGCCGTGCGCACGCTGCATCATCCGGGCGTGCAATCCGACGAGACCGCGCTGATCGACGGCACGCATCCGGCGTGGGTGCGGATCAAGTTCGAGGAATTGCTGGCGCAGCAGATGTCGCTCAAGCGCGCGCACGAAGAGCGTCGCACGCGTGCTGCGCCGGCCATGCCGCGCCGCAAGCTGGGCGATGAATCCGCGCTGGTGGCGCGTTTGCTGAAGGCGTTGCCGTTTTCGCTGACGGCGGCGCAAGAGCGCGTGGGCGGCGAGATCGCGCTCGATCTGACGCAGCCTCATCCGATGCAGCGGCTGCTGCAGGGCGACGTCGGCAGCGGCAAGACGATCGTCGCCGCGCTGGCCGCCGCACAAGCGATCGACGCCGGCTACCAGGCCGCGCTGATGGCGCCCACCGAAATCCTCGCCGAACAGCACGCGCGCAAGTTGCGCGGCTGGCTGGAGCCACTGGGCGTGAGCGTCGCGTGGCTCGCCGGCAGTCTGAAGACGAAGGACAAGCGCGCCGCGATCGAAGCGGCGGCGCTCGGTACGGCGCAACTCGTGATCGGCACGCACGCGATCATTCAGGACGCTGTCGAGTTCGCGCGGCTGGGGTTGGTGATCGTCGACGAACAGCATCGCTTCGGGGTGGCGCAGCGTCTCGCTTTGCGCGCCAAGGCGCACAACGCCGCCGACGGCGCGCGCGATTTCCAGCCGCATCAATTGATGATGTCGGCGACGCCGATTCCGCGCACGCTGGCGATGACCTATTACGCGGACCTCGATGTCTCGACCATCGACGAATTGCCGCCGGGACGCACGCCGATTCTGACCAAGCTGGTCTCGGACGCGCGGCGCGAAGAGGTGATCGGCCGCGTGCGTGAGGCCGCGTTGACGGGGCGGCAGGTGTATTGGGTGTGTCCGCTGATCGAGGAAAGCGAGACCTTGCAGTTGCAGACCGCGGTGGAAACCTACGAGACGCTGGTGGCCGCATTGCCCGAATTGAATGTCGGGCTGGTGCACGGGCGGCTCGCGCCGGCGGAGAAGGCGGCGGTCATGGATGCGTTCACGCGCAACGAAGTGCAGTTGCTGGTGGCGACGACGGTGATCGAAGTGGGTGTCGACGTGCCGAACGCGTCGCTGATGGTGATCGAGCATGCCGAGCGGTTTGGTCTCGCGCAGTTGCACCAGTTACGCGGACGGGTGGGGCGTGGCAGTGCGGCTTCGGTTTGCGTGTTGCTGTATACGGGACCGCTGTCGATGACGGCCCGGGCGCGCTTGCAGACCATGCGGGAAACGACCGACGGATTCGAAATCGCCCGGCGTGACCTCGAGATTCGCGGTCCGGGAGAATTTCTCGGTGCCCGGCAGTCGGGCGCCGCCATGTTGAGATTTGCCGATCTCGAGAATGATCAATGGCTCATCGAGCCCGCCAGAGAGGCCGCAGCGGCTTTACTCGAGAAGTATCCCGAGGTGGTGATGCAGCACCTCGCCCGCTGGCTCGGGGCTCGGGAGCAATATCTGAAGGCTTGAGGATCTGTGCTTGACAGCAGACGCGACTATCCACCCAGCATGCAAAAGACCAAAAGGTTGGCGAACCGACCCTATAGGTGTATAACTAGAACCTATCGAACTCATTGCACTGATTGGTCCCCTAATGACGCTCACCGAATTGAAATATATCGTCGCGGTCGCCCGGGAACGGCACTTCGGCCGGGCCGCCGAAGCGTGTTTCGTCAGCCAGCCGACCTTGTCGGTGGCCATCAAAAAGCTCGAAGACGAACTCAACGTCCAGATTTTCGAACGCGGCACCAGCGAAGTCAGCGTCACGCCGATCGGCGAACAGATCGTCACGCAAGCTCAGCGCGTGCTCGAACAAACGCTCGCGATCAAGGAGATCGCGAAACAGGGCAAAGACCCGCTGGTCGGGCCGTTGCGCCTCGGCGTGATCTATACGATCGGGCCTTATCTGCTGCCTACGCTCGTCAAACAGATGATCAAGCGCGTCCCGCAGATGCCGTTGATGCTGCAGGAAAATTACACGATCAAGCTGATCGAACTGCTCAAACAAGGCGAAATCGACGTCGCCATCATGGCGCTGCCGTTCCCGGAGACCGGCCTGATGCTGCGCCCGCTCTACGACGAACCGTTTGTCGTCGCGCTGCCGTCCGGTCACGCGTGGGAGAACCGCGCGAAGATCGACGCCGAGGACCTCAAGCAGGAAACCATGCTGCTGCTCGGCAGCGGTCACTGCTTCCGCGACCATGTGCTGGGCGTTTGCCCTGAATTGATGCGTTTCTCGCAGAATGCGGACGGTATCCAGAAGACTTTCGAAGGTTCGTCGCTGGAAACCATTCGTCATATGGTGGCGAGTGGCGTCGGGATTACCGTGCTGCCGCGCATGTCGGTGAGTGAGGTCAGGCCGCACGCCGGCGGTGTCGACGCGGGCCTGCTCAGCTACGTCGCCTTTGGCGAACCGGCGCCCGATCGCCGCGTCGTGCTCGCCTGGCGCAAGAGCTTCACGCGCATGCCGGCTATCGAAGCAATCAGCGATGCCATCAGCGCCTGCGATCTGACAGGCGTCAAAAAGCTCGATCTGCCGGTCGCCGTCAACTGATCAGGCACTCCGCGCGGCCCTCACGGCCGTTGCGGCTATTCCTCACACAATTCCGCCAAGTCGCTGTCATGCAGCGGCCTGGCGGGACAATCTCCTCAGGGTCGAAAGACACGACCCCTATCGAATAGATTAGATTAATCAAATACTATTATTCAATAGTTTTGTTATAGTCGCCTCCATGGATTGCCCGATCCGTTCAGCCCCGGAGGAAATCATGACGCAAACGAACTCCCAGCCAGTCCAAGCCGTCGCTGTTCAAGCCGCACGCGCTGCCACCGGTAGCTTTGCCGCCTCGGTGCGCGTCCTGCGCACGGCCGCACTGTCTCTGCTGGTCGATCGGGCTTTGTCCGCATAAGCCGTAAGCATCAGCGCGCCGCACCTATCCCCGCATTCGGTTTTCGATAAAAGCCTCACTGGAGTCATGCATGTCCGAAAATAAACTCACCAATGCAGCCGGCGCACCCGTCGCCGACAATCAGAATTCGATGACCGCCGGCGCGCGCGGTCCGGTCGTTCTGCAAGACGTCTGGCTGCTCGAAAAACTCGCACACTTCGACCGCGAAGTGATTCCGGAACGCCGCGTTCACGCCAAGGGTTCGGGCGCATTCGGCACACTGAAGGTCACGCACGACATCTCGCGCTACACCAAGGCGAAAGTATTCGCGCAGGTCGGCAAGGACACGCCGCTCTTCATGCGCTTTTCGACGGTAGCCGGCGAACGCGGCGCTGCCGACGCGGAACGCGACGTGCGCGGTTTCTCGATCAAGTTCTACACGGAAGAAGGCAACTGGGACGTGGTCGGCAACAACACGCCGGTGTTCTTCATTCGCGATCCGCTGAAGTTTCCTGACTTCATCCACACGCAAAAGCGTGACCCGTACACCAACATGCGCAGCAATATCGCAGCATGGGATTTCTGGTCGCGTCATCCGGAGTCGTTGCATCAGGTCACCATTCTGATGAGCGATCGCGGGATTCCGCAGAACTACCGCCAGATGCACGGCTTCGGTTCGCACACGTATTCGTTCATCAACGCGAACAACGAACGCTTCTGGGTGAAGTTCCACTTCAAGTCGATGCAAGGCATTGAGAACTTTACCGATGCCGAAGCGGCGCAAGTGGTGGCCCAGAACCGTGAAAGCGCGCAGCATGATCTGCTCACGAATATCGACGCAGGCAACTTCCCGAAATGGCGTTTTGCGATTCAGGTGATGCCGGAAGCGGAAGCCGCGGCCTATCGCTTCAATCCGTTCGATGTCACGAAGGTGTGGTCGCAGAAGGATTACCCGTTGATCGACGTCGGCACGATTGAGTTGAATCGCAACGCGGCGAACTACTTCGCGGACGTGGAGCAGGCAGCGTTCTCGCCGGCCAATGCCGTGCCCGGGATTGGCTTTTCGCCGGACCGTCTGTTGCAAGGCCGTTTGTTCTCGTATGGCGACACGCAGCGCTACCGCCTCGGCATCAATCACCATCAGATTCCGGTGAATGCGCCGCGTGTGCCGAGCCCGCATTCGTTCCATCGCGACGGTGCGATGCGCACGGACGGCAATCTGGGTCGCAACGTGAACTACGAGCCGAACCGTTTCAGCGACTTCGCGCAGGACAGCAACGCGTCGGAGCCGCCGCTCGCAGCGGGGACGGTCGATCGTTACGACCATCGCCAGGACGGGGACTACTACACGCAGCCGGGCATGTTGTTTGCGCTCTTCGATGCGGCGCAACGTCAGCGTCTGTTCGGCAACATCGCGCGCCATATCAACGGTGTGCCGCAAGAAATCGTCGCGCGTCAGATCGAACATTTCCGCCGTGCCGATCCGGCCTATGCGGAAGGTGTGATCGCCGCGCTGGCCGACCTTGCTGAAGGCGGCAAGAAGTAAGCAGCTGAAGTGTTCAGGAAGTCATGCGGCAGGGCGGGGCGCATCAGTGTCCCGCCGGAAATGATACGAATCGAGGAAGCACGATCATGATCCAGATGATGAAGTCCACCATTGGCGGCTCGCTTGCCGCACGCGGCGCGCGACAGCAGCAAGCATGGATGTTGCGCAAGGCAGCGGGATTCGTGGTCGTCTCGAGCGGGTTCGTGGTGATCGTTGCGCAAGCCCTGCAACACGCGCTCGGCGCGTGATCGAGCCGGGCTCCCGAGTGCGGCAGGCGGTCACGCGTCACACGAACGCAGCGGCGTTCTAGGCTAAACTGTCGAGCGTTCGATATGCCGGGTTTGCTACCGCACATCGTCACTCTGCCGACCGGTTCGTATCACTCTTCAAAGGGTTCATCATGGCCAAGAAAGAAGCCGTACAGCACGTCAATATCGGTATCAGCGACAAGGATCGCAAGAAGATTGCAGAAGGTCTGTCGCGACTACTCGCCGACACCTACACGCTGTACCTGAAGACTCACAACTTCCACTGGAACGTGACGGGTCCGATGTTCAACACACTGCATTTGATGTTCGAGACACAGTACAACGAGCTGGCACTCGCGGTCGATTCGATCGCCGAACGTATCCGCGCGCTGGGCGTGCATGCGCCGGGCAGCTACAGGGATTTCGCGAAGCTGTCGTCGATTCCGGAAGCGGACGGTGTGCCGGCTGCGGAAGAAATGATTCGCCAGCTGGTGGAAGGTCAGGAAGCCGTGGTGCGTACCGCACGCGCGATTTTCCCGTCGACGGAAGCCGCCAATGACGAGCCGACCGCCGACCTGCTGACGCAACGCATGCAAACGCACGAAAAGACCGCGTGGATGCTGCGCTCGATGCTGGCGTAATGCCGGATCGATGCGGGCTCGATGTCCGCATAGGCTCGCCCAAGCGTATTCCCGCTCAGGCATGAAGCAAAAGGCCCCGGTTTTTCCGGGGCCTTTTGCTTATCTATGCGCCACGCCTTCTTGTGAGCGGCATGGCGCACATCGGGCTGGCTAAGGCCCGGGTATCACCGCGCCTCAGTACGAATAGCTCACGTTCATCAGTTGAGCCATCGTCTTTTGTTGCAACGCGTAGTTGACCAACTGGTCGGCATTGCCTTGCGCCTTCGCCTGGGCTTGTTGCTGCGCTTCGTATTCGGCGCCTGCCGCGGCATTCGCCTTCACGCGCGCCTCGAGCTCGGCTTGCGCCTGGGCTTCGGCTTGCGCGCGGGCTTCATCGTGTGCCTTTGCCTCCGCCTGTGCGCTTGCGTACTGCGCCGCGATCCGGTCGTCCAGGTCTTTCTGGCGCAGCGCTTCGGCTGCGACCTGGTCGGCGGCGCGGGCGTTCGCCTCGGCTTGTTGCTGCGCTTCGTATTCGGCACGTGCCGCGGCATCCGCCTTCATGCGCGCCTCGACGTCGGCGCGTACCTGGGCTTCGGCCTGTGCACGGGCTTCATCGCGTGCCTTTGCGTCCTCCTGTGCGCGTGCTTCCTGCGCCGCGTTCCAGTCGTCCAGGTATTTCTGGCGCTCCGCGTCGGTTACGGCCTGTTCAGCCAGGTCCTTCTGGTGCTGCGCGTCGGCTGCGGCCTGGTCGGCGGCGCGTTGAGCGTCGTTTTGTTGCTGGACCCGGAAGTTGGCCAGATCCTGCTGGATGTGTGCGACTTCCGCGATCTTGTCCGCGTCGCTCAAGTCGTTCATCTTGTCGAAGCCGTATTGCGCGACCATTGCCGCAGTTCTGTCCCGGGCGCTCTGGCGGTCCATCTCGAACACCTGCTCTTCGGTTTTGCCGCGGTATGCTTCGGGCCGCTGATCTTCCGGCACATTCGCCCAATCTATTGCGCTGACGCGGGTGCCGAGCGCGCCGCCGGTCATCGAGTCCTTGCCGTAGCTGATATCGCCACCGAACAATTCAATCGCGAGACCGCCCTTGCCGGCCGCGATCACGCCCGCGTTGTTCACGCCGAGGCCATGTTCCGAACCTTCCAGCAGGATCTTGTTTGCATACATGCCGCCCAGTTCGGACACGTCGAGCGCTACAGCCGGCGCATTGTCGATGTCGCGCGTCAGCTTGCCCTTGAAGTTGCCATGCTCGTCGCCTTCGAAGGTGGTGCCTGTCTGCGAGTTGACCGTCCAGCCCTTGACGATGCCGTTGATCTTCGTCGCACGTGAGAGCAGGTTCAACTGGCCGGCGCCGACGTCCATGCCGTCGCCGTTGATCTCGAGCAATGCAGGGGTGGCACGGTCGGTATCGACTTCGAGCGCAAGCGGGCTATCCGCGCGCGGCGCGAAGCGCGCAGCAGCGAGCGTCACAACGGGAGCATTGATGGTATTGCAGCCGTTGCACGAAATGCCGGCGGCATTGGCGATCAGCAGATGGGCCGGACCGCCGGCGACTTCCATCGCGCCATTCAGCTTCGACGCCTGGGCCGAGTTGATGTCGGCCACGATCACGCTGGCCGGGATGCCCTTCAGGTTGCCGTTCTGTTGCAGCTTGCCGGCCAGCTGGCTTGCACCGTCGGCGACGAGGTTATTGAAGACCACGCCGTTCTTGTCCACGTCGAACTGGCTGAAGGTGTTGCGCGACACGCCTTGTGCGTTCGCGCCGTTAATGTTGACGACCGGCGTCGCCCCGGCGTTGCTCACCTGCGTACCGCCGCTACCGACCACGCCTGCCGCTACCGCACTGTTAGTCGACATGGCCAGCAGGGACATGGCGGCGACAGCGATGGCATTGCCTTGAAACAGTTTCATTGATGAACCTCAGTTTTAAAAAGAAGTAGTCAAACGGATGTTGACTACGAGGGGGTCGGCCTTCAGTTGCGCCGGAGAGCGCAACGGAGTGCCGACGGAAATCGATCCAGCGATATTCTTGAAAGCGGTCGAGGCGGCGAGCGCCGCGCCGATCACATTGCCGCCTGACGCCGGTTCGCCTGCAACGGGGATGACGCGCCCCGCGTCGATCGCGGCGGTGAGCGTGACGCGGCCCGCCCACGAAGGCGCCGCCACTTTCCAGATAAGTTCGTTGCGCCAATAGGCGCCGCTGTTGCCATACAGATAGCGGTCGCGAAAGCCGCGTACGGATGAATCGCTTCCGACGGTGATGCGCTCACTGCCGTACAGCGTGTCGGGCGTCCATTGCCCATATGCGGACGACAGATAGGCCACGCGCTGCGTGAGCGCCTTATAAAAGCTCGCGCTGAGTGCTGCCTTGCGAAAGTGCGTGTTCGGGCCGGCGCTCGCGCGCATGTCCGTGCTGCCTGGCGCGAGTCCTTGTGTGATGCTCGGGCTCAACGTGAGGTAGCTGTCGCCGGCCACCCGCGTCGCGAAGTTCACGCCGATCTGCGCGGCGCTCTGCCGCTCGCCGCTGTTCTGGAGTTCGAAGTCGTCGAGGTAGACGTGACCGGTGTAATGCGTCAGCGATGCGAACACATCCGTTTTGCTGCGTGCGTTGCGCTCGACGGTGCGCGATGCGGTGAGCCGATGCTGGATGCTGCGGCCGTGATAACGCAGATCGACGCCATAGATGTTCAGCGGGATCGCGTAGTTGCCGCCCGCCGCGGCGTAGCTGAACGTCCAGTACCCAACCGGCAATGCCGCCGAGAAGCCATAGTTGCGGCGAAAGCGGTCGCTATGCACCGGCACCGTGGCGTCGCCGGAAAACATGATCTGTTCGCCGAGACCGAGCGCATTGTTTAGCGTCAGTGCGGCGCCGGCTTCGTCGCGACCGGTGTTTTCCGTGCCGTTGTTGTCGGCGCTCAGATTGAGCGCGACACTCGGCGCGGCGCTGCCCGTGAGTACCACGTCCGAATAGCCTTCAGCCGGCGCGGGCCGGATTGCGACCCGCACGCCCCCGGGTACGACTCGCTCGATCTGGTCGACGCCCTGCTCGATATCGCGCAGATTCAGGGGCTCGCCGGGTGTACCGGGGAATGCCATCCGTGCGGCGCGGTCGCCCGAGTTGTCACTCCCGGAGAAATAGACACGGCTCAGTTTGCCTTCAACCGCCTCGACGATCAGCACGCCGTCCGCGAGGTCCTGACGCGGCAGCCAGGCGTGGCTGGTGACGTAGCCGTGCGCGACGTACCAGTCGTTGACTTCGTCGAGGAGGCGGTCGAGATCGGCCTGGCGCAGGCAGTGATCCGGATAGTCCGCGCGAAGCCGGTGCTTGAGCCGTTCAGGTAGCGTATCCGTGCCGCGAAAGTCGATGGCTTTGACTTCGACGCAACGCTGTTCGGCGATTGCCATGCCGGTTGCAGACGATTCCGCGCGGCGCGGTGGCGGCACGATGGCAGAGCGCCGCGTGCTCAGGTCTTCGCGCTGTGTGCGGGCCTCGTCGAGCATGCGTTGCTGTTGCTGATCGTGCAGTGTGCGGTCTACCGGATTAGCGACGACTGGTTCGAAAGCCAGCGCAGGCGTTGCGACAGTGGCGAGAAATGCGCCGGCATACACTAGCGATGGCAGCGCCGGCGTTGCCGCCGGGCGTGCGTTGCCGTGCGTCAATGTGCCGCGTGCATGGTGGGTTTGATACTTAGCGTGTTCGTGGAGCGTGTTGGCAGTCATATTCGTCGCGGGAGGCACATATCCCTTCGTGTTTATTTACAAAATGCCTTCGTGAAGGGTGCAGCCGGGACGTGAATGTAAGCTATTAAAAATTAATTTGAATAGGAATACTCCTAAATTCTTGGGCCGCTGACGAGACTCTTGGACAGGCCTTGCGCCTGATTCCGAATTGCAACCATTCAGCAAAGAAAATGGCAGATCCGCGGCGTAGGGGCATCCGCTCAGCCGCCCCACTAGTGTCTGGCGGCCGTTGCCGTCCCGGCGCCTCGGCGACCTCTGTCGCGCATACCTTAAAATAGCGATAACGCTCGCCATCCATCCGAATCCGCCCATGTTCGCCCGACTTCCTCTGTATCTACGCCTCGTCCGCATGGACAAGCCGATCGGCAGCCTGCTGCTGCTGTGGCCGACGCTCAACGCGCTGTGGATTGCGTCCGACGGCCATCCTTCGTGGCCGCTGCTGGTGATCTTCACGGTGGGTACGGTGCTGATGCGCTCGGCGGGCTGCGCGATCAACGACTACGCGGATCGCGACTTCGATCGCTACGTGAAGCGCACGGAAAACCGTCCGATCACGTCGGGCAAGATCAAGGCATGGGAAGCGGTGGCGCTGGCGACCGGTTTGTCGCTGCTGGCGTTTCTGCTGATCCTGCCGCTGAATACGCTGACCAAGGAGCTATCGGTGGCGGCGCTGTTCGTCGCTGGTTCGTATCCGTTCACGAAGCGTTTCTTTGCGATTCCGCAGGCGTACCTCGGCATTGCGTTCGGCTTCGGCATTCCGATGGCGTTTGCCGCGATTCAGGATCACGTGCCGATGCTCGCCTGGGTCATGCTGCTGGCCAATGTGTTCTGGTCGGTTGCGTACGACACGGAATACGCGATGGTCGATCGCGACGACGACATCAAGATCGGCATCCGTACCTCGGCGCTGACCTTCGGCCGCTTCGACGTGGCGGCGATCATGCTTTGCTATGCAGTGACGCTGGGGATTTACGTCGGCATCGGCGTGATGCTCGGCTTTGGCGTGTTGTATTGGCTTGGATGGGTGGCGGCAGTGGGCTGCGCGATCTATCACTACACGCTGATCCGCAATCGCGAGCGGATGGCTTGCTTCGCGGCGTTCCGTCATAACAACTGGCTTGGCGGCGCGTTGTTTGTCGGCATTGCGGCGCATTACGCGGCGGCTTCGTTTTAATTCTGCAGGGCTTCTTCGTGGCTCGCGCCACAGAAGCTGGCTGGTTTTAGTTCTTCCGTGCTTCTTCGTACCGCGGCCATATAAAGCGCTTCGGTTTGAACTGCGCCGCGCTGTCTCTCTTGGGCCGCGGACGCCGCCCCCGTTCGATCCGAGGCGCAGCGTCGTTCTACGTACATCTCTTCCAGGAGGCTAATCGCTAACCGCGCTTACAGCTTGCCGAACTCGTCGCCCATTTCTCTCGCGCGCGCGTCGGCGGCGAGGGCGCCGCGCACGATCGCGTCCTTGATCCCGCTTGCCTCGAACGACGCCAGCGCGGCTGCCGTGGTGCCGCCCTTCGACGTCACACGTTCGCGCAACAGGCTCGGCGGTTCATCCGAATTCGCGGCCAATTGTGCCGCGCCGGTGAAGGTCGCGACCGCCAGCGCGCGGCCCTGCGCTTCATCCATGCCGAGTTGGCGCGCGGCTTCCTGCAACGCCTCGATGAAATAAAACACGTAAGCGGGGCCGCTGCCCGAGATCGCGGTGACGGCGTCGATCTTCGCTTCGTCGTCGAACCAGACGGTTTCGCCGACTGCGCCCAACACCTGAGACGCGAGCGCGCGGCCGGTTTCGTCAACGCTGCGGGTCGCGACGAGGCCCGTTACGCCCATGCCGATCAGCGCCGGCGTATTTGGCATCACGCGCACGATGCGAGCATGGCCGTTCAGCCAGCGCGACATGTCATCCATGCGAATGCCCGCGACGATGCTGATCGCCAGCTGCGAGGCCTGCAGATGCGGCGCCAGCGTTTCGGCGACGCTCTTCAGGATCTGTGGCTTCACCGCCAGCACGACGGCGTCGTACGACGCGAGCGCGGCGTCCGCGGCGGCGCCGGTCTTGATGCCGAATTGCTGCTCATTGCGCTTGCGCGCGTCTTCGTTGGGGTCGATTGCGTACAGGTCAGCAGGCGCGACGCCGCGTTTGATGAGGCCGCCGATCAACGCCGCGGCCATATTGCCACCGCCGATAAAAGCAATTTTCATGATGTTCCGAAAGAGGGTCCGAAAGGGGGGCGTGAGGCGCCAGGAAGGAAAGCCTGAACAGTCAGTTAGAGTAATCTCGCGCGCCGAAGATCGCGGTGCCGACGCGTACGATCGTCGCGCCTTCCAGCACGGCGGCTTCGAGGTCGCTCGACATGCCCATCGAGAGCGTATCGAGTTCGAGGCCGTCATTGCGCAAACGCTCGAACAGTTCACGCAGATGCCGATGCGGCACGCGCTGCTTTTCGATGCCGCCGGCCGGTTCTGGAATCGCCATCAGGCCGCGCAGATTCAGCCTCGGCAGCGCGGCGATTTCCTGCGCGACCTCCACGGCCTCGGGAATGCTCACGCCGCTTTTCGACGCTTCGCCGCTAATGTTGACCTGCAGGCAAACGTTCAATGGCGGCAGATTGTCCGGGCGCTGCTCCGACAGCCGTTGCGCGATCTTGAGGCGGTCGACCGAATGCACCCAGTCGAAGCTCTCGGCGACCGGCCGTGTCTTGTTCGATTGCAATGGTCCGATGAAATGCCATTCGAGCGCTGTCCGCAGATCGGCCAGCGCTTCGATTTTGGTGATGGCTTCCTGCACGTAGTTCTCACCGAACGCGCGTTGACCGGCAGCATGAGCGGCGCGCACGTCTTCGGCGGGAAATGTCTTCGAGACCGCGAGCAGGGTGATCGCGCGCGGGTCGCGTCCGGCCACCTGCGCGGCGAGGGCGATGCGCTGCTGCACCGCTTCGAGGTTATGAATCAGATCGGGCATGGAACGGAACCGGAAGTCCAGCGAAAGACGATGGTGGAATTATACGGACGCGCCGCTTCGTGCCGCTTCATGTGTCCACCGCACGGCGAAGCTGCTTGCGGCGAGGTACCGCAAGTCACATGCCGCGCTTGCGCCGAAATCGATCGCTTCAATTGGACAGCATGTGCTCGACAAGTTCGATCCAGTGCGCGACCGGTGTAGACGTGCCGCTTTGCAAATGCGCTATGCAACCGACGTTCGCCGACACGATCACCTGAGGCTCCTGCGCCTTCAGCCGCTCGAGTTTCTGATCGCGCAGCGCGTATGAGAGTTTGGGTTGCGTCAGCGAATAAGTGCCGGCCGAGCCGCAGCAGAGATGATTGTCGGCCGGCAGACGCACTTCCACGCCGAGCGCCGCCAGCAGATGTTCGACCTTGCCGCGCACCTGCTGACCGTGCTGCAACGTGCACGGTGGATGGAACGCCACCGTATGGATCGCGCGGCGGCGCGTCGCGGCGACGAGCGCCTCTTCGAACTCCGGCAGGATCTCCGCGACATCGCGCGTCAACTCGGTCACGCGACGAGCCTTCTCCGCATAGGCGGGATCGTTGCGCAGCAGATGCGCGTACTCCTTGACCGTCGCGCCGCAGCCGGACGCGTTCATCACGATCGCTTCCACACCTTTATCGATATAGGGCCACCACGCGTCGATGTTGGCGCGCAGGTCGTCGAGTGCTTCGTCGTTGTAGCCCAGATGCAGACGGATTGCTCCGCAACAGCCTGCTTCGGGCGCGATCAACGTTTCCACCCCGAGCGCGTTGAGCACCCGCGCCGTCGCGACGTTGACGTTCGGCATCATCGACGGTTGCACGCAACCAGCGAGCATCAGCATCTTGCGTGGATGTTTCGCGGTTGGCCATTCGAGCGGCCGCTGCCGCGCGGGTACCTTGTCGCGCAGTTTCTTGGGCAGAAGCGGGCGGACGTGCTGACCGATGCGCATGGCCGGCGTGAACAGCGCGCTGTTCGGCAGGAAGCTCGCGAGCAGCCGGCGCAGCATCCGCTGACCGAGCGGACGCGTGACCTGTTCCTCGGTGATCTTGCGGCCGATCTCGACCAGCCTGCCGTATTGCACGCCGGACGGGCAGGTCGTTTCGCAACTGCGGCAGGTGAGGCAGCGGTCCAGATGCAGCTGCGTGCTACGCGTGACGGCGGCGCCTTCCACCATCTGCTTGATCAGATAAATGCGACCGCGCGGACCATCGAGTTCGTCGCCCAGTATCTGATAAGTCGGGCAGGTGGCCGTGCAAAAACCGCAGTGCACGCAATTGCGCAGAATGGCGTCGGCTTCGTCGCCTTCTGGCGTGTTGCGAATGAAGTCCGCGAGGTTGGTTTGCATCGCGTCGCTCAGAAGTCGGGGTAGAGGCGGCCGCGATTGAAGATGCGGGCCGGGTCGAAGGCGGTTTTCAGGCCGCGATGGATTTTCATCAGCGGTGCGGGCAGCGGCGTGAAGACGCCGGCGCTGCGGTCGTAGCCGAGGCCGGTGCGAAAGATGGTGGCGTGGCCGCCGGCCTGTTTGGCGCTGATACGCACGGTTTGCGCGTCGGTGTCGGTGATCCACCAGCGTTGGCCGCCGCCCCATTCCATCAGTTGCGCGCCGGGCAATTGCAGCGGCTCGGTGATCGACGGCAGCGCGAGGCGCCAGAGCGCGGCCCTTGGCGGGATGCCGGCAAAGAACGAGTCGGTCTGTTCGCGCAGGCCGGCCCAGAAGCGCTCCGCCTCCACGGCATCGACGACTTCGCCGCCGAGCGCTGTGCGCGCCGCTTTGACCGCGGCTTCCGCGCCGGCCATCCGCACGGCCAGCGTGCCGTGACGCCACGCGCTCGCGGTGATCGGCAGCGGCCGGCCGCCCCATTCGTTGAGCTTGCGGACCGCATCGGTGCCATTCATGTCGAATTTGAGCGTGGCTTCGGCCTGCGGCAGCGGCAGCACTTTGACCGACAGTTCGAGGATTAGCCCAAGGGTGCCGAGTGAACCGGCCATCAAACGGGAGACGTCGTAACCGGCGACGTTCTTCACCACCTGACCGCCGAAATGCAGTTTCTGGCCCTGGCCATTCATGATGACGGCGCCCAGCACGAAGTCGCGCGCCGCGCCGGCGGCCGGGCGGCGCGGACCGGCGATGCCCGCCGCGATGCAGCCGCCGAAGGTAGCCTGCGGCCCGAAGTGGGGTGGCTCGAAGGCGAGCATCTGGTGGTGTTCGGCGAGGGCGGCCTCGATCTCCAGCAGCGGTGTGCCCGCGCGCGCCGTGATCACCAGTTCGGCTGGATCGTAGGCGATGATGCCGCGATAAGCGCGCGTGTCGAGGATGTCACCGTCCAGCGTCTGACCGTACCAGTCTTTGGTGCCGCCGCCACGGATGCGCAATATGCGCCCTTCGGCGCTGGCCGAACGCACGCGTTCGGACCAAACGGCGACGATGTCGTCCTCTTCCATGGTGTCCTGCTTCGTTGTGTTTCGATCGATTGTACCGGGCGGGGGCGCGCTGGCAACCCGGAGCGGACCCGCATCGGGTATTCAGGGTGGAAGCCGGGAAACTGCGTCGGCGCGGGCTATGCGCGACGCGTTGGAGGGGTGGGTCATCCGGAGAAGAAGAGTGCGGGCGGCGCGGAGCGTGGGATGGTGGAGAGAACGGAATTGCCAAGGGGCCGTAGGCGCGGCGCGCGCCTACGGCCGCGGTGTCGAACCCATAATCGGGGCGCCCGCGGGCGCCTTAAAACCGCGGCAGGTCCGGATGCGGCAGCAGGCCGCCGCGCACATGCATCTTGCCGTACTCGGCGCAGCGGGCGCGGGTGGGAATGCCCTTGTCGGGATTGAGCAGACCCGGCGCGTCAAAGGCGCGTTTGACTGCATGGAACGCGTCGCGCTCTTCGGGTGAGAACTGCACACACATCGAATTGATCTTCTCGATGCCCACGCCGTGCTCGCCGGTCACCGTGCCGCCCAGTTCGACGCACGCTTCGAGAATGTCGCAACCGAACGCCTCAGCGCGATGCCACTCGTCCACATCGTTGCCGTTGAACAGAATCAGCGGATGCATGTTGCCGTCGCCGGCGTGGAACACGTTGATGCAACGCAGCCCGTATTTCTTCTCCATCACTTCGATGCGCGCCAGCAGCGGTCCGATACTGCGGCGCGGCACAGTGCCGTCCATGCAGTAATAGTCGGGGGAAATGCGGCCGGCGGCCGGAAATGCGTTCTTGCGCCCGGACCAGAAGCGCAGCCGTTCATTTTCCGAGCGCGAAATCTGGATGCGGGTTGCGCCCTGTTCGCGCAGCACGGCGGTCATGCGCACGATTTCGTCGGCGACTTCTTCAGTCGTGCCGTCCGATTCGCACAGCAGGATCGCCGCCGCGTCGAGGTCGTAGCCCGCATTGACGAACTCCTCGACGGCGCGCGTGGCCGGTTTGTCCATCATCTCCAGACCGGCCGGAATGATGCCCGCGGCAATGATGCCGGCGACCGCGTCGCCGCCTTTCACGACGTCGTCGAAACTGGCCATGATGACCTGCGCCATTTGTGGCTTCGGGATCAGCCTGACGGTGACTTCCGTGACGATCGCGAACATGCCTTCGCTGCCAATCAACACAGCGAGCAGATCGAGCCCCGGTGCGTCGGGCGCGAGCGAACCGAATTCGACGATTTCGCCTTCCATGGTCACGGCGCGCACACGCAGCACGTTGTGGACGGTAAGGCCATATTTGAGGCAGTGCACGCCGCCCGAATTTTCGGAGACATTGCCGCCGATCGTGCAAGCGATCTGCGACGAGGGATCGGGTGCGTAGTAAAGACCGTACGGCGCGGCGGCTTCGGAAATCGACAGATTGCGCACGCCCGGTTGCACAGTCGCGGTACGTGCATACGAGTCGACTTCGACGATCTTGCGAAAGCGCGCGAGCGACACCACCACGCCGTGACGAATCGGCATCGCCCCGCCGGACAAACCGGTGCCCGCGCCGCGTGGCACGATCGGCACGTCGAGCCGGTGACAGATCTGCACGATGCGCTGCACCTGCGATTCCGTTTCCGGTAGAGCGACCGCGAGCGGCAGACGCCGGTAGGCGGCGAGGCCGTCGCATTCGTAGGCGACGGTGTCTTCTTCTCGATACAGCAGACAATGGGTCGGCAGCACGGCCATCAGCGCCTGCACGACTTCGCGCTGGCGCTGGGCGAGAACTTCGGCCGTCAGTTCGACGGGTGCGTTCATATGACTTGTCTCCTCGTGTCTTTCACGCTGCGTGCCCAGTCGAGCCTGGTTGTGCGGCAGCAGGCGTTGCCGTTGCCCGCTGTCCGCGGTTCATTGCCCGCCGCCCGCTGTTGTAACTGCGCTGAGCTTCGATGACGTCTTATGCCGCCCAGGAAAAGATCTTGCCCGGGTTCATCAGATTGCGCGGATCGAGCGCGTGTTTGATGGAGCGCATCGTATCGACGGCGACTTCGCCGTGTTCCTCGAGCAGGAAGTTCATCTTATGCAGACCGACGCCGTGCTCGCCTGTACAGGTGCCGTCCATACGCAGCGCGCGTTGCACGATGCGATGGTTCAGGCGCTCGGCTTCGGCGAGCTCTTCCGGCTTGTTCGGATCGATCAGGATCGCGACGTGAAAGTTGCCGTCGCCGACATGGCCGACGATCGGGCAGGGCAGCGGCGACGCGTTCAGATCCTGCTCCGTTTCAACCACGCATTCGGCGAGGCGCGAGATCGGCACGCAGACATCGGTTGTGACGGCCCGGCAGCCAGGCTTCAGTTGCAGCATCGCGAAATAGGCATTGTGGCGTGCGTTCCACAGGCGGCTGCGGTCTTCCGGGCGGGTCGCCCATTCGAAGCCTTCGCCGGCATTCTGCGCAGCGAGTTCCTGCACCAGTTCGGCTTGCTCTTTGACACCGGCCTCGGTGCCGTGGAATTCGAAAAAGAGCGTGGGCGCCTCACGCAACGTCAGATTCGAGTGCCGATTGATCGAGCGGATCGCGAGTGAGTCGACAAATTCGACACGCGCGATCGGCACGCCCATCTGGATCGTTTCGATGACCGCGCGCACCGCATCGCCCATTGACGGGAACGTGCACACCGCAGCCGAGACCGCTTCGGGCTGCGGATACAGACGCACGGTGATCTCGGTAATTACACCGAGCGTGCCCTCCGAGCCGACGAACAAACGCGTGAGGTCGTAACCCGCCGCCGACTTGCGCGCCCGCGTGCCCGTTTTGATCACACGGCCATCGGCGAGAACCACCGTCAGCCCGAGGACGTTTTCGCGCATCGTGCCGTAGCGCACGGCATTGGTGCCCGAGGCGCGCGTAGCCGACATGCCGCCGATGCTTGCGTCGGCACCCGGGTCGATCGGAAAAAACAGGCCGGTGTCGCGCAGCGCCTCGTTCAACTGCTTGCGCGAGATGCCGGGTTCGACCGTGACGGTCAGGTCTTCGGAATTGATCGACAACACACGGTTCATTTCCGACAGGTCGATCGACACACCACCTTGCACCGCCAGCAGATGCCCTTCGAGCGACGAGCCATTGCCATAAGGGATGATCGGCACGTCGTACTGGCCGCATAGCTTGACGATGGTTTGCACGTCTTCCGTATTGCGTGCGAATACGACGGCGTCGGGAAGTTGGGGGTCGAACGGCGATTCGTCGCGGCCGTGATGGGCACGCACGGCTTCTGCCGTGGACACGCGTTCGCCAAAAACGGCCTTGAGCGCAGTCAGCAACTCGGCGGGAAACGGTCGGCGCAGCGGGGCCGGCGGCACGGGATGGTTCACGCATGTCTCCTGATATTGGGGCGGAACTGTTCTACAGCACGTGCTTCATTTTACGCCGATCGCCTGCGGGTCGGCGTCGAGAACCGCTGCCACTCCTATAATGGCGGCGGTCTTACGATGCGCGCAATATGGATAAACGCGGTGGCTAACGCGGTGGCTAACGCGGTTGCCAATTCGGTGGCCTATCCGGTAGCCAACTTGCGGCTCGCTTACGGATTGGCCGGATGGATTCGCCGCAGCCGCCGACGCCTCGTCACTGAATGAATGAATGGATGGGAGACATCATGGGCAACCGCTTGAGCAAGATCGCCACCCGTACGGGCGACGACGGCACTACCGGCCTTGGCGACGGCCGCCGTGTACGCAAAGACAGCGCGCGCATTGCTGCAATCGGCGATGTCGATGAACTCAATTCGAATCTCGGCGTGTTGCTGTGCGAAACGCTGCCCGTCAACGTGCGAGCGGCGCTGGTCGCGATTCAACACGACCTGTTCGATCTTGGCGGTGAGCTTTGCATCCCCGGCCATACGATGATTACCGACAAACATCTCGGCCAACTCGACGACTGGCTGACCGACTACAACGCGACCTTGCCGCCATTGAAGGAATTTATTCTGCCGGGCGGCTCGCGCGCGGCGGCCCTTGCGCATGTGTGCCGCACGGTGTGCCGACGGGCCGAACGGTCAATCGTCGCGCTGGGCGAAGACGAGGCGGTCAACAAGGCACCGCGCCAGTATGTGAACCGGCTGTCCGACTTGCTGTTCGTGCTGGCGCGCGTGCTCAATCGCGCAGATGGCGGCAGCGACGTGTTATGGCAACACGATCGTAGCGTCGGCTAATACCCCGCTTTTTTCCTTTTGATCGCTGTGACAATCTGTCTCGGGCAAAACTTCTCCTTAAAGATGTATTGTAAATGCATCTTTAAGGAGAAGTAGTTATGACCACCCTCACCGCCGACCAGATCGCCCGCGTCAAAGCCACCGTTCCCGTGCTCGCCGCACACGGCACGACCATTACCAAACGCTTCTACAAGCGCATGTTCGAGCACCATCCTGAGTTGAAAAACGTGTTCAACCAGACGCACCAGAAGAGCGGCAGCCAGCCGGAATCACTGGCCAAGGCGGTGTACGCGTATGCCGCCAATATCGACAACCTCGGCGCGCTGGGCCCGACCGTCTCGCGAATCGCCCATAAGCACGCGAGCATGAACATCCGCCCGGAACAGTATCCGATCGTAGGACGCCACTTGCTGGGCGCGATCGTTGATGTGCTCGGCGACGCCGTCGATCAGGAGACGCTTGGCGCATGGCAAGTCGCTTATGGGCAGCTTGCGGATATCTTCGTCGGTACGGAGGCGAAGCTCTACGAAGGCGCGGCCTGGAGCGGCTTCCGGCCGTTCAAGGTTGCGCGCAAGGAAGTGGAGAGCGACGAGATCACGTCGTTCTATCTGACGCCTGCCGATGGTTCGCCGGTCTGCGGCTTCGAGCCCGGCCAGTATCTGAGCGTGAAGCGTTTCGTGGATGAACTCGGCGTCGATCAGCCGCGGCAATACAGTTTGTCGGATGCGCCGAATGGTAATTGGCTGCGTATTTCGGTGAAGCGCGAGGCTGGTCGCGAAGACACGGCGCCAGGCCATGTATCGAACCTCCTGCACGACGGCGTGGACGCGGGTGCGGTGGTGCATGTCAGCGCGCCAATGGGCGATTTCACGCTGGATCGCAAGAAGACGACACCGGTGGTGCTGATGAGCGGCGGCGTTGGCGTGACGCCAATGACCTCGATGCTCTCAACGTTGCTGGCCGACCAGACTGAGCGCAGCGTGAGCTTTGTGCATGCTTGCCGCAACGGCCGCGTGCACGCGTTCCGGCAGTGGCTTAGTGATACGGTCGCGGCGCATCCCAATGTCACGCGCGCAGTGTTTTACGAGGCCATTGAAGCGTGCGATCGCGCCGGTATCGACTACGATTTCGAAGGCCGCCTGGACCTCGCGAAAATCGCCGACAAGGTGATCGTTCCCGACGCGGATTACTACATCTGCGGGCCGGTACCGTTCATGCGCGCGCAATGCGAGGCATTGGCTGCGCTCGGTGTGGATGCGGCGCGGATTCACACGGAAGTGTTCGGTTCGGGCGTGGTGCAGTGAGGCGCAGGCGCATGGCAACCCGAGCGCGAAAGCACGCAGGGCCCATGCGCATTATCCAACCGCCAGCGTGACCGGCTTGCCAATCCGGCTCATCATTTCGACCAGGGTATCGATAGTGAACTTGGTGGTTTTCTTGTTGACCACGTCTGAGACGCGCGGACGCGACACCATCAGGATCTCGGCCGCCTCGGCCTGTTTCAGATGATGCTGTTCGATCCAGCTGGACAGCTCGGTCATCAATTGTTCCTTGAGAAGCCGCGTGTCGTTGATCTGTTTTTGCGACGCCGCATGCAAACGCTTTGCCTCTTCGGCGGAAAAGCCGAGATCGAGAAACAGGTTTGCGCCGGGTTTTGTTACGTGACGGATTTTCGTGTCGATCGTCATTTGCTAAGTTTTCCTATCATTGATGATGGCGCGGTACCGCGTCTCGGCAATCTTTCTATCGTGCGGGCTTAGCTTCTGCGTTTTCTTCTGGAAGCAATGCAGCACGTAGAGTGCTTCCACGAACTTGGTGATATACATCGCACGGTAAATGCCATCAGCTTCCCTGATGCGAATCTCGCGCGTTCCAGCGCCGATTGAATCAAACGGCGTCCAGTCGTCCGGGTCCAGCCCTGCCTGAATCTTGCCAAGCTGAAACCCTGCGCGGCGACGCGGCTCTTCGGGAAAGGCGAGCAAATCGTGATAGCTGGAGCCCATCCAGCGGATTTCTTTTTCCTGCTGCATAACCGCCTTTCGTGTACAAAATCTTATACATAACACCCACCGAGGTCAAGTCATATCCGACCCGGCAACGAGTTGTTACGGTACAGAGGCGGCTCGTCGAGCACCATTCGTCCGTTCGGCTAACAAAAAACCCGGCTGGATGAGCCGGGTTTTCGTTGAACCAGAACTACAGCAATCGCGCCAAGGCGCGCAGAGACTTTTTAATTGCCGCTGCCGCGCGCCACACGCCGTTGCTTGACTGCTTCGGCGAGACCCTCCAGCACGGCGATGCTTTCATCCCAGCCGATGCACGCATCCGTGATGCTCTGGCCGTACGTCAGCGCGCAGCCTTCCTGCAGATCCTGCCGGCCCGCCACGAGATGCGACTCCACCATGACGCCGACAATCCGTTCGTCACCCGAAGCAATCTGGCGGCCGATATCCGCGCACACAGGAATCTGGTTCTCGTGCTTCTTCGAGCTGTTCGCATGGCTCGCGTCGATCATCAGACGCGCCGCGAGACCCGCCTTGCCGATGTCGGCGCATGCCGCATTGACGCTGTCCGCATCGTAGTTCGGCGTCTTGCCGCCGCGCAGGATGATGTGGCAGTCCTCGTTGCCAGCGGTCGAGACGATCGCCGAGTGGCCGCCCTTCGTGACCGACAGGAAATGGTGCGGCTGCGACGCGGCCTTGATTGCGTCGACGGCGATCTTGACGTTGCCGTCCGTGCCGTTCTTGAAGCCGACCGGGCACGACAGTCCCGAAGCCAGTTCGCGATGCACTTGCGACTCGGTCGTACGTGCGCCGATCGCGCCCCACGAGATCAGATCGGCGATGTACTGCGGGCTGATCATGTCGAGGTATTCGGTGCCGGCCGGCAGACCGAGTTCGTTGATACGCAGCAGCAGCTCGCGCGCGGTGCGCAGGCCGTCATTGATCTTGAAGCTGTTGTCCATGTGCGGGTCGTTGATGAGACCCTTCCAGCCCACCGTCGTACGCGGCTTTTCGAAGTACACCCGCATCACGATTTCGAGTTCGCCGGCGAAGCGCTTGCGCTGCTCGACCAGACGCCCGGCGTATTCCATCGCCGCCTTCGTATCGTGAATCGAGCACGGTCCGATGATGACAATCAGACGGTCTTCCATGCCGTGCAGGATGCGATGCATTGCATTGCGCGAGTTGTAGATCACGTCGGACACCGTTTCGTCGCAAGCGAATTCGCGGATCAGGTGAGCGGGCGGCGTGAGTTCTTTCAACTCGCGGATGCGGACATCGTCGGTGTTATGCGGGGGCATGCTGGTTCTCCTGAATCGGGTCGTAGCGTGTTCGCGCGGGCAACGAAGGCTGGGATCAGACAACAATCAGGCAGCGATGCCAGGGCGGACAACAATCAAAAAAGTTTCAACGGCAAAAGTTTGAAAGACGTGAGGCGAAAAAAAACCGCCAGGCTAGCTGGCGGTTTTCGTGAATTCTGAGTGTCTTGCGTGCACTAACACCCCTCTCGATCCGCCAGCGGTCTGAGATGCCAAAAAAAGTAAAAGTAAAACTTGGCGGACATAGCGGAAATAGGTCGCTGGTCAAAAAGGGTGAGTGACTTTATAACCCGGGCAAGCGCGGCTGACAAGCTACAGGGGGTAAAAATGCGGCAAATCCGCATACTTTGCGCCTTTCATGCACGAAGTATGCGTCTGCATCAAAAATCAGGCGGTACCACCGACCGTCATCCGGTCAATGCGCAGGGTCGGTTGCCCGACACCCACCGGCACGCTCTGGCCTTCCTTGCCACACACGCCGACGCCCGAATCGAGCTTCATGTCGTTGCCGATCATACTGACGTACTTGAGCGATTCCGGGCCGCTACCGATCAGCGTCGCGCCCTTGACGGGGTAGGTGACCTTGCCGTTTTCGATCATGTACGCCTCGGAGGCCGAGAACACGAACTTGCCGTTCGTGATGTCGACCTGGCCGCCGCCAAAGTTCACCGCGTACAAACCGTTCTTCACGGAAGCGAGGATTTCCTGCGGGTCCTTGTCGCCGTTGAGCATGTATGTGTTGGTCATGCGCGGCATCGGCAGCGCGGCGTACGACTCGCGGCGCGCATTGCCCGTAACCGGCATTTTCATCAGGCGCGCGTTCAGCGTGTCCTGGATGTAACCCTTCAGGATGCCGTCTTCGATCAGCGTCGTGCACTGGGTCGGATTGCCTTCGTCGTCGATGTTCAGCGAGCCGCGGCGGTTCGGCAGCGTGCCGTCGTCGACTACCGTCACGCCTTTCGCCGCAACCTGTTCGCCGATGCGACCCGCGAATGCCGACGATCCCTTGCGATTGAAGTCGCCTTCGAGGCCGTGGCCGATCGCTTCGTGCAGCAGCACGCCGGGCCAGCCCGGTCCGAGCACCACGGTCATTGCGCCGGCCGGAGCCGGGCGGGCCTCGAGGTTCACGAGCGCCGCGTGCACGGCGTCGTCGACATAGCCCGACAGCACTTCGTCGGTGAAGTAACCGTAGTCGAAGCGGCCGCCGCCGCCGCCGCTGCCGATTTCGCGGCGGCCGTTCTGTTCGGCGATCACCGTGACCGACACGCGCACGAGCGGACGGATATCGGCCGCAAAGCCGCCGTCGCTGCGCGCGACCAGCACCACGTCGTATTCACCGGCGAGGCCTGCCATTACTTGCTGGATGCGCGGGTCACGGCCGCGCGCCATCTGTTCGATGCGCTCGAGTAGCTTGACCTTGGCGGTTGCGTCGAGTGAATGCAGCGGATCGGACGGCAGGTACAGATCGCGCCCGGCGATGCCGGTCAGCGACGAGGCCACCTTGATCTTCTGCTTACCGCCGCCCACCTTGGCGATCGAACGGGTGGCGAGCGCCGCCTGGCGAATCGCGTCGGGCGAGAGGTCGTCCGAATAGGCGAAAGCCGTGCGGTCGCCCGACACGGCGCGCACACCCACGCCCTGATCGATGCTGAAGCTACCCGACTTCACGATGCCTTCTTCGAGACTCCACGCCTCGCTACGCGTGTACTGGAAGTACAGGTCGGCGTAATCGATCTTGTGCGTGAAGATTTCGGCGAGCGTGCGGGTGAGCAGGGATTCGTCGAGACCGTAGGGCGTCAGGAGGATGTCCTTGGCGGTGGCGAGATTACGGATACCGGGTTCGATGATGTTCATGCGAAGTATGTTCTGCTCGATACGAAGGATTCGGTTAGCGCCGCTGTCACGATCACTATATGAGTGAGCGGCGCCGCAGTTTCAATATGCGGCTTCTGGATTCCGTGGATCAACTCAGCACGCGGTGACGCCAGGCTGGCAGGCTCTGCCGCACTTCGTCGATGCGCGCACGCTCGAGATTGCCGCCCACCACGCCGGCGCCTTCGTCGCGCACCGCGACGATTTCGCCCCACGGGTCGATCAGCATGCTGTGGCCCCATGTCCGGCGGCCGTTTTCATGTTTGCCGCCTTGCGCGGCGGCCAGCACGTAACACTGGTTTTCGACCGCCCGGGCGCGTAGCAGCATTTCCCAATGCGCGCGGCCGGTGGTGTAGGTGAACGCCGACGGGACCACGATCAGCGCGCAGTCGCCCATGCGCCGGTACAGTTCCGGAAAGCGCAGATCGTAGCAGACCGACAGGCCGACCCGACCGAACGGCGCTTCGAAGGTGCGGACTTCGCCGCCGGGGCAGATGGTGCGGGCCTCGTCGAACGATTCCTCGCCCTTTTCGAAATTGAATAGATGGATCTTGTCGTAGCGCGCGGCCTCGTTGCCTTGCGGGTCGAACACCAGCGTGGTGTTCAGCACGCGCGACGGTTCCGGCGACATCAACGGCAAGGTGCCACCGATCACCCACGCCTTGTGGCGGCGCGCGGCATCGGCGAGAAAGCGCTGGATCGGGCCGTCCTGGTAGGGCTCGCGCACGGCTAGCTTGTCCGTGTCCTTGAAGCCCATGAAGCAGAAATACTCGGGCAGCAGGACCAGTTGCGCACCGCCGGCGGTGGCTTGCCCGATCAGGCGTTCCGCTTCGGCCAGATTGCGCTCGCGATCGGGCGTGCTGACCATTTGTAGCGCGGCCACGCGGAAGCTGCTGCCGGAAGACCCGTTGGACGCTACAGCGGATGAGGCCGCGGACGAGGCGGTGGACGAGGATGGAAAGACGTGTGTTTCGCTCATGAGCGTTTCGAAAAACTCCCGGCAAAGGCGGCGGCGCGAGAACTGCTTGTGCCGATACGTCGTTCAAGGCTAGCTGCGGCCTGTGGCGTGGCACTGCGCTTTATTATGATCAACGGCCCTAAGGGTGCCAAAGGGTGCTGAAGGCTCAGTGCGCTTCCACGGTCGAAGCCGGAGCGTCCATCTTACCGCGATCGCCCTTCACCCGCTCAATGTGCGGTTTCGACCACGGACCGGTAATCGCGTACTCGCGCGCAAACGCCGTGGAGACGGACTTGCTGAACGCCAGATCGGCCACCAGCGCACCCAGCCCGAGCAGCGGATTGATCACGGTCGCGGCAATCACGGCGGCGCCGGCGCTGACGGTCGGCACGATCTGCACGTGCAGATCCTGGGTCTCCTGCGCCAGATCCACCGAGCCCTTCATTTCGGCACGGGCCGGCGCCGTCACCATCTCGAAGTTCTCGGTACGGCCAATGCCATTGTGAATTTGAGCCGTGCCGGTGACGCGCTCGAACGGCAGTCCTTCGCCGATCACATCGCGGAAATTGAGGGTGGCAAAGCGCGCGAGGCTTTGCAGGCTGAGTACGCCCAGCAGTTTCGCGACGCCCGGGTCGACCTTGAGAATCTGCCCGTGGCGCAGATCGACGGCCAGATTGCCGTTGAGCGTCGGATAGTCGATCGCGGTCGGGCCGCCGTGCCAGACGACCTTGCCCGACAGTGTGCCGCTGCCGGCCTTGAGCGTGTGCGGCTGGCCGAAACGCTCCAGCAACGCGCCGGTGTCCTTGATGTCGAGTTTGAAATCGAACAGGGTACGGCGCTGTGCCGTTTCGTCGGCGGCGTTGCCGACGCCGCTCGACGTGCGCCAGTTCGCGGTGGCGGTCAGCGTGGCGGCGGGGTTGGTGATATCCAGCTTGTCGAGTTGCCAGACCGGCGCGCCGTCTTCCACGAAGTTGTGCGCGTCGACCTCGAGCCGGCCAATGTTGCGATCGCGCACGATCAACTCGTTGACCACCAGATCGATTGACGGCATGTTCTGCGCCGGCGCCGAGATCGCCTGGCCGAGCAGGTCCTTGTCAGTGGCCGACGGGATCACCACACGGGCAAAGCGCGCCTGCAGCGTGCCGGGCGATTCCTTGCTGGCGCCCGGCAGCCAGGAAACGTGCCCCGACACCTGGTTCGACGCGATGTTCGCCTGCCATTTGCCGTCCGCGTGCGACGCGCCGACGATCACGTTGTCCCAGTGCCGCTTGAGCAGGGTCAGCGTCTCGACGTGCAGCGCGAAGCGGCTCGGCAGGAATTGCGTGACAGGCGGATTCGGCACAGTCGGCGCGGCGGCGGGAGCGGCTGCGCCAGCCGGAGCAGGCGTGGGCGCTTCCTTGTTGCGCATCTGCGTGACGAGCGCACGCCAGGCGTCGGCGTCGAACGCTTCGAGGTCGACCGCGGCGACCACGCCGTTGGACGGCAAGTCGGCGGGCTTGTTGACGCCGATCGCGCCGCGCACGACCGTCGGCGGCGTTTTCGGTTGCGCTTTCGGTTCGTAACGCAGCAAATAGGTCGCGGCGAGCGGGCCGAAGGTGAGGTCGGCGCGTTCCAGACCGGCTTCGCTCGCGTCGCCGGCGGGGCTGAGCGCGAAGTGCAGCGGCATCGGGGTGCCAACCGGTTTGTTGAACGGCGCGGGGAAGTCGAGCCCGAGGCCGGTCAGATCGGAGTTCGCCGTGACTTCCGGCAAGCGTCCTTTGGCGCCGCGCACCTTGAGTGCGTAGGGCGCGCTGCCGCTCATGCGCGTCAGCACCTGGGTGGCCGGGCCATGCAGATTCAGGCCACGCGCGGCGTCGACGGCGATGTGGCCGCCAAGGTCGAGTGCATACGTGCCGTCCTGTTTCAGGCCGCCATTCGCGTGCACGTCGCCGCCGAGGAACTGGCCCGAGAGCCGGTCGACCTGCGCCGTGTGTTCGGTGAAGCGCACCTTGCCGTTCAGTTGCGACAGCGGCGGCACGTTTTCGACAGTCAGGCGATTGTTCTGAAAACCGACCGCGCCTTCCACGCCGATATGCGGCTTCGGCGTGCGCGGCACGGTCAGTTTGAGCGCCAGCGACGCGGACCCTTCGGCGTGCACCTTCTCGGTCTCATGTTTGGCCATGATGCCGAGCGAGCTTGCGTTGACGTAGTCGAGCATGTCGGCGAGCGGCCCACGGCCGTTGCCGTCGATCACGAGGTTGGACGCTCGGGTGCCGAGATCGTCGATCTTGCCATTGACACGCGTCAGGGCGACCTGCTTGTAATGGGCGCGGTCGATATCGAAGCGCAGCACGTTCTGGCTGAGTTCGAACACGCCGTCGATGCCGTCCAGCGGCGGCCACACGTTCGGCGTGCCGTTCCTCATCCTGCGCGGCGGGTATGGCGAAGGGTCGAACTTGCCGCCCTTGAACGGCGCGACGATATGGAAAATCCCGGCTTCCGGGGCGCGCGAGTAGGGGAATTTGGTCAGATCGCCGTGTATTTCGATCGTCGCACCGCGCGATGTGCCGGCTTGCAGCCCGTGGCCCAGGTAGTTGCGGAGCTTTTCGCTGATGCTGGTCGGCAGATAGCGCACGATGCGCGTGACCTGGGCGCGCTGGAAGTCGGCTTTCAGGTCGAGCGAACCGCGCCCGTGGCCTGGATTGCTGTAGTTGGCGGTGGCAGTGGCATCGACGTCCGTGTTCGAGACGCCGAAGTTGGCCAGCTTGACGGTGAAGGCCGGGTGATTTTCCCCGGGCGCCTTCGGCGTGATGGTCCAGTCTGCCTCGCCACGCAGACGGTCGAATTTCAGGCGCGGGTCATCGAACACGCCGGGCAGTGTGATCGCGACGTTGGAGGTGTCGAGCATCGCCGTGCCGTGGTTTTCGTCGGCGTCGACGCTGCCCCACAGGTTTTCGATCCCGGGAATGCCCGCGCGCGGGTGATTCAGCGGCGTGAGCCCCGGCGGCGGTTCCTGCGCGGCGACGCTGATGCCCTGCAGATCGCCCTTGAAACGATAGCGCTCGATCGGCTCGGCGCCACTCGGCGGATGCTCGACGCCCGCTTCGCCCGACTCCGGTTTGCCGCGCTCGACCTCGATCAGATAGTTCGCCACCAGCCCGCGTGGATTGAAGCGCACGAGATTGTTCAGGAGACGCCGCGGCAAAGGCAGGGCGCGGCTGAATTCGGCGAGGATGCCCAGGTCGACACGGTCGCCGCTGACACTGACGAGCTGCCCATGCTGCTGCGAAGCGGTCCGGTAGCGGCCGTTCAGCGTGGATAGCGTAAGGGTGCGGGTGAGCGGCGTGCCGTCGTCGAGCGGTGGCTGGCCCAGTTCCGCGTGCAGTTCGTTCAATTGCAGCCTGTAGTCGCCCTGATCGACCTCGAGGCCCCACGCGAAACGGGCCACCGGCACGTCCAGCTTGGGCTGGGTCGGGCGCACCCGCATCGACACGTTCGTGCCGGCTAGTTGGCCGCCGGCGGACTTCATCCGGCCATCGGCGAAGTCAGCCCAGATCGCATTGTCGATGCGGCCGGCGAACATCTCGATCGGGAAATTGATGTAGCGCGCAAGGGTCGGCAGATCGACCGGGCCGGTTGACATATAGACCTGGCCTGTCCAGTTGATCGGTTTGCCGATCGCGGAGAGCCGCGCATGCTTGAAATGCGTGCGGAAGTCGAGCGGACCGTGCAGGACCTGGCCGTCGGCAGGCGCCTGCAACGCGAGCCGGTGATCGTAGCCGTCGTTGAGAATGGCAATGCGGATGTCGCGCAGGGCCAGTTCCGGCGCGTCATGCTCGGCGTCGCGCCAGCGCAGCGCACCGCCGCGCACCACGATCGCCTGTTGTCGCAATAGCCATGTGGACAGGGTGTCGTTGCCGCTGTGGCGGGTCGGCACCGGCACGCCCGCCACCGAAATCACGCCGTCGCTGCTGCGCGACACCAGCACGTCGGGCTGATCGACGATCAGGCTGGAAAGTGCGGGATGGAACTGCCAGAGCGACTTCCACGAGAGCGAGGCGGTGGCGTGCGGAATGGTCAGCGCCGCTTTGCCCTCAGCGTCGCGAATGACGATATCGGTAACGTCGAGGCCCGGCTGAAAGCCGCTCCAATGCGGCGCCAGCTTGCCGATCGTGAACTGCGCGTGGAGCTTCTCGGAGACGGCGGCTTCGATGCGCGGCCGGAACGAGTCGATGCGCGGCAGCACCACATAACGCAAGCCGAGAAAGAGACCCGTCGCGATGAAATAGAGGACGAGTGCGAGCGCGAGGACGACGTGAAAGGTCCGACGCAGCACGATGTGGTCGCTTCCGCTCGCAGGCCGGACCTGCCCGGTTTCGTGCGGGTCGGCGGATTCGTTTCGCTCGGACATGCTGCGGCGGGTGGGCGTATGGTAGTTTTGCGAATTAACGACGAAATGTAACACACGGGAAAGCCTCGGCGGACTTCCGGCAAACCCTTTGTACATGCCGCCTTGCGACCTGCGCGAGGCGCGCCGTACCCCTGTGTTACAGCGAACTGAACCACGCTGATAAAGCAACGAGCGAGCCAGACCTTTGATGACTGACGCCACTCTCCTGAGTTCCAGCTATTCACATTACGCGGCGCGCGCCGCGGCGGCGCGTCCACAAATCGTGGCGCACGTGGCGGCACTGGCGTCCGCGCCCCTCAGCCGTGAACGGATCGACGCGCGCTTTGACGCGCTGTGCGCCGAGGCGGTCGGCGCGAGCGGCGGTCCATTGAGTGAGGATGCACTCAAACGGGCCTTGCGTCAGTTGCGTACCGAGGTGTTTTGCGCCGTGATGGAGCGCGATCTGGCGGGTGAGGCCGATGTTGCCGAAGTCACCGGCGCCATGACCGATCTGGCGGAGACGACAATCCAGCGTGCGTTGGCCGTTGTGTCCGCCGAGCTCGAAACGCTCTATGGCGAACCGCGCGGACCGCAGGGCGAGCGCCTCACGCTCGGCGTGGTCGGAATGGGCAAGCTGGGCGGGCGTGAGCTGAACGTGTCGTCGGATATCGACCTGATCTTCGTCTATGAAGAGGACGGCGAGACCACGGGCGCTCAGCGTGCGCCGATCGCGACACAGGACTTTTTTACACGACTGGGTAAGCGCCTGATCGCCGCATTGGCCGAGGTGACCGCTGACGGTTATGTGTTCCGGGTCGATATGCGGCTGCGGCCGAATGGCGATTCGGGGCCGCTCGTGTGCAGCCTTGGCATGCTCGAAGAGTATTTCTACGTGCAGGGTCGCGAGTGGGAGCGCTATGCGTGGATCAAGGGCCGGCTCGTGTCCGAAGGCGCGAGCGACGCCGCCGGGCGGCTGCAGAAGCAGCTCGACGCGATCGTCACGCCGTTCGTCTATCGGCGTTATCTCGACTTCGGCGTAATCAGCGCGATTCGCGCGCTGCATCTGCAGATTCGCCAGGAAGCGCAGCGGCGCGCCTCGATGCGGCCCGACAAGGCCGACGACATCAAGCTCGGCCGTGGCGGCATCCGCGAAATCGAGTTCAGTGCGCAGGTGTTCCAGCTAATTCGCGGCGGCCAGGATGCCGGCTTCCGCGTGCGGCCGACGCTGGCCGTTTTGCGGCACGCGGCCACGCACGGGTTGATCGATACCTCGGTCTGCGTGAAGCTTTCCCAGGCATACCGCTTCTTGCGCGAACTCGAGCACCGTCTGCAATACCGCAACGACGCGCAGACCCACGCGATGCCGGTCGATCCCGAGGAGCGCGTAGCGCTCGCGCACGCCATGGGTTGCGACGACTACGCCGAGCTGATGCTCAAGCTCGACACGCACCGCGAGTTCGTCGAGCAGCAGTTCGACCAGATTTTCGCCGACAAGGTGAGCGGTCGCGACGGCTGCGGCGCACCGGAAGACGGCGCGGCGGCGTGGGTGTGGAGTAGCGCGCTCGCCGACGACAGCGCCGGCGAAGCGCTTCAGGCGCGCCTCATCGAGCTCGGCGTGCCGGAGCCGGGCGAGCTGCTGGCGCGGCTGCGCGCCGTGTGGCAGTCGTCGCGTTATGCGGGGCTCGCCGAGCGCAGCCGACAACGCTTCGACATTGTCGCGCAGCGTGCGCTGGAGGCCGCGCGTACGCTGGAGCCGCCCGAACGGCGCGGCGACACGGTGGCGCGTCTTTTCGATCTGCTCGAAGCGGTGAGCCGGCGCGGCGCGTACCTCGCGCTGCTGACCGAATATCCGCAGGCGCTGCATCGGGTGCTGTCGGTGCTGGGTGCTTCGCGCTGGGCCGCCGGCTATCTGATCCGCCACCCGCAATTGCTCGACGAACTCCTCGACGACGAGGCGATGGACAGTCCGTTCGACTGGCCTGAATTCAAGCGCACGCTGCGCCTGCGCCTCGCCGCCGCCGACGGCGTCGAACAGCAGATGGATCTGCTGCGCCACGCGCACCACGCCGAGGTATTCCGCATCCTGCTGATCGATCTGGCAGGGCGGCTGAGTGTCGAACATGTGAGCGACCGTTTGTCCGAACTCGCCGACGCCGTGCTCGATGTCACGCTCGAAGCGGTCTGGAAGCAACTGGCCAAACGCCACTGCGAAGTGCCTAAGTTTGCGGTGATCGCCTACGGCAAGCTGGGCGGCAAGGAACTGGGCTACGCGTCCGACCTGGACGTGATCTTTCTCTACGACGATCCGGACGATGCCGCCGCCGACGTCTACGCCACCTACACCCGCCGACTCATCAGTTGGCTGACGACGGCGACCGGCGCGGGCACCTTGTTCGATGTCGACTTGCGGCTGCGGCCGAACGGCGAGTCGGGCCTGCTCGTCACCGATCTGGATGCGTTCCGCCGGTATCAACTGCGCGAGGGCGATGCCGCCAATACGGCGTGGGTGTGGGAGCATCAGGCATTGAGCCGGGCGCGTTACTGCGCGGGCGACGCCGAAATCGGCGCGAAATTCGAGCAGATCCGCGAACAGGTGCTGACCACGCCGCGCGAAGCCGCGCCGCTCGCGAAGGAAATCGTCGAGATGCGCGAGCGCGTCGAGGCGGGGCACCCGAACCATACGGCGCTGTTCGATCTGAAGCACGATCGCGGCGGGATGGTCGATATCGAATTCACCGTGCAGTACTGGGTGCTGCTGCATGCGGCGAGCGATCCTGAGCTGATCCGCAATACCGGCAACATCGCGTTGCTGCGCGAAGTGTCGCGCTTCGGCTTGATGAGCGAGGCGGAAGCCGAGACGGTCGGCGCGGCGTACCGGACCTACCGGAAGTTGCAGCACAAGCTGCGGCTGGACGGGATGGAGAAGGCGCGGGTCAATCCGGCGCTGGTGGTGACCGAGTGTGAGGCCGTGTTGGGGCTTTGGAAGCGGGTATTTGGTTGACGGCTGAGGGGACGAGGTGTGAGCGGCGTCGCGCAAGTCACGCTGCCCGCCGAGCTTGCCTGGCGTTCCCAGATGGCCGCGACAATTCCCGGCCTGAGTTCTACGCTGCCAGCATTTCCTTTGCGTGCTTGCGGGTCGTCGCGGTGATCTCCAGTCCGCCGAGCATCCGCGCGACTTCTTCGACGCGGCTCGCGCGGTCCAGCGAAGTCACGCTGCTCACCGTGCCACCCTTGCCGTTGCCCGCCTTCGCCACCTGGAAATGATGGTCGCCGCGCGCGGCGACTTGCGGCAAGTGTGTGACGCACAGCACCTGACGCGCCTGTCCCAGTTGATGCAGCAGTCGCCCGACTACTTCGGCGACGCCGCCGCCGATCCCCGTGTCCACTTCGTCGAAGATGAGCGTTGGGATGGGACTCGCGGCGCTCGCAATGACCGCCAATGCGAGACTGATCCGCGCCAGTTCCCCGCCTGAGGCGACCTTCGCGAGCGGCCGCAACGGCACGCCGGCATGACCGGCGACGCGGAATTCGACCTGTTCGAGCCCGTGCGCGCCACCGTCCGGCAATGGCACCAGCGCGACTTCGAAGCTGCCGCCTTTCATCGACAGTTCCTGCATACCGGTGGTCACCGCGGCACCCAACGCCTTACCGGCCTTGGCGCGCGCCTTCGACAGTTTTTTTGCTTCGGTGAGGAAGGCTTCTTTGGCTTTGGCAACGGCCGCGTGCAGGCTGTCGAGATCGGCTGCGGCGTCGAGCGCGGCAAGTTGTACGCGCCGTGCTTCGTGTTCTTCCGGCAGCGTCTGTGGCTGCAGGCGAAATTTGCGCGCGGCTGAATGCAACGCGTCGAGACGTTTTTCGACCTGGGCGAGCCGGTCCGGATCGAGGTCGAGCTTCTGCGCGTAGTGACTGAGCGAGTAGGCCGCTTCCTGCAACTGGATCTCGGCCGGTTCCAGCGCTGCCAGCACGTCGTTCAACGCCGGGTCGATCTCAGCGAGGTCGCGCACCTTCGACACGATCGAGGCGAGATGCGTGATCATTGCTTCGTCCGATTCGGACAACGCGTTGAGCGCCCCTTGAACGCCGTCGATCAGATTCGCCGAATGCGACAGGCGCCGGTGCTCGGCGTTGACCTCTTCCCATTCGCCCGGTTGCGGCGAAAGTTTGTCCAGTTCGGTGAGCTGCCAGGCGAGCCGCTCGCGCTCCAGTTGCAGTTCCCGGTCGCGCGTTTGCGCATGCTCGACGGCCTGAACTTTTTCGCGCCACGTGCGCCAGTTCCGCGTGACCGTTGCAGCGGTTTCGGTCAGACCGGCGTGGGTGTCGAACAACTCGCGTTGTGCGTCCGGACGCATCAGCAATTGGTGTGCATGCTGGCCGTGAATATCCACCAGCATCTCGCCGACTTCGCGCAACTGCGCAAGCGTCGCCGCTGTGCCGTTGATGAACGCCCGCGAGCGGCCGTTCGCGTCCACCACGCGCCGCATCATCACCGTGGCGCCGTGATGGCCGTCGTCGCCGGTCGTGCCGAGCGCCTGCTCGTCGAGCCATTGCTCGACTTGCGCATGCGTCTCGAACTCCGCGGTGATGTCGGCGCGGCTCTCGCCGGTGCGCACCACGCTCGCATCGGCGCGGGCACCGAGTGCGAGGGCCAGCGCGTCGATCAGGATCGACTTGCCGGCGCCTGTTTCGCCCGAGAAAACGGTAAAGCCGCTGTCGAATTCGAGATCGAGCGCGGCGACGATGACGAAGTCGCGTATCGAGAGGTGGCGAAGCATGGAGGTCGTCTGATGAGCTTGAGATTCAGGGTTCGGCAGCGGTGGCGTTCGCGTTCGGGCGATCCGGTGTTCGAGTGTTCTGGAGATCCGGCGATCCGGCGATCCGGCGATCCGGGGCTCCGGTGCGCTGGCATTCCAGCGTTCCGGTGTTCCGGCCGCTCAAGGCTTGGGATCTTCTTCGTGCGACGGATATTCGTTCCAGTGGAGCTTCTTGCGCAGCGTGGCGTAGTAACTGTAGCCGACCGGATGCAGCATCGGCACCGTATGACGCGAGCGGCGCACTTCGATCGTGTCGCTCAATTCCAGCGACGTGAACGACTGCATGTCGAAATTGACGTTCACCTCGCGCCCCGAGACGATCTGGATGCTCACCTTCGAGTCGTCCGGCAGCACGATTGGCCGGTTCGACAGCGCGTGCGGCGCGATCGGCACCAGCACGATGCCCTGCAATTGCGGATGCAGGATCGGCCCCTGCGAGGACAGCGAGTAGGCGGTCGAACCCGTAGGCGTGGCGACGATCAGGCCGTCCGAGCGCTGGTTATACATGAAGCGGCCATCCACCGAGACATGCAGCTCCGCCATCCCGGAGAAACCGCTGCGGTTGACCACCACGTCGTTGAATGCCAGCGCGTGATAGATCGCGTTGCCGCCGCGCATGATGCGCGCCTCGAGCAGCACACGCTCTTCGCGCTCAAAGTTGCCGGAGAGCATTTGCGGCACGATCTCGCGCATGTCGGAGATCGGAATGTCGGTAATAAAGCCGAGCCGCCCGTGGTTGATGCCGATGAGTGGCGTGCGATAGGGCGCAAGCTGGCGGCCAATGCCTAGCATCGTGCCGTCGCCGCCTAGCACCACGGCAACGTCGGCGCGCGCGCCGATCTCGGCGGGACGTAGCGCCGGGTAGTCGGTCACGCCGATTTCGGCGGCGGTCTCTGCTTCGAACACGACGTCGAAGCCACGCTTTGCGATGCACGAGGCGAGCGCGGTCAGCGGCTCGCCGATGCCCGGCGTATTGTTGCGCCCGACGAGCGCGACGGTCTTGAACTGGCTGGTCACTTGCATGCCGGCATTACACCATAGGTAGGGCCTGAAAAGAACCGCAGACAGACCCGGTAGCGGGCCGGCACACGCGGGCTGCCAGTGCATTGCGCGATTATCGTTAGAATGGTGAAGCCTTGATGACATACGCGCCGGTTATAGTCCGGCGGCGCGCCGCCGGCGGACTCGCCGAATCGGCGGTCGGCGAGGCGCTGGGCCCGAAGCACAGAATAACAGGCGCCGCCCCGCCAACCGGCGGCGCGATAGTCAGGGGTTGGCGCCGTTAGCGCTCGCTGTAGACGCGTCATTGAGCTAAAATTTTCCGTCATGCTAGATCCCCGCGCACAAACCCTCCTCAAAACGCTGATCGAGCGCTACATCGCCGAAGGTCAGCCGGTCGGCTCGCGCACGTTGTCACGTTATTCCGGCCTCGAACTGAGCCCGGCCACGATCCGCAACGTGATGTCCGATCTGGAGGACCTGGGGCTCGTGATCAGTCCGCATACTTCAGCGGGCCGGATCCCGACGCCGCGCGGCTACCGGTTGTTCGTCGATACCATGCTGACCGTGGAATCGGCCGCGGACGAAGAAGCGGTAATGCGCACCGTCAAGACTACGCTGCAGGCGGGCGAGCCACAGAAAATCGTCGCCGCGGCGGCCAGCGTGCTGTCCAGTCTGTCGCAGTTCGCCGGTGTGGTGCTGACGCCGCGCCGCAGCCACGTGTTCAAGCAGATCGAATTCATGCGCCTGTCGGACAAGCGCATCCTGCTGATCATCGTGACGCCCGAGGGCGACGTGCAGAATCGCATCATGGCCACCCAGCGCGACTTCTCGCCGTCGCAGCTGGTGGAAGCCTCCAATTACATCAACGCGCATTTCGCCGGCCTCTCGTTCGACGACGTGCGCCGCCGCCTGCGCGAAGAAATCGACGAACTGCGTGGCGACATGACCACGCTGATGCATGCCGCAGTCACGGCCAGCACGGATGAATCCGATACCGGCGAGACCGTGCTGATTTCCGGCGAGCGTAACCTGCTCGAAGTCGCCGACCTTTCGTCGGACATGGCGCGCTTGCGCAAGCTGTTCGATGTGTTCGACCAAAAGACCAGTCTCCTTCAATTGCTCGATGTGTCGAGTCACGCCGCGGGCGTGCAGATTTTCATCGGCGGCGAGTCGAATCTCGTGCCGATCGAAGAGATGAGCGTAGTGACCGCACCTTATGAGGTGAACGGCAAGATCGTCGGCACGCTCGGCGTGATCGGGCCGACCCGCATGGCCTATAACCGCGTGATTCCGATTGTGGATATCACCGCGCGGCTGCTCTCCCTGACCCTCAGCCAGCAGTAACACCTGCGGTCATTGCGGGCTGCGGCCGCTGAAGTTGCAAATGATGCGCGACGGCGCGCGGCTTGCCAATTGGCCGAATGGCCAGGGGTCCCTGGCGGACCTCGCAATGGACCACGCCGCTATAATGATTCCACCTTGAATCGACATTCCGCCTGAAGCGGTTACGCCTGCTGCCTATGCACTTTGACCTCGAGCGGCCCTCGCAGAACGCCACGTCACACCGTGTCGCGGTGCTGCTGATCAATCTCGGCACGCCCGACGCGCCGACGCCGCGCGCGGTCCGTCGCTATCTCGCGCAGTTTCTGTCCGATCCTCGCGTGGTCGAAATTCCAGCGCTGCTCTGGCAGGTGATCCTGCGTCTGGCGATTTTGCCGTTCCGGGGCCGCGCGTCAGCGAAGAAATACGCGGCCGTGTGGATGCCGGAAGGCTCGCCGCTGCGCGTCTTCACGGAGAAGCAGGTAGAAGGCTTGCGCCATCTGCTGCAGTTGAACGACTACACGGTGCTGGTCGACTACGCGATGCGCTATGGCACACCCGGCATTCCGGCCATGCTGAACCAGCTCAAGCTGGCGGGCGCCGAGCGTGTGCTGCTGATGCCCATGTATCCGCAATATTCTTCTTCAACCACGGCGACGGCCTTCGACGATGCCTTTTCGGCCCTCAAGCGCATGCGCAATCAGCCGGAAATCCGCACGGTGCGCCAGTACGCGGATCATCCGGCGTACATCGCCGCGCTCGCTGCCCAAGTGCATCAGTACTGGCATCAGCACGGCAAGCCGGATTTTGCAGCGGGCGACAAGCTGGTGCTCAGTTTTCACGGTGTGCCCAAGCGCACTCTGGATCTGGGCGACCCGTACCACGAGCAATGCCAGCAAACCGGTGCGTTGTTGACGCAGGCGCTGGGATTGACGCAGGTGGAATGCCGCGTCACGTTTCAGTCGCGCTTCGGCAAGGCCGAATGGTTGCAGCCGTACACCGCTCCCACGCTGAAGGAACTTGGCGCGGCGGGGGTGCGGCGTGCCGACGTGTTCTGCCCGGGCTTTACCGCCGATTGCCTTGAAACGATTGAAGAAATCGGCATGGAAGTGCGTGACGAGTTCCTGCATGCGGGCGGCAAGGAGTTTCACCGGATTCCCTGCTTGAACGCCTCGCAGCCGTGGATCGCCGCGCTAGGGGAAATCGTCGCGCAGAATCTGCAGGGCTGGCCCGTGCAAGCGGTGTCGGTGCCGCACACGAGCGGGGCTTAAGCAGGCTTATGAATTACAGGATTGCAACGGAACCGGGCGCGAAGCTGCGCATCGACAAGTGGCTTTGGGCCGCGCGTTTCTTCAAGACCCGCTCGCTCGCTGCGGATGCGGTCGAGAAAGGCCATGTGCGCATTGGGGGCGCCAGCGTCAAGCCGGCGAAAGATGTGCGCGTCGGCGACCTGGTCGAGATCGAGATCGAGCGGATTGTGTGGCAGGTGGAAGTGCTGGGTGTGTGCGACGTGCGTGGCCCAGCCACCGTCGCGCAGACGCTTTATGCGGAAACCGAAGAGAGCAAGGTGAAGCGGCAGGTCGAGCAGGAACGGCGCAAAACGTACCGGGAACCGGCTGCCGCTTTACACGGCAGGCCGACCAAGCGCGACCGGCGCACTATCGACAAACTTTCAGGTGGGGATTGAACAACTGTTCCATCGTCGCGTGCACACCGCCGTACTCGGTGGTGTGATCGTTGACGGCCCCGGACATGCAGATGGTCGTGGTGCCCGCGATCAGTACCAATGCGACCACCGATATTGCAAAGGTCAGTTTCACGGTACTCCCCTCGGGAAGGATTCAGGACGGAAACAGGCTAATCAGGTGGAATTGAAAAGTGTCGGTAAGGCTTACGTCAGATTAGGGTTAACGTGTCTTTTCCGATGCTTTATTGGAGCATAGGCCACTTGTGATAAGCACTCAATCTCAATCTGATTGCGACGCAATAATGGTTGTAACCGGGCATTTCTGCCGCCCGTCCGCAGCATGAAAAGTTCCGGGAGAGGCGCTTGAAATGGGTGTTCCCGGCCCCATCTGCCATTTCGATACGCATTAAGCACCGAGTTGTCTGTCGCAATTTTGCAACGCACAAATTGCGAGCGCCTTGATGCGTTGCCGCCACCGTTAGCTTCAACTTTTTAACGACTTTCAGCGACATGGAAAACACGCAAGAGAACCCGACGAGCCCGAATCCCACGCCCGCCGACGAAACCGCGCGCCAGGCCGCAGAGGCCGCAGCACCCCAGCAGGAAGCGGCTGCAAACGCTGCTCCTGAAGCGCCGGTATCGGACGCGCAAGCCGCACTGGCCGAAGCAGAAGCGAAGCTCGCCGAGCTGCAGGAGAGCTTCCTGCGGGCGAAGGCTGAGACCGAGAACGTGCGCCGCCGCGCCCAGGAGGATGTCACCAAGGCCCACAAGTTCGCGATCGAAAGCTTCGCGGAGCATTTGCTGCCGGTGATCGACAGCCTCGAAGCAGCGGTTGCTCACTCGTCCGACGATCTGCAGAAGGTGCGCGAAGGCGTCGAACTCACGCTGCGTCAACTCACCGGCGCGCTGGAAAAGGGCCGCGTCGTCGCACTGAATCCGGTTGGCGAAAAGTTCGACCCGCACCGTCACCAGGCTATTTCGATGGTGCCGGCGGAACAGGAACCGAACACCGTCGTCGCTGTGCTGCAAAAAGGCTTTGTGATCGCCGACCGCGTGCTGCGTCCGGCCCTCGTGACCGTCGCGGCGCCGAAGTAAGCGGCACAGCAGTATTTAGAAAGAAGCCGCTTATCGGCCGCTTATCGGTCGTTCGTCAGCCGTTCCAGCTGACAGGCATCGTCGTCGTGGCCAATATTGCCCGTCGACGCTGCCGCGTTTGCCGTCTTCGGCGGGCAGGCGCTCAGCGCCGAGTCGTTCGGCACGGTGCCGGCCACGGTGTTTTTCTGCCGGTCAGCTGCTTCAACCGCGCGATCGCCCGGAAGAAGGCGACGCTGGCTCCGGCCGGACGCGATCCGCGCGCTCGGTTTCAGATGGTTTCACTGCAACGTCGACGCGCATCGCAAACCAGGCCTGCGTTTCGTGTCTCACGGCGTTGCCACCTGGATCTTCTTCGCCGTCGCGAGTGGCACCGTGACAAGTGGCTGAACCGGTAACCGGTCGGTATGACGCTGAGTGGTTCGAGGCGGTGGTAGCAGCCGCGCGAGCAAAGATTCGGGGTGATCCGGGCGGCCAATGCGACCGGCATCGCGACGAACAGTGAAAAAAGCGGCAAAAGTTCGGCTGATTGAAAAAAATTAAAGACCGCATCGTAAAAGAGGTCTTGAAAACGATGCGGATGCACTTATGTTGAGTGCAGGTAGGAATTGAGAGCGGATCGCCGTACCGCCAGATTGGCAAAAACGGCGATTCCCGCAGCGATCAAAGTCAGGAGATTAGTAAAAATGGGCAAAATCATCGGCATCGACCTCGGCACGACGAACTCGTGCGTGGCGATCATGGAAGGCAATTCGGTCAAGGTGATCGAGAACTCGGAAGGCGCGCGTACCACGCCGTCGATCATCGCTTACATGGAAGACGGCGAGATTCTCGTCGGCGCGCCTGCGAAGCGTCAGTCGGTTACGAACCCGAAGAACACGCTGTACGCGGTCAAGCGCCTGATCGGCCGCCGCTTCGAAGAAAAGGAAGTGCAGAAAGACATCGCTCTGATGCCGTACAAGATCATGAAAGCCGACAACGGCGACGCATGGATCGAAGTGCGTGACCAGAAGCTCGCGCCGCCGCAAATCTCTGCGGAAACGTTGCGCAAGATGAAGAAAACCGCTGAAGACTACCTCGGCGAGCCGGTCACGGAAGCGGTGATTACGGTTCCCGCGTACTTCAACGACAGCCAGCGCCAGGCTACCAAAGACGCAGGCCGCATCGCCGGTCTGGAAGTGAAGCGGATCATCAACGAACCGACCGCAGCCGCTTTGGCATTCGGTCTGGACAAGGCCGAAAAGGGCGACCGCAAGATCGCGGTCTACGACCTGGGCGGCGGTACGTTCGACGTGTCGATCATCGAAATCGCCGATGTTGACGGTGAAATGCAGTTTGAAGTGCTGTCCACGAACGGCGACACGTTCCTTGGCGGTGAAGACTTCGACCAACGCATCATCGATTACATCATCGGCGAGTTCAAGAAGGAACAAGGCGTCGATCTGTCGAAAGACGTGCTCGCGCTGCAACGCCTGAAGGAATCGGCTGAAAAGGCCAAGATCGAATTGTCGTCGAGCCAGCAAACCGAAATCAACCTGCCGTACATCACGGCCGACGCGTCGGGTCCGAAGCACTTGAACCTGAAAATCACGCGCGCCAAGCTGGAAGCACTGGTTGAAGAGCTGATCGAGCGCACGATCGAACCGTGCCGCACGGCGATCAAGGACGCAGGCGTGAAGGTCGGCGAAATCGACGACGTCATTCTGGTCGGCGGTATGACCCGCATGCCGAAGGTGCAGGACAAGGTCAAGGAGTTCTTCGGCAAGGAGCCGCGCCGTGACGTGAACCCGGACGAAGCCGTGGCCGTGGGCGCCGCGATTCAAGGCCAGGTTCTGTCGGGCGACCGCAAGGACGTTCTGCTGCTCGACGTGACCCCGCTGTCGCTCGGCATCGAGACGCTCGGCGGCGTGATGACGAAGATGATCAACAAGAACACCACGATCCCGACCAAGCACGCACAGGTCTACTCGACGGCTGACGACAATCAGGGCGCCGTGACGATCAAGGTGTTCCAGGGCGAACGCGAAATGGCAGCGGGCAACAAGCTGCTGGGCGAGTTCAACCTCGAAGGCATCCCGCCGGCACCGCGCGGCACGCCGCAGATCGAAGTGAGCTTCGACATCGACGCGAACGGCATTCTGCACGTCGGCGCGAAAGACAAGGCAACCGGCAAGGAAAACCGCATCACGATCAAGGCCAACTCGGGTCTGTCCGAAGCCGAAATCGAAAAGATGGTGAAGGACGCCGAAGCGAACGCGGAAGAAGATCACAAGCTGCGCGAGTTGGCCGATGCCCGCAATCAGGGCGATGCGCTGGTCCACAGCACGAAGAAGGCGCTCACCGAATACGGCGACAAGCTGGAAGCCGCTGAGAAGGAAGCGATCGAAACCGCGCTGAAGGACCTGGAAGAAACGCTGAAGAGCGGTTCGAGCGACAAGGCCGCGATCGAAGCCAAGATCGAAGTGGTGGCCACGGCCTCGCAGAAGATGGGCGAAAAGATGTACGCCGACATGCAGGCTGCGCAAGGTGCCGAAGCTGCGGCAGCGGGTGCGGCAGGTGCGGGTGCTTCCGCGGGTGGCGCAAGCCAGCAGCAGGACGACGTGGTCGACGCCGATTTCAAGGAAGTGAAGAAAGACTAAAGCCAGGTCGCAATCTGACCGTAAAGCCGCACACAGCGATGTGTGCGGCTTGGCTGCAAAACGGTTTTGCTCCCGTCCGGGTGCTTGAACCTGCAAAGCGGTTATCGCGCCTGGTGAGCCTGTTTGGGCTCTCCGGGCACATTTGTTTTATGGAGGGCGTTGTTTTGAGTCGCGTGAAAGCGGTGGGAAACAACGGCCGGACGAGTCGCAAGACTCCAGCATTCAAGAGGAGCCACCGCGCCCCATTGCGCGAGTGGCGTTGAACCGATATGGCGAAACGGGATTACTACGAGGTTCTGGGCGTCGCAAAGAACGCGAGCGACGACGAAATCAAGAAGGCTTATCGCAAGCTTGCGATGAAGCATCACCCCGACCGCAATCCGGGCAACAAGGATGCGGAAGAGCATTTCAAAGAGGTGAAGGAAGCCTATGAAATGCTGTCGGACGCGCAAAAGCGCGCCGCGTACGATCAGTACGGCCACGCGGGCGTCGATCCGAACATGGGCGGAGCCGGTGCGCAAGGCTTCGGCGGATTTGCCGATGCGTTCGGCGATATTTTCGGCGACATCTTCGGCCAGGCGGCCGGCGGTGCCGCACGCGGCGGTGGCGGCCGTGCCGGCCCGCAGGTGTATCGCGGCGCCGATCTGCGCTACAGCATGGAGATCACACTGGAACAGGCCGCACACGGCTACGACACGCAGATTCGCGTGCCGAGCTGGGTGTCGTGCGAAGTCTGTCACGGTTCGGGTGCCAAGCCCGGTACCAAGCCGGAAACTTGCCCGACCTGTAGCGGTTCGGGTTCGGTGCGGATGTCGCAAGGCTTTTTCAGCATCCAGCAAACCTGCCCGAAGTGCCACGGCACCGGCACCTATATTCCTGAGCCGTGTGGCCATTGCCATGGCGCGGGCAAGGTGAAGGAAACCAAGACGCTGGAAGTGAAGATCCCGGCAGGTATCGACGACGGCATGCGCATCCGCTCGGCCGGCAACGGTGAACCGGGTATCAATGGCGGTCCGTCGGGCGATCTGTACGTCGAGATTCATATCAAGCAGCACTCGGTGTTCGAACGCGACGGCGACGACCTGCATTGCCAGATGCCGATTCCGTTCACCACGGCGGCACTCGGCGGTGAAATCGAAGTGCCGACCCTCGCGGGCCGCGCGAGCTTCACGGTGCCGGAAGGCACGCAGTCGGGCAAGACGTTCCGTCTGCGTGGCAAGGGCATCAAGGGGCTGCGTTCGAGCATTGCCGGCGATCTCTATGTGCACGTGCAAGTCGAAACGCCGGTCAAGCTCACTGAGCCGCAGCGCGATCTGCTCAAGCAGTTCGAAAAGGCGCTGGTCGAAGGCGGCGCGCGGCATAGCCCACAGAGCAAGAGCTGGTTCGATCGGGTGAAGAGCTTCTTCGATTAATAGCGGTTTGATCTGGCGGTAATCATGACGGCGGATGAGCGCGACGCAGTGTTCGCGTTACTCGACGATTGCGACGCGACCGCGGCGCGCCGTTCGAGTCGTCTGTACACGCGCTTTGTGCAGGAACGGGTTTGCGCGGACGCTGCGCAACTCGAAGTCGTGTGCGAGACCGTGGCCGCGGACACGCGGCTGGGTTTGCATGCCGTCGTGCTCGCCGACTACGAGTTTGGCCGGAGACTTCTCGACAGCGGCCTGACTCACCGGGCATTGAAAGAAACGCAGCGTGGCAATGCCACGCTGCGTTTTTTATTGTTTGAACGTTGCGAGAAACTGTCGCGTGACGAGGTAGATACGTGGCTCGTGGAGCGCGACGGCGGCGCGCCCGAGGCGTCGGTGGCGGGCACGGCGAACGTGCGCGCGAGCGTCGATCTCAAGCAATTCAACGAAGCGATCGAGGCGATCCATGCCGCCCTGTGCGCGGGCGATTCCTACCAGGTCAACTTCACGTATCGGCTGGGTTTCGACGTGTTCGGTTCGCCGACGGCGCTTTATCGACGCCTGCGGGCGCGTCAGCCGGTGCGGTACGGTGCGCTGATCGCGCTGCCGGACGACGAATGGGTGCTGTCGTGCTCGCCCGAATTGTTCATTCAGAAAGAGGGCGCCACCTTGCGCGCCCGGCCAATGAAAGGCACGGCGCCGCGCTCGGCCGATCCTGTGGCCGATCGCCATGCCGCTGAATTTCTTGCAAACGACCCGAAGAATCGCGCCGAGAACGTGATGATCGTCGATCTGTTGCGCAACGATTTGTCGCGCGTGGCGCAAACAGGCTCGGTCAATGTGCCGGCGCTGTTTTCGGTCGAGCCGTATGTGTCGGTGTGGCAGATGACGTCGACGGTGCATTCGACGCTGCGCGCCGGCACGTCTTTCGCCGGGATCATGCGTGCGTTATTTCCGTGCGGGTCGATCACCGGCGCGCCGAAGCATCGCACAATGCAATTGATCGACGAGCTCGAAAGCACGCCGCGGGGACTTTATACCGGCGCGATCGGCTGGCTCGATGCGCCCGTTGCGACTGCCACAGCCGCTCCCGCGTCCACACCCAACGACACACCCAACGACACACCCAACGACACACCCAACGACACACCCAACGACACACCCAATGACACACCCAACGACACGGCCTGTGGCGACTTCTGCCTGTCGGTCGCGATCCGCACGTTAACCTTGAGCCCACCCGCGCAGCCAGGCGGTGAGCGGCAAGGCAAGATGGGCGTTGGCGGGGGCATCGTGCTCGACAGTATTGCCGCTGACGAATATGCGGAGTGTCAATGGAAGGCCACCTTTCTAACCGGAGCCGCGCCGGGTTTCGAGCTTTTCGAAACGATGTATGCGACGCGGGAAGAGGGCGTGCGGCATCTGTCGCGGCATCTCGCACGACTCTCAGTCAGTGCCGCGACATTCGGTTTCAAACTCGACGACGAAAACGAAATTCGTGCGCAAATCGCAGAGAAATGTGCGGCATTGCCAGCGCAAAGCCCGCATCGTATGCGCGTCACGTTGAGCAAAAATGGCACGGTGCAAATAACCGCGGCAGTGCTGACGCCGCTGATCGACTCAAGCATCGGTGTCCTGCTCGGACCTGACCACGGTTTCCCCGCGACGGATGCCAATGATCCGCTGCTGCGACACAAAACCACGCACCGCGCCGAATATGATCGCGGCTGGCGCGAAGCGGAAGCAAAAGGTGCTTTCGACACGTTGTTCTTTAACGAGCGCGGCGAGTTGACCGAAGGCGGCCGGTCGAACGTGTTTGTGAAGCTGGCGGGACGGTGGTGGACGCCGCCATTAAAGTCGGGCGTACTGCCCGGGATCATGCGGGGCGTGCTGCTGGAGGATACCGACCTTCACGCCGCTGAACGCGTGCTGACGCGAGTCGATGTGCAGAATGCCGAAGCGCTTCTCGTGTGCAACGCATTGCGAGGCGCGGTACAGGCGCACGTGCTGGGCTAAGCCAGGCTAAAAGGCCAAGGGAGCCGCGCTGCGGGCTTTGGGCATCGCGTGCCGCGGCCGCGCGGTTGCTCAACTGTGGCGAACGTGCAGCAAGCGGGCCATCCATCCGGACAGCCGCACATGCCATGTGGATCCCCGCACGTCATGCGGGTCCCAAACAGGCGCAACTGCGCCTCGTCAAGATAATCCGCTATCAGACCGTGCGTTCAGAACGTATGCTCCGGCCCAGGGAAAGAGCCGTCCTTCACCGCGCGCACATACGCTTCAACCGCAGCCTGAATGTTCGGCTGCCCTTGCATGAAATCCTTCACGAAGCGCGGCCGCTTGCCGGGGAAAATCCCCAGCATATCGTGCAGCACCAGCACCTGCCCCGAGCAGTCGAGGCCTGCGCCGATACCGATCGTCGGAATCCGCAATTGCTTCGTCACTTCAGTCCCGAGCAGCGTTGGAATCGCTTCGATCACGATCAGCTGGGCGCCCCCGTTCTGCACGGCAAGCGAGTCGCGCAGTACCTGGCTCGCGCCGGCGTCGGTCTTGCCCTGCACCTTGAAGCCGCCAAACGCATGCACCGATTGCGGCGTCAGACCGACGTGCGCGCACACCGGAATCGACCGTTCGACCAGAAAGCGCACCGTGTCCGCGAGCCACACCCCACCCTCGAGCTTCACCATCTGCGCGCCGGCACGCATGAGCTCCACCGAGCTTCTGAAGGCGTCCTCCGGCGTGCCGTACGTGCCGAACGGCAGGTCGGCCACCACCAGCGCCGAAGGCCGCGCCCGCGCGACGCTCGCCGTGTGATACGCGATCTCCGCGAGCGTCACCGGCAGCGTGGTCGTCTGGCCTTGCAGCACGTTGCCAAGCGAGTCGCCGATCAGCAACACATCGACACCCGCGCGATCCAGCAGCGCGGCGAAGCTCGCGTCGTAGCAGGTCAGCATGGCGATCTTTTCGCCGGCGTCGCGCATCGCCTGCAGTTTCGGCACGGTGATGGCGTTCCGGCTCGCTTCCTGCAAATAGGTCATGAGGAAATCCGTTGCAAAAGAGAGGAGGCGCGCCGCTTAGAGCGACGTGCCTTTGACAAAGAATTCCTTGCGGCCACGCATGGTTTCGATGCGTTCGGCGAGTAGCGCAAGGTCCGCGTCCGAGTCGAGCGGATTCAGATGTTCAGCGTTGACCGTCAGCACGGGCGTACGGTCGTAGTGATAGAAAAACTCGTTGTAAGCGTCGCAGAGTGCGCGCAGATACGCATCGGAAATCTGCAGCTCCATGGGCACGGCGCGCTTCTGGATGCGCGCGAACAGCACCTCAGGACTGGCTTGCAGGTAGACCACGAAATCCGGCGCGGGCGCGCTCACGTCAAGTCGCGCGGCGAGGGCGCGATACAGCTGCCACTCGTCTTCCTGCAGCGTCAAACGCGCGAAGATGTCGTTCTTCTGCGTCATGAAATCGGCGATCAGCGGTGTGCCCGCCACATGCGCGGCCACCACTTCCTGGGCCTGCTGCGCGCGCTGCAACGCGAAGTGCAATTGGGCGGGCAGCGCATAACGCGCGGTGTCGCGATAAAAGCGTTCGAGAAAGGGATTGTCCTGCGGCCGCTCGAACAGTTCCTGCATCGACCAGCGTTGCGCGAGCCGCCGCGCGAGTGAGGTCTTGCCGACGCCGATCGGCCCTTCGATCGCGAGATAGCCGAAGGGCGGCCTTAATTGCGGCGCGGTGACGGTCAGCGGCGGCGAATTCATTCGCAACGACCCTTGTCTCCAGCAGCGGCGCCGACAGTCAATGCATTCAGCATGGGGCACTGGCAGGGCCCCTTCACCTTTTCGATACGCTGATCGCTTACGCGGTCGAGCAGCGCCTCGGCACGGCCGTGTTGCGGGATGATCAACGCTGGGTCGATCTCGACGAGCGGCACGAGTGCAAAGGCACGCTCGATCAAACGTGGATGCGGCACGATCAGATCGGCTTCGTCGATCGATTGATCGCCGAACAGCAGAATGTCCAGATCGAGCGTGCGCGGTGCGTTGCGAAACGGCCGTTCACGGCCGAACTGATGCTCGATCTTGTGGCATAGCGAGAGCAGATGCCGCACGGGGAGCGTCGTATCGACCTTCACGACGCAGTTGAAATAGTCATCGCCGCCCGCGTCGATCGGGGCGGTGCGATACAGGCTCGACTTGGCGAGCACGTTGATGGTGTGCTGTTGTGCGAGGCACACCACTGCGTCTTTCAGGGTCTGGCGCGCGTCCCCGAGATTCGCGCCGAGGCCGAGATAAGCAACCGTCATGGCATAACTTCCTACGACTATCGTTCGACGACTTCAGCGAACGCCGCGTCAGTCTTCGTGCGAGCCATCATGGCCCACGTCGTTGGCTGTGCGTTCGGCTGGCGTGCCGCCCTCCATTCCGTCGCCCGGTTTGCGGTTTCTGGCGCCACTGCTGCGCCGCCGTCGTTTTCTGGGGCTCCGGTCCTTCCCGCCTTGCGTAAGCAGTGTCTCGCGCGCAGCGATGTCTCCTTCGATGAACTCCGTCCACCACGCACCGACCGACTCATCGAGTTCGCCCGATTCGCAGCGCAACAGGAGGAAATCATACCCCGCTCTAAATCTTTGGTGTTCCAGCAGCTTCAGCGCACTTCTTCCCGAGCGTTTCTCGAGGCGCAACTGCAGGCCCCAGATCTCGCGCATATCTGACGAAAAGCGCTTGTGGATCGCGAGTTTCTCGGTTTGCATGTCGAGGACTTCGTCCATCGCGCGATGCAGCGCCGGCACCGGATATTCACCGTTCGCCTCGAATTGTTGCCAGCGCGTCTGGACGTCGTGCCATAGCAGCGTGGCGAATAGAAAGCCCGGCGAAACCGGCTTGCCGGCGCGCACGCGGGCGTCTGTGTTGGTCAGCGCGAGCGTGATGAATTTCTCGCCGATCGGCTGTTCCAGCACCACGTCGAGCAGCGGCAACAGACCGTGATGCAGGCCTTCCTGACGCAGACGTTTCAAACAGGCGAGCGCGTGGCCGGACAGCATCAGCTTGAGCATCTCGTCGAACAGACGCGCGGCCGGCACGTTGTTGATCAGATCGGCCATGTTGGCGATCGGCGCGCGAGTCGTGTCTTCGATCTCGAAGTCGAGCTTGGCGGCAAAACGCACCACGCGCAGCATGCGCACCGGATCCTCGCGATAACGCGTGGCCGGGTCGCCGATCATGCGCAACAGACGGGCGCGCATGTCGGCCATGCCGTTGTGATAGTCCAGCACGGTTTGCGTGGCCGGATCGTAGTACATCGCGTTGATCGTGAAGTCGCGCCGCGTGGCGTCTTCGTGCTGCTCGCCCCACACGTTGTCGCGCAGCACGCGGCCGCTTGCGTCCACCGCGTGGGTGCGGCGATCGAGCTCGTCGCGCTTCAGACGGCGCGGCGGCGCGGCGTCGGCGGCGGGCGGATCGACCAGCGCGCGGAAGGTCGAGGTTTCGATGATTTCCTGGCCGAACTGCACATGCACGATCTGAAACCGGCGGCCGATGATGCGGGCGCGGCGGAACAACTTCTGCACCTGTTCGGGCGTGGCGTCGGTCGCGACGTCGAAGTCTTTCGGCTTGATGCCGAGCAGCAGATCGCGCACCGCGCCGCCGACGATGAACGCGCGATGCCCCGCTTCCTGCAGGCCTTCGGTGACGCGAATCGCGTTTCTCGAGATCAGCGACTGATCGATGCCATGCACGTCGTGCGGAATGATGACCGGCACGTCGGGGTCCCGCACGGGTTTGGCCGCCGGGCGTGCCGGTTTGCGGCGCGCTTTGCCGGCGCTGGACGCGGTGCGTGCCGATGCCTCGTCGGCTACGTCTGCTTCGGCCTCGGCGGGCGGGGTGTCGTCAGCGGGCGCTGGATCTTGGCCGAATAGCTTGCGAATAAGTTTTTTGATCACGAGGGTTGAAAGAGTTCGAGGATGCGCCAGCCTTTGGCCTGCGCATGGGCGCGCAATGTGTCGTCGGGATTGGTCGCGATCGGATCGGTGACCTTTTCGAGCAGCGGGATGTCGTTGTGCGAGTCGCTATAGAAATAGCTGCGCCCGAAATCGGTCCAGGTCTTGCCGAGCGAAGCCAGCCATGCCTCGGTACGGACGATCTTGCCTTCCTTGTAGCTCGGCGTGCCGGTGGGGCGGCCGGTGTACGGCGAATGCGGCTGGCCGTCGACGGTTTCCGCTTCGCAGGCGATCAGCGCATCGACGCCGAACGCCTGGGCGATCGGGCGCGTGATGAATTCGTTGGTGGCGGTGACCACGCAGCAGAGGTCGCCGGCTTCGCGATGCTCTCTGACCAGTTCCAGCGCGACCGGAAAGATCGCCGGCGTGATGACTTCATGCATGTACTGCGCGTGAAGGTCGGCCAGCTGGGCGCGCGAATATTTTGCGAGCGGCGTGAGCATGGCGATCAGATAAGCGTGAATGTCCAGCTTGCCGGCCTTGTAGTCGGCGAAAAAGCGGTCGTTTTCACGGGCGAAATTTTCGGCGTCCACCATGCCTTGTTTCACCATGAAGCGGCCCCATTCGTGGTCGCTGTCGGTGGGAATGAGCGTGTGGTCGAGATCGAAGAGTGCGAGGTTAGCCATGGGGGCCTATTTTACTTGAAGCGGGGGCGGGGGACGCAGATGAAGCGGCCGGCGACGCTGAGGAGGTGGGCGCCGTGCGCCGTTCCTCGGCGTCGGGCGAGTTCAGCATGATGCGCAGAAGTGGCAGCGTGACCGCGCGTTTCTGTTCGAGCGAGAAGCGGTCGAGCGCGTCGAGCAGCCCCATCAGGCTCGGCATATCGCGGCGAAAATGCGTGAGCAGGTAAGCGGGGACATCGTCGGCGAGCATGATGCCGCGCTCGCGTGCCGCGTGTTTCAGCACCGCGGCCTTGCCTTCGTCCGGCAGCGGCGCGAGGTGAAACACGAGGCCCCAGCCGAGGCGCGTGCGCAGATCCTCGCGCACCGTCATGCCGATGGGCGGCGCATTGCCGGCGGCGACGAGCGCGCTGGTGGGATGCGCGCGCACTTCGTTGAACAGGTTGAATACGGCGATCTGCTGCGCGGCGGACAGGCTGTCGCAATCGTCGATCGCATACAGCGCGACGCGCGGGTCGAACGTGAAGGCGGCGAGGCTGCTCTGCGGACCGGCAAAACGTGCATGCCCGGGCGGCGCTTCGTGGACCAGCGCCTGCAGCAGATGCGTGCGGCCGCTGCCGGCCTCGCCCCAGATGTAGAAGGTGCGATCGGCCACTGGCCCGGCCGCGAGCGCGTTGTCGAGCTCGCGCAGCCGCGTGACCAGCTCGGCATTGGCGCCGGCGAAGAAATTGTCGAATGTCGATGGCGGCGGGGTGCCGAGATCGAGCGTCAGTTGACGAAGCACAGTAGGTTAATGCCGAAAATGAAGCTTGGGCCGCAGATGGCCCGAACCTCGGGCCGTAAAAATTCGATGAGCGGTCCGATGAGCGGTCAATTGTTGTAAAGCGTGCTCGCCAGATAGCTTTGGCGCAACTCGCGCATCGCCACCGAGAGAATCGCGCTGACCGGCAGCGCCAGCAACACACCGAAAAAGCCGAACAGCTGACCGAACGCGAGCAACGCGAAGATGACCGCGAGGGGGTGCAGTCCGATCCGTTCGCCGACGAGGCGCGGCGTGAGATAAAAGCTCTCGACGATCTGGCCGACGCCGTAAATCAGCGCGACCGCGCCGAAGCCGTACCAGTCGCCGAACTGCAGCAGTGCCGCGAGCAGCGCCAGCGCGAGACCGGTGGCAAACCCAATGTACGGGATGAACACAGCAAGGCCCGTGAAAATACCCACCGGCAGCGCGATTTCAAAGCCGGCGACGGTCAGCGCAAGCGCATAGTAGACCGCCAGCACGCCCATCACGAGCAGCTGGCCGCGCAGGTATTGCGACAGCATCTGGTCCATGTCGCGCGCGAGCTGCAGCGTCTTGTCGAGCCAGCGGCGCGGCACCACGCTCTGCACGCGGGTGAGCATGCGGTTCCAGTCGTACAGCAGATAGAACAGCACGAGCGGCACCAGCACGGCATTGCCGACCACCGTCATCATCACGTTGCCGCTGGTGCGAATGTAGGCCCATGCATACGCCGCCACGGTCTGCGCGCTGCCTTCCAGCTGGCCCATCACGAGATCGCGGATGCTGGCGAAATCGAGCGAATCAGCGAGACCCAGCAGCGCGAGCTTGGGGTGCAGCCAGCCGCTGACATGGGTGAAAAACACCGGCACCTGTTGCCTGAGTTGCGGGCCCTCTTTCTGGATCACGGCCAGCACCAGCAGCACGAGCAGCGTTATTAGCAGCGAGAACAGCAGCATCATCAGCAAGGCGGCCAGTGCGCGTGGCACACGCCGACGCACCATCCACGCGACGCCCGGTTGCAGAATGTACGCGAGAATCGCGCCCAGCAGGAACGGCGTCAGCACCGGGCTCAGGAGCCAGAGCAGAATGCCGACGCCCAGCGCGATCGCCAGCCAGGTAAAGGCGCGGCGCTGCACAGGGGTCAGGATCGAGGAGTTCTGTTGCAAAGTTGTTTCCCTGGTCTCGTCGCGACCGGATCATTCAGGATGATTCAAATTCCAGCCAGCCGGCCGGCAACTCTGTATGGGACCAGAGTAAGCGCTGAAGCGCCAACTCTGGTCGGCATCGGGTAAAATCGCATTTTACCGACCTTCGAGCTCTTCCCCATGAATCAACCGAAATCCGCCCCGAATTCAACTGATTCGGCCCAAGGTTTGTCGTATCGCGACGCCGGCGTGGACATCGACGCGGGCGACGCCCTTGTCGACGCGATCAAGCCCTTTGCCAAAAAGACGATGCGCGACGGCGTGCTGGGCGGCATCGGCGGGTTTGGCGCGCTGTTTGAAGTGCCGAAGAAATACAAGGAGCCGGTGCTGGTGTCGGGCACGGATGGGGTCGGCACCAAGCTGCGCCTCGCGTTTCAACTGAACAAGCATGACACGGTCGGCCAGGATCTGGTCGCAATGAGCGTCAACGACATTCTGGTGCAAGGCGCCGAGCCGCTGTTTTTCCTCGATTATTTCGCTTGCGGCAAGTTGGACGTCAGTACTGCGGCCACGGTCGTGAAGGGGATCGCGCAGGGTTGCGAACTGGCGGGTTGCGCGTTGATCGGCGGCGAGACGGCTGAAATGCCGGGCATGTATCCGGACGGTGAATACGATCTCGCCGGCTTTGCGGTCGGCGCGGTGGAAAAGAGCAAGATTATCGACGGCAGCACGATCGCCCCGGGCGATGTGGTGCTGGGTTTGGCTTCCAGCGGCATCCATTCGAATGGTTTCTCGCTGGTGCGCAAGATCATCGAGCGTGCGCAGCCTGATCTGAATGCGGACTTCGATGGCCGCTCGCTGGCCGATGCGTTGATGGCGCCTACGCATATTTACGTGAAGCCCTTGCTGGCATTGATGCAGCAGATCGCTGTGAAGGGCATGGCGCACATCACGGGCGGCGGCCTCGTCGAAAACATTCCGCGCGTTTTGCGTGAAGGTCTGACGGCTGAACTCGATCATCGCGGCTGGCCGATGCCGCCGCTGTTCGCGTGGCTGCAGAAGCACGGCGGCGTGGCGGATGCGGAAATGCACCGCGTGTTCAATTGCGGGATCGGGATGGCAGTGGTTGTGTCTGCCGCTGATGCCGATGCGGCGATCGGGCTGTTGTCGGCTGCCGGCGAGCAGGTCTGGAAAATCGGCGTGATTCGCGAAAGCGCGGCCGGTGAAGCTCAGACGGTTGTGGTTTAAACAGAACAGCTTAAACGACCAGCCTGAGCAGCCAGCTTAAACAACGGCTGCTTTGCCTGCGCGGTGTACAGAAAGAAAACGCCGCGCGGGCGAACACCTCAAATCAATTCTTCAATCAAGCCGACCACCTGCGCAGTCGCGCCGGGATCGCAGCAATCAACCACAACGCGCTCTGTCATGCCGCGCAGCCACGTGAGCTGCCGCTTGCACAATTGCCGGGTGGCAAAGACCCCCTTGTCCCGCATGGTCGAATAGTCGACCGCCCCATCGAGATATTCCCAGACCTGCCGGTATCCCACGCAGCGCATGGACGGCATCTCGGGCAACAAATCCCCGCGCTCGCGCAATTTCACCACTTCGTCGATGAAGCCTTCAGCCAGCATCGCATCGAAGCGCTTTTCGATGCGTCCATGCAGCACGCTCCGCTCGGATGGCTCAAGCGCAATCGGCACGAAGCGCCAGGCTTGCGCAGCGCTATCGACGCGAGCGGGCGCGGCCAGCAACGCGGACATCGCTTGTCCGGTCAGCATGAACACTTCGAGCGCCCGCTGAATCCGCTGCGAATCGTTCGGCGCGAGGCGCGCGGCCGTAACAGGGTCGACAGCGGCAAGCCGCGCATGCAGAGCTGGCCAGCCGTCGCGTGCGGCGTCGGTATCGAGCGCTGCGCGCGTGTCGGCATTGGCGGCGGGCAGGTCGTTCAGGCCTTGCGTGAGGGCCTTGTAATACAGCATCGTCCCGCCGACCAATAACGGCAGCCGCCCGCGTGCGCTGATCTCGCCGATCAGGCGCAACGCGTCGCTACGAAATTCCGCGGCCGAGTATGCGTCCGCCGGATCGACGATGTCGATCAGATGATGCGGCGCCACCGCGCGCTCTTCGGGCGTCGGCTTGGCCGTGCCGATGTCCATCTCGCGATACACCAACGCCGAATCGACGCTGATGATTTCCACCGGCCGCCGGGCGGCCAATGCCAGCGCGGCAGCGGTCTTGCCGGATGCGGTCGGGCCCAGCAGGCAAGGGATCGGCGTGGACGTCGGTGAGGTCATAGGCAAAACGGCGCGCGCTGAAGAACCGTAATCAGGTGCATCATCATTGCCCACGCATGAACAGCCGATCGAGATCGGACAGCGTCAACTGGTACCACGTCGGACGGCCGTGGTTGCACTGGTCGGCGCGCTCGGTCGCTTCCATCTGGCGCAGCAGCGCGTTCATCTCATCGAGCGTCAAACGCCGGTTCGCGCGCACCGCGTGATGGCACGCGAGCGTGCCGAGCAGTTCGTGCTGACGCTCGGTCAACACACGTGAGCCGCCGAACGCATGCAGGTCGGAAAGGACCGCGCGAGCCAGCGCCTGCAGATCGGCGTCTTTCAGCAACGCCGGCACGGCGCGGATCGCAAGCGTGGTGGGCGACAGCACGGCGAGGTCGAAACCGAGTGCGTCGAGCGTGTCGCGCTCTTCTTCGACCGTGCCGATTTCGACCGGATCGGCCTGCATGGTCTGCGGGATCAGGAGCGGCTGCACGGCAATCGTGCGATCGGACAGGGCGTTCTTGAACTGCTCATACAGGATGCGCTCGTGCGCGGCATGCATATCGACAATCACGAGTCCATGCGCGTTCTGCGCGAGCACATAGATGCCGTGAATCTGGCCGAGGGCGAAGCCGAGCGGTTGCTCATCGGTCGCATTGAAAACGGGCGACGCGTAGGGTGCGGAGGTGTTGTATGGCGAGGGCGCCTCGGCGGCCGAGTCGCGCGCTTCGAAGAGCGTCGCGCCTTCGACTGTGCCGGTGTTGGTGTCTCTACGGCCGAAGAGGGCGTCGTAGAAGGCGAGCGGTTGGGCAACCGGCAGCGTGCCTTGCGTCATACGCGCCTGGCGCATCCACGTATTGCCGGGCTGCGAGGATCCGAATCCGCTACTCATCCCGCTACCGAGGCCGCCTGCGCCCGCGGCTCCATTCGCGCCAATGCCAAAGCTGCCGCCCGCACCACCCAGCGGCGTAGCGCCGAACGAGGCCGGCCCACCTGCCGATGCTTGCAGATGCGCGGCATGGCCGCCGGCGGTCGTTTCCGGCGACGCGCCCGCGTGCCGCGCCAGCGCGCGCTGCACGGCGTGAAACACGAACTGGTGAATCGAACGTGAATCGCGAAACCGCACTTCGATTTTCGACGGGTGCACGTTCACGTCGACCGCTTCTGGCGGCAGATCGAGAAACAGCACGTAGGACGGATAGCGGTCGCCGTGCAGCACGTCTTCGTAAGCGGCGCGCACCGCGTGCGTGAGCAGCTTGTCGCGCACGAACCGGCCATTGACGAAGAAATACTGCTGATCGGCGCGCCCGCGGCTCGCGGTCGGCAGACCCGCGCAACCGTAGACGGCGAGCGGTCCGGCGGATTCGTCGAGCGGCAAATGAGCCGTCGCAAAGGTTTCGCCCAGAATCTTCGCGACTCGCGCAGGCGGCTCGCTGGCGTTCCAGTGTTCGACCGCCTTGCCGTTATGCAGGACCGAAATCGCCACATCCGGCCGTGCCAACGCGGCGCGGCGAATCTGTTCAAGGCAGTGACCGAGTTCGGTCTGCTCGCTTTTCAGGAATTTGCGGCGCGCGGGCGTGTTGAAGTACAGCTCGCGGACTTCGATCGTGGTGCCCTGGGTGCCGGCGGCGGGACTGAGCACACCGGTTTGCGCATCGACGCGCACGGCATGCGGCGCCTCGGCGGTGCGGCTCGTGATGCTCATCTGTGCGACCGACGCAATCGACGCCAGCGCCTCACCGCGAAACCCGAGCGTTGCGACCGCTTCCAGTTCGGCCAGCGAGCGAATCTTGCTGGTCGCGTGTCGCATCAGTGCGAGCGCGAGTTCGTTTTCGGGGATGCCGCAACCGTCGTCGGTGATCGAAATGCGTTTGACGCCGCCTTCGTCGAGCAGGATACGCAGTGTCTGCGCGCCGGCGTCGAGCGCATTCTCCAGCAATTCCTTGACCACTGAGGCCGGCCGCTCGACCACTTCTCCGGCGGCAATCTGGCTGATCAGCTGGTCGGGAAGGGGCTGGATCGCCCGCAACGGGCGTGGGACGGGCGCGGCGGCGGAAACCGCGGCGGCGTCGGCGGTGCCGGCAGGCGTTTCGGAGAATTCTGACATGGCGAAATTATAGCGATTCGGCGCGAGCCGGCTCGATGTAGGGCGATGCAATGGATCGGCGCACGCTTGCGGCCGGCGACGGTCGGACGGCGGAAGCGTCGCATGACGCCGGAATAATGTTCGCGCACGCCAGATTTTTAATCGTGCCCGGGCACTTTCGGTATCATGACTCGGTCAATTTCCGGCGGCGAGTACGAACTCGCCGGCCGTCGCCTGCAAGGCTGCTAACGCGGCCACTCCCGCCACGCTCACATTCGCTCAATAAAGGACGCTTTTTGGACACGTTGCTACACTTCGTCAACCTTGTCTTGCACATCGACAAGTTCCTGGGTGACTTCATTCACGTGTACGGCACCTGGGTCTACGCGGTCCTGTTTCTGATCGTGTTCTGCGAAACCGGGCTGGTCGTCCTGCCGTTTCTTCCGGGCGATTCCCTGCTGTTCATCGGCGGCGCCTTTTGCGCGAGCGGTGAAATGAATCTCGGTCTCCTGATCTTGCTGTTGCTCGTTGCGGCGGTCGCCGGCAACACGGTCAATTACATGATCGGGCGGGCCATCGGGCCACGGGTGTTCAATTCGCATATTCCTTTTCTTGAGCGCTTCCTCGACCGCGCCGCGCTGCAGAAGACCCACAACTTCTATGAAAAGCATGGCGGCAAGACCATCGTGCTGGCGCGTTTCATTCCGGTGGTGCGTACCTTCGCGCCGTTCGTTGCCGGTGCGTCGGAGATGACGGTGAGCCGATTCCAGCTTTTCAACATCCTCGGTGCGCTGTTGTGGGTGTTGCTGCTGGTGTTGCTCGGCTACTTCTTCGGCAACATTCCGTTCATCCGGCAGTATCTGAATGTAATTGTGCTGGTGGGTATCGGCGCGGCCGTGGTACCGGTTGTGTTAGGCGCGTTATGGAAGATGACGCGCAAGAACGCGTCCAAGGCGGGCACCCGCTGACGCTTTACGTTGCATGGAGCAGACGAACAAACGGCGTCGCGAATCTCGCGCCGCCGTTTTCATTTCGCGGTCCTGATTCCGCTGAGCCGGATCGCGGAAGTTGTGAGCCAACCTGTCAACCTGGCGAGCCATGACCCTGGTCAGTCATGGGCCTAAGCTTCGGTCGCGTTCACGTCACCGCGCGCGGCGCAAGCGGCGTTTCCGGTGTCGGATAGCCGGCTTCCTTGAAGGTCTGAACGATCGCGCGATTGGTGTCGAAGTAGACTTGCCAATAATGCTCATTGTTCGTATAGGGCCGCACGCATAACAACGGTCCCTCCGGCGTGAAGCTCAGCAATTCGATATCCGGCGCGGGGCTTTCGGCCACGTTCGGAATCTGCGTGACGGCCGCCTTCAGCCGGTTCATTGCATCCGTAGGGTCGACGCCGTTGGCGATCTTCGCTGTCAATTCGACACGCCGTACCGGCAGTATGCTGTAGTTCGAGATCGTGTCGGAGAAGATCTTGTTGTTGCCGACGATGGTTGTCACGTTGTCCGGCGTCACGATGGTCGTGCCGAACAGTCCCAGCTCGGAGACCGTGCCGGTCACACCGCCGGCAGTGACAAAATCGCCCACCTTGAACGGCCGTAGCACCTGCATGAAGATGCCCGCCGCGAAGTGGGCGAGCAGGCCGCCCCACGCAGTGCCGATCGCGAGACCGAGACCGGCGAGCAATGCGGCGAACGAGGTAGTCTGGACGCCGAACACCTGCAGGATCGCGAGGATGAGCAGCAGATTCAGCAATGCACCGAGGATCGAACCGAGGTAATGCGCGAGTGTTGGATCGACGCGGCCGTTTTTCGACAGCAGTTTGCGAAGCAAGCCGGTGATCAGGCCAATGACCCAACGGCCGACGATCCACAACACGATCGCGCCGAGTACCTTGGTGCCGAGGTCGATGCCTCGGGTCATGATGAACACGCGTACGGTTTCGAGATCCAAGATGTTCCTCGTTGGGTAAGTTGCCTTCGACTGATTGAACGGCGGTAGTGCAATACAGCGGCAAATGCCCGATAACGGGCGCAAACGGTAACTCTCGGTCTTCGGAAGTTATAGGCGACCGGCCGCCCATACGCAAGGTCCGTTCCTGGCGATGATGCGCAATGCGTGACAGGGGAAAATGGGCCGCGTGCGGTTACATCGGCAGATGTGATTCGGAATACGGTGACGTGGGAATGACTAGCGTGCTGTTGTCCGGTTTGGCGGCACGCGTGCGACGTGTGGCGTACCGCCACGCCAATGCGGCAATGGCGGCCAGCAGATACGTGCTAGCGCGTTCGAAGAATGCGCTCGACTCGCTGAACTTGCCGTAGCGGTTCTGTGCGTCGGCGAACACGAGAAAGGTCAACGCCGCGTCGAGCAGTAGGGCGGTCGAAGCTAGTGCAACGAAAATGTGCACGCCATTGAGCGTGGCGCCGGGCACAAGCCGGTTGCACAGATGACACGCGAACAGCACGATAGCCAGCAAGGCAAGGTTCGCGACGAGGTCGAACAGAAAATTAGTCATGTTGACGGAATGAAAGCGCAGAGATTTGCGGCGTTGCCAAAGCGTCTGCTCACGCAGCATTGCAGCGTGATGCGCAGAATCGGCGGCGATCATTGCACGTCTTTACGTCTCAATAAATGTCAATGTTCGGAGTCCGTTGTATTGATTCCGTATTGAAGAGACGTGATGTAAGAGGGCCCTCATGGTTGTGTGGGTCATGATGACTTGCGCTGTGAGAAACTTTCGCGTCCATGCACAAGATCGAGGCGATATCGATCTGATTCCGTCGATGCCTCACGTCCAAAGCGATGCCGATGCCGTCGCAACGAGCCTGCGCGAGTCGCTTGTGCGCCAGCGTTTGCCGGCACTTTGCCTGCTGATCAGAAGTGGTACGAAAGACCAATTTGCAGCGTCGGATACCATCGATAGGGCGAGGCTTTGTCCCTCAGTTGTTGCAAGCCCGTCGTGGCGATCTCCTGGCTCATGGCAGGACCCGCGGCCTGAGCCAGGGCCGGTGACAATGTATAGGACGAGCGCGGTATGCCGTAAGCGACGCCGAGATCGACCACCAGGCCAAATCCCTTGGCCGCGGGTCGCAAGCCATAGCCCACGCCCAGATAAGGCATGACGGTCGGGTACTTGACGGTGGCGGTCGCATACTCGCCCGGAAAGGCCGGCGTTCTCTGGCCTTTGAATATGTAGCTGCCGTTCGTGGGAACGGATTGGCCGCTTACTTCGTCGTCTGTGAAGCGAAGGCCGGCGGTGATGCGAAAGCCGCTGTTCGACCACGGGAACAGATCGCCGTAGATGCCTCCCTGGCGAAGCTTCACGTCGTCGGCATAACGATTTCCGCCCACCGTAAAGTCATGCGAAAAAGTGATCGCGTTGAAGTCCGCGTGCACGCCGAACCAGGACGTGACGTTCAGTGCCGCGCCAATGCCGACACCGAGCGTTCCGCCCTCCAGAAATATTTCCTGAGCGTGCGCCGTTTCGATTGAGATCGCCAAACCTACTACCCAGATTACTTTTGCAGTGTTCATGGGCGCCCCCCTGGGCGGGTTGGGCAGCGGGATCGTGTCTCCCCTGGCAGCCCTGTTTTGTGGTCTTTTTTGCGGCGCTCTTATGGCGTCGTGAAGCGATCATGCTTGCGCAAGACGGGGGCGGTCTGTGGGGTGTCGAACTATTTGGGGGATCGAGCGAAGAGGGCGGCGCGAGGGCCAGAAAAAGAAAAGGGCTTGCGACGCTGACGCGTGCAAGCCCTTGAATCTTTTGGTAGGCCGTACGGGATTCGAACCTGTGACCAACGGATTAAAAGTCCGCTGCTCTACCAGCTGAGCTAACGACCCAAAAGAGAAGCGAGATTATAGCGATAGCACCTGTGGGCTGTCAACCCATGGTGATAAGCCGGGCTATCCCTACTTCAGATAGTGAAAAGCCCGGGGTATTGCTACCCAGGGCTTTCCAGCGAGAGGCGCGCGTGGCTGCTTAATGTTGGAGCCGCGGTTTGAGCCGCGGTTCGAGCCACGATGAGAACTGCGTGGCCACTGCGCGTGACACCAACTGCTAAAGCTTATACGACTACTTGATCTGCGACAGCTTGCTCTGAGCCGACTGCGCGACGTCCGAGCCGCTGTACTGCGCGACGATCTGCTCCAGCGTCTTCTTGGCCGCAGCCTTCTGACCTTGCTCGAGCTGATTGTTCGCAATCGCGAGCAGCGCTTCCGGTGCACGCGGATGCTGCGGGTAGTTCTTCACCACACCTTGCCAGGTCGCCGTCGAGCCCTTGTAATCACGCAGCGCATACAGCGCGTTGCCGAGCCAGTATTGCGCGGTTGGCTGGTAAGGGCTGTTCGGATACTTGGAGATGAACGTGCGGAACGACACCGCCGCATTCTTGAAGTCGCCGCTGCGGAATTGCTGTGAGGCCGCATTGAACGAATCGGTTTCACCCGGCTGTACCTCGCCCTGGACGCCGTCCACGGTCTGTTGCTGCGGTTCGAATTTCTTCAGCCGCGTGTCCAGATCCGTGTAGTAGTCCTTCTGCTGCTTTTGCAGCGTGGTGAGCTGGTTGCCCATATCTTCGTTCTGCCCACGCAACGTCGCGACCTGCTGATTCAGCTGATCGAGGCGATTGGACTGATCGAGGATCGTGCGCTGTGCGGCCGACAGTTGGCTCGACAGGCTATCGGTCTTCGAACGCAGATCGAGAATGGCCTGACGGGCCTGATCGTCGTCGAACATACCCGCGTGCGCGGGCACAGCCGCGAAGGCCGTGCCTGCGACGCAGGCCGCTGCGGCAAACCGCAGCCAGGAGAAACGATGCGTCATTCGGCTCATCACCCGTTACTTACTGTTGGTACACGAGGTCGGCGCGGCGGTTCTGTGCCCACGACGATTCATCATGACCGTCGGCTTGCGGCTTTTCCTTGCCGAGGCTCACGGCTTCCATTTGCGAGTCCGTCACGCCCATCAGCGACAGCGAACGGCGCACAGCTTCAGCACGCTTCTGGCCGAGTGCCAGGTTGTACTCGCTGGTGCCGCGTTCGTCGGTATTGCCCTGGATCAGGACGTGACGTTGCGGATGGCTCTTCAGGTATTGCGCGTGTTGTTGCAGCAGCGATTGGTAGTCGTCCTTGACCGAGTAGCTGTCGAAGTCGAAGTAGATGCTGCGCTTGGCAAGCGGGCTGTTCGGATCGTTCAGCGGATCGACGTTGACCTGAGCGACATCGGTCGGGTTCGGTTGCGTCGAAACAGCGCCGCCCTTGTTAGCGTTTTCGTCGAGCTTGACGCCCGAGTGACACGCGGCCAGCAAACCAACCATCAGTACGGCAAATACGAAACGAAGTTTTGAAATCATTTGGTAACTCTCCTTGTGTTATTGCATGAACGTTATTGCATAAATGGGCCCCAGGACGGCTCGCGTACGCTGCCGCCCTGAACGGACAGGACCTGCCGAGTGCGACCGTCGGTCGATACTGCGGCCAACACGCCACGGCCGTTCACCTGTGTGGCGTAAAGAATGTACTGACCGTTCGCCGCGAAGCTCGGCGATTCGTCATGTGTGGTGTCCGTCAGGCCCGTGGCTGTATTGCCTTGCAGGTCCTGAATGTACAGCTTGAACCCGCCGCCGACGCGCGAGATATAGGCGAGCTGCTTGCCATCCGGGCTCACCCGCGGGCTGGTGTTGTAGCTGCCCGTGAAGGTCACGCGTTGTGCGGCGCCGGCGTTCTCGCCCTGGGCCGACATTTTGTAGATCTGCGGTTGGCCGCCACGGTCGCTGGTGAAATAGATCGACTGACCGTCAGGAGAGAAGCACGGTTCAGTGTCGATCGAGCTGCCTTGCGTGAGGCGCCGCAGACCGCTGCCGTCCGCATTGACGGCGAAGATCTGCGTGTTGCCGGTGCGCGAGAGCGCGACGGCCAGCGTGCGCCCATCCGGCGACCAGGCCGGCGCGCTGTTGTTACCCTTCTGGTCCGATACGACCACGCGACGGCCCGTAGGCAGGTCGTGGATATAGACGATCGGCTTTTTCTTTTCGAACGAAACGTAAGCGACCTTGGTGCCGTCAGGCGACCATGCCGGCGAGATGATCGGCTCGGGGCTCGACAGCGCGATGTGCGCGTCCTGGCCGTCCGAATCGGAAATCTGCAACTGATAACGGCCGCCCGTCTTGATCACATACGACAGGCGCGTGGCGAATACGCCGCGGCCGCCCATCAGTTTCGCGTAGATGTAGTCCGCGACCTTGTGCGCACTCATGCGCAAGCCGCTTTCCGGGCTCACGAGTACGAGGCCGCCGAGGCTTTCGCCCTTGACGGTGTCGTACAGCTTGAAGCGCACTTCATACTGGCCGTTCGGCAGACGGTTCACGCTGCCCGATACGAATGCGTTGGCGCCCTTGGCCTTCCAGCTGCCGAGGTCGACGGAATCCGTTTCGGAGACTGGCGTGCTGCCCGCGTCGATATTGGTGAATTTGCCACTGCGTTGCAAATCCTGACGCACGATCGTGCTGACCTGCTGCGGCGAATTCGCTTCATTGGCGAAGTTCGCCGTTGCGATCGGAAACTGGGTGGACCCGACGCCTGTCACGAGGACGTTGAGTTGTGCGTTGGCGGCGCCGCCGACGGCGATCAGGCACGACGCTACAAGTGTCCGCAGGCCTAGCTTGGTCATCAAACTCATGCTGTATGGTTTCCCCAAAAACGGTTTTACTAACACTTCACGACAGCAGACAGACCCGCAAACCACTAATTCGTTCCCGGGCGCGCCACGCTGGGCGGGGCGCTGCGTCTGCAGTCAACTGACTGTCAAACTGTTGCAATCACCCTGCAGGGCGCAACGTAATCTTGAAGCTGGTGGGCGTTTTCCCGTCGATATCCTGAGGCATCGGATTCGAACGCTGGACCGCCCGCAGTGCCGCATCGTCCCACGCGGAATTGCCGCTGCTGCGCGCGATCTGCGCATCCAGCAGTGTGCCCGTCGGCGAGCAGCGCACGGAGATGACCGTTTCCAGACCATCCGTTTCGCCGCCCCACGAGATGTTCGGACGCACCACGCGACGCACCTTGTCCGCGTAGCCCGGCGATGTCGCCGTGCCACCCGAACCACTACCCGTGCCGCTCTTCGCAAGCCCATTGCCGGTCGACCCTTCGGCGCCCGCCGAACCTTGCAGCTGGGCAAGCCGCGCACGACGCTCCGCGTCCAGCTTCTTTGCTTGTGCTGCAGCATCGGCTTGCGCCTTGGCCTTCGCTGCTTTCTGCGCGTCGGCCTTCTTCTGCGCGTCAGCCTCGGCCTGTTTCTGCTGCTCCTGCTGCTGTTCCTTCAACTGCTGCTGCTTTTGCTGGTCGGCCAATTGCTGCTGTTTCAGCTTGTCGGCCTGCTGCTGCTGCTGCTGCTGTTGCTGTTGCTGCAACTGTTTCTGCTTGAGCGCCGCTGCTTTTTGCGCGGCCAGTTGGGCTGCCTGATCAGCCGCCAGTTGCTGCTGACGCTTCGCCTCGGCCTCCTGCTGGGCTTGCAGCTTCTGCTGACGCTGCTGCTCGGCCAGTTGCGCCTGACGGGCCGCTTCCTGTTGCTGGCGTTTCTTTTCCTGCAGCGCGATGTCGGCCTGTTCGTCCGGCAGCGGCGGAGCAGGGGCGACGGGAACCGGCGGCGGCGGAGGTGGGCGCGGAATCGCTGAATCCGGCACTTCGGTCCACAGTTCTGCCTCCGCTCCTGCTGGCGTGCTGTTCTGCCATTGAATGCCGTGATACAGGAAGAACCCCAGCAGCGCGTGCATGACCAGGGCGAACACAAAGGCTCGCCAGGTGCCGCGTTCACGCGGCGGCTGAAGCGGGTATTCGGAATTCTTGCGGATCATTGTGATTTGACGAGCAATCCAACGCGCTTGACGCCCTGAGCTTTCAGTTCGGACATCACGTTCATCACGACTTCGTACTTCACGGTCTTGTCGGCGGCGATCACGACAGGCTGATCAGGGTGTGACTGCGCGCGGTCGGCGATGAACCCGTGCAGATCGGCCTTGCTCATGTTTTCCTGTTGCTGCGCGCCGGAATCGTCCTTGTATTTGACGCTCATATTGCCGTCCGCACGGATGTTCACGATCACGGGCGGAGTTTGCTGCTGCGGCGCGGCGCCGCCCACGGTCGGCAGATTGACGATCGACGGGGCGACGAGCGGCGCGGTCACCATGAAGATCACGAGCAACACGAGCATCACGTCGATGTACGGCACGACGTTGATGTCGGCCATCGCGCGGCGCTGACGGGAACCGCGCATGCTGGAGGAAGAGCCTGCCATCGTGGACTCCTTACTGTGCCTGGCGCTGCAAGATGTTCGAGAACTCTTCGATGAAGGTCTCGAAGCGGATCGCCAGACGGTCGATGTCGTGCGCGTAGCGGTTGTAGGCAACCACGGCCGGAATTGCGGCGAACAGGCCGATTGCGGTGGCGGTCAGCGCTTCCGCAATGCCCGGCGCGACGTTCGCAAGCGTTGCCTGCTGCACGTTGGCGAGGCCGCGGAACGCATTCATGATCCCCCACACCGTGCCGAACAGACCGATATACGGGCTGACCGAACCGACCGACGCGAGAAACGCCAGATTTGCTTCGAGCACGTCCATTTCACGCTGGAACGCGGCGCGCATGGCACGGCGCGCGCCGTCGAGAATCGCGCCGGAATCGTTCAGGCGCTTTTCCTTGCCCTTCAGAAATTCGCGCATGCCGGATTCGAAAATCCGTTCCAGTGCGCCGATCGTGTGGCGGTTGTTGGCGGCGCTCTGATACAGCGCCTGCAGGTCGCCGCCCGACCAGAAATCGCGTTCGAAGCGTTCAGTTTGCGCGCGTGCCCGGCGGATCGCAAACCACTTGCGGAAGATGAAAGTCCACGACAACAGCGACAGCAGAAGCAGCAGCGCCATGACGGCCTGCGCCAGCAGGCTCGCATTGAGTACGAGAGAAACGATCGACAGATCTTGTGTAGTGTTCATAAAGGTTCGTTTTAACGTCCCGGAAGGGGGCGTCCGGCTGCAAGGCCACTCGAAGCTTGCCGTGAGCAAAACGGAAGCATCGGCGATATTGCAAGCCGAACCATGCTTTGTGTTGCTTGATCGTTACGAGTTCACTGGCCCCGTAACAACGGGGTTCAGTCGTTGTTCGTTGACACGCCGCCGTCGTTCGCGTTCGGCCCGCGCCGCAACGCGGCGAGAACCGGCGGAGGAATCGCGGCCGGACGCAGCGCAATGCGGTCGACACAGCCGACCCGGATGGAACCGGTAGCAAGCAACGTGCCGTCACGCCACGCTTCTTGTGCAAAATCGACGGAAGCGCGGCCAAGACGCTCGATTCGGCTCACTACCTTGACGACATCGTCGAGGCGAGCCGGCGCCCGATAATCGACTGCGGTGCTGCGCACGATGAAAATGGCGCCCGCCTGGTCGGCGAGCCGGTTCTGGTCGACGCCGCATGCGCGCAGCCATTCGGTGCGCGCCCGCTCGAAAAACTTCAGGTAATTCGCGTAAAACACGATGCCGCCGGCGTCGGTATCTTCGTAGTACACGCGGATTGGCCACGTGAAGCCGATTTCCGTACCGGTCTGGATGGTCGACAGATTCATGCCGCGCATTTTACCGGAACGCATACCCCGAGGTCTGTTTCAAGATGTGCGCCCCGCCTGGCTTGCCTGAGCCGGAATTTCAGCCGGATTTCAGCCGGATTTCAGCCGGAATTTCAACCGCGATGAACCGACAAAGCGGAGAAGGATTGGGCCACCGGCATCAGCTCGATCGTGTTGACGTTGACGTGCGCAGGCCGGGTGGCGATCCAGTAGATCGAGTCGGCGATATCCTCGGGCGTCAGCGGTTGGACGTTCTCATACATTTTGGCCGCTTTTTCGTCGTTCCCGCGAAAGCGCACGTTCGAGAACTCGGTGCCGCCGCACAGGCCTGGCTCGATGTCGGTCACGCGCAAGGCTGTGCCGGCCAGATCGGCGCGCAGATTCAGGCTGAACTGACGTACGAACGCCTTGGTGGCGCCATATACGTTGCCGCCCGCGTACGGCCAGCTGCCGGCCGCCGACCCCAGATTGAAAATATGCCCTCGGTTACGCTCCACCATTCCGGGCAGAAGCGCATGCGTGACCTGCACGAGGCCCGTGCAGTTGGTGTCGATCATGGTGTTCCATTCGTCCAGATTCGCCTTTTGCGCCGGCTCGATGCCGAGCGCGAGGCCGGCGTTATTGACGAGCACGTCGAGCGCGGCGAAATCGGCGGGCAGCGAGGCCGGCACGGCTTCGACGGCGGCGCGGTCACGCACGTCGAGCTCAAACGGCAGGAGGGCGTCGCCGAGTTCGTCGGCGAGTGCCTGCAGGCGGTCTTTGCGGCGCGCGGTGGCGACGACCCGATGGCCGCCCTTGACGAAGGCGCGAGCGATAGCGGCGCCGAATCCCGCGGACGCTCCGGTGACGAACACGATCATTGCAGTTCCCTGGCTGGTAGAGGAGAAAGGTCCCAAGCCTACTTCCAATGCGGCGCTGCGGCAAGGATGAACCAGGCGTACAAGTGGCCGCGGCAAGGATGCGGAGCGGGTTGCGGGCGCGTTTTCATCAGATGTTTGGACGCCTTTTGCGGCGCTGCCGTAGCCGGCCTGAGGAGCGCCCGCCGGCCCGGCGGGAAGCCGGTTGCCTATTCGATCCTCTTCCAATAAACTAACGCGCTCATCCCTGCGTGACTGGCGATAGAACCGGTTCAAGCAATCGGATTCAAGGTGGAACAACCCACCGTGAAGCGCAGGGTGCCGTTTTGCCGTTCGCCTGGGCAGCCGTGATCCGCGCGCATTGATCTGCGCTGTCGGTGGCTGTCCTGCCTCGCGTGTGCGGCGACTCTCCATCCGCCACGTCAGGGCTGGCTCAGCCGCCAGCAGCGCTGCGTACCCTCTACGCAAGATTCGGCGCGCGATCCGGTCAACCTGAACACACTCAACGGAATCCGTATGTTTGACAGAGCCCAAAGCACCATCGCCAACGTCGATCCTGAACTCTGGAAGGTCATCGAGCAGGAAAACCGCCGTCAGGAAGAGCACATCGAACTGATCGCGTCGGAAAACTACACGAGCCCGGCCGTGATGGCTGCGCAAGGCTCGCAACTCACCAACAAATACGCCGAAGGGTATCCGGGCAAGCGCTACTACGGCGGCTGCGAATATGTCGACGTTGCCGAGCAACTGGCGATCGACCGCGTGAAGCAACTGTTCGGCGCCGAAGCCGCCAACGTGCAGCCGAACTCCGGCTCGCAGGCGAACCAGGGCGTGTTCTTCGCCATGCTCAAGCCGGGCGACACGATCATGGGCATGAGCCTCGCGCACGGCGGTCACCTGACTCACGGCTCGCCGGTCAACATGTCGGGCAAGTGGTTCAACGTGGTGAGCTATGGCCTGAACGAAGCCGAAGATATCGACTACGACGCGGCTGAAAAGCTCGCACAGGAACACAAGCCGAAGCTGATCGTGGCCGGCGCGTCTGCGTTCTCGCTGCGCATCGACTTCGAACGGATGTCGAAGATCGCGAAGTCGGTGGGTGCGTATTTCATGGTCGACATGGCGCACTACGCCGGCCTCGTCGCCGCGGGCGTCTATCCGAACCCGGTGCCGCACGCCGATTTTGTCACCACCACCACGCATAAGAGCCTGCGCGGCCCGCGCGGCGGCGTGATCCTGATGAAAGCCGAGTTCGAAAAGCAAATCAACTCGGCCATTTTCCCGGGCATTCAGGGTGGTCCGCTGATGCACGTGATCGCCGGCAAGGCAGTCGCGTTCAAGGAAGCTCTGTCGCCGGAGTTCAAGACGTATCAGCAGCAAGTCGTCGAGAACGCGCGCGTGCTGGCTGAAACGCTCGTCAAGCGTGGCCTGCGCATCGTCTCGGGCCGTACGGAAAGCCATGTGATGCTGGTCGACTTGCGGGCCAAGAAGATCACCGGCAAGGCAGCGGAAGCTGCGCTCGGCGCGGCGCATATCACGGTCAACAAGAACGCAATCCCGAACGACCCGGAAAAGCCGTTCGTCACGAGCGGTGTGCGTCTTGGCTCGCCGGCCATGACCACGCGTGGTTTCGGCGTCAAGGAAGCGGAGCAGGTGGGCAACCTGATCGCCGACGTGCTGGACAACCCGGAAGACGCCGCCACGATCGAACGTGTGCGCGCGCAGGTCGCCGAGTTGACCCAGCGCTTCCCGGTTTACCGCTAAGCCGCCATGCATTGCCCCTTCTGCCGTCACGCCGATACGCAAGTTGTGGATTCTCGCGTATCCGAAGACGGCGCGACGATACGCCGGCGCCGCCGCTGCCCGGCCTGCGACAAACGTTTTACGACGTATGAGCGGGTTGAGCTGGCGTTGCCGTCGGTCGTCAAGAAGGACGGCAGCCGCACGGAATTCGATCGCCGCAAGATCGTTGCGAGCATGCAACTGGCGCTGCGCAAGCGCCCGGTGGCAGCTGACGCGATCGACGCGGCGGTCGCTCGCATCGAGTATCAACTGCTCGGCAGCGGCGAGCGCGAGGTGCGCAGCGAGCGGCTCGGCGAACTCGTGATGAACGAGCTGCGTGCGCTCGATACCATTGCCTATGTGCGTTTCGCCTCTGTCTACCGGCGCTTCGAAGACGTCTCCGAATTCGAGGACGTGATCGAAGAATTCCGTCGCGCCTCTTCTCCTCCCAAGCCGCCCCGCAAGCGCTGATTGCCGTTGCGCCTGAAGCTGCGCTCCAGCTCCAGCTCCAGCTCCAGCTCCAGGTTCTGTTCTCTTCTGCATCGGTTCGCGCATCCGCATCTCCGCTCCCGTTATGGTTCGTCACGCGTGCATTTTTGCGCGGGATAGCGTCTGAGTGCCACCTGGCCGTTCGGCCGATTGTCGACCCGTTTGCGAATCGCTAGATTGGCTGCATTCTTTGAAACGATCAGGTATGCAGATGAAATGGGAAGCAGTCTATTTGCGGCCGCACCGCGGCTTTACGCTTGTCGAAACATTGGCCGTCGTCGCGCTGCTGGCGATAATCGCGGTGATGGCGACGCCGTCGTTCGTTGCATGGCACCTGCGGGACCAGGTCGACGCACGCGCGAAAGCGCTTGCCTCAACGCTCGCCTATGCGCGCAGTGAAGCAATGCGCCGCGGTGCTCGCGTCACGGTATGCCGAATCGATGCGGCACGGCATTGTCTTGCAGCGGGACAAGCGTGCGGCAACGGGGTGACGGACTGGTCGTGCGGCTGGGCAGTCCTGGCCGAGCGCGGTGGCGCGCTCTCGCTACTGCGCGCGCATCCTCTACTGGCAGCAGTCAGTGTCACTGGAACACAGACGAATCTCACGTTTACGCCGCCGGCGGGGCAGTTGATCGGCACCTTTCGCAGCTTCGATATCGCACCACGCGTGCCGTCGAAAGCGACCCAGGGCGACAAGTGGCGGCGCTGCATCCACATCGCCGCGGGCGGGCGGGCGCGGATTGTCGAGGGCGCGTGTGGAGCAGCATCGTGAGCCCACGTCCATCGCATCCGCAGCCGCGAAAATGCCCGGCAAGTCGCTCAACAAGGCCCAGCGCAAGGCACGGAGGCAGTTCGCTGATCGAAGTGATGCTGGCCGTTGCCCTGATGGCAGTGACAGCGCTCGGGTTGGTCGCCGGCCAATTGTGGACCGCGCGCGAAGCCCGTGCGATGGCGATGCGCGAGCACGCTGCATGGATAGCCGATTCCGTCGCCGAAGCGATGCGCGAGCCCCCGGCCGGCGACGCTGCCATCAGACAATGGAGCGCGCGTGCAATGGCCTTGCTGCCGCACGGCGAGGCTTCGGTAACGGAACGCAGCGGCGTGTCCACCGCAAGCGTCACGTGGAGGGCCCTGCGCGACATGCCGCGCGCCGACGATGTCATCGACAAGCCCGAGTCGTGCGGTGGTGCGGATGTTCCCGCCGGCGCCTCATGCGTTGCACTGGCGTTCGCAAAATGACGCAACGTATCCATATCGCGCGTGGCCATACGCTCGTCGAGTTCGTGATCGCAATTGCGTTGGGGCTGGTAGTGACCGCCGGTGCGGTCTCGCTTTATACAACGCAGCGTAAGGTGTTTGAGCGTTCGAATGACGCAATGCGGATCCGCGAAGCTGGCCTGACCGCACTTACGCTGATGGGCCAGCAACTTCAAATGGCCGGCTTCGTGCCTGCGGACGTCGTGGGGTTCACTAGTTCGCCGCCGTTGTTTGGTTGTTCAGGCGGTCGCCCGACCGGTGCGGACAAGAGCCTTGCCTGCGAGGTATTGCCGAGCCATTCTGACGGTATCGCGGTGCGTTACGTCGGTGACAACGTCTCGACGTGGCCGTCGGCGACCGGCCAATCAACGGACTGCCTCGGCCAGGCCGTAACGAACAACGATGCAGCACTCGGCGGGCAGGGCGTGTTGGTTGTCAATCGATACTTCGCGAGGGTCAGCGGGTCGACGGGCGAGCCGGAACTTTACTGCGAGGGCAATGGCAAGACGGGGTCCGCTCAACCGCTGGTCGAAGGCGTCGAACGTGTGCGACTCAAGTACTGGCTAGCCGGCGGGCTGAGTGCAATAGACGCGTCGGCGATAACGGCTGATCAATGGGCAAGGGTCGTCGCCGTCGATCTTTGTGTGCTCGTTCGCGGGGCCCCGCAAGGACGGAGCACGCGCTATGCCGATTGCGAGGGCGTCAGTGCTGTGGGAACTGACATGCGAGCGCGGCAGGTTTTCTGGCGGCGGGTGGCGATACGCAATCACGCGGAGGATTCCTTGTGACAGACGGACCTTGGAATATAACGAACTGTGTGGAATGGGGTCGGCGAAATCCCGATAGTCATGCTGCGACAGTGGACAGACGCGGAGAGCACATCGCCCAGCCGGAGTGCCCAGACTTGTCGAATACACAGCGCCGGCCGGAACATCTAAGTGCATTGAATACACAGCGCCAGCCAGAAGACCCAAGCGTAGTGAATACGCAGCGCCGTCTCGAACGACTCACTCAGCATGCGCCCTGGGGTCGCTCTGTGCGCAAGGACCGCTCGCAGCGCTGCGAGCAGCCATCAAAATATCGGGCACGTCTCATCCATACCGTTCGGAGACCACGCGTTCACAACAGCGGTACCGTCCTGCCGATCGTCCTGCTGATTTCCGCGATGATGTTGACCACTTCCGCGGCATGGTTCGAAACATCGCTTGCGGCGGCGCGGGGCGCCAACAATGTGCGCGACTATTTGCAGGCATTTCATGCTGCGGATTCGGCGCTGACCCTGTGCGCGCGCAGCGTGGTCGCCGCGGCAACTGTCGAGCCGGCGCCAGCGGCGTCGCTGCCGCCCGGTGAGCCCACGCAGTGGAAGCTCGAAAGCGCGTTCGAAGCCGGCGCTGTCGCACCTATCGCGCAATGGCCTGGATCGTTACGCCCGCCGCAATGTTTGATCGAAGCGTGGCGTTTTGCCACGCGCGCCGATGCCCGAGCCTATTTACTGACTGCTCGCGGCTTCGGCCGGACGAAAGAATCGCAGGTGTGGTTGCAGATGGAACTTGTGATCACAGGTGAACAGATTGAGCGTCACTGGCGTCGCATTGCCGCACGCCCTTTTTGACGGGAGGTTCATGACGAGATCGCACACATCCGCATTTACGCTACTCGAACTGATGATCGCGTTGGCGATAACCGCCACGCTGCTCGTGTTTGCAGTGCCTTCGTACCGGAGCCAAGTCGCGCGAACACACAGAGTCGACGCGGCGTCCGCCCTTTATCGGGCAGCGCAATTTGTCGAGGGAGCGGCAAGCGATGGCACCGCGACCTTGCCGCCGGGTCTGGATCAGGCGCCGCAATTCGGCACGCCGATGTACCGGCTGCACGTGCTGCCGGCGGACGACGCAAACGGCGGCTATTCGGTAGAGGCAGCGCCGACCGAAACCGGCCCCATGCGCGACGACGCTTGCGGCGTGTTCACCCTGGATGCGACAGGGCTGCGAGGGAATAGAACCAGCGCAAACGGCATGGCGCCGGCAAATGGCGAGTGCTGGAACACAAGCTAGGGAGCGCTGTTCAACATCGCGCAACAATGGCAGACGATGAACCTGATACGCGAGCGCGTACTACCGCCCCTCAGTACCCGCTATCAACCGCCTCTTCCTTTCTGGCAGCGGAAGCGGAAGCGGAAGAGGAGGCAGCGGAATCATTCTTCATCTGCTGCCAGATTCGATACGCTTCCCAGCCGGCAAGCGCAAGGCTGCCCCATTTGAGCGCGGGCTTCGCACCCGCTGCAATGGTCGCGCGCAGTGGCTTGGCCAACACCAGCGAAGCGATCGAACTGATGAGCGGATATTGTTTGAGGAGCGCCCCGATGCTGCCTGCGTTGACAAAACTCGCTTTCGAGCCCCTCCCCACGCGCATGCCGCCGAAGCCAGGCAGAATGAATTTGAGCCAGCTGAAGTGCGTGACTGCCTGCCGCAATTCGATCGTCGCCTGAGCGAGTTCCATGCGCTCGACATCCGCGCGTACCAGCAGCAATTCCTTGCGCAGCGCTCGCAGGTGAGGCGTACTCAGATCTTTGGCCTGGTGGCGCTTGTTGCGGAATGCGGTATCGGAATGGATTGAGCTCATGGCGTGTCGGCGGCAGTGGAGGTGGGGCAGTAAAACCAGGCTGAAAATCGGTCGAAGTGTTTGCGAGGACTTACCGAGGCAGCGGGCGTTTGAGGCACGCCCATGACCCGGGTTACGCGCGCCGTATTACGGTTTGCGGAACACGTCGCGATCTTTTTCGAACTCGGCAATCGTGGCTTCGAACACCATTGGCGCATTGCGCAAACCGCTGCGCGCTTTTAGCGCACAGGCTATTCCCGCAATTGCGTACACCGCCGTAATGCCGGCGAGCGCTTGCCACCGGTAGGTGTCCCAGAACGCGATGGCGATCAGCGCCGTCAATGCGATCAAGGCCATCGTTGCGAGCATCATGGCCGCGAGGCCGAGAAACAGCACGCCGAGCAGACGGTCTTTTTCTTCGGCGAGTTCGATGCCAACCAGTTCAAGCCGCGTTTGCAGAAGAGCAAACACGGATCCAAAAATACGGCGCAACGGACTATGTTCGCCGTGCTGCGATTGTGTTTCGATCGTCATGGCTGTGAGCGTTGCGCGTGTAGGCCTAACCGGCGCGTGAAAACAAGCGCGCCAACAGAAGCGGACCGGCCAGGCATGCGCCGGTCAACTCGATTCCCTGGTCTGCCGGGCCCGCTTCGCCCGGCAGTTCACCAGAGCGTTACTTGCGGTTGATCAACAGGCCCAACAGCACGCCGGCGCCAGCGGCGATGCCGATGGATGCCCATGGATGTTCATGCACGTAGTCGTCGGTAGCGCGTGCGGCTTTCTTGCCTTTTTCGACCACCACGACCTGTACGTCAGCCGCCTTTTCCCTTGCCTGCTTCAGGCGCGTGAGCGCCGTTTCACGCAGTTCCGAAGCGCGCTCGCCGGTGGCGCTCGCGGCCTGTTTCAGCAAATCTTCAGCGTCCGCGAGGACGGTTTTGATATCCGACATCAATCTCTCCTTGTTGACTTCCGACATTGACAGCTCCCCTTCGTCTCACGACACGCGTGAATCGTAACCAAAGAAACGGCCGCTGGCGAGCGCAGTGCTCGGTTCGTTGAGAACAACCGCACGAACCGTTCCCGGTTGAAGTAAGGACCTGAAAACTCCATCATCTGCTACACCCTACCGTAGCGTTGCTTAAGATGGAGTTGATCTGTCCCGCAAAGTTTCCACTAAATCGGTGAAAATTACAAAATCGCATAAAGTAGTGACGCGATGTTCGTTCGGTATGTACCGTCACTCCCGTATGCTGTAATTTGGCGAAGCCCGCTTGAGCAGAGCGTCGCGCGCGAAATGCTCGCGCAGAATGTCCGAATACAACAAGGAGCTGCATCATGAGTCTACGTCTTGGCGACATTGCACCAGATTTCGAACAGGAGTCGAGTGTCGGCCGCATCAATTTCCATGAATGGCTGGGCGATAGTTGGGGCGTGCTGTTCTCGCATCCCGCTGACTTCACGCCGGTTTGCACGACCGAATTGGGTTTGACGGCGAAGCTGGCTGACGAATTCGAAAAGCGCAATGTGAAGACGATCGCGTTGTCGGTCGACAGCGCCGAGTCGCACAAGGAATGGATCAAGGACATCAACGAGACCCAGGCCGCCAACGTCGGCTTCCCGATTCTCGCTGACGGTGATCGCAAGGTGGCTGAGCTGTACGACATGATCCACCCGAACGCCAATGAAACCCTCACGGTCCGGTCGCTATTCGTGATCGATCCGAAGAAGAAGGTGCGCTTGATCATCACCTATCCGGCCAGCACCGGGCGCAATTTCGACGAAGTGCTGCGCGTGATCGACTCGCTTCAACTCACCGACAGCCACTCGGTGGCCACGCCCGGCAACTGGAAGCAGGGCGATGACGTGGTGATCGTGCCGTCGTTGAAGGACGAAGAAGTCATCAAGCAGAAATTCCCGAAGGGCTATAAGGCGCTGCGCCCGTATCTGCGGATGACACCGCAGCCGAACAAATAAGCGGCTGATGGGTCACGAAAGGCGCCGTTAGCTGCAATGCGACGCTGTGACGCGGCACGAAAAAAGGCCGGTTCAAAAATTGAACCGGCCTTTTGATTTCCACTTTCGATTTGCTATCTATCAGCGGCCAAGTCGAAACGCCACCATCAAAGCATCAAAGCCATCAGCACAATCAGCGCATCAGAAAAACGCCTGAATGCCCGTTTGCGCGCGCCCGAGAATCAGTGCGTGAATGTCGTGCGTCCCTTCGTAGGTGTTCACGACTTCCAGATTGACCAGATGCCGCGCAATGCCGAACTCGTCCGAGATACCGTTGCCGCCGAGCATGTCGCGCGCGAGCCGCGCAATGTCCAGCGCCTTGCCGCACGAATTGCGTTTCATGATCGACGTGATCTCAACGGCCGCCGTGCCTTCGTCCTTCATCCGGCCGAGACGCAAAACGCCTTGCAGGCCGAGCGTGATTTCGGTTTGCATGTCGGCGAGCTTTTTCTGGATCAACTGGTTCGCGGCGAGCGGGCGCCCGAACTGCTTGCGATCCAGCACATATTGACGCGCCGTGTGCCAGCACGCCTCAGCCGCGCCGAGCGCGCCCCAGGCAATCCCATAGCGCGCCGAGTTCAGGCACGTAAACGGACCGCGCAAGCCGCTGACTTCGGGGAAGCGGTTTTCTTCCGGCACGAACACTTCATCGAGCACGATCTCGCCGGTGATCGATGCACGCAAGCCCACCTTGCTATGAATGGTCGGCGCTGACAGCCCCTTCCAGCCCTTCTCGAGAATGAAGCCGCGGATCGAATCCTTGCCGTTTTCCTCGAGCTTCGCCCACACGACGAACACGTCGGCGATCGGCGAATTGGTGATCCACATCTTCGAGCCCGACAGCGAATAGCCGCCGTCGACCTTTTTCGCCCGCGTGACCATGCTGCCCGGATCGGAGCCGTGGTTCGGTTCGGTCAAGCCGAAGCAACCGATCCATTCGCCGGTGGCGAGCTTTGGCAGGTACTTCTGCTTTTGCGCTTCCGAGCCGAATTCGTAAATCGGCACCATCACCAGCGACGACTGCACCGACATCATCGACCGGTAGCCGGAATCCACGCGCTCCACTTCACGCGCGATCAGACCGTACGCCACATAGTTCAGACCGGGGCCGCCGTATTGCTCGGGAATCGTCGGGCCGAGCAGGCCGAGTTCGCCCATTTCACGGAAGATCTCGATGTCGGTCTTCTCATGACGGAACGCTTCGAGCACGCGCGGCTGCAGCTTGTCCTGCGAGTAAGCAGCGGCGGCGTCGCGCACCATGCGTTCGTCTTCGGTGAGCTGCTGATCCAGCAGCAACGGGTCTTCCCAGTGAAACTGCGCGGCCTCTGCCATGACGTATCTCCTGATTCCTTGCTTGACTAAACGTGTCCGAGCTTGACTTAAGTTCCGCTATGCGAAACAATGTTTTGCAAACTACGTCCGAGTGTACCACCCCATGACGCCCACATCTACTCTCTCCGACCCGCTCGACGAGCGCAAATTCGTCGTCGCCCTGGCACGTGGGCTGGAGTTGCTACGTGCGTTCAAACCGGGCGAAACGATGCTCGGCAATCGCGATTTCGTCGAACGCACGGGGTTGCCGAAGGCGACAGTCAACCGTCTGGCCTACACGTTGACGGTGCTCGGCTATCTGCGGCTCGATGAAACCCTGGGTAAATATGCGCTGGACGCCGGCGTGCTGTCGCTCGGTTTCGCGCTGCTCTCGGGCACCGACACGCTCGAGCTCGCGCGCCCGCACATGCGCACCTTCGCACGCGAAGTGGGCGCGGCGGTGTCGCTCGGATGCCGCGACGGCCTCGACATGATTTATCTGGAGACGATCCGCAGCGAAACCGCGTTGACGCTCGGACTCGCATCCGGTTCCAAACTGTCGATGCTGACCAGTTCGATGGGGCGCGCGTATCTGGCGGTGCAGCCATTGGACATACGCGCCGCGTTGCTCGTCGAGCTTGAGAAGAGCGCCGGCAAAGAGGGCGCTGCGTTGCTGGCAGATGCCGAAAAGGAAATCGAAGCCTTCGCGCACGAACGCTGCTGCTATTCGTTCCGCGCGTGGCACGACGACGTGAACGCGGTCGCGGTGCCGTTTCGCGAGCCGCGCGAAGGCCGCTGGCTGGTGCTGAGTTGCAGCGGGCCGGCGTCGTCGATGGGAGAGGATGTGTTTCGGGAAAACGTGGCGCCGCGGCTGAAGGCGTTGGCCCGGCGGCTGGGTGATACCGGCTGACGTGCAGGCTGCCGCCGCGCTACGAAGCGGCGTTGATAGCCGAGTAAGCAGTGAATCCGTTCAAACGCGGATTCACACCGCCCGATCATGATAATGCGCGTTGAACAGCGGCCCTTGCACGAAGCGCACATCGTACTGTTGCAACGCGTCGAATTGCGGCTCATCCATCACGCGATTGAAGATCAGCGGAATCCGCAACCGGCTTGCATAGCCCACTAGCGGCTTCACCGTCGCATCGCGCAACGCGATTGCGGCATCCATCTTGATGAAGTCGAGCCGCGCCGTCTCCGACACCGACAGAATCTGCCCCGCGTTCGAAAGATTGCCCGCCACCTTGAAGCCGTAGCGTTGATAGCTCGTGGTCAGATAGCCGAGGAAGGTCTTATGCGCGACCGCAGCCGCGGGCAACTCGATCACCACGCGCGACGGGTTCAGTCCGAACGACACCAGCACGGTTGAGAAATGCCGGCCATGGTCGTACTTGACGCTTTTGAGCAGGCGTTCATGCACCCGCAGAAACAGCAGCCCGTGCCGCTGCGCGCCGAAGAAATTGATCGCGTGCAGCGCGCGTGACATGCGGTCGAGCGCGACCAGTTCCTGATCGTCGGCGACCCGGTCGAATGGATCGAAAGCATCGAAGGGCGCGCCGTCGAGACGTTGCGTGACCGCCTGAAACCCGAGCTCATCGCCGAACCGATCCACACCTTCGGCGCCCGACGACAACGACTGCGCCAACGCATGCACGCTGATATCGAAGATCGGCTCATAGGCGCTGGCAAGTTCGACGCCGTCGAACTGAGCTACCGCGATCTCGCTATGCACGCCGGTTCCCATCGCCAGATGTTCGCCGAGAAACGGGTGGTTGGCGGCGCGTGCGATCAGGTCGGGGATGGTCGGCGGAATCATGTAGGCGAATGGATGGCGATAGGTACGCGCTCGGTGCTCGGTAACGCGAGTCGGGTTGGCGACTCGGTTGCCGCATCCATTGATGGTAGCAGTCCGCGCCGCGCGCACTTGAACAAAATGCTCATAACGTTATCGGCAAACGCTTGTCGCGAGGGGCTGCGAGGGCTTTCGCCGTTTGTTTTCAGGGTATACGTTAATTTCACTATACGTAATTAGTTTTACCATACGTAAATTGCAGCGCGGCTGCGATGGCGATTGCGTTGCCGTTTCCCCGGCGGGAAAGGGTGTATTTCCCGATCGCCAACCGAGTGCGCGCCGTTATCTAGCAACTTACCAGGCAATCCAGTCAGGATGAAGGGCAACTCAATGAGCACCAAACCGGCTGCGGCCGCCACCAATGTGATCGAAGTCGAGCGCGTGCTCGGCGAGACGCATCACCCGGCATTCCAGTTGATGTTGCTCGTGCTATGCGGGCTGTGCCTCGTGATCGACGGCTTCGACGCGCAAGCGATGGGCTACGTCGCGCCGAGCGTGATCGGTGAATGGCATGTCTCGAAGGCGGCGCTGGGTCCCGTGTTCAGCGCCAGTCTGTTCGGCATGCTGCTGGGCGCGTTGGGCTTGTCGGTGCTGGCTGACCGTGTTGGCCGGCGTCCGGTCCTGATCGGCGCGACGTTTTTCTTCGCCCTGTCGATGCTGGCCACGCCCTTCGTCACGACGATTCCTGCATTGATCACGCTGCGCTTCATCACCGGCCTTGGGCTCGGCTGCATCATGCCGAACGCGATGGCGCTGGTCGGCGAATTCTCAACGCCCGCGCATCGCGTCAAGCGCATGATGCTGGTGTCGTGCGGTTTCACGCTGGGCGCGGCTTTAGGTGGTTTCATCAGCGCGGCGCTGATTCCTGCATACGGCTGGCGCGCGGTGTTCTGGGTGGGCGGCGCGGTGCCCTTGCTGCTCGCGTTCGCGATGCTGGCGGCATTGCCGGAGTCGCTGCAATTCCTCGTTCTCAAGGGGCGCAGCGATCGCGCGTTGCGTTGGCTCGCAAAGTTCGATCCGGCGCTGCCGATCGATGCGACCACACGTGTTGTCGTGCGTGAGAAGGGCAACGGCGGTGCGCCGGTCGCCGAACTGTTCCGTGCGGGCCGTGGCCCGGTCACGCTGATTCTGTGGGCGATCAGCTTCATGAACCTGATCGATCTTTACTTCCTGTCGAACTGGCTGCCCACTGTAATGCGCGACGCGGGCTACTCGCCGAGCACGGCGGTGATCGTCGGCACAGTGTTGCAGACGGGTGGGGTGATCGGCACCTTGCTGCTCGGCTGGTTTATCGAGCGCTTTGGTTTTGTGCGCGTGCTGTTCGTGTGCTTCGCGGGCGCGGCACTGGCGGTCGGCACCATCGGCACGGTGGCGCACGCGCTGCCGTGGCTCCTGATCGTCGTATTTGCGGGCGGCTTCTGCGTGGTCGGCGGACAGCCGGCGGTCAACGCGCTGGCCGGTCATTTTTATCCGACCACGTTGCGCTCGACCGGCATCGGCTGGAGTCTGGGTATCGGGCGCATCGGTTCGGTGATCGGACCGCTGGTTGGCGGACAATTGATCGCGCTGAACTGGTCGAACGAATCGCTGTTTCATGCGGCCGCGGTGCCGGTCCTGTGCTCCGCGTTGCTCGTAATCGCGCTGGCCGCAGCGACCCGGCAGCGCGAACGCCCATCCGAGCCGCAGACAGCCTGAGGCAGAAAGCTCGCGCCGACAGATTCCAGTATCAACGGAGAACCTTGCATGGATACCTCAACCCGCACGCCGCATACCGCTAGCTCGCGGCTCGAAATCGAGCCGGGCTATCAGTCGGGATTCGCGAACGAATTCGCCACGGAGGCCTTGCCGGGCGCGCTGCCCGAAGGCCGCAACTCGCCGCAACGCGCGGCTTACGGCTTGTACGCCGAGCAACTGTCGGGCACCGCATTCACTGCGCCGCGCGGCCATAACCGCCGTTCGTGGCTGTACCGGATTCGCCCGGCGGCAGTTCACAAGCCGTTCACGCAGTTGCCCTCGGACCGGCTCGTCGCCAACTTCGCCGAGGTGCCGCCGACGCCGCCCAACCAGCTGCGCTGGGACGCCTTGCCGAGGCCCACCGAGCCGACCGATTTCGTCGACGGCCTCGTAACGATGGCGGGCAATGGTTCTGCCGATGCGATGAGCGGCTGCGCGATTCATCTGTACGCCGCGAACCGCTCGATGCAGGATCGCTTCTTCTATAACGCCGACGGCGAATTGCTGATCGTGCCGCAGGAAGGCCGCCTGCATATCGCCACCGAAATGGGTCGGCTGGACGTCGGACCGTTCGAGATCGCGGTGATCCCACGCGGCGTACGCTTCGCGGTGAGCCTGCCGGACGGCAACGCGCGCGGCTACATCTGCGAGAACTTCGGCGCGTTGCTGCGTCTGCCGGACCTGGGCCCGATCGGCTCGAATGGCCTCGCCAATCCGCGCGACTTCCTCACGCCGCATGCAGCGTATGAAGACCGCGAAGGCGACTTCGAACTCGTCGCCAAGATGAACGGCAATCTGTGGCGCGCGGACATCGGTCATTCGCCGCTCGACGTGGTGGCATGGCACGGCAACTACGCGCCGTACAAATACGATCTGCGCCGCTTCAACACGATTGGCTCAATCAGCTTCGACCATCCGGACCCGTCGATTTTCCTGGTGCTGCAATCGCAAAGCGATACACCGGGCGTCGATACGATCGACTTTGTGATTTTCCCGCCGCGCTGGCTTGCAGCCGAAGATACGTTCCGTCCGCCCTGGTTCCATCGCAACGTCGCGAGCGAATTCATGGGCCTCGTGCACGGCGTGTACGACGCGAAGGCCGAGGGCTTCGTGCCGGGCGGCGCGAGTCTGCACAACTGCATGTCGGGTCATGGGCCGGACGCGGACACCTTCGAGAAAGCGTCGCATGGCGATACGTCGACGCCGAAGAAAGTCGGCGACACGATGGCCTTCATGTTCGAAACGCGCACGCTGATCAAGCCGACGCGTTTCGCGCTCGAAACCGCGCAATTGCAGGCGCATTACTACGAGTGCTGGCAAGGTCTCAAGAAACACTTCAACCCGGAGCAACGATGAGCGCATTGAGCGATCTTCAGGCGACGCTCGATCCGTCGCGCAAGAGCTGGGTCGAGTCGGCGAACGATTCGACTAACGATTTTTCGATCCAGAACCTGCCGTTCGGCATTTTCAGCGACAAGACCAACACCACGCGCCGCGTGGGTGTCGCGATTGGCGATGAGATCGTCGACTTGCATCTTCTCAAGACCGTGGGCCTGCTCAAGTTCCCGCTCACACCGGCAGGGCAATTCGACGCCAGGCATGACGGGGTGTTCGAGCAGCGCACGCTCAACGATTTCATTTCCCTCGGCCGCGATGCATGGCGCAGCGTGCGCATCCAGCTGAGCCATTTGTTGGCGCGCGACACCGCGACCTTGCGCGACGACGCCGCTTTGCGTTCACAGGCGCTCGTACGTCAGTCCGATGCGCAACTGCATCTGCCCGTGCAGATTCCGGGCTACACCGATTTCTATTCGTCGAAGGAGCATGCGACGAATGTCGGCTCAATGTTCCGCGATCCGAAGAATGCGCTGTTGCCGAACTGGTCGGAGATGCCGATTGGCTACAACGGACGCGCGTCGTCGGTGGTGGTGAGCGGCACGCCGGTGCGGCGGCCGAATGGCCAACTGAAGCTGCCGGACCAGGAGCGTCCGGTGTTCGGCGCATGCCGCAAGCTGGACATCGAGCTGGAGACCGGTTTCGTGATCGGCAGCGGCAATCCACTGGGCGAGCCGATTGCCTGTGCCGATGCCGAAGCGCATATCTTCGGCATGGTGTTGCTGAACGACTGGAGCGCGCGCGATATTCAACAATGGGAATACGTACCGCTCGGCCCCTTCAACGCGAAGACGTTCGCGACGACGATCTCGCCGTGGATCGTGACGCTCGACGCGCTCGAACCGTTCCGCGTCGAGCAGCCGGCGCAGGAACCGCAGCCACTGCCGTACCTGCGCCACGACGGCAAGCACGCGTTCGACATCTCGCTGGAGGTGACGCTGCGGCCGCAAACGGCAAAGCAGGCAACCACAATCTCGCGGACCAACTTCAAGCACATGTACTGGACGATGGCGCAACAACTCGCGCATCACACAGTATCGGGCTGCAACACGCGAGTCGGCGATCTGATGGGCTCGGGCACCATCAGCGGCTCGACACCAGACTCGTGCGGCAGCCTGCTCGAGTCGACATGGAACGGCAAGAACCCGCTGGAATTGAAGGAAGGCGGCACCCGAGCGTTCATCGAGGACGGCGACGAATTGACATTGGCCGGCTGGTGTCAGGGTGACGGCTACCGCGTGGGATTCGGTACCTGTGTCGGAGAGATCCTGCCGGCCCGCGGTTAAAACGAAGAGGGTGTAGGAAAAGCCGGCGGAATGCCGGCTTTTTTGGTGCGCGCGGCGCGCGGCGTGCCGCCAACAGAGCACCCACGCCAACGTAGTCACATCAAGCGGACGGCCTGGCTCGTGGCGCTCGAAACCGGTAGCGCTTAGTGCGACATATCGGCTTGCATCGGCACACGCCGTTTCTCCCACCAAACAGCGGCGAGAAACGCGAGTGCCGCTGTCATTAGCACGGCGACCATTGCATCGTTGCCGACCGCTTTCATCAGCGCACCCGCAACCAGCGGGCCGCCGAAACTCGCCGCGCTCCACGACGCGCCCACCAGCGAACTGGCGCTCACCAGCGCGACGCCGCGAAAGCGCTCACCGCAAGCAACCAGCGACAAGGTATAGATCGCGCCGGCCGCGGCACCGAGTACAAAGAGTAGCGGCCAGCACAGCCACGGCGAAGTGATCGCCCAAGGCAGCAACGGCAGCAGCAGCGCGACGATCACGCCGCAGCCGATATGCACCCGTTCGCGTCCGAGCCGATCCGCGAGCCAGCCAATCGGAAATTGCATTGTCGTATCACCGAGCAGCAGGGCGGACGCGAACAGCACGGCCAGCTCGCTCCGGATACCGTGCGCCATCGCGAAGAGCGGCAGTAGCGACAGCGCGATCGTGTCGAACAACGCGAAGAAGCCCGTGCCGATGATGAGCGCCGGCATCTGCGGCAGCACATGACGCCAACTGCCATGCGCCGCGTGTTCATCCTCCGACGCTTGCGGCGTCTTGCGGATGCTCGCGAGCGCCGGCAACGCTAACAGGAAGAGCGCGCCGCAAATCAGGAAGCGCCAGTTCGTGTAGCCGGCGATCTGGCTCACCAGCACCGGGCCCGCCATCTGGAACAGCGTGAAATTGGTTGCGTAGATCGCGACGACGCGGCCGCGCGTGGCGTCGTCGGCGAGGTGGTTGACCCATGCTTCGCCGATCGTGAAGAGCAGCATCAGCGCCGCGCCGCAGAGTATGCGCAACATCGCCCATAGCCACAGGTTCGAGGTGAGTTGCATCAACGCGGTGGCAAGCGCAACCACCAGCACCGCGCCGACGATCACCTGGCGGCCGCCAAAGCGCGCCGCGATCCAGCCGGTGAGCGGCACGACGAGCAGGCCGCCACCTGCTTGCGCGGCGGTCAGCAGGCCGACCACATCGGTGCCATAGCCGGCTTGCGTCAGCGCGAGGGCGGTGAGGGGAAGCGTGGCGCCGCTGCCGAGTCCGACGACGGCGACACTCAGGATCAGCGCGAGGAAATCGCGGGTGAAGATGACTTTCATCGGCCGAGATGCTACTACGGCCGCGGGTCATTCGCACCTTTGTGCGGATTGGATAAAACCTGGATGAACGCGGACGAGTGCCTCGTTCGGAGCGGCCGTGGCGGTTTTCGAACTTATCCCGCCACTGCCATCCGTTGCGCACGCCGGTCGATCGACACCGACCACAGCGTCAGCACCAGCGCGCCGATCGAAGTCACCACGCCGACCCACGGCAGCATGGTGAGCGGCGCGCCCGCACCGATTGCCATGCCACCGAGCCACGCACCCGTTGCATTGCCAAGGTTGAACGCGCCTTGATTCAAGGTCGATGCCAGATTCGGCGCATGGCTCGCGCGGTCGACGATCAGCATTTGCAGCGGCGGCACGATCGCGAAGGCCAGAATGCCCCACACGAAGATCGTGATCATCGCCGGGATTTCAGCGTGCATCGTGCCGGCGAAAATAGTCAGGATGACGACGATTGCCAGCAGAAACGCAACCAGCGAGGGCATCAGCCGCCAGTCCGCGAGCTTGCCGCCGAGCGTGCTGCCCACCGTCAAGCCGAGCCCGAACAGCAACAGCACGAACGTGACCGCATGCGGCGTGAAACCGCTGACGTCTTCGAGAATCGGCGTGATGTAGGTAAAGGTGGAGAACAGGCTGGCCGATGCCAGCACGCTGATGCCGAGCACCATCAGTACTTGCGGGTTTTTCAGCACGCTGAATTCGCGCACGAGACTGGCCTTCTGCATCTCGATCTTCGCCGGCAGGCATACCGCGAGCGCGGCGGCCGCGAGAATGCCGATGCCGGTGACCGCCCAGAAGGTAGCGCGCCAGCCCACCGCCTGGCCGAGCGCGGTACCGAGCGGCACGCCGAGTACGTTGGCGAGCGTCAAACCGGTGAACATCAACGCGATGGCTTGCGCGCGGCGATTCGGTGCGACGAGACCAGCCGCGACCACCGAACCGATGCCGAAGAACGCGCCATGGCAAAACGCCGTGACGATGCGCGCGGCCATCAACACCGCGTAGCCCGGCGCGATCGCGCACAGCAGATTGCCGACGATGAACACGCCGATCAGGCTCATCAACGCTTTCTTGCGCGGCATGTTGGCCACGGCGATCGCGACGATCGGCGCGCCGATGGTGACGCCGAGCGCATAGGCCGATACCAGCATGCCGGCCGCCGGAATCGACACGGACAGATCGCGCGCGACATCGGGCAGCAACCCCATGATCACGAATTCAGTGGTACCGATTCCAAAAGCGGCAACGGCGAGGGCGAGCAGGGGTAAAGGCATGATGACGGAATATGAATCGGCACGACAGGAAGTGTCGTGCGGCAGGCGCGCGTTTTCGGGGCGAGAACGCATGCGCGATGCAAGGGGAAAACAGTAGGGGATTCTACCTAAGTCAAAACAGCCTTGCTGAGCGTCAAGCCCGATGTTGTTTTTTGCTGAAGCGCGCATGGGCGTGCGCTTGTTGGCGCGCCGCTTTGCCGTTCACTGTTCTCGCGAAATGACGCCGTGTTATTCCGTGCTTTCGTCTGACTTGAGAGTGTCGCCGTGACGGCCGGCGCCTTCGGCGAAACGTGCGGCGCCCGCAACGCCCTCGTCGAATACCGCTTGATAGCCGCCGGCGCCTTCGCGCTGCAACGCCAGGGCGAGATCTTCGAGCGTGCTGTTTTCCAGCGCGGAGCGGCGGTCAGCCAGCAGCGCGGCCTGCGGAAAGGCTGCCAACTCGGCGGCTAACCGTTCCGCCGCCGCGCGTGCCTCGCCCCTGGGCACGACACGGTTGGCGAGCCCGAAGGCGAGCGCTTCCTGCGCCGTTACCGCGCGACCGGTCAAAATCAGATCGAGCGCGCGCGACAACCCGATCAGACGCGGCAGGCGGATCGTGCCGCCATCGATCAGCGGAATCCCGACGCGCCGGCAGAACACACCAAGCACGGCGTCTTCCTCGACAACGCGCAGGTCGCACATCGCGGCCAGTTCGAGGCCGCCTGCGACCGCATAGCCGGCAATCGCCGCGACCACCGGTTTACTGAAACTCATGCGCGTGGGTCCCATTGGACCGGGACCGCTACCGTCGGCATGCAGTTCATTGCGGCGGGTCTCGTCGGCGAGCGCGGTGAGATCCGCGCCGGCGCAGAAGGTGCCGCCCGCGCCGAACAGCACTGCCGCGCGCCATGCCGGCTCCGCCTCGAAGCAGTGGAAGGCGGCGCTCAGCGCTTGCGCGGTAGGACGGTCGACGGCATTGCGCCGCGTGGGACGGTCGAGCACGATAGTGGCGACGCCAATGTCCGAGTTGAACTCGATACGCACATGGTCATTCAAATTTTGCATGGCTATCATCGTTGTATCCGTAAAGGTTCGCGTCCGGTCACTCGTGCCGGGGGCTCATGCAGTGCGATTAATACCGTTGGTTGTCATGCATCTTTCACAATCGGCTCGTAGCGTAAGCGCTCTTCTAACGTGCTGGCGTTTTTTAGCCCGCTTATCGAGCCTGCGTTTGCCCTTGACCAATTCATCGCCCGCAGCCGCGCCGGCCTGTGCAGAGACGATCTGGAGCGTGCCTCTGCACGAACACTCATGGTACGACCATGTGCGGCTGAAACGCGTCTTCGTCACGGACGGTACGCGTCATCAGGTCGTTCTGGTCGACGTGCGCAAGCTGCTGGAATGCGCGGATCGCGACAACACCGATTACGTACTGAGGCCGGTCGCCGAATGGCATTCCGGCAAGGTGCGCGGGATTCGCGAGTTTCTCGATCCGGACAATTCGCGCATTCCGCAGATGCCGTACGTGACGATCTCGACGCGTCGCGCGCCGGGTCTGTTGGGCTGGCTCGGGCTGGAGCGCGAGGGCGTGGTGGCGTTTCGCAACGGGCAGCATCGCGCGCGTTATCTGGCCGACGCGGGCGCGCGCTGGTTTCCGGTGGAAGTACACGAACGCGAGGCGGCCTTGCTGCGTGAGATGTGCGGCGCAGCGGACGACGCCCGCACGGCGATCCGTCCGACTACAGTGGATGGCGCCGCGGATGCGGTGGCCGGCGATATGCCGCCCCCCTAGGCGCGCGCCTGCACCACATTACGCGGCGTGCCGGCCTGCCATGCCGCGACGTTATCGAGCGTGGTCTGCGCGATCTCGTTCATCGCCTCGCGCGTGAAGAACGCCTGGTGCGCCGTGACGATCACGTTCGGGAACATCAACAGGCGTGCGAGCACGTCGTCCTGCAGCGGCAAATTTGAGTGGTCCTCGAAAAACAGTCCGCCTTCTTCCTCGTACACGTCGAGCCCGAGATGGCCGAGCTGGCCGTCCTTCAACGCGCCGATCAGCGCATTGCTTTCGACAAGGCCGCCGCGACCCGTATTGATCAGCATTGCGCCACGCTTCATCTTCGCGAGCGCGGGTTGGTCGATCAGATGGTACGTGTCCGGTACTAACGGACAATGCAGGCTGACGATGTCGCTTTCCGCCAGCAGTGTGTCGAGCGGCACGTAGCGCGCGCCGAGCGCGAGCAGGTCGTCGGCTGGCGTGCCGGGATCATGAGCGAGTATCTGCATGCCGAAGCCCGCCATGATGCGGCCGAACACGCGGCCGATCATGCCTGTGCCGATCACGCCTACCGTCTTGCCGTGCAGGTCGAAGCCGAGCAGCCCATGCAGCGAAAAATCGCCTTCGCGGGTGCGCGCGGCTGCTCGGGGTAAGCGGCGGTTCAGCGCGAGGATCAGACCGACGGCGTGTTCGGCGACCGCGTGTGGTGAGTAGGCCGGTACGCGTGCGACTGTTATGCCGAGACGTTCGGCTGCGGCGAGGTCGACGTGGTTGAAGCCTGCTGAGCGGAGCGCGATCATGCGCGTACCGCCTTGATGGAGCTTCTCCAGAACCGCAGCGTCGACGTTGTCGTTGACGAATGGGCAGACTACTTCGTAGCCCTGCGCGAGGATCGCGGTTTCGACGTCGAGGTGCGATTCCTGGAAGTGCAGGTCGAAGCGATGCGTGCTGTTGGCTTCGGCGAAGGTGTCGCTGTCGTATTGGCGGCTGCTGAAGAGGATTAGGCGCAAGATTGGCTCCGAAGGAAGCATGCCGGCGTGGCAAATTTCGATTTATTCACGGCGCCGCATGGCGGCAAATCAGTATATCGGCCCTTTATGCTAATGACCGCTGCTTGCGATGCGCGGTTCGAAAACGATTCCGCCCCTTACCAAAGATCAAGTTTTGCGAAGCAACAAGGGTCGCAATTGAAAATAATATTGACAGCCATGCCGAACTACAATAATTATTAAAAAAGGCATCTCAAAAAGCAACTTCGTGCGGTGAAATAATGGGCCATCAGCAAAGTATGTTTTCAGACCGCCGGGCAAAACCTCACGAGGACAGTGTGACATTCGAACTTACTGAAAAGCGTTTCCCTATTGTCGCTGCAATGCGGCATATCTTGTTTTGACGCCGGAGGCGTCATGCCATCGTCATAAGGTTTCCGTTCAATGGAATCTGCTTATGCCGGATGAGTAATATCTGAGTCGTCGCGAGTCGGATTGAATTCATTTTCAAATTCCAGAGAGATCTGTTCAGCTTTCTGCTAATAAACCGTAAATCGGCGAGCCAATATGATCGGTGAATTGCTGAGATCTCAACCGGAGATCGCGCTGTTCGCAAGCCTTGCAATCGGATATTTCATTGGTTCGTTTCGGGTGGGGCCAATTCAACTCGGCGGCGTCTGCGGGACGTTGATCGTGGCGTTGCTATTGGGTCAGACGGGCGCGCGGCTCGCCCCCGATCTGAAGAACATCGCGTTCGCGCTGTTCATCTTCGCGCTGGGTTTCACCGGCGGACCGCAGTTCTTTGCCAACATCGGGCGGGGCTGGCGTTATGGCTTGCTGTCGGTGGTCGAGATCGTGTCGGTGCTGATGCTGATCATGATCGCGGTCCTCGTGATGCGGCTCGACGTCGGCACGGCGGCCGGCTTGCTGGCCGGCGCCGCGACGGAGTCGGCGGTGATCGGCACGGCTTCGGAGGCGATTGCCAAGCTCGGTTTCAGCGACGCGGAGACATTGCGCCTGCAGGCCAACATCGTGACCGCATACAGCGTGAGCTACCTGTTCGGCTTGATCACCATCGTCCTGTTCACGAGTCAGTTCGCGCCGCTGCTGTTGCGCATCAATTTGCGCGAGGAAGCCGAGCGCGTGTGGCACAAACTCGGCGGCGACGGCGCATTCGGCGATGGCCAGCATGCCGCGGCGCCGGCGCTCGTGGGCCGCGCGTTCCGGGTCGGCAGGGCGGCCGGCTCGACGATCTTCACGCTCGAGCAACAGCACGGCTTTAATCTAACGATTGAACGGCTCCGGCGCAACGGAGCCGACGTGCCGGTCGAGCCGCACCTGACGTTGACGGCCGGCGACCTGATTCTCGTGGCCGGTCGGCGCGAAACGGTCGTGGCCGCGGCCGCCAGTCTCGGCGAGGAAGTGGCGGACGCCGGCTTCAGCCAGTTCATGGTGGAAAAACTCGACGTCGTGCTGACACGCAGCGAGGCGCATGGTCTGACAGTCGCGCAGGTTCGCGAACGGGCCAAGCCGGAGGACGGGCGCGGCGTCTACGTCGCGGCCGTCACGCGGCTCGAAACCACGGTGCCCGCGCTGCCCGGCACCGAGCTCAATCGCGGCGACGTGCTGACCCTGGTGGGCGCGAAGGCCGACGTCGCGCGTGGTGCACGGCATCTGGGCTACGTGCTCGCCGCGACCCAGAAAACCGACTTCGTTTATCTCGGCCTGGGCGTGCTGGTCGGCATGGCGATCGGTCATCTCGGCGGACGTATCGGCGGCATTTCGATCGCGCTCGGCACAGGCGGCGGATGTCTGCTCTCGGGGCTGCTGTTCGGCTGGATCCGTTCGCGCTATCCGTTAGTCGGTTCGCTGCCTTCGGCCGCCGCGCAAATTCTCAAGGACTTCGGCCTGGCCACCTTCATTGCCGCCGTCGGACTGTCGGCGGGACCCGATGCCATCAAGCTGGTGCGCGAATACGGTCTGGCGCTGCCCGTCGCCGGCATTCTGATGGTGCTCGTGCCCGGGTTGCTGTCGCTCTGGATCGGCCGCGTGTTTCTCAAGCTCGACGCGCCCATGCTGCTCGGCGCCATTGCCGGTCAGCAATGCAGCACGCCGGCGATCAGCGCGCTGGTCGGCGTGACCGGCAATTCAACGCCTGTGATCGGCTACACGATCACCTATGCTCTCTCTAACATCCTGTTGCCGTTGATGGGGCCGGTTGTCGTTGGCCTCGCCGGGAAATTCGGCTAGGCGGCCAGATGGGGCTGCGCGCGGCGCACCACGCCGCGCGCAGCCGACACGGCACGCGGACATCGACACGAAATCCGCGTGCACCTGCAGCGTCCAGTACTTAGTATCTCAAACTATCCAGCGAGGGCACGATGGACTGGCTACATCACATTTTTCAGAAATCACCGGAGATCGCGCTGTTTTTGTCGTTAGCAGCCGGTTACTTCATCGGGCAGATCAACTTCGGTAAGTTCCAGTTGGGCGGCGTAGGCGGTTCATTGCTGGCCGCAGTGGTGATCAGTCAAGCGGGCGTCACGATCGATAACGGCGTGAAATCGGTGATGTTCGCCGTGTTCATTTACGCGGTCGGCTACGACTCCGGGCCGGGCTTCTTCAACTCGTTGAATCGCAAGACGCTGCGCGAGATCGCGATGGCGATCTTTCTCGCCGTCACCGCGCTCATCACCGTCCTGATCTGCGCCAAGCTGTTCCATCTGAACAAGGGTCTTGCAGCCGGACTCGCGGGCGGTGCGTTGACGCAGTCGGCGATCATCGGCACGGCCGGCGACGCCATCGCGCGTCTCGGTTTGCCCGCCGATCAGGTCAAGTCGCTGCAATCCGACGTGGCGATTGCCTATGCGGTGACCTACGTGTTCGGCTCGCTCGGCGCGATCATCGTCTGCGTGAATATCCTGCCCAAGTTCATGGGGCAAAGCTTGCGAGATGCGTCGATCGAGGCGGAGCGCGAACTGTCCGCCGGTTCGCCCACACTCGGCGCCGGACAAATTCGAGCGCTGCCCGAACTGGTGGGGCGTGCGTACAAGATCGATGTCAGCGCCGGGAAAACGGTCAAGGCGGTCGAAACGCAGCATCAGGACCTGTTGACGATCGAGCGGATCAGGCGTGACGGTAAGGCCCTCGAGCCGACACCCGATCTGACCTTGCAACTCAACGACGAAGTGCTGGTGGTGGGCCGCCGTGAAGCGGTGGTCGCATTCGGCGCGAACGGCAACGAGATCGCCAACGTCGAGGACGTTGGCGTCGTGATGCAGACGCGCGACGGCGTGTTCACCCGCAAAGGCATGAATCACACGACGATCGCCGCCGCGCGCGAAGTCGTGGATCGCGACATGCGCCACGGCGTCTATATCCAGAGCGCCTCGCGTGCCGGCCAGCCGCTGCCGATCCTGCCCGAAACCAAGCTCGAGCATGGCGACGTCATTACCTTCTACGGTTCGCCGAAAGACACCAAGCGCGCCGTCGATGCAGCCGGCTACGAGCTGCCGTACAGCAACAAGACCGACTTCATTTATATGGGCGTCGGCATCGTGCTGGGTCTGCTGATCGGCCTGATCGTCGTCGACGTGGGCGGCGTTCCGCTCACGCTTGGTTCCGGCGGTGGCTGTCTGCTGGCCGGCCTGCTGTTCGGCTGGATGCGCGGCAAGCACCCGATGTACGGCGCGATGCCGTCCGCGGCTTCGCAGTTGCTGAAGGACTTCGGCCTCGCGGCGTTCGTCGCGGTGGTCGGTTTGAATTCGGGATTGCAGGCCGTGGTGACCGTCAAGCAGAGCGGCATGACGATCTTCCTGCTCGGCGTGATCGTCACCGTGGTGCCGCTCGTGCTGACCATGCTGTTCGGCCGTTACGTGCTGCGCTACAACAACGCGGCCATCCTGGCCGGCGCGCTGACCGGTTCGCGCAGTGCCAACCCGGCATTCGGCGGCGTACTCGACAAAGCAGAAAGCGCCGTGCCGACCGTGCCCTTCGCGATCACCTATGCCATTGCGAACGTCGCGTTGACGCTGCTCGGACCGCTCGTGGTCGGACTGGTTTAGCCTGGTTTAGTACACGCATTTATCGATCTCTCTTACGCCGGCGGCAACTGGACGATCATTCGCGCCGCCGGCGTCATTCACTTGCACCTTGGAGAACGCATCATGGCAAAAGAGAAAAGCGGCAAGAAACAGGGCGATATGGCACAAGCCGGCTTTGCGGCACTCAGCCCATTCGAACTCAAGGACGAACTGATCAAGGCCGCCGGCGGCGGCGCGGTGGAGCGTGCTGCCAATGCGTCGATGCTCAACGCGGGCCGCGGCAATCCTAACTTTCTCGCGACGATTCCGCGCCACGGCTTCTGGCAACTCGGCCTCTTTGCAATGCGCGAGTCGGAGCGCTCGTTTGCGTTCATGCCCGAGGGTGTGGGCGGCTTTCCGCGCCGCGACGGGCTGACGGAGCGCTTCGATCTGTTCCTGCGCGAAAACAAGGGCGTGCCCGGCATCGACTTTCTACGCGGCGCGATCTCGTATGTGCGTGATCAGCTTGGCTTGTCCGCGGGCGACTTCCTCTATGAAATGTGCGAGGGCATTCTCGCGTCGAACTATCCGGTGCCGGACCGGATGCTCAAGTTGTCCGAACTGATTGTCGGACAGTATCTGCGTAAGGAGATGATCGGCAACCATCCGTTCGTCGGCGAGTTCGATGTGTTCGCGGTGGAAGGCGGCACGGCGGCGATGACGTACATCTTCAACACGATGCGCGAGAATCACCTGATCGAGCCAGGTGACACGATCGCGCTTGGCTTGCCGATCTTCACGCCGTACATTGAAATTCCGCGCCTGAACGACTATCAGCTGAACGTCGTCAATCTCGAAGCCTCGGTTGAAAGCGGCTGGCAGTATTCGAAGAAGGAACTCGACAAGCTGCGCGATCCGAAGGTCAAGGCATTTTTCCTCGTGAACCCGAGCAACCCGCCTTCGGTGAAGATCAACGACGAGAGCCTTCAATACATCGCCGACATCGTCAAGGAACGTCCCGACCTGATTCTGTTGACCGATGACGTGTACGGCACCTTCGCCGACGATTTCGTTTCACTGTTCGCGCTCGCGCCGAAGAACACGATCCTCGTGTACTCGTACTCGAAGTACTTCGGCGCGACCGGCTGGCGCCTCGGCACGATCGCGACGCATCGCGACAACGTGCTCGACAAGCTGATCGCCGAATTGCCGAAAGAAGCGAAGAAGCAGTTGCACGAGCGTTATGAATCGATCACGACCGAACCGGACAAGCTGAAGTTTATCGATCGGCTGGTTGCCGACAGCCGCACCGTCGCGCTGAATCACACGGCCGGTTTGTCGACGCCGCAACAAGTTCAGATGGTGCTGTTCTCGTTGTTCGCGCTGATGGACACGCCTGACGCGTACAAGAACGCGTTGAAGCGCCTGATCCGCAAGCGCAAGCAGGCGTTGTACGAAGAGGTCGGCATCTCGTTCGAGGACGACGATCCGAACCAGGTCGACTACTACACGATTCTCGACATCGAGTTTCTCGGCGAGCGGATGTTCGGGCGGGAATTCGTCGACTGGCTGCTGAAGAATACCGAGCCGTCCGAGTTGCTGTTCCGTCTCGCGCGTGAAGCGCGGGTCGTGTTGCTGCCGGGACGCGGCTTTGGTACGCAGCATCCGTCGGGACGGGTGTCGCTGGCTAATCTGAACGAGTCGGACTATCGGCAGATCGGCCGCGCGATGCGCAAGCTGATCGAGGAATATGTCGAGCGCTACAACGCCGCGACCGGCAAGAAGCTCGATAAGACCAAGGTGAAGTGACAAAATCCTTGCGCAATCGCGCGGATCGGTGAATGATCGAACGATCGGCCCCGCCAGTGTCATTGTTGGCGGGGCCGCTTGTTCCTCTGCGCCCTGACATTCACGTACCGATCATGCCGACTTCATCCACTCTCTCCGCTTCCACCGCAGTGCCTTGTCCGGTGGTCGAATCGCTCGACGCCATTCTTCCTGAAGAACCGTTACTGATGATGGGCGCCGGCCCCGTGCCGATTCCCGCGGCGGTTGCCAAAGCCAATACGATCGTGATCAATCACCTTGGCGGCACGATGGTGAAAGTGATCGGCCAGGTGAAGACCATGGCGCGTTACGTGTTCCAGACGAATTCGAAATGGGTGCTGGGCGTGGCGGGGCCGGGATCGGCCGCGATGGAAATGGCGATCTCCAATCTCGCGTGGACCGGCACGCGCGTGCTGAGCATCAAGAACGGCTTTTTCAGCGACCGGATGGCTGAGATGGGGCGGCGTGTCGGCGCACAGGTGAGCACGCTGAACGTCGAGGACCGATCGGTTGCGAGCCTCGAGCAGATCGCCGAGGCGATTCGTCGCGAGCGTCCGGAGATTGTGACGGTGGTGCAGGGTGAAACGTCGAACACGGTGTGGAATTACCACCTGAAGGACATTGCCGCGCTGGCCAAGGCTGCGGGCGCGCTGGTGATCGTAGATGCGGTGTGTACGCTAAGCACGATGCCGTTGGAGATGGATACGTGGGGCATCGACGCGGTGATTACCGGTGGGCAGAAGGGCTTATCGTCGATTCCAGGGGTCTCGCTGATCGCGTTTTCGGATGCGGCGTGGGCGCGAGTGAAGGGGCGCACTGCGCCGAATGCGCATTGGTGCCTGGACGCGTCGCTGGCGGAGAACTTCTGGCACAACGCCGGGTATCACTACACGGCGCCTGTGTCAGGCGTGCTGGCTTTGCATGAGGCATTGCGGCTGGTGTGTGCCGAGACTTTGGAGAAGCGTTTTGCGCGGCATTTGAAGTGTTCGGTGGCGTTGCAGGAGGGCATTACGGCATTGGGCTTAAACCTGTACGCGCCGCAGGCGTGCCGCCTGAATTCGGTGGTAGGTATTGAAGTACCTGGAGGCTTGAGCCCTGGCGATATCTGCGGGCATATCTCGCGCCAGCATCAGGTGGAGATTTCCGGGTCGTTCGGCCTGCCGATCGTGCGTATCGGTCAGATGGGCGAGCAGTGCCGCGAGCACAATCTGTTCAGGACGCTGCATGCGCTAGGCCGCACGATGTTGGATCTGGGCGTCGCCGTGGATTTGCCTGCGGGGGTGGCGGCGTTGGAGAAATCGTTGTCGGGTGGCGCGCGCGGGGTGGCGCGGTAGTGTCTTAGCCTTGAGCTTTTTGCCGGGCGTATGGCCTGCGCCCGGCGTCAACCGCGTTTGATCCCATTGCGTTTGATTCCGTTGCGTTTGATCCCATCACTTCAGATAGAGTCCCGGCCCCCACGAGCCTTCGCGCGACGAAAACTGAACCGTCTCGGCGTTCGCATTGCGAATGCAGATGCCGATCTGTGATGCCCCGGCCGCCGCTTGCGACGCGATGTAGCTGGTGACGTCGTTTAGCCGCACCTGCGATGCGTTGTCCAGATAAATGCCGCCGATCTGTTGTGTCGTACATGCGCTCGCCGTTGGCAGTTGAGTGGCGTCGTCCCAGGTCGTGGTCGCGGCATAGAGTTGCAGCATGATGGCGTTGGAATCCGTCATGTTCTGCCCCTGGGTCTGCAGATAGGATTTAGCGTACGGATAATCGCCGAGATTCAATGGCGTTGCGAATTTAATCAGCACGACACTGCCGGGCGCCGACACGAGGGTGGTGTCAGCGGGATGGACCGCACCGCTTGAATCGAGCCAGACATCCGCGCTGGCAGCGGAGTAATACGTCGGAAGGCTGCTGCCGCATGTGGCACTCGTGGGCGTGTTCATGCACTTATCGATCACGTATTGCATGACGTCCGTCTTCCACGCATTGACGAAGTCGCCGTGCGCCGTATACATGCCGCCCCACTGTGGGACCCATTGCCCATTCATCATCATCGGGTCCATCGACAATTGCGCCGTGGCCAGATCCGGATCCTGCCCGAGGTTGTACGCGACATTCAGCTGCAGTTCGGGAATCTTGACGGGATAGGCGCTTGGGCACGTGCCATCGGCATTCCGGTATGTCATGTTATCCGTGCCGTCCGCAAAATTCGGCACCAGCGTCTTGCCGTCCCAGCAGTCAGGGAAATGAACGGAGATATCGAGTTGGGAATAGGTGCCGCTGCTATCCGTTACGACCGGACAGTTGGTGGGGGCAACGGTGGTGTAGGAGCCTCCTCGGCACAGGAAGTTGATATGCGAATTGGGAGCGGTTCCCATATGATTGCCGGCCAGCATCTCGAATCCGGGCTGAATCGCCTGAAGCGCGACGACCGGTTGATCGTTCTTGTAGTACGTCTTCTGGTACTGCGGCATGACGATTCCGGAGGCCCGCTTCAATTGCGGCACCCAGTATGCGGAAACGTCGGCGATTGAATCGCATGTTGTGAGTTTGTTGTTGCTCAGCGAATCGTAAGTGCTATAGGCGTCCGTGCTTGTGTTGCCGAAGAAATCATGCACCATGGCCTGCCCCGGTTTGCCCGGGTGAACGATGGAGTCGTCCGGTCGCGTATGCGAGTAGGTACATCGCACGGCGAACCCACTACCTGCATGGGCTGCGCCCGCTGCAAGCATCAGCATAATGCAGATCATGATGTGCGTTTTCATGGATGACTCCTGAAGCGAAAAATGAAATGATGTTGTGAATAATTTTTCTATGCGATTTAGTTAGGATTATTTAATGATGGATCGGCATAGGGCTACGTGTGACGAGGTAATCGTAGGTCATTCGCCAAGGAAGTGCCAGTGCGTTATTGCGTCTCAGGCAATCAGATCGATCGTACTTTCAGTTATTCCGCAGGCTTGATCTTGTTATGAAAAACTGATTGCTATTGTTTTGGATTCGAGGGGGGGCCTTGATCTGGTTTTTTGGTCTTTCCTTGATCTGGCTTTTTGGCCTTTACTTGAATTGATATTGGTCTATTAGTGTTGCCCCTGTGCGGGGCGGCACTTACTTTCTTTGCCGCCGCAAAGAAAGATAAGCAAAGAAAGCGGCTCAACCCGCTAGCTCATAAGCGGGTCCCCCGCACAGTCACGAGAGTGGCGCATCTGGAATCCGTGCTCTCGCACATTCAGCGTGTGTGACAACGCGCTCATCAGCTCCCACTCCGCACTGCGTGCGTCGCGGATGGGTATGCATGGGAAACCAGAGGCTTCGTTTAGGCGTGGGGGCCATTGGCTTCGCCTCGGCGATGCGCCAAAGCGACAGCGGTAAGAGAGAAGATCTACAGAAGCGAACAAGCGAACAAGCGAACAAGCGAACAAGCGAAGAGGCGAAGAGGCGAGGAAGCGAAGAGGCGATATACACCAACACAGGGCGTTGAATGAAACATGATCGCGAAAACGCGGTGGCCAGTTTTATGAAATGTGCAGCGGCGCGCGTAGTGCTGACGGAAGCACGCTGATCTTGTAGAAGAGAGGTCAATGGCACACATGAGTCTCAGGCGAAGGCGCGGCTTTTTCTGATGTTCCGTTCCGACGAGCACATAGTGCGAGGCGGGAAGTATGACTGCCTTGTCACTCGTGTTGAATGTGCGAGGGCACGGATTCCAGATGTACCACTACCGTGACTGCGCGAGGGACCCGCTTAGGCGCTGGCGGTGTGAGCCGCTTTCTTTGCTTATCTTTCTTTGCGGCGGCAAAGAAAGTAAGT